>NZ_JAVREZ010000001.1:0-1152657 GCF_031845645.1 Streptomyces doebereineriae
GCACCCGCGCCGAGCGCGACGGCGACCGGCTCGCCGATACGGCGGGCCAGGGTCAGCAGCTCCAGGGTGGGCTTGCGGACGGCACCGTCCACGTGATCGACATAGACGAGAACTTCAGCCATGGGAAAGCAACTCCTGTTGACTCAGATGAACTTCTGGCTTGCCAGGAACTCGGCGAGCTGCTTGCCGCCCTCGCCCTCGTCCTTGACGATCGTGCCCGCGGTACGGGCCGGGCGCTCCGTGGCGGAGTCGACCGTGGTGTAGGAGCCCTCCAGGCCGACCTGCTCGGCCTCCAGGTCCAGGTCGGACAGGTCCCAGGCCTGAACCGGCTTCTTCTTGGCGGCCATGATGCCCTTGAAGGAGGGGTAACGCGCCTCGCCCGACTGGTCGGTCACCGACACGACGGCCGGGAGGGAGGCCTCCAGCTGCTCGGTGGCGGAGTCGCCGTCCCGGCGGCCCTTGACCGTGCCGTCCTCGACGGAGACCTCGGACAGCAGGGTCACCTGCGGCACACCCAGGCGCTCGGCCAGCAGCGCCGGGACCACGCCCATGGTGCCGTCGGTGGAGGCCATACCGGAGATCACCAGGTCGTAACCGGCCTTCTCGATCGCCTTGGCCAGCACCAGCGAGGTACCGAGGGCGTCCGTGCCGTGCAGGTCGTCGTCCTCGACGTGGACGGCCTTGTCGGCGCCCATCGACAGCGCCTTGCGCAGCGCGTCCTTGGCGTCCTCGGGGCCGACGGTGACCACAGTGACTTCGGCATCGTCCGCAGCTTCGGCGATCTGCAGCGCCTGCTCGACCGCGTACTCGTCCAGCTCTGAGAGCAGACCGTCCACGTCGTCACGGTCGACGGTCAGGTCATCGGCGAAGTGCCGGTCGCCGGTGGCGTCGGGCACGTACTTCACAGTGACAACGATCCTCAAGCTCAAGGTCTTCTCCTGATTCTTGCGGGTGGGGAAGCATCAGCGTCCGCTGCGCCGCAGCCGTACGCGATACGAGTAGTGCTCGGGCAGGAAGTGACTGACGGCCAGCTCCACGAGCCGTCCGGCCGCCGACTGGTAGACCCGGTCGATGCGCAGCAGCGCACGGCCCGGTTCGCACCCGAGGTGTCCGGCGATCCCGGCGTCGGCCGCCGCGACGGTGATGCTCTGCTCGGCCTCGGCGATCGGCTCGGGCAGCCGTTCGTCGAGCAGTCCGATGACCGTGGTGGCACCGGCGGTGCCGGGCCCGGCCAGTTCCGGGACCGACTCCAGCAGCCGGCCGACCTCCGGCGGCAGAAACACTGAGGTGTGGCAGAACGCGGTGTCCTCGTGCAGCCGTAGGAAGGCGACCTTGTGCACCCGGTCGCTGTGCAGGCCCAGCCGTCCCGCCGCGTCGACGTCGACCCGTTGGTGCAGGGGTTCGACGACCTGCATGCGGGTGTCGATGGACAGGCCCATCAGGTCGTCCACCGAGCCGAACTGACGCAGGTACTGCTCCTCGCGGGGGGTGGCGAAGGTGCCCCGGCCCGGCACCCGGTGCACCAGTCCTTCGGCGACGAGGTCCTGGAATGCCCGCCGTACGGTCTGGCGGCTGATCCCGAACCGGTCGGCCAGCTCGGCCTCGGTCGGCAGTCGTACCCCTTCCGGGAAGTCCTGGCGCAGGATCGCCGCCCGCAACTCCCGTGCCAGCCGCAGGTAGATGCTGTCGCGCTGGATCTGCTCAGCCATCCAGACCACCCCGCGCCACCAACTGGGCCGCGATCACGTTGCGTTGGATCTCGTTGGTGCCCTCGCCGACGATCATCAGCGGGGCGTCCCGGAAGTACCGCTCGACGTCGAACTCGGTGGAATATCCGTAACCGCCGTGGATGCGGACGGCGTTGAGCGCGAGTTCCATCGCCGTCTCGGACGCGAACAGCTTGGCCATGCCGGCCTCCATGTCGACCCGGCGTCCGGCGTCGGCCTCCCGGGCCGCGTACAGCACGAGTTGACGGGCGGCCGTCAGCTTGGTCGCCATGTCGGCGAGGTAGGTGCCGATCGCCTGGTGGCGCCAGATCGGCTTGCCGAAGCTCTCGCGCTCCTGGGCGTAGCGCAGCGAGTCCTCCAGCGCGGCCCGCCCCACGCCCAGGGCACGGGCGGCGACCTGGAGCCGTCCGGTCTCCAGCCCTTTCATCATCTGGGCGAAACCGCGTCCTTCCCTGCCGCCCAACAGGGCGTCGACGGGCGCTCGGTAGCCCTCGAAGCTCAACTCGCAGCTCTCCACGCCCTTGTAGCCGAGCTTGGGCAGGTCACGGGAGACGACTAGGCCGGGACCGTGTTCGGCGAGCAGTACGGAGATGCCCGTGTGGCGCGGTTCGGCGGTCGGGTCCGTCTTGCAGAGGAGGGCGATCAGCCCGGAGCGGCGGGAGTTGGTGATCCAGGTCTTCGCCCCGTCGACGACGTACTCGTCGCCCTCGCGGCGGGCGACGGTGGTGATCGACTGGAGGTCGCTGCCGCCACTCGGCTCGGTCAGGGCCATGGTGGCGCGGAGCTCTCCGGTGGCCATCCTCGGCAGACAGCGCCTCTTCTGCTCCTCGGTCCCGAAGTGGAGGAGCAGCTTGGCGACGACGGTGTGCCCGCCCATCGCCCCGGCCAGGCTCATCCAGCCGCGCGCGAGTTCCTCGGTGACCAGGACGAAACAGGGCGTGGAGACGGGGTTGCCGCCGTGCTCCTCGGGGATCGCCAGGCCGTAGACGCCGAGTTCCTTCATCCTCTCGATGAGTTGCTCGGGGTAGGTGTCGCTGTGCTCCAGATCCCGGACGACGGGCCGGACGTCCCTGTCGACGAACTCGCGCACGGTCCGTACGACGAGACGCTCGTCGTCGGAGAGGATGTCCAGGACGCTCATCGCTCGTGTCTCCTCCGGTCCAGGGCCTCAGACGACCGCGTCGGCACGCAGCGCCGCGATGTCGTCGCCGGTACGGCCGAGCTCCGTGAGGATCGCCTCGGTGTGCTCGCCCACCGCCGGGACCGGGTCCATGCGGGCGGGCAGTCCCGCGAGGTCGGCCGGGGGCAGCAGCGCCTCCACCGTGGCCCCGCCGGGAACGGCGACCTCGTGCCAGCGGCCGCGGGCGGCCAGGACCGGGTGGTCGAGGAACGCGGCGACGTCGTTCACCCCGGCGCAGGCGATGCCGATGTCCTCCAGGTCCTTCAAGACCGCTGCGGCGTCGGAGCGCGCGATCCGCTCGGCGACCACGGCGTTGAGTTCCTCGCGGTGGGTGACCCGGGCGGAGCCGGTGGTGAAGCGCGGATCCTCGGTTAGTTCGGGCCGTCGTAGGAAGTGCGTACAGAGGGCGAGCCACTCGCGTTCGTTCTGGATGGAGAAGAGCACGTCCTTGCCGTCGGCGGCGGTGAAGGCGCCGTACGGGGCGATGGTGGCGTGCTGGGTGCCCAGACGCGGCGGTTGGCTTCCGCCGTAACGCGTGTAATTGGCCGGCTGGCTCATCCACTCGGCCAGTGCCTCGAACAGCGACACCTCCACCGGGTGGGCCCTGCCGGTGGTGGCCCGGGTGTACAGGGCGGTGAGGACGCCGCTGTAGGCGTACATCCCGGCCGCGATGTCGGCGACCGAGATCCCGACCCGCGCGGTCTCCTCGGCGGTCCCGGTCAGCGACACCAGGCCCGTCTGGCACTGTACGAGCAGGTCGTACGACTTTCGGTCCGCCCACGGCCCGTCGGTGCCGTATCCGGAGATCGTGCACGGGATCAGCCGCGGCCAGCGCTCGGCGAGGACGTCCACGCCCAGGCCCAGCCGGTCGGCCGCGCCCGGAGCCAGGTTCTGTACGAACACGTCGGCGCCGTCGAGGAGTTGGTGCAGGATCTCGAGGCCGCGCGGGTCCTTGAGGTCGAGCGTGAGGGACTCCTTGGACCGATTGAGCCACACGAAGTAGCTGGAGTGGCCGTGCACGGTCGTGTCGTAGCGGCGGGCGAAGTCCCCCTCGCCCGGCCGCTCCACCTTGATCACCCTGGCGCCGAGGTCGGCGAGCTGCCGGGTGGCGTAGGGCGCGGCCACGGCCTGCTCCAGGCTGACCACCGTGACGCCGGACAGGGGAAGCTGCGGCACGCTCATGGGGCCTTTTGTACGGCCAAATCCAAGAGGGTGTCAACGGCCGCCGCAGCCCCACGACCTGTGCCCTTCGCCACCTCGGGGCTGTCGGCGAGATCACCCCCGCCACTTTGTACGGCCCTTCGGCCGAGCACGGCTCAGCTCTGGCGGCCCGGATGGCACAGGACCATGACCGCGCGGGCGACGAGCTCACCCGCCCCGCCGAGCTCCTGTCGGTAACGGTCCGTGGTGTCCCGTACGGCCTCCACGAAGCCGGGGTCGACGGCGCGGGCCCGGGCCGGGGCGGGGAGTTCCTGAGCCATCTCGCGTCGGCGCGCGAGCAGCGCGATGATCTCCTCGTCGAGACGCTCCAGCCGAGTGAGTGAGATGTCCTCGCCCGGGGCGGTGGCCTGGTTCGTCGTCACGCTGAATCTCCGTTCGTCGGCGCGAAACGCGGCGCTGTCCTTCACCGCTGGTCCTTCAAGACCTTGCCCGTGGCGGTCAGCGGCAATTCCTCCAGGAACTCGTTGGTCCTCGCACCTTCAGACCGGCGCACCGGGTGGTGGGCTTGGCGCCGCCGCGTCCGCCATGTCGTGTGCCTTGTCCGCGACGATCCTGAAGCTGGGGCGCGGTGGGTCGTTGCCGCGCAAGGACGTCCGCCTGCCGACGGGCAAGGCGGTCACCTTCCGGCGCACCGGGTGGTGGCCTTGGCGCCGCCGCGTCCGCCATGTCGTGTGCCTTGTCCGCGACGATCGAGAAGGTGAGGCGGAGGGCGCCGTGGACGACCGCCTCGGTGTCCCGCAGCGGTCGGTCGGGTCCACGGCGGGCATCGTCGCGATGGCCTCGGACGCGGCGGGCACCTCGACGAACGGCGTCCGCGTCAGGCCGGGAGGCCGTGGGCTTCGAGGGCTCGTACGAGAGGGGCGAGTTCGGGGTTGGCGGCCGCCTGGTCGAGGGCTTCGCGGAGGGCCTTCTCGTTGGTGGGGCGGGCTTGTTCGAGGAGGGTGCGGCCGGCGTCGGTGACGTCGGTGTAGATGCCGCGGCGGTCGGTGGGGCACAGGTAGCGGGAGAGCAGGCCGCGGTCCTCGAGGCGGGTGACGAGGCGAGTGGTGGCGCTCTGGCTGAGGACGACGGCGTCGGCGACCTGCTTCATCTGCAGGTGTCCGCCCTCGCCGTCGTGCTGGCGGCCCAGGACGTCGAGCAGGGAGTACTCGCGCACGCTGAGGTCGTGTCCGGCCTGCAGGGCGCGCTCGATGTGGGCCTCGATCCGTCCGTGCAGCAGGGAGAGCGCGCACCAGCCCTGGGCGAGGGCGGTCAGTGCGGGGTCTGTGGCGGTCATGGGGCCTGCTTCCTCCGTCCCGGTACGGGTAACGCCCAGGATATTGCATGGCTGAAACTTTCAGCGTCTGCTTCTATAGTGCGCGCGCAACTATCAGAACCCGCACCCGCAGAGAGCGACTCCGATGACGACCCGGCCCTCCACCACGACCCTCTGGCGCCCGACCGGCCCCAAGGAGCTGGACCTGGTCCGGGAGCTCGACTGGCGGGCCTGGCCGCCGAGGCTGCCCGAGCAGCCGATCTTCTACCCGGTCCTCAACGAGGACTACGCGATCAGGATTGCCCGGGACTGGAACGTCAAGCACGACGGCGCCGGCTTCGTGACCCGCTTCGAGGTCGAGTCGGACTTCCTGAGCCGCTATCCCGTCCAGCAGGCAGGTGGCCGCACGATCCTCGAACTGTGGGTCCCGGCCGAGGAGCTCGACGAGTTCAACGCGCACATCGTCGGCGTGATCGAGGTCGCGCACGAGTTCCGCTGACCCTCTGCGGTCCCGCTACGGCCGTGCCAAGTGCCGCATGGTCAGGGCCAGTTGCAGCCGCAGTCGCCCCTGAGGTGTGCGCAACGGCCAGCCCAGCAGATGCTCCGCGTGGGACAGCCGGTCCTGGAGGGTGGAGTGGTGGACGTTGATCTCGGCGGCAGCCGCACGCAGGCTCGCCGTCGAGATCACGGCGTGCAGCGTGCCGAGCAGCCAGGGCGTGGCCGCCCCCGCCGCCTCCAGCGCCCGGACGTCGGGCGGCGGCTCGGCATCCGGCGCGACGAGGTCGGCCAGGAGCGCGACGCCGCCCAGTTCGTCGGCGTACACGATCTTCGGTCCAGGATCCTGAGCCGTGCCCTGCGCGGTGAACCGCAGCGCGGTGCGGGCGTCCGCCCAGGACCGCGGCAGATCGAGCACGGGCACGGCGGGCCCCACTCCGACCCGCCCCGCGGGCAGTACGGCGTCCGCCCGCCCGGCCACGATCCGGGGCGGCCCGTCGAGCGGGGCCAGCGCACGCGCGGACGCCATGGTCTCCAGTCCGAGCCGACGCGCGGCGTGCAACCGGGCGGCCTCGGGGGCCGTGGCATCCAGCACGGTCTCGATCAGCGCCGGGTCATCGACGGGCGCGCGTCCCCGCGTACGGTCCAGCACGAGCCGTACGGCACCCGCGGCCCGCTCCAGAATCACCGCGTCGACCACGCTGGGCGTCGCCTCGGCCCGCTCCAGCCACAGCGCGGCGGCCCCACCCGGCGCGAGCGCGGTCGTGGGCCAGCCCGGATCCGGCGGCACCCCGGAGTCCCGGCGCGTTCCATCGGCCTCGACGCGAACCTGCACCCGCCGCTCGACATCGACCAGCCGGGCAGGCACCCCGGCCAGCACGGCGGCCCCCCGCACCAACGCCTCCAGCCCCGCGCGGGCCTCGGACAGCCGATCGAAGTAGGCGATGACCCGGACGGCGGCACCGGCATCCGGATCCAGCGCGGTGAGGCGCCCGGCCAGCTCTTTCATACGCCCATGGTGCGCCCTGGGGGACGCGAAGCGCCCCCGTGGGACGCGGGACTGTGACATCGCGGCTGCACCACGCGGGGACATGTGTGGCTCCGCCAGGTGAGCCCGCGACCAGCCGCGACGCAGCCGCAGCCGCCCCATGTCCGCACGTGGCGCTTCCTTCCGCGCCGCTGCCCGCACCACCCCTAGCTGCCCAGCAACCTCCTGAGCCACCCCACATGTGCCGCCCGCGCCGCCTGGGACAACGCCGCCTGCGGAGCGAACCCGTCGAACCCGTGGAAGCCTCCCGGCCACACATGCAGCTCCGCCACCCCGCCCGCCTGCCAGATCCGCGAGGCGTACGCGACGACCTCGTCCCGGAACGTCTCCGCCGACCCCACGTCGAGGAAGGCCGGCGGCAGTCCCGACAGGTCCTCGGCCCGGGCAGGGGCCGCGTACGCCGGAACGTCGGGACCGCCCCGCAGTTCACCCAGCAACGCCGTCCAGCCCGTCTCGTTGGCCGTCCGGTCCCAGACCCCCAGCCCCGCCATCTGATACGTCGAGTGACTGTCATTGCGGTCGTCCAGCATCGGGCACATCAGCAGCTGCCCCATCGGACGCGGCCCCTCGCGGTCCCGGGTGAGCAGCGCCAGCGCCGCCGACAGCCCGCCACCCGCGCTGGCACCGGCGATCACGATCCGCTCTGGGTCGCCGCCCAGCTCCTTGGCGTGCTCGGAGGTCCACACGAGCCCGGCGTAGACGTCCTCGACCGGTGCCGGATGCGGATGTTCGGGCGCCAGCCGGTACTCCACCGACACCACCACCGCGTCCAGTTCCTTCGCCCAGGCCAGCGGACCGTCCACCCCGACCCGGTTGTTGCCGAGGATCATGCCGCCGCCGTGGACGTGGTAGATCACCGGACGACCGGTGCCCGCGGACGAGGAACCGGTGGGGCGGCAGATCAGCAGCGAGATCTCGGGGGCGCCCGCAGGTCCCGGCACCGACCGGTCCTCCACCTCGAAGAACCCGCCCAGTGTCAGGTCCAGGTCGGCCAGCATCTCGATGCCCGGTCCCTGACGGACGATGTCGATCTCGTCCAGGGTGAGACCGGGAGAGATCACGTCCTTGATCAGATCCAGGGCGGCACTGAGCTCGGGGTCGAACGGGGGCGGCACATGGGTCATGGCTTCTCCTCACGCGGGGCGCGGCGGCTCGTGGCGTCATGATCGGGGCAACGACGTCCGTCCTGGACGCCGCCGTACGGCGGAACCTGCCCGCCGTACGGCGGGTGGTGAGCGGCGAGATTCCGCCATGTTCTCGTGTGACCTGCGGTTCCTTGCCATCGCGTGACCTGTTGTTCACCTTTTGTAGGTGGAAGGGATCCCCGGTGGTGACAACGCTGTCGATGCCCCCCACGCATCAGGAGAACCAGTGAACGTCTCTCTCACCGTCTGGCTGCTGACCATCGTCGCCCTGTGCGTCCTGGTCGGCGCCGACTTCTTCATCGGCCGCAAGCCCCACGACGTGTCGGTCAAGGAGGCCGGCATCTGGACCGTCGTCTGGGTCGTGTTGGCCTGTCTCTTCGGACTCGGGCTGCTTCTCTTCGGCGGTGGGAAACCCACGGGCGAATTCTTCGCCGGATACATCACCGAGAAATCCCTGAGCGTCGACAACCTCTTCGTGTTCGTCCTGATCATGGGGAAGTTCGCGGTGCCCTCGCAGTATCAGCAGCGGGTGCTCATGGTCGGCGTCGTGATGGCGCTCGTGCTGCGCGCCGGGTTCATCGCTGCCGGAGCGGCGATCATCTCGGCGTTCTCGTGGGTGTTCTACATCTTCGGCGCCTTCCTGATCTGGACCGCCTGGAAGCTCGTCCAGGACGCCCGCAAGGACGGACACGACGAGGAGTACGAGGAGAACAAGCTGCTGAAGATGGTGGAGAAGCGGTTCGGTGTGGCCGACCGCTACCACGGCACCAAGCTGTGGATCGAGGAGAACGGCAAGCGGGTCATGACCCCGATGCTGGTCGTGATGCTCGCCATCGGCTCCACCGACGTGCTGTTCGCCCTGGACTCCATCCCCGCCATCTACGGGCTCACCCAGGACCCGTACATCGTCTTCACCGCCAACGCGTTCGCCCTGATGGGTCTGCGCCAGCTGTACTTCCTCATCGGCGGCCTGCTGAAGAAGCTGGTCCACCTCAGCTACGGTCTCTCGATCATCCTCGGCTTCATCGGCGTCAAACTCGTCCTGCACGCCCTCCACGAGTCCGGCGTCCACGTCCCCGAGATCAGCATCCCCTTCTCCCTCGGCTTCATCGTCCTCGTCCTGACGGTCACCACACTGACGAGCCTGCGGGCCGCGAAGAAGCAGGGGGAGACGGAGGCGGAACGGGTGGTGTGAGAGGCGCGGCGGCCGGAGCACGCATGCGCACGTCTCCCCGCCCCTTGACTTCGAGAGCGCTTCAAGTTCTAGCGTCGGGCAGGTCGGCGAAAGTCCCGTGAACGGAGACGGACATGCGTGTGGGCGTGCACATCAACCGGTTCGACCACCCCGCAGGCGCACCCGCTCTCGGTGCCGAACTCGCCGCCGCGGGTGCCGCGGCGGAGGCGGCCGGCGTGAGCTGGCTGTCGGTGATGGACCACTACTTCCAGATGGAGTTCAACGGCGGCGCCGAGGACCCCATGCTGGAGGCCTACACGACCCTGAGCTTCCTCGCGGCCCACACCGAGACGGTCCGGCTCGGCGCGCTCGTGACCGGAGTGACGTACCGCCACCCCGGACTGCTCGCCAAGATCGCGACCACGCTCGACGTGCTCTCCGGCGGCCGGGCCACCCTCGGCATCGGAGCCGCCTGGTACAACCGGGAGCACGAAGGGCTCGGCGTGCCGTTCCCGCCCCTCGCGGAGCGCTTCGAACGGCTGGAGGAGACCCTGCGGATCTGTCTGCAGATGTGGGACCCGGCGGCGAACGGCCCCTTCGAGGGCACCCACTACCGGCTCGCCGAGACCCTGTGCGTACCGGCCCCGGTCAGCCGCCCGCACCCCGAGATCATGATCGGCGGCAGCGGCGAGAAGAAGACCCTCCGCCTGGTCGCCCGCTACGGCGACGCCTGCAACCTCTTCGCCACCTCGCCGGAGGAGGTCACGCACAAGCTCGACGTGCTGCGCGGCCACTGCGACACCGAGGGGCGCGACTACGACGAGATCCGCAAGACCGTCGCCTACATGGGCGAACCGGCCACCGAGGGCGACCTGGAGGCCTTCACCCGGGACATCACCGGCTACGGCAAGCTCGGCATCGACACCGTCATTCTCGCCCCGCGCATCGACGCCCCCGCGGAGTGGATCGAACGCTTCGTCGCCCCGGCCGTGGAGCGGCTCGCGGAACTGGACTAACCCGCACGCGCGGCGGAGGGCCGGCTGCGGGAGAGGACGCGGGTCCCGCAGCCGTCGGTCACGCGGACCTGCAGCGAGCCGCACGCGCAGCGGGTCCACACCGTCCCGCCCGTCGCCGTGCCGTGCCGGGACACCACCTGGAAGGGCTCGGCGCCGTCGGGCCAGCCGCAGTGCGGGCAGACGGCGCGGATCGTGCTGGTCATGGTGACTCCTCGTACCTCTTGGCTGTTACGGCCGTCGCGACACAGCCCAGAGTGCAGCGGAGTCTTCGTTCACGTCCAGGTTGACTTCCTGGATCCGACCTTGAAGCGTGGGCTTCATGATTGACCTGCGCCGACTCCACGTCCTGAGGGCGGTCGCCCACTACGGCACGGTCACCGCGGCCGCCCGCGCCCTGCACTTCACCCCGTCAGCCGCCTCCCAGCAGATCCGCCAGCTCGCCCGCGACCTGGGCGTCGACCTCCTCGAACCCCAGGGCCGCGGCATCCGTCTCACCCCGGCCGCCGAGAGCCTGCTCGCGCACGCCGACGCCATCCAGGCCCGCTGGGACCAGGCCGAACTCGATCTGCGCGCCGACCACAGCGAGCCCGCCGGACCGCTCAGGGTGAGTGGTTTCCCGGTGGCCGTGTCCGTGCTGCTGGCCCCGATGGCGGTCCGGTTGCGCGAGCGGCATCCCCGGCTGACCGTCGGCATCCAGGAGTTGGGCGTGACGGAGAGCTTCGACCTGCTCTTCGAGGGGGAGATCGACCTGTCGGTCGTGGAGGCGACCCCGTACAACCCGCCCATGAGTGACGTCCGCTACGACCAACAGCCCTTGCTGGACGACCCGTTCGACCTGGTCGTCCCCGCGGACCACCCCCTCGCCGGACGCGAGCGCGCCGATCTCGCGGACGCGGCGCACGAGGACTGGATCGCCCCGGTCCCCGACAGCCCCTGCCGCCCCCACGTGCTCTCGGCCTGCGGCGCGGCCGGCTTCACTCCGAGCGTGGTCCACCACGCTCTCGACTGGAACGTCACGGCGCACCTGGTGGCCCACCGCCTGGGCGTCGCCTTGATCCCCCGCCTGGCCCACCTGACCCCCCACCTGCCGATCGCAAGGGTCCGCTGCACGGGCAACCCGCACCGCAAGCTCCTTACCTGCACCCGCGGCGGAGCGCACGAACGCCCGGCGATCGCGGCGGCGCTGGAAGCTCTACGGGAACTGGCGCCCTCGGCAGTGGTGTGAGGAGGCGCGCCCCGCAGGGGCGCGGGGAACTGCGCGACCGCCCCCACGGACCCGCAGGCAGACGAAAAGGGGCCGGAGTCCAAGACCCCGACCCGTTTCGCCGCAGGTCAGGCCGCGGCGACCTCACCCGCGGTGCTGTGCAGCTGCGCGACGACCTCGGCCAGCTGCGCGGCGACCTCGGCGTCGTCGGCCGGGTGCGTCTCGGCGAAGCGCACCAGCGAACCCGGGATGGACAGCTTGACTTCCTCGAGCACCTTGCCGCCGGCGATACCCACGGACTTGCGGGTCTCGTCCTGCGCCCACACACCGCCGAACTGACCGTACGCGGTACCGACCACGGCGACCGGCTTGCCGCCGAAGGCGCCGGCGCCGAAGGGACGCGACAGCCAGTCGATGGCGTTCTTCAGTACGGCCGGGATGGTGCCGTTGTACTCGGGGGAGAAGAACAGGAACGCGTCGGAGGTCTGCGCGGCCTCACGCAGCTTGGCGGCGGCCGCGGGGACGCTGCCCTCCACGTCGATGTCCTCGTTGTAGAAGGGGATCTCGCCGAGGCCCTCGAAGAGCACGACCTCCGCGCCCTCGGGGGCGTGCTTGACGGCCGCCTCGGCGAGCTGGCGGTTGGTCGAACCGGCGCGAAGGCTTCCGACGAGCGCGAGAATGCGAACAGACATGCGAACTCCAAGGGAGGGTGAAACATTGCCGTAATGATGCGGACCGGGGTCCGCTTAAAGTTGTACCCCCATAACCGGACCTCGGTCCAGTTTTCTTCCCGCTGCTTTACGCTTAATTCATGTCCGCCGTCCTGCCGCCCCTGCCACCGCTGCCGACTCCACCTGATCCCACTGAGCCCGAGCTGCTCCAGCTCGGCCTTCCCGAGGAGGAGCCCTGCCTGCGTGCCGACGCCGCGCGCAACCGGGCCCGGCTCCTGGAGGCGGCCACCCGCCTGGTCGCGGAGCACGGGGCGGCCGGGGTCACGATGGAGGCGGTGGCCGCGGCCGCGTCGGTCGGCAAGGGCACCGTCTTCCGCCGGTTCGGCGACCGCACCGGCCTGCTGACGGCACTGCTCGACCACTCCGAGCGCAACTTCCAGGCGGCCTTCCTCAGTGGCCCCGCCCCGCTCGGGCCCGGCGCACCGCCCGTCGACCGGCTGCGCGCGTTCGGCCACGCGCTCCTGCGCCGGTCCGGCGACGAGATGGACCTGATGCTGGCCGCCGAGCCGAGCCCGGAGCGCCGCTTCACCCCCGCGCCCCGCCGGGTGCACCACAGCCATGTGACCCTGCTGCTGCGCCAGGCACGCCCGGAAGCGGACTCCGAACTGCTCGCCCAGGCCCTGATGGGCTACCTCGATCCCGCCACCATCCATCACCTCACCCGGAGGTGCCAAATGCCGCTGGAGCGCCTGGAGAAGGGCTGGGACGACCTCGTCGCCCGGCTCACCTGCACCGATCCGCCACGGTGAGTTCGGGCCGCGCCCCGGTCCGCTACACCCTCACAGCTTCTGCAAAGATGACGACCGTCATGGTGCAGATACCGAAAACGCCCGCGCCCGTTTCCCCGGCGACGCGCTCGGTTCCCACGAGTGCCGACGTGGCCCGCCTGGCCGGCGTCTCCCGAGCGACCGTCTCCTACGTCCTCAACAACACCAGCGCCGTCCGGATCAGCGAGCCCACGCGCCGCCGAGTCCACGAGGCCGCGAAGGAACTCGGGTACGTGCCGCACGCGGCCGCCCGCAGCCTGCGCGCCGGCCACAGCCGGATGGTCCTGATGCCCGCCCCGTCCATCCCGGTCGGCCCGCTCTACAGCCAGTTCATCAGTGAACTCCAGTGGGCCCTGGGCCGGTTGGACTACACCGTCGTGCAGTACGGCAGCGTCGGCCTGCAGGGCGACGAGGCCGCCCGCGCCTGGGCCGAGCTGCGCCCGGTCGCGGTCCTGGTGCCCGGCACGGGACTCGGCCCGCAGGGTGTGGCCCTGCTCCGGCGCTCCGGTGCCCGGGCGGTGGTCACCCTCGGTCCCGACGCGGTCGAGGGGGCCCACGCCCTGCTCATGGACCACGCGGGCGTCGGCCACAGTGCCGCCACCCACCTGTACGCCCGCGGCCGGCGCCGCATCGGTGTGGTGGTGCCCGAGGAGTCCGGCCTGGAGGCCTTCTCGCTGCCCCGGCTGGCAGGTGTGCGCAGGGCCCTGCACGGCACCGACGCCACGCTGACCGAGCTGCCCCTCGCCTACGAGGAGCAGGCCGCGGCCAAGCTCGCCGTCCGCTGGCGGGACCTCGGCCTCGACGCCGTGTTTGCGTACAACGACGAGTACGCGATGCTGTTAATGCGTGCCCTCCAGGATGAGGGCATCAGCATCCCGGAGGACACCGCGGTGATCGGCGCCGACGACCTGCTCCTCGGCCGGCTGCTGCGGCCCCGGCTGAGCACGGTCCACCTCGAGCTGCCGTCCGGCCGCGACCTCGCCGAACTGGTCGACCGCGCGGTGCGCGAACCGGGCGCCGCGACCGAGACGCACACGGTGCTGGGTGCCACGGTGGTGCACCGCGACTCCAGCTGACGCAGGGAGGCCTGCCCATGCGCACCACGGTCGGGATCATCGGCGGCGGCCCCGCCGGACTGCTCCTCGCCCGCATGCTGCATCGCGCGGGGATCGACTGTGTGGTCCTGGAGAGCAGGACGCGGGAGTACGTCGAGCACCGTCAGCGTGCCGGGATGCTGGAGCAGGGCACGGTCGACGCCCTGCGCGCGTGCGGCGCCGCCGAGCGTCTGGAGACCGAGGGACTGGTCCACCAGGGCATCGAGCTGCGGTTCGCGGGGGAGCGGCATCACATCGACTTCCCTGTCCTCACCGGTGGCCGTACGGTCACGGTCTACGCCCAGACCGAGATCGTGAAGGATCTCGTCGCGCTCCAACTGGCCGAGGGGCCACCGCTGTTGTTCGAGGCGGAGGCTCTGGCGGTCGAGAAGCCGCAGAGCGACGCCCCCGTTGTGCGGTTCCTGCACGAGGGCCGCGAACAGACGCTGACCTGCGACTGGATCGCGGGCTGCGACGGCTTCCACGGCATCTCCCGGGAGGCCTTCCCGACGGCGACGAGCCGGACGTACGAGCACGACTACCCGTACTCCTGGCTCGGGATCCTCGCCGATGTCCCGCCGTCCTGCGAGGAGTTGATCTACGCCCGTGGCGAGCGCGGCTTCGCCCTGCACAGCATGCGCTCGCCCACCGTCTCCCGGCTCTACCTCCAGGTCGCGAACGGTACCGATCCCGAGGACTGGTCCGACGAGCGGATCTGGGACGAGCTCGCCGCCCGCTTCGCGATCGACGCCGACTGGACACTGGAACGCGGCCCGATCACCGCCAAGTCGGTGACACCGATGCGCAGTTACGTCCACGAACCGATGCGGCACGGCCGTCTCCTGCTGGCCGGCGACGCCGCGCACATCGTGCCGCCGACCGGGGCCAAGGGCCTCAACCTTGCCGTGTCCGACGTATCCGTACTCGCCCGGGCCCTGACCGCACTGCACCGCACGGGATCGACACAACTGATCGACAGATATTCGAAGTTGTGTCTTTCTCGTGTGTGGCAGGCCACGCGGTTCTCGTACGACATGACTAGGATGTTGCACGCTCAACCAAATGGGGATGCGTTCGAGAGCCGGATGCAGCTCGCACGGCTGCGCCGCATCACCGCATCCCACCACGCGGCCGCCGAACTGGCCGCGAACTACACGGGACTACCGCTCCCCGTGTGAGTCCCACCGGTGATCGAACGGAGAGCCGTCATGTCATTGCTCGACCCCAAGAGCTGGCAGCCCCACCCCCTGTCGGGACCTGAGTACGCCGTCACCGAGCCCGCCACCGGCGACACGCTCGCCACCGTCACCCTCGCCGGCGCCGCGGACGTGGAGCGCTCCTCGGCGGCCGCCCGTGCCGCCCAGACCGAATGGGCCCGGCTCCCGCACTTCGTGCGCGCCGGGGTGCTGCGCAAGGCCGGTGATCTGTTCTCCGCCCACGCCGACGAACTGCGCGAGTGGCTCGTCCGCGAGTCCGGGTCCATCCCCGGCAAGGCCGACTTCGAACTGCACGTGGCCGCCCAGGAGTGCTACGAGGCCGCCGCCCTCGCCTCCCGCCCCGCGGGCCAGGTCCTGCCCAGCGAGGCACCCCGCCTGTCCTACACGCGCCGGGTCCCGGTCGGCGTCGTGGGCGTGATCGCGCCCTTCAACGCCCCGCTGATCCTCTCGATTCGCTCCGTCGCCCCGGCCCTGGCGCTGGGGAACGCGGTGATCCTGAAGCCGGACCCGCGCACCGCGGTCTGCGGCGGCCTCTCGCTCGCCGCCGTCTTCGCCGAGGCCGGGCTGCCCGAGGGGCTGTTCCATGTCCTGCCCGGCGGCCCCGATGTCGGCCAGGCCCTGGTCGCCGACCCGCGCGTCCCCGTCATCTCCTTCACCGGATCGACCGCGGCGGGCCGCGCGGTGGGCGAGGCGGCGGGACGCCACCTCAAGCGCGCCCACCTGGAACTCGGCGGCAACTCCGCGCTGATCGTCCTGGAGGACGCCGACATCGAGGCCGTCATCTCCACGGCGGCCTGGGGATCCTTCTTCCACCAGGGCCAGATCTGCATGACGACCGGCCGCCACCTCGTCCACGACTCGCTGTACGAGGAGTACGTCGAGCGCCTGGCCGCCAAGGCCGACTCCCTCGCCGTCGGCGACCCGAACCGGGAACAGGTCCACCTGGGCCCGATCATCGACGACAACCAGCTCGCCAAGGTGCGCGGCCTGGTCGAGGCCAGCACCGCCCAGGGCGCCAAGCTGGCGGCCGGCGGCACGCACGAGAAACTCTTCTACCGCCCGACGGTTCTCGCAGGCCTGGACGACAGCACGCCGGCCTACACGGAGGAGGTGTTCGGCCCCGTGGCACCTGTACGGTCCTTCAGCACGGTCGACGAGGCCGCCGCCCTGGCCGCCGCGGGGCCGTACGGCCTCTCGCTCGGCATCGTCACCGGGGACGCGGCCCGCGGTCTCGACCTGGCGGAGCGGATCCCCACCGGCATCGTGCACATCAACGACCAGACCGTGAACGACGAGGCGGTCGCGCCCTTCGGCGGTATCGCCGCGTCCGGCACCGGCGCCCGCTTCGGCGGTGAGGCCAATGTGGAGGCCTTCACCGACGTGCGCTGGACGACGGTACGCGCGGACGTGGCGACCTACCCCTTCTAGGGGTTACTCGCTGTTCTGCTCGGCCTGGGCCTGCTGCTCGGCCACGGCCTTGCGGACCTCGGCCATGTCCAGCTTGCGGGCCTGCCCGATGACGTCCGTCAGGGCGGATTCGGGCAGCGCGCCCGGCTGGGCGAACACCGCGACCTGGTCGCGGACGATCATCAGCGTCGGGATCGACTGGATACCGAAGGCCGCGGCCAGCTCCGGCTGCGCCTCGGTGTCCACCTTGCCGAACACCAGGTCGGGGTTGTCCTCGGCGGCCTTCTCGTAGACCGGCGCGAACTGGCGGCACGGGCCGCACCACGACGCCCAGAAGTCGATCAGGACGAACTCGTTGTCCGTGACCGTCTGGTCGAAGTTCTCCTTGGTGAGCTCCACGGTGCTGCTCATGACGTGATCCCTCTTCCTGGTCTCGGAGCGAAGCCGTCGGCACAACACGGCCTGTCCGCCGGGTATTCCACAGCTCTCACCACTCGGTGTGCGGCGCGCGTACCCCTGGTGGCCCGAGTGCACACCACCCACCAGACTGGGCCCATGACGGAAACGGAAAACATCGCCTCCAGTACCTACGATGTAGTGGTGCTCGGTGCCGGGCCCGTGGGGGAGAACGTGGCCGACCGCACCCGCGCGGCCGGCCTCTCCACCGCGGTCGTGGAGAGCGAGCTGGTCGGCGGAGAGTGCTCCTACTGGGCCTGTATGCCCAGCAAGGCCCTGCTGCGGCCGGTGATCGCCCAGGCGGACGCGCGCCGCCTGCCGGGCCTGAGCGCCTCGGTGCAGGGACCCCTCGACACGGCCGCGGTTCTCGCACGCCGGGACTACTTCACCTCGAACTGGAAGGACGACGGCCAGATCGGCTGGCTGGACAGCATCGGCGCCGACCTCCACCGCGGCCACGGCCGTCTCACCGGAGAGCGCACGGTCACGGTCACCGGTCCCGACGGCGTACGGAAGGTGCTGACCGCCCGGCACGCCGTGGCCGTCTGCACCGGCACCCGGGCCGTCCTGCCGGACCTGCCGGGCCTCGACGAGGTCAAGCCGTGGACCAGCCGCGAGGCCACGAGCGCCCAGGCGGCGCCCGGACGCCTTGTCGTGGTCGGCGGGGGAGTGGTCGCCACCGAGATGGCCACGGCCTGGCAGGCACTCGGCTCGCAGGTCACCCTGCTCGTGCGCGGGAAGGGCCTGCTCAACCGCATGGAGCCCTTCGCGGGCGAACTCGTCGCCGAGGCGCTCACCGAAGCGGGCGTGAACGTCCGCACCGGCACGTCGGTCGAGTCGGTCACCCGTGAGAACGGCACGGTCGTGGTCGTCACCGGCACCGGCGACCGTATCGAGGCGGACGAGATCCTCTTCGCCGCCGGACGCGCCCCGCACACCGACGACATCGGCCTGGACACGATCGGCCGGGAGCCCGGCACCTGGCTGGAGGTCGACGACAGCCTCCGTGTGACCGGCAGCGACTGGCTCTACGCGGTCGGCGACGTCAATCACCGCGCGCTCCTCACCCACCAGGGCAAGTACCAGGCGCGCATCGCGGGCGCCGCCATCTCCGCCCGGGCCTCCGGAGCCCCGGTCCAGGCGGATCCCTGGGGCGCCCACGCCGCGACCGCCGACCACGACGCCGTACCCCAGGTCGTCTTCACCGACCCGGAGGCCGCCGCGGTGGGCCTCTCCCTGGCGGAGGCCGAACAGGCGGGCCACCGGGTCCGCGCGGTCGACTACGACCTCGCTTCGGTGTCGGGCGCCGGCCTCTACGCCGACGGCTACCGGGGGCGGGCCCGCATGGTCGTCGACCTGGAACACGAGATCCTCCTCGGCGTCACCTTCGTCGGCCCCGGCGTCGGCGAACTGATCCACTCCGCGACGATCGCGGTCGCGGGCCAGGTCCCGATCAGCCGGCTCTGGCACGCGGTCCCGTCGTACCCGACGATCAGCGAGGTGTGGCTGCGGTTGCTGGAGGCCTACCGGGACAACTAGGGCAGCTCGAAGCCGAGGGACGCGGCCGCCCGCTCCGGTGTCGGCTGCGTCCACCGCTCGGCCATCGCCTGGTTCGAGGACAGCGAGCGCAGCTCGGCGCGGTCGAGGTACAGCATGCCGTCGAGGTGATCCGTCTCGTGCTGGACGATCCGTGCAGGCCAGCCGCTGAACACCTCGTCGACCGGGCGGCCGTTCTCGTCCTCGCATGTCAGCCGTACCTGAGCGGGCCGCGCCACCACGGCCTGCCAGCCCGGCACGCTCAGACAGCCCTCGAAGAACGCGGCCCGTTGCGTGCCGACGGGCTCGTACGACGGATTGACCAGCACGCGGAACGGCTGCGGCACCCGTCCACGCGCCTCCCGCACCTCTTCCGGTACGGGCGCCGGGTCCTCGACGACCGCGATGCGCAGCGGCACCCCCACCTGCGGGGCGGCCAGGCCTACGCCCGGCGCCGCGTGCATGGTGATGCGCAGGGCCTCGACGAAACGGGACAGCAGCGCGGCGTCCAACTGGCCGTCGTACGGCTCGGTGGCGCGCCGCAGGACCGGTTCGCCGGCCGCTACGATCGGCAGCGGACCGTCCGTGGCCAGGAGTTCCTCGACCAGCTCGGCAAGGGGCGTGCGATGACTCGGAGTTGCCATCGCGCCAGGATGTCATGGCACCGAGCGAGCTGTGGGCCTTCCTTGTGATGCAGGTCACTTCACGTCCCGGGAACTCGATGCCCCCTTCCTCCGACTACTGGACCGCTACCGTCCCCAGCCCTCGGAGATGCCGCCGATGTCCATCGCCCCCTCGACGACCACCGACGAGGCCCCGCAACCGGCCGTCCCGGCGCCGGTCCCCAGCAGATGGGCCCCGCTGCGCCCGCTCGTGCTGCGCCTGCACTTCTACGCCGGCGTGTTCGTCGCCCCCTTCCTGCTCATCGCCGCCGTCACCGGCTTTCTGTACGCCGGTGCCTTCCAGGCCGAGAAGATCGTCTACCGGAACGAGATGACCGTCGCCGCCGTCGGCGACAGCAAGCTGCCCATCTCCACGCAGGTCGCCGCCGCCCGCGAGGCCCACCCCGAGGGGACCGTCTCGGCCGTGCGTCCTTCCCCCGAGGACGACGCGACGACCAGGGTGCTGCTGTCCGGGGTGAAGGGGGTCGACCCGAACCACACCCTCGCGGTGTTCGTCGACCCGTACACCGGCAAGGTCCGCGGCACGCTCGAGCAGTACGGCTCCACCGGCGCGCTGCCGCTGCGCACCTGGATCGACGAGTTCCACCGCGACCTCCACCTCGGCGAGAACGGCCGCCTGTACAGCGAGTTCGCCGCCAGCTGGCTGTGGGTGATCGCGGGCGGCGGCATCGCGCTGTGGTTCTCCCGCCGCCGCGCCCTGCGCAAGGTCCGCGGTACCAGCGGGCGGCGCCGCACCCTCGGACTGCACGGCAGCGTCGGCGTCTGGGCCGCGGCCGGTTTCATCTTCCTGTCGGCGACCGGACTGACCTGGTCGACGTACGCCGGCGCCAACATCGACGAACTCCGCACCTCCCTGGGCCAGTCCACGCCATCGGTCTCCTCGGCCGCGGGCGGCGACCACTCGGGCCACGGCGCGTCCGCCTCGGCCGGAGGCGCCGAGCACGGCGTCGGCCTCGACAAGGTGCTGGCCGCCGCCCGTGCCGAAGGGCTCGGCGACCCCGTCGAGATGGTCCCGCCCGCCGACGAGTCGTCGGCCTATGTCGTACGGCAGGTGCAGCGCAGCTGGCCCGAGAAGCAGGACGCGGTCGCCGTCGACCCGACCACCGGCGAGGTCACCGACGTGCTGCGGTTCGCCGACTACCCGCTGCTCGCCAAGCTGACCCGCTGGGGCATCGATCTGCACACCGGCGTCCTGTTCGGGCTGGTCAACCAGATCGCCCTGATGCTCCTGGCGCTGTCGCTGGTCCTGTTGATCGTGTGGGGCTACCGCATGTGGTGGCAGCGCGGTCGGGGCTCCGCCTTCGGCCGGCCGATCCCGCGCGGCGCCTGGCAGCAGGTTCCGCCGCAGATCCTGGTGCCCGGCGTGGTGGTCGTCGCCGTCCTCGGCTACTTCGTGCCGCTGCTCGGCATTCCGCTGGCCGGCTTCATCGTCGCCGACGTGATCCTCGGCGAGGTCGCCCACCGGCGGGGCAGGAAGGGCGTGACGGCGACCTGAGACGTACGTGCTGTCCCGCTACGTGTTCAGGGCGGCGAGCTCCTCGTCGGCCCGCTCGGTGATGAGGCTCAGTACGCGTCCGGCCACCACGAGGTCTTCCGCGGGGATGCCGGCGTAGACCCGGGCGGTGAGGGGGGCGGTCTCGGCGGACGTCGTCTCGAACAGCGCCCGTCCGGTGTCCGTGATCCGCACCTGGGACGGCTCATGGGGAGCCAGCAGTCCCGCGGAGATCAGCTCGTCGACCACGGAGTGCGCCTCCGTCGCGTCGATCTTCAGCGCGCCGACGAGGTCCTCGACGATGCGGTCACGCCCGACCGGGCCCTCGGCGAGGGCGGCGAGCCGCAGGGTGACGGACTGCTGGAAGGTCGCGCCGTGGCGGGCCAGGACGTTCTCGAGAAGTGCACGGGCCGCGTAGTGGGCCAGGGCTATGACGCGGGGGTTGAGGACGGGAGTGGTGGTGGTCATGACTGCTCCTCCAAGTTCACGTTCGTCGGGTCGAGAGGTGCGTCGAGCAGGGTCGCCAGCTCGCGCTTGAACTCCCGCGTGCGCGCGCTGTCCAGGCCTCCGAGCGGTGCCAGCAGTTGCTCCAGGAGCCCCTGGACGACCTTGATGGCCCGCAGGGTCCGCGCGCGGCCCTCCTCGGTCAGCGCCAGTTGCACCGCGCGCGGGTCGCGGGGGTCCCGGGTGCGTTCCAGGAGCCCGGCGCTCTCCAGGGAGCGCGCCAGCTTGGAGACGTAGAGCGGTTCGAGGCCGGTGTGGTCGGCGAGGCGCCGCTGGCTCGGGCGCTCACCGCCGCGCTGCATGCCGTACAGCGATGCCACCAGCGAGTACTGGGCGTGGGTCAGGCCGAGCGGCGCCACCGCGCGGTCGACCGCGACCCGCCACTTCATCGACAGTCGCCAGACCAGGAAACCGGGCGTCGCGCCCTCGGATGCCGTACTCATGCTCGATACAGTACATGGCTACTATGTCTATGGCTACTATTTTCGGGCTGGGAGCCTGACGGGGATCGCCTCACGGGTCTAGGTTGGGCGTCATGAGCAATCTTGATCGCGAGCCGGTTCCCGCCCTGTGCGGCGGCCGCGGCTTCGTGGTGGCGGAACCCGTGCGCGAACTCCTCAGCCCTCGGCGCGTCAAGCTCGGCGAGGCCGGCGAGGTACGCCGGCTTCTTCCCAACCTGGGCCGCCGCATGGTCGGCGCCTGGTGTTTCGTCGACCACTACGGCCCAGACGACATCGCCGACGAGCCGGGCATGCAGGTGCCCCCGCACCCGCACATGGGCCTGCAGACGGTGAGCTGGCTGCACCAGGGCGAGGTGCTGCACCGCGACTCCACCGGCAGCCTCCAGACCATCCGTCCCCGTGAGCTGGGCCTGATGACCTCCGGCCGCGCGATCAGCCACTCCGAGGAGAGCCCGAAGTCCCACGCCCGCTTCCTGCACGGCGCCCAGCTCTGGGTTGCCCTGCCCGACGGCCACCGCCACACCGACCCGCGCTTCGAGCACCACGCCGAGCTGCCGCAGATCACGGCACCCGGCCTGACGGCCACGCTCATCCTGGGCGACCTCGACGGCGCACGCTCACCCGGAACGGCGTACACCCCCATCGTCGGCGCCGACCTGACCCTCGCCCGCGGCGCGGAGGTACGTCTGCCCCTGGTACCGGACTTCGAGTACGCCGTCCTGTCCATGTCCGGCGAGGCCCACGTGGACGGGGTGCCGCTCCTGCCCGGTTCGATGCTCTACCTCGGCTGCGGCCGCACCGAACTCCCGCTCCGCGCCGAGTCGGACGCGGGCCTGATGCTCCTGGGCGGCGAGCCGTTCGAGGAGGAGCTCGTCATGTTCTGGAACTGGATCGGGCGGTCCCAGGAGGAGATCGAACAGGCCCGTGAGGACTGGATGACAGGGTCCCGCTTCGGTGAGGTGAAGGGCTACGACGGGGCTCCGCTGCCCGCTCCGGAGCTGCCGCCGCTGCCGTTGAAGCCGCGAGGCAGAGTGCGCTGACCTGCAGGGATGCCTGCGTGTTGGTGACGCAGTCGAGTGGGGCGCGGCCTGGCATTGCCTCCGGCGGTCGACCGCTTGCTGTAGCCGTCTGTGGGCAGCTGTGGCAGAGCGATTGCTGACCTTTGCTGACGTTCCTGACGGTCCGTCAGGCCAGGTTGCGAAGTTCCTTTCGAAGCCCAGTCGCTTGCGCAGGGCTTCCGCGGGTTTGATGACGACCGGGGAGGGCTGACGCGACACGTGGTGCAGGCGGCGGGCGACGTCCCGGTGGGCTGAAGACGGTGACCACGCGTCCGTGTTCCCTGGACCTCGGTCGTTGTCCAGTGCCGACCGACCGTTGATGGTCTCCGTCGGAGGTCCCCAAGCGGCATGGGCTCAGTTCAGGGTCTGGGCTGCGTACAGGGTGCCGAGGGCTGCGGCGAGGGTGCCGAGCAGGAGACGTAGGGCTCGTTCGGGCAGACGGGGCTGGAGGCGGGCGCCGAGGTAGCCGCCGATGAGTCCGCCGGTGCCGCAGGCGAGTCCGAGCCACCAGTCGGGGGCGACGTCTCCGGAGCCGATGAGTGAGAACAGCGCGTAGGCGGCGGCGCCGACAACGGAGGTGGCGAATGTGGCGGCGAGCGCCGCCGGGGCGACGCGTGCGACGGGCAGGCCGCGTCCGGCGAGGATCGGTCCGAGGAGGGAGCCGCCGCCGATGCCGTAGATGCCGCCGACCACTCCGACCGCCAGGGCGAGACCGGTGAGCGTACGTGGGGTCAACTCGCCTGCGGACGGCGGGCGGTGGCGTACCGGGGTGAGGGTGCGCAGGCACAGCCACAGGCCCAGCGGCAGCAGCAGGGCGGCGATCAGGAGCCGGAAGACGCTCGGGCCGGGGAGGGCGAAGACGCGGATGGCGGCGCCGAGGACGACGCCGGGCAGGGTGCCCAGCACCAGACGCCGGGCTAGGTCGCCACGCAGGGCGCCGTCGCGGCGGTAGCGCCACAGAGCTCCGGGTCCGGCGACGACGTTGAACAGCAGGTTGGTCGGGGTGACCGCCGGGTTGGGCACACCGAAGACGCTCAGCTGGACCGGAAGGAGGAACACCGCGCCGGACACACCGACCGGGGCGGTCACGGTCGCGATCAGCAGGCCGGCGGCCAGCCCTCCTGCCAGTGTCCAGTCCACCGTTGCCCCCGCTTGTCGATCGCCCCGTCAGTATCAGTGTCCCGGGCGGTGACAGTGGAACGGGGGCGAGGAGTCGGCGTCCTGCGCGGAGTGGTCACGGTCGCGGCAGCCTCTAAGGTTCTGCCCTCGGCCTGCTCATACGAAGAGCGCGGCTGCCGTGGTGAGGGCGACGAGGAAGAGCAGAACGGGACCGAGCGGCAGGCCGTGGTCGCGCGGTGAGCAGCGGTCGGTGGGGCGCAGTTCCGGGTGGAGGTGCAGAGTGGTGACCTCCTCGACCATGCGGACGTACGACGGACGCACCCGCAGACGTCGCTCGAGCCGCGGCTCACCCAGGCCCGTCAGATGCCAGGTGCTGCCGTCCGACAGGCGTATCTCCACACTGCCCTCATCGGTGTACCGGGCCGCCCGCAGCTGTTCCCAGGGGACGTGTCGTACCGTCCAGGCCCCGGTCAGCCGCAGGCCGGTGCTGTCCGCAGTGACGCGCCAGTTCAGGAGAACGGCCGCCAGGTTGATCCATATCAGCAGGCCGAGCAGGGGGAGGATCTCCCAGCCGAAGCCGTCGGTCACGAGGGAGCGCGTGAAGTAGGCGATGCCGGCTGCCACGCCTGCGGTGAAGGCCAGTCCCGCCGTTCGGGCCACCGAGCCTGGTCCCCAGCGCAGGGGATGGCTGGTGGGTGCCAAAGTGGCGGCGATGCGGTCGGCCCGGTCCTGGTGGCGTGGCCCTGCGATATCGGAGCGGGCTGCCTTGAGGGCATGGGGATCCAGGAGTGGGTCCTTGCCGGTTCGAGCAAATCGGAGCCGGCCGGCGGTACGGATCACGATCGGATGCCCGTCCCGGTCTGTCGTGACAAGGAGCAGTTCACCGCCGTCGTACGGCGCACCGAGCATGACCGCTTCGTGCAGTCGTGTGTCGACGACGGGGTCTTCCTCCTCCTCGTCATTGTCATCGAAATCGATGCGGCTTGCGGACCCGTCGCCGTCCGGGAGCGCCGCTGCGAAGAAGCAGGCGAAGAGCGGGGTGCGGCCTGAGCTGTCGTCGGCCGCGTAGACCCAGGTCCGGCCTTCATGATCGGTGCGCTCCAGCACGCGCAGAGCCGGCACCGGTGCGCGGCGCAGCGCCGCGGCACGGCGGCGGGCGAGGACGCCCACGGTGAGCAGGGACAGCCCGGGCAGTGCGGTAGCCAGGACCAGCAGTTGCCAGCCGATGGCGTCGTACGGCTCGGCCACCAGGCGCCGCCACGAGCCGTCCTCCAGCACGGTCACCGTGCCGCCGACGCCGTAGTCCTCCGGGTAATACGAGTCGACGGTGATGCGCCGTGCATCATCGGTGCGGAGCTGTACCGACTCCTCGCCATGGCTGATCACTTTCGCCGTGGTGCGCACGGCCCGGGCCGCGCGCTGCTCGTCTCCATGGATGCCTCTCAGCCCCAGCAGCACGCCACCGGCGGCCACGGTGCACAAGACCAGCGCGGCGGCGAGCGGGAGCGTCCCTCGCCTGAGCGGGCCGACCGGTCCCGGTAGCGGATGCCCCATGCCGGCGGCCCGCTCCGTGAGCCGGCGTTGCCTGGAGCGTGTGGCCAGTCGCTCGCGGGCCGCGGTCCAGCCGAAGGCGAGAGCCGCGATCACGGCGACGTTCGCGGCCCGGGACATCGAGTCGGCGCTCGGTAGCTCGACCCATGCCACGATGCCCGCCAAGGCGGGCGCGGCGATCAGCGTGAGTTCCGGCAGCCGGGTGAGCCAGTACAACAGGCCCACGGCCAGGCCAATCTGCACCATGCCGCCCCAGTCGGTCCCACACGGCACCGCATCACTGCACGGCGGTTCCGGCTCCACCGCGATGGCCCATCCGACGGTGACCAGCAGCGCCAGCACGGACCACATCGGCCGCACCCAGCCCGCGGGCCGCGTCTGCAGCCACTGGACGGCGTCGGCGGATGACCAGGCGGGCGTACCTGTCGGAACGGATCCCGACGGTATCGGGACGGGAGTTTCGGACACGCGAGGATTATGCGGTACAGCCCACAGAACCCGATGGTCTGGGCGCGAACCATCCGATGGTTCGCCGGGTCAGGACCTGGCATCGGCTCCAAGTGACCGCCGGTGGACGCGCCCGCCGAGTTGTTGGGCACGGTGGCACAGCACAATCTCCGTCCCGGTGACCGTGTGGCCGGAGCCTGTCTTCCGCCGGGAAACCGGCGACGGACCGGTTGCGGCACCCCTTCAGCCAGTCACACGACGCAAACGGAGGGATCCATTACCGGTTTCTTCTCCCTGCCCGAACTCGAATTGCCTTGACCGGCTGAGCGGCCTCGGTGATGTGGGGCTGCGGTTCGGGTACGAGGCAGGGCGGGAGGGGCTGCCCACGCCGAAGATCCTGGATTGACGTCTGATCAGGGGCGCGAGGCGCGTGAGCGTCAGCGGGCACGTGATCTCATGCCGGGCACCAGACTGCGTCTTGAGTACATGCGGCTGATGGGACGGGCGGGCGAAGCCGCGGGGGGAGGACGCGCCGACCGGTACGTCGGAGACCCGCGGCTCGGCCTGCCGCCCTTCTCAGGCGTACGGGTCGAAGCTGATCCCGGTCGGCTTGGCGCGGTCGAGGGCGTACGGGAAGTCGCCGTCGTCGATCTTGAGGGTCGCCGAGCCGAAGTCGGCGCCGATGAGCTTGTCGCGGTACCCGGCGGGATAGCCGTTCCAGCCGACGAGACGCGGGAAGAACCAGCCGCCCGTGGCGTTCTCCGGCGGCTCGTCGTTGCCGCCCGCGAACCGGAAGCAGTGGGTCGAGACACCGTCCTTGTGGTAGACGATCTTCGGGTGGCTGCCGTCGAAACGCACCGCGGAACGGGCTGCCACCTGGTAGCCGGAGTGCTGGGACACCGACACGTACTGGACCTGGTCGCCGAGGATCCACACCACGACGTGCTCCCAGTCGTGCCTGTGCCCGATGGCCGCCGGACCCAGGGTCGCCTGGTCCTTCTCGAAGTAGCTGGCATACATCACGGCACACCAGCCGTTGTCGCACTTGGCCCGGGAGTAGGTGTTGGCGTTGGCCAGTTGGGCGTAGTCGTGGCACTTGCCGTTGACGTCGCCGCCGAGCTTCTGGCCGGGATTGAGCGTGCCGTCCGCGCCGATCGCGGCGGTGGCGTAGCAGCCGTCGCGGTCGTAGTCGTAGGCGGGGGAGAAGGTCTGCTCCAGACCGTCGGCGTTCTGGGGCAGCAGGGTCAGGACGTTCGCGTGGGCGGTCGCGGGGATCGTCACGACGAGCGCCAGTGCGCCCAGAAACGTGGCCAGGGTTCTCAACTTGCGCACGAGGTCCCCCTGTTCAGCAGTAGAGGTTGCCGCCGGGGATGACCCCGAGGATCGACGTGAACCGGTTGTAGGCGTCGACGCGGCTCTGCACCTGGGCCGGGTTGCGGCCGTCGCACTCCAGGGAGCCGTTGATGCTGCGGATCGTCTGGCCGAAGCCGGCCTGGTTGACCATGGCGTTGTGCGGAGTCATGGTGCCGGGGCCGGACTGGGTGTTCCAGTACCAGAGGCCGGTCTTCCAGGCCACGGCGGAGTCGTTCTGCACCAGCCAGGGGTTGTTGAGCAGGTCGAGCCCCAACGCGTCGCCCGCGGCCTTGTAGTTGAAGTTCCAGGACAGCTGGATCGGTCCGCGCCCGTAGTACGCGGCCTGTCCCGCCGGGCAGCCGTACGGCTGGTTCCAGTCGCAGTAGGTGGGGTAGTTGGCCGTGTTCTGCTCGACGATGTGGACGAGACCGCCGGTCTCGTGGTTCACGTTGGCGAGGAACGCCGCGGCCTCCTGCTTCTTCACCGTGTCGCTGCCGGTGCTCGCGAATCCGGGGTAGGCGCTCAGCGCCGCGACCAGGCCGCTGTAGGTGTAGAAGGAGTTCCGGTTCGGGAACATCTGGTTGAACTGCGCTTCGCTGACGACGAATCCGGACGGTGTGCCGCCGCCTCCGCTCGCGGGCGCGTTCCACTTCTGGTTGGCCGTACCGGCGCAGGTCCAGATCTGGAGCCGGGTGCCGTTGGCGCTGCTGTTGTCGCGGACGTCCAGGCACTTGTTCGCGGCCGGGTTGACGATGTCGCGTGCGGCGGAGACCACCCACTGCTGGTTGGCGCCGCCCGAACAGTCCCAGAGTTGTACGGCGGCCCCGTCGGCGGTGCTGCGGTCGGCGACGTCCAGACACTTTCCGAGCGCCCTCAGGGTCCCGTCACCGGAGTTGGACCAGATCTGCGCACCGGTGCCGTTGCAGTCGTAGAGCTGTACGGCCGTGCCGTTGGCGGTGCTCGCGCCCGCCACGTCGACGCACTTGCCGGCGAGGCCGGTGATCGTGCCGGAGGCGGCGTGTGCGGGCGTCACCGTGAACAGCGCGGTGAGCACGGCGGCGAGGACGGAGAAGACCGCGAAGCGGCCTCTGCGGAGGGATACGGACATGGGTGAGCACGCTCCTTGAGGGGGGTGAAGGAGGCCGCCCCCCCGTCGAGGGGGGGGCGGCCGAAGGACGGAGCTCTACGGGTAGCTGGTCAGATTGGCCACGTTGGTCGCGGAGTTGGACGGGCCACCGGTGCCGTTGACGACGTGCCGGATGGTCCCGGTGCCGCCGAGGGAGACCGTCACCATGCTCTGGAAGCGCACGCCCGCGGTGTTGGGCGCCTCGATGGCCCGTTCCGCGACCACACCCGGGTTCACGTTGAAGTAGCAGTAGCTGCCGAGGCCGTAGGCCTGGTGGCTGGTGACCGAGTCGGCGACCTTGTAGGCGGCGTAGCCCTGGGTGGAACCGTTCGTCCAGGCCGCCTGGTTGGGCGGGTCGTAGGGCATCTCGTTCTGGTAGAAGTACGTGCGGCCGCCGTTGCCGTTCCACACGGTCTGGTACTTCTGGTAGTGCTCGACGAACAGGCCGTACGCCGTGACGTTGTCGCCGTTGACGATCAGGCCCGTGTCCGCGGTGTTGGTGGTCCAGCCGACGCCACTGCCGTGGTCGGCGCGCCAGATCCACATGTGGTCGCCGATGACGTTGTCGCTGTTGATCACGAGGCTGGTGGTCGCCTTGCCGACGCCCGCGCCGCCGACGCGGAAGTACACGTCGTGCAGGGAGGTCGGGTTCGCGGCGTGGGAGGCGGAGGAGCCGGTCGGCCCGACCTCCATCAGGGTGGGCGAGTTGGTGGTGCCCGCGTCGAAGAGGACGCCCGCGACCTTCACGCCGTCGACGTCGGCCACCTTCATCGCCGTGACGCCGTTGTCCGGAACGAACGTGGCGAGGCCGAGGCCGAGCACGACGGTGTCGGCGCGGTTCACCTGGAGCGTCTGGTTCAGGTGGTACACGCCGGGGGTGACCAGGAGGTTCTTGCCCGCCGCGAGTGCCGCGTTGATGTCGGCGGCACTCGCGCCCGGCTTCACGACGTAGAAGGTGTCCAGGGGCAGGGAGCTGCCGGACGGGGAGCCGTTCGCCCAGCTGGTGCCGGTGGAGTTGGACCGCACGGACGGCACGAACACCTGGTAGGCGCCGTCCCCGTCGACGTACAGGAAGGGCTTCTCCCGGCTCACCGGGGACTGCGCGACCGTGGTGTGGGGCGGGTTGGGGAAGCTGGTGCCGGGGACGCCCTGGCTGCCGACGAAGACCATGTTCCAGTTGGCGCCGGTCCAGCTGCCGAGCTGGGAGTTGCGGGTCAGCCACTGCTGCTGGCTGCCGGAGTCGACCTGTCCGTCGATCTTCGTGTCGGCGAGCAGGCCGCCGCTGGACCAGCCGTTGTCGTCGAGGGCGAGGTTGCCGCGCAGGTGCATCCGGCGGTACGCCGCCGCCTGCGAGACCGCCCAACGGTCGCTGCCGTTCGTGGGGTTGACGGACAGGTTCTCGGCCCCGCGCCAGAAGTTCTGCGTCGCGTTGCCCTGGAACCAGTCGGCCTCGGCGTGCACCGCGCCGTTGACCGTGACCGAGTCCGGGCTCAGACCGAGCCCCGCGACCTGCGTGTAGAAGCCGACGTTGACGTCCGCGCTGTAGGAGCCCGGCTTGAACAGGACGGCGTAGCGCTGGGCGCCGAACTGGTTGGTCTCCTGCTGCTGGAAGATCGAGTTCAGCCGCGACTGGATCGTCGAGGACGACATCGACGGGTCGAAGACGACCACGTTGGGCCCCAGGTCCGGGTTGGTGGCCGACTGGGCCACGGGGACCACCTGGAAGCGCTGGGCCGCGCTGCCGTTGCACATGTACTGGACGAACTGCACGCTGTCGGCGGTCGAGGCACCGGGATCGTCCAGGCACTTGCCGCTGTTGCGGTTGACGAAGTGGTAGGCGCCGCCGCCCTCGTGCACGGGCAGCCACTGCTGGTTGGCGCCACCGCCGTAGGCCCAGAGGTGGACAGGAGCGTTGTCGGCGGTGGAGACGTCGGCGACATCCACGACCTGGCCGGTGCCGTTGCGGTTGTCGATGCGGACGTAGCCGTCGCTCGTGGCGGTGAAACTCCACTGCTGGGCCGTGGTGCTGTTGCACGCGTACTGCTGGACGACGGTGCCGTTGGCGGTGCCGGCCGACCTGGCGTCCAGACACCGCCCACTTGCCGCGTTCATGACAGTAGAAAAGCCGGTTGGCAGCGCGGTGGCGGCGTCGGCAGGTGTGGAGATGGAGGTCAGCAGAGACGCGGCGGCCACCGTGACGAGGGTGGCGGCGCCGGATCTGCGGAGGCGCGGGAGGGTGTGCATGCGCAGAGCCCTTCGTGGGGGGTGAGGGAGTCGCGAGGTGTCTGGCTGACCCGTGAACCTAAAGGTATGGACCACTTACGTCAAGGGATGAAGTAAGGTTTGAGGGAAGCGGGTTGGTGTCATCGCCGTGGACACCTGGGGACTCCCGCATCGGCGTTCTGATTGGGTCGGCGTCCGGGGGTACTCGGGCCGGCATGAAGCTGCATCTTCCTGGTCGTAAAGAGCACCACGGCGGCGGCGAGGCTCCGGAACGCGAGGCCCCGAGGGCCGAGGACGTGGGCCCCGGGCCCGCCGTGGAGCGGCATGCGCCGGACACGCCCTCGCAGCTGCCGAAGCCGGCCTGGGGGGCGGTGCTGCGCGGCAGCATGCGGGAGTTCAAGGACGACGAGCTGACCGACCGGGCCGCCGCGCTGACGTACTACGGCCTGTTGTCGCTCTTCCCGGCCCTGCTGGTCCTGGTGTCGCTGCTCGGTCTGACCGGCAAGTCCGCCACGGACACGGTGCTGCGCAATCTCAAGCAGTTCACTCCGGGTTCCGCCCGAGACATCATCACCGGGGCCGTCGAGCAGCTGCAGAACAAGGCGGGTGTCGGATCGCTCATGGCGATCGTCGGCATCGTCCTGGCGGTGTGGTCGGCGTCCGGGTACGTGGCCGCGTTCATGCGCGCGGCCAACCGGGTCTACGACATGCCGGAGGGCCGCCCGATCTGGAAGATCCTCCCGGTGCGGGTCGGCCTGACGGTCGTCCTGATGGTGCTCGCCGTCGTCAGCGCCCTGATCGTGGTCTTCACCGGCACTCTGGCCCGCAAGGCGGGCACCGCGCTCGGGGCCGGAGACACCGCCCTGACGGTGTGGTCGATCGCCAAGTGGCCCGTCCTGGTGGTCCTGGTCACGATCATGATCGCGCTCCTGTACTGGGGCACGCCGAACGCCAAGGTGAAGGGGTTCAGGTGGATCACGCCGGGCAGCTTCCTCGCCCTGGTCATCTGGCTGCTCGCGTCCGCGGGATTCGCGTTCTACGTCGCCAACTTCGCCTCGTACAACAAGACCTACGGCACCATGGCCGGTGTCATCGTCTTCCTGGTCTGGCTGTGGATCAGCAACCTGGCGATTCTCCTGGGCCTGGAGTTCGACGCCGAGACCGTCCGGCAGCGGGCCATCGCCGGCGGCCTGCCGCCCGACAAGGAGCCCTACACGGAGCCCCGTGACACCAGGACGTGGGACGAGCAGGACCTGCGCCGGCTCGACGACTCGGGACCGGCGCACAGCGGGTGACGGTCGACCGGGCTCTGACACAGCAGGCGGCTTCCCGGATCCCGCCGGGCGTGGCCAGGGCGCTGTCGGCGGTGGAGGAGTCCGCGGAGAGCAGCAAGCTGTGGTGCGGTGCCGCTGCCGCCATGGCGTGGCGGGGCGGGTGGCGGGGCCGCAGGGCCGCGGCCGCCGGACTGATGGCCTTGACGGTCGCCCAACTGGCGTCGAACGGCCTGTGCAAGCAACTGGCCGACCGGCCCAGGCCACCCGCGGAGTGGATCCCGCACGACGAGGTCGCCGACCGCCCCGACTCGTCCTCGTTCCCCTCCGGGCACACGGCGGCCGCGGTCGCCTTCACCGCCGCCGTCGCCCCCACCTGGCCGGCCGCGGGCGCGCTGTGCGCGGTGCCGACCGCCCTGGTGGCCGTGGAACGGGTGCAGTCGGGCGCCCACTACCCCAGCGATGTCGCCGCCGGTGCGGCCATCGGCCTGGCCGGCGCCTGGCTCACGCGACATGCCGTCGCCCTGTTCCTGCGCCATTGGCCTTAGGACAGGCCGACCTGGATCGACAGGGCACGGCTCTCAGTGCCCCGGCGCCGCCCCGCTGCTCGCGCGGATCACGAGGTCCACGGGGATGAGTGACTCGGGATGCGGCGGTTCGGCCGAGTTGTCGATCCGGCTCAGCAGGAGCCGCAGGGACCGGGTGCCGATCTCCGCGAAGTCCGTGCGCACGGTGGTCAGCGGCGGCAGCAGATGCGCGGCCTCGGGGATGTCGTCGTAGCCCACCACGCTGATCTCGCCCGGCACCGAGCGGCCCGCCTCGTGGAAGGCGTGCAGGACGCCGAGGGCCATCTGGTCGTTGGACACGAACACCGCGGTGACGTCCGTACGCCGGGCCAGCCGGCGCCCCAGGTGGTAGCCGGAGTCGGCGCTCCAGTCACCGAACAACGGCTCGGGGATCCGCGCCCCGGCCGCCTCCAGAGTGGAGCGCCAGCTCGCCAGCCGGTGGTCGGCGGAGGTCCAGCCGCTCGGGCCCGCGATGTGCCAGACGGTCGGGTGGCCGAGTCCCAGCAGATGCTCGGTTGCCTTGCGGGCGCCCTTGCGGGAGTCGCCGGTGAGCCGCTCGGTCTCCGGGTCGAAGCCGTTCTCCAGCACCACCAGCGGGGTGTCGAACCGGGTGTCCGCCAGGGCGTGGCCCACCCACAGCTGCGGGGCGATGGCGATCACACCGTCCGCGCCCTCGGCCGAGAGCCGGTCGACGGCCTCGACGACCGTGTCGTGCTCGGCCGTGTCCAGGGAGATGGAGCTGAGCAGATAACCGGCCTCCTGGGCGGCGGTGTTGATCGCGGTCAGGATCGCGGACGGTCCGTAGCGCGCCGCGTCGAAGGTGATGACCCCGAGCATCCGGGTCCGCCCGCTGGCCAGCGACCGGGCGCTGCGGCTGGGCCGGTAGCCGAGGGTCCGCATGGCCGTCAGGACCACCTCGCGGGTCTCGGGGCGGACGGACGGATGCTCGTTGAGCACACGGGAGACGGTCTGTTTGGAGACACCGGCCAGCCGGGCCACGTCGTCCATCACCGGGCGCGAGCCGGCGAAGTTGCGTCGGCTGCGCCCCTTCGGGACGGCTCCCTCGGCGGCGCTTGGGGTCATGGTGGCTGTTTCCTCGACGTGTGGTGGCGGTGGTACGGCGGTCCCGGCCCGCCCCGGGAGCACAGCATAGGCGGGCCGGTCCCGGGGATCCGGCGGGCGGTATCGGGCTCCGGGGCAGGTCAGCCCGCCCGGACCGACCAGGTGTGCCCGGTGATCAACTCGGCGTGGGTGACGGCGGCCGTCTCCCGCTCACCACACGCCTGCTCCGGCAGATGCACCGGTGCCCCGGCGTGCAGTGGCAGCACCCGCAGCCGCAGCCCCTCGGCCCGCAGGGCCTCGGCGGGCAGCCGGTCCAGGCCGATGTCCCAGACCCGCCCCGAGCAGAACTGGTCGGCGACGAGCATGTCTCCCACGTACGCCCGCCCCACGTCCCCGCTCCAGTGCAGCCGCAGCAGCGTCCCGGGCGGCAGCGCGTCCGGCACCTCGACGCGGTACTCGGCGGCCACGGTGTCGAAGTACTTGTCGGCCGGCGCGCTCGCCCGGCCCTGGATCCCGGTGACGCTCTCCGGGGCGGGCCCGGCGGCCCGGACGAGGGTCACCTCCACCGCGGAGCCCTCGCCGGCCGACGCCTTCGGGACCGCGTAACGGGTGAACACCCCGTCCGCGACCGGCTCCGCCGTCACCCCGTCCACCACGGGCGCCCGCTCCGGTGCGGGGAGCACGGCGAACGACGTCGCCGTCCCCGAACCGTGCAGCCGTACCTCGTCCCGGTCGAAGACCACGCCGTCACCGCACAGCACCAGCCGCTCGGCACCCCATGCCAGGCCCCGGTAGGCCGTACGGGCGGTCGCCGCGTCCAGCACCAGCAGGCCGACCCGCCCGCCGTCTGCGGTGTCCACCTCCACCAGGGCGTCGGTGCCGGGACGCAGCCCGGTCACCAGCAGCCGGTCGCCGACCGGGGTGACGTCGCCGGTGGGCGTGCGCAGAGCCGACACCGTGGCCGTGTCCAGGGCGAGTTCGGGCGCGATGCCGTCCGTCGCGGTCAGCACCAGGACGGTACGGCCGTCGACGTCGACCGTGCACACCGGCTGGGCGGTGGCCCACTCCAGCCGCACACCGGCCACGTCGAGACGCAGCGGCCAGCAGAAGTACGCGCCGCTCGGAACCGTGACAGGAGTGCTGGGCAGGGTCAACTCGCCGCCGCTGGACGTGAATTCGACTGTGAACGAGGTCTCCGGGTGCTCCGGGAGCTGTTGGTGCGGCTGGTGGTTGTTGACGAACAGAAAGCCCGAGGTGCCGTCACCGCGCACCGCCCAGCGCAGGGTGTCCCGGTCGAACTGCCCCTCCGGCCGCCGCTCGGGCAGCGCCGACTCCATGGGGGCGATCAGGTGCCCGAAGTCGGCCAACAGCAGGTGCTGGAGCCGGAGTTCGTGGTACGTCCTTCGATACTGGCCGTACTCGCCGAGCGGTGCCTGGAAGTCGTACGTCAGGACGGGCAGGTCGTTCGGATAGCCGGTGGCGTGCGACTCCTGCAGGGTGCTGAGCTCACCCGCGGGGTTCGTGCCGCCGTGGAACATGTAGAAGCCCTGCCAGACCGAGCCGCAGCCGATCTTGGTGAGGCCGAGTGCGCCGATGTCGTCGGGGTCGACGTACGGCCGACGGTGGTACGACACCGCCATGCCGCCGCCCAACTCGCAGGTGGCCCAGGGGAATCGGTCCGCGAAGGCGTCGGGTTCGCTGCCCCGCACGCTGACCGGGCGCAGGTCGGATCCGATGCCCTCGTCGTCGCGCTGGTGGGTGAAGAAGAAGTGCTTGCGGCAGGTGTCGGGCCAGCCGCCGTCGGCCTCGGTCCAGAAGGCCTCGGTGTAGCCGCCGTAGAGCGGAAGCAGTTCGTCCGGCGGGAGTCGGACACCGCCCCAGGCGGTCGACGTCCACAGAGGCGCGCTCAGCCCGGCCTCCCGGGCCATCCGCTTCAGCGTCAGCAGGTGGCCGGGCTGGTCGTAGAGCTCGTTCTCGATCTGGATCGCCACGATCGGGCCGCCGTGGGCCCGGTCGAGGCCGCTCAACTGCTCGGCGATCGCGGCGAACCAGGGGCGTACGGCGTCCAGGTACACCGGGTCGTCGGTGCGGGGGGCGCAGTCGCGGGCCAGGACCCAGTCGGGCAGGCCGCCGTTCCGGACCTCCGCGTGCGACCAGGGGCCGACGCGGGGGATGAAGTCCAGGCCGTGGCGGGCGCACAGCTCGGCGAATCGGCGCAGGTCACGGTCGCCGTCGAAGCGGACGCGGCCCTCGATCTCCTCGTGGTGGATCCAGATGAGGTAACTGGCGACGGCGGTGACACCGCCCGCCTTCATCTTCAGCAGCTCCTCCTCCCACTCCCCGGCGGGGTAGCGGGAGTAGTGGAACTCACCGGAGACCGGGAACCAGGGCCGGCCGCCACGGGTGAGCCAACGGCTGGTCACCTCGATCGGGTCGGGCACCCCCGGGGCGTCCGCGAAGGGAAGGTGCCCGGTCAGCGGTGGCCCGGCGGGGGAGGGGACGCGCAGGTGGTGCGGGTGGGACATCAGTCGATCTCCGGTCCGAGGTCGGGCGTGTCGGTGAGCTGGGCGCGCGTGCCGGTGGTGGCGTGCAGCTCCAGCAGTACCAGTTCGTTGGTGCCGGGGCGGAGGACGGGCGCGGGGACGTACAGGGTGTACTGGGGGCCCCGGTTCCAGTAACGGCCGAGATGGAACCCGTTGACCCAGGCCTGGCCCTTGGTCCAGCCGGGCAGGGCGAGGAAGGTGTCGGCCGGGGTGTCCACCTCGAAGGTGCCCCGGTGGAAGGCGGGTACGGCGTCCGTGGTCGCCCCGGACGGGCCGAACGGCACGGCGGCCAGGTGGTCCAGGGGCACGGCCCGCGACTCCCAGCCACGCAGTTCGGCGCCCTGGAAGGACACCGGGCCGAGCAGCCCCTTGGGTGCCCCGATGCGCGGACCGTAGTTGACGCCGCCCATGTTCTCCACGAGGACTTCAAGGACGGCACCGGCGTGCGGCACCCGCACGGACAGGGTCTCGTCGTGCCGTTCCCGCTCCAGTACGCCGACGGAGGCGCCGTCCACGAAGATCTGCGCGCGGTCGCCGACCCCGCCCGGGAAGTGCAGCAGACCGTCGCCCGAGCCCGGAAGCGTGGTGCGGTAGAGCACGTAACCGGTGTGCACGCCCAGTTCGTTCATCGTCACCGGTGCCTCGGTGTTCGTCGACGACAGCCCGCGGACGTACGGCAGCAGCGGCGCCCGGTGATCCAGGTCGACGTCGGTGAGCGGGAGTTTGGGAGCGGGTGAGGGCGCCGGTTCGTCGGGCGTGGCCGTGTGGCGTGCGATCACCTCGCGGAACGCGTGGTACTTGGGGCCGGGGTCGCCGCTCTCGGTGAGCGGGGCGTCGTAGTCGTAGGACGTGACGGTGGGCTCGTAGGCGTGTTTGTGGTTGGCGCCGTTGGTGAAGCCGAAGTTGGTGCCGCCGTGGAACATGTAGATGTTGACCGAGGCCCCTGCCGCCAGCAGCCGGTCCAGGTCGGCCGCGGCATCGGCAGCCGGCCGTACATGGTGCGGGCCGCCCCAGTGGTCGAACCAGCCGATCCAGAACTCCGAGCACATCAGCGGGCCTCGGGGCTGGTGGGCGCGGAGCGCGGCCAGGTTCTCCTCGACCCGGCTGCCGAAGGTGACCGTGGCGAGCGTGCCCGGCAGGGTGCCGGCCGCCAGGTGCTCGGAGTTGGCCTGGTCGCAGGTGTACAGCAGTTCCTCGACGCCGCGGTCCCGCAGCGCCTGCTGGACGTGCTTGAGATACGCGGTGTCGTCGCCGTACGCCCCGTACTCGTTCTCCACCTGTACGGCGATCACCGGGCCGCCGTGCGCGGCCATGAACGGCCGCAGCGCGGGCAGGAGTCGGTCGAGGTAGCCGTCGAACGCCGCCGTGAAACGGGGGTCGCTGCTGCGCAGCCGGATGTCGGGGTCCGCGAGCAGCCAGGCGGGCAGACCGCCGTCGTCCCACTCGGCGCAGATGAACGGCCCCGGGCGCAGCAGGACATGCAGACCCTCATCCTGGGCGAGGCGCAGCCAGCGGGGCAGATCGAGGAAGCCGTCCAGGACCAGGGTGCCGGGTTCGGGCTCGTGGAGGTTCCACGGCAGATACGTCTCGATCGTGTTGAGACCCATCAGACGGGCCTTGCGCAGCCGGTCGGTCCACTGGTCGGGATGGATCCGGAAGTAGTGCATGGCCCCGGAGATGATCCGGAACGGCTCGCCGTGCAGGAGGAAACCGTCGGAGGACGTTGTCAGAGCGGGCATGCGGGGCATCCCTTCGAGTCAGCGGGAGTTCAGCGAGTCCGGGTACTGCGGATGAGCCAGAGCGTGGCGGCGAGACACACCGCGGAGACACCGCTCAGCAGGAGCGGAACGGCCCGGATCCCGGACCATTCGATGGCCTTGCCCAGCGCCGGGCCGGCCGCCACACCGCCGATCATCGAGGCGGCGATGACCAGCGCGCCGGCGCGTCGGGCGCCGGGGGCGGCCCGGTGCAGCCAGGGCAGACCGGTGGGGAAGATCGGCGCGATGAACAGACCGACACCGGCATACGCGTACGGCGCCAACTCCCGTACGGACGCCAGCAGAAGACAGACCGTCATACCCGTGCAGGACACGGTGATGATGGCCTGTGCCGAGTACCGCAGCGCGATCGGGGCGACCAGGAAGCGGCCCACCGTCATCATCAGCCAGTAGACGGAGGTGGCGGTCGCGGCCACTCCGGCGCCGTATCCCACGGTCTGCAGATGGGTGGGTTCCCAGCCGCCGACGCCCGCCTCGATGCCTACGTGCAGGACGTAGAGGGCGACGAACACGGAGAGCACGGAGGCCAGGCTGCGGCCGAGAGCGCCGGGGGAGTCGGGAGCCGTGCCGGACGGCTGGGGCGCCCCGTCCCGTACGCCCTTCAGGCACAGCAGCAAGGGCAGGTTGGCGAGCGCGAAGCCGAGGAAGACCGCCGGATAGTGTCCGGCACCCACCACACCGATCAGCGCCGGACCCAGGATCGCGCCCACGCCGAAGTGCGCGTTGAGAATATTCAGCATCGCGGTGGAACGGTGGCCGAAGCCGACCGCGAACAGCTGGTTCAGGCCGTAGTCGATGCCACCGAAGCCGAGACCGGCGAGCAGTGCGGCGGTCAGGGCGGTGGGCCAGTTCGGCGCGAGCGCGAAGCCCGCCGCACCGACGGCCATCAGCAGGTACGAGGCGCCCAGGATCCTCCGATTGCCGATCCGGCCGAAGAGCCGGTCGAACAGCAGGACCCCGGCGACCCCGCCGACGAAATGGGCGCTGAGACCGAGTCCGGCTCCCGACGGAGACAACCCGAACTCCTCGCGGAGCGCGGGGATCGCCGGGCCGTACAGCGCCTGGAGCGCGCCGATGAGCACGAACCCGACGCAGGAGGCGACCACGGCGGCCGGGCTGAAGACCGGAGTGCGCGGGGGCGCCAGTGTGGAGGACATGGACGTTGATGTTACCGGTAACATGGCGACCGTCAAGATCCCCGAAGAAACAGGGAGGGGCGTTCGGAATTGGACTGTTGGTCCAGTGTCTGGACTGTTAGTCTAGATGGACTGTCGGAGGTGGGAGGACGCGATGGAGGTCGAGCGGGACGCGATCATCGCCGCGCTCACATCGGTCGTCGACGGGATCGCGGCGACCTTCGGGCCGGTGTGCGAGGTGGTGTTGCACGACTACCGCAGGCCGGAGAACTCGGTGGTGGCCATCGCCGGTTCGGTGACCGGGCGCAGAGTCGGCGGGGCGATGAGCGAGATCGGCCTGCGGATGGTCGCCCGTGGCGACGAGGCGGCCGACGAGCTGAACTACGTCACCCGGACCGATGCCGGCAAGCTGGTCAAGTCGTCGACGATGCTGCTGCGGGACTCCTCGGGCGCGGTCTTCGGCGCGCTGTGCGTCAATGTCGACGTCACCGCGGCGAGCGAGGTCCACGCCCTGCTGGGAGCCCTGGCCGGGACCGGCACAGCCCCCGAGGAGCCGCCCGTCACCACCTTCGGTGACGACATCGACTCCGTCGTCGACGTCATGCTCGACGCGCACCGGCATCAGTCGTGGGCGCTGCTCGACCGCTCCGGGCGCCTGGACCTGTTCCGCAGCCTGGACGAACGGGGTGTGTTCGCGGTCCGGCGGGCGATCGAGCAGGTGGCCGGACGGCTCGGTATCTCGCGCGCCTCCGCCTACAGCTACCTCTCCCAGTCCCGGAAACAGGCGAACACTGGAGGGCACTCGTGACGACCACCACCCCGCCGGTCACCCCGGACGACGTCCAGGACGCGGCCACCCGGCTCAAAGGCGTCGCGCACCGCACACCGGTGCTGCGCTCACGGACCCTCGACACGCTGGTCGGCGCCGAGGTCTTCCTCAAGTGCGAGAACTTCCAGCGGGTCGGCGCCTTCAAGTTCCGCGGCGCCTACAACGCGGCCTCCCGGCTGACCCCGGAGCAACTGACCCGGGGCATCGCCGCCTACTCCTCGGGGAACCACGCCCAGGCAGTCGCCCTGGCCGCCCGCGAGCTCGGCACCACCGCGGTGATCGTCATGCCCGAGGACGCCCCACCCTCCAAGCGGGCGGCCACCGAGGGCTACGGCGCCGAGATCGTCACCTACGACCGCTACACCGGCGACCGCGTGGCCATCGCCGAGGCCCTGGCCGCCGAGCGGGGTCTGGCACTCATCCCGCCGTACGAACACCCGCACGTGATGGCGGGACAGGGCACGGCAGCCCTCGAACTCCTGGAGGAGACAGGCGAGTTGGGCGCGCTGCTCACGCCGGTCGGAGGCGGCGGTCTGATGGCGGGCAGCGCGACCGCCGCCAAGGGCCTGCACCCGGGTATCCGCATGGTCGGTGTGGAACCGGAGGCCGGCGACGACACCAAGCGGTCCCTGGAGGCGGGGCGGCGCATCAGCATCCCGGTACCGAAGACCATCGCCGACGGACAGGCCCTGCACACGCCCGGCGAGTTGACCTTCTCGGTGAACCGGCGGTTGGTCGACGAGATCGTGCTGGTCTCCGACGACGAGATCCGCGACGCCATGCGGTTCGCCTTCGAGCGGCTGAAGATCGTCATCGAGCCGAGCGGCGCGACCCCGCTGGCCGCCCTGCTCAGCGGCCGGGTGAGCGGCCTGCCGGACCGGGTCGGTGTGATCGTCTCCGGCGGCAATGTCGACGCGGAGCGCTTCGCGCGGCTCTGTGCGAGCGAGGTCTGAGCGGGCGGGGCCTGAGCGGGCGTCCTCACTCGAATGGCAGGCCGGACTGGACAGGCGGACGATGGAGTGGTGGGGCTGGGCCGCCGCCAATGCCGTCCAGGAGGGCGGGAGACGGAGACCGGCCTCGGCCGTACCTAAACACGGCCGGAAGGGAGAGCCGTCATGTTTGAGGTGAAGACGCTCGACAAGCCGGACGAGCGCCGCGATTTCCCGCGTGGCCACCTCGAAGCGGTCCACATGAGCGGACTGGACTTCGCCGTGGGCACGTTCGAACCAGGTTGGCGCTGGTCCGAGTCCGTTTCGCCCATCGCGGGCACCAAGAGCTGCGAGGTCCACCACAACGGCTATGTGGTCCAGGGCCGCATGCACATCGTCATGGACGAAGGCGGCGAGGGCGAATTGGGCCCCGGCGACATCTTCGTGGTGGCACCCGGGCACGACGCCTGGGTCGTCGGCGACGAGCAGTGCGTGGTCTACGACTTCGCGGGCGGCATGGCGAAGGACTACGCGAAGGGCAAGTGAGGTACACCCGTTCCGTACCGTCACCTCTCACACCGTGACGACGATCTTCGCGCGTGCGTGCTCCACCTCCAGATGCCGTATGGCCTCGGCCGCCTCGCCGAGTGGATACGTCCGCTCGACGGCCGGGGCGATCTTTCCTGCCTCGGCGAGTTCGCGCAGGGCGGTGAGGTTCTCCTTGCTCGCCCTGGCCAGGAGCTGAAGCACACGTTGGCGTACAAAGGGAGAGACCAGGCGTCCGCCCACCAGGAGCCGCATCGGGCCGAGGACGCTGCCGCCCTCGTAGACACCGCCGCCGGACAGGACGATGGTGCCGGTGGGAGTCGTCGCGCGCCGCAGATCGCCCAGGGAACGATTGCCCACCAGGTCCAGTACGACGTCGTAGCGGCGTCCGGCGCGGGCGAAGTCCTCCCTGGTGTAGTCGACGACCTGGTCCGCCCCGAGCGACCCGACGAGCTCGACGTTGCGCGCGCCGCACACAGCGGTCACCTCGGTGCCGTACGCCTTCGCGATCTGTATGGCGAAGCTGCCCACGCCACCCGACGCGCCGTTCACCAGGACGGACTGTCCGGCCCGGAGCCCGGCCACGTCCCGCAGTCCGATGAGCGCGGTGTTCGCGGCCAGTGGCATCGCGGCCGCCTGTTCGAAGGAGAGGCCGGCGGGCTTGAGGTCCGTCTCACTGTCCTTGGCGCAGACGAACTCGGCGAACGTCCCGTCCGCCTCGCCGTACACCTCGTCGCCCGGACGCAGCCCCTTGACCCGGTCACCGACCGCCTCGACGCGGCCGGCGAAGTCCCGGCCCCTGATCCGCACCTTCGGCGCGCGCGGCCCGAACGACAGCCGGGCGATCTTCGGGTCGCCGTGCAGGTAGTGCCAGTCGTAGGCGTTCACCGAGGCCGCGTGCACCCGGACGAGCACCTCGTCGGCGGCCGGCACCGGCTGCTCGACCTCCCTCAGCTCCAGTGTGTCCGCCGAGCCGTACCGGTCCTGGACGACTGCCTTCATGCGACCCCCTCCGTCGTTCCGGAGCGTAGGGAAGAGGCCTCGCCTTGCCATCGGAAACCGATCGGTCTACTCTGCTGACGTAGGTAAACCGATCAGTTTCTCGATGTTCCTGGAGACTCGCATGACCACCATCGAAGGTTCCGTCGCCCTGGTCACCGGCGGCAGCCGCGGCATCGGCCGGGCCCTGGTGTCCGCCCTGTACGAGCGCGGTGCGAAGAAGGTGTACGCCACCGCCCGCGACCCGCGGACCGTCACGCACCCCGACGCCTTCCCGCTGGCGCTCGAGGTGAGCGACGCGGCCTCCGTCGCGGCCGCCGCCGAACAGGCCCAGGACGTCACCCTGCTGATCAACAACGCGGGCGCGTCCGTGAACGCCGGCTTCCTGGACGCACCCGTCGAGGACGTCCGCCGCGAGTTCGAGACCAACTTCTACGGCCCGCTCCTCGTCACCCGGGCCTTCGTCCCGGTCATCGAGCGCAACGGCGGCGGCCACATCCTGAACGTCCACTCGGTGCTGTCGTGGCTCGGCGTCGCCGGTTCCTACAGCGCGTCCAAGGCCGCCCTGTGGTCGCAGACCAACTCCCTGCGCCTGGACCTGAGGCCACGCGGCATCGAGGTCACCGGCCTGCATGTCGGGTACGTCGACACGGACATGACCGCGAAGATCGACGCCCCGAAGGTCACCCCCGAGAGCGTGGCCGCACAGGCCCTCGACGGCATCGAGGCCGGCGCCTACGAGGTGCTCGCCGACGATCTGACTCGCCAGGTGAAGGCAGGACTCGCCGCTGATCTCGCCGCGCTGTATCCGCAGTTGGCGGCCTGAACGACCTGGACGTGCACGGGACGGTCCGCGCCGATGGATGCTCGGACCGGCCGGATACCGGCCCGCCCCTCTTCCGGACTGCCGAGCTCGGGTCGCCGACGCGGCTGGTCCTGGGCGGCGATGGCGTGGCCGTTGGTCTGGCCGAGCCGACGAGGAGTCCGGCGGTCATCCGGACCGGAGTGCTCCGCGCGTGACTCCCCGGCGCGGCTGGTCCTTGGCGGCGACGGTCTGGGCGGCCGTGCGAGGGGTCCGGTGGCGGTCGTCCGGGCCGTGGGTGGGGGTCGCCGGTCGGGTGTTGCGGTGCGGGGAGGTGCTCCGCCTGGCGCACGGGTGTTGCCCCGGCGCCCCGTGGTCGGGCTCGGTTTCCCGGAACGTCTGGTTTAGGGGTGGGTGTGGGTGAGCCCGCGAGGAGTTCGGCGGGCGTCCCCGGGACCGTGGGCGGGATCGCCGACCGGGTGTCGCGGTGCGGGGCCCGGGAGGTGCTCCGCGCGCGGCGGACGGGTGTGGCTGTCATCCGGACCGGTGCTCCGCCCCCTGCGCACAGGTGCCGCCCCTTCACCCACGGTCGGGCGGTGTGGGTGAACCTGCGAGGAGTCCGGATCCGGTCGGTGGGTCCGGGACCTGTTCCGCTTCTGGCGCACAGGTGTCGCCCGGCGCGTGGAACGCGGCGGTCCTGAGCCGGGCGTCCGCGCCGGCGGCCATGGTGGTGAGTTCGTCGGCGCCGGCCTCGGGTCAGATCGGCAGCAGTCGTCCCACCAGCGCACTGAGCTGCCGGACATTACGGCACTCGTGCATCTCCACCGACTCGGCGTACTCGTACGCGGCCGAGTCGCCCGTGCCCCACTGCGCACGCGCCTCCGGGTTCAACCAGTAGACGCGGCGCGCCCGTTCGGTGATCTCCCGTACGGCGGGCAGGTTCGGGTCGCTCATGTTGGTGCGGGCGTCACCGAGCACGAACACCGTCGTGCGCGGGCTCAGCGCATCCCCGTACAGCGACGCGAACTCGCCGAGCGCCACGCCGTAGTCGCTGCTGCCGTGCCACCCCGTCAGCGTGGCCTCGGCCCGGATGCGGGCGCCGAGTCCCTCCGGGTCGGCCGCGCCGTGTTCGAGGAGCCGGGTGATCTCGTCGAGCCGGTTGACGAAGGCGAACACCCGCACCTTGCTGAACTGATCGTGCAGCGCCTGCACCAGCAGCATCGTGAAGTCCGAGAACCCCGACACCGAGCCCGACACATCGCACAGCAGCACCAGTTCGGGCCGGGCCGGCCTGCGTCGCCGCAGGACCGGTTTCATCGGCACCCCGCCCGTGGACAGCGAACCGCGCAGAGTCCGCCGTAGATCGATACTGCCCCGCGCGGCACGGCGACGACGGGCCGCGAGCCGGGTGGCGAGCTTGCGGGCCAACGGCTGCACCGTGCGCCGCAGTTCGGCCAGCCGGTCCTTCCCGGCGAACAGGAAGTCGACCCGGTCCGTCGTCGGGGCCACCGCCCGCCGCGCGATCTCGTCCCTGCCCCGCCGCTCGGCGACCCGCCGCCGGGCCTCCGCCGCCACCAGCGCGCGGAACGCCTCGATGCGCCGCCGGAGCTCGTCCTCAAGGAGCCGGTCCGTGAACCCGGACATGCCCTGCTGCCCCCGGACGTCGTCGCGGACGCGCGCGAGCAGCGTCTGCGGGCGCAGCCGATCGAGGGTCTGGTACGACGACCAGCCGTCCGACGCGGGGGAGTTGCCGTATCCGCCGAACCCGTCGACCGCCTCCGCCGCCAGCCGGGCCATCTGGGTCTCGTCGTTCGCGGCAAGGGCCTTGGCGAGGCGCTCGCGCAGGTCGCCCCGGTCCCCGGAGGTCTCTTCGGGGGCGCCGACGCCCCGCGGGAAGTACAGGTCGAAGACCGGGTCGAACACCTGCCGTTGGGCCGTGCCGTGCAGCAGGGTCGCCGCCAGGCCCTCCCGCAGTCGTTCCCGGTCCGCGAAGCCCAGCGCCTCGACCGCCCGGGCCGCGTCCACGGTCTCGCCGGTCCCGATGCGGACGCCGTGCGCGCGCAGGGCACCGACGAGGGAGGTGAGCCGCTCGGCGGTGCTCACACCGCGTCCAGGTCGAGCTTGGCCCCCGCCTTGAGGATGTCGTCCTGATGCTTGAGCAGCACGCCCAGACTGTCCCGTACGACCGTCTCGTCGAGGTGGTCCGCGCCGAGCGCGAGCAGTGTGCGCGCCCAGTCGATGGTTTCCGCGACCGAGGGCACCTTGCGCAGGTCCATGGCCCTGAGCGCCCCCACGACCCGGACCACGGACTTCGCCAGCGCCTCGTCCAGGCCCGGCACCCTCAGCCGTACGATCCGCCGCTCCAGCTCCTCCTCGGGGAACCCGATGTGCAGGAACAGGCAGCGGCGGCGCAGGGCCTCCGACAGTTCGCGGCTGGCGTTGGAGGTGAGGACGACGAAGGGACGGCGGGACGCGGTGATCGTGCCCAGCTCGGGAACCGTGACCTGGAAGTCGCTGAGCACCTCGAGGAGCAGGCCCTCGACCTCGACGTCCGCCTTGTCGGTCTCGTCTATCAGCAGCACCTTGGGCTCGTCGCCGCGGATCGCCGTGAGCAGGGGCCGGGGGAGCAGGAACTCCTCGCTGAAGATGTCCGTGCGCGCCTCGTCCCAGGTCTCGTCGCGCCCCGCGCTGATCCGCAGGAGCTGCTTGGCGTGGTTCCACTCGTACAACGCCCGGGACTCGTCCACACCCTCGTAGCACTGCAACCGGACCAGCCGGGCCTGCGCGACCTCGGCCACCGCCTTGGCCAGCTCCGTCTTGCCGACCCCGGCGGGGCCCTCGACCAGGAGCGGCTTGCCGAGGCGGTCGGCGAGGAAGACGGTGGTCGCGACCGCGGGCGAGGCGAGGTAGCCGGTCTCGGCGAGGCGTGCGGAGACGTCGTCGACGGATGTGAACAGCAACGGGGCCTCCTGCGCGCGCGAACTCATGTCCGCCAACTATCTAAGCGCTTGTTCACCCATCCTGTCACGTGGTGCGAGAGGCGCAGCAGGAAAGGGGGCGTCACCGAAGTGACGCCCCCGACCGCTGCTCCTCACGCTGCCACCCCCACCGCCTCCACCGCCGGAGTGCGCAGCACCCTGCGGGCCGTGACCAGGCCCGTCCCGATCGTCGCGGCCGCCGCGATCGACGCCACCGCCAGCCAGATGCCGAGGCCCTGGTGGGGCAGCACCGTGTCGGAGCGCACGACCGTGAACGGAATGATCCCGGCCAGCGCCGCCACCGTGCCGAAGCACAGTCCGACGGCCGTGAGGACCAGCCCTTCCACGCCCACCGTGCCCAGCACCTGCCCCGGGGTCGCCCCGGCGAGGCGCTGCTGCCCGAACTCCCGTCGGCGGTAAGTCGTCGCCGCGTACAGCGAGTTGACCAGCATCACACAGACGAACACCACGATGATGCCGACGACCGTGAGGTTCAGTGTCTGAAGGTTCTTCGCGTCTACGGTCCTGACCGCGCCCGAGGTCCTCATGGCGTCGCTCTCCACGCCCTGCATGTACAGCGTGGCGACGGACACCGCCGTGAACAGGATCAGCGACATCAGGATCCCGGACAGGTGGTCCGCCCGCCGGCGCAGGTTCCGCACGGCCAGCCAGCCGCTCGAGCCGGTCAGTGGCATCCGGTCCAGGACACCCTTCAGCAGTCGCGGCGCCAGCAGTGCGAACCCCACTGACAGCAGGATCGCCCCGTACGCCGGTGTCGCCATGAGTGCCTCGTCCGTCGCCGAGAAGGCGAAGGTGGAGGTCGCCGACGCGGCACCGATGCCGAGAGCCGCGTACGCGAGGAACGTCCGCGCCCGGCCGCGACGTCGACGGGCGCGCGTGGCCCGCCGTACGGCGAGGAAGGCGGCGCCCGCCGCGGCGACCAGCGTGATGTCGACACCCGACAGCAGCGCGACGGGGCCGAAGGAGTGGTCGACCGAACCGGCGACCTGCCCACTGTCCTGGAAGGCGTCCAGCAGGGCCTGTCCGCCGAGCATCGCCGGACCGATCGCCAGCACGGCACCGATCAGGGCGACGGCCACGGCCTCACCCACGACCATCCGCCTGATCTGCCCCGGAGTCGCCCCCGAGCAGCGCAGCAGCTCCAACTCACCCGCGCGCTGGCGGACGTTGACCGTCAGCGTCGAGGCCACGGCGAAGAACACCAGGAGGGTGCCGTAGCCGCCGACGACACTCGCGGACGTGGTCAGCGTGTCCGAGCTCACCGGGTCCACACCCGGCCGGCCCGCCGTGTCGTACAGCGAGTTGAACGTCATGATGATCCCCGCGCCCAGGAAGGCGGCCAGCAGTGTCGCGAGGAACCGTCCGGGCCGTTGCCCTATCGACCGCATCGCCAGCATGAACATCGCTCACACCCCCGCCGTCACGTCGTCGCCCAGGTGCGCGAGGCGCTCGGCCACCGCGTCCGGTGTCGGTGCGTCCATCCGGCCCGCGAGCCGGCCGTCCGCGAGGAACACCACGGAGCCCGCGTAGGAGGCGGCGACCGGGTCGTGGGTCACCATCACCACGGTCCGGCCGTGCACCCGCACCGCCTCCTGCAGCAGCCGCAGCACATCCCGCGCACTACGGGTGTCCAGGGCGCCCGTCGGCTCGTCCGCGAAGATCACCCGAGGGTCCGTGACCAGGGCGCGGGCGATGGCGACCCGCTGCTTCTGACCGCCGGAGAGCTGGTCGGGACGATGGCCGAGGCGGTCGCCGAGCCCGACGGAGGTGAGGACCTCCTCCGCCCTCCTCCGGTCGACCTTCCGGCCCGCGAGCTTCAGCGGCAGCACCGTGTTCTGCGCGACCGTCAGCGTCTCCAGCAGGTTGTACTGCTGGAACACGAACCCGACCCGCCCGCGCCGGAACCTCGTCAGCTCCGCCTCGCCACCGCCCGTCAGCTCCGTGCCGTCCACCTGCACGATCCCGCTGTCCGGCCGGTCGAGACCGGCCGCGCACTGCAGCAGCGTGGACTTGCCGGATCCCGACGGCCCCATCACCGCGGTGAAGGTGCCCCGGCCGAGGCTCAGCGTGATCCCGTCCAGGGCGGTCACGGCACTGTCGTCGGTGCCGTAGGTCCTGGTGACCTTCACCAGCCGCAGCGCCTCGGCGGCGGGTCCCGTGTCGTGCCTGCGTCGTGAGCCTGAGCGAAACATCGTCGTCCCCCTTCGTCCGGCACGCCGTGTGCCTCACTCAAGAAGCTACGGAGCCGCGGGCCGGGGCACATGGGGCGCAGAACCCGTCTTCCGGGGTGTACTCAGTGACACCCTCCGGGCGGATACGGCAGGGTTGATCGCCATGACCGACGGAACAGCCTGGCTCGCCGAACCCCAGTCCATCGCCCACGGCGGCTACAGCGTGGTGATCGCCCCCGACCTCGAGTCGGAATCGCTGGCGAGAAGGATCGCCGAGACGGCCCGGGGACCGTACCGGCCCCGCCTGATCGGGGAGTTGACCGGCCGCCAGGTGCAGGACCTGCTGGAAGGCCTCTACGGAGAGGTCCGCGGGGGCATCGCCCTGCGCCACGGCGAGCTCGACGAGTGGTCCTACGTCATCAAGTACGGGGGCTGGCAGGGCGAGTTCGGCTCCGCCGGCCGACCGGTCGACCGGGGCGGGCTGCACGTCTTCCACCTGGAGTACGAGGAGGAGAACGGCAAGCCGGTGCCCCCGCGTTTCACCTACCGCCACGACGAGAACCTGATGTGCGCGTTCAACCTGCACCTCGACGGCAGCTGGGCTCAGGGCAGTCCCGAGGGCGACCCCGAGGTGGTCGCCGCCGTCCAGGAACGGCTCACCGCCGCCGGACTGCCCGACGACGACCTGGACCGCCGTGCCGTGCACCGGGCCTGCCTGGAGGTCGTCCAGCGGCACTTCGGCCTCACTCTGCCCCGCGAGCGGATCCTGGAGGACACCCTGCCGACGCTCCTGCTGACCGCGCCGTGACCCTCGAACGCCGACGGCGGTCGGTTGTCAGTGGGGCGCTGTACGTTTCCGGGCATGGGGATCTATCTGGTGAGCGTGGCTGCGCGGGAGTGGTTCGACGCGGACGAGGAGGAGGGCCGGGGGGCCGTCGCCGCGGGGCTGAACGAGGAACTGCGCCGCCGGGGGCTGCCGCCGTACGGGTCCGTGCCCGAAGACACTGAGTTCGTCCGTGGGTCGGGGCTGCAGTTCGAGGAGAAGCTGGTGCCGTCCATGGACGGCTTCCTGCGGCTGGCGCGTGAGCATCTGGCGCCCTCCGAGCCGGAGGCCCTCCTCGACTGGTCGGTGTTGGTGCCGGTGTCGCTCGACGTGGAGGTCGAACTGCCCGTCGAGTCCTCCTACTCGGACACCACGGTGATCGCCGGAGCCCCGCAGATCCTCGACCTCGCGCGCCGGCTGGCCGAGGCCGTGCGCCTGCCCCTCGACGAGATACCTGAAGCCTGCGACAACCTCGACCTCACCACGTGGTTCCTGGACGGCGAGGCGAAGCGGGTGGCGGCCGCCCGGCCCGGACCGTGGGGCGAGGACCTGGACGCGGCGTTCTATGTGGCGCTGTATCTGCGCGCCGCCCAGCACTCGCTGCGGCGGGGGTGTCCGATCGTCTACTGCTGACGTCACCCCGGCTGTGCAGCAGAAGTAGATACACCTCCGAACAGCCGAAGGGACAAAGGCATGACCGACGGAGTCGACAGCACGAACACGGCCGCCGACCGTACCGCCGTGGAGGGCCTCACGGTGGAGCACCGCATCAATCCGCTCGGCGTGGACGCGGCCCGCCCGAGGTTCGGCTGGCGCACCGCGTCCCGGGTCCGTGGCCGGCGTCAGACGGCGTACCGCCTCCTGGTCGCGTCCACCCCCGACCGCCTGGCCGACGGCCGCGCGGACGTCTGGGACAGTGGCCGGGTCGACTCGGCGGACTCGGTGGCCGTGCGCTACGCGGGCCCCGGGCTGCACGCCTCGACCCGCTACCACTGGACGGTCCAGGTCTGGGACGAGAACGGCCGCAGCCTCCCCGAGGCCCCGACCGCGCGCTTCGAGACCGGCCTGCTCAGCACCGACGGCGTGACCGGCTGGGACGGCGCGAAGTGGATCAGCATGGCGGGCAAGGCGCCGAACAGCGAGGGCGCGCCGCTCCTGAGAAGGCAGGCGGACCTGAAAGCCGGCCGGGTGCGCGAGGCCCGGCTCTATGTCTCCGCGCTCGGCGTGTACGACGCCTACGTCAATGGCCGCCGGGTCACCGTGCCCCAGGACGGCGGCACCACCCACGAACTCCTCACCCCGGGCTGGACCAACTACGACACCACCGTCAGCTACTTCACCTACGACGTGACGGGCCTGGTGGTGGGGAAGCCGCAGGTCACCCTCGCGGCCGTACTGGGCAACGGCTGGTTCAACGGCCGCATCTCCGACAACAGCGTCTACCACTCCGCGGACGGCAACCGCCTCGCCCTCAAGGCCAAACTCCTGATCCGTTACGAGGACGGCTCGAACCAGACCCTCGTGACCGCGCCCGGCGACGACTGGAGGTCCACGGACACCGGCCCCTACCGCGCCGACGACATCTACGACGGCCAGACCTACGACGCCCGCAGGGAACTGCCCGGCTGGACCGCGAACGGCTTCGACGTCTCCGCCTGGTCCGGCGTCGAGGAGCACGACTTCACCACCCGGTTCCCCGAGTCCCGCCTGATCGCCTACCCGGGCGAGTCGGCCCGGCTGATGCCCGCATGGGACTGCAGGCCGCGGTCGATCACCGTCTGCACCGGCGGCGGCGATTTCGTCCCCGACCCCGCCCGCACGGTCACCGATCCCACCCGGGCCGCCACCACCCACACCACCCTGCACCCCGGCGACACCGCCGTGATCGACCTCGGCCAGAACCTGGTCGGCGTCCCCCGCTACACCCTCCGCGGACCCGCGGGCGCCGAAGTGGCCTTCACACCGGGAGAGATGCTCAACGACGCCGGCGCGGGCGCGGACGGCCCGGAGGGTTCCGTCTACCGGGCCAACCTCCGTACCGCCAAAGCCACCAGCACGTACATCCTCAAGGGCGACCCGAAGGGCGAGACCCACCAGGACTCCCTGACCTTCTACGGCTTCCGCTACGTCTCCGTCACCACGACCGCCACCGTCACCCTCACCGAACTGACCGGCAGGGTCGCCACCTCCGCCCTCCACGACATCGGCACCGTCGAAACGGACGACGCCGACGTCAATCAGCTGATCAGCAACGTCCGTTGGGGCCAGCGCGGCAACTACTTGTGGGTGCCCACCGACTGCCCGCAACGCGACGAACGCTGCGGCTGGACCGGCGACACCCAGGTCTTCTCCCACACCGGTCTCTACAGCACCGATTCGGTCGCCTTCCTGAGCCACTTCCAGGACATCCTGATCGACTCCCAGCGCACCTATGGCGCGGACGGCGCCCAGTTCACCTGGATCGCGCCCGGGGCCCGCTACAACGAGCCGGTCCCGGCGAGCGGCTGGGCGGACTGCGGGGTCGTCGTCCCCTGGACCGTGTGGCAGATGAGCGGTGACACCACCCTCGTCGACCGCAGCTGGGGCGCGATGACGGCCTACATGGACTGGATCCGCGCGCGCACCGGGGACACCTACGCCGGCCAGGGCGCGATCTTCGGCGACTGGCTGGCCTTCCAGGTGACCAGCACCCAGCTCATCAGCGATGTCTACTACGGCTACAGCGCCCGGCTCATGGCGGAGATGGCGCGCGCCACCGGCCGCACCGGCGAGGCCCACGCCTACGAGGAGCTCTTCTCCCACATCAAGCGGGCGTTCATCAGCAAGTACCTGAGCACCGAGGGCGGCCGCCTCACGGTGCGTTCCAGCCTCGGCTCCCCGCCGCCGTGGACTCCGGGCGGCAGTCCCACCCGGACCGAGGACGACAGCCAGACCGCGCTGCTCTGGGTCCTCAAGCTGGGCCTGTACGACACCGAGGTCCAGCGGCGCGCCCTCCTCGAGCTCCTGGTCCAGAACATCGGCAACGACTCCGCCTACAAGGCCGCCCACCCCGACAGCAGCCGTGTCGGACACGCCGAGAACACCCTCTCCGTCGGCTTCCTCGGCGTGAACGTCCTGGCCCCGGTCCTCACCGCGGAGGGCCAGGTGGAGCTGGCGTACAAGGTGTTGCACCAGGACGCGATGCCGTCGTGGCTCTACTCGGTGAAGAACGGCGCGACGACGGTCTGGGAGCGGTGGAACTCGTACGCGAAGGAGGAGGGCTTCGGGCCGGTCGAGATGAACTCGTTCAACCACTACTCCTACGGCGCGATCATGGAGTGGATGTACGAAAGCATGGCCGGCATCGCCAAGGACCCGGCCCACCCGGGCTTCAAGCACTTCTCCCTGCGGCCCCACCTCGACCCGACCGGCAGGATCACCCGGGTCTCCGGCTCGCACCGGTCGCCGTACGGCGAGATCGTCAGCGAATGGGCGGTGCGGGAGGGCGAGTTCAGGTACCGGGTCGCGGTGCCCGCCAACAGCACCGCGACCCTGCGCATCCCCACGAGCGACCCCGACTCCGTGCGCGAGAGCCGCACACCCCTGTCACGCGTCAAGGGAGTGAAGTACCTGGGCTTCGAAGACGGCACCGCGTCCTTCGAACTTCCGTCCGGGCGCTACGAGTTGGTCTCCGCGCTCGACTGAGTGTCCACCAGCACCACCTCGAGGGTGCGCGGACCGTGCACCCCCTCGACCCGGTCCAGTTCGATGTCACTGGTGGCCGATGGACCCGAGATCCATGTCAACGGGCGTGCCGGGTCGAGGCGTTCGAGGGCCTGCGGCACCGAGGAGACGACCTGGTCCGGGACCCGTACGACACAGACGTGATGGTCCGGGACGAGGGTGATGCGGCGGCGGCCCTGGTCCGGGCTCCCGTCCAGCACGATGGTGCCGGTCTCGGCGACAGCCACCGCGCACGCCGTGACCACGCTGTCGATCCGGTCCAGTTCGTGCGGGGTGCTCTCGACCCGGTCCGGAACCTGCTCGGTATCGGCCTCGGCCAGCCATGACCGTTCCAGGCCCGGCGGTACGAGGACCGTCTTCGACCCCCGTGCCGCCAGCATCCCGGCGAGCGTCGCCGGCAGGTCGGCCGCCGTGCAGCGGTGCACGATCGCCCGGTAGTCCGCGAGGTTCTCGGCCAGCAGTTCCACCGTCTCCTCGACGCTTCGGTCGCCGTGCTCGCGCAGATACGCGCGTTCGATCGGCGTGTCCTCGCTCGGGACATCGGCCAGCGCGCGCCGCACCCGGCCCAGGATCCGTTCCCTGCTGCTCACTTGCCGCCCTCCTTGCCACCGTTGGTGCGCTGCCACCAGTCGCGGAAGGGTTCCGCGGGCACGGCAGGCAGATCCCGGGTGCCGCTCCACGCCTTGCCGGGACCCGGCAGACTGCGCGGATGCAGACGTCGGGTGCGCGAGGCCAGCCGCTGGCCGGTGCGCAGTGCGCCCGGGTGGGCGAACGCCCAGCGGGCCGCCCGCATCGCCGCCCGCTCGGCCGCGTGTCCCTTGGCGGGCTTCAGCACCACCTTGTTGCCCTCGCGGACCACCGGACCGCCCTCCACGATCCGCTCCCGCAGATGCACCAGCACCTCCGGGATGTCGATGGCGACCGGACAGACCTCGTAGCAGGCCCCGCAGAGACTCGACGCATACGGCAGCGAGGCGTCGATCTCGCTTGCCGTGCCCCGGAGTTGAGGGCTGAGGATCGCGCCGATCGGGCCGGGGTAGACCGAGCCGTAGGCGTGGCCGCCGGCCCGCTCGTAGACCGGGCAGACGTTCAGGCACGCCGAGCAGCGGATGCAGCGCAGGGCCTGGCGGCCGACCTCGTCGGCGAGGGTGTCGGAGCGCCCGTTGTCGAGCAGCACCAGATGGAAGTTCTGCGGGCCGTCCTCTTCCCCGGCGCGGCCGTCCCTGGTGCCTGTCCACGTGGACGTGTACGGGTTCATGCGCTCGGCGGTCGAGGAGCGGGGGAGCGTCTGGAGGAAGACCTCCAGGTCCTGCCAGGTCGGCACGATCTTCTCGATGCCGACGACCGAGATCAGCGTCTCGGGCAGGGTCAGACACATCCGGCCGTTGCCCTCGGACTCCACGACCACCAGGGTGCCGGTGTCGGCGACCATGAAGTTGGCGCCGGAGATGCCGACCTTGGCGCGCAGGAACTTCTCCCGCAGATGCAGCCGTGCGGCCTCGGCGAGTTCGGCGGGCGTGTCGGTGAGCCCCTCGGGGGCCGGGCGGCCCCACTCGCTCATCTCGCGCGCGAAGATGTCCCGGATCTCGCCCCGGTTGCGGTGGATCGCCGGTACGAGGATGTGCGAGGGCCGGTCCTTGCCCAACTGCACGATCAGCTCGGCGAGATCGGTCTCGTAGGCCCGGATGCCCTCGGCCTCCAGAGCCTCGTTGAGCCCGATCTCCTGCGTGGCCATCGACTTGACCTTGACGACCTCCGACTCACCGGTCATCTTGACGAGCTTGGTCACGATCTCGTTGGCCTCGTCGGCGTCGGCGGCCCAGTGGACGGTACCGCCCGCCGCCACGACCGACTCCTCCAACTGCACCAGATAGCGGTCGAGATGACGCAGCGTGTGGTCCTTGATCTGCTTGCCCGCCTCGCGCAGCTCCGCCCAGTCGGAGACCTCGGCGACGGCCTTCTCCCGCTTGGCGCGGATCGTGTGCGTGGCGTGGCGCAGATTGCCGCGCAGCGTCCGGTTGTTGACCGCCTCGTGCGCGGCCTTCGGGAAGGCCGGCATCCCTACGAACGTTCCGCTCATGCGGCCGGTTCCTCCTCCGTGCTCGCCAGGATCTCCGCGATGTGCACCGGCCGCATGCCCGACTCCAGCCGGCCCATGGTGCCCCCGATGTGCATGAGGCACGAGTTGTCGGCGGCGCACAGCACCTCCGCGCCCGTCGACTCGGCGTTGCGCACCTTGTCCGCGCCCATCGCCGCCGAGACATCGGCGTTCTTCAGCGCGAAGGTGCCACCGAAGCCGCAGCACTCGTCGGCGCCCGGAAGCTCCTTGAGCTCGAGCCCCTTGACCGCCTGGAGCAGCCGCCGGGGCCGGTCACCGAGCCCGAGGCTCCGCAGTCCGTGACAGGTCGGGTGGTATGTCACCGTGTGCGGGTAGTACGCCCCGACGTCCGTCACCCCCAGCACATCCACCAGGAATTCCGTCAGCTCGTAGGTCTTCGGCACCACCGGCGCGAGAGTGGTCGCGAGGCTTTCCCCGCGCCCCTCGGCCCGGGCCCGCTCACCCATCCGCGGATACAGCTCCCGCACCATCGCCCCGCACGATCCGGACGGCGTCACGATCGCCTCGTAGTCCCGGAATACATCGGAGAAATGCCGGGCCAGCGGTTCCGCCTCATGCCGGTAGCCGGTGTTGTAGTGCGCCTGCCCGCAGCAGGTCTGGGACATCGGAAAGTCGACGTCGACGCCCAGCCTGGTCAGCAGTTTCACCACGGCGCGCCCGGTGTCCGGATAGAGCGTGTCATTGACACAGGTCAGGAACAGGGCGACACGCATCGCGGCTCCTTGTGGTCGATCATCGGATGAGTGAAGCGTAGTCCGGGGTGGAAGTCCGGGGGAGACCCCGGTCAGTCCCCGGCGAGCCGGGCCTGCGCCTCGCGCCAGCGCGCGGAGTCGCCCTGCGGCTCGTACCGCGTGAGCGGCTGGGTCCGGGTGAGCAGCTCGCGCCCGCCCGCGAGGTCCCCCACGAGCCCGTGGGCCCGCGCCTGGACCAGGACGTTGCCGAGCGCGGCCGCCTCGGTCGGCCCCGCCACCACCGGCAGCCCGCAGGCGTCGGCGGTCAGCTGGCACAGCAGGGCGTTGCGCGTCCCGCCCCCGACGACGTGCACGACGTCGACGGGATGGCCGGCCAGCCGCTGCGCCTCGTCCACGGCCTTGTGGTGGGCCAGCGCGAGGGAGTCGAGGATGCACCGCGTGACCTCGGCGGGGGACTCCGGCACCGGCTGCCCCGAAACACGGCACGCCTCGGCGATCCGCTCCGGCATCCGGCCCGGCGCGAGGAACAGCGCGTCCCCGGCGTCCACCACCGACCGCAGCGCCGGCACCTTGGCCGCGTCCAGCAGCAGTTCGCCCAGGTCCGGGTCGCCCCAGGCCCGTACGCACTCCTGGAGCAGCCACAGCCCCATGATGTTGCGCAGATACCGGACCGTGCCGTCGAGCCCCAGCTCGTTGGTGAAGTTGGCGGCCCGGCTCTCCTCGGTCAGCACCGGAGCGTCGAGCTCCAGGCCCGCGAGGGACCAGGTGCCGGTGCAGATGTAGGCGAACCGCTCGCCGGACGCGGGCACGGCGGCCACCGCGGAGGCGGTGTCGTGCGATCCGACGGCCGTCACGGGCACGGGCCCGCGCAGTCCGGTCTCCTCCAGAACCTCGGGCCGCAGCAGCCCGGCCGGATCACCCGGCTGCCGCAGCGGCGCGAACAGCTCCAGGTCGATCCCGACCCGTTCGGCGATGTCGTACGACCACGCCCGCGTCCGGGGATCGATCAGCTGGGTGGTCGAGGCGTTGGTCAGCTCGGTGCCCTGCTCGCCGGTCAGCCAGTAGGTGAGCAGGTCGGGAACGAGCAACAGGCGCTGTGCGCCCACGAGTCGGTCCGCCACGAGCTGGTACAGCGTGTTGAACGGCGCGTACTGGAGCCCGGTCGCCGCGTAGAGCTCCGGCGCGGGCACGGTCGCCCACACCTTCTGCGCGACCCCTTCGGTGCGGGAGTCCCGGTAGTGCACCGGGTTGCCGAGCAGCGCCCCGTCGGCGTCCAGCAGTCCGTAGTCCACGGCCCAGCTGTCGATACCGACGGAGTCGACCTGACCGGCGGCCCGCAGCCCGTCCAGGACACCCCTGTACAGCGAGAGGATGTCCCAGCGCAGGCCCTCCGGGACCCGGACCGGCCGGTTCACGAACCGGTGTGCCTCGGACAGCTCCAGGCTGTCGGGGCCGACGCGGCCGACCATGACACGTCCGCTGGACGCGCCGAGGTCGACCGCGGCGTACGACTTCACGGACGCGCTCATCGCAGGAAGGCGGCCGCGACGCCGGCGTCGACCGGGACGTGCAGCCCGGTGGTGTGCGTCAGCTCCCCGCCGGCCAGCGCGAACACGGCGTTCGCCACGTGCTCGGGGAGCACCTCGCGCTTGAGGATGGTCCGCTGCGCGTAGAACTCGCCCAGCTTCTCCTCCTCCACGCCGTACACGGCCGCGCGCTTGGCACCCCAGCCGCCGGCGAAGATCCCGGACCCGCGCACCACACCGTCCGGGTTGACACCGTTGACGCGGATGCCGTGCTCGCCCAGCTCGGCGGCCAGCAGCCGCACCTGGTGGGCCTGGTCGGCCTTGGTGGCGGAGTAGGCGATGTTGTTGGGCCCGGCGAAGACGGCGTTCTTGGAGGCGATGTAGACGATGTCGCCGCCGAGCTTCTGCGCGATCATCACCCGGGCCGCCTCCCGCGACACAAGGAAGGAACCGCGCGCCATGATGTCGTGCTGGAGGTCCCAGTCCTTGGCGGAGGTCTCCAGGAGCGGCTTGGAGATGGAGATGCCCGCGTTGTTCACGACGAGGTCCACCCCACCGAAGGCCAGCACCGCGGCGCGGAACGACTCGGCGATCTGCTCCTCGGACGTGACGTCGACGGTCACGGCGACGGCCTTGTCGGGCCCGCCGAGCTCCTCGGCGACCGCGGCGGCGTTGTCGGCGTTGAGGTCGGCGACGACGACACACGCGCCCTCGGCGACAAGGCGCTGCGCGATGGCCTTCCCGATACCGCTGCCGGCGCCGGTCACCAGCGCCACGCGGGTCGCGAGCGGCTTGGGCTTCGGCATCCGCTGGAGCTTGGCCTCCTCGAGGGCCCAGTACTCGATGCGGAACTTCTCGGACTCCTCGATGGGCGCGTACGCCGAGACGGCCTCGGCGCCCCGCATCACGTTGATCGCGTTGACGTAGAACTCACCCGCGACCCGGGCGGTCTGCTTGTCCTTGCCGAAGGAGAACATGCCGACACCCGGGACGAGCACGATCGCCGGGTCGGCGCCACGCATGGCGGGGGAGTCGGGCAGCGCGTTCCGCTGGTAGTAGGCGGCGTACTCCTCGCGGTACTCGGCGTGCAGGACGTCGAGCCGCGCGATGGCCTCCTCCAGCGGAGCCGTGGGCGGCAGATCCAGGACGAGCGGCCGCACCTTGGTCCGCAGGAAGTGATCGGGGCAGGAGGTTCCGAGCGCGGCGAGCCGGGGGTGCTCGGCGCGGGCCAGGAACTCCAGGACGGCCTCGGAGTCGTTGAAGTGCCCGACCTGCGGCTTGTCCTGGGAGGCGACGGCGCGGACGTACGGCGCGAGGGCAGCGGCCCGCTCCCGCCGGTCGGCCTCGGCGAGGGCGCCGTAGCCCTCGATGACGGGCCCGAAGGGCTCGGCCTTGCCGCGCTCCTCCAGGAACGTCTCGGCGGTCCGGATGATGTGCAGCGAGTTCCGCTCGCACTCCTCGGCGGTGTCACCCCAGGCGGTGATCCCGTGCCCGCCGAGGACGACACCGATCGCCTGCGGGTTGGCGGCCTTGATGGCGGCGATGTCCAGCCCCAGCTGGAACCCGGGCCGCCGCCACGGCACCCAGGCGACGGTGTCGCCGAAACACTCGGCGGTCAGCTTTTCCCCGTCGGCGGCACAGGCCAGCGCGATACCGGAGTCCGGGTGCAGATGATCGACATGGGCGGCCTCGACCAGTCCGTGCATGGCGGTGTCGATGGACGGAGCCGCCCCACCCTTCCCATGCAGGCAGTAGTCGAACGCGGCGACCATCTCGTCCTCGCGCCCGACACCCGGGTACACGTCGACGAGCGCCCGCATCCGATCGAGCCGCAGCACGGCAAGCCCGCCTTCGGTGAGCGTCCCGAGGTCACCCCCGGACCCCTTGACCCACATCAGCTCGACGTCACCCCCGGTGACGGGGTCGGTGTCGGTGCCCTTGGCGGACGCGTTGCCGCCGGCGTAGTTGGTGTTACGGGCGTCGGAGCCGAGCCGGTGGGACCGGGCGAGGAGGGCGGCGGCTTCGGGATGGATTGCCATGAACTTCCAGTCCTTACTGAAAAGAGGGTGAGATGACTTCCCTAGGGGCGCGGGGAACTGCGCGACCAGCCACAACGGACTCGCACCCCGCATACGACAGAACCCGGCAGACGCCTACGCCCCCCACCCGGCCTGCTCCCCACCAACCCGCTCGGCCACGATCTTCTCGGCCCACCCGGACCGCTTGTACGCAGCAATCGGATTGGCGTCCAACCCCATCTCTTCCCGCACCTCGGCGAGAAGCGGCCGCACGTCGGTGTTGTACGCGTCCATCAGCACGGCGTTCGCCTCCAGAACATCACCCTCGCGCTGAGCCACGGCAAGAGCGTCCCGGTCGACCAGGAGCGCCTTGGCGGTCGCTTCCTGGACGTTCATGACGGACCGGATGATCGCCGGAATCTTCGCCTCGATGTTGTGGCACTGGTCGAGCATGAAGGCGACGTCGGGCGTGTACCCGCCGCCACGGATGACCTCGTACATGATCCGGAACAGCTGGAACGGATCGGCCGCCCCCACCATGAGGTCGTCGTCGGCGTAGAACCGCGAGTTGAAGTCGAACCCGCCGAGCTTCCCCTCCCGCAGCAGCGTGGCGACGATGAACTCGATGTTGGTGCCGGGAGCGTGGTGCCCGGTGTCGACGACGACCTGCGCCTTGGGCCCGAGCTTCAGACAGTGCGCGTACGCCGTCCCCCAGTCCGGCACGTCCGTCGAGTAGAAGGCCGGCTCGAAGAACTTGTACTCGAGCAGCATCCGCTGCCCGTCGCCCAGACGGTCGTACACCTCGGACAGACCTTCGGACAGTCGGTCCTGCCGGGCCCGCAGATCATCCTGACCGGGATAGTTCGTGCCGTCGGCGAACCACAGCTTCAGGTCCTGGGACCCGGTCGCGTCCATGATGTCGACGCACTCCAGCAGGTGATCGAGAGCCTTCCGCCGCACCGAGGCGTCCGGATGGCAGATGCTGCCCAGCTTGTAGTCGTCGTCCTGGAACGTGTTGGAGTTGATGGCGCCCAGCTTCACGCCCCGCTCCTCGGCGAGCTTCGCCAGTGCGGCGTAGTCCTCGACCTTGTCCCAGGGGATGTGCAGGGCGACGGTCGGGGCCACCCCGGTGAACGCGTGCACCTGCGCAGCGTCCTCCAGCTTCTCCTGCGGAGTACGCGGTACGCCCTGCTGGGCGAAGACCTTGAAGCGGGTTCCGGAGTTCCCGTACGCCCACGACGGCGTCTCGACTGCCTGGGTCTTGAGAGCGGCCTTCACCGCGGCGAGCTCGGTCACTTGAGGGCTCCTGTGACGTCGGGTCCGAAGGGCTTGCGAACAGCTTCACTGTGAAACGATTCAAGACGCGAAAGTATGGCGCCCTCGAAGGGGTGTCAACCCCTGCGGCCAAGGCTGTTGCCCGTGACCCTGCCGTGACCTGAGTCCATCGAAACATTTTCGACACGAACCCATTGACGTGACATGCGCTCCATGCCTAACGTCCCGGCAACCAAGTTGAAACCTTTCACGACGCCGAGAGGGTCGTCCCGCCGGCGTCGTCGAGGAGCCCCCAATGACCCACCCGTCCACCACGGGTCCGGCCCCGGTTCTCGCGCTCAGGGACATTTCGAAGTCCTTCGGCGCGGTTCGCGCCCTGCGGGACGTCTCCCTGGAGCTGTTTCCCGGGGAGGTACACGCCCTCGCCGGCGAGAACGGCGCGGGCAAGTCGACCCTCATCAAGACCCTCGCGGGAGTGCACCGGCCGGACACCGGCCAGGTAGTGCTCGACGGCGAGCCGGTCCTCTTCCACGGTCCCGGTGACGCCCGCGACGCCGGTATCGCCGTGATCTACCAGGAGCCCACGCTCTTCCCCGACCTGTCGATCGCCGAGAACATCTTCATGGGCCGCCAGCCCCGGCGCGCCCTGGGCCGGATCGACCACAAGGCCACGCACGCCGCGACCCTGGCGCTGATGCAGCGTCTCGGGGTCGAGCTCGACCCCGACCGCCCGGCGCGCGGCCTGTCCATCGCCGACCAGCAGATCGTCGAGATCGCCAAGGCGCTGTCCTTCGAGGCCCGGGTCCTGATCATGGACGAGCCGACCGCCGCCCTCACCGGCAGCGAGGTGGCCCGCCTCTTCGGCGTCGTCAAGGCGCTGCGCGAGCAGGGCGCCGCCGTCCTGTTCATCTCGCACCGGCTGGAGGAGATCTTCCAGATCTGCCAGCGGGTCACCACCCTGCGCGACGGCGCCTGGATCGCCAGTGAGCCGATCGAGGGCATGACCGAGGACGACCTCGTCCGCCGTATGGTCGGCCGCGACCTCGACGAGCTGTACCCCAAGCAGGACGTACGCCCCGGCGAGGTCGCGCTCACGGTGAGCCGGCTGACCCGGGAGGGCGTCTTCACCGACGTCTCCTTCGAGGTCAGGCAGGGCGAGATCGTCGGCCTCGCGGGGCTCGTCGGAGCGGGCCGTACCGAAGTCGCCCGAGCCGTGTTCGGCATCGACCGCTGGGACGCCGGCCAGGTTTCCGTGGACGGCAAGGTCCTGGTCAACGGCGCCCCCTCCACCGCGATGGCCGCAGGACTCGCGCTGGTCCCCGAGGACCGGCGCGCCCAGGGCCTCGTGATGGACATGTCGATCGAGCGCAACATCGGCCTCACCGGACTCCGTACGACCGTCAAGGCGGGCCTCATGGACCGCGGGGCCGAACGCAGCCGTTCGCTCGACTGGGCCGTCAAGCTCCAGGTGAAGTACGCCCGGATCGCCGACACCGTCAACACCCTGTCGGGCGGCAACCAGCAGAAGGTCGTCCTCGCCAAGTGGCTGGCCACCGGCCCCAAGGTGCTCATCGTCGACGAGCCGACCCGCGGCATCGACGTCGGCACCAAGGCCGAGGTGCACCGGCTGCTCAGCGAGCTGGCCGCCGACGGGGTGGCCATCCTGATGATCTCCTCCGACCTGCCCGAGATCCTCGGCATGGCCGACCGCGTGCTCGTGATGCACGAGGGCCGCCTCACCGCCGAGATCCCGCGCTCCGACGCCACCGAGGAAACCGTGATGGCCGCAGCCACCGGGAGGGCCGCCGCATGACGGTCACCACCCCCCAGCAGGCCCCTCCCGCAGAGGTGCCGAAGGCCGGTGCCACCCGGCTCGTCGACCGCGTCTTCAAGATGCGCGAGCTCGCCATCCTGCTCGTCTTCCTGGCGATGATCGTCGTCACCCAGATCGGGAACAGCGACTTCCTCACCGAGCAGGGCATCAAGGACCTGCTGCTGAACGCCACCATCCTGGTCCTGGTCGCCACCGGACAGTCGCTGGTGGTCATCACGAGGAACGTCGACCTCTCGGTCGGCTCCATCCTCGGGATCAGCGCCTTCGCCGCCGGTACCTACCTCCAGGGCGGCGGGAACCCCGTCGTGGCGATCGGGCTCGCGGTCCTGTTCGGCATCGGCTTCGGCCTACTCAACGGCCTCCTCGTCAGCCTCGGCCAGGTGCCCGCGCTCGTGGTCACCCTCGGCACGCTCTACATCATCCGGGGCATCGACTCCATCTGGGTCGGCTCCCGCCAGATCACGGCGGCCGACCTCCCGGACAGCTTCGTGAACTTCGGCTCCGGCGGCATCTCCGCAGTGCCCTACCTGGCCCTGATCGCGCTGGCGGTACTCATCGCCACCGCCTACTACCTCAAGCACTTCGGCAGCGGACGCGAGCTGTACGCGCTCGGCTCCAACCCCGAGGCCGCACGGCTCGCCGGCATCCCGGTGCGCAAGCGGATCCTGGCCGCGTACACCTTCTGCGGCGGCCTCGCCGGTCTCGCCGGCGCGATGTACCTGGCCCGGTTCGGCAACGTCGACTCGGGCACCGGAACCGGCTACGAACTGACCGTCGTCAGCGCGGTCGTGGTCGGCGGTGTCGTCTTCACCGGAGGCTCCGGCAGCGTCTACGGCGCGGCGCTCGGCGCCCTCCTGCTGACCTCCATCAACAGTGTGCTGCCCGCCCTCGGCGTCAGCTCGGTCTGGGTGCTCGCCATCAACGGCATCCTGCTCATCCTCGCCATCGCGGTCGACCGGATCGTCGCGCTGCGCGTGGCCTCCGCCCTGAAGAAGAGGAACGCCCGCCATGCCTGACTCCCTGACGCGTGCGATCCGCTGGGACACGGTCGTCGGCGCCCTCCTGATCGTGGTCCTGCTGCTGTCCTTCAGCACCGTCGACGGTTTCGGCAACGCGCTGAACCTGTCCTTCCTGATCGGCAACACCCTGCCGATCGCGCTGATCGCCCTGCCCATGACCATGCTCGTGGTCTCCGGCGAGATCGACCTCTCCGTCGCCTCCACCGCCGGTCTGTCCGGCGCGGTGATGGGCGCCCTGTGGAACCAGGGCCTGACGATCGAGGTGATCATCCCGATCTGCCTGGTTCTCGGTGTCGTGTGCGGGCTGGTCAACGGCCTGCTCGTCACCCGGCTGGGCCTGCCCTCCCTCGCCGTCACCATCGGCACCCTCGCCGCCTACCGGGGCATCGCACAGATCGTGCTCGGCTCCGACGCGGTGACCGACTTCCCGACGCAGTACCTGGACTTCGCGGCGGGCCGCGTTGGCGACACGTTCATCCCGCAGGCCTTCCTGCCCTTCGTCGTCCTGCTCGCTATCGCCGTGGTCGTCCTGCACGCCACGCCGTTCGGGCGGTCGGTGTTCGCGACCGGTGCGAGCGAGGAGGCGGCGCGTTTCGCGGGCATCCGGGTCAAGCGCCAGAAGCTGATCCTGTTCACGGTGACGGGTCTGATGGCCTCGCTCACCGGCATCTTCTGGGCACTGCACTACGCCAGTGCCCGCTACGACAACGCGACCGGCCTCGAACTCTCCGTGGTCGCCGCGGTGCTGCTCGGCGGTATCGACTTCGACGGAGGCAAGGGCACGCTCGGCGGTGCGATCGCGGGAGTCTTCCTGCTCGGCGCACTGCAGAACGTGATGAGCCTCCAGGACGTCTCCGCCCAGTCCCAGATCGTCGTCACCGGCGTTCTGCTCGTCCTCTCCGTGCTCGGCCCGCGGGTCGCACGGCAGATCTCGGTTGCGAGGGCCGGCCGCCGAGCCGCCTCGACACCGGCGTCCAAGGCGCCCACACCGGCCGCATAGGTCCGGGCGTTCAAGGAAACCTCGTATCCGCTCACCCTCGTAAGGAAGATCCGTCATGCGTAAGTCATCCCTCCGCCGTTCCTGCGCGGCCCTCGCCGCCGGCACCTCCCTCGCCCTCGCGCTCACCGCGTGCGGCGGCACCACCAAGAAGGACGTGCAGGACGAGGGCGCCTCGGCGGCCTCGACCGCCAAGGCGGACCCGAACGCGGCCACCAAGAAGGGCCTGACCGTCGGCTTCCTGCCCAAGCAGGTCAACAACCCGTACTTCACCTCCGCCGACAAGGGCGGCGAGGCGGCCCTGACGGAGCTCGGCTCGAAGTACAAGGAGGTCGGTCCGTCCAGCGCCACCGACACCGCCGGGCAGGTCTCCTACGTCAACACGCTCACCCAGCAGCAGGTGAACGCGATGGCCGTGTCCGCGCAGGACCCGGGCGCCCTGTGCACCGCCCTCAAGCAGGCCATGTCGAACGACATCAAGGTCGTCACCTACGACTCCGACACCAAGCCGGAGTGCCGCAACGCCTTCGTGTCGCAGGCCTCCGCCGAGGACCTGGGCCGCACCGAGGTGCAGCTGCTCGCCGAGCAGATCGGCTACAAGGGCGAGATCGCGATCCTGTCCGCCGCGCAGACGGCGACGAACCAGAACACCTGGATCGACTTCATGAAGGACGAGCTGAGCGACCCGAAGTACAAGAACATCAAGCTCGTCAAGGTCGCGTACGGCAACGACGACGCCCAGCAGTCCTTCCAGCAGACCCAGGGCCTGCTCCAGGAGTACCCGAACCTGAAGGGGATCATCTCCCCGACCACCGTCGGCATCAAGGCCGCGGCCCAGTACCTCTCCGGCTCCAAGTACAAGGGCAAGGTCAAGCTGACCGGCCTCGGCACCCCCAACGACATGCGCAAGTACGTCAAGAACGGCACCGTCGAGGGCTTCGAGCTGTGGGACCCGTCGAAGCTCGGCGCACTGGCCGCCCAGACCGCCGTCGCCCTGGTCTCCGGCCAGATCACCGGCAAGGAGGGCGAGACCTTCAAGGCCGGCGGCACCACGTACACCATCGGCAAGGACGGCGTGATCAACCTCGGCAAGCCGACCGTGTTCACCGCCAAGAACATCGACCAGTTCAACTTCTAGTTCCGGAGCGGTACTTCATGCAGCGCGTCTGTTTCCTCCTCAAGGTCCGTCAGGACAAGCTCGCCGAGTACCGCGAACGACACGCCGCCGTGTGGCCGGAGATGCTGGACGCACTCTCGGCCACCGGCTGGCACAACTACTCGCTCTTCCTGCGCGACGACGGCCTGCTCGTCGGCTATCTGGAGACCGAGGACTTCGAGGCCGCCAAGGCCGGTATGGAAGCCACCGAGGTCAACGCCCGCTGGCAGGCCGAGATGGGCGAGTTCTTCGAGTCCCTCGAAGGAGCCCGCCCGGACGAGGCGATGAAACCGCTCACTGAGGTGTTCCACCTCGCCTGACCTTCCCCATCAGGAGCCGCACCATGAGAAGACGCACACTGCTGGCAGGTGCCATCGTGTCCGCCATGTCCACCACCGCGCTCACCGGCGGCACCGCCCGCGCCGCCGACCCCGGTCCCTCCGTCACCCGGACCGGCACCACCACGCTCGACAGCCAGGCAGTCTTCTTCGTCTCCTACGACGGCCTCGTCAACAACAACTCGTTCCAGAAGAACGGCCTGCTGACCTACAAGGGCTATCAGTACGCCGTCTGGTACACCGCCGACAAGAACGCCGTCGTCGGCCGCCGCGTCCTCGGGGGGAGCACCTGGTCCACCGTCCAGGTCGGACACACCCTCAAGACCAGCGACTCCCACAACGTCATCTCCATGGGCGTCTCCAAGGTTGACGGCCGCCTCCACCTCAACATGGACTCGCACAGCGACGGCTTCACCTACGTCAAGTCGGTCGCCGGCCTCATGGACAACCCGTCAGGACTGAGCTGGACCGCGGCCCGGTTCGGCGCACCCCAGTCCACCCTGGACGGCCTCGCCCTCACCTCGCAGTTCACCTACCCGCAGTTCGTCTCCACCCCCGACGGCAAGCTCCAGCTCAGCTACCGGGTCGGGATATCCGGCAACGGCCGCAACGCCCTGGCGGAGTACGACGGTTCGACCTGGACCAACCTCGGCGAGTGGTCCGCCTCCACCGGCACCTACACCAGCGAGCACGGCTCCTCGACGGCCCGCAACATGTACCTGCACGGCATCGACTACGACAAGAACGGCCGGCTGCACTCCTTCTTCACCTGGCGCGAGCAGAACGGTGCCGTGATGTGCTCCAGCGGCGGCATCACCAACCACGACACCGGTTACGTCTACTCCGACGACCGCGGCCGCACCTGGCGCAACAACTCCGGCACCGTCGTCGGCACCACCGGCGGCTCCGACAAGGTCGCCGTCACCGACAGCGGCCTGGTCATCGACGCGCTGAACCCGGACCACTCCCTGATGAACCAGGAGAGCCAGTCCACGGACTCCTCGGGCCTGCCGCACGCGATCATCAGTTACGTCCCCGGCCGCTTCGGTCAGTGCACCACGAACTACGTCTCCGACCGCACCGCCAACGGCCGCGCCTTCCACGTCCGCAAGAACTCCTCGGGCACCTGGCAGAAGACCGAGATACCGGTCGTGCTCGGCTCCAGCCAGCGCACCAAACTGATCCTGGACAAGTACGACAACGCCTACGCGATCTTCCCGTTCGGCCGGATCGCCGGCGCCTCCAAGGCGTCCGGGTACACCGACTGGACGGTCCTGTTCGACGGCAGCGACCTCAACGCCTTCGGCGAGGTCGTGATCGACGAGATGCGGGTCGCACAGAGCAACGTGCTGTCGTTCATGTACCAGGAGAAGTCGAGCGGTACGACCCCCTCGGCGCTCCACGTCGTCGACTTCGCACTGCCTGCCTGATCGTGACCGGTGTGGGGGCGGCTCGACGATAATGTGAAAGTCGTCCTGTCGCCCCCCGTCTTCCTGGAGGTCCCTGCCCGATGGCCCAGTCGGTGGGTATCAAGGACGTCGCCCGCGCCGCCGGAGTCTCCGTCGGCACGGTCTCGAACGTCATCAATCGTCCGGACTCCGTCGCCACCGAGACCCGGGCGCGCGTCCTGTCCGCGATAGACCGGCTCGGCTATGTCCGCAGCGAGTCCGCGCGTCAACTGCGCGCGGGCCGCAGCCGGATCATGGGTCTGCTCGTGCTCGACATGGGCAACCCCTTCTTCGTCGACGTCGCGCGCGGCGCCGAACGGGCCGCCCGCGAGGACGGCCTCGGCGTGATGGTCTGCAACAGCGCCCAGAGTGCGAGCGAGGAGGCGGAGTACCTGTCCCTCTTCGCGGAGCAGCGGGTCCGGGGCGTACTGCTCACCCCGACCGACGCCTCCGGCCGCAACATCGACTCCTTCCGCCGCCACGGCATCCCCTTCGTCCTCGTCGACCGGGTCGCCGAGGGCACCACCGAGTGCTCGGTCTCCGTCGACGACGTCGCCGGCGGCGCCCTGGCCGTCCGGCACCTCGTGGACGCCGGGCACCGCTCCATCGCCTACGTCAGCGGCCCGCCCGGCCTCAACCAGGTCCGCGACCGCCGCACCGGCGCCCTCAACGCGCTGGCCGAGGCGGGCCTGGGCCCCGAGCATCTGCGCGAGCTGCCCACCGAACGGCTCGACGTGGCCGCGGGCCGGGACGCCGGCGCCCGTCTCCTCGGCCTCGCCGACCGCCCGACCGCAGTGTTCTGCGCCAACGACCTGCTCGCCCTCGGCGTCCTGCAGGCCATGTACGCGGCGGGGATCACGGTCCCCGACGACCTCGCCATCGTCGGCTACGACGACATCGAGTTCGCCGCCGCCGCGGCCGTCCCCCTCACCTCGGTCCGGCAGCCCGCCGTCACCATGGGCGCCCTGGCCGCCGAACTGCTTCTGGAGGAGACGGAGGCGGAGACCACCGGCAAGCGGCACGACCACCGCCGGGTGGTGCTCCAGCCCGAACTGGTGGTGCGGCGCTCCAGCCTGGCCGCCCGCTGACCGGGGAGTCAGTAAGATTTCATGATCGAAGGGGTCGGACGGCGGACGAACATGTGCTGAACTGGGACGCGTCCACAGAATGTCCGTCCGTCCCGGGAGCCCTGTTGACCGCGACCTACCGCCAGCCCGGCCTCGTCCTCACCGACCGCCGCTTCACCGTCCCCCTCGACCACGACGACCCGGCCGGGGAGACGATCGAGCTCTACGCCCGCGAGGCCGTCGCGAGCGACAAGGCGGGCCAGAACCTGCCGTGGCTGGTCTATCTCCAGGGCGGCCCGGGCTTCGGGGCGAACCGTTTCGTCGGCAAGGGAGCCTGGTTCGGCCGGGCCCTGAAGGAGTACCGCGTCCTCCTGCTCGACCAGCGCGGTACCGGCCACTCCACACCGGCCAACCGCCAGACGCTCCCGCTGCGCGGCGGCCCCGCCGAACAGGCCGACTACCTGGCCCGCTTCCGCGCCGACTCCATCGTCCGCGACTGCGAGGCGATCCGCGCCCAGGTGACCGGCGGCGCCCCCTGGACCGTCCTCGGCCAGAGCTTCGGCGGTTTCTGCGCCACGACCTATCTGTCCCTCGCCCCCGAGGGCCTCGCCGCCGCCCTCATCACCGGCGGTCTGCCCTCCCTCGACGGCCACGCCGACGACGTCTACCGGGCCGCCTACCCACGCGTGGAGCGCAAGGTCGCCGCGCACTACGCCCGCTATCCGCAGGACGTCGACCGGGCCCGCCGTATCGCCGACCATCTCCTCACCCGCGACGTCACCCTGCCGAACGGCTACCGCCTGACGGTCGAGGCCTTCCAGTCCCTCGGCATCCTCCTCGGCGGCGGCGAGGGCAGTCACCGGCTGCACTACCTGCTGGAGCACGCCTTCGTCCGCACCCCGCAGGGCCCGGAGCTCTCCGACGCGTTCCAGGAAGAGGTCCAGGGCCTCCTCTCCTACGCGCCCCACCCGCTCTACGCCCTCGTCCACGAGGCCACCTACGGCCAGGGCGAGCGCCCCACCGCCTGGTCGGCCGAACGGGTACGCACCGAGTTCCCGCAGTTCGACGCGGCCAAGGCCCTCGCCGGCGACGAGCCGTTGCTGTTCACCGGTGAGTCCATCCACCCCTGGCTGTTCGACTGCGACCCGGCGCTGCGCCCGCTGCGCGAGACCGCCGAGCTCCTCGCCGCCCGCACCGACTGGCAGCCCCTGTACGACCCGGCCCGCCTCGCCGCCAACGAGGTCCCGGTCGCCGCCGCCGTCTACCACGACGACATGTACGTCGACACGGCCCACTCCCTCGAGACCGCCCGCGCGATCCGCGGTCTGCGCACCTGGGTGACGGACGAGTTCGAGCACGACGGCGTCCGCGCGGGCGGCCCCCGTGTCCTGGACCGGCTGCTCGCCCTCGCCCGCGACGACGCCTGACGCCGGACACCCGGACAGCCCGCGGGTGGCGACATGCCGCACTCTCGATTCCGGCATAAGGTTCATTTCGGCCAGGTGTCGATGCCGGAGTCGAGAGGACGTCAGTCGATGAGCACACCGTCACCCCACGGACGGTCCCGGATCGCCGCCCTCGCCGTGGCCCTGGCCGCCGCGACCGCGTTCACCCTGACGGCCTGCGACGACGACTCCGGCGGCTCGTCGACGTCCTCCGCCACGCCCACGGCCCCGGACACGGCCTCCTTCTCCGGCAACGCGGCCTCCGCGCTCGCGTCCGCCAAGGCCTCGGTGCGGGCCGAGGCCTCGAAGCGGGCCGCGTCCGCCTCGGCTGCCGCCTCCTCCTTCGAGGCCTCCGTCTCCGCGGAGGTGGAGCGGGCCAACAAGGCCGCGCGGACCGAGCTCGCCAAGGTCGACGGACAGGGCAACGCGATGTCCGAGGTCACCATGACCGGCAAGCCGCGCTCCGAGACCGGCGGTCTGCTCGCCGTCGTCGTCACCATCACCAACAAGACCGACAAGACGGCCTCGTACGCCGTGCAGGTCGACTTCCTCGACTCGTCCGGCAAGGTGGTGGAGACCCGGTACGTCGGCGCCGAGGACCTCGGGCCGGGGCAGAAGGCACAGCCGGTCGCCGTCAGCCGCAAGCCCACCGAGCCGGTGCTGACCCCCAAGCTGGCGAAGGCGCAACGGTATTGACTCAGGCGGCCGCGGCCAGCGCGCCGGGTGTGCGGTGCGGGCTCACGACCCGTCCGTCCGGCAGGAGTTCACCGGTGTCGTCGAAGACGATGGTGCCGTTGCACAGCAGGCTCCAGCCCTGTTCGGGATGGGCCGAGACGATCACCGCGGTGTGGTGACAGGGGCTGTCGGCGGTGGGGCACGGGGGCTGATGGCTGCACATGACATCTCCTCGATGCGTTCGGCTCCTGCCTCGGTTCGGCCGATATCTCTGTGGTAGCCGAGCTTGTTTTCCGCTGGATGAGGAGACCCCCACATCGCAGGAATCTCATCGGTGAGTTCTCGTCAGGTCGGCCGGTCGGCGAGGCCGTTAGGCTGGCGGCGATATGCAAGAACAAATGCTCGACCTCAGCGGCGACTGCGCGCGGTGCTTCGGACTGTGCTGTGTCGCCCTGCCCTTCACCGCCTCCGCGGACTTCGCCCGTGACAAGCCCGCCGACACGCCGTGCCCGAACCTACGGGACGACCACCGGTGCGGCATCCACGCGAAACTGCGCGCCGAGGGCTACACCGGATGCACGGTCTACGACTGCTTCGGCGCCGGACAGAAGGTCTCGCAGGTCACCTTCGGCGGCCGGGACTGGCGTACCGGCCCGCGCGAGGACGCCCGCCGGATGTTCGACGTCTTCCCGGTCGTGCGCCAGCTCCACGAGTTGCTCTGGTACCTCACCGAGGCGCTCACCCTGCCCGCCGCCCGCCCGGTCCACGCCGACCTGCGCCGCATGCTGGAGCGAACCGACGCGCTCACCCGGGGCACCGCCGAAGACCTCGCCGCGCTGGACGTCCCCGCGCACCGGCAGGAGGTCAACGTCCTTCTGCTCAGGACCAGTGAGCTGGTGCGGGCCGGATTCGGCGCCGCGAACAGGAAGAAGAACCGCCGGGGCGCGGACCTGATGGGCGCCCGCCTCAAGGGCGCCGACCTGCGCGGAGCCACCCTTCGCGGCGCCTATCTCATAGCGGCCGACCTCACCGGCGCCGACCTGCGCGGCGCGGATCTGATCGGTGCCGATCTGCGCGACGCCGACCTGACGGACGCGGACCTGACGGGCGCCTTCTTCCTCACCCAGCCTCAGCTGAACGCGGCCCGGGGCAGCGCCGGCACCCGGCTGCCGGACTCAGTCACCCGCCCCGGACACTGGACAGCGTGACTCCGAGGCGGCCGGGGCCTCGTCGGAATCCGCCACGGGGGCGGCCGTAGCGCCACTGCCCGACCGCCGTTCCAAGTGCAGCCGCAGCCCCTCCGGCATCAGCGTCAGCCGCTCGGTCACGCTGAGCCGGTAGCCGGGGTCGGCCCGCAGCTCGTAGCGGCGCAGCAGCAGCCCGAGCACCAGCGTGGCCTCGTGGAGCGCGAACTGCCGCCCGATGCAGGCCCGGGCCCCGGTGCCGAACGGCTTGAAGACATGCGGGGGACGCGAGCGTACGGCCTTGGGGTCGAAGCGGTCCGGGTCGAACCGCTCGGCGTCGGCGCCCCACACCTCGGGGTCGCGTTGCAGCATCGGCGTGAGCACCAGCGTCCACGCCCCGCGGCGCATCAGGTGCCGCCCGGCCAGCACGGTGTCCTGGACGGCCTCCCGGGCGAACGCGGGTGCCGTGGGCCACAGCCGCAGCGACTCGTCCAGTACCCGGCGCACGTACCGCAGCTTCGCCACCTGGTCGTACCCCGGCACGGCGGCCGAGCCCCAGACGCGGTCCACCTCGGCACGCGCGCGTGCCGCGACCTCGGGGTGCCGGGAGAGGTAGTGCAGGGCGAAGGAGAGCGCGCCCGACGTCGTCTCGTGGCCGGCCACCAGGAAGGTGATGACCTGCCGGCGGACGTTCTCCGGGGACAGCCGCTCACCGGTCTCCGGGTGGGCCGTCTCCAGCATCCGGTCCAGCAGATCGCCGTCCCCGCCCGCCGCGCGCCGGGCCCCGACCAGGTCGTCGACCATGCGGTTGAGGTAGGCGATGTCGTCCGCGTTGCGCTGCGCGGCGCGCCGTAGAAGAGCCGGGAAGGGCACGGAGTTGAGGCGCTGCGCGTAGGTCAGGGTGCCCACCATGGCCGTCACGAAGGGATGCGGCCGGTCCCGCTCGAAGGAGCCGAAGTCATGGCCGAACCCGGTCCGCGCGATGGTCTCCAGGGTCAGCTTGGTCATGTCGCCGGGGACGTCCACCGACCGGCCCGCCGCCTGCTCGCGGTCCCAGCGGTCCGTCAGCCGCCCGGCGACGGCCAGCATCATCGGGTGGTAGGCCTCCATCGCCTCGCGGCTGAAGCCCGGTGCCAGCACGTCGTGTGCCAGTTGCCAGTTCGGCTCGTGGTTGTACGCGGTGAACAGCCCGTCGCCGGCGACCGGCCGCAGATTGGCGACCCCCAGACCGACATGCTTCGCGAACCGCGACTCGTCCGCCAGATCCGCCACCAGATCGGCACCCCAGACGAACACGAACTCCCGGTTGAACGCCTTGCGCCGGTAGATCGGCCCCAATTGGCGAGCGAAGCGCAGGGAGTCCTGGAGCGGGGTGGCCCGGTTGACGCCGAGGACGTCACCGAGCAGGGGGAGTCGGCGCGGCGGGTGCGGAATGCGGTGCAGCTCCGGCCAGCCCAGCTCGGCACTGCGGAAACCCCTCGGCTCCGCGGCCCTTGTCGTCGTCTCCGCCATGACGAGATCTCCCTTGATCCAGCGGCAGGTGAGTGCGTTGTACGTGGGTTCAATAACGCGTCTCAGTCTGATCCCGTTGTTGAACCGGCGTCAAGTAAAGTGCGGGCATGGCCGGGAAGCAGGGCGAGCGCACGCGCCGCAGGCTCAGCACCGGGGAGCGCCGGGAGCAGCTCCTGTCGGTGGGGGCGAGGCTGTTCTCGGAGAGCCCGTACGACGAGGTGTGGATCGAGCAGGTCGCGGAGATCGCCGGTGTCTCGCGCGGGCTGCTCTACCACTACTTCCCGACGAAGCGGGACTTCTTCGCGGCGGTCGTCGAGCGCGAGAGCGGGCGGATGCTGGCCATGACTGCGGCCGTGCCCGGCATCCCGGTGCGCGAGCAGCTCACCGCGGGGCTGGACACCTATCTGGAGTACGTGTCGGCGCACGCCCACGGCTACCGCGCCTTTCACCGTGCCGACGCCGCAGGGGACCAGTCCGTCCGCAAGGTCTACCAGCGGGCACTGGCCGCACAGGAGCGGCAGATCCTGGCGGCGCTGGCCGCGGATCCGGAGTTCGGGGCCCAGGCCGAAGAGCGCCCCGACCTCTCGCTGGCCGTCCGCGGCTGGCTGGCCTTCACCACGGCCGTGTGTCTGGAGTGGCTGAGGGGCTCGGACCTCTCCCGGGAACAGGTGCGCGATCTGTGCGCACGGGCCCTGCTCGGCGTTCTCAGGCCCTGACCCGGAATTCGCACGTCCGTCACGCATCCCATGGTTGGCTTCGTCGCCGATCTTCGATAAGTTAGGCAAGGCTTACCTTAGGAGGTAACGGATGAGTGACAGCCAACCCTGGACGGCCGCGCCTTCCGCGGCGGAGCACGCCCGGTCGGTGCTCGCCGCCTCGTGGTCCTGCGCGGTGACCGCCGAGGGCGGCCGCGAGGAGTTCGTCGGCGCGCACACCGTCGCCGAGGACGGACGGGTGACACTGGAGGTGCCCGAGGACAGCGCCCTGGTCGCGGCCGCGATCTGCGCGCCCCGCGGCGAGCCGTCCGCCGTCCTGGAGTTCGCCGACGTGGCGCCCGTCCCCGTGCGCAGCCGTATCCGCGCCCGGCTCTGGATCGCCGGCTGGTTCGTCCCCGGGGACGGCCGGCTGGAGTTCACGACCACGCGCGTGGTGCTGCGCCGGCCGTCCGGCGCGGTGGTCGTCGACCTCGACGAGTTCGCCGCCGCCGAGCCCGACCCGCTCGCCACGGCCGAGGCCCGGCTGCTCACCCACCTCGCCGACTGCCACCCCGACGCGGTGGAGCGGCTCACCCGGCTCGTCGACGCCGACAGCCTGCACGGCGCGGTCCGCGTTCAGCCCCTCGCCGTGGACCGGCACGGACTGACGCTGCGCATCGAGCGCGCCCGCGCCCACGGCGACGTACGCCTGCCCTTCCACGCGCCCGCCGACGACGTGGCACGGCTGACGGAACGCATGCACGTCCTGCTGACCCAGGCGAGCGCCGCGTCCTGCCCGCGTGCCCTACAGCGGCAGCGCACAGACCGCGACGGGTGAGGCGAACGGCTCCCCGGCGCGCCGCAGTTCACCGCTCGTCGTGCCCACGTGGAACACGCTGACGCTGCTGGACCTCTGATTCGCCGCGAACAGCAGTGTCCCGTCCGGCGAGAAGGCGATCTGCCGCGGGAAGTCACCGTTCACCGCAACCGTGTCGAGCAGCCGGAGCCGGGCGCCGTCCGCCTCCACCGCATAGCGCGTGAGGCTGTTGTGGCCCCGGTTGGCGAGATAGGCGTACGAGCCGTTCGCGGTGACCAGCAGCTGCGCCGGGTAGTTCGTGCCCGAGCCCGTTCCCGTGGACTGTGCCGCCCCGACGGAGAGGCGGCCGGTCTTGCGGTCGTAGGCGCAGACCGCCACGGTGTTGTCGGCCTCGTTGGCCAGGTAGGCGTACCGGCCCCCGGGATGGAAGGTGAGATGGCGCGGTCCGGCACCGGCCCGGGTGCGCGCCCGCGAGACCTCCGTGAGAGCGCCGGTCCGTTCGTTCAGGCGGTAGCTGTAGACGGTGTCCGTGCCCAGGTCGACGGCGAGTACATGGCCGCCGTCGGGACTGGTGAGGAACTGGTGGGCGTGCGGACCCTCCTGGCCGGGCCCCGGCGCCGGACTGGAGTGCGTGACCGTGTCCCTGCGCTCGCCGAGTGCTCCCGAGGAGTCGATCGGATGCACGGTCACACTGCCGGAGCCGTAGTTCGCGCTGAGCAGCCAGCGGCCGCCCGGATGCACCGAGAGATGACAAGGCCCCGCCCCGCCAGTGCTGCGGCTCCCCAGGACCTTGCGGTCGGACAGGCGTACGGCGGTCACGGCGCCGGCGTCCTGCTCGGCGACCGCGTACAACGTGCGGCCGTCGGGGTGCACGGCGAGATACGACGGATTGGTGACGCCGGTGATCGTGCCGGTGCCGGTGATACGCCCGCTGTCGGGGTCGTACCTGGCGACGCCGATGCCGTTGCCGCCGCCCTCGGCGGAGGTGTAGGTGCCGAGGTAGAGGGGGCGGGGGCCGGTCGGAGCCGGAGCAGACGGTGTTTTCGCCGGGCCCGGTGAGACAGCAGCCCCGGGGGAGCCGGGGGTCCGCGAGGGCACCGACGCCGACGACGATCCGGATGACGTCGAGCAGCCGACGAGTCCCGAGGCGGCTCCCGCGAGAACGCCGACGAAGCCGCGCCTGCTGCAGCCGTCGTTCGCACTGCCCATCCCTGCGCACCCCGGGTGATCGATCGTCGCGGTCGTGACAGCCACCTTCACCCGGATCACGCGCCCCGTGCAACCCGAGCCCCCGCGCCCCGCTACCAGTCGCCGTCCTGGACCGGCTTGCCCGGTGCGTCCCCCAGCTCCTTGACCTGGTGCGATCCCGGCGGCTGCCAGGGCTCGTGATCGTCCCCGAGCCAGTCGCCGACCGGCTTCACGTCCTCCAGCGGATCCGTCGGAGCGAGGTCCTCCGCGTCCTGGTCGTAGTAGTCGAACCAGGGCAGCCCCGCGTTGGTGTACGCGGCGCGGTCCACGGGCGACGGCGGGGGAGCCTCGCCGGTGATGCGGCGCCACTCGGGCGGTGTCACCAGGTGCACGAACACCCGACCGGCCGGTGTGTCCGCCCAGTCCGACAGGGGCCGGTCGTCCCGGTAGACCTCCTGGCGCATGGAACCGCCGACGCCGAGTCCCATGGCCGGAGCGCTGCGGGGCGCCCCCGCCGGAGCGGCAGGCGCGGCCATCGCCATGGGCGCGGCAGCGCCGTAGCCCATGGCGGACCTGCTCACCGACCGCAGCCGCCGCTGCGCCTCCCGCCACTCGGCCAGCCGCCCCTCGGCCAGCGGGAAGGACTGCAGCTGGACGCCGCCCCAGACCTCCTCGCCCGTGACCTGCCCCTCGACGGTCGCGCCCAGTCCGAGCGGCACGGCCACGAACTGGCGGACCGTCCCCTTGCCGGAGTTGATGCCGTCCAGCCACGGCTGGCGGGGCAGGACCACGTAGTTCTGCGGGTCACGGCTGAGCCGGTCGCTCCAGGGCTTCCCGGAGACCGCGCACACCTTGCCCACCCCGACCTGGAGGGCGGCGGGCTCGGTGGTGCTCCCGAAGCTCAGCCACATCGCCTCTCGCAGGTAGACCGGCAGCATCACCCCGCCGCGGGCCCGCCACTGCTCCGGCACGGTGTCGGGGTAGTCGGAGACACGGCGCACCGGGAACTCGCCGAGCCCCGGCGGCAGCGGATGCGTGCCCGTCTCGGGCAGCCGCAGGGTGCGGACGAACCGCACCGCCGCACCGCCCGGCAGCCGCAGTGTGTTCCCGTCGATCCGCACGCTCGTGCCGGTCATCGGCCCGCCCCCCTGTGTCTGCTCGATGTGCCTACCTCACCTGGAACGACGGGAGGGCACCGGGCGGTTCCCGCGCCACCGCTCCTGGAGCCGGGTCAGACGCGGCATCCGCTCGCGCTGCTCGCGGGCGGCCCGGTCCAGCTCCTCCAGCAGGCGGCGGGAGCGGTGCTCGGTGTCGAGCTCGTCGAGGATGCGGTTGACCTCGGTGAGGACGGCGCCGTGCAGCTGCCAGTGGCGGGAGTCGCGCTGGATCTCCTCCAGCAGCAGCTGGGCCAGTTTGTCGCGGGTCGCCGTGGCCTGGCGCAGCTCGGCGGTGAGCCGGGCCTCCGCGGACTCGGCGCTCACGCTGACATGCGTGGTGACCAGGACCGCGAAGCTGACCACGGCGTCGCCGATCTCCGACAGCAACTGCTCCACCGTACGGCCGGTCTCGGGCCCGAACAGCGGGTCGGGAGCCTGTCCCTCGTCGATCGCGTAGGGCTCGTCGGCGAAGGGGTCGCGTTGCTTCGCGAGGTCGGTGAGGGTGCGGGCGAGGACCCGCAGCACGACCGTGCAGATCTCCAGGGTGTCCAGGCCGGTGCGCAGCACCACCCGGTGCAGCAGACCCTCCTTCACCCTGGGGTTCAGTTTGAGACTGTCCTCGGCCTGCCGGAGGGCCGCGTCCACCTCGACGATGTCGTGGTCGAGCTCGCGCGCCTCGTACAGCCGGGCCGTCGCCAGCTCCACGGGCGTACGGCCCGCGGCCTCCTCGCCGATCCGCAGCATCAGCTTCCGCAGCCGGCGGGCCAGCCCCTCGATCGACTCGCCCGCCTCGCCCACCCACACCGGGGGAGCGAGCAGCAGATTGAAGGCGAGGCCGACGACCGCGCCGATCAGCGTCTCCACCACGCGCGCCCAGGCGGTGTCCCCGACGGTCGTCACCCCGAGCACCAGCATCGCGCTGATCGCCACCTCGGGCACGAACTCCTCGACCCGCACCAGCCGTCCGACCACCAGCGACGCCACGATCAGCAGGGCCAGGCTCCACCAGGTCAGACCCACCAGCAGACTGAAGGCGATGGCGACGAGGACGCCGGTCACCACGGAGTTCACCCGGCGGATGCCGGTGGTGAGCGTGGAGTAGAGGGTGACCTGCACGACCAGCAGCGCGGTCAGGGGAGCCGTGAGCGGCGCCGCTTCCGGGCTGAGCCGCAGCGCGATGACGTACGCGATCGTCGCCGCGCCCGCCGACCGCAGCGTCTGCACGACGACAGGGTCCCGGTGCCGCTTCACAAACCGCACCAGGGACGCCTTCCACTCACGTACATCTCGCATCCTCAGTGTGTTCCTCTTCCACATAGGCGTCCGGTGCACTCCTTGCGGACCGTAACTGTCCGCAAGCGTGCCCACATTGTGGGGTGCGGCCGGTTGACGGCAAGGGGCCAGGGCAGTGATCGCGGACACCCGCACGACCTCGGCGATCCCTGGGGAAAACCCCCGGCGTCGACGGTGGACCGCCGGATGGTCCGCGGCCGGTCGGGGGCGAAAGCGTGGAGCGATGACCTGGAAACGGACCTCCACCATCCTGACCCTGCTCATCACCCTCGGCACGGCCGTGCCGGCGGCGGCGACGACCCGGGCACCGGCCCCGACCGTCGTCGAAGCCCTCGACCGGACCGCGCACCCCCTGCGGACCGTCGAACCCGGCGGCGACACCCGCGATCTGCGCCCCCTCGACCGGATGATCGCCGACGCCGAGGTCGTCGGCGTCGGCGAGGCCACGCACGGCTCGCACGACTTCTTCGCCCTCAAGGACCGCCTCTTCCGCCACCTCGTCGAGAAGAAGGGCTTTCGCACCTTCGCCCTGGAAGCCCCCTGGAGCACCGGCCTGCGGCTCGACGACTACGTGGTGCACGGCAAGGGAGACCCGCGGCGCATCATGCGCGAGGAGTTCCAGCGCGACTATCTGTGGTGGAACAACACCGACTATCTGCGGCTCGTCGAGTGGATGCGGGAGTACAACATCCGCCACCCCGCCGACCCCGTCCGCTTCATCGGGGACGACACCGCCTGGACCGGACCCGAGGTGTACGACGAGGTGGTGGCCCGTGTGGCCGCCGCCGACCCCGCCTCCGGCGAGCGCCTGAACGGGCTGTACCGCGGGCTGCGGCCCACCGCGCCGACGGGAACGTACATCGAGAGCTACCTCGGCAAGCCGTACGCCGAACGCAGGGAGATGGCCGAACGCACCGGTGAGGCGCTGGAGCTGGTGAGGCGGACGGGGGCCGACGGGGGGACCGTCCAGGACGCCACGGCGATCGACCGCACCGCCCGCCAGTACGCCTTCGACTTCGAGGAGCCCGGACAGATCGCCGAGGCCATGCGCTACCGCGACCAGGCGATGGCCGCCAACGTGCTCTGGTGGCAACGGCACACCGGGACCAAGGTCCTGCTTTCCGCGCACGACGCCCATGTCGGCTACGAGAGCTACGACCCCGCCTACCCGAAGATGCAGGGTGCCTTCCTGCGCGACGGTCTGGGGGCGGCGTACGTGAACATCGGCCTGACCTTCGACCGGGGCTCGTTCAACGCCACCGACCAGGACGAGACCGCCGTCCGGCGCTGGACGGTGGGCCCGGCCGCCCCCGGCAGCAACGAGCGGACCCTCGACCGGGTGAGGTACCGCGACTACGCGGTCGATCTGCGGACCGTCGGCTCACCAGCGCGTGCGTGGCTGCGCCAGGCCCGCCCGACCTACCGGATCGGCACCGCGTACCCCGACGGCCCGCACGACGTCGCCCTGGCCCGCACCCACGACATCCTGATCCACCTTCACCGGGTGGAGGCGGCCCGGCTGCGGGACCGGTAGCCGGCGATCTTCGCGAGGTTGCCGCAGCGGTCCATCGAGCACCAACGGCGGCGGCGGGCCTGCGAATCGTCCAGGAACAGCAGGGAACAGTCCGGGTTCTCGCACTCCTTGACGCGCTCCAGGAGCGGGCCCCGCACCAGGAGTACGGCGTCCCGTGCCACCGTCGCCAGGGCCGCGCGGGCCGGACTGCGCGCCGTCCAGCGAACCGGACCCAACTGGGGCGCGAGATCCGGCTGGGCGGCGACCGAGTTGACCCGCTCCATGTCGGCCGGGTCGGGCTCCCGGCCGGCCATCGCGGCGCGGACCAGGCCGTACAGGGCCTCGCGCAGGAGGCGGGCGTCCGTCAGGTCCCGAGGGGTGACCCGCACCGCACCCGCGTCGGTGGCCAGCTCCGCCTCCGTGATCCAGCGCGCGAGGGCCGCGGTGTCGGGGAGTCGCTCCAGCGGCGTGGCGTGCCGTTTGCCGAGGGTGGCCGCGAAGTCCAGACAGGGGCGGCCGCCGATGAACGGGAACGCGAGTGCCGGGTCGGCGGGGGCGGGGCTGCCGGTCATGCGTTGAGCGTACACCGGTTCATGGGGTGTCGGAACGGTACGCCAACCCTCTTGACACCGGTTGAGGAGGTGTCGGATGGTGACACCAGTTCAACCGGTGTCAGTTGCTCGGGTGGCCGGGCAGAGAGCAGGTGCGGTATGCGTGCGGTGCGGATCGACAGGTTCGGCGGACCGGAGGTATTGGTGCCGGTCGACGTCCCCGACCCGGTGCCCGGCCCCGGAGAGGTGCTGGTGCGGATCGCCGCGGCCGGGGTGAACCGGGCGGACGCCCTGCTCCGCGCCGGCCTCTACCACCGCGCCGGACGCCCGCCGCTCATCCCGGGCGCCGAGGCGGCGGGGGTCGTCGTGGAGGTGGGGGAGGGGGTGACCGACTTCGCGCCAGGACAGCGGGTCATGGCCCTGGACGGCGGCAAGTCATCAGGTTTCTACGCCGAGTTGGCGACGGTATCCGCCACCCAGGTGGTCGTGCTCCCCGACGGTGTGGACCTGGCCCGGGCGGCCGCCCTGCCGATCGCCTGGCTCAGCGCCTGGTACTGCGTGCGGCACCTCGCCCGTGTCTCCAAGGACGACACCGTGGTGGTGAAGGCGGCGGCGAGCGGTGTCGGCACCGCGGCCGTGCAGATCGCCGCCGAGGCGGGGGCGCGGGTCATCGCCCTCGCCGGCTCGGCCGAGAAGGCCGCCTGGGCGGGAGAGTTCGGCGCCGACGTCACCGTCGACACCTCCGCCTTCCCCGACGACGCCGAGGTCGAGGAGGTGCTCCGGCTCACCGACGGCCGTGGCGCCGACGTCGTCCTGGACACCGTCGGCGGCCGGGCCTTCGGGCGCAGTCTGCGTGAAGTGGGCCACGGCGGCCGGGTCGTGGCCCTCGCCAACGTCGCCCTGGAGTCGAGCACCGTCGACACCCGCGACTTCTATCCCAAGAACGCCTCGATCCTCGGCTTCCAGCTCACCAACCTCCAGATCCACGGCTACGACCCGCGCCCCGACCTGCGGGAACTGGCCGACCGGGTCGCCGCCGGCGGCTATCGCGTGCCGATCGAGACCGTCGTACCCCTGGAAGAGGCGCGGGCCGCCCACGAGCGGCTGGAACGGCGTGACAACCGCGGCAAGATCGTGCTCTCGGTCGGACCGGAATTCGGCAAATGAGATGCGGGCGTCCTCCTCGCCAGGTGATCATCCGATGAGTCGTGGGTGAGGAGACGCCGGTGAATCCAGTGGGGCCGGTACGGGCACAGGCAGCGCTGAACCATGTGGCCGCCGTCTCGGAGGGGCCGGCCGTCGCCCCGGACGTGCGCATCACGCTGAACTTCCATCCGGACCGCGTGGCGCGCGGCCTGCCCCTCCTGGAGGCCCTGGCCCAGGACGGCGCCTACCACTCGCAGTTCGTCACCGGCACGAGCAACGGCGGGCTGACCGCGCGCCCGGGCGGCGACCGCTGGCGCTGGGAGAGCCGGATCTTCGGCGGCGCCTACGACGACGCGGACGCCCATGACCGGCCGGTGTACGGCGCCCTGAACTTCCGTCGTCAAGTGGTGGGAGCGGCCCCGCGGTTCGGCTCCTCGCACTTCCGGCTGACCGGCGAGCCGCTGGCCCGCGCCACCTTCTGCTACCCCGACAGCGCCGCCGAGCCGGTCCACTTCGGGGTCGCCGCAGGCATGGCCCTGATAGCCCTCGCGGAGGCGGACGAGCAGGACGCCCTCGACGACTACATCGAGGCCCAGGTGCACGGCGGCGTGGACCTGGCCCGCGATGTGGAGGCCCTCGTCCTGGACGCGAGCTACCGGGACACCCCCGTCGAGGCGGCGGCACACCTGCTGCCCGTCCCCGTCGAGTGGCACCCCGGCTACCGGATCACCGTCGCGGAACTGCACCGCCACGCCCACTACCGCGGACAGGAGTACGCCGACCTGGGCGCGAGCATCGCCGAGGACGGAGTGGTCGACCCGCGCATCATCGGCGACGCCGCCCGGACGGGCCGCTACGAACTCCAGCACCTGAAGATGGTCTGGCACACACTGGCCCGCTTCGGGGCGCCGGAGGCGACGGCTCATGCGAGGCGACGCGCGGGGATCCTTCGCACTCCTGCCGACTCGGTCGGCGGAGGATAGGGGCGACCGGTTCGTGCTCGTTTGATGCTTATGCGCCCGTAGGACCTTGGTACGTGACGGCACCCGTCATCTGCTCCGTCCTCCCGGGCGTGTCAGGAGGTGGTCCGTGAATCCGTGGGCACTGGTGGTGGCGGGTACGGCGGTCGCCTTCTATGGAGTGCTGTCACGACGGCTGTCCACCACGGTGGTGTCCGGACCGCTGGTGTTCGTGGCGGCGGGGCTGGCCATCGGCCCCCTCGGCCTGGGGCTCGTCCAGGAGGACGAAAGTCTGGAGCCGGTCCGGGCCCTGTTGGAGGGCGCGCTGGCGGTGGTGCTGTTCACCGACGCGTCTGCGATCCGGGGGCGCGAGCTGCGGCGGGAGCGGTCTCTGCCGTTGCGGCTGCTGGCTGTGGGGCTGCCGTTGACGATGGCGTTGGGGTGGCTGGTGGCATGGCCGTTGTTGCCGGGTCTCGGCATGTGGGAACTGGCTCTGGTCGCTGTCATTCTGGGTCCCACGGACGCGGCGCTGGGCCAGCAGGCGGTCTCGGACCGCAGGGTGCCCGCGTTGGTGCGCCATGGCCTGGACGTCGAGTCCGGGCTGAACGACGGTTTGGCGCTGCCGTTCTTCGTTCTGGCGCTGGCCGCGGCAGGAGGCGGCCATGGCGATCAGGGTGTCGGTGAGACGTTCCTGCGCGCCCTGCTGCTGAGCTCGGCGATCGGTTCCGTCGTGGGCTGGGCCGCTGCCCGGCTCCTGCGCTGGTCGGCCGCCCGCGGATGGGCTGCTCACGAGTGGCGCCAGCTGGCGTCGCTGGCCGTCCCGGCCGTCGCCTACCCCGTGGCCGTCGAGGCCGAGGGCAGCGGATTCATCGCTGTCTGGGTCGCCGGTCTGGCGTTCGGGAACGTACTTCGAAAGTCCGCTTCTCCTGCGCGCGGTGCCGACGCGGGCGTGTCCGGCGATGCGACCGCCTTCACGGAACGGCTCGGCCTGCTGCTCACCTCGATGAGCTTCCTGGCCTTCGGCGCGATCATTCTGGGCCCGGTGCTGGAGCACATGACCTGGCGGATGCTGGTGTACGCCGTACTGAGCCTGACCATGATCCGGATGCTCCCGGTCGCCGTGGCCCTGCTCGGAACCGGCCTGCGGCCGGCGACGTTCGCCTACATCGGCTGGTTCGGTCCGCGTGGACTGGCCTCTGTGGTGTTCGGTCTGCTGGCTGTCGAAGAGCACCTGCCGGGCACACACGTCCTCGGCGGCGCAGTGGCCTTGACGGTCGCCTTGAGCGTCTGCCTGCACGGAGCCACCGCTCCGCTGCTGGGCGGCCGTTACGGTGCCTGGTATTCCAGGACTCTCGCGATCCACCCCGGCCTCAAGGAACACGCGGATGTTCCGGACGAGGGTGTCGGTACGCCTCGGGGCGGCCCGGACCCGGCACGGTAGCCATGACCTGGGAGTCTTCCGCCTGCCACTGTTTACAATCGCAGGCGACCGGGGGGCGCTCGCAAGTGAGGTGGTCTCGATGGCGGTGACGGTACCGGCGGGCGATGCCCGCGTTGTCGCGGTCCGCGCTGCGCTGGAGCCCTTCGGCTGGCAGTCGTTCACGGCCCAACTGGTCTGCAGCCGTGCGGTTGCCGCCATGGACGGTGGGCAGGTATTTCCCCGCCCCCGCGGTCCGTCGAACGGGCCGAGCCCGCAGAACGAGTGCGCCGAAGCGCTGGTGCAGGTCCTGGATGCTTGCCGGTGGCGGTCGCTGACCGTCGACCGGCTGAGTCGGCTGCTGGTGGACGCCGCGCAGGCATGGCGCCAGGAGCGGGCCTGGTTCGACATCCGGCTGGGCCTGTTGCTGGACGGCATCGGCTGACCACCAGGCCCGGCCATGGGTCACTGTCGGGCCATGTGCATGCGCATCTCGCTGGGTGCGTCGACGATCAAGTCGCCGGACATGTCGACCGTGACGCCGTGCAGGGTGCCCGTGAAGCGGAACGGTGCCCGGTAGTCGGAGGTGACGGCCGAGCCGGGGTTGGCGCCGCAGCACATGCCGCCGGGGTTGAAGGCGACCGGTGTCGTGAACGGCATCTCGATCTCGCCGACCAGGCGGTCGTCGACGTAGAGCTGGGCGCGGCCGGGAGAGCCCTTGCCCACCGCGATGTCCGGGCTACCGGTGGGCTCGAACTCGAAGCGCAGCGTGTGGCGGCCCTCGGGGACGGTTTCGCCCGAGGTCACATGGTGCAGCGCGCGGTGGACGTAGTTGTGGGCGTAGTGCAGGTGATTGTCCTTGACGTAGAAGGACCAGCCGCCGGCGTTGGTGCCCTGGCACAGCAGCACGCCCTCGGCTCCGCCGGGCGGGATCTCCACGTCGGCGGTGATGCTGTGCGGGCGGTTGAGGACCCGGGGAGCGACGGCGGCCGGCAGGGCCTGCGTGTCGGGGCGGAGGGTGTAGCTGGTCCTGTCCGCGGTGATCTGCGGACGCTCGAGCATCATGCGCTCGAGGGCGCTGCCGTCGATCGGGAGCACGTTGTACCTGCCGGCCTCCACGTACCACAGGGCGATCATCTCGATGAGCTTGCTGCGGTGTTCCTCGGCGACGTTGCGGGTCTCGGCGACGTCCTCGGCGACGTGGTACAGCTCCCAGTGATGGGCGTCCAGGTCGTCCAGGTCCGCCATGGTGATCGGAGTACCGAACGGCTTCCCGGCCTCGGCGAACGAAGGGCCGGGCCAGGGACAGACCGCACGCCAGCCGTCATGGTCGATCGCCCGGTGCCCGAACATCTCGTAGTACTGAGTGCGGTGGCGCGTCGGGGCCGCGGGATCGTCGAAGGTGTGCGCGAAACTCACCCCGTGCAGGGGTGACTGGGTGACGCCCCGGATGGTCGTGGGCGGCTCGATTCCCAGCACGTCGAGGACGGTGGGCACCATGTCGATGATGTGCGCGAACTGGGAGCGGACCTCACCGCGCGCCCGGATGCCCGCCGGCCAGTGGACCAGGAACGGATCGCTGACGCCGCCCCGGTAGGTCTCCCGCTTCCACCGCCGGAACGGCGTGTTGCCCGCCCACGTCCAGCCCCACGGATAGTGGTTGAACGTCTCCGGTCCGCCGATCTCGTCGATCCGCGCCAGGCTCTCCTCCAATGACTCGGGCGCATTGTTGAAGAACTGCAGCTCGTTGGTCGTGCCGGTGACCCCGCCCTCGGCACTGGCCCCGTTGTCGGAGACCACCATGATCAGCGTGTTGTCGAACTCGCCGGTCTCCTTCAGGAAGTTCATCAGCCGGCCGATGTGGTGGTCGGTGTGGGAGAGAAACCCGGCGTAGACCTCCATCATCCGCGCCGCCAGGCGACGCGCGTCCGGCGACAGCGACTCCCAGGCGGGCACGTCCGGGTCGCGCGGCGACACCGCGGCGTCCGGCGGCACGATGCCGAGCTGCTTCTGCCGGTCGAAGGTGCGCTCACGGTAGGCGTCCCAGCCGTCGTCGAACTGGCCCCGGTACCCGTCTGCCCACTCCTTGGGCACATGGTGCGGGGCATGCGTGGCACCGGGGCAGAAGTGCAGGTAGAACGGCTTGTCCGGGGCGACCTGCTTGGCATCCGCGATGAACGACATCGCCCGATCGGCCAGGTCCGCCGTGAGGTGGTAGCCCTCCTCCGGCGTCGCCGGGGGCTCGACCTGGTGGTTGTCGTACACCAGGTCCGGATACCACTGACTGGAGTCCCCGCCCAGGAAGCCGTAGAACCGGTCGAAGCCCCGCCCCAGCGGCCACCGGTCGTACGGTCCCGCGGCCGACTCGTGCTCCGAGGGCATCAGGTGCCACTTGCCGATCATGTACGTGTTGTAGCCGTGCTGGACCAGCATCTCGGAGAGCATCCCGTTCTCGAACGGGATCTGCCCGTTGTAGCCGGGATAGCCGGTGGCCAGCTCGGTGATCGCCGCCATGCCGTTGGCGTGGTGGTTGCGGCCGGTCATGACGCACGAGCGGGACGGCGAGCACAGCGCGGTGGTGTGCATGTTGGAGTACAGCAGCCCGTCCGCCGCCAGGGCGTCCAGGTTCGGCGTCCTGATCGGGCTGCCGTAGCAGCCCAGCTGACCGTACCCCGTGTCGTCGAGCACGATCATCAGCACGTTCGGTGCACCTGGCACAGCCCGTACCGGTTGCGGCCATGCCGGCGTCGACTCGTCCGTCGTACGGCCGATCACTCCGGGGAACGACCGCCCCGGCTGGTACTCACTCCAGGATGCCTGCGACATTCCCGGCCTCCGTTCCACCGCGTGCACGCCGGTACCTGCATTGATGGCCCGAGGCGCGTCTTCAACGCTAGGCCGCGAGGATCAAGGCCGCCATCCGGACAGATCTGTCCGGCGCCCGCGCATACGTCTGCGGAGACGGATCACGAATGGCCCTCGGTGCGCGGGACGCGTTCCGTACCCTGTTCCGGGAACACATGCCCGACGCCGACCGGACGGTTGCCGGGCAGGGAGAAGGGGGCGGGACGTTGGTGGACTCCTGGGAATGGGCCCGGCGGGTGCTGGAGGGCGCGGGTCTCGACCCAGGCCGCCTCGCCGCGCTGCGGCCGCTGAGCGGCGGCACGTACAACACCGTCGAGGAGCTCCTGCTCACCGACGGCACCCGTTTCGTCCTCAAGGTCCCGCCCGCGTCCACGGTTCCCGGCCTGCGCTACGAGCGTGAACTCCTGGTCTCCGAGGCGGAGTTCTACCGCGCCGCCGCCGTGGCCGAGGTCGCGGCGCCGCACGTCGTGGCCCTCGGTGAGGACACCGCCGTACCCCATCTGCTGATGACCGCGTGTCCCGGCGAGCCCTGGGACGGCTCGGTGACCGATGCCGAACGGGCCCCGCTGCGAAGGGAGTTGGGTCGCCAGGTGGCCCGGCTGCACACCGTGACCGGGCCGGGCTTCGGCTACCCCTCCGGTGCTCTCGGTCCGCTCGCCCCCGACTGGCGGACCGCGTTCACGGCCATGATCGAGGCGATCCTGGACGACGCCCGGGACTACGGAGCACGGCTGCCCCGCTCCGTCGACCAGGTGGCGAGCACACTGAGGGCCGGCTTCCCCGCCCTCGACGAGGTGACGGTCCCCGCCCTGGTCCACTTCGACCTGTGGGACGGCAACATCCTGCTGGACCGCCGGGCAGACGGGGAGCTGCGCATCGGCGGGCTCATCGACGGGGAGCGGATGCTCTGGGGCGACCCCCTCGCCGACTTCGTCTCCCTGGCGCTGCTCGGGGACATCAAGAAGGACGAGGCGTTCCTCGCGGGCTACCGGGAGGAGGGCGGCCGGGCCGAGTTCGACGTGCCGGCCCGGGTGCGGCTGGCCCTCTACCGCGCCTACCTCTACCTGATCATGCTCACCGAGACCGTCCCGCGGGCGGTCGACGACGAGAGGGAACGCTGGGTCCAGTCGGCGGTGGCACCGGAACTCGTCGCCGCCCTGGACGAGATCGAGGCCCTCGCCCGGGTCGCGGGAGCCTGACCACCCTTGAACGGACGCACCGTACGCGACCTCAGACGCGCCAACCGCACTGCCGTACTGCAGCGCCTCTACTTCGACGGCCCCCTCAGCCGCTTCGAACTCGGCCCGGTCACCGGGCTCAGTTCCGGCTCGGTCAGCAACGTCGTCGCCGACCTGGTGGCCGACGGCCTGTTGGAGGAGGCCGGCAGCGTCGATTCCGACGGCGGACGTCCCCGCACCCTGCTGCGGGTGGCGCCCGGCAGCGGCCACATGATCGGCGTCGACGTCGGCGAGACCCGGGTGCGCGTCGAGCTGTTCGACCTGACCCTCACCGAACTCGCCCGCGCCGAACGGCTGTTGACCCAGCGGAGCTACGACGTCGAGGCCATCGTCGGGCACATCCGCGACGGCATCGCCGAGGTGCTCGCCGGTACCGGGACCGAGCCCGAGGCGCTGCTCGGCGTCGGCATCGGCGTGCCCGGCATCGTCGCGCACACCCCCCGGAGCGGGGCCGTCGTGCACGGACAGACCATCGGCTGGGACGCCGTCCCGCTGGAGGCACTGCTGCGCACCGGCTCCCCGCTGCCCGGCAGTGTCCGGTACTTCATCGACAACGGCGCCAAGACCCTCGGCCAGGCCGAAATGTGGTTCGGCGGCGGCCGCGGTGCCCGCAGCGCCGTCGTGGTCCTCTTCGGCTCCGGCGTCGGCGCCTGTCTGGTGACGCCCGAGGTGGAGCACGGCCGGGCGGTCGAATGGGGGCATCTGACCGTACGGGTCAGGGGGCGCCGCTGCCGCTGCGGTGCCCTCGGCTGCCTGGAGGCCTACGCGGGCGCCGAGTCGCTGCTCGAGCGCTGGCGGGAAGCGGGCGGCCGCCCGCCCGAGGGCGCCGACGAGGAGACCGCGCTGGCCGCGATGCTCGCCGCCGCCCACCCGGCCGAGGGCGCCGAGGCCGACCCGGTGGCCCTCGCCGTCCTGGAGGAGACCGCCGAGTACCTGGGCGCAGGCCTGTCCGACCTGATCAACCTCTTCCAGCCCGAGCGGATCATCGTGGGCGGCTGGGCCGGGCTCCAGCTCGGCGCCCGGTTCCTGCCCGCCGTACGACGCCACGCGACGGCGTACGCGCTGCGGTACCCGGCCGAAAAGGTCACCGTCGACCTAGGCCGTCTCGGGCCCGACGCGGTCACCGTCGGCGCGGCCATTCTCCCGCTCGCCGACTTCTTCGCCCGCGGCGGCCGGCGACCCGAACCCACGCCCGAGGGGCCGGCACCGGCCTGGCGGACGGCCCTGGAGGAGCGGGCCCCGCGCTGACGTTTCGCCGACCTGCGCGGAGGTACTCGCGCTCCCGCCATGAACGCGAAGGGAGGACGCCGTGGACCACCGTCAGGAAGCACCCGGCGAGAACGGTGACCCCGTCCCGCGGGATCTGCCGGACCAGCAGGCGGGCGAGGGCGAGGATCCCTGGGAGGTCGCCGACGTCCCGGACGAGGAGCCCGGCACCGACGAGCCCGAGGCCGTCCCCGACACCGACGAGGCGGGCACCGGCCGGCAGGGGGCGACGCGGTCGGACACCGTGCACCCCGAGCACCCGGGGGCCGAGGAGTCCACCGGCTGACGCCTGGGCCGCAAGGGCCGCTCAGCCGACCTTGCGGCCCTTCATCGGCTCCGTCCGCGCCCCCGCGCCCTGCTGCATCCCGTGCAGGAACTCCTCCAGGACCTCGGTCGCCGTGTGCTCCGGGTGCCAGCCGAGTTCGGTACGCGCACGCGTGCAGTCCATCAGGGGCAGCCGCAGCACCGCGTCGAACAGATGCGGGGACGCGGGCAGCAGATGCAGGCCCCACGCGGCCGCGATCGCCGAGCGGGCCGCGGTGCGCGGCAGCCGTACGGGACGGGCGTCGAGCATCCCGGCCAGCAACTCGGCGTCGACCGTCGGCTCACCCGCCAGATTGAAGGCGCCCCGCACGTCCGAGCGCACCGCCAGTGCGTAGGCCTGGGCGGCGTCGTCGGTGTGCAGAGCCTGCACCCGCAGACCCGGAATGTCGGGGAGGAAGCGCAGCAGGTCGGGCCGGGCCAGCTGGCCCGGCAGGAAACGGCCGCCGAAGATGCGGCGCTGCTCGCTCGCCGACTCCCGCTTGAAGAGGAACGCCGGACGCATCCGTACGACCCGGACGGCGGGGTGGTCGCGCTCGAAAATGTCCAGGGCGCGCTCCAGATAGGCCTTCTCCCGGCAGTACGCGGCGTCCGGCCAGCCGTGCGTCGGCCACGACTCGTCCACCGCGTGCTCCTTCGGACCCGGGGAGTAGGCGCCCACGGACGACGCGTGCACCAGCGCCGGCACCTTGGCCGCCGCGACCGCCTCGAACACCCGGATCGAGCCGAGGACGTTGGTGCGCCAGGTCACCGCCGGGTCGTGCGTCGGCTGGAACGCCCACGCCAGATGGACCACCGCGTCGGCGCCCGCGAACTCCTCGGTCAGATCGGTCCGTTCCGATGCCAGGTCGACCGCGGACCACTCGGTCCGGTCGGGCGACCAGTCCGGGATCCGCCGGGCCAGGCCCCGTACGGAGCCGACCTCCGGATCCTCGGAGAGAAGGCGCACCACGCTGGTTCCCACGTTGCCGGTGGCGCCCGTGACCACGATCCTGCTGCCGGTTGAAGTGCTCACGTTCGGCTCCTTCGGGCCGCTGGGGCGGGGGACCGCCCGAGTACCCGGCCACCGGCGATGCACGCGGTGCACGGCACGGTACGCGGCCACGAGATGATCACCCCATGAGCGAGATCATCCTGATGTCCGACGCCCGTGTCGCCGCCGTCCCCGTCGAGGAGAACGGCGAACTCCTCGTGGACGTCCGCGCCCACCTCCGCGTCGACGACCGCAAGCACGAGGACTCCGGGGGCGCCGAGGTCCATCTGCGCCAGGGTGTCCTCGACCGGCTGCTCCGGGCGCAGGCCCTGCTGCCCGACGGTCTGCGCCTGCTCTTCGTCGAGGGGTACCGGCCGCCCGCCCTCCAGCGGCACTACTTCGAGACGTACGCCGACGGACTGCGCGCCGCCCACCCGGACTGGTCCGCCGACCGGATCCGCACCGCGGCCAGCCGCTATGTCTCCCCGCCCGAGATAGCCCCGCACAGCGCCGGCGCGGCCGTCGACCTCACCCTCACCGACGCCGACGGCCGCGAACTCGACCTGGGCACCGCCATGAACGCCAGCCCCGAGGAGAGCGACGGCGCCTGCTACACGGGCGCCGGCAACATCACCGAGGAGGCCAAGGCCAACCGGGACGTGCTCGGCCAGGCGCTGAGCGCGGCGGGCCTGGTCAACTATCCGACGGAGTGGTGGCACTGGTCCTACGGCGACCGCTACTGGGCCCTGCAGACCGGCGCGCCGGCCGCGCTGTACGGCCCGAAAGAACTCGACGCGGCGTAGCGCCTGGCGGCGGCCCGGGGCCTCGGCGCCCGCCGTCTCAAAGGGCCCCGGCGATCTTGACGCCGACCGTCCCCAGGCTCAGGCGAACGCGTTCACTCCCGTGAGCTCCGCCGACAGCGTCCACAGGCGCTCCGCCTGCTCCGGGTCGGTCGCCCACGCCCTGACGCCGCCGCTCTCGTCGCCGTCGACGGCGGGCTCGGCGATGTCGCAGTCCTCCAGGTAGACCCCGCCCATCCCGGCCAGCTGGGGCGAGGTCGCCGCCCACACCTGCGTGGCCGCGCCCTGCTCCGGGCTCTTGAAGCCCGAGGGGTTGAGCACGTTGCCCTGCTCGTCGATCCAGCCGCGCTCCACCATCTCCGACTTGGGCAGGTGGCGCTGCAACGGGGTGAGGATGCCGCCGGGGTGGAGCGAGAAGGCCCGCACACCGCGGTCGGCGCCGACCTTGTCGAGGTGGACGGCGAACAGGACGTTCGCCGTCTTGGCCTGGCCGTAGGCCTGCCACTTGTCGTAGCCGGTCCGCCAGTGGACGTCGTCCCAGCGCATCCCGGAGAAGTGGTGGGCGCGCGAGGACACCGAGACCACGCGGGCGCCGCCGGGCTCGATCGCCGGCCACAGCCGGTTGACCAGCGCGAAGTGACCGAGGTGGTTGGTCGCGAACTGCGCCTCCCAGCCCGGCCCGACCCGCGTCTCCGGGCAGGCCATGATCCCGGCGTTGTCGATGACGAGGTCGACCGTGCGGCCCGAGTCGAGGAACCGCTCGGCGAAGGCGCGCACGCTCTCCAGGTCGCCGAGGTCGAGTTCGTCCAGTTCGACACCGTCGAGGCCGGCCAGGGCCTTCCAGGCGGTGTCGGGACGCCGGGCCGGGACGACGACCCGGGCACCCGCCTTCGTGAGCGCCCGGGTGGTCTCCAGGCCGAGCCCCGAGTAGCCGCCGGTGACGATGGCGAGCTTGCCGGACAGGTCGATGCCCGCGAGAACGTCGTCGGCGGTGCTGTGGGCGCCGAACCCCGAACCGATCTTGTGCTGTGCAGTGCTCATGACGGGAACGCTACGAATTGGAGTGCTCTCGAAGTCAAGCCCACACCGCCCGGGGCACCAGGCCCGGACAAGAGGAAGCCCCGACCGGACGGGGGAATCACGGTCGGGGCGGTCTCGCGGTGGGCACGGACGGCGGTCGCCTCTCGGCGAAAGGCTCCACAGGGCTTCAGCCGAACGATCGTCCCTGTGGGCAAAAGGTGAGGCCCGGGGACACTGTCCCGTCCGTACCCACGCTCTGTTCAACGGGCAACCACCCTGGGGTGTTCCGCCGTTGAGGGCATTCTCGGGTGAGCTGTGTCACCCGTGCCGACCGGTCGGAACGGTCTCGCTCCACAGGTTCTCGGCCTGCAGCAGCAGGCTCCCCAGCACCGTCGTGCCGTCGCCCCCCTGCCCGGCGTGCTCCCGCAGACCGTCCTGCAGCTGTCCGCGCAGCTCGCGCATCGCCGACTCGGCATGGTCGTCCGGACGGGCCGCGCCGTCGGCCGTCAGCAGCCGGTCGCTCTCCGCGTGACAGGCGTCGCCGATCAGCTGCAGGAGGTCGGCGTACGCGTCCAGCGCCGGCCTGGCGGGTGGCGCGGGGGCGCGGCCGTCGTCGGCGGCCACGGCCAGGGTCCGGGTGAGCGCGCGGATGTGCCCGGTGACACGGCTCCAGCGCTCGTCGTCCTGCTCCGGCGGGACCGACGCGGGAAGCCGCCGTACGGCACGCCGGGGGGCGGCGGTCAGCCGCAGGCTCTCCCGGCTCCAGCCACGGGCGGACCGCAGCGCGTCCAGCCGGCGCTCCAGCCGGGCCGAGGCATGCGACCACCCCTGCGCGTCCCACTCGCCGTCCCGCAGGTCACCGGCCACGGTGTGCAGCACGTCGCCCGCCTCCCGGGCCAGCGCTGCGAGGTTCTCCCGCACGTCCCGCAGATGGATCGGCGGAAGCACGAACGCGTTCACGGCGATACCGATGACCGCGCCGAGCGCGGCCTGCCCCACCCGGTGGCCGACGGCAAAGACGTCGGCCGCGCCGGTGGCGAGGGTGAACAGCGCGGTGGTGGCGCCGTAGATCCCCTGGTCGCCGAAGCGCGGCCAGTTCGCCAGCAGCATCAGCAGCGGTACCGACAGCGCCACGGCACCCAGCGTGTTCCCTGTGACGGCCAGGGCCAGCGACGCCAGCAGCGCCCCGGCGCAGATCGCCGTGAACTGCCGAGCGGCCTGCATCAGCGAGCTGTACACGGTCGCCTGCACCAGCACCACGGCCACCCAGGGCGCCATCAGGGCCATCGGATCGCCCATCCACACGCCCGCCACGAGCCAGGCGAGGATCGCGGCGGCCGAGGCCTTGAGCGACTGCACAAGCAGATCGCGCTCCCGCCCGGGCCCGCGGCAGGCGGCACGGGCCGCCCGGCCGACGGCGTGTGCCTCCTCCCGCAGGGCGTGCGTCGGGCGGGGCTGTCCACGTAGAGCTTCCGTCACACCAGTCATCCGCTGTGGGTTCCGTGCCGTCCGGCAGGTCATGCCAAAGGACTGTCCGCAAGCGATGCCAGCAGGTGGGCCGGATCGTCGTAGATCGCCTGCGCGCCCGCCTCCACCAGGTCGGCGCGAGGGATGCCGCCGCACAGGACGCCGACGCAGCGCACGCCCGCCCGGGAGCCGGCCCGCATGTCCCACACGGTGTCGCCGACGAAGACCGCGCGCTCCGTGGGCACCCCGGCCAGCTCCAGCGCGTGTTCGACGGGCTCGGGGGCGGGCTTGCCCTGCTCCACGTCGTCGGCGCTCGCGGTGGCCATGATCGCGTCGTCGGCGTCGATCGCCCGGCGCAGCGCGGACAGCTCCGCCCCGCCCGCCGAGGTGGCGAGCACCACGCGCCAGCCGTCCTGGTCGAGGCGGCGCAGCAGCCGCCCGGCGTCCTGGAGCGCCGGCAGCCGGTCGAAGTACTGCCCGTACAGGGCCTTGTGGGCGGCGCTGAGCTCGTCGTCCTGGTCCTTGTCGCGGTCGTCGCCGAGGAGATGGGCGACGAGGTCGTCGGAGCCGAGTCCGATGGCCCGGTGCACGGCATGCATCGGCACCCGGTGGCCCGCCTGCCGGAGCGCCTCCCACCACGTCGTCACATGCAGATGGTTGGTGTCCACCAGAGTGCCGTCGACGTCGAACACTGCCGCGCGTTGCATGAACCGCCCCTTTCCTGTCGTGCCCTCCCTAGTACCACGTCAGACGTTCGCCACTCGGGACGGCACCCGGCCCTCCCGGGACCAGGCCAGCAGCTCCTCCCGAGCCCAGGTGGTCACGATCCGCTCGGCGGGCACCCCGCACTCCTCCGCCCGCGCGCACCCGAGGATCTGCCAGTCGAGCTGGCCGGGCGCGTGCGCGTCGGTGTCGACCGAGAACAGCACGCCCGCGTCGACCGCCCGGCGCAGCAGCCGGCGCGGCGGATCGAGGCGCTCCGGACGGCTGTTGATCTCCACCGCCGTGCCGGACTCGGCGCACGCGGCGAACACCTCGTCGGCGTCGAACTCCGACTCGGGCCGCCCCCGCCCGGTCACCAGACGTCCCGTGCAGTGCCCGAGGACGTTCGCGTGCGGATCGCGTACGGCGGCCACCATGCGCCGGGTCATCGCCCGGGCGTCCATGCGCAGCTTGGAGTGCACGGACACCACCACCACGTCCAGCCGCTCCAGGAGTTCCGGTTCCTGGTCCAGCGAGCCGTCGTCGAGGATGTCGCACTCGATGCCGGTGAGCAGCCGGAACGGCGCCCATGTCCCGTTCAGCGCCGCCACCACGTCCAGCTGGTGCCGCAGCCGCTCCGGGGACAGCCCCCGGGCCACCGTCAGCCGTGGCGAGTGGTCGGTCAGCACCGCCCACTCATGGCCGAGCTCCGCCGCGGTCCGGCCCATCTCCTCGATCGGGCTGCCGCCGTCCGACCAGTCGGAGTGCAGATGGCAGTCGCCCCGCAGCAGCGCCCGCAGCTTCTCGCCGCCCCGGGCGCGCGGCGCGCTGGACTCACCCTCCAGCTTCTCCAGGTAGCCGGGCACCCCTCCGGCCAGCGCCTCACGCACCACCTGCGCGGTCTTCGGGCCGACGCCCTTGAGCGACTCCAGCGACCCGGCCTGCGCGCGCTCGCGCACCTCGTCCGCGGGCAGCTCGGCCAGCACCCGGGCCGCCGTACGGAAGGCACGCACGCGGTACGTCGGTGCCAGGGACCGCTCCAGCAGGAAGGCGATCCGGTCCAGGGCTTCGACGGGATCCATCGCCACCTCCTCCTCCAGGGTTCCCCACGCCCACGGGGCCCGCACGACGGGCGAGCGGTTTGTCGGGTACGCCGCCGGGTACTGCGATGCCTCGTCGGATGTCACTCGGACCTCGGACCCCGGACGTCCGGCAACCGCCTCGTCACCCCTGACGAAGCCCCCGTTCCCGAGGAGGCCCAGATGTCCGCCCCCACCGCACCCCGCACCAAGGTGGCCGTGATCACCGGAGCCGACTCCGGCATCGGCCGGGCCACCGCCGTCCGGCTGGCCCGGGCGGGGATGGACATCGGCATCACGTGGCACACCGATCTGAAGGGTGCCGAGGAGACCGCCGAGGAGGTCCGCGCACACGGGCAGCGGGCCGTCGTGGCCCAGATGGACCTCACGCGGCTGCCCGTCGCCGCCGGCACGGTCGACGAACTGTGCGACCGGCTCGGCCGCCTCGACGTCCTGGTCAACAACGCGGGCACGGGCACCATGACGCCCTTCCTCGACCTGGAGCTCGACACCGTCCGCGAGGTCCTCGACGTCGACCTCGTCGGCCCCTTCCTGTGCGGCCAGCGGGCCGCCCGGCACATGATCCAGCAGGGCTCGGGCGGCCGGATCGTCAACGTGACCTCCGTCCACGAGCACCAGCCGCGGGTCGGTGCCGCCCCCTACTGCGCGGCCAAGGGCGGCCTAGGGCTGGTCACCCAGGTCATGGCCCTGGAACTCGCCGAGCACGGCATCACCGTCAACGCGGTCGCGCCCGGAGAGATCGCCACCCCGATGACCGGCCAGGACGACAGCGACGTCCACACCGAGGACCGCCCCGGCGTCCCGCTCGGCCGTCCGGGGGACGCCCGCGAGGTGGCCGCCGTGATCGCCTTCCTCGCCGGCCCCGAGGCCACGTATGTCACCGGCGCGTCCTGGAGTGTCGACGGCGGCATGCTGAGGATGGGCCCGCAGGCCGGCTCGCACCTCGAGGACGACGAGTGGCGGCGCCCTTGAGGGAGTCCCGGTAGCGGAAGCCCCTCCCACAGTCGTTCGCGCGGCCGGCCACCCGGGGGAGCGGTCGAGGCGGCGGTCCTCGCCCTGCTCCGCGGTTGACGCGCGCCAGTCGCGCCCGGGCATTGCGTTCTACGCTCTATGCATGACCGAAATCGCGAGCCCGCACATCGCCACCCCGCGGATCATCGTGCTCGGGGTCCAGCCGACCACGCCTCCCTTCCGGATCGTGGAGATCGACGGGGAGGTGGTCGGCGAGGCGAGGGCCGTCACCGACGTCCTGGAGGCGGCCGCCGCCTTCGGCATCACGGTCCACGACCTGGACGATCCGGACGTGGTCCGCTGGGTGGGCGGCGACAAGTTCACCTGGACCCGGCACTGACCCTGGTTCAGCCGACCGTCCACTTCTGGTTGGCGCCGCCCGTGCAGGTCCACAGCTGCAACCGGGTGCCGTTGGCCGAGCTGTTGCCGGTCACGTCGAGGCACTTGTCGGCCTGCGGGTTGACGATGTCGCGTGCGCCCGTGACGGTCCACCGCTGGGCCCCGGAGCCGTTGCAGTCGTAGAGCTGGACCGCCGTCCCGTCCGCGGTGCCGCCGCCCGTCACGTCCAGGCACTTCCCCAGCGCGCGGATCGTGCCGTCCGAGCCGACGGTCCATTGCTGGGCGGCGGTGCCGTTGCAGTCGTAGAGCTGGACGGCCGTCCCGTTCGCGGGGTTCGCCCCGGCGACGTCCACGCACTTGCCGGCCAGGCCCCGGATCGCCGCCCCCGTCGCCGTGTCGCCGGTGGTCACCGACACGTGGTCCACCACGAGCTGCTGCGGGAACACCGTGGAGCCGTCCGGGTCGCCGGGCCAGTAGCCGCCGACCGCGAGGTTCAGGATCAGGAAGAACGGCTTGTTGAACACCCAGGTGCGGCCGCCCAGGTCGGCGGGCGTGCGGCGCTGGTAGACGTTCCCGTCCACGGACCAGGTGATCGAGTCGGGTGCCCAGTCGACGGCGAAGGTGTGGAAGGCGTCCGCGAAGGCCTGGCCGTTCGGCAGGGAGTAGCCGGCGCCTATGCCGCCCGAGCCGGAGTAGCCGGGGCCGTGGAGCGTGCCGTGGACGGTCGAGGGCTCGAAGCCGACGTTCTCCATGACGTCGATCTCGCCCGAGTCCGGCCAGTTGACCGGTGTGCCGAGCATCCAGAACGCCGGCCACATGCCCTGCCCGCGCGGGATCTTCATCCGCGCCTCGACGTGCCCGTACCGCGCCGTGAACTGCCCGGAGGTGTTCAGCCGTGCCGAGGTGTACTGGCAGGTGCCGTACCAGCACTGGTAGTTCGCCGGGTTCTCCCGCCGGGCCGTGATCACGAGATGGCCCTGGCCGTCGAGAGCGGCGTTCTTGTTGCCCGACGTGTAGTACTGCCGCTCATGGTTGTTGACGTTGTCGCCGGTCTCGATCTGCCACTTCGAGGAGTCGACGGCGGCTCCGGCGGGCCCGTCGAAGGAGTCGGAGAAGGTCACCGCGGCGGCGGAGACGGCGGGTGGGTCCGCCTGGGCGGTACCCGACGAGATCAGGACGGCGGACAGGGCGGCGAGGAGACATCTGCGCAGCAGGCGTGAGGCGGCCACGGCTCTTCCTTCGAGGTGGGGGGGTGAAGGTGTCGCCTCTTGATTTAAGGAGTGAGTTAAGGGCCCGTCAATACTTTGGTACGGACCAGGAGTTGAGTCAGGAGGGTTTCCTCAAGCCTTCTTCGCCGACTTGACGGCCGGCCTCTTGTGCACCGCCCGGCTCAGCCGCCGCCCCAGCAGCAGATAGCCGATCAGAGCGCCGGCCGTGTTGAGGATGACGTCGTCGATGTCGAACGCCCGCCCCTCCACCAGCGCGCCCTGCGCGAACTCGACCAGCAGCATCACCACGGCCGTCAGCAGCAGGATCCGCAGCAGCCCACGGGTCTTGGGAGCCACGATCGGCACCAGGATCCCGAACGGCACGCCCAGCAGGATGTTCCCACCGATCTGCTTGACGGCGTCCCGCATCTCCGGCTGGTCCAGATACGCCTTGAGGGAGGCGCCGGGATGCAGATTGGTGTGGGTCAGGTCCACCGAAGCGGGTGAGGGCTCCAGGGTCAGCCGGGCCAGGACGACGGCGAACGCCACCATGAACGCGAAGGCGAACACCATCGCCACGAAACGCACGACGAGGGAGAGCGGATCGCGCCGCGGGCGGGCGGGTTTCGCCGTGCGCTCGGTCTTGGCGGTGCCGGTGTCCGATCCCGCTCGCGAACGTGAGGGCGCCCAGGCCATGAAATCCTCCACTCTCAACTTCCCCGTGTCGTGAGGCGATTACCCCTGAACGGCCCGTAAATGCCGCCGCGCCCCGACCGGCTCCCGGTTTCCCTTCGTACGGTCGGGGCACTCCGGGCTGAGTACCGCGCGCGTCGACACCGCACGCCCCAGGGCCGGTGTTTGGATGGCGCGCGACGGACCTTTCCCGGGCCGCGGTGGCGAGGAGGTGGCGCATGAACGGGCGTACGACACTCCTCGCCACGGCCGAACTCCTCGGCTGGTGGGCCGCGCTCGCCGTGCTCTGGCTCGTGTTCATCAGCACCGTGGACACCCTGGAACTCGCGGTCGGCGCGGGCGCCGCCTGCCTCGGCGCACTCGCCGCCCGGGCCGCCCGAAGGGCGGTGACGGGACGGTGAACGGCTGGATCCTCGCGGCGGCCGTCACCCTCGGCGGGGGAGTGGGCGCCACCGTGTGGGGCGTCGCCACCGGGCCGCTCAGCCGCCGGGTCGTGGCACAGAACCTGTGCACCCCGTTCGCCTGCCCCGCCCTCCTGCTGCTCTCCCAGGGCTACGACCGCCCCTCCTACGTCGATCTCGCCCTGGTCCTCGCCCTGCTGGGCCCGGTCGGCACCCTCGTCTTCGCGAGGCTGCTCGCCGACGAACTGGCCGAGGACCCGCCGAGCGCCTGGGGTCTGACCTACGCGGCCGCCGCGGTCGGCGCGGTGGTCGTACCCGCGTTGTGCGTGGCCGTCGGGCCGAGCCGGGCCATGGCCAAGCTCCTGGTCGTCGGCGTCCTGCTGATCGGCGGGAACGTCGTCGCCTCACGTGCCCTGTCCGGCGGCTTCCCGGAGGTCCGCCGTGGCTGACGCGGTGATCGTCGTCGCCCTGCTTCTGGTCGCCGTCTCCGCGACGGCGGCGGTGGCCGTCCGCGACCCCGTGCGCCAGGCCCTCGTACTGTCCGTGCTCGGTGTGGTCCTCGCGGTCCTGTTCACCGTGCTGCAGGCACCCGACGTGGCCCTGTCGCAGCTCGCGGTCGGCTCCGCCCTCACCCCGCTGCTGCTCCTGCTCGCGGTCCACAAGGTGAAGCGGCGCGGGCGGAAGGAAGGACGCCACCGGTGAGCCGACGCGTCCGACTGTGGCTCCTGGCGGTGGGCGGCGCGGGCCTGGCGACCCTCTTCGTGGCCGCCGCCCTCGACCTGCCCGCCTTCGGCGGCGACCGCCATCCCTACGGCGACCGGGCCGTCCACGCCTCCCTGGCCCGGCACACCGCCAACGTCATCGCCTCCGTCAACTTCGACCAGCGCGCCTTCGACACCCTCGGCGAGATGACCATCCTCTTCGCGGCCGTCATCGGCTGCGTGATCCTGCTGCGCCAGACCCGCGACGAACACCGCGACCGCCCCGCCCCCGAGAAGGTGGCCCGCCCGGTCCGCCGCCACGCCCTCCTCGTCCTCCCCGTCGCCCTGCTCACCGGCCTCTACGTGATCGCCCACGGCCAGCTCAGCCCCGGCGGCGGCTTCCAGGGCGGCGTCGTCGCCGCGACCTCCCTGCACCTGCTCTACCTGGGCGCCGACTACCGGGCCCTGGAACGCGTCCGGCCGGTCGGCCTGTACGAGACCGGCGACGCGATCGCCACCTCCGCCTACGTCGTCACCGGCCTCGCCGGACTGATCGGCGGTACGGCCTTCCTCGCCAACACCGTGCTGCCGTACGGCACCTTCAACACGCTGTCCTCCGGCGGCACCGTCCCCCTGCTGAACGCGGCCGTCGGCATGGAGGTCGCCTGCGCGGTCGTCGTCCTGCTCGCCCGCTTCCTGGACCAGGCCGTCGAGATCGAGGAGGGGAACGGGAAGTGATGGATGTCTTTCCCTATCTGGTGGCCGGATGGGTCTTCCTGGCCGGCTGCTACGGCCTCGCCACCAGCCGCAACCTGATCCACGCCGTCGGCTGCCTGTCCGTGTGCCAGGCCGGCACCTACGTCCTGCTGCTGACGGTCGGCTACCGCGACGGTGCCACCGCCCCTGTCTTCTCCGACCTGAAACCCGGCTCCCGCCCGGTCGTCGACCCGGTCGTGCAGGCCCTGACGCTGACCGATGTCGTCGTCGGCGCCACCGTCACCGCCCTGCTGCTCGCCCTCGTCGTGCAGATCTCCAAACGGCACGGCACCGTCGACCCCGACGAACTCTCCGAGCTGCGCGGCTGATGGACGCTTCGCTGCCCCTGCTGGTGGCCGTACCGCTGCTCGGCGCCACCCTGCTGGTGGCCGGCGGCCGCATGTTGCCCCGGCCCGTCGCCGAGACCGTCGGCTGCGCGGTCTCCGCGGGCACGGCCGGCCTCGCCCTCGTCCTCCTGCTGAACTGCTCCCCGCCCTTCCTGGAGTGGGCCGGCGGCTGGACACCCGTGGACGGACAGAGCGTCGGCATCGTGCTGACCGGGGACGGCCCCGGCCTCGGCATGGCCGCGCTCGCCTCCCTGCTCACCCTGGCGGCACTGGCGTACTCCTGGCACTACTTCGACGAACCGCCGCGCGGCCACGCCGGTTCCTTCCCCGCGCTGCTGCTGCTCTTCCAGGGCGGCATGTGCGGGTTCGCGATCGCGGGCGACCTGTTCAACGCTTTCGTGTGGTTCGAGCTGATGAGCGTCGTGGCGTACGCCCTCACCGGGCACCGGGTCGAGGAGGCCAGAGCCGTGCAGGGCGCACTCACCTTCGCGGTCGTCACCTCGCTCGGCGCCTACGCCATGCTCATGGGCATCGGGCTGCTGTACGCGCGCACCGGCGAACTCGGCATGCACCAGATCGGGCGCGGACTGGACGCGCACGGACGCCCCGACGCCCTGGTCCTCGCCGCGTTCGTCCTGGTCATGACCGGACTGCTGGTCAAGGCGGCCGCCGTCCCCTTCCACTTCTGGCTGCCCGACGCGCACGCCGTCGCCCCCACCCCGGTGTGCATGCTGCTGTCGGGTGTCATGGTCGAACTCGGCGTCTTCGGCGTCTGGCGCGTCTACGGCACGGTCTTCTCCGGACCCGGCGGCGTCCCGGCCCCCGAGTTCGAGCGGGCCCTCGTGGTGCTGGGCGCGCTGACGGCTGTGATCGGCGCGGTGATGTGCTGGTACCAGCGGCACATCAAACGGCTCCTGGCCTACTCGACGGTCGCCCACACCGGGCTCTTCCTCGTCGGCATCGGCGTCCTGAAGCCCGAGGCCGACGACGGGATCGCCCTGTACGTCCTCGGCCACGCCGGAGTGAAGGCCGCCCTGTTCGCGTGCACCGGCATCCTCCTCGACCGGTACGGCAGCGTCGACGAGCACGCCCTGTACGGCAGGGCCCGCGAACTGAAGGGCGTCGCCGTGCTGTTCGTCCTGGGAGCCCTCGGCCTCGCGGGCCTGCCGCCGTTCGGCACGGCACTCGGCAAGTCGGTGACGGAGGAGGCCGTGGGAGGCCCGCTCACGGTGCTGTACGTGGCGGCGAGCGCGGTGACCGCCGCGGCCGTTCTGCGGGTCGCCGCCCGGGTGTTCCTCGGCCTGGGCCCCAGGCCCGAGGCCGGTTCGGGGTACGAGACCACCGGCTCCGGCGAGCGGCCCGAGACCCGGCACCGGCTCAGCCGGATCCCGGACACCATGACGGCGGTGCCCGCCGTACTGCTCGCCGGAGCCGTCACCGTCGGCGTGGCCCCCGGTTTCGCGAAGGTGGTCGCCCACTCCGTGAACGAGACCGGATCCGCGGGGGTGTTCACCTCCGTCCACTGGACCCCGGCCGGGGTCCTGTTGGGCCTGGTCTCGACCCTGCTGGCCGGGGTCCTCGCCCTCCTCGCCGTCATCCGCCCGAAGCCGTTCGCCGCACCGGACCGGGCGCTGCCGCTACGGCGCCTGCAGTCCGGGCACGTCGGCGACTACGTGGCATGGGTGCTGGTGGGCACCACCGTGCTCGGCGCCCTCACCCTGCCGGGCATGCTCGGCGGCTGATCAGTTGCCGTAGGTGACCTCGACCTTCTTGAAGCCGAGCGAACTCAGCAGGCCCTTCAGCATGTTGGTGGTGTTGGTCTCGGCCCGCTTCGTCAGCTCGCTCTCCTTCGCCGCCTCGTTGATGTGCTTCACCGCGAGCTTCTGCACGGCCTGTTCGCCGTTGGGGTTGTCGGAGAAGAAGTCGCCGAGCCGGTCGAGCAGACCGCGCTGCTTGGAGACCGCGTAGGAGCGGTCGGCGTCCAGCGTGGCCTTGCCGAGCTGCGCGTGCGGCAGATGGAGGGTGGCGGCCGTGCGGTCCTCGTTGACCGTCACGTCGTTCTTGGCGACCTTGCCGAGGTCGACATAGGCGTCGACGGCGCCCGCCCCGACATACAGGGTGCGGGAGCCGCGGATCGCGTCGGGCAGGTACTTGGTGTCCTTCTCCAGATCCACGACGACCTGGAAATTGCCGGAGGCGGCGTCGTAACGGCTGATGTCCTGGATGGACTCCAGAAGTGCGGGACCCGAACGGTCGTGGGTCTCCGTGCCGAACAGGTCCTTGAGGCCAGGGAGCACACTGAACCGGATCCCGGCGAAGAACACCACGAGCACCACCACGACGGCGGTCAGTATCTTCGCCCAGCCGGGCATGCGCCTGGACACGCGCCTGATGGGAGTCGTCATGCGACGGCCCTCCTTCCTACTGCACGGATGCCCAGGGATGACCCCCAAAAGCCCTGCCGGACCGTCTTGTTGGCCGATTGGGACACTGACGGGACACAGCGGGGCGCACTAGCGTGGAGAACTCCGTGTACCGGCGTGTCTGGAGACTTGGATGAGCACAGACAGCACGTCCCGGACCCTTCGTCCCATGCACCGCATCCCCCTGCCCGAGAACGGCCCGCCCCGGCTCACCACCCTGGCCACCGGCACCCCGGTGTGGCTCGTGACCCGCTACGCCGATGTGCGCCAGGTGCTCATGGACCCCCGCTTCAACAGGAAGTCCCTCAGGGACGCGGACGCCCCGCCCCTGCTCGTCGTACCGAACCTGCTGGACTCCCCGGACGGCCTCCTCAACCAGGACGGCCCGCCCCACCAGCTGCTGCGGGGCACGGTCCAGCGGGCCTTCACCCCACGCGCGATCGCCCGCTGGCGGCCCTGGACCGCCTCCGTGGTGGAGACCCTCCTCGACGATCTCGCGGGGCAGCCACAACCCGCCGACATCGTCGAGGGGTTCACCCGCCGGCTGCCGGTGTCGGTGATCTCCCGGCTGATGGGCCTGGAACACGCCGACTGGGAGCGCATCCGGGACTGGGCCGACCACGCCCTGTCCGGCGGTGCGCACAGTGCCGAGGAAGTCGGCGCGGCCATGCGGGAGTTCGGCCTGTTCTGCGCGGAACTGGTCGCCGAGCGGCGCAAGGAGCCGGGCGACGACCTGGTGAGCGCCCTGGTCGTCGCCGGCGACGACCTCGGGATCGAGGAGCCCCGACTGGTCGTCCTGGTCCTGGGCCTGGTCGTCGCCGGACACGAGACGACCATGACCGCCCTCGGCAACATCGTCGTCCATCTCCTCACCGACGGGCGGCAGGCCTGGCCGGGGCTCGCCGAGAGCCAGGAGGCGGCCGAGACCGCGGTCGAACAGCTTCTGCGCACGATCCCGTTGAGCGAGGGGAGGGTGCTGCCCGGGCTGATCCGCCGGGCCGTGGCGGAGGTCGAGGTCGGCGGGGTGACGATTCCCGCCGGAGCGGTGGTCGCCGTCCAGACCAACGCGGCGAACAGGGACCCCGACGTCTTCCCGCAGCCCGACGAGACCGATCTGTTCGCCCCTCTCACCACCCCGAGCGTGGTCTTCGGTGCCGGTCCCCACCACTGCCTGGGCGCCTGGCTGGCCCGCCTGGAGCTGGGGCTGGCCCTGCATCGGCTGGCGGTCCGGTTCCCGGGGCTGCGGGCCGAGTTCACGCAGGAGACGATCGAGTGGCGGGAGGGGCAGATGACACGGGGGCCGCGGCGGTTGCCGGTGTCGTGGTGAGTGCTCCTAGTGAGGCTTGAGTTCCCGGTCGCCCGAGGGCCGGGACCACCACACCCCTTCACCGTGCGTGAGACCGGGCAGTCGGAGTTCGATCTCGCGCACCCTCCGGGCCGGGAGCTCGCCGGTGATCAGCCATGCGGTGGTGCCGCCGGTTGTGCCCGTGAACTCGGCACCCGCTGAGGCGAGTTGCGCGGTCACCGGGGCCAGCGCATCGAGGGGGACCTCCGCCTCGAACGTGTGATACGGCTCGAACAGCCGCGTCCCGGCCTGCTCCAGGGCCCGGCGCAGCACGATCGGCGTGAGCCCCCGGAAGTCGGCGGCGGTACTGAGCGGCCCGACGAAACCGGAACGGACGAGGACGACCCGGTAGTCCGTCACGGTCGCGCCCGTCAGCCCGGTCCGCATGCTCGCGTGGACCGTCTCCTCGATGGCCTGGTGGAACGCCCGGGGGAGTGCGCCGAGTTCCGTCTCGTACGCGAACACCCCGCCGGAGCCCCGCTCGCCCGGCTCGACCCGCAGTCCGATCGTCGCCCAGTAGCGCACGCGATCGTGCCGGGGCAGTTCGTCGCAGGCCTCACCGGTGCCGCGCGGGCGCTCCAGGTACCGGACCCGGGCCGGCTCGAAGTCCACCTCGACACCGAAGTCCTGGGCGAGGGTCGCCGCGAGCACCTCCATCTGGACCTCGCCGTAGAGGAGCAGTGTGGTGGCGCCCGCGGTCGTGGGACGGGCGTGGATCAGCGGGTCCTGGTCGGCGAGGGTCAGCAGCGCCGAGCGCAGCCGCGCCGCCTGTTCGGGGTGACGGGCGGTGACCAGGGTTTCCAGGGTCGGGGGCGCGAACTGCGGTGTGCGCTCGGTGAGTTCGCCGAGCCGGTCGCCCACGCGCAGGCCGGAGGAGAAGGTCAGCGCCGCGATGTTCCCCGCGGTCAGCGGCCCGGCGAGACGGGTGACCCGCCCGGAGACCCGGCTGGTCGTCCCGTCGGCCTCACGTCTGAGGAGGGTGAGGCGCTGCCGTTCGGTCACCTCACCGCCGTAGAGCCGCAGATACGCGGTGCGCTCGCCGCCGGGTCCGGGCCGCACCGCGAACACCGTCCCGCGCGGATCGCCCTCGGGTGTCACGGGAGGGCGGGGGATCAGCCGGGTCATCCCCTCGACCAGTTCGGGGATCCCCTGGCCGCCGAGGGCGGAGCCGAAGAACACCGGGTGGAAGGAGCCGTCGGCGGTGCGGGCGGCAAGGGCCTTGTGGAGGTCGTCAGGGGTGGGCTCCGGGCCGTCCACGACCGCCGTGAGGATGTCCGGGTCCACGTCGGCGAGAGCCTCGGCAAGTCGCCGGTCGTCCTTCGCGAGGGCCGTCACGTGGGCGTCGGGCGTGCCGATGCCCGCCACCTGCGTCAGCGGGGCGACGTACGGCGTCAGCCGGCGCCGGATGTCGGCGAGCAGGCCGTCGGCGCGGGCGCCCGCCCGGTCGATCTTGTTGACGAAGACCAGTGTGGGCAGCCGCAGCCTGCGCAGGGTCCGCATCAGTACCCGGGTCTGCGCCTGCACGCCCTCCACGGCGGACAGCAGCAGCACCGCGCCGTCGAGTACCTCCAGGGCGCGCTCGACCTCGGCGATGAAGTCGGAGTGGCCCGGGGTGTCGATGAGATTGATCCGGGTGTCGCCGACGGTGAAGGAGGCGACCGCGGAGCGGATGGTGATGCCGCGCTGCCGCTCGATCGCGCCGTCGTCCGTGCGGGTGTCACCGGTGTCGACGCTGCCGAGCCGGTCGATCGCGCCGTGGTCGAACAGCAGCCGCTCGGTGAGGCTGGTCTTACCGGCGTCGACGTGGGCCAGAATGCCGATGTTCAGGGTGTGCATACGGGGTGGAGTCCTCGGAAGCCGTGGGCCGAAGGGGGCACTGGGTGACTTCGAGGAGTCGGCGCATGCGGGGCATCCTGACGTGAGAGGGCTCGGACATCGCCATGATGGCGCCCCTGCGCAGGGGGACCGCAACCGAATATCGGCGGCCGGGCAGCCGGGGGGCGAGCCCAGTAGCATGAGCCCGGCAGCCCGAGATGATCATCCTAGGAGCAGGTCCGTGCGAGACATCGCCGTGTTCAGCGGTAGCGCCCACCCCGAGCTGGCGGCGGAGGTCTGCGCGCATCTCGGTGTGCCGCTCAGTCCCACCCGGGTCAGCCGTTTCGCCAACGACTGCCTGGAGGTGCAGCTCCAGGCGAACTGCCGGGAGCGGGACGTCTTCCTCATCCAGCCGCTGGTCAGGCCGGTCCAGGAGCACCTGGTGGAGCTGCTGCTGATGTGCGACGCGGCACGGGGTGCCTCGGCGCGCCGGATCACCGTCGTCATGCCGCACTACTCCTACGCCCGCTCCGACAAGAAGGACGAGCCCCGCATCTCCCTCGGCGGGCGGCTCGTCGCCGACCTGATGGTGTCGGCCGGGGCGAGCCGTGTCCTCGCCATGACCCTGCACTCCCCGCAGGTGCACGGCTTCTTCTCGGTGCCCGTCGACCACCTGCACGCCCTGCGCGAGCTGGCCGCGCACTTCCGGCAGTACGACCTCTCACGCACCACCGTCGTCTCCCCGGACCTCGGCAACGCCAAGGAGGCGGCCGCCTTCGCCCGGCTGATCGGCGCCCAGGTGGCCGCGGGCGCCAAGCAGCGGTTCGCCGACGACCGGGTCAGCATCAGCGACGTCATCGGCGAGGTCGCCGGACGGGATGTCATCGTGCTGGACGACGAGATCGCCAAGGGCAGCACGGTCCTGGAACTGCTCGACAGGCTGAGGGAGTTGGGCCCGCGCTCCATCCGGGTCGCGTGCACGCACGGCCTCTTTGCGGACGGTGCCCTCAAGAGGATCGGCGAGCAGCCCGACGTACTGGAGATCGTGTGCACCAACACGGTGCCGGTCCCCGACGAGGAGCGCACCGACAAGCTGCAGATCCTGTCCATCGCCCCGGCGCTCGCCGAGGCCGTACGGCGCATTCACAACGGTGAGTCCGTCAGCGCCCTGTTCGACGCGCCCCGGAGCGAATAGCGCAGGGTCATAACGGCTCGGACGTGGCCTCGGGCTGGCCCAGGGCCGCGTCCAGCGACGGCAGCGGGGGCAGCAGCCGGGCCAGGCCGGTCACCCGGATGACCCGCAGGGTGAGCGGATGTGTGCAGACCAGGAGCAGCCTGCCGTTGTTGTCGAGCACGCGCGAGCGGGCCCGGTACAGCAGCCGCAGCCCGGAGCAGTCGAAGAACTCCACGCCGCTGAGGTCGATGACCAGCCGTGCGTCGGGACGTCCCGTGACGCGGTCCAGGTGGGGGAGGAGCTCCACGGCCGCGGCGATGTCGATCTCCCCGCGGAACTCCAGCACCGTGTGACCGCGGTCCTGGTGGACGCGCAGATGCCGGGACAGCGGCGCGGATTCCTGCTGCACGACGACATCGCCTCCAACCGGCTCCACAGGCGGCATGGGGTGCGTGCCAATCCGTTCCCCGCCCTGCAAGTTACCCTCGATGGAGTGAATTTGAGCATGTTCGATTGACATATGTCTGCGAATTGCGGCCGCCAGTTCGCAACGGGTTCACGCGGGGCTCGCGCCCGGCTCACGACAGGGCGTGCCAGGCCGTGGTCAGCGCTTGACGGAACTGCTCGGTCTGGTGCGCGGTGAGGTCCCGCACCATCCGCTCCTCCAGCTCCCGCACCGGGCCCTCGTGCTGGGCGAGCAGCGCGCGCCCCTCCTCGGTCAGCAGGATCAGCAGTTCGCGGCGGTTCTTCGGATTGCGCTCCCGGCGGATCAGTCCGCGGGTCTCCAGGGACCGCACGAGATCGGCGATCGACTGGGCGGTGACGAACGAGTCCCGGGCCAGTTGAGCCGCCGACAACCCGTCGTGCCGCTCGAGGACCGTGAGGGCCGTGTACTGCAGAGCGGTGATCCCGGACGGCCTGACCAGCTCGTCCAGATGGGAACGGACGACGAGCTCCACCTGTTTCACCATGTAGAGGAGCGACGGGGGCGCCTTGGTCACCTGTGTGTCGAGCATGGGTTCAGGCTAGAGCATTGACAGGAAACCTGTCTGTAAAGAGACTGCGAACCAACAGGAATCCTGTTGGTTGAAATCTTGGCGACGAAGCTGAGGAGCGGCGATGTCCCCCATCGAGATCGAACCCGGACGGCTGTTTGTGGGCGGCCAGTGGCGTGAGGCCGCCGACGGCGCACGCACCGAGGTGGTCGACCCGTCCCGGGGCGCGGTCGTCACCACCGTCGCGGAGGCCGGCGCCGCCGACGTGGACGCGGCCGTCCGCTCCGCCCGGGAGGCCTTCGACGGCGGCGCCTGGTCCGGCCTCAGCGGTCGCGAGCGGGGCCGGATCCTGCACCGGGTCGCCGAACTGATCCGTGAGAACGCCGACGAACTCGCGCAACTGGAGAGCCTGGACGTCGGCAAGCCGATCTCGCTGTGCCACGCCGTGGACGTGACCAACGCGGCCAACGACTACGAGCACTTCGCGGCCCTCGCCCACTCCCTGGACGGCTCCGTCCGGAACACACCCATGAACGCCCTCGCGTACACCAAGCGCGAGCCGCTGGGTGTGGTCGCCGCGATCACCCCGTTCAACTTCCCGCTGATCCTCGCCGGTTCCAAGATCGGCCCCGCGCTCGCCGCCGGCAACACGGTCGTGCACAAGCCGGCCGACGAGACCCCGCTCAGCGCCCTCTACATGGCCGGACTGCTCCAGCGGGCCGGCGTCCCCGACGGGGTCGTCAACGTGGTCACCGGCGCCGGGCCGGTGGCCGGTGAGGCCCTGCTGCGCCACCGCGGGGTCGACAAGGTCGCCTTCACCGGCTCCACCGCGATCGGCCGGCACGTGGCGGCCACCGCGGGAGAGGCGCTCAAGCCCGTCACCATGGAGCTCGGCGGCAACGCGGCCAACATCGTCTTCGAGGACGCCGACCTGGAGAAGGCGGTCGGCGCGATCATCAAGGCGTTCGTCTTCAACACCGGCCAGTTCTGCATGGGTGGCCCGCGCCTGCTCGTGGCCCGCTCGGTCCACAGCACCCTGCTGGGCATCCTCGCCGACGCCGTGCCCGGCGTGCCGGTCGGCGACCCGCGCGACCCCGGGACCGTCGTCGGTCCGATGGCGGGGGAGAAGCACCTGAAGAAGGTCGAGGAGTACGTCGACCTGGCCCGCAAGGAGGGCGGCCGGATCGTCTGCGGCGGTGAGCGCCTCGACCTGGACGGCGGCTTCTACTACAAGCCCACGGTGATCGCCGACCTCTCCAACGACTCCCGGGTCGTGCAGGAGGAGATCTTCGGACCGGTGCTGACCGTGCAGCCCTTCGACAGCGAGGACGAGGCCGTCGCCCTCGCCAACTCCACGCCGTACGGCCTGGCGTCGGGCGTCCAGACCACGAACCTCGCCCGCGCGCACCGGGTTGCGGACCGGCTCCAGGCGGGCATCGTCTGGGTCAACGACTGGGCGATGCTCGACCCCGCGGTGCCCTTCGGCGGGGTCAAGGACTCCGGCTACGGCCGCGAGTACGGCCCCGAGGCGCTCGACGCCTACACCAGGGTCAAGTCCGTCGTCGTCTCGCTCGACTGAGCGCGCGCCCGAACACGCTTGAAGACAAAGGGAGTTCGTACGATGCCCACCACCACCCGCGCCGCCGTCGTCGAGTCCGGCGGAGCACCCTTCACCCTCTCCGACATCGAGCTCGACGAGCCCGGGCCGCACGAGGCGCTCGTCCGCATGGTCGCCACGGGTCTGTGTCACACCGACCTCGGGGTGGCGAGCGGCGGACTGCCCTTCCCGCTGCCCGGAGTCCTCGGACACGAGGGCGCGGGAGTCGTCGAGGCCGTCGGACCGGCCGTCACCGGTGTCGCCCCCGGCGACCACGTCGTGCTGTCCTTCACCTCCTGCGGCGACTGCCGCAACTGCGACGGCGGCCACCCCGCCTACTGCGCCACCTGGCTGCCGCTGAACCTCCTGGGCGGCCGCCGGGCCGACGGCACCAGCACCATCAGCCGGGACGGCGAGCCGCTCGGCGGCCACTTCTTCGGCCAGTCCTCGTTCGCCGAGCGCGCCCTGGTCGACGAGCGCAGCCTCGTCAAGGTCGACCGGGACGTGCCGCTGGAGTCCATCGCCCCGCTCGGCTGCGGAGTGCAGACCGGCGTCGGCGCCGTGTGGAACGTCCTGAAGCCGGTCACCGGTTCCACCATCGTGGTGCTCGGCGCCGGAGCGGTCGGCCTCTCCGCCGTCATGGCCGCCGCCCTCACCCCCGCCACGACGATCGTCGCTGTCGACCGGGTCGGCGAACGCCTCACCTTGGCAAGGGAGTTGGGCGCCACCCACACCGTCAACGGGGCCGAGGAGGACCTCGGCGAGGCGCTCGCCGCCATCACCGGCGGTCAGGGCGCGGACGGCATCGTGGAGACCACGGGCAACGTGAAGGTCCTGCGCCAGGGCGTCGACGCGCTCGGCGCGCGCGGCACGGTGGTCGTCGTGGGCGCACCGCCGTTCGGCACCGAGGTTGCCCTCGACGTCAACGGGCTCCTCGGCGGCAAGCGGGTCGTCGGCCTCACCCTCGGCGACGCCGAGACCCAGAGCTTCATCCCCGCGCTGGTCCGTCTGGTGAAGGAGGGGCGCCTCCCGCTGCACCGCCTGATCAGCACCTATCCGTTCGCGGACATCGACCAGGCGGTGCGGGACATGGGCGCGGGCAAGGCGATCAAGCCCGTGCTGACGTTCTGACGGGTCAGTCGACCACCAGAACCAGCTTCCCCTTCGTACGGCCGGTGTCGCCCAGCGCATGCGCCTCGGCGGCATCGGCCAGCGGGAAGGTCCCCGCGATCGTGGCCCGCAGCTCGCCCTTCTCCACCAGCTCCGCGATCGCGTTCATCCCGGCGCGGTCGGCGTCCACGAGCATCCGCACGGCCCTGACGCCCAGCCGCTCGGCCTCCTTGCCGAACTCGTCCGAGCCGACCGGGAGGATCGACACCACGATCCCGCCCGGCCGCAGCACCCGCAGCGAGCGCACGGACGTGTCGCCGCCCAGCGTGTCCAGCACCACGTCGACGTCCTGCACCGCCTCGGTGAAGTCCGTGTCCCGGTAGTCGATCACCTCGTCCGCGCCCAGCTCGCGCAGGAAGTGGTGCTTGCCCGCGCTCGCGGTCCCGATCACATACGCGCCCCGCGCCTTGGCGATCTGCACGGCCACATGACCCACCCCGCCGGCCGCCGCGTGGATCAGCACCCGCTGGCCCGGCCGGAGTTCCGCGTTCTCGACCAGCGCCTGCCACGCGGTCAGGGACACCAGCGGCAGCGCGCCGGCCTGCGTGTGGTCGATCGACGACGGCTTGTGCGTGAGGGCCCGCACCGGCGCGACGACGTACTCGGCGTGCGAACCGTGGCCCCACGGGTACGGCAGCATGCCGAACACCTCGTCACCGGGCTGGAAGGTGGCGACCCCGATGCCGACCGCCTCGACCACGCCGGAGACGTCCCAGCCGAGGACGAACGGCGGCTCGCCGAGGAAGCCGCCGGTGGCGCGGTGCTTCCAGTCGGTGGGGTTCAGGCCGGCCGCCCGCACCCGGACCAGTACCTGGTTGGGACGCGGCGCGGGGCGCTCGACCTCGATCTCCTCGAGGACCTCGGGACCGCCGAGGGTGGTCTGGCTGATGGCTCGCATGGTGTTCACAGTGCTCATGGTCGTCCAGCCTGCCCGGCCCCGCCCGTCCGGGAAATGGCATGATTGCCAAGCTTCGATAGGATCGTGCCATGCGACATGTGGAGCGGACCGAGCGGGTCGTGGTGCTGGCCCTGGACGGCGTGTACCCCTTCGAGCTGGGCATCCCCAGCCGGATCCTCGGCGCCGCCGACGGCCGGTACGAGGTGCTGACCTGTTCGGTCGACGGCCGACCGGTGCGCAGCAACGCCGACTTCACCATCGGCGTCGAGCACGGGCCCGAGATCCTGGCCGGCGCCGGCACCGTGGTGATCACCCCCGTCTCGCCGGAGCGGATGCCCGCCGAGCTCCCGGAGGAGGTGCGCGAGGCCCTCGCGTACGTCCGCCCCGAGGCCCGGATCGTCTCCATCTGCACCGGCGCCTTCGTCCTCGCCGCGGCCGGTCTCCTGGACGGCCGCCGGGCGACCACCCACTGGCAGCTCGCCGGCCGCTTCCGGAGCATGTTCCCGCACATCGACCTCGACCCCGATGTGCTCTTCGTCGACGACGACCGCATTCTCACCTCGGCCGGAGCCGCCTCCGGCGTGGACGTCTGCCTGCACCTCGTCCGCAAGGACCACGGCAGCGAACTCGCCAACGCCGTCGCCCGCCGCTGTGTGGTCCCGCCGTTCCGGGACGGTGGCCAGGCCCAGTACATCGAGCAGCCGGTCCCGGAACAGGGCGCCGCGAGTACCGCCGGGACCCGCGCCTGGGCGCTGGAGCGCCTCGACGAGCCCCTGACCCTGGCCGACCTCGCCGCGCACGCCCGGATGAGCCTGCGCACCTTCGCCCGCCGCTTCAACGACGAGGTGGGCATGAGCCCCGGCCGCTGGCTCATCCAGCAGCGCGTCGCCCGGGCCCGGCACCTCCTGGAGTCCAGCGACCTGGCGGTCGACCAGATCGCCGGCCGCGTCGGTTTCGCCACGGGCGCCTCCCTGCGACAGCACCTGCACGCGGCGATCGGGGTGTCACCGCAGGTGTACCGGCGGACGTTCCAGACGGCGGCGCGCTGAACGTTCCGGTGCCCCGCGGCGTCGAAGGATCATGAGAGCGGGCGGAGCAACGGGGGTCGGGATGCGCAGAAGGCTGTCGGCGGCGCTGGGGGCGGCGCTGGTCATGGTGGTCGTGGGGTGTGACTCCGGGGACGACGTGGTCGTCGACGGTACGGCGCCGAGCTCGCCCTACGGCGGGCCGCTGAACGTCCCCACGAAGGAACTGGACGAGTACACCCCGCAGGCGCTGCGGCTCGCCTCAGGGGCCGCGGGCCGGGCCCTGGAGTGCGCCGGGGAGATCTACCTCGGCAACGGCCCCGACGGCTGGAACAGGGACGACGGCGGGGACAGCCCGGAGGAAGGACTGAAGCTGTACTTCCACCTGTTCGACCCGGGCGACCCCCGGTCCGGCTACCGAGTCGAGCGCCGCGAGACGGACCGCGTGCTGTACTCGTACGACGTCGACGGGCGGACCAAGGTGGCGGTCGTCGTCGCCAAGGACCAGCAGGACAGGCCCGGTTGGGGCCCGGAGTCCAGCGCGTCCTGCGATCCGTCCGAACTCCCGGCCGACTGGACCGACTCCCACGGCTACGAGATCTGGACCGACCGCGCGGGAGAGCGGGTGCCCACCACCGAGGTGAGCAGCGGTCCCGGGGACGACCACTGCGACTGGGATGAGGTGCACTTCCTGGACCTCGGAGAACGGAGGTACGCCCGCGACCCCGAGGGCCTGCTCGAACCCGGCATGCTCACCGCGGCCTACGACGGTTCGACCGACCTGCCGGCGGACGCACGCGACACCGGATACCGGTACGAGGACAGGCAGTTGTGGCTGACCGACGACCGACGCACGGCGTACGTCCGCACAGCCGACGGCGTGGAGGCCTGGCCCCTGCTCAGGGAACACCTGGCCTGCAAGTGATCCGGCCTCACCGGCTCGCGTGCAGCGCGACCAGCAACTGCCAGACCTGGTCGGCGATGTCGGCCGCGGTGGCGTCGAGCAGGCCGTGCAGCCAGTCGGCCAGTACACCGGCGAAGGTGGCCGCGACCGCCGAGGCGACCAGAGGGGCGTCCGCCGCGCCCGCGAGCTCGCGCTCCCGCAGGCTGTAGGCCCTCAGGTCCCGGTGCAGGACCCTGCCGAGGGGGCCGCCGCCGCCCGGTGCGAGCAGGGACCGGTACAGGGCGGTGTGCGGGGTGAGCGAGCCGAAGAACTCCGCGAGCGCGGGCGGCGCGTGCACCGGGTCGGGCCGCCCGCGCCAGGCGTGCAGCGCCTCCACGGCGTCCCGTACGACGTCCGCGCAGGCATCGACGGCGAGCGCCTCCAGACCGTCGTAGTGCACGTAGAAGGTCGCCCGGCCGACCCCGGCCCGCCGCACCAGCGCGGCCACGCCGACCTCCTCCAGCGGCCGCTCGGCGCACTCCGCGAGCAGCGCCTCCCGCAGCCGCGTCCGGGTGCGGGCCGCCCGCGGGTCCTCGGGTGCGGCGCGGGTCACCGCGCTGCGAGCACGGCCGCCAGGGCGAGCGCGCCGGGCAGGGCCTGGGCGGCGAGGATCCGGACGTTGGCGGTGACAGCGCCGTACACACCCGCGACGATCACGCACACCAGGAAGAACACCTGCGCCCGGAACCCGGTCGGATCCCCTGCCACGAGCCCCCACACCAGCCCCGCCGCGAGGAAGCCGTTGTACAGGCCCTGGTTGCCGGCCATGGCGGCGGTGGCCCGGGCCATCTCCCGGTCGAAGCCGTGAAAGGACATCCCCGGCTTCTTCTGCCACAGGAACATCTCCATCACCAGGATGTACACGTGCAGCGCCGCCACCAGGGCGACGAGCACATTGGCCAGGATCTCCATCAGCTTCCCCTACTTTTGGACGTGTGTCCACTATAGCTGGACAACCGTCCAGGAAGTCCACTGTCAGTGTCGGCGGCTAGCGTGAGCGCCATGACCACCGAGGAAGACCTGACCGTGCGCCGTGCCCGCCCCGACGACATCCCGGGGCTCGTCGCCTCCAGCGCGGGCCTGTTCGCCGAGGACGCCGGAACCAGGGACCCGAGCGTCGACGTCGGCTGGCCGCGCGAGCACGGAGCCGCCTCGTTCACGGCGGCCCTGGCGGACTCGGCACGGCTCGTCCTGGTGGTGGCGTACGACGGTGAGGTGGTCGGGCACCTGTCCGGATCCCTGGCCGAACCCTCGGCCGTGCGACCCGTGAAGTCGGCCACGCTGAACGGCCTGTACGTCCGCCCGGCCCATCGGCGCGCGCGGGTCGGCGCCCGCTTGGTGGAGGAGTTCCTGGCCTGGGCCGGGGCGCAGGGGGCCGTGCAGGCGGAGGTCGCCGCCTACGCGGCCAACCCGGAGGCGATCCGTTTCTACGAGCGCCAGGGATTCGGGGCCCACGCCGTGACGCTGCGACACGTCCTAGGCCGAAAGGCGGAGGTGGAAGCCGGTCCGAACGGCCAGACTGATGCCGTCACTTGATGATCCAGCAGGAGGACGCACGCCGATGGCCCCGCAGCCGCCACGCCCCGCGAAGCAGCGTAAACAGGACACCCTGAACCGACTGGAGCACGACGAGGACGTCTGGGTCGCCACGGCCCCGGACGACGGCTCGGGTGTGCCGTACCTCGTCCCGCTCTCATTCCTCTGGGACGGCTCCACCATCCTCCTGGCCACCCCGGCCAACAGCCCCACCGGGCGGAACCTCAAGACGACCGGCAGAGTGCGCCTCGGCCTCGGGCCCACCCGGGACGTCGTGATGATCGAGGGCACCGTCGACACCCTCACCCAGGCCCAGCTGACCGGCGAGGAGGGGGACCGCTTCGCCGCGGTGACCGGCTTCGACCCCCGCCAACTCACCACGCCCTACCTGTACTTCAGGGTCCACCCGCAGCGGGTGCAGGCCTGGCGGGAGGCCAATGAGCTCACCGGGCGTGAACTGATGCGGGACGGACAGTGGCTGGTCGCCGACTGAATCGGCCGTGCCGGGATATCCGCAAGGTAGAAGGCCGCGGGGCGCCAACACCCCGTGGCCGAACCCTTCGGAGGAGACATGGCACTGGTGAAAGCGGGGGTCGTCGTGCTCGACTGTGCCGAGCCCGAGAAGCTCGCCGTGTTCTACAAGGACCTGCTGGACGCCGAGGAGACGGACGCGACCGCCAACCGCGTGGAGATCAGGGGCGCCGACGGCTTCCGGCTGGCGTTCCGCCGTGATGTGAACGCCACGCCGCCGAGCTGGCCCCGCCCCGAGAACTCCCTCCAGGCCCACATCGACTTCGTGGTGGAGGACCTGGACGCGGTCGAGCGCAAGGTGGTGGAGCTCGGCGGCCGCCCGCTGGAGGCGAAGGACGTCGCCGGGCCGTTCGAGGAGCGCGGCTACGCCGACCCCGCCGGCCACTCCTTCACCCTGCGCATGGTCACCCCGACCGCGCCCAAACAGGGCTGAGTCAGTCGCGGCCGCCCTTCTCGTCGGTCGGCCAGACTCCGGTGGAGCGTTCGATGGCTGTGGCGCCCGCGCGGTCCACCGCGCTGCGAACCACGGCGAAGATGGCGCCCTGGACCGCCGCAGCCAGCAGGATCTCTCCCCAGCGGCGGTCACGGTCCAGGGCGTCGGGCGCGTCGTCCTCGTGCCGGATGGCCTTCCAGGTCTTCTGGAAGGCCAGTCCCGCCAGCGTTCCGCTCGTCCAGCCGAGTACGAAGCCGAGGGGCTTGTAGGCGAGGGGCAGCTTCTTCTTCTTTGCCACGTCAATCTCCTTGCTCAGTGGTGGGTCGGTGGTGCGCCGGGACCGCCTCGGCCGTCGGCACCGGCCCCGGCGGGGTCCCGTCGCCGAACGGGCGGCCGCCGAGCTCCGCACGGTGATGCGGCGTCAGCCAGCCCGCCAGGTCCGGCCCGAGCGGGACGATGCCGGTCGGATTGACGCCGGTGTGCACCTGGTAGTAGTGCCGCTTGATGTGGTCGAAGTCGACGGTGTCACCGAAGCCCGGTGTCTGGTAGAGGTCGCGGACGTACGCCCACAGCACCTCGTTCTCCGCCAGCTTCCAGCGGTTGCACTTGAAGTGACCGTGGTAGACGGCGTCGAAACGCACCAGTGTGGTGAACAGCCGGATGTCCGCCTCGGTGAGGGTGTCCCCGACGAGATACCGCTGCCGGGCTAGGCGCGAGGTCAGCAGGTCGAGCCGGCGGAACACGCCCGCGCAGGCCTCCTCGTACTCCTCCTGGCCGGTGGCGAAACCCGCCCGGTACACACCGTTGTTGACGTCCTCATACACCTCCGCCATCACCGTGTCGATCTCGTCGCGCAGCGCCCGCGGATACAGATCGGGCGCGCCCTGACGGTGCAGGGCCGTCCACTCGGTGGCCAGGTCCAGGGTGAGCTGCTGGTAGTCGTTGGTGACGAGCTTCCCGCTGGGCACGTCCACGAGCGCGGGCACGCTCACCCCGCCCGGATAGTCGCGCTCCCGCTTGTCGTAGGCCTCGCTGAGGTAGCGGATGCCGAGCACCGGGTCGCGGTCGTCCGGGTCCAGGGTGAAACGCCAGCTGCGGTCGTCCTGGATCGGGTCGGCGATCGCCATGGACAGCGCGTCCTCCAGTCCGAGCAGCCGTCGCGAGATCACCGCCCGGCTCGCCCAGGGACACGCACGGCTGACCACCAGCCGGTAGCGGCCGGCCTCCACCGGCCAGCCGTCCCGGCCGTCGGCGGTGACCCGGTCCGCGAAATGGCTCTTGGACCGCTTGAACGCCTTCTGGCCGTACGAGCTGTTGCCGTCGTCGGCGCTGTCCATGGTTCCTCCCGGAGTACACCTGTCCTGGTGGACGCGTTCCCCGTTTTCGGGAGTCGGCACGGTGTGAGTGCCGGGGAGCCGGGCAGTCGGCGAAGGTGAGCGGGACATCGACGAACAACACAGCGGACCGGAAAACACGCGTCACCGTGCTGGTGGCGCTCGCGGCGAACCTGGTGATCGCGGTCGCCAAGGCCGTCGGAGGCCTCCTCGCGGGCTCTCCCGCGCTGCTGTCGGAGGCGGCGCACTCCGTCGCGGACAGCCTCAACGAGGTCTTCCTGCTGGCCGCGCTGCGCCGCAGCCGTCGCCCCGCCGACCAACGACATCCCTTCGGCTACGGCAAGGAGCGGTTCTTCTGGTCGCTCATCGCGGCCGTCGGGATCTTCGTGATGGGCGGCTGCTTCTCCGTCTTCCAGGGTATCGAGGCGCTGCGCAACGGAGCCGAGGAAAAGCTCAGCGGCTATGTGGCGGGCCTGATCGTGCTGGGCGTGGCCTTCGTCGCCGAGGGGATCTCGCTCGTGCGGGCGCTGCACCAGGTGCACAAGCAGGGCGGGGCCGCCCAGGGCATGCGCGACCCCGCCCTGCGCACGGTCGTCGCCGAGGACGGCACGGCGGTGCTCGGTGTGACCCTCGCCATGGCCGGAATGGCGCTGCACATGGTCACCGGGCAGGTCGTCTGGGAGGCGTCGGCCTCACTGGCCATCGGTGCGCTGCTCGTCTACGTGGCCTACCGGCTCGGACGCGAGGCCAAGGGACAGCTGATCGGTGAGGCCGCCGACCCGGAGGCCAGTGCCCGGATCCGGGCACTGCTGGACGCACAGCCCGAGATCGACAGCGTGGAGGCGCTGTTCACCATGAAGATGGGGCTGGACTCGGTCCTGGTGGCCGCCCGTGTGGACCTGGTGCCGGGCCTGGACAGCGAACGGGTCGAGGAGGTCGCCGTACGCATCAAGCGGTCCGTCGCCCGGACCGTGTCCGAGGCGGACCAGATCTTCCTCGACGTGACCGACCGGCCGGCCGAGGAGGCACGAGAAAGCCCCGCCGCGACGGGGGAACGCGGCGGGGCCTGAGGCACGGGTGCCCGGCCGAAATCGGTTCATGCGTCTTCGGCGGAAGAATTTCTCGAAGTCGCTCAGTCCTCTTCGGCGGGCTCCAGGACGAAGACCGGGATCACCCGGTCCGTCTTCTTCTGGTAGTCGGCGTACGGCGGGTACGCGGCGACGGCCCGCTCCCACCACTCGTCCTTCTCCGCGCCGGTGATCTCGCGGGCCGTGAAGTCCCGCTTGACCGAGCCGTCCTGGAGCTCGACATGCGGGTCGGCCTTGACATTGTGGTACCAGACCGGGTGCTTGGGCGCGCCGCCCAGCGACGCCACCGCCGCGTAACGCCCGTCGTGCTCCACACGCATCAGCGGTGTCTTGCGGATGTTGCCGCTCTTCGCGCCCCGGGTGGTCAGCACGATGACCGGCATCCCCGTGTCCATGAGCGTGTTCCCCTTGGTGCCGCCGGAGCTCTCGTACAGCTCCACCTGCTCACGCACCCACTGGGTCGGGCTGGGCTCGTACTCGCCCTCAAGAGGCATGGTTTCCGTCTCCTCGTCGTCTGCTACGGGGTTCTCGTACGGACTGCAACACCGTCCTGAACGGTAATCATCCCCCCGCACATGGTGGTACACCCGGGACCGCCACGGCGTCGATCTCCGGCCAGATTGCCCCCGCCACCGATCTGGCCGAACTTCTCGTCGCCCTATAGATGCCCCGAGCATCTAATGAAGATCTGCACGACGCACCCTTCGTCTGCGAGGTCTTCCATGACGGAAACGGAACCTGTCGCCTTCCCCCAGGACCGGACCTGCCCCTACCACCCGCCCACCGGCTACGAACCCCTGCGCGCCGCCCGCCCGCTGTCCCGGATCACGCTCTTCGACGGCCGTCCGGCCTGGCTGGTGACCGGACACGAGACCGCTCGCGCCCTGCTCGCCGACCCCCGGCTCTCCACCGACCGCACCCGCGACGGCTTTCCCGCGCCCACGGCACGCTTCGCGGCGATCAAGAACCGGAGGGCCGCACTGCTGGGCGTCGACGACCCGGAACACCGGGTCCAGCGACGCATGATGGTCCCCAGCTTCACGCTCCGGCGGGCCACCGAACTGCGTCCCCGCATCCAGCGGATCGTCGACGAACGCATCGACGCCATGATCGCCCAGGGACCGCCCGCCGAGCTGGTGAGCGCCTTCGCGCTGCCCGTCCCGTCGACGGTGATCTGCGCCCTGCTCGGCGTGCCCTACACCGACCACGACTTCTTCGAAGGGCAGTCCCGACGGCTGCTGCGCGGCCCCGCGGCCGCGGACGTCATGGACGCCCGCGATCAACTGAAGGAGTACTTCGACGAGTTGATCGACCGTAAGCAGAAACAGCCGAAGCCCGGCGACGGCGTACTCGACGAACTCGTCCACCGGCAGCTGCGGGACGGAGAGCTGACCCGCGAGGAACTGATCGCGCTGGCGATCATCCTGCTGGTCGCCGGCCACGAGACGACCGCCAACATGATCTCGCTCGGCACCTACACCCTCCTCCAACACCCCGACCGGCTGGCCGAGTTGCGCACCGATCCCGGGCTGATCCCGAACGCCGTCGAGGAACTGATGCGCATGCTGTCGATCGCCGACGGACTGCTGCGGATGGCCCTGGAGGACATCGACGTGGCCGGGGCGACGATCCGGGCGGGCGAGGGAGTCGTCTTCGCGACCTCGGTCGTCAACCGCGACGAGGACGTCTACGCCGATCCGGACAGCCTGGACTGGCACCGCCCCGCCCGGCACCACATCGCGTTCGGCTTCGGCATTCACCAGTGCCTCGGCCAGAACCTCGCCCGCGCCGAACTGGAGATCGCCCTGCGCACCCTCTTCGACCGGCTGCCCACCCTCCGCCTCGCCGCCCCCGCCGACGAGATCCCCTTCAAACCCGGCGACACGATCCAGGGGATGCTGGAACTCCCCGTGACCTGGTAAGAGGCCCGCCCATGCACATCGACATCGACAAGGACGCCTGTATCGGGGCGGGCCAGTGCGCTCTGGCCGCACCGGGCGTCTTCACCCAGGACGACGACGGCTTCAGCACACTCCTGCCCGGCCGGGAGGACGGCGGCGGCGACCCGATGGTCCGGGAGGCGGCCCGGGCATGCCCCGTCGCCGCCATCACCGTGTCGGAGACGGTGAGCTGATCCGGCCAGGCGGGTCGAGCACCCCCAGCTCGACCCGCCGCAGCCGGGCGGGCTCGATGACGACGTCGTGCGAAGTGATCCGCCCACCCTCGACCGTGACGGTGAGCGCGAACAGCAGCCGCCCGCGCGGGGCGACGACGAGGCCGACGGTCGCGAACCGGGACCGCTCGCGCAGCGCCACGGTCCCTTCGGCCACCGTGCGGGCGCCCCGCAGCTCCACCGGCACCCCGGGCGGCAGCGCGGCCGGGTCCGCCCGGCGCACCACGTACGGGGCCGGCATGTCCAGCAGCCCGCCCGGGTCACCACCGCGCGCGGTGCGATCAGGAACGCCGACGGCACTTGCCGCCGCCTGACCTCAGCGCGGCTCCAGCAGCATCCGGGCCGCCTCCCGCGCCTGCGCCGCGGGCCGTGTGCTGCGCGTGATGCCCGCGGTCACCATGGCCCCCTCGGCGAGCAGGAAGAGCGGCCCGGCCAGCGCCGCGGGCCGCCCGGCGGCGGCCACCAGTGAGGCGAGGTAGTCCCCGAACGCCCCCTTGTGGGCGCGGACCTGGGCCGCCACCCGGTCCGAGGTCGCGCCCAGTTCGCCGTACGAGTTGATCCACGCGCACCCGCGGAAGCCCTCCTCGCCGAACCACTGCTCCAGCCAGTCGAAGACGGCGAGGATCCGTCCCTCAGGGGCCGACCGGAGTGCCACGAACTCGGCCAGCCGCCCCCGCCACCGGCCGTCCCGCCGCTCCAGATAGGCCTCCACCAGTTGCTCCTTCGCCGGGAACAGCTGGTAGAGCCGCTTGAGGGAAACGCCGGACGCGCCCCGTATGTCGTCCATGCCGACGGATTGGATGCCCCGCCCGTAGAACAGCTCCTCGGCGGCGTCCAGCACCCGCTCGCGGGCCACTGCGCTGTCCATGGACGACCACTCCTTGACGTGAGAACGAGCGTTCTCCTACGGTAGCAGCACCCTGGAGAACGCACGTTCTCCCCTGTCCCGGCCGCCTCGGCCACGGAGGATGACATGACCGATCGCCCGCCCCTGCCGCCCTTCACCCGCGAGAGTGCCGCCCAGAAGGTGCAGGCCGCCGAGGACGCCTGGAACACCCGCGATCCACAGCGGGTGGCCCTCGCCTACTCCGAGGACTCCGTGTGGCGCAACCGCGGGACCTTCGTCACCGGGCGCGCCGAGATCGTCGAGTTCCTCACCGCGAAGTGGGCGCGCGAGCGGGAGTACGCGCTGCGCAAGGACCTGTGGGCCTACGACGGCAACCGCATCGCGGTCCGCTTCCAGTACGAGTGCCAGGACACCGAAGGGCAGTGGTGGCGGTCGTACGGCAACGAGCTGTGGGAGTTCGGCGAGCACGGGCTGATGACCCGGCGCGAGGCGAGCATCAACGACGTGCCGATCGAGGAGAAGGAGCGCCGGATCCACGGGCCCCGCCCCGAAACCGAGCGGGGGCTGTCCTTCCCGCTTCAGTAGGGTTCCGCCGTGACCGAACAGGACGAGATACCGCCCTTCTTGTACGTCGTCGTGTGCGCCGCCGGTATCGCGGCGGATGTCGGCAAGCTGATCACCGCCGCGCAGGAGCGGGAGTGGCAGGTCGGCGTCATCGCCACGCCCACCGCGATGAACGGCTTCTTCGACACGGCGGCCGTCGAGGCGGCCACCGGCCACCCGATCCGCTTCGCGTGGCGTCGGCCGGGGGAGCCGCGGCCCTTCCCGGACCCGGACGCGGTCGTGGTGGCCCCGGCCACCTTCAACACGATCAACAAGTGGGCGGCCGGTATCGCCGACACCCTCGCGGTGGGCACGCTGTGCGAGGTGGCCGGCCGGGGCGTCCCGATCGGCGTCCTGACCTGTGTCTCCGACGACCTCGCCGGTCACCCCGCCTACCAGGACAGCCTGATCCGGCTGCGGGGGATGGGCGTGCGCTTCGGGCACCCCTACCAGGGCGCCGAGGGCGAGGAGTTCGGATGGGAACGGGCGCTGGATCTGGTCGAGCCGGGAAGACGCTGAAGCGCGAAGTCGTACGCTCCACTTCGGACCTCTCTCGACGTCAGGAGCAGCAACGATGCAGTACGTGAAGCTCGGTTCGACGGGCCTGGACGTCTCGCGGATCTGTCTGGGCTGCATGTCCTACGGCCTGCCGGACCGCGGCGTGCACGAGTGGACCCTCGACGAGGAGGCGTCGCGGCCACTGATCCGGCAGGCCCTGGACGCGGGCATCAACTTCTTCGACACGGCGAACGTCTACTCCGACGGCACCAGTGAGGAGATCGTCGGCAAGGCCCTCACGGACTTCGCGAACCGCGACGAGATCGTGCTCGCGACCAAGGTGAACGGCCCGATGCGGTCCGGGCAGAACGCCGCCGGACTGTCCCGCAAGGCGATCATGACGGAGATCGACCACAGCCTGCGGCGCCTCGGCACCGACTACGTCGACCTCTACCAGATCCACCGCTTCGACCCGCACACCCCGGTCGAGGAGACGATGGAGGCGCTGCACGACCTGGTGAAGGCGGGCAAGGTGCGTTATATCGGGGCCAGTTCGATGTACGCCTGGCAGTTCTCCAAGATGCAGTACACGGCCGAGCGGCACGGCTGGACGAAGTTCGTGTCCATGCAGAACCACTACAACCTCCTCTACCGCGAGGAGGAGCGCGAGATGCTGCCCCTCTGCGCCGACCAGGGCGTCAGCGCGCTGCCGTGGAGCCCGCTGGCCCGCGGCCGCCTGACCCGGGACTGGGGCACGGTCACCGACCGCAGCTCCACCGACAACTTCGGCAGCCGCCTCTACCAGGAGGGCGACCGCACCATCGTCGAGGCCGTCACCCGTATCGCCGGTGACCGGGGCGTCCCGCGCGCCCAGGTGGCCCTGGCCTGGCTCCTGGCCCAGGACACGGTGGCCGCCCCGATCGTGGGAGCGGGCAAGCCGCACCACATCGAGGACGCCGTGGCGGCGGCCGAACTGGAGCTCAGCGAGAAGGAGATCGAGGAACTGGAGGGGCCGTACACGACCCGTCCGATCGTCGGCCACAGCTGACTAGTGCGGCCCGTGCGGTGCGAACTCCGTGCCGCACGGCCCCGCCCCCTCGCTCTCCGGCAACGGCACCCGCGCACCGCTCATCGACAACGTCCGGTAGTAGTGCCCGATCCGCTCGGTGGAAGCCCCCACGTAGTGCCCGATGAACGACCGACGGAACCGGTCGGCCGTGCGGTTCGGCTGCGAGCCGTGCACCAGGCTTCCGTTGAAGAACAGGACATCCCCCGGCGCCATGTCGACGGGAACCGCGGCGAGCCCCGGTGGCGGTGCCACGTACTCCCGCGCGAACGACACCTCGGAGTCCGCGAGTTCCGGGCAGAACAGGTCCATCCGGTGCGTGCCCGGGACGACCTCCAGCCCTCCGTTGTCCCGGTCGATCACATCGCAGGCCACCCAGGCCGCGACACAGGTGCCCGGTTCGACCCGCAGATAGAAGTTGTCCTGGTGCAGCGCCTGCCCCCGCGCTCCTGGCGGCTTGAAGTAGAACATGCTCTGCGCGGCCAGCGCCTCCTCCCCGAGCAGCGTCTCCAGCACCTCCCGCAGCCGGGCGTCCAGCAGGAAGCGCAGTGCGAGGTCGTTGATCTCGTGCGGCTGCATCACCCGCGGATACCTCCGCAGCGGATCCGTCGACTCGCTCGGCGCACTCGGCTCGAAATGCCCCGGCACCGGGCCGCCGGAGTGCAGTGCCGTGAACTCGCCGCACAGCCGGTCGATCTCGTCGCGTGCGAACAGCCCGCGAACGACCATGAAGCCGTTCTCCTGGAACTGCCGGAGCCCCGTCTCGATGCCTGTGACTGTCATCCGTCCCCTCCTTCGTGCGATGTGTTCCACTCGTCACGCTAGGCCGCAGCCCGCCCGAGGAGGATGCCCGTGACCGCCGACGGATTGCCCGAGACTGCCGCCCACGGCGACCCCGGCCCGCCACCCGGTCTCGTGGTCGTCGGCCGCTACGACGAACTCCCGGGCTACGCCGTCCAGCGACCGCGGGGCGCCGACAGCTGGCTGCTCACCTGGACGGTGGGCGGCCGGGGCACCCTGCGCCAGGGACGGACCGAGACCGGGGCGGGTGCCGGGGACCTGGTGGTGCTCGCCCCCGGCACCCCGCACCGCTACGGCGTCCAACAGGGCGCCGACCACTGGCGGTTCTGGTGGGCGCACTGCGGAGCCAGGCCGTCCTGGACCGCCTGGCTCGGGCCGCACGGCAGGGGCGACGGCATGTACGTCGTCACCCCGGGCCCCGGAGGCGACGGCCCGCACGCCCGCATCGAGGCGGCCTTCCACCGGATGCTCGCCGACGCCCGCTGGACCGGCACCGGCACCCCGCCCGTAACCGCCCCGCCCGCGTCCGCACCGGCCGACGACCGGGTCGCCGTCGCCGTGGCCCACGGCACCACCGCCCGCGAACTCGCCCTGTGCGCGCTGGAGGAGGTCGTCCTGCTCACCGCGGGCGCCGCGCTCGGGGCCCGGACCGGGGCCGGCGTCGACCCCCGGGTGCGGCGCGCCCAGGAGCTGATCGCGGCCGATCCCGGCGCCCCGCACACCGTGCGGTCGCTCGCCGCCGAAGTGTCGCTGTCGCCCTCCCGGTTCGCCCACCTCTTCACCCGGCAGCTGGGCCGGTCACCGATGCGGGAGCTGCGCGAGGCGCGCCTGAACCATGCCGCCCGACTGCTGGAGAGCACCGACCTGTCCGTGGAACGCGTCGCCGCCGCTTCCGGTTTCGCCAGCCCTTTCCACTTCAACCGGGTCTTCCGTGCCCGCTACGGGACTCCGCCCGGGGCATACCGGGCCGCAGGCCCAATGGTTGAGGCATGACATCATGGGGCCACTCGGATGCGCTGTGTAGTGGAGGTTCAATGGTTTCCTGGAACTCTTCGCGGAGTTAACTGAATCCTGTTTCCAATTGCGAAATCAGGAGAACGGCAATCCTTGAGGCGCCGGTGCTGACGAATCGTCTATCTGTGCCGGGCGAACGGGATGCGCAAAACCGTGGGATCACTTGTTGGGCGTCCCTGACCTGTGTAAAGGTGTGCCTTGTCAGCGCACGGACAATGGATATTTCCCCCGTGTGCTCTTGACCCCCTCTGTACGCCTTTCACGCTTCAAAAGAGCTGTCCCAGGCGGACGTACCCATTGGTATGGACTTTATGCAACGCAGCATGCCCTCGGGAGGAAATGCCGCCGTGAGTGACGCAGGCCTGTCGAATTCCCCGTCTCCGGTTCGCCCGTACGACGTCACGGACGAGCAGCTGAGCGCCGAGCTCAAGAAGTGGAGCGGCACGACGCCGGCCCTGCAGCCCGTCGGTGAACTCCTCGACCGGCACTGGGAAGCCGCCTTCGCCTACGCGCGGCTGTGCACCGACGGTCCCCGCCCCGCGGGCATGCTCACCACGGCCGCGTTCACGCGCCTGTTCGGCGAATCTCTGCGCCACACGGGTCCGACCGCCGCCTGGCGGCCCCATCTGCTCGTCACCGTCCGCCGGATCGCGGCCGAGTGGGACTCCGACGGCCGACGGGAGATGCTCCACCCCGCGCTGAGAACCGAGGCGGGCGGCGACAGAGCCGCGGCCCGCCTGTTGCCCCCCGCCGAGCGGCGTCTGCTGTCCGGTGCCTTCCAGCGGCTGCAGCAGTCGGCCCGCTGTCTGCTGTGGCACACCGAGGTCGAGGCCGAGCCGCTCGGCGTCCCCGCGGCCCTCCTCGGCCTGGACGAGGAGGACGCCGGCGTCGAACTCCGCCGGGCCCGCGAGCGGCTGCGCGAGGAGTGCCTCCAGGTTCACCGCGAACTCGCCCCCGAGCAGGAGTGCCGGCACTATCTGCGGCTGCTCGACGTGACGTTCCGGCGCGGCGGTGCCGAGCTCGACCCCGATCTGCGTGAGCACCTGCAGCGGTGCCGGCACTGCATGCACACCGCCGACCAGCTGCACCAGTTCAACGGGCAGCTCGGCCTCGCCCTCGCCGAGGCCGTGCTCGGCTGGGGCGCCGCCGCCTACGTGGAATCACGGATGAGCGTCGACGACGCGGGAGCCGCAGAGGAGGCGCAGCGACACGCGCCGAGCGGACCGTTCGCGGGTGAGGCCTTCGGCGTTCCGATGCCGCCCGCCGCCCCGGGCCAGGGCCCCGCCCCCACGGGTACGGCGCCCGCCGCCCCCGGCCCCCGTGGCCGTGCGCGCTCCGCCTCCCGTCACTCCGCCCGCAGGGCCCCTCGCCGTACCTCCCGCCGCAACCTCACCGCGGCCGTCCTGACGGTGAGCGGGCTCGTCGTCCTCCCCCTGGTCATGTGGTCCTCGTTCCACTCGGACGGCAGCGGCCCGGCCGAGGCGGCCCCCTCCGAGGCGCCCGGCGCCGACACGGCCTCCTCGACCACGGACCCGTCCCGGGCCGGGGCGAGCGAGGCGCGCCAGGGCGACCTGCGCGGACGCCTGCACAACGTCGAGTCCGGGCTGTGCGTCGGCGTCGTCGGCAAGAAGATCGCCCAGGGCGTCGAGACCGGGCTCGCCGAGTGCTCCGGGGCCGAGGGCCAGCAGTGGACGTACGAAACGGACGGACTGCTGCGCAGCGCCGCCGACCCCGACCTGTGCCTGGACTCCCACCTCGGCTTCTCGGTGCGGCTCGCGCCCTGCACGGGCGCCTCCGCGTCCGGCGCCAAGAACGTCCGCTACGACTTCACCCTCCAGGGCACGCTCGTACCGCGCTGGGACCAGGACCTCGCGCTGACCCCGGCCGCCACCGACGGGTCCGGCGCGCTGGTCCTGAAGAACCGCGACGACGGCCCCGCCCAGCGCTGGGTCTTCGACACCTCGAAACCCGACCCTCAGATGGAGGCGGTCAACTGGGACGCGGACAGCAGTCCCACGCCGACCCCGAAGTCCGCCCCCGCGCCCTCCAGGACGCCCACACCGACCCCGACGGCGTCCGCCACGCCGACGGCCACGCCGACACCGCCGAGCAGCCCGTCCCCCGGTGACAACTGCTCCACCAATCCGTACTACTGCAACTGGGGCGGCCAGCCCGGCGGCTACGGCGGTGGCTACGGCTACGGCGGCGGCTATGGGTACGGCGGTGGCTACGGGTACGGAGGCGGGCGCTGACCCCGCTCAGGCTCCCACGAGCTGCAGCGAGCCCCACAGGGCCACCACCGCGGCGGCGAGCGCGGTCGGCACGGTCAGCAGGCCGAGCCGCGTGAACTCCCCGAGCTCCACCTCGTGGTCGTCCCGGTGCAGGATGCGCCGCCACAGCAGCGTGGCCAGGGACCCTGCGTAGGTGAGGTTCGGGCCGATGTTCACCCCGAGCAGCACCGCGAGGACCGCCCCGGGCCCGGCCGCGGCGGTGAGCGGCAGCAGGACCAGGACCGCGGGCAGATTGTTGATGAGGTTCGCCAGTACGGCGGCCAGCGCGGCGATCCCGAGCAGCGCGACGAGTCCCGTCCCGTCGGGCAGGACGTGGTGCAGGGCGTCGGCGAGCCCGTTGTCGACGACCGCGCGCACCACGACGCCGAGCGCGAGCACGAACGCCAGGAAGGCCGGTGCCGCCGCTCGCACCACGGTGACGGGGCTGGCCTTCCCGCGGGCGAGAGCGCGGCCCGCCAGGACGAGCGCGCCCGCGCAGGCGACCCAGGCGGGATCGACGCCGAACGCGGAGGCCACCACGAACCCGGCCAGCGTGCAGCCGACCGTGACCAGCGCGAACAGCGGCAGCGCGGGCTCCTCGGACGGCTCGGGGGAGTGGTCCACGACGGTGAGGTCGGCGTCGAAGAAACGCCGGAACACCGCGTACTCGACGGTGATCGCGGCCAGCCAGGGCAGCGCCATCAGCAGCGCGAACCGGGTGAAGCTCACCCCGCTCGCCTCGAACGCCAGCAGGTTGGTGAGGTTCGACACCGGCAGCAGCAGCGAGGCCGTGTTCGACAGATGCGCGCACGCGTAGACGTGCGGCTTCGCGCGGGCCCCCATCCGGGAGGCGGTGACGAGTACCACCGGCGTCAGCAGCACCACGGTGGCGTCCAGGCTGAGCACCGCCGTGATCGCCGACGCCAGCCCGAACACACCGGTCAGCAGCCTTCCGGGCGAGCCCGCCGCCCGCCGGGCCAGCCAGGCCCCGCAGGCCTGGAACAGCCCCTCCACGTCACAGAAGTGCGCGAGCACCAGCACCGCCGCCAGGAACCCGACCACCGGTCCCAACCTCTCGGCCTCCGCCCAGGCATGGTTCGGGGAGATCGCCCCGGTGAGGACCGCGAGCCCCGCCGCCGGGACCGCGACCACGGCCTCCGGCCAGCCGAAGGGGCGCAGGACCGCCCACACGAGTACGGCGACGAGCAGGGCGACGGACAGGGCTTCGGCGAGCGGGGTGTTCAGGGCAAATCCTTCGGGACGCGAGCAGATCGTGCCCGGTCATGAAATCAGGCCGGGGTAAGAACCCGGTCAGTGCCCCCGACCGCGGCCGCGCCCGCTCAGGCTCCGGTGCCGGGGCTGAAGGGGATCAGCCGCACCGACGACTCGTTGCCGGACACCGGGACCTCCCCGGACTTCCATGCCACCTTCAGCGGGTCCTCCTCGTCCGGCGGGGTCACCACAAGAGCGGCAGGGGTGGCCGTTCCCGCCCCGCTGACCTCGGGGTTGGCGAAGGACAATCCGGCCCAGGCGCTCTGACCCGGCGCCAGCTTCACCGTCTCGGGCTCGGCGGAGGAGCGCTTCGGGTCCGGTCCCAGCTGCTTGCCGGACGCGTCGACGAAGGCGGTGCCCGGATAGCCGTACAGAGTGCAGGTGCGGCTCGACTCGTTCGTCAGCACGACCGGGAAGTTCTCCTGCCCGGCCCCCGGGTTGTTGCGGCCGACGGAGGCGCTCAGTTCGGAGGTGTGGCAGCGGGTTCCGCCGGCCGGGGACTGCGGTGCGGACGGGGTGAGGGAGTTGCTCACCGCGTCGGTCGGCACACCACTCGGCGCGCTGCTGGTGCCGTCGGACGGTGACGTGGTGCCGGACTCCGTGCGCGGGGCGCTCGCCGTGTCGTCGCCGCTGCCGCAGCCCGCCGACAGACAGACCATCGCGGCCGAACTCGCGAGCAGGGCCGCCCGCCGCACACCCAGGGACCTGATCGTCATGTCTCCACACTCCCGGAGAATTCACGCAACACGCGCGTACGGCGCCTTGTGCCCCGTCATGAAGGCCCGATGCGGAACGGCCCGGAAAAGTTCGCTCACTCCTCGTCGAGGAGTCCGATCTCCGCCCAGATCGTCTTGCCCTCGGCCGTGTGCCGGCTGCCCCAGCGCTGGGTGAGCTGCGCGACCAGGAGCAGACCCCGGCCGCCCTCGTCCCAGGTCTTGGCGCGCCGCAGGTGCGGGGCGGTGTGGTTGGTGTCGGAGACCTCGCAGATCAGCGTGGTCTCGTCATGGATGAGCCGCAGCCGGATGGGACGGGCGCCGTACCGGATCGCGTTCGTCACCAGCTCGCTCACCACCAGCTCCGCCGTGAACGACGCCTCGCTCAGGTCCCAGCGATCCAGCTGCTGGACGACCTGCTTGCGGACGGGCGCCACCAGCGCCGGGTCGGCCGGGATGTCCCAGGTCGCCACCTGGGAGGCGGGCAGGCCCAGCGTGCGGGCCAGCAGCAGGGCCACGTCGTCCGAGGAGCCGCCCGGCGGGAGCAGCGCGTGCAGCAGCCGGTCGCAGGTCTCGTCCAGGGAGTCGGAGGGAACGGCCAGGGCCTCGCACAGCAGCGCGTGACTGGCGTCCACGTCCCGCTCCCGGGACTCGATCAGACCGTCCGTGAACAGGGAGAGCACGCTGCCCTCGGGCAGTGCCAGCTCGGCGGACTCGAACGGCAGCCCGCCCAGGCCCAGCGGCGGCCCCGCGGGCAGATCCACCTCGCGTGCCGTCCCTCCCGGCGTCAGCATCACGGGCGCCGGATGCCCGGCCCGGGCCAGCGTGCAGCGCCTCGACACCGGGTCGTAGACCGCGTAGAGACAGGTGGCCCCGACCTCGCCGGGGCTGCCCTCGTTGCCGGCCTCCGCGGACAGCCGTACGACGAGGTCGTCGAGGTGGGTGAGGAGTTCGTCCGGGGCCAGGTCGATGTCGGCGAGGGTGCGGACGGCGGTGCGCAGCCGGCCCATCGTCGCCGAGGCCTGGATGCCGTGCCCGACCACGTCCCCGACGACCATCGCGACCCGCATCCCGGACAGCGGGATCACGTCGAACCAGTCGCCGCCCACCCCGGCCCGCGCCGCCGGAAGATAACGCGACGCCGCCTCCACGGCGGCCGTGCGCGGCAGGGAGCGGGGCAGCAGACTGCGCTGCAGGGCGAGGGCGGTCTCGCGCTCGCGGGAGAACCGACGGGCGTTGTCGATGCAGACCGCGGCCCGCGCGGTGATCTCCTCGGCCAGCAGCACATCGTCCGGGGTGAAGGGGTCGGGCCGCCGGTAGCGGGTGAGGACCGCGACCCCGAGGGTCTGGCCGCGGGCCTGGATCGGTACGGACATCGTGGAGTGGACGCCGAACTCCTTGACCCGCTCGCCGCGGGTTCTGTTCCAGTTGAGCCACTGGTCCAGGCGCCCGGACGCCACCGTGGCGACGATGGTGCGGCCCGCCACCAGAGAGTCGGCCTGCGGTGAGGTGGCGGGATACACCTCGGTGTGCCCGGGCTTCATCACGGCCATCGGATTGCCGGGGTCCACGGAATGGTGGGCGGCGCGCCGCAGTTCGACCGGCGCCGCGAGCTCGGTCGGGGCCTCGCCGCTCTCCTGCGGGTCCAGCAGGTCGACGCTCACGAAGTCGGCGAGCGACGGAATGCACACGTCCGCCAGCTCCTGGGCCGTACGGGTGACGTCGAGGGTGGTGCCGATACGCACGCTCGCCTCGTTGACCAGCTGGAGCCGCTCCCGGGCGAGGTAGTGCTCGGTGAAGTCGTGTCCGGTCAGACAGGCTCCCCGCACCCGTCCCGAGCCGTCGGTGAGCGGCGCGATCCGGGTCAGCATCCCGGCCCCGCGGTCGAGGCCGCTGGGACGGACGTACCCCTCGATGTCGCGTGCCCGCCCGGTGGCGAGCACATCGGCGAGGAGTTCCTCGACCTCCGTGTTCTCCCGGCGGACGCCGATGTCCGTGATCCTCAGTCCCCTGACCTCGTGGTCGGGCAGATCGATCAGTTCGGCCATCCGGCCGTTGATCCACCGCAGGCGCAGCCGCTCGTCGCAGACCAGCATGGGACAGGGAGACTGGTCCAACGCGGCCGCGGTCACCACGTCGTCCGGCGGGTCGAGCTCCGCGTGGTCGGGCCGGACGACGACCCGCCAGTCGGCCCGGTCCCCTCGCGGCGGCCTGCGGAGGGCGAGCAGGTGGACAGGGACCGTGCGACCGTCCCGGTGCAGCAGAGCGAGATCGCCACTCCAGCGCGGGCCGACGAGAGCGGCCAGGGCATCCGGCTCGGCCAGCAGGGCCGCCGCGGGGCGGCCCAGCACCTCGTGGGCCTCGTACCCCAGCAGCCGCCGGGCACCGACGCCCCATCTGGCCACGGCGCCCCGGTCGTCGATGACGGCCCGCGCGGTCGAGGCATCGTCGAACGGATCCACCGGCCTCATCGTCGCCACTCCATCGCGCCTACGCACAGTGAACAAGTGCGTAAATCGAGTCCCAGCCTAGTGCGTCCCGCCCGCCGGTGAACGCCGATCCGACCGGTACGGGGCGGCGGCCCGCGGCGGCGAATGGACCGTCCGAGAGGACGGCCGGGGCAGAAGGCGCTTTCCGCACCCTTGACGGACCTGAGTGGCGCGTCGTCAGATTCTGTGTGTTCACGATCAGTTGTGAGTACTTCTGGGCCCTGATGAGGGAGAGCCGCCATGACCGTCACTCGCAGATCGGTTCTGCTCGCGTCCACGGCCGCCCCGGCCGCGGGCGCGCTCCTGGCCGCCCCGGTGGCCCAGGCCGCCGAGTCCGCCGGGAACGCGTCCGGCCGCCGTACCGTCGCGCTGCGCGACGGCTGGCGCTTCGCGCTGGTCGACCCGGGCGGGATCACCGACCCGACGGGGGAGTACACGGACGCCGCGGCCCCGGGGTACGACGACTCGGGGTGGCGCGAGGTCGCGGTGCCGCACGACTGGAGCATCGAGCTCGCCCCGACCACGGAGAACGGCACCACCAGCGGCACCGGCTTCTTCCCCGGCGGCCTGGGCTGGTACCGCCTCGCCTTCACCCTGCCACCCGCCTTCGCCGGCAAGCGGATCTCGGTGGAGTTCGACGGCGTCTACATGGACTCGTACGTCTACTGCAACGGCACCGAGGCCGGCCGTCACCCCTACGGCTACACCGGCTTCGCCCTCGACCTCACCGACCTGCTCCACACCGACGGCACCACCGAGAACGTGATCGCGGTCAAGGTGCAGAACCGGCTCCCCAGCAGCCGCTGGTACTCGGGCAGCGGAATCTACCGCGAGGCCCGCCTGGTCGTCACCGATCCGGTGCACGTGGAGCGCTGGGGCACCTATGTCACCACGCCGGAGATCACCGCCGAGCGTGCCCGCGTCAGGGTGCGGACCTCGGTGGTCGACGAGTCCGGCACGGCGGGGCCGGTCGAGATCCGCTCGCGGATCAAGGACCCCCGGGGCCGGACCGTGGCCCGCACGGCCACCACGATCACCGTCGGCACGAAGGCGACGGAGACCCATGAACTCACCGTCCCCGAACCCCGGTTGTGGGACATCTCGGCGCCCCACCGCTACACCCTGGAGACCGAACTCCGCCGCGGCGGCAAGCTCGTCGACACCTACCGCACCCCGTTCGGCCTGCGCACCTTCCGCTTCGACCCGGACGAGGGCTTCCATCTCAACGGCACCCACCACAAGATCAAGGGCGTCGACCTCCACCACGACCTGGGCGCCCTCGGCGCGGCCGTCAGCATCGACGCGATCCGCAGACAGATGACCATCATGAAGTCGATGGGCGTCAACGCCTTCCGCACCTCCCACAACCCGCCCTCCCCGGAGATGATCCAGGTCTGTGAGGAACTGGGCATCGTGATGCTGGTGGAGGCGTTCGACTGCTGGCGCACCGGCAAGACGCGCTACGACTACGGCCGGTTCTTCGACGAGTGGTGCGAGAGGGACGCGACCGAGATGGTCCTCGCGGCCCGCAACTCGCCCGCGGTGCTGCTGTGGTCGATCGGCAACGAGATCCCCGACTCGACGTCCAGTGCCGGACTCGCCATGGCCGACCGGATCATCGCCGCGATCAGGGCCGTCGACGACACCCGCCCGCTGATCATCGGCTCCGACAAGTACCGCCGCCTGCCCGCCAAGGGCTCGGCGGCCGACCTGATGCTGGCCAAACTGGACGGGCTCGGACTCAACTACAACACGGCCAAGTCGGTGGACCAGCTGCACGCCGCCTACCCGCACCTCTTCCTCTTCGAGTCCGAGTCGTCCTCCGAGACCTCGACCCGCGGCACCTACCAGGAACCCGAGCACCTCAACACCGGCGAGAACCACACGCCGGGCAGGCGGGACACCTCGTCGTACGACAACAACCTCGCCTCCTGGACCATGAGCGGCGAGTACGGGCACAAGAAGGACCGGGACCGGAAGTGGTTCGCCGGGCAGTTCCTCTGGTCCGGCATCGACTACATCGGGGAGCCCACGCCGTACGACGTCTTCCCGGTGAAGGCGTCCTTCTTCGGCGCGGTCGACACCGCCGGGTTCCCGAAGGACATGTACCACCTCTTCCGCAGTCAGTGGGTCGACGAACCGATGGTCCATCTCGTCCCGATGACCTGGAACCACGCGGAGGGCGACACGGTCGAGGTGTGGGCGTACGCCAACGTCGCCACCGTCGAGCTGTTCCTCAACGGCACATCCCTCGGCACCCGGGCCTTCGACACCAAGAAGACCACCGACGGCCGGGTGTACCTGGAGACCACGGAAGCCACCGGCGACGACAAGACCTTCACCGACGGCCCCTATCCCGGCAGCTACACCAGTCCGAACGGCAGCGCGGGCAAGCTCCACCTGACCTGGAAAGTGCCCTACCTGCCAGGTGAGTTGAAGGCCGTGGCCCGCAGGAACGGCACGGTGGTCGCCACCGACGTGCTGCGCACGGCCGGCAAGCCCCATGCCGTACGCCTCACCGCCGACCGCACCTCGCTCGCCGCGGACGGCCGTTCGCTCGTCTTCGTCACGGCGGACGTCGTCGACTCCCGGGGTGTGGTGGTGCCGGACGCCGAGCACCTGATCTCCTTCGCGGTGAGAGGCGGCTCCCTCGCCGGTCTCGACAACGGCCGCGAGGAGAGCGCCGAGCGCTACCAGGCCACCACCCGGACCGCCTTCCACGGAAAGGCCCTCGCGATCGTGCGCTCCGGTACCGAGCCGGGGGTCCTGAAGGTCACGGCGAGCGCGGAGGGCCTTCGGGCGGGCAGCGCGAAGGTGCGTACCACGCCGTCCCGGTCGGTCGCCGTCACCGAGCCGGCCGTCTTCACCCCCGACCATCCGGCGCCCCCGAACTACCCGCAGGCGGACGCGAGTTACTCCGGCCGACCGGACACCCTTCCGGCCGCCATGCTGGACGGGGACCCGGCCACCGGCTGGTCCAACGCCTTCAGCAAGGCCGCCACCGCGCTGCTGCCCGCCTTCAGCGGGGCGAGGGCGAAGGACTGGGTCTCCGTGGACTTCGGGCGGACCAGGACCTTCGAGCGGGCGGAGGTCTCCTTCACGCTGAGCGCGACCCACGGTCTGCCCGCCTCCGTCGAGCCCGAGGTGTGGGACGGCAAGCGATATGTGCCCGCCGACGGTGTCTCCGTGGCGTGGGCCACCGCCTCCGACGAGCCGACGGTGATCACCTTCGCCTCCGTGCGGGGCTCACGTGTCCGGCTGACGATGACCAGTGCCTCGCCGGGCGGGCCCAAGGGGGCCGTGCGGATCAGCAAGTTGGAGATACCGGCCGTCTGAGAGAACGGTCCGGGCGGGATTCCGTCCCGTCCGGACCGTTGACGGAGTGTCATGCCTGCAACAAGCATGGCTGCGTCCGCATCTGGGAGCGCTCCCATCGCGAGCGTCACCCGCACCTCACTGGAGGAGCCCAGGCGTGAAACGACGCAGAACCACCTTGCTGTGCCTGACGGCCTTACTGGGAACGGCACTTGTGGCCACACCCTCGTCCCCGGCCGCCGCCGACGAGGTCGAGCAGCTCAAGAACGGCACCTTCGACACCACCACCGAGCCCTGGTGGACGACCAGCAACGTCACCGCGGGCCTGTCCGGCGGACAGCTGTGCGCGGACGTGCCGGGCGGCACCGCCAACCGCTGGGACGCCGCTGTCGGCCAGAACGACGTCACCCTCGTGAAGGGGCAGTCGTACAAGTTCTCCTTCACCGCGAACGGTTCGCCCGAAGGGCACGTCCTGCGGGCGATCGTGGGGCTGCAAGTGGCGCCCTACGACACCTACTTCGAGGTGAGCCCCCAGCTGAGCGTCTCGGGGAACTCCTACTCCTACACGTTCACCTCGCCCGTCGACACCGCCCAGGGCCAGGTCGGCCTCCAACTCGGCGGCAGCGCCGACCCGTTCCGCTTCTGCATGGACGACGTGTCCCTGCTGGGCGGGGTCCCGCCCGAGGTGTACGAGCCCGACACCGGCCCGCGCGTGCGCGTCAACCAGGTCGCCTATCTGCCCGCCGGGCCGAAGAACGCCACCCTGGTCACCGACGCCACGGCGAAGCTGCCCTGGCAGCTGAAGAGCGCCTCCGGCACCATCGTCGCCCACGGCTGGACCGTCCCGCGCGGCACCGACGTCTCCTCCGGGCAGAACGTCCACTCCATCGACTTCGGCGCCTACAAGAAGCGCGGCGCGGGCCTCACCCTGGTCGCGGACGGCGAGGCCAGCCGGCCCTTCGACATCGGCACGGGCGCCTACGAACAGCTCCGGCTCGACGCGGCGAAGTACTACTACACCCAGCGCAGCGGCATCGCGATCCGCGACGACCTGCGCCCGGGCTACGGACGCGCCGCCGGGCACGTGAACACGGCCCCCAACCAGGGCGACAAGGACGTGCCCTGTCAGCCGGGGGTGTGCGACTACACCCTCGACGTCACCGGCGGCTGGTACGACGCAGGCGACCACGGCAAGTACGTGGTGAACGGCGGCATCTCCACCTGGGAGGTGCTGAGCACGTACGAACGCGAGCTGCTGGCCCGTACCGGTCAGCCCGCGAAGCTCGGCGACGGCAGCCTCGCCATCCCCGAGAGCGGCAACAAGGTGCCCGACATCCTCGACGAGGCCCGCTGGGAGCTGGAGTTCCTGCTCAAGATGCAGGTACCGGACGGGCAGCCGCTGGCCGGGATGGCCCACCACAAGATCCACGACGAGCAGTGGACCGGCCTGCCGCTCATGCCGAGCGACGACCCGCAGAAGCGTGAACTGCACCCGGCGTCCACCGCGGCGACCCTGAACCTGGCCGCGACCGCCGCGCAGGCCGCCCGCCTGTACAAGCCGTACGACAAGGCGTTCGCGGCGAAGGCCCTGGCGGCCGCCCGCAAGGCCTGGACCGCGGCACTCGCCCACCCCGACCTGTATGCCTCGGAGAGCGACGGCACCGGAGGCGGCACCTACGCCGACAACAACGTCACCGACGAGTTCTACTGGGCGGCGGCCGAGCTGTATCTCACCACGGGGGAGAAGGCGTTCCAGGACCACGTGCTCGCCTCGCCGGTCCACACCGCCGACATCTTCACCCCCGTCGGCTACGACTGGGCGCGCACCGCCGCGGCGGCCCGCCTGGACCTGGCGACGGTGCCGAGCAGGCTGCCCGGCCGGGACAAGGTGCGGCAGTCGGTCGTCAAGGGCGCCGACCGCTACCTGGCCACGCTGACGGCCCACCCGTACGGCATGCCGTACGCCCCGGAAGGCAACCTCTACGACTGGGGCTCCAACCACCAGATCCTGCACAACGGGATCGTCATCGCCACCGCCTACGACATCACCGGCGCCACGAAGTACCGTGACGGCGCTCTCCAGGGCATCGACTACATCTTCGGGCGCAACGCGCTGAACATCTCGTACGTGACCGGCTACGGCGAGGTCAACTCCCACAACCAGCACGCCCGTTGGTACGCCCACCAGCTGGACCCGAGCATGCCGAACCCGCCGAAGGGCACCCTCGCCGGCGGGCCGAACTCGGGCATCCAGGACCCCTACGCACAGAGCAAACTCCAGGGCTGCGTCGGCCAGTTCTGCTACATCGACGACATCCAGTCCTGGTCGACCAACGAGCACACCATCAACTGGAACTCCGCTCTGACCCGGATGGCGTCCTTCGTGGCGGATCAAGGCTGACGTTCGCGTGCTCCACCAGCTCACCGGGCCGCTCGTGCGCGGTGAGCGTGTGGAGCCGGGCCTGATCGAGCGGCTGGTGCACCTCGACGTACTCACCGTGCGGCAGCCGCTTGATCACACCGGTCTCCCGGCCGTGCAACACCAGCTCCCGGTCCCGGAGCTGAAGACCCAGGCAGATCCGCCGGGTGGCGACGAAGACGACCACCGGGACGACGAACATCCCGATCCGCACGGCCCAGGTGACCGTGTTGATCGACAGGTGCAGCCGGGTCGCCACGATGTCGTTGCCGCCGCCCGCCAGCAGGATCAGGTACAGGCTGATCCAGGACGCGCCGATCGCCGTACGGACCGGCCTGTTGCGCGGGCGGTCGAGGAGGTGGTGTTCCCGCTTGTCCTTGGTGAACCGGGCCTCCAGGAACGGGTAGACGCCGATGAAGACCAGCAGCAGCGGGAAGATCACGACCGGGATCAGGACTCCGAGGATCAGCGTGTGCCCCCACAGGGTGACCTCCCAGCCAGGCATCACCCGCACCAGTCCCTCCGCGAACCCCAGGTACCAGTCGGGCTGGGCGCCCGTGGAGACCTGGTCGGCGCGGTAGGGGCCGTACGACCAGACCGGATTGATGCTCGCCACCGCCGCGATGAGCGTGAGCGCCCCGAACACCAGGAAGAAGAACCCGCCCGCCTTCGCCAGGTACACCGGGAAGAACGGCGTCCCGACCACGTTGCGTTCGGTCTTTCCGGGGCCCGCGAACTGGGTGTGCTTGTGGTAGACGACCAGGATCAGATGGGCCACCACGAGCGCCGCCATGATGCCGGGGATGACCAGGATGTGCAGCGAGTAGAAGCGGGCCACGATGTCATGGCCGGGGAACTCGCCGCCGAACAGGAACATCGCCAGATACGTCCCGACGATCGGCACCGACAGGGTGGCGCCGTAGACGAACCTCAGGCCCGTGCCCGACAGCAGGTCGTCCGGCAGCGAGTAGCCGAAGAGGCCCTCGAACAGGCCCAGGAACAGCAGTGACCAGCCGAACAGCCAGTTGACCTCGCGCGGCTTGCGGAACGAGCCCGTGAAGAAGTGCCGCATCATGTGCGTGAGCATCGCGGCGACGAAGATCAGGGCCGACCAGTGGTGCAGCTGCCGGATCAGCAGCCCGCCGCGCACGTCGAAGCTGATGTCCAGCGTCGACGCGTACGCCTCCGACATGCGCACGCCGTTCAGCGGCGTGTAACTGCCGTGGTACGTCACCTCGTTCATCGACGGATGGAAGAACAGGGTCAGCCACACCCCGGTCAGGATCAGTACGACGAAGCTGTACAGACAGATCTCGCCGAGCAGGAAGGACCAGTGGTCCGGGAAGACCTTGCGCAGGTACTTCGCGCCGAGTGTGCGGGTGCCGAGCCGTCCGTCGAGCCAGCCGGACAGCCGCTCGCCCTTCCCCGGCTCCGCCGGGCGTTCCACGGCAGTCACGCCTCCTCCTTCCGCACATGCGTGAGCTTGTCGGGATTGGTGACGACGAAGAGGTTCGAGACCCGGTCGCCCTCCGGTGTGAGGTCCAGGACGATCACCGCGTACGGCGAGTCGTGCTCGAACAGCACGGCCGCGTCGTCGCCGTTGACGCGCCGGTAGCGCAACTCCAGGCCCAGGGCCCGCGCCCCGCCCCGCTTCGCGTACCCGTTGAGCAGCCGGGCCGCCTTCTCCCGGCCGTGCACCGGACGAAGGGCCTGCTTGCGCATGCCGCCGCCGTCCGTCCACACCGTCACGTCGGGCGCGAGGATCTCCATCAGCTCCGCTATGTCCCCGCCGACGGCGGCCCGCACGAACCGCTCGGTCGCCTCCCGGCGGACCCGGGGATGCGCCTCGTACAGCGGGCGGCGGGCGTGCACATGGGCCCGCGCGCGGTGCGCCAACTGCCGTACGGCGGCCGGGGTGCGGTCGATGATCTCCGCGATCTCGGTGTGGGCGTAACCGAACACCTCGTGCAGCACGAACACCGCGCGTTCCAGCGGGGACAGCGACTCCAGGACCACCAGCATCGCCAGCGACACGGACTCGGTGCGCAGCGCGGGGTCGTCGGCGCTCGCCTCGTCGGTCACCAGGGGCTCGGGCAGCCATGGGCCGACATACGTCTCGCGGCGGCGGTTGACCACGGCCCGCCGCTGGAGCGCGTGGTTGACGGCGATCCGGACCAGATAGGCACGTGGGTTGTCGATCCCGCCGGCGCCCCGGCGTGACCACGACAGCCAGGTGTCCTGGAGCACGTCCTCGGTGTCGGTGACGCTGCCCAGCATGTTGTAGACGACGCCGAACAACAGCTCCCGCTGCTCGACGAAGACACCGGTCGCCTGTTCGGTGTCGGGAACGGAGATCTCGGACATCTCGTGTGGCCTCCCAGTAGCGCGCTCACTACTGCGAGGCCTTCGGGGCGCCGGAATGTGACATCCGACGGCCGGAATGTGACCCACGCCTCACTGAGGCCGGGGCGGGCCTGGCGGCTAGGACGCGTCGTGGAAGACGATCCCGAGTGCGTGCCGCCGGCCGGAGCGCACGACGCTCACCCCGTGCCGCATCGCCCCGGCCGACCAGCCACGCTTGCCGCGCACCGGCCGGTCCCGGGTCGTGAAGACCACGCCGTGGCCCCGGGGGAGGATGGTCGCCGTGCCCCGGGACTGGGCCCGGGGACGCTGCTCGACCATCAGGAACTCGCCGCCGGTGTAGTCGGTGCCGTACTCGTCGAGGCCGACCACCACCTGCAGCGGGAAGACCAGGTCGCCGAAGACGTCCCGGTGCAGCGCGTTCCAGTCGCCCTGCGTGTAGTGCAGCAGGATCTGCGCCGAACGGTCCTGCCCGGCCGCGTGACAGCGCTCCAGCCACTCCTCCAGGGAGTCCGGCCAGGGTGCCGGGCGTCCGAGCCGGGCCGCCCAGTCACGGGCGACGGGCAGCAGGCGGGGGTAGAGCGCGGCGCGCAGGGCGGACACCGGGGCGGGCAGGTCGTGGGTGAAGTAGCGGTACTCGCCCGATCCGAAGCGGTGGCGTGCCATGTCCACGGTGGTCCGGAAGAGCTCCGGCTTCTCGTAGAGCGCTGTCAGGTCCCGGCACTCGGCGGGCGTCAGCAGCGGTGCCGTCGGGGCGCAGCCGTGCGCGTCCAACTCGGCGGCGAGGGCGGCCCACTCGGTCTCGGCGACCCGGGCGGCGGCCAGGTCGGGGGTGACGGTCATGTCGTTTCCTCCTCGCCTTCGAGTGTGGGACGCCCGTCGTCGTGCGTCCGGCGGGAATCGGACACCGTGCTCGCACCCTTTCGGTACCGCTCGGCGGGTCACTTGAGCTGCGGATATTTACGATTGAGTACCCGCGCGGTACCGTGAAGGCATGCCAGCTCTCAACGTGGAGTTCAGCGATCGCGAGCTAGAGGACCTGCGGCAGATCGCCAAGGAGCGCGGTACGTCGATGAAGGCCCTCGTGCGGGAGGCCGCCGCGGCCGACATCGCCCGGCACCGGGCCCTGAAGGAAGGCGCGGAAGCGTTCCGGCGGTTCTTCTCCGCCCACGCCGACGAGTTCGCCGCCGCCTTCCCGGAGGACGAACCGGCTGCCAGGGGCGCGGGGCGGGTCGGCTGACCGATGGCTTCCGTCGTTCACATCGACGTGCCCTGGCTGCTTCAGCGGCACGAAGAGGTCCTGCCCGACCAGCCCACGATCAACGACTTCTCGGCCCTCGTCGCCGCCGTCGCCCGGCATCGCGTCGACCCGCCCCGACTGGGCGTCGACTCCGACCCGGCCTGGCGCGCCGCCGCCCTTCTGCACACCCTGGCCCTGCTCAAGCCCTTACCGTCGGCCAACGCCCGCTTCGCCTGTGCCACCGCCGTGGCCTACATGTTCGTCAGCGGAGTCGGTATCGACCCGCCCTACGGCGCCCTCGTCGACCTTGCCCGCGATCTGATCTCCGGCAAGACCGATGTGTACGGGGCGGCGGACCGGCTGCGCTCCTGGCAGATCTGAGGCCGCCCGGCCGTCCCGCCCCCGGGGCCGCCGACCGAGGGCGGGAGGAACGGGGTCGGCGGCCGGGGTTTCGCGCGGGAGAGCCGCCGTCCTGCGCGGGGCCTCCGAGAAGGGCCGCCTCCAGTGGACTACTGGTCGCCGCCCGGGGGGAGCGTGCGTCGCGCTCCGGCGCGTGCGCGTGTTTCACACGGGGCGCATGGAATGTCGAAAGCCGGTGCGAGCGCACGCAGTTGCGAGTCCATCTGACTATCTTTCAATTGGCGCGGATGTTGCTCAGGTGCCCTTGTTGGCCGTGAGTGACTTGTGCAAGGGTGAACCACCTGTGTGGGGGGCAAGGGCCGGGTCGCATTCGTCCCGTGGGGAACCGGGGTGGAGGGGCGTCGGCGAATTCGTGCTTCCCACGCCCGCGCCCAAAAGGGATGCCCCGTTCGGCACTTCTTTTCGGCAACGAGAACTTCTGTGAGTCCCATGTCCGTGGGAAGGAATCCGCTCAGTGCCAACCCCCCACCCACCGCTCCCTCCTTACCCGCCGCCCGGCGGTGCCTCCGGAGAATCCGACGAGGATCTCGCCGCCCGGCTCAGGGGCCGTCCCGACGGCGAGGCCGCCCAGTCCGTCGCCCTCCTCATGGCGCGCCACTGGAAACCGGCGCACGAGTACGCGGTCATCTGTCTCGCCTCCCCGTCCGAGACCGCCTCCATGGTGGCCGCGGCCGCCTTCCACCAGGTCCTGGACCGGCTGGCGCTCGGCGAACCGGCTCTCGCGCTGCGCCCCAGAACCCTCGTGGCCGTGCGGGACACGGTCAGGGAGTGGACGGCCGAGGACCGGATCCCCGATGTTCTGCCGGACCTGGTGAAACCGAACGGCGGCCGCGGTATGCGGGCCGCGAAGTCCATGACCCCCGAAAACCGCAAGCTCGCCGAGCGGTCATTCCAGTCCCTTCCCGGACTCGCCCGCTGCCTGCTGTGGCACACCGAGGTGGAGGCGGAGTCGATTGTCGTGCCCGCCGCACTCCTCGGCATGGCCACCGACACCGCGTCGGCGGCGCTCGAACAGGCGCGTGAAAAATTCCGGGAAGGATGTGTACATGCCCATCGGGAACTCGCGCCGACGAAGGATTGCCGCTTCTACAACCGGCTCCTCGACGTTCCGATTCGCCGCGGCGGAGCCCTGCTGCCGGATGTCCAGCAGCATCTCGCGGAGTGCCGCTACTGCCGTTCCGCCGCGGAACAGCTGAGTCATTTCGAGGGCGGTTTGGGCGTGCTGATCGCCGAGGCGGTGCTCGGCTGGGGTGCCCGTCGCTATCTCGAACTGCGCGCCGGGCGTACGCCCCGGACGGAGGCCCGCAGCCGAGGCACCGGCCGGCACGGCGCGGAACGCCGCCGCATCCTGGCGCGCATACCCACCCCCGGCCGCCGCGCTCCCGGCGAGGGCGGGGGCCTGCGGTCCTCACGGACGCTGCTCACCGGAGTGGGCCTCACCTCCGCCGGGCTCCTCGCGGCCATGCTCGCCGCCGGGCTGTGGTCGTACGACGGTGGCGCCGACCCGGCCGCCTCCACCAGCGCCACCGGCGGCAACTCGGCCCCGGGCGCCGACACGCAGACGCCGGGCACCGCCCAGCTGCCCACCGCACCGGCGGTGACCCGGCTGCGCAACGCCGCCGCCGACCTCTGCCTGGACGTCCGGGGCACGGTGAAGGAGGGCGCCGGCACCGTACTGGCGGCCTGCTCGACCGAGCGGACCCAGCAGTGGTCGTACGAGAAGGACGGTCTGCTGCGCAGCGAGGCGGATCCGGAGCTGTGCCTGGACTCGCGCGGGGACGCGGGCGTGGTCATCCTCGGCACCTGCGCGGGGGAGAAGACGAAGCGGGCCGACGACGTGCGCTACGACCTCACCGTGCAGGGGGAGTTACTGCCCCGCTGGGACGAGCAGCTCGCCCTCGCCTCCACCACCGAGGATCCGGGCGCCGACGTCGTCGTCAAGGTTCGCGACCACTCGGACCAGCAGCGCTGGCTGACCGACCCGACCTCCAGCGCCGGCCCCGGCTCGCTGTCGGTCACCGGGAGCGAGGCCCCGCAGGCCCGGCCCGCGGAGCTCACGGACCGGATCTAGGAACCAGGGGGCCTCCGCTCACGGAGGCCTCCTGCCTCCCTCAGGCGGGGCCCTCCAAGAGGTCGTCGGGGCCGACCGTCGCCGGTGTCGCGTGTCCGCAGAGCGCGAGCGTGAGGTCCAGCTCCGCGAGCAGACAGCGGATCACGTGCTCGACGCCCGGCTGTCCGTCCAGGCCGAGGCCGTAGACGTACGGCCGCCCGAGGAGCACCGCGCGGGCCCCGAGTGCGAGGGCCTTGAAGACGTCGTCCCCGGTGCGGATTCCGCTGTCGAAGAGCACCGCGAGCCGGTCACCGACCGCCTCCACCACCCGCGGCAGCGCGTCGGCCGCCGCGACCGACCCGGCCACCTGGCGGCCGCCGTGGTTGGACACCACGACCCCGTCCATCCCGGCGTCGGCGGCGAGGCGGGCGTCGTCCGGGTGCAGTACGCCCTTGAGGACGATCGGCCCCTCCCAGTTCTCCCGCAGGAACGCGAGGTCGGGCCAGGTCTTGCCGGGATCCGCGAACATGCCGACGAAGTGCAGCACGGCCGCGTTGGGATCCTCGTGCACCGGCTTGGCCAGGCCCGCCTGGAAGGCCGGGTCGGAGAAGTAGTTGGCGGTGCCCACGCCGTGCAGGAACGGCAGATACGCCTGGTCGAGATCGCGGGGCCGCCAGGACAGCAGCGGCGTGTCCAGGGTGACGACCAGGGCCGTGAACCCGGCGGCCTTGGCCCGGTTCAGGAAGCTCAGCGCCACCTGCGGGTCCTTCGGCCAGTACAGCTGGAACCAGCGCTCGGCGTCCCCCATCGCCTCGGCGACCTGCTCCATCGGCGTGCTGGAGGCGGACGACAGGATGTACGGCACGCCCTGGGCCGCCGCTGCCCGGGCCGCCGCCGACTCCGCGTCCGGGTGCATGATCGACAGGACGCCGACCGGGGCCAGGGCCAGCGGGGCGGGCAGGGCACGCCCCAACACCTCGACGGACAGGTCGCGTTCGTGGACGTCCCGCAACATGCGCGGGACGATCCGGCGCCGCTCCAGCGCCGCCCGGTTCGCCCGCGCCGTACTGCCGTCGCCCGCACTGCCCGCCACATAGCCCACCGGCCCGGGACCGAGGCGCTGCTCGGTGAGTTCCTCCAGCCGGGTCAGGTCGGTGGGCAACCGGGGCACCGCACCCGACATCCCGCTCAGATAGATCTCGTACTGGAAGTCCGCCCAGTGCTTGGCCATCCGTCCGAACCGCCTCTCGTCGTCGGGTGCGCTGACGATATCCGCGGGCGGGCGCCGGTCAGGAGGGGAGGGCCGAGGTCGCAACGGACTCGGCGAGGATCCGGGCCAGTTCGCGCGGCTGGGAGAACATCGGCCAGTGGCCGGTGTCCATCTCGACCAGTTCCCAGCTCTCGCTCTTGAGCAGCTCGGCCACGACGGGCATCGGCTCCTCGTCGTCGAGGAGGCACTTGATGTACGTCGCCGGAAGCTCGCCCAGGGGACGCGTGAGGACGGCGGGCTCGGTGAGCGTAGCGCCCGGGTGCGGGGACGAGAGGTCGATGATCCGGGCGATCTGCTCGTCCGTCAGGCCCTGCCCTGCGTAGTGCTCCGGGCCCACCGGCCGCCAGAAGCCGTCGTTCTCCTCGATCGCCTTGCGGACATGTCCGCTCGGCCATCCCGACAGGAACGACTCCCCGTCGACGGGCACGCTCGAGTCCACGAACACCACCCGCGCGAGCCGGTCGCCGATCCTCTCGGCGGCCTGACCCACGGGTATGCCGGAGTAGCTGTGCCCGACCAGCACCACCTCGCGCAGGTCCAGCCGCTCCACCTCGTCGACGATGTCCCGCACATGTGTCTGCTGTCCCGCGGCCACGCCCCGCATCTCGGCGAGGCCCGACAACGTCAGCGGACGGGGTTCGTGCCCGGCCGCTCGCAGCTCGGCCGCGACCTCGTCCCACGCCGACGCTCCGAGCCTCGCGCCCGCCACCAGTACGAAGTTGGTCATGCCCGCAATGTAGCCGAGGCCACCGAAAGGCCCGCAGCAGCGTCGGGAACAGCACCGCGGACACCCACCACGCGGTCATGCCCCGCCGGTTCCAGCCGTGCGGTCATCCATCTTCCGGGTCCCGGGTGGAGGAATCGGCCACCTCCTCGCTGTCCGGACCCCGCTCCCGCACCCGCTGGACGTGTTCCAGGGAGTCCCGCAGCTCGGCGAGCCAGTCGTCGGTGTGCCGCTGGACCAGCCGGACGCACCAGGCGAGGGCGTCGCTGCGGCTGCGGGCGACGCCGCCGGCGATCAGGGTGTCCAGGACCTGGCGTTCGGGCTGGCGCAGCCGGGTCATGACGGGCGCGGCCACATGCGTGAACAGGACGCGTTCGCCGTCGCACTCCACGCCCCAGGACACCTTCCGGCGGAACTTGTGCTCGGCCTCGCGGGCGACCTCGATCCGGTCCTCCCGGGTGCGCTCCCGGAACTCCTGGATCCTGCCCTGCACGGCCGCCTCCCGCTCGGCCGCCGAGACGTCCTCGGTGAGCCGGGGGCCGGGGATGCGGCCGATCACGGTGATCTCCTCGCGGTCGACGACCACCTCGGCCAGGGCCTCGAAGAGGTCGTCGGGCAACCGGCCGGTGAACCAGCCGCGCAGCTTCTCTCGTTGCTCGTCAGTAATCATGTAATGACGATTACTCCGTTGCTCCAGGAACGCAAGAGGCTGTGACGGTGTGCGCTGACGGCTGAAGCGGAATGTTTCAGGCCTATTGCCCAGGCGGGGTATTCAGGCCATCCGGCCGGATCGGGCGATCAAGAACCGCCCGGTTGCGGGGCTCGACTGTTCGGATGATGTGACTTCGCGCCACTGATTCAACACGCAAGGTTACTGAAAGTTGTGGGGTCGATGTGAAGTTCGGGCCAGGACTCGGCAGACTCGCGCTCGCCGCTCCGGCACCGACCGAGTCGGAGGGCACACCCTCGAATCCAGCGGAAGGATGCACACAATGCGGAACACCGCGCGCTGGGCAGCGACCCTCGGCCTCACGGCCACCGCCGTCTGCGGACCCCTGACCGGGGCCGCTCTCGCGGAACCGGCCGCCGCCTCGGGCCTCTACGCTCCCTCGGCCCTCGTGCTCACCCTCGGCCACGGCGACAGTGCCGCCACCGTCACCCCGGAACGTGCCGTGACCCTGACCTGCGCCCCGACCTCCTCGGGCACCCATCCGGCAGCGCCCCAGGCCTGCGCCGAACTGCGGGCCACGGGAGGGGACTTCGATGCTCTCGGGGCCAGATCCGACGCCCTGTGCACCAGGGAGTACGACCCCGTGGTGGTCACGGTCGACGGCGTATGGCGGGGCAAGCGGGTCTCCTATGAGCGCACCTTCGCCAACGAGTGCGTGAAGAGCTCCTACGGGACGAGCGTCTTCGCGTTCTGAGAGACCGGGGTCGCGTGGTGCCCGTGACCTGCCCGAGGGGCCCGCAGTTGGGGAGTGCCGCCCCTCTCGCGGGAACCCCGTGATCCCGCACCGAGGGCCGGCGGACGGAGTGGGGCCGTCCGCCGGACCCTCGGGTCACGCCTTCTCCGGGAATCCCGGGCACTCCGGGGACTCGAGGAGTGGTGGGAAGCGGCGCCACAGGCCGCAGGCCCGCAGCAGCCGGTGCAGGCGCGGTGCGTCGGTGACCACGCGCAGCCGCCCGCCCCGCTCCCGCGCCCGGGACTCGGCGCGGCACAGCACCCGCAGGCCAGAGCAGTCGAAGAACTCCACCTGCCGCAGGTCGACCAGTACATCGGGCCGATCGGCCGCGGTCGCCGCATCCAGATGCTCCGCGAGGAAGCCCGCCGTCGCGAGGTCGATCTCGCCGACCGCCTCCACCACCGTGAACCCGGCGTTCAACCGGGTGCGGGCGTACGGGTTCGCCGCGGGCCTTTGGGGGGCGCGGTCGTCGGACTCCGGCGTCATGGCCGCTCCACCTCGGCGAGGGACGCATTCGATCTCGGTAGGTACCCCGCAGTGGCCTGGAACATCCATGCAGCGGGGTCCGCAAGATCTGGTTCACTCAACCCGGTGAATTTCTGTCAATTACATTGACTTCTTGTCTAAGAGCGGGTCCGCTCCCGATGACTGGTGTCGCACCACGGATAGCGGCGACTGCGTCGACAGGTGCACAGGGCCACCCGGAAGCGGTCGGAGGCGACGGTGCTGCCGTCCTCCAGTTCCACTTCCACGGGGCCCTCCACGAGCAGTGGGCCCCGGTGCTGGACCCGGATGCGGCGCGGTCGGTCGGAGTCAGAGGGGGAGTTCGGCACGGACGACCACCAGCTCTTCCTTTTCGTCGTGGGCGGCGCCGGCGGGCAGCAGACCGCGCTCGCGCAGCCATGCCTCCCGGGTACGCAGCACCGGTCCGAACGCGATGCGGCGACGGCGGGTCACGGCGGCCTTGAGGCCCGCCTCGCGCAGATGCCCCACCGTCCGCCCGGAGTCGCTCAGTTCGGAGTGCACGATCAGCAGCACCCCTCCGGGGCGCAGCAGGGCGGGCGCCTCACGGCAGACGCGGTCCAGCACGAACCGTCCGTCGTGGCCCGCGTCCCAGGCCCGCGCCCTTCCGCGCGGCGGCCGGACGTCCAGGGGTGCCGGCACATACGGCGGATTGGTCAGGATGAGGTCGAACGACTGGTCCCGCACGGGGTGGAAGAGGTTCCCGCGCCGGACCCGGACCCGCGCGCCGGTCAGCCAGGCGTTCGCCCGGGCCGTGCACACCGCCCGCCACGACACGTCGACCGCGGTCACCCGGCTGCCCCGGCGCGCCGCCTGGAGAGCGAGGGCACCGGTCCCGGTGCCCACGTCCAGGACGTCCGCGCCCGGCGGCAGCGGTTCTTCGTACAGAGCCCCGGCCAGCAGCGCGGTGTCTTCCTGAGGAGTGTAGACACCGGGAAGAGTCAGAGGGGGAATCAGTGATCTCACGCTGCCCAAGTACCCCGACATTCAGGAAATATGGTGAATTTCGGAAAGCGCGGGCGTACGCAGCGACGAGCGTCCGTCCGTCCAGTGGCGCAGAAGGCGCTCGGCGAGGCGGTCCTCGACGAGTCCGGTGACGTCGATACCGAAGGCGACGTCGGGGGCGAGGTGCGGTTCCTCGGCCAGCAGACCGCCGATGACCTCGTGGCGTACGACCTGTTCGTGGACGGCGTCGGCCTCGACGTGCTCGTCGTAGAAGTGCTCGGCGGCCGGTCCCGCGCCGGTGCGGCGCATCGCCTCGGCGAGTCGCCGGGAGCCGGGCGAGGAGGTGATCTCGACCGCGGCGAAGTGGCCCACGAGAGCGCCGCGCAGGCTGCGGTGCAGGCCCAGCAGGGACATGAGGTTCACCGTCGCGAGCATCTCCGCGCAGGCCGCCTCCAGGTAGTACCCGTACGTCGTGTCCAGGCCCAGGTCCGTCATCAGGTCGGCGAACAGCCGGGCGTGGACGCGGTCGGGGCGGCCGCCGCCGAACTCGTCGAACTCCACCGCCGCCATGCCCGCCTTGGCCCGGCCCCACAGCCGCGGCAGCACCCACGCGTGCGGGTCGGCCTCCTTGAGGTGGTAGAGCGAGCGCTGGGCGGCGTATTCGCGCACGTGCCACAGTTCGCCCTCCTTGCTCAGGAAATGGCTGAGTCCCGTGCCGTCGACCGGCTCCACGAGGAGCCCGGCGAGCGCGTCCTCGACGCTGTCGTGGACCGGGGTGTCCGTGCGCAGGGCCGACAGGAAGCGGTGTTCCAGGACCGCCCTGGTGCGCAGCAGCCCGGGGTCCCACTCATGCTCGGAGGAGACGCCCGAGAAGCCGCGGTAGTGCAGTTCGTAGCAGATGTAGAGGGCGAGCTGGAGGTCGTCGCCGTACACGTCCGCGCCCGCGACGGTCTCGTGACGCGGCAGCGGTCCCGCACCGAGCAGATACTCCTGGACGGCGGCGGAGACCGGGCCCCGGGCCGGCGGCAGCGGCGGTTCTCGGCGGTCGTGATCCATGCGCCCCGGGTACCCGTGAAGTGGGAGGTCACCCGCCTGCCGGGAGTGGGGCCGGGGGTGTCGTCGCCGGCGGCACGCCCGCCGGGCGCGCCGCCGGTGGGTCACTCGCCCTCGGACTCCTCCTGGGCCCGGGTGTTGGGGGTGGTGGCGTCAGCGGCCTCACCCTTGTGCCCGCGCTTCCCGTCGGGTTCCTGGACTCGCTTCTCGGCGTCCTCGAACTCGCGCAGGACCTCGTCCAGGGCGGTGTCCGGCTTCTGCTTCTTCTCCGGCACGGCTGTCTCCTCCTTCTTCCTTCTCTTCGTTCAGGTCGTGGCCGTGGCGATGCGCAGGGGGACCGGCTCCGGGGGAGAGGTGTGCTCCTCGTTGCGGCGGGCGATCTCGGCCCACCAGGAGGCGCCGTCCTCGATGTGCCGCAGCAGGACTCCCTCTCGGATCGCCCAGGGGCAGATGGTGACGGTCCTGACGCCGGTGAGTTTCATCGCCGTGTGCCCGACCACCGCACCGGCCAGGCTCTGCGCGGAGCGCGGCGCGGAGATGCCGGGGAGTTCGGCCCGCCGCGCGGCCGGGAGGGCGGCCAGAGCCTCGATGGCCTCCCGCAGGTCGGCGCGGTGCATCCGCCGCTCCACGAACGGGCCGCGCCGGCCGGGCGGGGTTCCGCACAGCCGCCCCAGCTGCTCGAAGGTGCGCGAGGTGGCCACCGCGGTGCGCGGTCCCTCCCAGCGGATCCTCGACGCCACGTCCCGCAGCTGGTGGCGGACCTTGCGGCGCAGTGCCCGCACCGCCTCCGGGGGCGGCGGGTCCTGCCCCTCGAAGAACTCATGGGTCAGCCGGCCGGCGCCCAACGGCAGCGAGGCCACGTAGTCCGGCAACCGGCCGCGTCCGAAGGCGACTTCGAGCGACCCGCCGCCGATGTCGAACAGCGCGAGCGGCCCCGAGCGCCAGCCCATCCAGCGCCGCGCCCCGAGGAAGGTGAGCTCCGCCTCCACCTCGCCCGGCAGGGTGTACAGCCCGACGCCGGTCCGGGTACGGACGGTGCGCAGCACCTCCTGCCGGTTCGGCGCGGACCGCACGACGGCGGTCGCGAAGGCCAGCGGCCCGGCCGCACCCCACTTGGCGGCGGTCCGGCTCGCCCCTTCCACCGCCTCCACCAGCCGCTCCACGGCTTCCTCGGGCACCGGGCCGCCCGGCCGTACATGATCGGAGAGTCTCAGCCGCCACTTCGCCGTGTGCACCGGCAGTGGCACCCCGCCCTCGGCGTCCGCCACCACCAGCCGAACCGTGTTCGATCCCACATCCACCACGCTTATCCGCATGGACCCGTGGGTACCCACGGACGACCGCCTCCAACGCCGGCCGTCCGGTCGGGGCGTCGCTCTCGGCCACCGGCCCAGCACACCGCGTCGCTGTCGCCTGGCTGAGAACGCGAGAGGGGCCGCCGTCTCCCTGCTGACGGCGGCCCCTCGGACCAAGCGGCTCCTGCTGCGGTTGCTACATGTGTACGACCGGTGCGGCGTCCGCGTCCTGCTCCGGCACCCCGCGCCGGAAGAGCAGGAAGGTGATCAGCGCGCCGACGGCGAAGAGGCCGGCCGACCACCAGAAGGCGGTGGTGTAGCTCTCGATCGTGGCCCCGGCCTGGACCAGCTTGTTCGTCGGGTCCTTGCCGACCAGGTAGTCGGTGGCGGCGCTCGCAGCCAGGGTGTTCAGCAGCGCGGTGCCGATCGAACCGCCCACCTGCTGCATGGCGTTGACGGTGGCCGAGGCGACTCCGGCGTCCTCGGCCGCGACCCCGCCGGTGGCCAGCTGCATGGCCGGCGGCATGACCAGGCCGAGGCCGAATCCGGTCACGATCAGCTGCGGCAGTACGGCGGACAGGTAGCTGGAGCCGACGCCGATCCCGGTCAGCCAGGCCATGCCGACCGCGGCGACCGCGAAGCCCAGCGGGATGACCACCTTCGGTCCGATCCGCGGGACCAGTGTCGTGGTGCTGACCTGCGCCGCCACCATCAGCGCGGCGACCATCGGCAGGAAGGCCACACCCGTCTTGGTCGGGCTGAAGCTCAGGTTCAGCTGGAGGTAGTAGGTGAGGAAGAGGAAGACACCGAACATGCCGCCGCCGGAGATCAGCACGGCCAGGAAGGAGGCCGCCCGGTTGCGGTCCAGCAGGATGCGCAGGGGCAGCAGCGGGTGCGCGGCACGGGTCTGCCACCAGGTGAAGGCGGCCAGCAGCGCACCGCCCGCGACCAGGAAGCCCCAGGTCTCGGGAGAACTCCAGTCGTGCGTCTCGGCGTTGGAGAAGCCGTACACCAGGGAGAAGAGACCGGCGGCGACCAGCAGCGTGCCGGGCACGTCCAGCTTGGAGTTCGCCGCGTCACGGTGGTTGTGCAGCAGCAGCCAGCCGCCCGCGAAGGCGACAACGGCGATGACGACGTTGACGTACAGCGTCCAGCGCCAGTCGAGCGCGTCGGTCAGGACGCCGCCGAGCAGCAGACCGACCGCACCGCCGGCACCGGCGATGGCGCCGTACACGCTGAACGCCCGGGCCCGCTCGCGGGCGTCGGTGAACGTCGTGTTGAGCAGGGACAGCGCGGCCGGCGCGAGGAGTGCGCCGAAGGCGCCCTGCAGCGCGCGGGCGGTGACCAGCATCTCGAAGTTGGTGGCGGCACCGCCGAGCGCCGAGACGGCCGCGAAGCCGACGACACCGATGAGGAAGGCCGTCTTGCGGCCGAAGAGGTCGGCTATCCGTCCGCCGAGCAGGAGCAGGGAGGCGAACGCCAGCGCGTAGGCCGTGACGATCCACTGCCGGTTGCCGTCGGAGAAACCGAGGTCGGCCTGTGCCGACGGCAGGGCGATGTTCACGATGGTGGCGTCCAGGACCACCATCAGCTGGGCGAGCGCGACGACGGCGAGAATCCACCACCGCTTGGCCGAAGCGGCGGCAGGCGCCTCGACGGCGCCCTCCTGTCCGCTCTCGGTCAGAGTCTTCTGGGACATGGCACAACTCCAGGGAAAGTCGGCTGGGCTCTTCCGGCTCATAAACGAAACCGTTTCGTACACGTAGAGGTTAGACCACTGCGAGCGAAACGGCAACGTTTCGCTGAGGAGGGGAGGCCGGGCATGCGTAATCTGGGTTCCAGGTACGGCAGGACGCGCGACGAAACCGCTCCGAAGGACTGATCCACCATGGCCGCAGACCTCACCGGCACCTATCTGACCCTGGACGACGCCCGCCCGGCCGTCCGCTTCAGCCGCACCTACGACCACCCCGTCGCGCGCGTGTGGCAGTTCGTGACCGATGCCGACGAACTCGCCCACTGGTTCCCGTCCCGCGCCGAGATCGAGCTGCGGCCCGGCGGCACGATCAAGTTCAGCGGCGACCCCCACATGGAGGACTCCACGGGCCGGGTCATCGACCTCGACGAGCCCCGGCGCCTCTCCTTCGAGTGGGGCGGCGACGAGCTGCACTTCGACCTGGAGCCGCTCGACGAGAAGCGGACACGCCTCACGCTCACCAACGTGCTGAGCGCCGCCGACACCGCTGCCCGCAACGGCGCCGGCTGGGACGTGTGCCTCGCCGCCCTCGACGCGCGGGCCCACGGCCTGCGCCCCGAGGCGCCGCAGTGGAAGGAGCTCTACCAGGCGTACGTCGACGCCGGCGTCCCCTCCGGCGCACCGGTCCCCGGCATGGACTGACCGGGGACGGACCGACCCTTACGCCATCTGCCGCCGCACCAGCTCGTGCAGCCGGCCGCCCGTGTCCGCGAGGAGCTGCGCGGGCGGCCCCTGCTGGGCGACCTTGCCGTTCTCCATCACGATCACCCGGTCGGCGTCCAGCACCGTCGACAGCCGGTGGGCGATGACGATGCGGGTGGCGTTGAGGGCCTTGGTGGACTCGATGACCGTGCGCTGGGTGTCGTTGTCCAGGGCGCTGGTCGCCTCGTCGAAGAAGAGGATCCGCGGCCGCCGGATCAACGCCTGGGCGATCATGAGCCGTTGACGCTGGCCGCCGGAGATCGCCCCGCTGCCCGAGACGATGGTGTGCAGCCCCATCGGCATCCGCTGGATGTCCTCCGCGAGCCCCGCCATCGCGGCCGCCGCCAGCGCCTCCTCGGGCGTGTAGGGCTCGGTGCCGCAGATGACGTCCAGGATGGAGCCGGTGAACGGCTGGGCGTGCTGGAGGACGACACCGCACTGCCGGCGCACCGCCGACTGGTCGAGGGCGGCTAGGTCCTGGCCGTCGTAGAGGACACTCCCGGAGAGCGGCCGGTCGAAGCCGATCAGCAGCCGGAGCAGGGTCGACTTGCCGCAGCCGCTCGGGCCGACGATCGCCACGAACTCACCCGGCCGGATCTCGAAGGACACGTCGTCCAGGATCAGGGGACCGTCCTCGGAGTAGCGGAAGGAGAGCCGGCGGGCCTCCATCGCGCCGGTGAGCGGCCCCGGCCGGGTGCTCGCGGTGCGCACCTCCGGCTGCGCCTCCAGGACCGGCTTGATCTCCTCGAACAACGGCAGCGCGGCCACCGCCGAGACGAAGGCGCCGGTGAGCTGGGTGACCGCGGTCAGCAGCATCGTCACCGAGGTGTTGAAGGTGAGGAACTCGGCCGCCGACATCGACCCGCGCGCCGGGCCCGCGAGCAGCATGAACATCAGCAGGGTGCACAGCGGGAGATAGACCGAGCCCATCACCGACGTGAGGTTCTTGATCCGGCCGACCTTCTGCTGGAGCTCGCGGCTGCGGGCGAACTCCGAGGCCCAGGCCGCGTACGCGTAGTTCTCCGCGGCCGCCACCCTCAGCTTGGGCAGACCGCGCAGGGTCTGGAAGGCCTGGTTGTTCAGTTTGTTGCTCAGCACGACCAGTCGCCGCTGCCAGCGCACCTGCCAGAGCCCGAGGCCGAGGAAGCCGGCGGCGATGACGACCAGCATGCCGATCGCCGCCATCGCCATCGGGGCGCTGTACCAGAACAGCAGGCCCAGGTTCATCGCGCCGATGGTCACCGACTGGGCGACGGTGGGGCCGATGCCCGCCATCATCCGGCGGATCGAGCTGATGCCCATCGCCTGGCTGGCCAGTTCGCCGGTCGAGCGCTCGGTGAAGAACTTCGTCGGCAGCCTCAGCAGCCGGTCCCAGACGGCCGGTTGGAGGGTCGCCTCGATACGGCCCTCCAGACGGAGCATGGTGAGGTTCTGCAACAGCATGAAGGCCGCCGTCACCACCCCGCTGACCATCACGGCCAGACACACCTGCACGATCAGAGCGGTCTGGGCCTTCGGCACGAACTCGCCGAGCACCTTGCCGGTGGCGATCGGGACCAGCGCGCCGATCGCCACCGTCACCAGACCGCTGAGCAGCAGGTTCGTGACATCGCCGCCCGTGCCGCGCATGCTGAACCGCAGCAGCCCGAGCGGGCTGAGCCCCCGGTCGGGCAGCGGGCGGTAGAACATCACCGCGCGCGGCTCGAACTCCTCCGCGTTGTCCTTCTCGATCGGCGTCTCGCGTCCCGTCGCCGGATGCACGGCCACATAGCCGCCGCGCCGCCACAGCAGCGCGACCGGCGCACCCGACAGTGCCCGATGGCCCACCAGCGGACCGACGTTGTCGCGCCACCAGCTGCCGTCCAGGCGCACCGACCTGATCCGGACGCGGGAGGCCAGGGCGATCCGCTCGACCGGGTCGAGACGGTCGCTCTCGGTGCCGCTGTGCGCGTTCTCGGCGAGCGGGATCCCGGCGGCGTCGGCGGCCAGCTTGCAGGCCGCGTAACTCGCGTCGGCGTCGGCCGTCGTCGTGCGCTGCTTCGACTTGCCGATGGACGCCAGCAAGGTCCGGTCGGCCTGGGCGCGCACGGCCTCACCCGCCTTGATACCGGCGGCCGTCCGGGTCTCGTGGGTGCGCTCCAGCTGCTCGATCCAGCGGTCCAGCGTGGTCAGCAGCCGGTACTGCTGGTCGACCATGGACTGCCAGACCGCCGGGTCCATCAGCAGATCGGCGGCCGCCTCGGCGCCGTAGAGCGAGCCGTACTGCACGCTGCCCGGCGGCACCTGCATCCAGAACACGTCGTCGTCGGTCGGGGCGGCGGCCCGCTCGTCGGCCATCGGCGCCTGGAAGAGGATGGACAGGCTCCGGCCCACACCGAGCGCGAGGGCGTACTCCAGCGGGCTCGTCGTCGGCGGCACGTACTGGGGGTTGCCGTACTCGTCGTACGACCACGTCTGGGTGTTCGCGGGCTCGTACAGCTCGCGCAGGCCGATGCGGTGCACCACGCAGTCCCTGAGGGGCCGCGCCACCAGGGTGTGTTGCGGCCCCGCCACCGGCCCGAGCAGCAGCGCGCCCGGCTCCAGACGGCCCAGGTGGTGCCAGTGGCCCTGCTGTCCGGCGTCGACCGCGAACAGGTCCACCGCGCCCGACACGACCAGCCAGAGCACCTGCGGCCCCTCGAGGTCGATACGGCTGAAACCGGCGCAGTCGACCCGCGTGCCCATCTGCCCGAGCGCGTTGAGGACGAGGTCACCGTCCTGGGGGGAGGCGATGTCTGGGGAGGTCATGTCACCGTTCCTTGACCAGCGCCGCGTACGCGCCACCGCGCGCCACCAGCTCCTCGTGCCGCCCGCGTTCCACGATCGTGCCGTGTTGCAGTACGACGATCTCGTCGCTGTCGCGCACGGTGCTCAGCCGGTGCGCGATCACCACACAGGCGCAGCCGCGCTTGCGCAGGTTGTCCATGACGACCAGCTCGGTCTCCGCGTCCAGCGCGCTGGTCACCTCGTCGAGGACCAGGATGCTGGGCCGGCGCACCAACGCCCGTGCGATCTCCAGGCGTTGGCGCTGCCCGCCGGAGAAGTTGCGGCCGTCCTGCTCGACCCTGCTGTGGATGCCGCCCGGGCGGCGCATCACCACGTCGTACAGGGCCGCGTCCCGCAGCGCGTCCACCACGGCGTCGTCCGGGATCGACGGGTCCCACAGCGCCACGTTGTCGCGGACCGAGCCCTCGAAGAGGAAGACGTCCTGGTCGACGAAGGACACCGAGGACGCGAGCGCGCCGCGCGGAATGTCGTCCAGGCGCTGTCCGTCGATGCGGATCACGCCCTCCCAGGGCGCGTACAGCCCCGAGATCAGCCGGGAGACGGTCGACTTGCCGCTGCCGGAGCCGCCGACCAGCGCCACCTGCTGGCCGGGGCCGACGGTCAGGTCGAAGCCGGTCAGCAGGGGCTTGTCGAGCGGGTTGTAGCCGAAGGTGATGTTCTGCAGCTCGACATGGCCGTGCAGCCTGCGCGTCGAGTCGCCGGCGCCGGGGCGGCCGTAGAGCGGGTCGGCCTTGAAGTTCTCCACGTCCTTCAGCCGGGCCACGTCCGCCGCGAAGTCCTGGATGCGGCCGGCCACGCCGTTCAGGCGGGTGATCGGCGCGGTGAACCGGGTGACCAGTGCCTGGAAGGCGACCAGCAGACCGACGGAGATACCGCCCTCGATCGCCCGCATGCCGCCGATCCAGAGGATGAGGGCGCTGTTGAAGGTGGCCAGCATCGGGGCGACCACGCCCAGCCAGGCGCTCGGCACACCGAGCCTTTGCTGCTCCTCCAGCGTGGTGGCGTGCTGCCCGGCCCACTTGCGGAAGTAGCCGTCCTCGCCGCCGGTCGCCTTCATCGTCTCGATCAACTGCAGGCCGGTATAGGCGGTGTTGGTGAGCCGGGCGCTGTCGGCGCGCAGCTTGGCCGTACGCGTGGCGCGCAGTCGGATGACGACCCGCATGGCCACCACGTTCAGCAGGGCCACGCCGATGCCGACGTAGGTGAGCTGGGGGTCGTAGGTGTAGAGCAGGATCGCGTAGAGGACGACGACCACGGCGTCGACGCCCGCCGCCGCGAGGTCACGGGCCAGGGTCTCGGCCACCTGGTCGTTGGACTGCAGGCGCTGCACCAGGTCGGCCGGGCTGCGCTGGGAGAAGAACGTCACCGGAAGGCGCAGCAGATGGCGCAGGAAGCGGGCGCTGGACAGCGTCGAGGAGATGATGCGGCCGTGCAGCAGGTTCGCCTGCTGGAGCCAGGTCAGGGCCAGGGTGAGGGCCACACAGGCGCCCATCGACGCGAACAGCACGCCGAGCAGCGAGGTCTGCCCCCCGATCAGGAACATGTCGATGTAGGTGCGGCTCAGCGCGGGAGTGGCCGCGCCGACCAGCACCAGCAGCAGGCTCGCCAGCACCGCCGTCGGCATGGTGCCCGCGGTGCCGCGCAGCCGGGCCGGCATCGCGCCGAGAACACCCGGCTTGCGGCCGCCCCTGGTGAAGCCCTCGCCGGGCTCCATCACCAGCACGACGCCGGTGAAGCTGCCGTCGAAGTCCTCCATCGGGACGAAACGGCGGCCCTTGCCGGGGTCGTTGATGTAGACACCGCGGCGGCCGAAGCGGCGGCCCATGCCGTCGTAGACGACGTAGTGGTTGAACTCCCAGAACAGCACCGCCGGCGTCTTCACCTCGGCGAGTGCGGCCGTGTCCATCTGCATGCCCTTGGCCGTCAGGCCGTAACTGCGGGCCGCCTTGAGGAGGTTGCTGGCGCGTGAGCCGTCCCGGGAGACACCGCAGGCGATGCGCAGCTCCTCGAGCGGGACGTGCTTGCCGTAGTGGCCGAGCACCATCGCGAGGGAGGCCGCGCCGCATTCCACGGCCTCCATCTGGAGGACGGTGGGCGTACGGACCGTCTTCGCCTTCCCCTTGGGGACCGGGCGTCTGGGCGGGGCGGAGCGGCGCCTGCTCCGGGTGTCCTGTGCGGTGCTCACGGCAGCAGCCAATCGACGGGACGCTGATCGGCCAGCCGGATCGAACCCGAGGCCACGGTCATGGAGGTGAGGGTGAAGGGCGGGCCCTCGGCGGAGGACCACCGGTAACCGCTCTTCGTGCCCTTGGACTTGTCCAGCCTCACGAGCACGGCGACCGGCCGGCCGTCCTTGGTGAACTGCTCGCCGAGCTGGCTGTCCCCGAGGAACGCGGCGATCTGCTGCGCCGACTGGGCCGAGCGGTCCACCGACTTCACATGGCCGCGCAGCACGCCGTACTCCTGGGTGGGCACCGAGGAGACGGTCAGGTCCACGGCGGCGTTCTCGGGGATGGCGGCCGCGTTCTCGGCGGGTACGTAGACCGTGGCGTACATCGGATCGGAGGTGTGGGCGACCTTCTCCACGGCGGCGACGTTCGCGCCGGTCGAGATGATCTGCCCGATGGTGGCCGCCAGGGCGGTGAGCCGGCCCGCGGCGACCGTGCGGACGACGGTGTCGCCGTCGGGCGTACGGACCTTCAGTACGGGGGAGTTGGCGGGCAGCTGGGTGCCCTCCTTGGCGATCACCTGCGTGACCTGTCCGGCGACCGGGCTCTGCAGGATGTAACTGCCCTGCCCGTGCGTGAGGATGGCGGGCGCGCTCACGGTGGAGGCCACCGAGCCGGTCACCGCCCACACGGAGGCGGCGGCCATCACGACCACCGTCACGGACATCACCAGCCAGCCCTGCGGACGGGCGAAGCGCACCGGAAGGTCGAGCTCCTCCGGTGACTGGAGCTTGGCGAGGGCCTGTTGGCGGAACTGCACGGGTCTTCCCTCACCTGCGAAAGCTGAATGCTGCCAATGAGAAAGGACCGACTCGCGCGAGCCGGCCGGATTACGGCACCCAAGAGTCCCGGAACCGCCGGTTTGCGGCTCCGGGACGGGTCGACCACAAAATAGTGATCAGATCACAAAGAATGTGATCAGAGGCCGGCGACCAGGCCGGTGACCGCGCCGGTGTTCAGGCCGGTCGCACCCTCGACCGTGCCGACGACCGTGTTGACCAGGCCGGAAACCGGGGCAACGCCGTCCACCAGGCCGGTGACGGTGCCGAGGGCGTTCAGCTGCAGGCCGCCGGAGACGTTGTCGAGGTCGGCGTCCGAGATCTCGACGGTCTCAACCTGGGGGGTGGAGTTCATGATGGAACTTCCCTTCGTATGGGTATTTCGCAAGGGGGGAGCGGCCCCCTCTGGGGACAGATGACGGCCGCAATCGCATGGCGCCGGATCCCGTTTCCGGGAACCCCAGCTGCCCTGCGGTGCGATGGATCAAAGCACGCGGCAGCTCCGCCCTTCCAATTAACCACCCGTCTCACCAGGGAACTTGAGTCACAGAAGCCTCCATCCGTGCAGGCTTGCGCACGCCTTGGTGCCGAGTTCTTCACAGGTGATGTTGCGGTGGCGTGAAGGGGCCCTTGCCGTCGTAGTGGCGAAAGCGACACTCCTCGCCAATGACATGCGCGCCGGTCCGCGCTTGTGCAGAACTTCCGCTCGCGGTGACTTGGTTGCGCATTCGATGTGCAGATTCATGGGAGAGGGGATTCGGGGCGCTCTTCACAACGGACCGTCGCTGACCGTTCGCTGAGCGTGTCAGCCCAGAAGTGCGTAGACCGTGCTCGCGCGGGCCGCGAGATCACCCGATGCGGAGTCGGTCATCGTGATGTCGGCGAACGCCATGCGGCGGCCCAGCTTGGTGACGACCGCCTTGATCAGGACATCCGAACCGGACACCGCCCGCTGGAAGCTGGTCGACTGCTGCACCGTCGTCATCGGTCCGTAGGCGCCTCTGGCCGCCGAGACGGCGATCACGGTGGCGGTGTCCGCGGCGGCCATCAGGGCCTGGCCCGACAATGCGCCGCCCTCCCGCGCCAACCGCTGTGACCAGGGAAGTCGCAGGACCGCATGGTCGTCGCCGAGCGTCTCGACCGACAGGCCGAGGTCGAGGACCCAAGGGGCGAAGTTGTCGGCGAGGATCTTGTCGGCTTCGGCGGGCGTCATCGTCATATGGGGGATTGTTCCCGCCCGCGGCCCGCCCGGCACGGCCCGTGGCCGAATCGGCGTGGCAATCGGGGCGTAAAGAAACGGCATTGAACGCACCGCGTGCACCGTGCGTACCCATGGCCATCCAGGCGCCCCGAACAACCAACTGCCATACGGCGGTTACAGACTCCGGTCCCCCAGGAGGTCGAGAAGTTTGAGTCACAAGCGAATTCCGAAGCGCAAGGCCGCGTTCGCGGCAGGCACCGTGGTGGCGCTCGGAGCTGCCGCGATTCTGCTGCCCAACGCCAACGCGTCCCAGGACGGTTCGTCGAATGACGCGGCGGCCATCGCGCCGAAGACTCTGAAGGCGACGGACGCCTCGGACCTCGCCTCGCAGCTCGAGGAGTTGCTCGGCGACGCCTTCGCCGGGTCCTACTACGACTCCGACAGCCAGCAGCTCGTCGTGAACGTCATATCCGGTGACAACAACAACGTCGTCGTGCAGGCGAAGAAGGCCGGTGCGAAGGTCCGCGAGGTCGACAACAGCCTCACCGAGCTGGCGGCCGGCGCGAAGACCCTGAAGGAGGAGGCGACCATCCCGGGCACGTCCTGGGCGGTCGACCCGCGCACCAACAAGATTCTCGTGACCGCCGACAGCACGGTCACCGGCGACAAGTGGAACACCATCGAGTCGACCGTGAAGAGCCTCGGCTCCGACATGGCGACCATCAAGAAGTCGGCCGGCACCTTCAAGACCTTCGTGTCCGGCGGTGACGCGATCTTCGGCGGCGGCGCCCGCTGCTCGCTCGGCTTCAACGTCACCGCGGGCGACGGCAGCCCCGCCTTCCTGACCGCAGGTCACTGCGGGGTCGCGGCCGAGCAGTGGGCGGACGCCGAGGACGGTCAGCCGATCGCCACCGTCGACCAGGCCACCTTCCCCGGTGACGGCGACTTCGCCCTGGTCAAGTACGACGACCCGGCGACCGAGGCACCCAGCGAGGTCAACGTCGGCGGCGGCCAGACCGTCGCGATCAGCCAGGCCGCGGACGCCGAGGTCGGCGCCCAGGTCTTCCGGATGGGCTCCACCACGGGCCTCGCCGACGGCCAGGTCCTCGGACTCGACGCCACCGTCAACTACCCGGAGGGCACCGTCACCGGGCTCATCCAGACCGACGTCTGCGCCGAACCCGGCGACAGCGGCGGTTCGCTGTTCACCCAGGACGGCTCGGCGATCGGTCTGACCTCCGGCGGCAGCGGCGACTGCACCGTCGGCGGCGAGACCTTCTTCCAGCCGGTGACCACCGCCCTGACGGCGGTCGGCGCCACGCTCGGCGCGGGTGACGCGGCCGGCGGCGCGGGCGCGGGCGACGACCAGGCCGGCGGCGAGGAGGCTGGTGCCGGCGCCGGTGACGAGGCGGGCGCCGGTGGCGACGCCGGGGCCGGTGCGGGCGAAGAGGCCGGTGCGGGCGAGGAGGCCGGTGCCGGTGGCGACGCGAGCGCGAGCCCCGGTGAGGAGGTCGGCGCCGGTCAGGAAGTCGGCGGCGAGGAGGCCGGCGGTGACGTGATCGGCGGCGAGGAGACCGGCAACGGCGCGGGCGATGCGGCGGGCGATGCCGCGGGCCAGACGCACAACTGACCCGTCGGTCCGAAGCCACACCGTGAACCGGCCGCGTCGGCAGCGGCCCATCCCCCCACCCTCCGCTGCCGACGCCGGCCCGCACGACCACCTCCCGGCCACACCGCGGTTCCGGCCCGGGAGGTGCAACGGTCCGGCCCTCCGGCGGGAGGGCCGGACCGGCGTGTTTCCACCGGGTGGGCCGTCGGCTCTCCGCCCGGGTCAGTCGCGGGCCCGTAGCAACAGCAACGCCACGTCGTCGATCCGCTCCCTCGCGGCGGCGCTGCGCCGGACGAGTTCGTCGGCCAGCTCGTCGAGCGGACGGTCACCGGCCTCGGCGAGTTGCCGTCCCAGATCGGTGAGCGCGTCCTCGATGTCGACACCGGGGGACTCGATCAGGCCGTCGGTGTAAAGGGCGAGGACGGAACCGGGCGCGAGGTCCACCTCCGTCGTCGGGTAGACGGCCGAGCCGTCGATGCCCAGCAGCGGGCCCCCGGCCAGGTCCAGCACCCGCACCCGGCCGTCCGGCCGCCGGAGCAGCGGGGGCGGATGCCCGGCCCGGGCCATGACGGCCCGACCCCGCCGCGGATCGAGCCGCAGGTACAGGCAACTCGCGAACAGCTCGGCGCCGAGATCGATCAGCAGCCGGTTCGTCGAGCGCATGACCTCCGCCGGTGTCTGGCCGACGGTCGTGTACGCCCGTACCGCCGTCCGGATCTGCCCCATCAGCCCGGCCGCCGTCACGTTGTGTCCCTGCACGTCCCCGATCACCGCCGCCGCCATCCCGTCCACCGGCACCAGGTCGTAGAAGTCGCCGCCGATGTCCATGCCCTGCGTGGCCGGCAGATAGCGGGCCGCCGCGTCGATGCCGGGCAGCGAAGGCAGGCTGTGCGGCAGCAGGGCCGCCTGCAGGCCGTGCGCCAACTGGTGCTTGGCGTCGTACAGGACGGCCCGCTCCAGGGCCTGCGCGATCAGCCCGCCGAGACTCGTCAGCACCGCCCGCTCGTCCGCGGGGAAGGGATGCCGTTCGGTGTAGGCCAGCACACAGGTGCCCACCGGGCGCCCGGAGGCGATCAGCGGCAGATAGGCCCAGGCCTCGAACCCGTCGGGGGTGGCGTGCCGCCTCGGATACAGGCGCTCCAACTGCTCCCGGGAGTCGAAGAACGCCGGCACCCCGGTGGTCAGGGCATGCGTACCCGGCGTCGGTTCCGACAGCGGCAGCCCGTCGAACCGCTCCACGACGTGCGCGTCCGCATACCCGCGATGCCCGAGCACGCGCAGCCGCCCCGCCCGGGAACCGAGCACCACCAGTGCCTGGCTCCCCACCGCGGGGGCGATCTCGTCCGCCACCAGCTGCACCACGTCCTGCACGCCCACCGCCTCGGTCAGAGCCCCGGCCAGGCTCAGCAGCTGCGAGATCGTGACCAGCCGGGGCGGCGAGTCGCCGGGCTGCGGACCGGACCGGTTCATGTCCGTCACCGCCCGGGCCCGGCTGACCCGGACGCTCAGCCCGCTCGTGCTCGGGTACAGCCGGAACGACAGCCAGTCCACGGGCGGCCGCAGCGCCACGAACGACGTGCTGTGCTGGCTGAGCAGCGCGGCCCGGTAGCGGTCCTCGTAGACCGGGTCGTTGAGCCAGGGCACCGCCGCCCACAGCTGCGAGCCCAGCAACTGGGAGACCGGTACACCGATCAGCTCGGCCGCCGCGGCGTTGGCGAAGGAGATCCGGCCGTGCAGATCGAGCGAACACAGTCCGTACGGCAGCCTCGCCACCATCCGCGCCGCCTCCACCGTGCCCAGCGTCCCGGCCGGGCTTCCGACCTGGGCCGCGCCCAGCAGATCCGGTTCGGCGTGCGGTGACACGTTGTCCTCCACCGCCCGCTCCAGCCGCACCGCGAGCCGCCCGCAGGCCGCGATCAGGTGCTCCCGCTCCCGGTCGGACAGGTCCGGGGGGTGCGAACCGGGCCAGGTCACGAAGACGGCGCCGTACACCTTGGACGAGGTCGCCACCGGCACCGCGGCCAGCGCGAAGGGATACGGCAGCACCACGGCGATCCGCGGAAAGCGGCGCGCCATCTCGTGCTCGCCGCCCACCCACACCAGCCGCCGCTCCCGCGCCGCCTCCGCGACCGGGATCGGCGCGCTCAGTCCCACCCGCTCCCAGGGCGCCGCGAACGCCCGTGGCAGGCCCGCCATCACCGCCATCTCCAGCACGGGTTCGTCGGCGGCCACGAGATACACCGCGCCGGAGTGGGCGTGCACCTCGTCCATCATCGACGCCAGGGCGAGGGACAGCAGCGGCCGTCCCACCCGGGTCCGTGCGCTCGCCGGCGCCTGGGCGGACCTATGCCCGTCGGACACGCCGACCACCTCCTCGCACGGGCGCGTCCCGGAAGGGGCGCGGGCCGCTGTCGCGTGCCGGGCCCCAGGGATCAAATCTGCCCCCTCTCGGCAGGTCCCGCACGGCGAGCGTTCCCCTGCGCGGGCACACGGGTGCCCGCGCGACGGCGAGAGCGACCGCGTACCCCCTCGGCCCCGGGCCATGCCCCCACAGTGGAAGCGCGCGACGGCACACGGGCGCCCTCTGTGCGCCCCCGCGCACCTTGATGGCCAGTTCTTCGCGCCCGAGGGCGGTCCAGGACCCGAACAATGGGGCACGCGTTCATGCCACGGAAACAAGTGCAGTGAGTCGAGGGGGACGAGCGGTGATCCGGGTGCTTCTGGTGCACGACGCGTGTCTGGTGAGATCGGCCCTGGCGGAGTGGCTCAGCCGGGAACCGGACCTCGGGGTGTTCGACACCCCTTGGCACAGCGCGCCCGGCCGTCTGCGAGCCGTACGTCCCGACGTCTGCGCGGCCGACCTCGACTGCTCCGACGCGTACGGCATCCCGCCGCTGGGGGAGTTGTCCGTGCGCGAGCCGGACCGGAGTCCGCCGCGCCTTCTCGTGATGGCCAGCGCCAACCGGCCGGGACTGCTGAAGCGGGCCGTCGAGGCGGGAGCGCTCGGGTACGTCGACAAGGAGGGGGCGGCACCGGAGCGGCTCGCGCGCGGGATCCGGAGGGTCGCCGAAGGGAAACGTTTCGTCGACGACTCGCTGGGCTTCGGCTTCCTCCAGGCCGCCGAGATGCCGCTGACCAGACGGGAGCTGAGCGTGTTATCCCTCGCGGCCGAGGGGGCCTCCATCGCGGAGATCGCGGGAAGCCTGTGCCTGTCCCACGGGACCGTGCGCAACTACATGGCCGCGATCACCCGAAAGACCGGGGCCCGCAACCGCATCGACGCGATCCGGATCTCCCAGGGACAGGGCTGGCTCTGACCGCTTCGGGACCACGGCCGTCCAGCCGCCCACCAGTTCGCGGTACGCCCGCGAGTCGCGCACCAGCTCCTCGTGGGTGCCGTACGCCGTGCGCGGGCCGTCCATCAGCAGCACGCGCCCGGCGCGGCGGGCGGAGCTGATCCGGTGGGCGACGACGACCAGCGTGGTGCCCGGCCGGCTCGCGAAGGCCCGCTCGGCGCGTTCCTCGGCCTGCGGGTCGAGGTGGCAGGTGGCCTCGTCGAGCAGGACGAGGGGGGCGTACGACAGATACGCCCGGGTCAGCGCGACGAGTTGCCGCTCACCGGCGGAGAGTGCGGCCGGGTCGACGGTCGCCCGGGATCCGCCGAGGGCTTCGAGCAGCGGGGTGAGACCGACCGCCTCGGCAGCCGCGAGCAGCTCCGGCTCGGGCACCGGGTCCGGCCGCAGATGCCCGAGGTTCTCGGCGAGGGTGCCGGTGTGGACGTAGGCCTCCTGCGGAATGAGCACGCGCAGCGCGGCCGCGTCGGGGGAGGGGACGGGGAGCCCGCAGAGCCGGATTCTGCCGCCCGTGGGGTGGAGGAGCCCTGCGATCAGGGCCGTGAGCGTGGACTTCCCGATCCCGCTGGGGCCTACGACGGCCAGATGGGCGCCGGGTGGGAGGTCGAGGTCGAGTCGGTCGACGACGGGGGTGGCGGCGGGGCCGTAGGCGAAGGAGACGGAGGCGAGGGAGAGGACGGCGGCGCGCGTGGAGTTGCGGTCTGTCGTGTGCGGTGCGGTGCTGTGCGGGGTGTCGGCTTTGGTGGGGCTGGTGCCGGGGTCGTGCGGTGCCTCGCGTGCGGGGGTGTGTGCGGTGGCGGCCTCGGTGGGGCTGCTGTCGCACTCGTGGTCCGCCGCCCGTGCCCCGGCGTGCGGGGCGAGGCGGTGGCCCGGCTCGGCGTGCCGGTCGGCGGGCCTCGCCTCGGTGAGGTCGTCGTCGCGCGCGTCCGACTCCGCGGGAGCGCCCGCGGCCACAGCGAGGTCGTGGGCCACGGGACGCCTCCCGGGCAGCGGATTCGCGCCGTGTGACCCCGTCCGCACGACCGACTGCTCGGCGCCCGGTTCGGCTGCGGGCTCCCGGACCAGTCGCCGCAGGACCACCACCAGCCGGGAGCCGCTCGTCCCCAGCCCGTGGACCAGGTTGCGCAGGGCGGGGAGCAGCGACTGGGTGACGTAGGCGAGGGCGCCGACCAGGGCGCCCGTGGTGACGCCCCGGGCCAGGAGCCAGGGCGCGCAGGCGAGGAGGAGGACGATCGGGAGCTGGCCGCCGAGGGCCAGGGAGACCACGCGCAGGACGGACCAGCGGGCGAGGGAGTACGCGGCCCGCTGCTCGGTGTCGACAAGTCGGCCCGTGTCGGCGGCGACCCGGTCCTCCGCACCGGCCGCCGTGATGTCCCGCAGCCCCGGGCAGACCCTGCCGAGACCCTCGGCCAGCGCCTCGTCGGCGACGAGGAACTCCTCCTGACGGCGGGCCAGCGGACCCAGCGTGGCCGCGAACAGGCCGAGGCCCGCGACGAGCGGCGGCACCACGACCAGCAGGAGCAGCGGGTCGAGCGAGGCCAGTCCGGCGACGGCGCCGACGGCCGTGAACACGAACGAACGCGACACCATGACCAGCCCGGCGAACGTGTCCCGCGCGATCTCCACCTGCTGGGTCAGCCCGGACAGCGCCCCCGCGTCCGCCTCCCGCACCCCGCGCTCGACCACCCGCCCGACCAGGACGTCCCGGAGCGGCTCGACCAACGCGGCGACGGCGGCGTACACCCGTACCGTCCCCCAGGCGCCCACGAGCACCCCGATCCCGGCCACCCCGAGCCACGCGAGTCCGACGCCGGGCCGCCCGGCCAGAAACCCCTCGTCCAGGGCACGTGCGGGCGCGTACCCGGTGAGGAAGGTCTGCCCGGTCTCCAGCACGGACCAGCCACCGAGCCGGACGAGAACCCGCCACCGGGCCCCCAGGAACCGGAGACCGCGCGCGTAGATCCCGTCGGTCACGGTGCCCTGGCTCATGACGGCCCCCCGTCCCAGCTGTCCGCCCCCTCCGGCCCGCTCCCGAACACCGCCCGGTACTCCGCCGCCCGCCACAGCTCCTCGTGCGGCCCCACCGCCCGCACCCGCCCCCCGTCCAGCCAGGCCACCGCATCCGCGCGGGCCGCCGTCGCGGTGCGGTGGGCGACGAGCAGGCGGGTGCCGCCGGCCCCGCCGTTCACCAGGGCCTCGGCGATGCGGGCCTCCGTCACCGTGTCGAGGCTGGAGAGGGCGTCGTCGAGGATGAGCAGGCGGCCGCCGTGCGCGAACGCCCGGGCGAGACCGAGCCGTTGGGACTCCCCGCCGGAGCGTGGGGCGTCGGCGACGAGGGTGTCGTAACCGTCGGGCAGCCGGCGCACGAAGTCGTCCGCGTGGGCCGTACGGGCGGCCTCCCGGACACGGGCGGGGGAGGGGGAGCCGAGGGCGAGGCCGATCTCCTCCTCGACGGTGCCGCCCAGCAGAGCGGGGCGCTCGAAGGCGTACCCGATCGCACGGCGCAGTTCGTCGTGGGTGAGCTCGCGCAGCGGCACCCCGTCGAGCAGCACCTCCCCGGCGTCCGGTTCGGCGAGCCGCCCGGCGACCGCGGCGAGCAGTGACTTGCCCGCCCCCGACCGGCCCACCACCGCGAGCGTCGTCCCGCCCGGTACGACGAGGTCGACCCCGTCGAGCACGGCACGTCCGCCGCGCAGGGCGGTGACGCCGCGCAGTTCCAGCCGCCCCGGACCGGGCGGCAGCCGGCGCTCGCCGTGTCCGACGGGGGACTCCGCCAGGACCTCGTCCAGCCGTCCCGCCGCGGCCCGGGCCCTGGCCAGGCCGGCGAGTTGTCCCACCAGCACGCCGATCCCGGTGGCGAGGACCGCGTACCGGGAGGCGGCGAGGACCTCGCCCACCGTGACCCGGTGCCGGGCGAGCAGCACTCCGGCCACGGCGACGACACCGAGCTGCAGCAGCGGGGCCACGGCGACGGACTGGCCCGAGGCCCGGCCCTGCACCTGCCACATGCGGTGACCGGCCTCGGACAGCTCGGGCAGCGGGCGCAGAACGCGGGCCGTCTCCCGGTCCTCCGTGCCCGCGGCCCGGATGGTGCGGTGTCCGCCGACGGCCTCCGAGAGCGCCTGCGCGATCCGGCCCTGCACCTCCTGGTAGCGCGTCACGCATTCCCGGGTGTCGCGCGCGAAGGCGCGCAGCAGCAGGGCGAGCACCGGCGCTCCGGCCAGGAACACGGCCGCGAGCCAGGGGGAGACGAGGCCGAGGGCCACCACGGCGCCGACCGGTCCGGCGAGCGCGGCGAGCAGTGCCGCGCGGGCGGTCGGTGCCGTGCCGGCCTGCGCGGCGTTGCCGACGAGGCGGGCGACGAGGTCACCGGGCCCGAAACGGGCGGTGGCGCGCGGGCCGACGGCCAGGACGTGTCCGGTGAGGCGGCGGCGCAGCCAGGCGGTGGTGCGGGCGTCGACGGTGCCGCCGAGAACGGTCTCCGCCGCGTCGAGCAGGGCGATGAGGAGGACCAGCGCGGCGCAGTACAGCACCCAGCGGGCCGCCGGCGCCTGCGCCAGCAGCAGGTCCAGGGTGCGGCCGAGCGCGGCCGGCAGCAGCAGTCCGGCGCCGGTGGCGGCCGTGCTCACCAGGCACAGGACCAGACAACGGGCGGGGGCCGGACCCAGGAGGCCGTGCGTGGCGGGCGGCGAGGTGCGAGTCGTCATACGGCGCCTTCCGGAGCTGTGCAGAACCCCGGGCGGCCCCTCCCTCGCGGGAGTGGACCGCCCGGAGTCATGGGCGCACGATGCCTGTCAGAGACAGAGCGTGACGCTCGCCGCGCTGACGCAGGACAGCAGGCTCAGGGTGCTGTTGCCGCCGCCGGTGTGCTCGTCGGACTCCATCGTCTGCAGGTCGAGAAGTGCCATCTCGGTTTCCTTTCTTCGGTGTCGTCCACCCGTGGGGACGGGGTTGGGTCACGGCTCCGTCAGGTCGCGGAACCGCGTATGGGGGGCCGCCGGAGTGGCGGCAGGAACGGCAGGTGCGCGGTGACCGGATCGCCGGGGGCCGTGTGGGCCGCGCCGAGCGCGAGCAGGCACCCTGCCGTTCCGGTGCCCAGGTCCATCGACAGGCGCATCATCTGGTGACCGGGGAAGGCCAGTTGGCCCTGGTAGTCCATCGAGAACCAGCCGAGCCCGTCGATCTGTTCGGCGAGCCGCTCGCGGGTCGCGCCGGGGGTGTCCGTGCGCGCCAGGTGCAGGATCATCCCGGCGCGGCCCTGGAAGAGACCGGGCTGTACGTAGAAGCGGCTGGTGGCGGCGGTCAGGACCCCGGCGCGCGCCCGCTCGAACTCCCCCTCGGTGTCGGCGCCCAGGGCGAGGTAGTCGTCCAGGACCATCCCGATGCCGGCGCTTCCCTCACCGAGGTAGGGCAGGGTCCGCCAGCCCTCGTCGACCTCCAGCGAGCCCCTCGGGTGCGTCACGCAGCACTCCAGGTCCCGCCGCAGCGCCACCTCCGCCGCCCTCAGCAGCAGCGGCTCACCGGTGCGTTCGTACTGCCGCAGAAGGAAGAGCGCGGGCCCGGTCCATCCCCGCAGCAGCCCGGCCCGGCGCCGCTTGGCAGTGTCGGCGAGGGGCTGCGCGAGTCGTCGTACGAGGATGTCGGCGGCCTCGGCGGCCCGCTCCCGCAGCTCCGACTCACCTGTGGTGCCGGCCAGTTCACCGAGAACCAGACCGAGACCGGCGAGGCCGCCGTGCAGGTCGGAGGACAGGTTCTGCCAGCGTTCCGCGAGGACGCGCTCGACCAGGTCGAGGGCACGCTGCCGGTGGCCGAGCCGGTCCAGGACGTGGGCGATGCCCGCGAGACCGTCGCAGAGCCCGAGCGGTGTGCCCGTCGGCGGTGGCGCGGTGCGGGCCAGGAGCCAGCGCTCGCCCTCCTCGTACCGCTGGGCGCCGACCGCGCCCAGGGCGTACAGGACCCCGGCCGTGCCGTGTGCGAGCCCGAGGCCGCCGCCGTCGTTGAACTGCGTGATGTCACCGGGGAAAAGCCGGTCCTCGCGCTCCGGAGTGGCCGAGGCGAGGAGCGCCTTCACCATGGAGTCACGGCTGTAGGGCCAGTCGCCCGGCTCGACGAAGGACGGCGCGATCCCGGCGTGGACGGCCGCACGCTCGCCGCCGATGTCCCCCGGGCCCCGCGTGGCGGTGTCCCGGGTGATCTCCGCGACCGCCTCGTCGAGGAACTCCTTCGGTACGTCCGGGAACTGACGCAGGATCACCTCGGCCAGATGGGCCGCCTTGCCCCGGTCGACCACGAACAGCGTGGTCACCGGCAGGAACAGGGCGAGCCTGAGACAGGCCAGGGCGTAGCGGTCGACGTCGATGCCCGTGCGGTCCGGCGGGGCGAAGAAGCCGGGGTGGGCGACCACCTGGCGGCCGTTCTCCTCGACCGGCGCCGCCGCCTCGAAGTCGAGCAGGGAGACCGACTCCTCGTCGGGGCCGACCATGATGTTGAAGACGTGCAGGTCGTTGAAGACGATCCCGCGCGCGTGCACCGCCTCCACCGCCCGTTCCACCGCCCCGTGGATCCGCACCGCCCACGCCGTGTAGTCGGCCACGGCCCGCGGATCGGGGTCCGGGGTGAGCAGCGGATGCCGCTCGGCGAAGAACGAGTTCAGCGGGCGCCCCTCCAGGAAGTCCATGACCAGGAAGCGGTGGTCGCCGAGCGCGAACCAGTCCCGCACCTCGGGCACCACGCCGGTCCCCGCGACCTGCTCCAGGGCGGCCTTCTCCCGCTCCAGCCGGGCGATCGCGTCCGCCCCGTCGGCGGCCAGGCCCGCGTGCGGCCGGCCCTCCTTGAGGACGACCTTGCGCCCGTTGCGGGTGTCGGTGCCCGTGTAGACCCCGCCGCCGTTGGAGAAGTGCAGAGCCTTCTCGATGCGATACGGCAGCTCGCCGACCGTGGTGGTGTTGCGCGCCTCCAGGTGGGGCTCCAGGAAGGCGGGCAGCGTCACCCACTCGGGCACCTGGAAGGACGGCGCCCGGCGATCCGGCACCAGCTTGCCCTCGCCGTCCCGTACCGCCGGCACCAGCGAGCCCCGGTCGTCGACGACGAAGGTGCGCGCGAACGCGCCGTAGCGGACGTACAGCGGGCCCTCGGACCAGCGCAGATCGGTGAGGATGTACGGCCCCTCGAAGCCCTCCAGGAGCTCGCCCAGCTCCCGCAGCACGTCGTGCAGCTGCTTCTCGTCGGAGGGGTAGACGGTGACGAACTTGCCACTGGTGTCGCGGGCCGCGTACTTGGTGTTGCGCAGGTGCAGCAGATGCGGACCCGGCACGAACTTGAACGAGATGCGCCGGGGCACGCAGTAGTCCCACACGATCGCGGCGATCTGTTCCGCGTCCGCCCGGGTGGCCGAGGCGTGGATCTTCCAGCCCTGGGACGGGCCCGGCACCGGCTTCCCGTCCGGGCCGAGCGGCGTGAGCGTCAGCCAGTCGCCGATGCGTGCCGCGTCCCAGCCGTCCGGCACCGCGCGGCGCGCCGTCTCGTAGAGGGGCGCCTCGCCGGCCGAGATCCGGTCGGGCGTCTCGTAGAAGTGCCTGTCGGCGAGCGCGTACACCTCGTACCGCTTGTCCATGCGTCCCCTTCCGTGGCCCGCCGACGAGCCTTCCAGCGGGGCGGTGGCCACGGACAGTCACGGCTGTCACGAGATCACCGTGCGGAACGCATGCGTCAAGAAGTGTTCGAAGGGTTTCGAGCGCGTCTGCGCGCAGAGGCTCCACGGAACGCTCACAGGGGCTGCGCACGTGCCGTATAAGCGCTGTAATGGCGAAGTGGTGAGTGAGGGCGCTGCGGGACGCAGAACGGGAGCGTTGCGTGCCGAAAATGCCCTGACATCGGTCACGGACGGTCCCGGATCGCCCGAAAGGCTGCGCCGTGTCCTCGAACAGGCGCTCGTCTTCGCCGGGGCCACCCTCGCCGCCGTGTACACCCCCGGCGAGGACGGGGACCTGCTGGGTCTCGTCGAGTCGGCCGGCGTCCCCCGAACGGTCTACGGGCTGCGCGACAGCTATCCGAGCTCCGGCGACTCCCCGCCCGCCGACGCGCACCGCTCGGGCCGGCCGGTCTTCCTCGGCCCGGAGGGAGTCGCCGCCTGCTCGGAGCCCCGCAGGGCGGGCCGGCGCGACTTCCACCTGGCCGTCCTGCCCGCGCACGGCGACGACGGCCGAGCCTGTCTCGTCGCCGTCAGCGAGGACCCGCACGGTTTCGACGACGAGGACCGCAAAGCCCTCGAACTGATCGCCGACGCGATCGTCTGCCCCGCCCCCGTGGTCGCCACGGACGGCGCGGAACTGCAACCCAACGCCTTCAGCCTCGCCATGGACACCGGCCGCATCGAGGTCGGCGACGGGATCCTGGAGCTGTTCGGCATGAGCCGGGCCGCCTTCGACGGCAAGGTCGAGACCCTGCTCGGCCTGACCGTCCCCGAGGACCTGCCCTCGCTGATGTCGCTGTTCGAGGCCGGCCACATGTCCATCGGCGACCGTGAGCTGGAGTTCCGCATCCTCCAGCTGTCGGGGCCACCCAAGTGGCTCAGGCTGCGCGGCCGCATGCTGCCCGGCGGCGAGGGCAGTCCCTCCCAGCTCGTGGGCACCGTCGCCGACGCCTCCACCCTGCGCTCCGACGTCACCGACGTGTCCCGCGTGCAACGCCTGGCCGCCGCCCTCTCCATGGCCGGCACCGTCCGCGACGTCAGCCAGGCCGTCGTCTCCGCCCTCCGCGCCCCGCTGAGGGCCGACCGGATCGCCCTCGCCGAGCTGGAGAACGACCGGCTCGTCGTCACCGTTCTCGACCCGCCCGAACCGGAGTCCTGGCCCGAGCTGTGGCGCCTGGAGTGGCGCAGCGAGTGGCCCGAGGCGCCGGTGCGGGCCATGCCCACCCTGGCCACGGCCCTGCGTGAGGGCCGCGCCCAGATCTGGCCCGCCGGCACCGTCCTCGAACCCGCCCTCGCCGACGTCGGCCCCGGCGGCCTCGCGGTCCTTCCGCTGCCCGCCGCGGGCCGCATGGCCGGGGCCTGCCTCATCGGCTGGGACACCCCGCACCACTTCGGCCCCGACGAACGCGCCCTGCTCACGGCCTCCGCAGGCCTCGCCGGACAGGCCCTGATGCGCGCCCACGCCCTCGACGCCGAGCACGAACTCGTCGGCATGCTCCAGCGCCAGCTGCTGCCCCGCCGCCTGCCCAAACTGCCCGGCGCGATCGCCGTCGCCCGCTATCTGCCCAGCACCGCGGGCCTGGAGCTGGGCGGCGACTGGTACGACGTGATCCCGCTGCTCGACAACCACGTCGCCCTGGTCATCGGGGATGTCCAGGGCCACAGCGCCGCCGCCGCGACCCTCATGGGCCAGATGCGCACCGCCCTGCGCGCCTACGCCGTCGAGGGTCACTCCCCGGACGTCGTCGTCGCCCGCGCCAACCGCCTCCTGATGGACCTGGAGACCGACCTCTTCGTCACCTGCGTCTATCTGGACCTCGACCTGGAGGAGGGCACCGCCTGGTGCGTGCGCGCCGGACATCTGCCGCCGGTGCTGCGCCACCCCGACGGCACCACGGAGATCGCCGAGGCGGACGGCGGCCCCCCGCTCGGCGTGGTGGCCCAGGCCGACTTCCCGATGACCCCGCTGCGGCTGCGGCCCGGCACCCTGATCGCCCTGACCACCGACGGCCTGGTCGAATCCACCGAGGCCGACATCGACGAGGGCATGAACCGCCTCGCCCACGGGCTGGCCGTCTCCGACCCCGACCACCTCGGCCTCGTCGCCGACGCCCTGCTCGGAGGCGCCCGCCGCAGCGACGACGTCGCCCTGCTCCTGCTGCGCTACGACGGCATGGCCACCCATCCGCTCCGGGAGAGCTGGACCGTCTGGCGGGTCCCCGAGGCCGCCCGGCACGCCCGCCGCTTCACCCGGCGCACGCTGCGCGTCTGGGGCGTCCCGGAGGACGCGATGGACACCGCCCTGCTCGTCGTCTCCGAGCTCGTCACCAACGCCCTCGTGCACACCGGCGGCCAGGTCCGCCTCGCCCTCACCCTCGTCGGCCGCCGGCTGCGCGTCTCCGTCGCCGACGCCTCGCCCCGCACCCCCGTCAAGCCCACCAACATCGGCTGGGAGGCCACCGGCGGCCGCGGCATCCTCCTCGTGGAGGCCGTGTCGGCGGCCTGGGGGAGCGTCCCCGTCAGCGGCGGCAAGCAGGTGTGGAGCGAAATCGCACTGGACGCCTGAGGAGGGGTACCCGGAGCGCACCACCCGCAGAAGAGAGGTACGTCATGACTCAGCACGTCAGCGACATCATGACCAGCGCCCCGGTCACCGTGGAACCGCAGACCTCCGTGACAGCCGTCGCCAGGATCATGCGCGACCAGGACCTCGGCGCCGTCCTGGTCACCGACGGCGACGAACTGCGCGGTCTGGTCACCGACCGTGACCTCGTGGTGCGCTCGCTCGCCGGCGGCGGCGATCCGGAGCAGACCACCGTGGCCGGCGCGTGCAGTGACGATCTGGTGACCGTCACGCCCGAGGACGACCTGGACCACGCCATCGAGCTCATGCGCGAACACGCCGTGCGCCGGATCCCGGTCGTCGACCACGGCCACCCCATCGGCATCGTCGCCCTCGGCGACGCGGCCATGGAACGCGATCCGGGATCGGCCCTCGGCGACATCAGCGTCGCTCGGCCCAACACCTGAGCCGGGCAGGCCGGTTCGGCCCGGCCGTCAAGTTCCGGTGCGCCCGATCCCCGGCGAATGTGTGTGCGGCGGCGAGGGGCTGACGGGTCTCCCGGCCCGTTTGTCCCGAGCCTCCCGGGGGACCCGGAGGGGCAGCATGGAAGGACGGTGAACCGCCGTGATCTCGCAGACCGTTGAGAAACCCGTCGCACGCCGGCCCGAGACGGGCTGGTCCAGGACCCGCCGCCTGCACGGCAAGGGAGACCTGCGGACCTGCCTGCCCGCGATCGAGGACCGGGGCGCGACCACCACGGCGAGCACCGGGGAGGGCAACATCTTCCGCGGCGAGGACTGAGCGTCCACGCCGCACTCCCGAGTCAGCCCTCGGCCTGGACCGGTTCCTCCGGATTCGGGCTAGGGTGACGCAAATGAAGGCTCTCGTGCTGTCCGGCGGGGCCGGTACACGGTTACGGCCGATCACGCACACCTCGGCCGTACAACTGGTGCCCGTCGCCGACAAGGCCGTCCTGTTCCACGGCCTCGAATCCATCGCCGACGCGGGGCGCTGGCTCGGCGACCACGACTTCGTCGACGACGTCGACATGTCGGCGGTCAACGACTCCTCCGTCGGCCCCGTCACCTCCGTCGCGGAGAACTGCCGGATCGTGGACACCGAGGTGGAGTTCCCCATCGAGCTGCGGGACACCTCCCTCGGGGACCACAGCAAGGTGCAGATCCATTCATGAGGCTCCTCGCCGCCGATCACGTCCGCTCGGGCGAGTTGAGCACCGCGTTCCCGTTCCGGCACCTCGGTCGGCCCCTGCCGGGCCGACCCCACCAGCAGCGTGGCCCTCGACGGGCCCGCACCACGCCCCACCATCGTCGCCCTCGGGGCACGACTGGTGGACGGGGGCCCGCGCCGGCCTTGCGCCGGGACCGGCGGTCCGCCCTGCATGAAGCACTGCCACACATCCGCAAGGAGATTTCCCAGTGAAACGTCACGAGTTCCTGCGGGGGCTCCACAAAGCCAGCGCGAACCGCAACTACCTGGAGATCGGCGTCAACGACGGCCGCAGCCTGACGTTCTCCCGGGTACCGAGCATCGCGATCGACCCGGCGTTCAAGGTGGTCTCCGAGATCCGCTGCGACGTCCATCTGGCCAAGGCCACCAGCGACGACTTCTTCGCGCGCGACAACCCGCTGCAGCACCTGAAGGGCGGCCGTCACCCGCTGCGCAACATCGTGCGCAACCGCAGCCCGTTCGGCTACTGGCAGGACGTCACGCTCGACCTGTCGTTCATCGACGGCATGCACCTGTTCGAGTACGCGCTCCGCGACTTCATCAACGTCGAGAAGCACTCGGACTGGGCCAGCGTGATCGTCTTCGACGACATGCTGCCGCGCAACGTGGACGAGGCGGCCCGCGACCGGCACACCAACGCCTGGACCGGTGACGTCTACAAGATGATCGAGGTTCTCAACCGCTACCGGCCCGACCTGGAGACGGTCCTCGTCGACACCGAGCCCACCGGCCAGCTCGTGGTCTTCGGCGCGGACCCGAGCAACACGGTGCTCAAGGACAAGTACGACGAGATCATCGCGGAGTACGTGGTCCCCGACCCGCAGAAGGTGCCGGAGACGGTCCTGGAGCGGACCGTGGCGATCCAGCCGGAGACGCTGATCGACGCGGCCTTCTGGAAGCCCCTGGTGAACGCCCGCAACCGCGGCAGCAGGCGTGACCGCAGCTGGGAGCGCCTGCGCACCAGCCTGAAGCAGCTCAGCGACGCCGGCTGAGCGACTGGCGGTGATCCGGGGAGGACGCGTCGGCGTCCTCCCCGGATCTGTTTCTACCTGCCGCGTGCCCGGAGCCTGGCGACCAGCCTCCCGGCCAGCCGCCGCGCCCTGCGGACCAGTCGCTTCCCGGCAGTGGGCCGGGGCGGGCGCACGGTCACGACCTGAACCCTGCCCGCCTTCACCCGCAGCGCGAACGGCAGCGGATGGAAGCGGGGCTCCGGCGCGTCGGGCGCCGGGCTCAGCGCGACCCGCCAGGGCCCTCCGGCCAGGTCGGCGACCGGCAAGTCAGCCTCCAGGAGGGCCGCGGAGCCCCGGGGACGCAGGGTGCCGGGCACCTTCGCGGGCGCGGCGCCGGAACCACGGGTGAGCTCGAGCAGCAGCGGCGTGTCACAGGGCACGTGGAACGGTACCGGCACCTCGACACGGTCACCGGTGATCGTCACCTCGCCGCACGTGACCCGGCCGAGGTTCAGGCGCTTGCTCGCGGTGTCCACATCCAGGGCGAGGGTGCCCTCCTTCGTGGTCCAGTACGGCAGTACGACCCGGCCGCCCGCCACACCGGCGTCCGCGGCGGTACGCCCCTTGAGGGGGACCGGGCCCAGCCGGGACTCCTTGGTCCAGCCGGAGAGCTTGACGCGGACGAACACGTCCCACAGCCCGGCGCCGAGCGGGCTGCCGTCGGCCGCGGTGGCCGGGTCCAGGGCTGCCGTGCCCCGCAGCACCAGCCGCACCCGGCCGTCCTCACCCGGGACGGTCTCCCGGGAGAACTCCACCGGCTGGAAGTACTGGGCGGAGCTGGCGCGCTCCCGCAGCAGCAGATCGACCGTGGCGCGCTGGAAGCCGGCCACGCTTTGGGCGCCGACCCAGTCCACGGCTTCCTCGACGGAGGCCGGCGGCTCGGTGAGCGGGGCGGCGCTGCCCTCGGCGGGGAAGGTCATCGGCGTACCGCGGGAGGCGAGTTCGGCGGACAGGCCGACCCGCAGCACACCGCCGTCCCACTCGACGCCGTCCGGCTCGGCTCGCGAGGCGATGGAGGCCTCCCACTCGGCGAACGCGACCAGGTCGTCCAGCCGGCCGTCGGCGATCAGGGCGGCGACGACCTGCTGGGTGGGCTGGAGGCCGGCCGCGACACCGGGCCCGAAGCGCTCGAGGACCACCCCGCGGATCTCGGTGAAGAGCTCCTTGCGGTAGTCCTCGGGCGCGGCGAGCAGCCGCCTGCCGCGCATCCGCTCGACCATCTCGTTGCGCAGCCAGCGACGGAACAACCGGTCGCGGGTCGGCCCCGGCTCGGTGTACTTCTCGACGACGTCGAGCGCCTCACGCAGGTTCTGGAAGTAGCCCACCGGGTCGAAGCGCTGGAAGCCCGCGTTGGTCCCGTCGTCGCGCTTGAGGTGGTAGTAGCAGACGTAGTCGCTGAGCACGGAGACGTTGTCCGCGCGCAGATACGCCTCCGTGACGAAGACGTGGTCCTCCAGCCGGCGCCTGCCCTCGGGGAAGCGCAGGCCGATCCGGTCCAGGAAGGCCCGCCGGAACATCTTGTGCGGTGTCAGGCTGTCGATCAGCGGGGCGTTGTCGACGGTGGCACGGGGGTGGTTGCGGCGGAACAGCTCCACCGGCACACCTCGCCCCTTGCCGGCCATCTTGCCCACCACCACGTCGGCGCCGTTGGCGACCGCGTAGTCGTACATGCGCTCCAGGGCCTCGTCGCCGAGGTAGTCGTCGTTGTCGACGAACATGACGAACTCGCCCTGGGAGGCGGCCATTCCGACGTTGCGGGGCTTGCCCGACCAGCCCGAGGCGTCCTGGTGGATGACCGTCACGTTGGCGACCTCGGCGGCCAGCGCGTCGAGCCGGGCCGGCGTGTCGTCGGTCGAACCGTCGTCGACGAAGATCGCCTCGAACTCCTCCGGGGGCAGGGACTGCCTGCGCAGCGAGGCGATGCAGTCCTCGATGTGGTTCCCCGGGTTGTAGACGGGGATGACGACGCTGACCTTGACCGGCATCGGTGTCCGGACTCCTTGGGTGGTTTGTGGCTTGCGTCACGGATCGACGCTTTGTGGCGCGATGTTAACTCCGCTGAGTGAGTGAAAAGTCACAGACCGTCGCGGCGGGTGGATCAAGGAGTCGGCCGCCCAACCGAGACGCCGGACCACAGCAGGTGAGGGGCGCGGAAGGCCCCGGTGGAACGGTCCTGCTGAAGAACGTGTGCGGAGGGGCACAGCGTGGACGCCGGCTGACGGACGGCGGGGCCGCAAGCTCCTCTAGGGTGATCCTGTGCGCCTGCTGCTGACGTCCGACACCCACCTGCCCAAGCGCGCCAAGCAGCTTCCGTCCCCGCTGCTTGCCGAGCTCCCGCGCGCCGACGTCGTCTTCCACGCCGGCGACTGGGTGGACACCGCCACCCTCGACCTGCTGGAGAGCCGCAGTGCACGGCTCGTCGGGGTCTACGGCAACAACGACGGACCCGAACTGCGCGCACGGCTGCCCGAGGTGGCGTACGCCGACCTCGGCGGCCTGCGCTTCGCCGTCGTCCACGAGACCGGCGCCGCCCAGGGCCGCGAGGCCCGCTGCGCCGCCCGCTACCCCGACGCCGACGTCCTGGTCTTCGGCCACAGCCACATCCCCTGGGACACCACCGCCCCCGGCGGACTGCGACTGCTCAACCCCGGCTCGCCGACCGACCGCCGCCGCCAGCCCCACTGCACCTACATGACGGCGACCGTGGCCGACGGCCGCCTCACGGACGTCACGCTGCACCGCCTGCCGCCGCGGATCGTTTCGCCGTAGGACTCACAGGCACCCGGGGCTGTCAGTGCCGCCTGATACACCGGCACTCATGAAGGTCCGGGCCGCTCCGAATGCAGGGGAGCGGCCCGGACGCTGCGAGTGTGCGTTCTCACGGACCTCCTTCCCGATCGGAGGTGGGGCGAGGGTTTCGGACGCCCTCTCCCGTTGTTCGTCGCCTACCCCTTCGAGGGCGGCTCACACCCGTCGATTCCACATTCGCCGTATCCGGATGGTCGCGATCACCGCGACGGCAGCCGCCACCAGTGCCGCCGCGGCCCGCTTGGCGACCGGTACGCCGATCGCACGCAGCAGGTCGAGCGGCTCGTCGTCGGGCTCCTGGGCGGGGCGGACCGGCTCCGGAGCCGTCTCCGGCTCGCCCACCGGGCCCGGAACCCTCTCCGGCCCGCCCAGCCGCTCCGCCAGACACCGGGCGAACTGGCCGACCAGCCGGTCGCCGACCTCCGCCATCACACCTCGCCCGAACTGCGCCGGCCGCCCGGTCACCGCCAGATCCGTCCGCACCGACACGGCCGTACCGCCGTCCTGCCCGGTGAGCGTGCCGGTCACCGTGGCCCGTGCGGTGCCCTGGCCGCGGGTCTCCCGGCCGCCGGCGATCAGCACCATGCGGTGCGCGGACTCGTCCTGCTCCTCGAAGACGGCGGTTCCCCGGTACGTCACGGTGATCGGTCCGACCTTGACCTTCACGGAGCCGGTCACGGTCTTGCCGTCGTAGTCCTCGACGCTCGCCCCGGGCATGCAGGGCGCGACCCGCTCGATGTCGAGGAGCGCACGCCAGGCCTCGTCGACCGGGACCGGCACGGTGAACTCGTGGTGCAGTTCCATGACTTCCTCCAGGCAGGCTTCACGAAGACGGATGGATCGCCCCCGCCGTCGCCGTCAGCGGGGCACCGCTGCCGCCCCAGCGCAGCGCGACGATCTCGGCGGCCACGGACACGGCGACCTCCTCCGGTGTACGGGCACCGAGGTCGAGGCCGACCGGGGAGCGCAGCCGGGACAACTCGGCCTCGGTCAGCCCCGATTCGGTCAGCCGCTTCATCCGGTCGTCGTGGGTGCGCCGGCTGCCCATCGCCCCGATGTACGCCGCAGGCCGGCGCAGCGCCTCCTCCAGCAGGGGCACGTCGAACTTCGGGTCGTGGGTCAGGACGCAGATCACGGTGCGTTCGTCGGTGTCGGTGCCGCCGAGGTAGCGGTGCGGCCAGTCCACGACGACCTCCACGCCCTCCGGGAAGCGCTTCGGCGTGGCAAAGACCGGGCGGGCGTCGCAGACCGTGACCCGGTAGCCCAGGAAGGCGCCGATCCGGGCGACCGCGGCCGCGTAGTCGATCGCGCCGAAGACCAGCATGCGGGGCGGCGGGGCGAAGGAGTGCAGGAAGACGGTGACTGCGTCCTCGCGCCGCTCACCGTGCGGGCCGTAGTGCCTCAACCCCGTCGCGCCCAGGGCGAGTTCGCCGCGCGCGTCGGCGGTGACCGCCACGTCGAGGCCGGTGGTGCCGAGGGTGCCCGCGACCCGGTCCGGCCACACGGCGAGCGTGGCACCGCGGGGTGCCGGGCCGTCGGTCACCGTCGCCACGGTCACCGGGCGGGCCGCCACGACCGACTCCGCGATCTCGCCGAACGCGGGATCGAGGGCGGCGGACACGGGACGTACGAGAAGCGTGAGCTCCCCGCCGCAGGTGAGGCCCACCGCGAACGCGTCCTCGTCGCTGTACCCGAAGGTCTCCAGGCGGGCCTCGCCGCTCGCCACGACCTCCTGGGCCAGCTCGAACACGGCCCCCTCGACACAGCCGCCGGACACACTGCCGACGACCTCGTCGTCCGGGCCCACGGCCATGGCCGCGCCCGGATCGCGCGGCGCGCTGCGGCTCGTCGAGACCACCGTGGCCAGTCCGAACGGCACCCCTGCCGTGTACCAGCCGTTCAGCACCGGGAGGATGTCACGCATCGTCGGCTCCTTTCACCACCGCCGCCAGACGCTCCAGCGCGGCCAGGCTGTGCCCCTCGACGAACGCGTCCACGCTCGGCAGAGCGGCCGCCATCCCGGCGGCCAGGGGCGCGTAACCGGGACGCGCCTTGCGCGGATTGGCCCAGATCACCCGGTGCGCCAGCCGCTGCAAGCGTCGCATCTGCGCCGCGAGCAGCTCCGGATCGCCACGCTCCCAGCCGTCCGACAGCACCACCACGACCGCCCCGCGTGCCGTGCCCCGCTGCCCCCAGCGGTTGAGGAACTCCCGCAGCAGCTCACCGAGCCGGGTACCCCCGCGCCAGTCCGGCACGGCGGCGGCCAGGGCGGCCATCGCCAGGTTCGGGTCGCGGTGCGAGAGCTCGCGGGTGACGCGGGTCAGCCGGGTGGCGATCGTGAACACGTCGGTGCGGGTACCGCGGGCGCCATGGGCCGCCGCGTGGGCGAAGCGCAGCAGCGCGTCGGCGTACGGCGCCATCGAGCCGCTGACGTCCACGAGCAGCACGACCCGGCGGGGCCGCTCGGCCCGTGCACGGTGCCGGAGGCGGGCCGGTTCCCCACCCTGCCGCAACAGCTCCCGCACGGTCCGGCGCGGATCCACGGCACCGCGCCTCGCCGGGCGGCGACGGGCCGTACGCCGTGCCTGGCCGTGCAGGGCGAAGGCGGCCAGCAGGCGACGCAGGGCCGCGCGTTCGGCGGCGTCCAGATCGGCGATGTCGCGGTGGCGCAGGACTTCGGCGGAACCGGCGAGGGCGGCCGAGGGTGGGAGTGCGGGTTCGTCGGGTGCCCGGGTGCGGGGCTCGGCCTGCGTGTCCCGTACGGCGAGCCACTGCCCGGGAGGGGCCGCCCGCCGACCGGCCTCGGCCGACTCGCCGCCGAAGCGAGCCGCGAACACCTGGTCGTAGAGCTCCAGGTCCTCGTGGCTCCCGCACAGGGTCAGCCGCCCCGCCCAGTACACCTGCGCCGGCCCCAGCTCGGCCACCGCCCGCAGAAAGGCGTGCACCCGCTCGGCGCTCGCGTCCACTCCTGCCACGCGAAGGGCGCGGGCAAAGGCGAGGAAGACACCATCGGCCGTCCCGGACATGGTGATCACGCACCTCGCAGAGCCGCCGGAAGCAACCCCCGCGCCCGTTCCGCGTCCTCCCGGTACTTCAGCACCGACCCCAGCGTGGCCAGCCCCAGCTCCGCGTCCACCTCGCGCGCCCCCAGCGCGTCGAGTGCCTCGGCCCAGTCGATCGTCTCGGCCACGCCCGGCGGCTTGAGCAGGTCCGCGGAGCGCAGTGTCTGCACCAGCGAGGTCACCTGCTCGGCCAGCTTTTCCGACACACCGGGCAACCGCCGCCGCACGATGGCGAGTTCCCGGGCGAAGTCGGGATGGTCGAACCAGTGGTAGAGGCAGCGCCGCTTCAGGGCGTCGTGCACCTCGCGGGTCCGGTTGGAGGTGAGGACGACCACCGGCGGCACCTGCGCCCGCACCGTGCCCAGCTCCGGGACCGTCACCGAGAACTCGGACAGCAGTTCCAGCAGGAACGCCTCGAACTCGTCGTCGGCGCGGTCGATCTCGTCGATCAGCAGCACTGACGGGCAGGTCTCCAGGGCGCGCAGCAGCGGCCGGGCGATCAGGAACCGGCGGTCGTACAGCTCGCTCTCCAGCCGGTCGGCGTCCACGGTGCCGGCCGCCTCGACGGCCCGCAGATGCAGCAGTTGACGTGGGAAGTCCCAGTCGTACAGGGCCTGCGAGGCGTCGATGCCCTCGTGGCACTGGAGCCGGATCAGCGGGGCGCCGAGCGCCTCGGCGAGGGCGGCCGCGAGCGCGGTCTTGCCGACGCCCGCGTCGCCCTCGCAGAACAGCGGCCGGTGCAGCCGGAGGGCCAGGAAGCAGGCGACGGCCAGCCCGTCGTCGACGAGATACCCCGTCTCCTCCAGGCGGGCCCGCACCTCTTCCGGGCCGTTCACGGTCCCGCTCGCCCCATCCCGGCGGCGGCCAGCACCGCCCGCCTGGTCAGCACCCGCGCCAGATGCGCCCGGTACTCGGGCGACCCGGACAGGTCCCGGGAGGGCTGGGTCCCCTCCGCCGCCGACTCCGCGGCCCGCGCCACGGCCCGCTCGTCCGCGCTGCCGGCCAGAGCCTCCTCGGCCGCCGGGGCGCGCAGCGGAGTGGACCCCATGTTGGTCAGCCCGACCCTGGCCTCGGCGATGTGCCCGTCGTCCCGTCGCACCAGCGCGGCCACGCCGACGATCGCCCAGGACTGGGCCACCCGGTGGAACTTCTCGTAGTGGAAACCCCAGCCGTCTGTCTTCGGTATCCGGATCTCCACCAGGAGTTCGTCGGGCTCCAGCGCGGTCTGGAGATAGTCGACGAAGAACTCCCGCGCGGGAATCGCGCGCCTGCCGCCCGGCCCGGTGGCGATCAGCTCCGCGTCCAGGGCGAGCACCACGGCGGGCAGGTCACCGGCCGGGTCGGCGTGCGCGAGCGAGCCGCCGAGGGTGCCCCGGTGCCGTACGGCGGGATCCCCGACCCCGGCCGTGGCGGCGGCCAGGAGACCCGCGTGCCGGCGGACCAGCGGGTCGCGGATCACGTCGTGGTGGGTGGTCAGCGCGCCGACGACGAGGGTCTCGCCCTCCTCGCGCACCCCGGTCAGTCCCGGGACGCGCCCGACGTCCACCACCAGTTCGGGAAAGGCCAGCCGAAGCCTCAGCAGCGGCAGCAGACTCTGCCCGCCGGCCAGCACCTTGGCGTCCTCGCCGCCCTCGGAGAGCGCGCGCACCGCCTCCTCGACGCTGCTCGGGCGGCTGTAGTCGAAGCTGGGAGGAATCATGCCGAGGCCTCCTTCAGGGCCTGCCAGACCCGCTCGGGCGTACAGGGCATCCGCAGGTCGCGCACACCGAGCGGCCGCAGCGCGTCCACGATCGCCCCCACCACGGCCGGTGTGGAGGCGATGGTGCCCGCCTCGCCGACTCCCTTGACGCCCAGCGGATTCGTGGTCGCGGGCGTCTCCGTCCGGTCCGTCACGAACTCGGGCAGGTCCGGCGCCGAGGGCACCAGATAGTCGGCCATCGTGCCGGAGACCAGGTTGCCCTGGTCGTCGTAGACCGCCTCCTCGTACAGGGCCTGCGCGATGCCCTGCGCGAGCCCGCCGTGCACCTGGCCCTCGACGATCATCGGGTTGATCACCCGGCCGACGTCGTCCACGGCGACGTACGACCTGATCCGCGTCCGCCCGGTCTCGGTGTCGACCTCCACCGCGCACAGGTGCGTGCCGTGCGGATAGGAGAAGTTGTCCGGGTCGGTCAGGTGACCGGCGTTGATGCTGGGCTCCACGCCGTCGGGCAGGTCGTGCGAGGTGAACGTCTCGAAGGCGATCTCCTGGATCGTCCTGCGGGCGTCCGGCGACCCCTTCACGGAGAAGACGCCGTCGGTGAACTCCAGGTCCTGCTCGCTCGCTTCGAGCAGATGCGCGGCGACCCTCCGGGCCTTGTCCACCACCTTGGTCGCGGCGTGAAGCACGGCCGTGCCGCCGACCACCAGCGACCGCGAGCCGTAGGTGTCCATCCCTTGCGGAGCCGCCTTGGTGTCCCCGTGCACCACCTGGACATCGTCGAAGGGCACCCCGAGCACATCGGCGGCGATCTGGCTCCAACTGGTCACGTGCCCCTGTCCGTGCGGGCTGGTCCCCGTGACGACCTCGACCTTGCCGGTCGGCAGCATGCGCACGCTCGCCGCCTCCCAGCCGCCGGCCGCATACCGCAGATCCCTCAGCACCCGGCTCGGCGCGAGCCCGCACATCTCGGTGTACGTCGACACCCCGATCCCGAGACGTACGGTGTCGCCGCGCTGGTTGCGGTCCGCCTGCTCGGCGCGCAGCTTGTCGTAGTCGAACAGCGCGAGCGCCTTGTCGGTCGCGGCCTCGTAGTTGCCGCTGTCGTATGTGAGGCCCGCGATCGTCGTGTAGGGGAACTCGTCGTGCCGGATCCAGTTCCGGCGCCTCAACTCCACCGGATCCAGGCCGAGTTCGTCGGCCAGCTCGTCCATGATCCGTTCGATGGCGTACGTCGCCTCCGGCCGACCGGCGCCGCGGTAGGCGTCCGTCGGCGTCCTGGTCGTGAAGACGCCGGTGACGTTGAGTTCGTAGGAGCCCATCTTGTAGATGCCCGGGTACATGAACGCGCCCAGGATCGGGATGCCCGGGGTGACCAGCATCAGATAGGCGCCCATGTCGACCAGCAGGTCCGCCTTGAGGCCGAGCAGGGTGCCGTCGCGGTTCGCGGCGATCTCGACGTCCTGGATCATGCCCCGGCCGTGATGGGTGGCGAGGTATCCCTCGGAGCGGGACTCGGTCCACTTCACGGGCCGTCCGAGGCGGCGTGCGACCGCGAGGGTGAGCGCCTCCTCGCCGTAGACCTGGAGCTTGGAGCCGAAGCCGCCGCCCACGTCCGGGGCGACCACCCGCAGCTTGTGCTCGGGGACGCCGGTGACCACGGCGAGCATGACCCGCAGGATGTGCGGGATCTGGGTGGAGGAGTAGACCGTGTACTCGCCGGACGAGGCGATCGGGGTGACGACGACCGCGCGCGGCTCCATGGCGTTGGGGATCAGCCGCTGCTGGTGGTAGCGGCGCTTGAGGGTCACGTCGGCGCGTTGGCGTACGGCGGCGAAGTCCTCGCCGGTGCGCAGCGGCCAGTCGTAGCAGCGGTTGGTGCCCTTGTCGGAGTGGACGAGGGGGGCCTCCGGCTCCAGTGCGGCCTCCAGGTCGAGGACCGGGGGCAGCGGTGCGTAGTCGACCTCGATCGCTTCCAGTGCGTCGGCGGCCGTGTACCGGTCGCGGGCCACCACCACCGCCACCGGGTCCCCCGCGTAGCGCACCTCGGCGGTCGCGATCGGCGGGTGGTCGGGCAGCACGATGTCCTCGGTCACGGGCCAGGCGCAGGGGAGGGAGCCCATGCCCTCCGCGAGATCGGCGCCGCTGAACGCAGCGACCACGCCCGGGCGTTCGAGCGCGGGGGAGACGTCGACCCGGTCGATCCGGGCGTGCGCCATGGGGCTGCGCAGGACCGCCAGGTGCAGCATCCCCGTGGCGTCGATGTTGTCGGTCCAACGGGTCTGTCCGGTGAGCAGCCGGGCGTCCTCCTTGCGGAGCCGGGCGATGCCGACCTCGGTCATGTCGTCACCCCCTGCTCGGCGGATTCGGCGGCGTCCAGCACGGCCCGCACGATGTTCTGGTAGCCCGTGCAGCGGCAGAGGTTGCCCTCCAGGGCGTGACGCACCTCGTCCGAGGTCGGGTGCGGGTTCTCGCGCAGCAGATCGCGCGACGCCATGAGCATGCCCGGGGTGCAGTAGCCGCACTGGAGCGCGTGCCGCTCGTGGAAGGCACGCTGGAGGCCGGTCCACTCCCCGTTCCGGGCCAGTCCCTCCACCGTGGTCACTTCGCTCCCGTCCGCCTGGACGGCGAGCACCGAGCAGCTCTTGACGCTCGCACCGTCGAGGTCGACGGTGCAGGCCCCGCAGTTGGAGGTGTCGCAGCCGATCGGGGTGCCGGTCAGGCCCAGCCGGTCACGCAGGTAGTGGATCAGCAGAAGACGAGGCTCCACCTCGTCCTGATACACCGTGCCGTCCACCTTCACCGAGATACGGGTCATGTGCCCTCCCAGGACCACGGACGTGATGTGCGTCACTCTAGGACCGCTCCGGGGAGGGGGCGAGGGTCGGGACACGACTGGTTGAGCGTTAATCCGTTGCCGCAGGGGGCTCGCGCCTGCTGCACTTCTCGGGTCTTTGCCGTCGCACGATCCAGGAGCCGTAATGCGCACTGCGTCCATGTCCAACCCGGAAGGAATCTCCCTCTCTCCAAAGGACATGACGCTTCGTGCACTTGCTCAATCTCGGGATCCTCGCCCACGTCGACGCCGGTAAGACCAGCCTGACCGAGCGGCTCCTCCACTCGATCGGAGTCATCGACGAGATCGGCAGCGTCGACGCCGGCAGCACACAGACCGACACGCTGGCCCTCGAGCGCCGGCGCGGCATCACCATCAAGTCCGCCGTCGTCTCCTTCGCGGTCGACGACGTGACCGTCAACCTCATCGACACCCCCGGCCACCCCGACTTCATCGCCGAGGTGGAGCGCGTCCTCGGCGTGCTCGACGGCGCCGTGCTCGTCGTCTCGGCCGTCGAGGGCGTCCAGGCGCAGACCCGCGTCCTGATGCGGACCCTGCAGCGGCTGCGCATCCCGACCCTCGTCTTCGTCAACAAGATCGACCGGAGGGGCGCCCGCTACGACGGTGTCCTGCGGGCCATCGCCGAGCGACTCACCCCGGCGGTCGTGCCGATGGGAACGGTGGGCGGACTCGGCGGCCGGGAGGCCCGCTTCCTCCCCGAGATCGGTGCCTACGACGTTCTCGCCGACCATGACGACGACCTGCTGTCGGCCTATGTCGAGGGGCGGGTCGGTGCGGACCTGCTGCGCAGGGCACTGGTCGCGCAGACCCGGCAGGCCCTGGTGCACCCGGTGTACTTCGGGTCGGCGGTCACCGGTGCGGGAGTGCCCGAACTGATCACCGGCATCAAGGAGTTGCTGCCCGCCGCCGACGGCGACCCCGACGGGCCCGTCTCCGGCACGGTGTTCAAGGTCGACCGGGGTCCGGCGGGGGAGAAGGTCGCGTACGCGCGCCTGTTCTCCGGCACGCTCGGCATCCGCGACCGGGTGCCGTTCGGTGAGGCGCGCACCGAGGGCCGTATCACCGCGATCAGTGTTTTCGACGGCGGCACCGAGACCCGTCGGGAGGCGGTCCCGGCGAACCGGATCGCCAAGCTCTGGGGCCTGGCCGACATCCGCATCGGCGACGCCCTCGGCGAACCCCGCAAGGCCCACGGCCACTTCTTCGCCCCGCCATCCCTCGAGACGGTCGTCGTCCCGGGCCCGGACACGGACGCCAGGTCCCTCCATCTCGCCCTCACCCAGCTCGCCGAGCAGGACCCGCTGATCGACCTGCGCCACGACGAGGTCCGCCAGGAGACCTCGGTCTCCCTCTACGGGGAGGTCCAGAAGGAGGTCGTCCAGGCCACGCTCGCCGAGGAGTTCGGTCTCGACGTCACCTTCCGCGAGACCACCCCCCTGTGCATCGAGCGCCCGGCCGGGTCGGGCACCGCCGCCGAGTTCATCAAGAAGGACGCAAACCCCTTCCTCGCCACCGTCGGTCTGCGCGTCGACCCGGCACCGGTCGGCTCAGGCGTGGCGTTCCGGCTGGAGGTGGAGCTCGGCGCCATGCCGTACGCCTTCTTCAAGGCCGTCGAGGACACCGTGCGCGAAACCCTCCACCAGGGGCTGGAGGGCTGGCAGGTCACCGACTGCACGGTCACCATGACCCACTCCGGCTACTGGCCCCGCCAGAGCCATGCCCACCAGGGCTTCGACAAGAGCATGTCCACCACCGGCGCCGACTTCCGGGGCCTGACCCCGCTGGTCCTCGTCGAGGCGCTGCGCCGGGCGGGCACCCAGGTGTACGAACCGATGCACCGGTTCCGCATCGAGGCCCCGGCCGACACCCTAGGGGCCCTGCTGCCGGTGCTGGCCGCGCTGCGGGCCGTACCGCAGACCACCGAGACGCGCGGCGACCGCTGTGTCCTGGAGGGTGCGGTGCCGGCCGCCCGGGTGCACGGACTGGAGCAGCGGCTGCCCGGACTCACCCGTGGCGAGGGGGAGTTGGAGAGCGGCTTCGACCACTACGCGCCGGTCTCCCACGGAACCGTTCCGCGTCGCCCACGCAGTGATCACAACCCCCTCAACCGGAAGGAGTATCTGTTGAACGTGACGCGTCGGGTCGGCGGGTGAGGCGTCAGATGCGACGAAAGTGAAACTTACTCATCAGTCAGATGGTGTTGACGTTGTCCCGAAATGGTCGGACTGTAATGGACATGCCGAATAAACGCGCACGTCTGCTCGTTGTTCTGGTTGTCCTCTGTGGATTCCTGACGGTTGCGGGCGTCCGACCCGCCCCCGCCGACGCCCTGACCGGTTCCCTCTCCTTCGACGACACCCCCCTGACCGTCCAGAACGGACGGTTCGTCGACGGCAACGGCCGCGAGGTCGTGCTGCGTGGCTACAACGTCTCCGGCGAGACCAAGCTCGCCGAGAACAAGGGCCTGCCCTTCGCCTCGGTCGCCGACGCCAAGAAGTCGGCGACCGCGCTGAGAGCCCTCGGCGGCGGCAACTCCGTCCGCTTCCTGCTGTCCTGGGCCTACGCGGAACCGGTGAAGGGCCAGGTCGACACCACGTATCTGGCGAACGCCACCGCGCAGATGCGCGCGTTCCTCGACGCTGGCATCCGGGTCTACCCCGACTTCCACCAGGACCTGTACTCCCGCTGGCTGTTCAACTCGGGCAGCTGGTACACCGGCGACGGCGCCCCCGCGTGGGCCGTGGCGCTCGGCAACTACCCCGCCGAGTCCTGCGGCATCTGCTTGCTGTGGGGCCAGAACATCACGCAGAACGGCGCGGTCAAGGCCGCCCAGTACGACTTCTGGCACAACAATTACGGCCTCCAGGACTCCTTCCTGGCCACGGCCCAGAAGACCATGGCGTACCTCAAGGCGAACCTCGCCACCGAGGAGTTCGCCGGCGTGGTCGGCTTCGACCCCTACAACGAGCCCTACGCCGGCACCTACGACTCCGGCCAGAACAGCCGCACCTGGGAACGCGACCTGCTCTGGCCCTTCTACGTGAAGTTCCGGGCCCGGATGGACGCGGCGGGCTGGACGGACAAGCCCGCCATGGTCGAGCCGAACCTCTTCTGGAACGGCAACGTCAGCAAGGAGGAGGGCGGCCTTCTCGACGCGGGCACGCTCGGCTCCCGGTATGTCTTCAACACCCATTTCTACGATCAGAAGGCCATCTCCGGCATCCTGATGTGGGGCAACGCCTCCGACGGCCAGTACGTCACCGACTTCGGCACGGTGCGGGACCGCGCGGCGGCCGCCGGGACGACGGCCGTGGTCAGCGAGTTCGGGCACCCGCTGAACGGCTCGACCGCCGGCAAGGCGCCGACCGTCCTCAAGGCCATGTACCAGGCCCTCGACTCCCGGGTGAAGGGCGCCAACTGGTGGTCCGCGCCCGCCGGTTCGGGGCCGGTCCTCTCCGGCACCCAATGGCAGTGGGACATCTACAACGGCCGCCACCACGAGTTGATGAACGACAACCCCGACAAGGTCCTCACCTCGGGCGACGCCTGGAACGACGAGGACCTGTCGGCCGTGAAGCTCGACGACTCGGGCACGGCGGTGCTCCGCCAGGACGCCCGGCTCCTCGACCGGATCTACCCGAGCGCCACCGCGGGGACGACCCTCGCCTTCACCTACGAGGACCGCTCACGCGACGGCTCCACGACCCTGACCTGGAACCCGGTGCCGAGCAGCCTGCCGAACGTGTCGTCGCTGGTCGGGTCGGGCCAGTACTCGGTGCTGGTCTGGCGCTCGGGAAGCGGCTCCGCACCCACCGAACTCCACCTGCCCGTGTCCTTCCCGAACTCGACGACCGCGGTGGTCTCCGACCTCGGCACGGTCTACGGCCCTCCGGCATACAGCTCGTCGACCCCGGTCGGGGCGGCCCCCGAACCGGGCGGCACGGGGAGCCGACGGCTGCTGCTCACCGACTCGGACTCCGGTGTCCTGCACTACGCGCTGGTGACGAACCGGGCGACCGCGCCCTCCGCGTCACTGCTGAGCGCGGCCAAGTCGGAGCTCGCGACCTGGGTGGCGCAGAAGTTCGGCTGACACCGCTCAGCTCGGACAGCCGGCCCGGCCTCCAGAAGGAGGCCGGGCCGGCTGCATCATCCGTCAGGACCGCGCGGGTCGCGTTCCGGCTATGAGGAGGGGCTCGTCCAGTCGGCGGCCACATGCCCGAGGCGCACCCGCTGCGGATGGTCGCCCACCGGCACCGACACCGTCTTCTGCCCGGTCGCGAAGTCGATCGCGGTGACCTGGTCGGCACCGCTCTCCGAGACGACACAGCTCTTGCCGTCACCGCTGACGGTGGCCCAGTAGGGCTTCGAGGCGGGGACGAGCGGGCCCTCCTGGAGGGTGGTGCGGTTCACGACGGTCGCGTAGTCGTCCATCGTGCCCGCCACGCACAGCTTGCTGCCGTCCGGGCTCATCGAGATGCCGTGGTGGCGCGAGTCGTTGACCATGGTGGTGCGGTCGTCGCTGGTCGCGGGGTTCTTCGGCAGGGTCTTCGTCCGGGTGATCTTGTCGGTGGCGACGTCGTACTCGAAGAAGCCGTTGAAGAACGACACCTGGAAGTACAGCTTGGACTCGTCCGGCGAGAACACGGCGGGCCGGACGGCGTCGGAGTAGTCCGTGAGGCCGATCGCGTTCAGCTTGTCCCGCATGTCGATCGTCTTGACCTGCTTGTAGGTGGTCGCGTCCACCACCGTGATGTGCCGGTCGCCCTTCGTCCAGTCCAGCCAGGGCGCGTCGGAGTCGGTGTTCACGTCACCGATCCCCATGTTCCAGATGTACTTGCCGTCCTTGGTGAAGATGTTCTCGTGCGGCTTGTCGCCGGTCGCGAACGAGCCGAGTTGCTTGCCCGTGTTGATGTTCAGCACGTGCACGGTGTTCGCGGTGGAGGCCGACACCGCGACCCGGGTGCCGTCGGGGGAGACCGCCATGTGGTCCGCGCGGTAACCCGACACCGGGAAGCGCCAGTTGACGCTCCCGGTGGCCAGGTCGATCGACACCACGTCCGCGAAGCTGGGCCGTGAGACGACCACCGACTTGCCGTCCGGCGTGGAGTACATGTCGTCGGCGAACTGGTCGTGGCCTTCGCCGACGCTGTTGCGGATCGCCATGAAGTAGATCCACTTGATCGGATCGGCGTTGATCGCCGCCATCCGGGCGTCCTTGTCGGGGATGACGTTGACCCGGCCGATCTTCGCCAGGTCGCCGGAGGACTTGATGACGTCGGCCGTGCCGTCCCAGTTGTTGGCCACGAACAGCACCTCGCGCAGGGCGGCGGCGTCCGCGGCGGAGGCGCTGGTCGCGGGGGCGGTGACGGTCAGGACGACGGCTGCGGCCATGGCCCACAGGTGTCTGGTTCTCAGAACAGGCATGACGGGTCTCCCTCGGGCGGCTCGTGACGGGGGCATGCCAAGGTGGCAAAACTGAAGATGTGTGCTTTCAGATTGAACTTACTGCAAAGTAAGGAAGGGGGGCCCTTCTCCACAAGACTGCGTACGCGACAAAATTGGTGCTCATACGGGAGGCCGGACGCTCCGGCCCGGGTGGGAGGTGCGGTGACGGGCAGGCTCAGGGCCCCGACCGGTCGCTACGGCGGCAAGACAGCCGAGGAGCGGCAGGCCGAGCGGCGCCGCCGTTTCCTGGACGCGGCACTCCAGCTCTTCGGGGACACCCCCGGCTACCGGGCCACGACCGTCGCGGCTCTCAGTGAGGCCGCGGGCCTTTCCACCCGCCAGTTCTACGAGGAGTTCCGCACCCTCGAGGACGTCCTGGCGGAGCTGCACCTCGAGGTCAACGACTGGGCGACGGGTGCCGTGCTGGCCGCGGTGGCCGACGCGGACCATCTGCCGCTCGCGGAGCGCGCGGCCGCGATCTTCCGCGCCTACGCGGCGAACGTCACCTCCGATCCGCGGCGAGTGCGGATCACGTTCGTGGAGATCATCGGCGTCAGCGCGCGATTGGAGGAGCAGCGGCTGGCCCGTCGGGCGCTCTGGGTCGATCTGGTGTGCGCCGAGGCGAACCGGGCCGTGGTCAGGGGGGAGGCGGCGCTGCGGGACTATCGGCTCGCGGCGACCGGGTTCATCGGCAGTGTGAACGGGCTGCTGCACGACTGGAGTGCGGGGTGGGTGGACGCGACCCTGGACGAGGTCGTGGAGGAGTTGGTGCGGCAGTTGCTGGGGATTCTGCAGCCGCCCGGGTGGGAGTCCGCTCGAGGGTGAGAACGGCGTCGCAACGCGCCTCCGCAGGCGCGCGGTCGTCAGCTTCCCAGCCGGTTCACCGCCTCCACCACGGGGGCAGCGCCGTCCTCCGCTCGGATGTGCGCGCCCACCGTCCGCGCCCGCTCCCGGCACCCGGCGTCCCTTGTCGCCCGGATGAGGGCCGCCCCCAGCGTGTCGGCGGTCAGGCGCCGCAACGGCAGGGCGCGCGGGGCCACGCCCAGCGCGACCAGCCTGGCCGCCCAGAAACTCTCGTCGAACTGGATCGGGACCGGTACCGCCGGCACCCCGGCGCGCAGGCCGGCCGCCGTCGTGCCCGCGCCCGCGTGGTGGACCACGGCCGCCATGTGGGGGAAGAGTGCGGAGTGCGGCACCTCGTCGATGGTCAGCATGTCGTCGCCGGTCGCCGTCAGGCCCGCCCAGCCGCGCTGGATCACACCGCGCAGCCCGGCCCGGCGCAGAGCGCGCACGATCTCGGCGCTGACCCGGGCGGGGTCGGGCACGGTCGCACTGCCCAGGCCCACGAAGACCGGGGGCGGGCCGGCCTCGAGGAAGTCCCGTAGGTCGTCGGGGAGCGGTGCGTCGCCGTCGTACGGCCACCAGTAGCCCGCCACGTCGAGCCCGGACCGCCAGTCGCGAGGCCGGGCGACCACGCGCGGGCTGAATCCGTGCAGCACCGGCCAGCCCTGCCGTTCGCGGGCGCGCAGTGCCGCGGCCGTGCCCGTCGGAGGCAGGCCCAGCCGGGCCCGGACCGGCGGGAGGGCCGCGGCGAAGACCTGTTCCACCGCCAGGTTCAGGCCCACCCCGGCGATCCGGTTGCCGAGGGTGCCCCACGAGCCGACGCCCAGCATGGGCGGTGCGAACTCCCTGGTGGCCGCGAGGGGTTGGAGGTTGAGTCCCAGGCTGGGCAGGCTCAGGCCCTCGGCGATGGCGTGGCCCAGTGGGGCCACCGACCCGGAGAGGAGGAGCGCGTCGCTCGCCCGGGCGGCGGCCACGAGGTCGTCGGTCATCTCCACGGCCAGCGTCCGCGCCATCGCGATCACGCGCGCCAGCTTGCCCACGCCGGTCGTACTGCGGTGCAGGGCCCGCCCGCGCGAGGACTCCAGCTCTGCCCGGGGGTCGACCGGCAGTGCGTGGAAGCCGATGCCGGCCCGCGCCGCCAGCGGTTCGAAGCGGCCGTGGGTCACCAGGGTGACCTCGTGTCCGGCCCGCGCCAGGCCGTGCCCCAGGCCGGTGAACGGAGCCACATCGCCCCGGGAACCCGCTGTCATGATCGCTACCCGCACGACGGACAGTATGGCGCCGGGGCCGTCGTCCCGCGCGAACGACCAGTGCACACCGGCCAGTTCACCCCTGTCGCAGCCGTTGACTTCACCCTCTGGGGACTCTAACTTCGGCGCGCACGATGTTCGAATCGCCGATCCTTGTTCGACATTTCGATCATCTTCGGTGCCCCCCCGCCAGAAGGAGCCGCATGTATCCCCCACCGCGAACGACCCGCAGAGGTCTCGCAGGACGTTGCAGAGCCGCCGCCGTCCGTGCCCTCGTCCTCGCCCTGACCGCCACCGCCGCGCTGCTCTTCGCCCAGCCGACCCCCGCACAGGCTGCGACCACCCGGCAGACAGCGGTCCCCTCGGCGCCGATGGGCTGGGCGTCCTGGAACAGCTTCGCCGCGAAGATCGACTACACCGTGATCAAGGCGCAGGTCGACGCGTTCGTCGCGTCCGGTCTCCCAGCGGCGGGATACAAGTACATCAACATCGACGAGGGCTGGTGGCAGGGCACTCGCGACAGCGCCGGGAACATCACCGTCGACGAGTCCGAGTGGCCCGGCGGCATGAAGGCCATCGCCGACTACATCCACAGCAAGGGCCTCAAGGCCGGCATCTACACCGACGCGGGCAAGGACGGCTGCGGCTACTACTACCCGACGGGCCGGCCCGCCGCCCCCGGCTCCGGCAGCGAGGGCCACTACGACCAGGACATGCTCCAGTTCTCCCAGTGGGGCTTCGACTTCGTGAAGGTCGACTGGTGCGGCGGTGACGCGGAGGGACTCGACGCGAAGACGACGTACCAGTCGATCAGCGACGCGATCGGAAGGGCCACCGCCACCACGGGCCGTCCGATGACCCTGTCGCTGTGCAACTGGGGCAGGCAGAACCCGTGGAACTGGGCCCCGGGGCAGGGCGCGATGTGGCGGACCAACGACGACATCATCCTCTACGGCAACAAGCCGTCGATGACGAACCTGCTGACCAACTTCGACCGCAACCTCCACCCCACGGCCCAGCACACCGGCTACTACAACGACCCGGACATGCTGATGGTCGGCATGGACGGCTTCAGCGCCGCACAGAACCGCACCCACATGAACCTGTGGGCCATCTCCGGAGCCCCGCTGCTGGCCGGCAACAACCTGGCCACCATGACCACCGAGACCGCGAACATCCTCAAGAACCCCGAGGTCATCGGCGTCGACCAGGACCCACGCGGGCTCCAGGGCGTCAAGGTCGCCGAGGACACCACAGGACTTCAGGTCTACGGCAAGGTCCTGTCCGGCAACGGAAACCGTGCCGTCGCCCTCCTCAACCGCACCTCCTCCGCCCAGAACATCACCGTCCGCTGGTCCGACCTCGGTCTGACCAACGCCAACGCGACCGTCCGTGACCTGTGGGCGCGCTCCGACGTCGGCTCGTACGGCACGGGTTACACCACGAGCGTCCCGGCCGGCGGTTCGGTGATGCTCACGGTCACCGGCGGCACGGAGGCGGCGAGCAGCACGTACACAGGCACCTCGAGCTTCACCGGCGTGGTCGCCGGAAACACCGGGATCAAGACCGTCGACGTCGCCTACACCAACAACACCTCGACGGCCCGCACCGCGACCCTCAAGGTCAACGGCCAGGGCCCGACCACGGTCTCCTTCCCGCCCACCGGCTCCTCCCAGGGCACCGTCTCGGTCCAGGTCGGCCTGTCCAAGGGCTCCTCGAACACGCTGACCTTCACCGGCGCACCGACCCTGGCCGACATCACGGTCCGCCCGCTGCCCGGCACCAACGGCACCCTCGCCGTCGGCACCCAGTCCGGTCGCTGCCTGGACATCTACGACAACACCCTCACCAACGGCACCCAGGCCGAGCTGTGGGACTGCAACGGCGGCCAGAACCAGCAGTGGACGCACACCTCGCGCAAGGAACTCGTGGTGTACGGCAACAAGTGTCTGGACGCCTACAACCTCGGCACGACCAACGGCACCAAGGTCGTGATCTGGGACTGCAACGGCCAGAACAACCAGAAGTGGAACGTGAACAGCGACGGCACGATCACCAACGTCAACGCCGGTCTCTGCCTGGACGCCTACGGTGCGGGCACGGCCAACGGCACCCAGATGGTCCTGTGGTCGTGCGGCGGCCAGGCCAACCAGAAGTGGACGCTGAACTGATCTAGCTCTGCCGGGCGGCGGTCACCGCCGCGTCGACGGTCTGCTCCAGCAGCGTGGCGATGGTCATCGGACCGACCCCGCCCGGCACCGGCGTGATCAGCGAGGCCCGCTCCACCGCGGAGTCGAAGTCGACGTCACCGACGTTCCCGGCGTTGTACCCGGCGTCGACGACGACCGCGCCGGGCTTGATGTCCTGGCCCCGGATCAGCCGGGACCGGCCCACCGCGGCGACCACGATGTCCGCCTCCCGTACGGCCGCCGACAGGTCCGCCGTACGGGAGTGGCAGTAGGTGACCGTGGCGTCCCGGGCGAGCAGCAGCATGCCGGCCGGCTTGCCGAGGATCGCGCTGCGGCCGACGACCACCGCCCGCTTGCCTGCCGGGTCGACGTCGTACTCGTCGAGCAGCCGCATGATGCCGCCGGGTGTGCACGACACGAAGCCCGGAAGTCCGAAGCTCATCGTCGCGAAGGACGAGAAGGTGACGCCGTCGACGTCCTTCTCCGGAGCGATCGCCTCGAACGCAGCCCGCTCGTCGATGTGCGGGCCCATCGGGTGCTGGAGCAGGATGCCGTGCACGGTGGGGTCGGCCGACAACTCCCGCAGTGTGCCGACGAGTTCCTCGGTGGTCGTGGCCGCGGGCAGCTCCACGTGCCGCGATTCGATACCCGCCTTGCGGCAGCGGTTCCGCTTCATCCGGACGTAGGTGACGGAGGCGGGATCCTCGCCGACCAGCACCGTCGCGAGACAGGGCGCCTGTCCGGTGCGCTCGGTGAGGTCGGCCGCCCGCTTGGCGGTCTCCTCGAGAATGCGCCCGGCGAGCGCGGTGCCGTCCATGAGCCGTGCCTGAGACATGATCCACTCCTGAGTCGATCGAAGGAATCGCCCAGGCGCACGGCATCGAGTGTGCAGACCGCTCCCCGGTGGTGCTCCACCTCAGCGCCAGTCACGGTCCGTACCTCAGATTAGCCGACGCGCTACGGCGGTCACGCCCCGCTCTCCTGCGGTGGAGCCGTCGGATCGGCCCCCGCGAGGAAGCCGGCCGCCTGGGCATGGACGTGGTCGGCGCCGATCGCCCCGGCCCAGCGGGCGATCTCCCGTGCCAGCGCGGTCGCCCCGGCTTCGTCACCCATGCCGCGGGCGAGGACCGCGAGGAGCATCTGCTGGGTGAGCACACCGGGGACCATCCCGGCCCGGGCGCCCAGGGCGGTGGCCCGCCGCCAGCGCTCCAGGGCGCCCTCGTGATCGCCGGCGTCGTGGTCGTGGTCGCCGAGATGCCGCAGCGCCTCCCGGACCAGCAGATCGTCGCCGCCCGACTCACCGGCGCTCAGGGCGGCCTCGTAGTGGGCGGGGGCGGCCGTGCGCTCGGCGAAGAGGTTGTCGGCGATCAGCCCCAGGTACATCGAGGCCCAGCCGCGCCGCACCTCGTCCGGGGCGCCCTCGCGCAGGTCGTGCGCGTCGCGCCGGAGGCCGGCGAGTGCCTCGGGGTCCTTGCCCTCGGGGCCGGGCCGGAAAGTGCCCTCGCTGCGCAGCAGCCGGAAGTAGTCGTGCCGCACCCGGACGAAGGCCAGATCCCAGTCGGCGCCCGACGACATCTTCTCCGCCTGCTCGGTACGGCCGGCCGTGAGGTCCGTACCGCCGAACCAGTCGCTCTGAAGGGCGACTTCGGCCGCCGCGAGAGCGAGCCGTGAGCGGTCCCCGGCGGTGTCACAGATCGTCGCGTCCAGGAGGCGCAGTGCCCGGTCCCACCGTCCCGCCAGCGACAACTCGCGTGCGGAGGCGAGGAGTTCGTCGAATTCGACGGTTGTGCCCGTGGTGTTCGTCATGACAGGGGAAGGTAGTCAGACGAAAAACCATCCACAAGAAAACCATTGCAGGGGGCGGGTAATGCGGGACTCGGTCGACCGGCACGTCGAGGTGTGGGCGAAGGAACTCGACTGGATGGACCCCGTGAAGGAGGCGATCTTCGCGCGGCTGGCCATCCTCGCCCGGTACGCCTCCCAGGCCCGCCGCGACACCCTCGACTCCGACGGACTGCGGAACTGGCAGTACAAGGTGCTGCTGACCCTGCGCCGGCTCGGCCCGCCGTACACCGGGAGCCCCTCGCTCCTCGCCGACCATCTCGGACTGACCCGGGGAGCCCTGTCGGCCCGGCTGGCGCCGCTGGAGGACGCCGGGCTGATCGTCCGGACGCACGAGGACGACGACCGGCGACGGGTGCGGGTCCGGCTCACCGAAGCCGGGCACGCCGCGTTCGAACAGCAGGTCGCCTCGGAGGAAGCCGGTGAGCTCGCGCTGCTCTCGGCGCTCACCCCGGCCGAGCGGCGAACACTCGCGGACCTGCTGCGGAAACTGGTCGTGGCCGCCGAGTCCTGACCCAACGAGCCGAGAAGGCCCAGGTCAGCAGTGATGTGACGGGGGCCTCTCGGCTCTGGTTCCTACTCGTCCCATGCCTCGACGATGATCTGCTCGGAGATCTTGCCGTCGCGCAGGGTGACCATCGACTCCGACAGGACGCGCATGCCGTCCGAGTACTGGCAGGACTCGCTGTAGGCCGCGCGATCGCCCTGGACCACGCACCCTTCCAGCTTGTGGGTCATGTCGCGGCTGTAGACGTCGCTCAGCATCGCGCCGATCTCGTCATGGCCGTGCAGGACCTTGGGGTTGCTGGGTGTGGCGTTCCGGTTGACGAGGCGTATTTCCGCGTCGTCCGCGTACAGAGACAGAAGCGTCTCCGGGGTCTGTCCTTCGATGCCCTGGCGCAGGATGTCGGTGTCGAAGCCGGGTCGTGCCGCGGTGCCCATGATGACCTCCTTCGAAGGCCCCGGCCGACAAGGAGCGGGCCGTAGGGCCTCTTTCTTCGAGACTCCTCCGCCCCGGCGGCCACGGCAAGCGCAGGCGGGCGCTCCGCCTGACGGGTGAGCGGCGCTGGGCGGCCGTGTCGGCGAGGACCTCGCCCGCGTTGCTGCAGACATGATCTCAACTCGACGTATCGTCGCCGCCGTCGGTCTCGCCGTCGGCGTCACCGGCCTCACCGCCCCCCTCGCGAACGCGGCCGGCGCGGGCGCCCCGGACGCCGGGCAGCTCAGCCCGATCGCCGTGATCGACTCGCTCGCGGTGAGTGACATCCCCGCGGAGCACCAGGACGAGATCCCGCGCGTCTCCGAGCAGCTGGCGGCGCTCAACCAGGTCAAGAAGCTCAACGAGCTGCACCAGGTCACCGACCTCGTCGCCCCCGTCACCGGGCTGCTGCCGGGTATCGGGGGCTGACTCTCCCGCACGGACACCGAGGGCCGCCCGGACGACCAGGGCGGCCCTCGACGCGTGCGCCTGGCCGCGGCGCCGCGGACGTCTCTCAGCCGGCGGTCGCCAGGAACTGGGTAGCGGCCAGCTCCGCGTACAACGGATCTCCGGCGACCAGTTCCCGGTGCGTCCCCACCGCGCGGACGCGTCCCGCGTCCATGACCACGATCCGGTCCGCCATGGTCACCGTGGACAGCCGATGCGCGACCACCAGCACCGTGGTCGTACGCGCCACGTCCGCCACGGTGTCCCGCAGCGCCGCCTCGTTCACCGCGTCCAACTGGGACGTGGCCTCGTCGAGCAGCAACAGCCGAGGCCGCCGCAGCAACGCCCGAGCGATCGCCACCCGCTGCCGCTCCCCACCCGACAACTTGGTCCCCCGATGCCCGACCAGCGTCTCCAACCCCTTGGGCAGCCTGGCCACCAGACCGTCGAGCCGGGTCGTCTTCAGCACGCGGCCCACCGCATCCTCGTCCGCCTCGGGATTCCCGAGCAGCAGATTCTCCCGCAGCGACCCCGACAGCACGGGCGCGTCCTGCTCCACGTAGCCGATCGCGGACCGGAGTTGCGGAAGATCCCACTCCGAGAGGTCCCGTCCGTCCAGCGTGACGGCCCCGGCCTCGGGATCGTAGAACCGCTCGATCAACGAGAACACCGTCGTCTTCCCCGCCCCTGACGGCCCGACGAACGCCGTCATCCCCCGCGCGGGCACATCGAAGGTCACCCCGTGGTGGACGTACGGCAGATCGTCGGCATACCGGAACCGGACGTCCGAGAAGGCGACGGAAGCCGGCTCCGCCCCGTCGGTGGGCAACGGCGCGGGCTGAGCGGCCGGTTCGGCGGGCAACCGTAGCGCCTCCTGGATACGGGCGAGAGCCGCGGCCCCCGTCTGGTACTGCGTGATCGCCCCGACGACCTGCTGGATCGGCGACATCAGATAGAAGACGTACAGCAGGAACGCGACCAGCGTGCCGACGTCGATCGCCCCGGTCGCGACCCGTGCCCCGCCCACCGCGAGCACCGTGATGAACGCGATCTGCATCGCGAGCCCGGCCGTATTGCCCGCCGCCGCCGACCACTTGGCGGCCCGCACGCTCTGCCGCCACGACTCCTCGGCCGCCGCGTGCAGAGTCCGTTCCTCGCGGTGCTCGGCGCCGGACGCCTTGACCGTGCGCAGCGCGCCGAGGATGCGTTCCAGCGAGGCACCCATCACACCGACCGCGTCCTGCGCCTGCCGGCTCGCCCGGTTGATGCGGGGCACGATCACCCCGAGGACCGTGCCCGCGGCCAGGATCACCGCCAGCGTGACGCCCAGCAGCACCGGATCGACGAGGCCCATCATCACGACGGTCGCGACCAGCGTGAGCCCGCCGGTGCCCAGGCCCACGAGCGAGTCGGTGGTGACCTCGCGCAGCAGGGTGGTGTCCGAGGTGATCCGGGCCATCAGGTCGCCGGGTTCGGTGCGGTCCACGGCCGCGATGCGCAGTCGCAGCAGATACGACGACAGCGCGCGTCGCGCGCCGAGCACCACGGACTCCGCGGTGCGCCGCAGCACGTACGAACCCAGTCCGCCCACCGCCGCGTTGGTGATCACCAGTCCCGACATGACGAACAACGCGCCGGTGATCGTGCGGTCGTGGGACAGGTCGTCGATCAACTCCCTGGCCACCAGCGGCAGCAGCAGACCGGTGGCCCCCGTCAGCAGCGAGAGAACGGCACCCGCCAGCAGGGTCCACCGGTGCGGCCGTACGTATCCGAGGAGCAGCCGCCAGGTCGGCGGGCCGGTCTCCGTCTCGGTGATGCTCACGGTGCTCCTTCGGGGCCCGACGGCGTGCGGAGAGTTCAGGCTACGTCGGTGAGTGCGGCCAGGGTCGCGTCGAGGTCGGTGGCCTGTGGCCGGTGGTGCGGCCGTTTCTCCGACAGGGTGGCCATGCCGCAGGAGTTGGTGAGTGCCGAGAAGACCAGGCCCGCCCGCGATTCTGGTCACGGAGGTGAGGATGACGACGACGAGCGTGGGCACGGCGGGGATGCTGCCACCACCACCGCCGATCGCGCCGAGCGCCAGACGGGGTGCCGGGTGCCACGGGGCGCGGCGCGGGGGAGGGGCCGCCGGGGGGCGGAGCCGTTCGCCGAGGAGTGGGCGCGAGACGTACCCGGCGAGCCGTCCGCCCCGGTATGCCTGTCGGAGTCGCTCTCAGCGGCGGGCGAGCCGTCCGTCGCCCCAAGTGTGCCGTGGCCGCCGTGCTCCTCTCCCCGCGAGAAACCCGAGGTCAATTACCCCCGGGGCGTATTTGCGCCTTGGGAATCGCTGCCGTTACTGATCAGTCGCGCGTAGGGTCGGAGGGACGTACACCGGGCGACAGAAGGGGTCAGGCCATGGCGCAGGAGGTACGCGGAGTGATCGCACCCGGCAAGGACGAGCCGGTGCGGGTGGAGACGATCGTGGTGCCCGACCCGGGGCCGGGCGAGGCCGTCGTCCAGGTGCAGGCCTGCGGGGTCTGTCACACCGACCTGCACTACAAGCAGGGCGGGATCAACGACGACTTCCCCTTCCTGCTGGGCCACGAGGCCGCCGGTGTGGTGGAGTCGGTCGGCGAGGGGGTGACCGATGTCGCGCCCGGCGACTTCGTGATCCTCAACTGGCGTGCCGTGTGCGGCAACTGCCGCGCCTGTCTGCGCGGGCGGCCCTGGTACTGCTTCAACACGCACAACGCCGGGCAGAAGATGACCCTCACCGACGGCACCGAGCTCTCGCCCGCCCTCGGCATCGGCGCCTTCGCGGAGAAGACGCTGGTCGCCGCGGGACAGTGCACCAAGGTCGACCCCTCCGTCTCGGCGGCGGTCGCGGGGCTGCTGGGCTGCGGAGTGATGGCCGGTATCGGTGCCGCGATCAACACCGGGCAGGTCGGCCGGGGCGACACCGTCGCCGTCATCGGCTGCGGTGGCGTCGGCGACGCGGCGATCGCCGGATCGAACCTCGCGGGCGCGGCGAAGATCATCGCCGTCGACATCGACGACCGGAAGCTGGAGAAGGCCCGCACGATGGGCGCGACCCACACCGTCAACTCGAAGGACGCGGATCCGGTCGAGGCGATCCGTGAACTGACCGGCGGCTTCGGCGCCGACGTCGTCATCGAGGCGGTCGGCCGCCCCGAGACGTACAAGCAGGCCTTCTACGCCCGCGACCTCGCCGGCACTGTCGTCCTCGTCGGAGTGCCCACCCCCGAGATGAAGCTGGAACTGCCGCTCCTCGACGTCTTCGGCCGCGGTGGCTCGCTCAAGTCTTCCTGGTACGGCGACTGCCTGCCCTCCCGCGACTTCCCCATGCTGATCGACCTGCATCTGCAAGGCCGCCTGGACCTGGAGGCGTTCGTGACCGAGACCATCCAACTCGACGAGGTGGAGAAGGCGTTCGAGCGCATGCACCACGGCGACGTCCTGCGCTCGGTGGTGGTGCTCTGATGGCCGTCCGCATCGAACGCCTCGTCACCTCCGGGCAGTTCAGCCTCGACGGCGGCACCTGGGACGTCGACAACAACGTCTGGATCGTCGGCGACGACCACGAGGCGATCGTCATCGACGCCGCCCACGACGCCGACGCCATCGTCGAAGCCGTGGGCGACCGCAGGCTGACCGCGATCGTCTGCACCCACGCCCACAACGACCACATCGACGCCGCTCCCGCCCTCGCCGACCGCACCGGCGCAACGATCTGGCTGCACCCCGACGACCTGCCGCTGTGGAAGCAGACCCACCCCGACCGCGACCCCGACGCCCACCTGCGCGACGGCCAGGTCATCGAGGCCGCGGGCGCCGACCTCCGGGTGCTGCACACCCCCGGGCACGCACCGGGCGCGGTCTGCCTCTACGACCCGGGCCTCGCCACCGTCTTCACCGGCGACACCCTCTTCCAGGGCGGCCCCGGCGCCACCGGCCGCTCCTACTCCCACTTCCCGACGATCATCGACTCGATCCGCGACCGCCTGCTGGCCCTGCCACCCGAGACGAAGGTCCTCACCGGCCACGGAGACCCCACGACGATCGGCGCCGAGGCCCCGCACCTCCAGGAATGGATCGACCGCGGCCACTGACGCCGAACGGGTGACCCGCCCGTAAATCACGACAGAGGTTGTCCGGCTTCCCGGTCATGCTCGAAGAGACATCGGGCACAACGAGAGGTCGGACATGTCACAGCCGCTGCAGGGCAAGGTCGCGCTGGTCGCCGGAGCGACCCGGGGAGCGGGACGCGGGATCGCCGTGGAACTCGGAGCGGCGGGCGCCACCGTGTACGTCACCGGACGCAGCACCCGCGCCCGCCGCTCCGAGTACGACCGCCCCGAGACCGTCGAGGACACCGCCGACCTCGTCACCGCGGCCGGCGGCCAGGGCATCGCCGTACCCACCGACCACCTGGACCCGTCGCAGGTCCGCACGCTCGTCGACCGGATCGCCGACGAGCAGGGCCGTCTCGACATCCTCGTCAACGACATCTGGGGCGGCGAGCACCTCTTCGAGTGGGACAGCCCGGTGTGGGAGCACGACCTCAACAACGGCCTGCGCCTGCTCAGGCTCGCGATCGAGACCCACGCGATCACCAGCCATCACGCCCTGCCCCTGCTGCTGCGCCGGCCCGGCGGCCTGGTCGTCGAGATGACCGACGGAACCGACGCCTACAACCGCGTGAACTACCGCCTCTCCTTCTTCTACGACCTCGCCAAGACGTCCGTCATCCGCATGGCCTTCGCCCTGGGACACGAACTCGGCCCGCGCGGCGCGACGGCCGTCGCGCTCACTCCGGGCTGGCTGCGCTCGGAGATGATGCTCGACAACTTCGGGGTGCGGGAGGACAACTGGCGCGACGCCCTCGACCGCGTCCCCCACTTCGCCATCTCGGAGACCCCGCACTACGTGGGCCGGGCCGTCGCCGCGCTGGCCGCCGACCCCGACGTCGCCCGCTGGAACGGCGCGTCCCTCGACAGCGGCTCGCTCGCCCGGACGTACGGTTTCACCGACCTCGACGGCAGCCGTCCCGACGCCTGGCGGTACATGGTCGACGTCCAGGACGCGGGGAAGCCGGCGGACGTGACCGGCTACCGCTGATCCGGCAGCGCCAGATCCTCCCGTACAGGTTGCTGCATGAACTCCGCGATGGGCGCCCGGTATCTGCCCTGTTGATCAGTGAGGGACTACCTTCGGCCTCATGACGCACACCAAGCGCTTTGAGGGACACGGGGTTCTCGTCACGGGCGCCGCCCGCGGCATCGGTGCGGCGACGGCCCGTCGTCTCGCCGAGGAGGGAGCCGCGGTCCTGCTGACCGACCGGGACGGGACGGTCGTCGAGAGGACGGCCGCGCGCCTGCGTGGAGAGGGTCTTCCCGCGCAGGCCCTGGAGTGCGACGTGGCGGATCGCCCGGCCGTCGAGGCGGCCGTCGCCCACGCCGTCGACGCGTTCGGCTCGCTCGATGTCCTGGTCAACTGTGCCGCCCGCTGCACCCCGGAGACCCCGCTCTTCGAGGACGACTCCGACGAGGAGTGGGCGCGTGACCTTGACATCACGCTGAGTGGTCCCTACCGCTGCTCGCGTGCCGCACTGCCGCATCTGGTCGCCTCCGGGCGCGGCGCGATCGTCAACATCGGCTCCGTCAACGGCCTGCAGGACTTCGGCAACCACGCCTACAGCGCCGCGAAGGCGGGCCTCGGCTCCCTGACCCGCACCCTCGCCGGGCACGCGGCCGGCCGCGGGGTGCGCGTCAACCTGGTCGTCCCGGGCACGGTCCGCACCTCCGCATGGGAAGGGCGCGAGGCCGAGCTCACCGAGATGCAACGGCTGTATCCCCTCGGCCGGGTCGGTGACCCCCAGGACATCGCGGCAGCCGTCGCCTTCCTCGCCTCCCGCGACGCGGCGTGGATCACCGGCACCACGCTGGTCGTCGACGGCGGCCTCACCGCGGTCAACACCGGCTTCCACGCGGCGATCCACCCGGACCGGGGCACTCCGTCGTGAGCTTTGTCACCGTTTCGTCCCAGCGCGCCACGCGGTACAACGGTCAGGCGCGCACACCCGTCTAGATGGCAGGGATCGCAGGACCTATGAAGGGGACAGGACCATGGGGGACATACGCAGACGGGGTGCCGTCGCACTCGGGATCACCGGCCTCGTCGCGCCGCTGACCATCGCGCTGGGCGCCGCGCCCGCGCAGGCGGCGAGCTGCACCACACAGGCGGGGCCGTACCAGAAGAAGGTGGAGAAGTTCCTGGGCCGCCCGGTCGACGGCAGGCAGTCCGCCGCCGACTGCAAGGCGATCAAGGCCTTCCAGACCAAGCACGGCATCTCGCCGAACATCGGCTACGCCGGATCCGTCACCTGGGGCGTGATGGACCTGATGAACAAGCAGAAGGCCGTCGGCTCGGACCCCAACAAGGACGGCAAGTGCCCGGTGAACAAGGGCCGGATCGCCTGCGTGAACCTCACCCTCCAGCTGAGCTGGATCCAGGACGGCGACACGCTCGTCTACGGTCCCGTCCCGGTCCGCACCGGCCGCAACGGCTACGAGACCCGCACCGGCCTGAAGAAGATCTACTGGCGCGACAAGAACCACGTTTCGTCGATCTACAACGTCCCCATGCCCTACAGCCAGTTCTTCGACGGCGGCCAGGCCTTCCACTCGGTGAACCTCAGCATGTGGAACCCGCCGGGCTCCCACGGCTGCACCAACATGACCCCCAAGGACGCCAAGAAGTACTGGTCCCTGCTGAAGAAGGGCGACGACGTCTTCGTGTACGGCCGCAAGCCGGGCACCTGAGACACCAGGCGCCCGGCGCGGCGACAGCGTCACGCGTCAGGCGCGTCCCCGAAGTCCGGGATCTCCAGCCTGGCCCCGCCCTGCCGCGCGGAGTCGTGCGCGATGACGCCCGGCAGGGTGTAACGGGCCGCCACCCAGGCGTTCACCGACGGCAGGGTGCGGGTGTTCACGGCGGTCACGAAGTCGTCCACCAGGAAGTGGTGGCTGCCCTCGTGGCCGTTGTGCAGGTTGTCGAACTCCCGCGGCAGCCGCGCCCGGTCGTGCACCGGCGCCGACCCGGACGTGAACGCGGCCCGGAGGTCCGGCGCGATGTGCTGGAGTGACGGATCGTCAGGAGCCATGGTCGGCTTGGGCTCCAAGAGCTCGCTGATGTCCTGCACGCCCTTCTTGTCCTGCCAGAGGGCGACCGTGGCGAGCTGCTCCATGCTCGCCTCGGTCCCGAAGAACCGGAAACGCGACTCCCGGATGTGGGAGGGGTAGCCCACCCGCCGGAACTCGTTCGTACGGAACGACCCGCCGCCCGCCACCTCGAACAGCGCGCTCGCGTTGGAGAAGTCGTTGCCGAACTGACTGACCTCCTTGTCGAACACCCCGTCCCCGCGGTCGTCGACGACACCGATCGCCGACACGCTCACCGCGTGCGTCTGCCAGGCACCGAGCACCCCGCCCACCGCGTGCGTCGGGTAGAGCAGCGGGGGATAGCTGGCGGTCTCCTTCCACTTCTCGCCACCGCTGTACTGGTACGCCTCGTAGAACCCGAGGTCCATGTCGTGGACGTAGTCGCCCTCGGCGTAGAAGAGCCGCCCGAAGGCGCCCTCGGCTATCTGGTTGCGGGCGTGCACGGTCGCCGGGTTGTACTGGCTGGTCTCGCCCATCATGTACGTCAGCCCGGTCGCCCGGACCGCTTCGATGATCGCCGAGATCTCCTCGGTGGTGATGGCCATGGGCACCGCGGAGTACACGTGCTTGCCGGCGTTCAGGCCCTGGAGCACCAGGGGGCCGTGCGTCCAGCGCTGGGTGAAGATCGCGACCGCGTCGACCTCCTTCGACTCCAGCATGGCCTCGTACGTGGGGAAGGTGCCGGCCAGTCCCTGCGCCGTGGCGAGCTGCTCGGCCCGTTCGGGCAGCAGATCGGTGACGTAGACGTCGCCGACACCGGGGTGGGCCTGGAACAGCGTGGCGAACTGGCCGGAGAACTGGCCGGCGCCGACGATGCCGAGGGAGAACGTCATGAAGTGCGTGCCCTTCACTGGTCGCGGTATCACTGCGAGAGGATCAGGTTGATCTGGTCATTGGTCTGGTCGAGACTGGTCACGGACTTGCCGTTGCCGAAGATGTCCTGCATGGCGGGATGCATCAACGCGAACACGTCCGCGGCGTAGTTGGTGATGGGGTAGGAGAAGGTCGTGAAGTCCTTCTTGTCGGCGACCGGCTCGGTGAAGGCCGAGACGTCGATCCCCTTCTTCTTGTAGGCGGCCACGGCGGCCGCTGTACCGTCAGGGGTGGCGGGGAACACGATGCCGTAACTGCCCACTGTCTTCTGGCACTCGTTCGAGGACAGGTACTTCACCCACTTGCGGGCGCCGTCCTTGTTGCGGGCGTTCTTGGTGATGGAGTCGGCGAGGCCGTTCATCATGGTGGCGCGCTTGCCGGTGGGGCCCTCGGGGGTGACGGCGGTGCGCATGTCGAGGCCCTTGAACCCGGCGTACGTCGAGATCATCCAGGCCCCGTCGAAGGCCGTGGCCGCCTTTCCTGCCGCGACCTGGGTGTTGGCCTGGTTGGACTGGGAGTTGTAGTCGGTGAAGGGCGCCATGTAGCCCTTCTTCGCCAGTCCGAAGTACCACTTGATGGCGGACTGGAAGGCGGGGCTGTCGTACCGGTACTTCGTGCCCCACCGCTTCTTGTCGGTGTAGCTCCAGCCGGCGGAGGCGGTGAAGTTGCTCCACTGGGTCTGGCCGTCGCCGTCTCCGCCGCCGTTGGTGGCGAGGCCGTACACCTTGACGTTGTTCTTGTCGAAGCCCGGCTCGTCGCCCCGCTTGCCGTTCTTGTCGACGGTGAGGTGGGCGACGGCCTTCTCGAAGGTGCCGCCGTCCTTGGGGTTCCAGGCCAGCTCGTTCAGCTGGGCCGGTGTGAGCCCGGCCGCGTCGGTCATCTTCTTGTTGTAGAAGAGGGCGACGGTGTCCCAGTCCTTGGGGGCGCCGTAGCGGTGGCCGTCCTGGCCCATCCAGTTGGCCGCGAGCCCGGGCTGGTAGGCGGAATCGTCGACGCCCAGGTCGTCGAGGGGTTCGAGGACCTTCAGATCGGCGAACTGGCCGAACTTCTGGATGTGGTCGGTGAACACGTCCGGCTCGGTGCCCGCGATGAAGCTCGCGGTGAGCTTGGTCCAGTAGTCGTCCCAGCCCAACTGGGTGATCTTCACGTGCAGTCCGGGGTTCTGCTGCTCGAAGTCCTTGGCGCAGGCCTGGTAGGCGGGCTGCTGGTTGGAGTCCCACAGCCAGTACGTCACCGTCTTCGAGGAGGACCCGGCGGAGCCGCCCTCCGCGCACCCCGTCAGACAGAGGGCCAGTGCGCCGGCCAGCGCGGTCAGCGTACGAAGTCGCATCACGAGTCCCTCACTTGATCCCGGTGAAGCTGATGGTGGACACGATGCGGCGCGCGAAGAAGCCGAACAGCAGCAGCATCGGCAGCGCGGCGATGAGCGTCGCCGCCATGAGACCCGACCAGTCGACGCCGGACTGCGGGGTCTGCGCGCGGAAGATGGCCAGTGCGACGGTCAGCACGCGGGAGTTGTCGCTGTAGGACACCATCAGCGGCCAGAAGTAGTCGTTCCAGGACGTGATGTATGTCAGCACGGCCAGGGTGAGGACCGGTGTGGAGGCCATCGGAAGCAGCACCCGGAAGAAGATCCGCACCTTCCCGGCGCCGTCCAGCAGGGCCGCCTCCTCGACCTCACGGGGCACGTTCATGAAGAACTGCCGGAGGAAGAACACCGCGAACGGCGTCATGAACATCGTCGGCAGCGCGATGCCCAACAGGTTGTCGATCAGGCCGAGTTCCTTGATGAGCACGAAGTTCGGCAGCAGCGTGAAGATGGTGGGCACCATCAGCCCGGCCAGGAACAGCGCGAACACCTTGTCGCGACCCCGCCAGCGCAGTCGGGCGAAGGCGTACGCGGCCATCGCGGAGAAGAAGATCTGGCAGACGGTCACCAGGGTGGAGACGATCACCGAGTTGAGCAGATAGCGCCAGAACTTCAGTCCGCCGCCCGCGCCGCCCTGCGCGATGGCGTCCTTCGTGGACTCCAGGCCCAAGGCGCGAGCGAACCCGGTGCCGGTCGGGTTCACCGGCAGGGGGTCGGACGCGTGGGCGGCGAGGCCGGAGTTGGTGGACAGCGCGGTGCGCAGGATCCAGTAGAACGGCAGCAGGGTCACGAGCACGATCGCGCCCATCGCCGTCCAGGCCAGGATGCGGCCGGGGGAGAGGGGGCGGCGCCCGGTGGGCCGTACGCGTGTCGTCGTGGTGGTGGTCACGGCAGCCATGTCGACTCCTTCCGGGTCAGCCGAGATCGGTCTGGCCGGCCCTGGTGAGCCGGTACTGCAGGACGGTGATCGCGCTCAGCACCACCAGGAGGGCGACGGACATCGCGGACGCGTAGCCGAACTGGAAGCGGCCGAAGGCCGATTGGTAGATGTAGAACTGGAGCACGTTCGTCGCGTTCGCCGGGCCGCCCCCGGTCGTCACGGCGACCGTGTCGAACACCTGGAACGAACCGATCACCGTCATGATCAGAACCACCGCCAGGACCGGCCGCAGCAACGGCATGGTGATCCGCCAGAACATCCGCCACTCGCTCGCGCCGTCCACCTTCGCCGCCTCGTACATGTCGTTCGGGATGGCCATGAGCCCCGCGAACAGCAGCAGCGCGGTGTAGCCGACGTGCCGCCACACGTTGATGAGGGCGATCGTCGGGATCGCCCAGGTCTCGTCCGCGAGGAAGGGGATGCGGTCGAAGCCGAGCCCGGCGATGATCTCGTTGCCGATGCCGAGCTGGTTGTCGAGGATCCACAGCCAGACCAGGCCCGCGACGACGTTCGACATCAGATACGGCGTGAGCACGATGCCGCGCAGCACCGCCGACTGGGTCAGACGCTGCAACAGGACGGCGATGGCGAGGGCCGACACCGTCTGGACCCCGATGTTGATGACCACGTACTCGACGGTGACCTTCAGCGACTCCCAGAAGATGGGGTCGTGGATCATCCGGTCGTAGTTGGCGAGGCCCACCCACTCCGCCGGGGTCAGCAGGTTGAAGCGGGTGAAGCTCAGATAGATGCCCCGCAGCGTCGGCCAGAGCAGGAAGACGACGAAGCCCACCAGGGCCGGGGCGATGAACACCGCGGCCAGGCGCCCGTCGCCCCCGCTCGACCCGCCTGAAGCCCGTTTCGTGGCCGGTTTGGTCCGTGCCCCCTCGGCGCCGCTGAGCGGCAGACGCGACGGAGGGCTGCTGGAGGCGATGGTCATCGGGAGACTCCCTCGTCTTCGGTGGCTCGTCCTCGGCCACTTACTTTTGTCGCGGAATAATCCATGCGTCAAGGGGCCTGCAAACATCTTTTCAGGGCCCTCATGGACGCCCTAACATGGTCATGTTGCTTTTATGGTGAAAGAAATCATGTGGGAGTCTGACCTTCATGACCGCAGTTGCCGCCAGCTGGCTACCCCTGAGCACCGGCGAGCGCTCGGTGGCGATCGAGGTGCTCGTCCACGGCCCGCTGTCGCGCACCGAACTCGCCCGCCGCCTCGACCTCTCCGCGGGCAGCCTCACCCGGCTGACCAAACCGCTCATCGAGTCGGGCCTGCTGATCGAGGTCCCCGAGGCGGGCACCCCGGCCGAAGTGCGCCAGGGGCGCCCCTCGCAACCCCTCGACGTGGTCGCGGAGTCCCGGTCCTTCATCGGATTCAAGATCACCGAGGACATGGTCTACGGCGTCGTCACCACCCTCAGGAGTGAGATCGTCGCCCGCCACGACCGGCCCCTGGCCAGCCACGACCCCGCCGAAGTCGCCGACCTGCTCGCGGAGATGACCACCGAACTGGCCCGCGGGTACCCGAGTCTCGCCGGCATCGGCATCGGGGTCGGCGGCTTCGTCCAGGAGCGTGCCGTGGTCGGCGAGTCCCCGTTCCTGCACTGGCGGGACGTCCCCCTCGGCGAACTCGTCGAGGACCGCACGGGGTTGCCGGTGGTCGTCGAGAACGACGTCGCCGCCCTCGTCGAGGCCGAGACCTGGTTCGGCGCCGGCCGCGGCCTCGACCGCTTCGTCGTCCTCACCATCGGTGCCGGTATCGGCTACGGCCTGGTCCTGGGCGGCCGGCGCGTCCCCTACGCCGAGGAGGACCGGGGCTTCGGGCGGCACTGGATCATCGACCCCAACGGGCCCCTCACGCCCGACGGCCACCGCGGCAGCGCCGTGTCCCTGCTCACCATCCCCAACATCCGCTACCAAGTGCATGCCGCCACCGGCCGCGACCACACCTACGAGGAGATCCTCGCCCTCGCCGCGGCCGGCGACCCCATGCCCGCCCGCGTCATCGACGAGGCCGGGCGCGCCCTCGGTGTCCTGGTCGCCCAGATCGCCAACTTCGCCATGCCGCAGAAGATCATGCTCGCCGGAGAGGGCGTCGGCCTGATGGACGTGGCGGGCAAGACCGTGGAGGACACGATCCGCGCCCACCGCCACCCCCTGGCAAGCCCGGTCGGCCTGGAGACCAGGGTGTCCGACTTCCACGACTGGGCCCGCGGAGCCGCTGTGCTGGCGATCCAGGTGCTGGTCCTGGGTGTGGCCGAAGTGTGAACCGGGTCACGCCCCTTGACAGCGCGGGCCTTGACAGATGGACGTGATCAGTAACACGGTCCGCTATGCCCGTTTCTGATGCGATTACTCACGGCGCCTTCACTTCCGCGGCCGTATGCTTCACACCATGTCCACCACTGTTGAACCCGTGACCGATCGATCGGCCGACGAGGTCAACGAGGAGATCCGGGCCCTGTGGCGCCGGGCGGGCGGGACACTGAGCGGCGAGCAGCGTGAGGAGTATCAGCGCCTCGTCCTGGAGTGGGCCGCCGCCGCTCCGCAGCCGGTCCGGGCGGCCTGACCCCGACGATCGACGCGGGGCATCACCGCCCCGTCCCTGGGCACCCCTGACGGGATGGGCCCTCTCCTCGCACTGGCCTCAGCGGTCTGCTACGGCATCGTCGACTTCACCGGCGGTCTGCTGTCCCGCCGCGCCCACTTCGCCGCCGTCACCTTCCTCGGGCAGGTCGGCGGCCTGCTCCTGGCCACCTCTGCCGCGCTCTTCCTCTCCGCCGACGCCGTACGCCCCGTCGACCTCCTGTGGGGCGCGCTCTCCGGTGTCGGAAGCGGCGCCGCCATGCACTTCCTCAACCGCGGCCTCAGCCACGGCGCGATGAGCGTGGTCGTGCCCGTCAGCGCCGTCACCGGGGTCGGCCTCTCCGTCGTGTGCGGAGTGCTGCTCGGTGACCGGCCGACCGCCGTGGCCTGGCTGGGGATCGTCCTGTCGGTGCCCGCCCTCTGGATGGTCTGCGGCGGCGGTACGGACGACGGCGCAGGAGTCCCCGACGGGTTGCTGGCCAGTGCCGGCGTCGCGCTCCAGTACATCGCCCTCGCCCAGGCCGGTGCCGCCGGCGGACTGTGGCCGGTGGCCGCGGGACGGGTGGCGGCCGTACTCGTCCTGCTGCCCGCGGCGGCACGAAACCCTCGACGCCTGCGTCTGCCTCCTGTGCGAGCGCTTCAAGCGGTGCTGGTCGGAGCGGGCGCCGCCCTCGGACTCATCCTCTATCTGCTCGCCGCCCAGCGGCAGTTGCTGGCCGTCGCCGTCGTCCTGGCCTCCCTCTATCCGGCCCTCCCCGTGATCCTCGGACTCGCCCTGCTGCACGAGCGGCTGAGCCGGAAGCAGGTGGTGGGCCTCGCCGGGGCGGGGGTCGCCACGGTTTTACTGAGTCTGGGATGAAGAACCCGGCGGCTCAGCCCCAAGTCGCCGAGTAGTACCGCTGATACGCCTTGCGGTCCTGCTCCGAGCGGATGTACCGCGTCGCCACCAGCGCGATCAGACTCCCCCCGACGACCAGCAGACCGGGCCCGACGTTCCGGGTGTCCGTGAGCCGGCTCAGCAAGGGCGTGCCCTGGGCACCCTCCACCGCCGCCGAGGAACCGGGAGAGGCCGCACCGGGAGCGATCGAGCCCTGCGCCTGCGACGAGGTGGCCGACGGAGAAGGAGACGCCCCTCCGGCGGCGGCCGGGTTCGACACGATCAACTGCATACCGAGGTCCGTCAGCGCCTTCGTCACCGGCTGGAAGAACGTCGTGCCGCCCTGGGTGCAGTCACCGCTGCCACCCGAGGTGATGCCGAGTGCGATCCCCTCGGAGAACATCGGACCGCCGCTGTCCCCGGGCTCGGCGCACACGTTCGTCTCGATCAGCCCGGTGACCGTCCCCTCCGGGTAGTTCACCGTCGCGTTGACCGCCGTCACCTGACCGTCGCGCAGCCCGCTCGTGCTGCCGCTGCGGAACACCCGCTGCCCGATGGACGGATCGCCCGCGCCGGTGATCTGCACGCCCTTGCCGTTGCCGATGAACACGACACCGGCTCCGTCGCCCGCCTTCCCGTCGGCGTACTGCACCAGCGAGAAGTCGTTGCCCGGGAAGCTCTGGGTGACCGTCTTGCCGAGCTGGTTGTTGCCCCCGGTGTCCGCGAACCAGATCGAACCGGTGGGACCGCAGTGGCCGGCCGTGAGGATGAAGTCGCTCTGACCGTTGGTCACGTTGAAGCCCGCCGAACAGCGTCCACCGGTCGACAGGATCGGCTGCGCCCCGTTCAGGCGGGGAGTGAAGGTGCCCTCGGTGCGCTCCATGCGGACGAAGCCGCCGATACCGTCCGCGACCTCGGTCATGTCGGACCAGTCGGACGCCGAGACCGTGCTGTCCCCCTGCACCACCACCTCGTTGGTCCGGTAGTCCATGGACCAGGCGGTCCCGGCGACCCGGGGCGCGGAACGCAGCGTCTTCGTCGCCGACTTGAGCTCGTCCATGCTGTGCCCGACGACCTTCGCCCTGGCGCCCGCCGCGCGCACCTCGGCGGCCGCCTGCTCGTCGGTGACCGCGACGACCGGCTTGCCGTCGGTGCCGATCCAGGTGCCGGCCGTACGGGAGGAGCCGAGCCGCGACACCAGATCCGCCCCCGTCTGCCCGGCCTCCATGGCGTAGGTGTGCGGCACGGCGGTGAGGGGGGGAGTCTCGCTCGCGACGGCGCGCGTGACCATCGCACCTCCCAGGAGGAGTCCGCCGACTGCCGCCAGCCGTGTCACTCGCCGGACGACCCGTCGTCGTGCGTGCCTCATGCATGGCTCCCGAACCCGAAAAAGCGGTGTCTGCACCGCAGGGCCCTCCGGTCGTTGAGTGCCCTCCTTGCATACGTGGCCGGGGCCGGGCGCGTTCACGACAGCCGGTGATCCTGTGCCGCAGGATCCTCCTGAGGGGTCTCAACCAGCCACGCGCAGAGCCGTGTTGGCCGCATTCCCACGCATCCGAGCCCAGCTGGGCGCGTCGCCCCACACCGATTCCGTGTCGATGTACGGGCGCAGCAGCGCGGTGAGCCGTGCGTCGCCGCAGCCGTTGAGCTCGTCGGAGGCCACCTTCCTGGCGATTCCGGCGAGGATGTCGGCCGACTGCACCCGCACGTCCAGCCTGGCCTCCACCAGCCGCCACTCGACCCGGCCCGCACCGGCCGGCCAGACCGACTTCGCGACCCAGGCCATGCGCTGTGGCGTCAGCATGTTCTGCCGGTCGTGCACCAGCCGGACCGGCCCCGGACCGCCCGCACTCCAGTGCCGGACCGTGGCGACCACCGCGGGCAGCAGCGGATCGAGCAGGGGAACCAGCGGCGGGCCCGTGGCCGCGATCCGCGCCCGGTAGTCCTCCGCCGCGGGTCGGGCCGCCGCGAGCCGGTCGAGGACCGCCGATACGGTCGTACGGCCGGCTGCGCGTCGTAGCCCGTCGACCACTCGGAAGAACGCGTCCACGGGGGCCGAAGGACCGTGGTCGGTCCTGACGCGCAGCAGCTGGTGGGCCGCCGTGAGGAAGTCCTGCCACTCTTCGTCGCCGAAGGCGTGCGGCCCCGCGCGGTACAGGGTGACGGCGCCGAGCGCGCGGTGGCCGTCGCCGCCGTCGAGCAGCAGGCCGACGGTACGGTCCACGACGAAGAACGCCTTGTCGATGAGATGGACGTGGGCATGCCCGTGGACCGGCCCGCCGGGCGCCAGCAGCCACTCCAGCACCGCCCGGTGCTTCTCCCGCAGCAGATGGTTCGCCTTGTACTCCTCGGCGGGGGAGCGGATCCGATGCCGCAGCTCCCGGAAGCATTCCGCGGCGACGTCCGTCGGCAGCCGTACGCTCCCGTGTGCGAACACGTCCGTGTTCCCGGCCAGGAGGTTCTCGCCGTCCGAGCCGGACTCGTCGCACGCGATCTCTTCGTCGCCACGGCTGCAGGTCACGCCCCAGGCCCCCTGTCTCGTGCTCCACGACCAGCATCGCGTACCGCGTCTGCGCGGGTCGAACGCGTTTTGCCTAGACTTCCGTCATGGACGACAAGCAGCTGGAGCGGCTCGGCGCGGGCAAGTACCTGCTGCTCACCAGCTTTCGCAAGAACGGCACCCCGGTCGCCACTCCCGTGTGGGTGGTCCGCGACGAGGACACACTCGGCGTGTGGTCGGCCGCCGACGCCTGGAAGGTGAAGCGGATCCGGGCCCGCGCGGACGTCCTCGTCGGCCCCTGCGACCTGCGCGGCAACCCGACCGGCGACCAGATCCCGGCCACGGCGGAGATCTGCGACGCGGCGACCACCGCCCGCTACCGGCAGCTCCTGGCCCGGAAGTACGGCATCGTCGGCCGGCTCTCCCTCTTCGGCAGCAGGCTGCGCCGCGGGGTGGACGGGACGGTCGGGATCCGCGTGGCCTTGTGAAGTGCGGGGCCCGGACAGACCGGACCCCGCACAAGATCACGAACCCTCGTACATCGTGCTTACGGCTTGTCGAGCACCGTCCCCGTCAGCACCGGCTTGTCGGGCAGCGGCTCGGCGTTGTTGTCGGTCAGCGCGAGGCGCATCGACTCGGTCGGCTCGGCCACCTGGTCCTGGACGGTCGGCACGACGAAGTCCACGCTGGTGCTCCCGGGCGGGATGTTCAGCCACACCCACAGGTTAGCGTCGGACAGCGGCCGCTCCGGGTCGGGCACGTCACCGGACCAGTCCTGGAGCCACTGCGGGTCCACGTCCTTGGTGGACAGCTCGGTGCCCTCGGTGACCGGAAGCACCCGCACCGGCTGCCAGATGTCCACGGCCAAGGGCGCTTCCACGGACATCCGCCAGGTCAGCGTCTCTCCCTCGGTCACCCGGTCCGCGACCGGCGTCAGGGTGATCACCGGCTCGGGGTCGTCGTTCGCGACGGTGACCCCGCCCCGGTGCTTGCCGACGACGGCGTTGTGGACGGCCTTGACGGCGATGTCGTGCTCCACGTCGTAGCCGTACTCCGTGTCGCCCTTCACCTCGACCGGTACGTCGATCGCGTGGCTGCCCGGTCGTACGGTCACGAGCCTGTTCTCGGCCCGGCCGCTGTCCGGGTCGAGGACGTACACGCGGACCTGGCCGCTGCCGTGCCCGGAGATCTCGACCGGGATCCGGTAGGTGCGGGTGCCCGAGTCGCCCTCCTTGACGATCGTGCGGCCGACGTCGACACGCGGCAGTGCGGCCGCCTTCACCGCCGAAGTGCCGGGCGCCCAGCCCCAGGCGTCCATCAGCCAGGCCCGCCCGGACGGCGAACGGGGTGTCAGCTCAAGGGACTTGACGTGCCGGAGATCGAGCCCGGCCCGGGTCGCCGCCGTCAGCGGGACGCGCAGCTCCTGAGCCCAGTAGGAGGCGGTGTTCTCGGAGCCCGGGAGCCCGTCCACATTGACCGAGCCCAGCGTCACCCGGCGGTCGGAGGAGTCGGTGACGGACACGTCGAACTTGGTGCCGGTGGTGTTCGGCGGCACGAAGACCCGGAGCGCCAGTTTCTGGGAGTCGCGGAGGGAGAGCGGCTTGGCCGGCGTGATACGCGCGGCCGTGCCCGGTGCGGACCACTTCAGGTCCACCGCGCTGCGGCCGGTCTCCTGTTCCGTCTCCCACCACGCGAAGTGCGGTGACGAGCCGGGGGTCTCCGGATCCAGACAGGCCACGGCAGGGTCCGGATCGATCGCCGAACACACCCGTGCGCCGGTCACCTCGGCCCCGGCGTCCGGCAGGAAGCCGCCGCTGCGGCGGCCGCCGACCGCGTGGGTCAGCACCCGGGCCGGGTCCGCGGACGGGGCCCGCTTGCCGGAACCGTCGAGCAGCGGACGCACCCGGTCGTCCCCGGCGAGGAAGAGCCGGGCCGCGGCGGCGATGTACGTGGCGCCCGCCTTGTGCTGCTGGGCGGCGGTCAGCCGGGTCGCGGCACCCGGGGAGCACACGGGGTCCGGCTGCTCGGGGTCGGTCCAGAAGTCGTCCGAGGCCGGCGCCTCGGCCTCACCCGGGGTCCACTCGCTGTTGAAGTAGTTGTGGTTGGCGCCGACCATGTAGACCGCGCTGTGCAGCGCGGTGCCCCGGCTGATCCCACGGGTCCCGTCGACGAAGTCCTCGCCCTGGAGGTCCGACACATCGCCGTCGCAGCCAGGCAGGAGCGTCACGTTCGGCACGTCGGCGACCGGATTCTGGCCGAAGATCGTCGGTCCGACGAGCACGGTCCCTCGCACCTTCCAGCGCACCGGGCCCTGGTAGCCGTCCTCGGCGGCGGGCGGCGGGTAGAGGCTGTCCATGGCGGCACGGTTGACGCCCTCGCCGCCGCGCGAGTGGCCGACGAGCAGGACCCGGGAGAGGTCGGCCTTCGCGGCCTCGCGTACCACGGCCGGGGCGGTGGAGCGGTGGGCGGTCCAGTCGGCCCAGCGGGCGAGGTGCTGCCGTACCAGCGAGGAACGCGCCTGCGCGCCGGCGTCCTCGGCTTGCCAGTCCTGGGCGTTGATGCCGTTCGCCGAGATCGACACCGTCACATATCCCTGGGAGGCCAGCAGTTGCTGGTCGCGCAGATAGCCCAGGTAGCTCGGGATCGGCTTGTAGCCGTCCGCGCAGGGCCAGTCGCCGGTGATGTCGTCCTCGGTGCCCGGCTTGTAGCAGGTGCTGTGGCGCCCGTGCAGGAACAGCGCGAGCGGCCGGCTGCCGGTGGCACCCTTCGGCGCCACCACCTCGGCGGTCATCTCCACCGGGGTGTCGAACCCGGGCAGGCGCACCGGGTCGAGGTCGTACTCCCCGGTGACCGTGCGGTACGAGCCGGGTCTGCCCGGATCGACGTCGTTCGCCGGAGCCTGTGCGGGCACCCGTGCCCCGCGCGAGCCGGACGTGTGCGTGTCATCGGCCGCGTCCAACCGGCGCCCCGCGGCCATCACTTGAAGATCCGACAGCTGTGCGGGCCGCGCCTCGTCGAGGGTCAGGCGGAAGGTCCGCCCGTCCTTCGCCGGCTTCGGCACCCCGAGCAGCCGGTCCCCGGTACGGAACTCGACCCGAGCATCCCCCATGGGCACGGTCTTCGGCGCACGCCAGACCAGCTCACGCGCCCCGCTCTTCCCATCGATCCGCCACCCAGGCGGAAGTGAGTTGTCGTCCGTCGCGCTCAACAGCCCCGAGTCGGGCGGCTGTTCAGCCTGTGCCAGTCCGGGCGAGCCCGCCAGGGCCGCCAGCACCGCCACGGCGGTCACACATATTCGCCGGGCACGGATCAATGGTTCTCTCCTCAAAACCCCGTGCGCAGACGTCCCGTCGGTCCCGGGCGCCTCTCGCGTCACCTAGGACGGGAGAGGGGCGTCTGTGGGTTGACTGTGAGGAGACACCGATCGCGGGCGAGCGACGTGATCAAGCCAGTGCGGCCGTGGGGACTAGCGGATCACCGGACGGGGGAAGCGCTTTCCATGAGCCGAACTCCCCACCTCCGCGCAGCCGTCGTCGGCACCGGCCACCGGGCGCAGCTGTTCACCCGGGCCCTCGCCGCCCGCCCCGGCCACCGCGTCGCCGCCCTGTGCGATCCCAGCCCGACCCGTATGGCCTTCCACAACCGGCTGCTCGCCGAGGCCGGCGAACCCGCCGCCGCCCAGTGGAAACCCGAACACTTCGCCGACCTGCTCGCCAAGGAGGGCGTCGACGAGGTCGTTGTCACCACCGTCGACGCCGAACACGACCGCTACATCGTCCCGGCCCTGGAGGCGGGCTGCCGGGTGGTCACCGAGAAGCCGATGACCGTCGACGCGGACCGCTGTGCCCGCATCCTGGACACGGTCGGGTCCACCGGCAACTCCCTCACCGTCGCCTTCAACTACCGCTTCAACCCCGTGCACGAGAAGGTCCGCGCCCTGATCGCCGACGGCGCGATCGGCGAGGTCCTCTCCGTCCACTTCGAATGGCTCCTCGACACCCGGCACGGCGCGGACTACTTCCGCCGCTGGCACCGCGAGAAGCACCTGAGCGGCGGCCTCATGGTCCACAAGTCGAGCCACCACTTCGACCTGGTCAACTGGTGGCTCGCCGACGAGCCGCAGGACGTCTTCGGCTACGGGCGGCTCGGCTTCTACGGCCGTGAGGCGGGCGAACGCCACGGCCTGCGCCGCGACTACACCCGGGCCCACGGGGCGGATCCTGCCACCGACGACCCCTTCGCCCTCGATCTCGGTGCCGATGACACCCTGCGGGCCCTGTACCTGGACGCCGAGGGGGACGACGGATACGTCCGCGACCGCAACGTCTTCGACGGACCCGTCACCATCGAGGACGACATGGCGCTCCTCGTCCGCCACAGCCGGGGCGCGACGATGACGTACCACCTCACCGCCTACTCCCCGTGGGAGGGCTACCGGGTCATGTTCAACGGCAGCGGGGGCCGTCTCGAACTGGAGGTGGAGGAGAGCCGCTGGCAGGCGCCCCTGGCCGGTGTCACCTCGGCGAGCGGCGCGGTGCACGGCGACACCGCGGCCGACCACGCGGGCGGCACGCGTCTGACCCTGCGGCCCCTGTGGCAGCCCCCGGTCGACGTCCCGCTCGTCACGGCCCACGAGGCGCACGGCGGGGGAGACCCGCGCATGCTCGACGCGCTCTTCGGGCCCGCGGACCCCGGTGCGGGGCCGGTGAGTGCGGACGCCGGCGCCGCGACTCACCCGACGGCCACCGAACGGGACGGCGCCCTGGCGCTGGGGGTGGGGCTCGCCGCCAACCGGTGCTTCGAGACGGGGCGGCCCGTGCGGGTGCGGGATCTGATCCCGGGGGCCTGGTGAGGCCCGAAGTCCCGCTATTCCGCGCAGGGCTGACGTCTCGTCAGTGCCAGGCGCGGTAGGGCTCGTCGAGCAGCTGGAAGACCGGCTCGCCGCGGACCGGGTCCTTGACCGTCGACATCCGTACCCGGTCACCGCTGTGGATCGCGGCGGGCGGACCCATGACCCGGCCCCGGACGACGAAGCCCTCGGTCAGCTCGATCAGCGACACATTGCGCGCGACGGGGGTGTTGCGGTGGACCACCGTGGAGTGGCGGACCGTGCCCACGCCCTCGCTGCGCTCCGTGCGCAGGTCGCCGCACTGGCAGACCGGACACAGCAGGCGGTGGTACATCGCCGTGCCGCACCAGGTGCAGCGCTGGAAGAGGATCGCGTCGGTGGCCGGGGCGGCGGGCTCGAGTAGGCCCGTCGCGGAACCGGCTGTCTGACGAGCCATGATTCCTGAGTGGTGGTACACGCTGGTCAACTCCCTGCGCTCGGCCGGAATCCCACGTGCTCGGGTAACCGTGCACGGACGTGCGCGGCTCCCTGTGCCACCGTGCACGGCCTCAGCGTATGGCACTGAGTGTCAGCCGTAAAGGTACTGCGTACCCTCATCTTCCGTTGGAGTGAAGAACTCCAAGATCCGCTCCTCTCCACGCCTCGACCCGTCATGGTTCCTCTGAGGCAATCAGGGTTGAAGGGAGCAGGATGGTGCATGTCAGGCGTATCGGAGCGGTCCTGAGCGCGGTCGCGCTCACCGTGCTGGCCGTTCCGGCGAACGCTCATGCCGCGGCTGTCGCCTGCGGCGGTGGGGTGTCGACCGGCCGGGTGGCCGTCAACGGCTGCATCAGTGCCCAACGCGGCAAGGAAGGCCGCATTTACACGCGGGAGATCACGGCGTACGTCAAGGCGCGCAACACGGGGCCGAGGGCGGTGAACGTCGCCTACGAGGCGTTCTTCCGTGTCGTCGACGGTGGTCACTGGGTGAAGCTGGGCAGCGGTCGCACCTATGTTCCGGCAGGGGGGACCGTCGAGCCCACGGAGGTGGGAAGCTCGACCCGGGTGTGCGGGCCCGTGAAGGTCGAGATCCGGGTACACGCCCGCGCCGACGGGGGCGTCTGGAGCGGGTGGTCCACCGCCGGCACGGCGCAGTGCCAGACCTGAGCGGCCGGTGAGCGGGCGGCACACTTCCCCGTGCCGTCCGCCCGGTCCGGCTCAGTCCCGCTCGAGCGTGGACTCGATCTCCTGGACCACGCGCCACAGCGGGGCGCCGCGGCGGGAGACGATCACCACCACGTCCTCCGGCGGCTCGTCGGCGGACGGCGCGCCAGGTGCCCCGAACGCGGCCTGCACATAGCCGAGTGCGTGCTCCACCGCCTGCTCGGCGTCACCGTGCCCGTCCGAGCGCAGCCAGGAACGCAGGGCGTTGTTGTGCGCCGCGGCCACGGCGGCGGCGATCACATCGGCCCGGAGTGTGCCGTCGTGCAGCCCCTTCAGACGCCCGCGCAGATACTCCGCGAAGGCGCGCTCGTAGCGCCACACCACGGACAGCTCATAGGCGCGCAGGCCGGGCACCTGCTTGGTGAGGCGGTAGCGCTGCACGGAGAAGGTCGGGTTCTCGGTGTACATGCGCAGGACCAGCCGCACCGCCTCGCAGACCCGCTCGAGCGGGTCGCACCCGGGGTCGCTCGCGGCCAGGAAGGCCGTCATGTCGGTCAGGCACCGCTCGTGGTCGGGGAAGACCACGTCCTCCTTGGACGGGAAGTACCGGAAGAACGAACGGCGGCCGACTCCGGCGAGCGTGACGATGTCGTCGACGGTGGTCTGCTCGTAACCCCGTTCAAGGAACAGCTGGAAGGCGGCCGCGACCAGCGCGTCCCGCATGGCGGGCTTGGTGGAGCTCATGGTCGCGAACGTAGCACCTGAACCGGTCATATGGCACTGGGTGCAGTCCTGTGAGGGAACTGAGTGCTGTTGTGTGTGTTGTCCGGGTGGACTGCCGCCGCATACGATCGGCTCCCGTCCGCCGAGGAGTCCCGTATGCCCCGCCCCACCCTCCTGTACGTCACCGATCTGGCCTACCGGGCCCGCGGGCGCCGCTACTGCGACGAGGACATCTTCCTCACCTCGCGTCTCAGGGAGGACTTCGACCTCGCCCTGTGCCATCCCCGGGACGCCGCCGCGCTGGCGGACGGCTTCGACGCCGTCGTCGTCCGCAACAGCGGGCCGGTCCTGGCCTACCAGGAGGCGTACGACGCCTTCCGCGAGCGGGCGCTGCGCAACGGCACGCGCGTGTACAATCCCCTGTCCGGCAAGGCCGACATGGCAGGCAAGCAGTACCTGCTCGACCTCACGGCCGAGGGGTACCCCGTCATCCCGACCGTCGACCGCGCGGAGGATCTGGACCGGCTGCCCGCGACGGACCGATACGTCGTCAAACCCAGGCTCGGCGCCGACTCCATAGGCCTGCGGATCGTCCCCGCCGACGAGGTGCGCGAGCACATCGACGGGCACGTCCTCGTCCAGCCGTGCGTCGACTTCTCCTACGAGGTGTCCTTCTACTTCGTCGACCATGACTTCCAGTACGCCCTGTACGCCCCGCACACCGACCGGCGCTGGGCGCTGGAGCCGTACCGGCCCACTCCCGAGGACCTGGAGTTCGCCGGGCGCTTCATCCGCTGGAACGCCCTCGGTCACGGCATCCAGCGCGTGGACGCCTGCCGGGCCCCGGACGGCGCACTCCTGCTGGTCGAGCTGGAGGACCTCAATCCGTACTTGTCCTTGGACGCCCTCGACGACGAGGGCAGGGATGCCTTCGTCGCGGCGATGAAAGCATCCCTGCACGGCTTCCTCGGCCCCGCTTCCAGTTGAGCGGACGCCCGGGCGAACAAAGCGCAAGCCGCTGAACTCCCGGCTCCGCGGCGCCGTATCTCTCCCTGGGGGACGGCCCAGACCCGTATGCACGGGACGGAAGGAGACCAGGATGCCGACACCGTCCGACCGAGGGGCGCCGCCGGACGGGCAGCCCATCGAACCCATCCGTGTGCTGCGCCCGCGCCGCACCGACGCGCTCGCGGAACTGCTCAAGGACCTGCCGCCCAGAGGGGCCGTCGGATACGAGTCCATCGCGCTGCCCGGCCCACCGTCGGAAGCCGAGGACGCGACCCAGGAACTGCCGCCCGTCAGGGATCACGACCGCACCCGCCGCTCCCGTGACACCCCCCGCGGGCGGGTGCCCGGACTGCGCCGCACGGCGATCGCGGCGGCCGTGATCGCGGCCGCGGTGATCGGCTTCGGCTGCGCGCTCCTGCTGGCCGGCCGCGGAGAGAGCACCGCGGCGGAGGCCCCGCAGCCCACCGCGACCGCCTCCGCGACCCCCACACCCACCTCGACCGCCGCCGGAGCCACCGACCCCGACGGGCCCGGCACCCTCCGCGAGGGAGACAACGGCCCCGAAGTCACCGATCTTCAGGAGCGCCTGCTGCGTATCCCGAACGTCTACGACAACGGCTCCACCGACGGCACCTACGACTCGACCCTGACCGCCGCCGTGGCCCGCTTCCAGCTCTGGTACGGCATCCGCGGCGACGAGGACGGGGTGTACGGCGACGACACCCGGCGCGACCTGGAGTCCCGCACGAGCGGCGGCTGATCGAAGAGGATGGCGGTCATGGACGCCTTCATCGACAGGCTCAACCCCGACATGTGCGTCGTGACCGCCGCGACGGACGTCGACCGCGCGGGCTGTCTCGTCGGATTCGCCTCCCAGTGCTCGATCGAGCCCGTGCGGTACGTGGTGTGGCTGTCGAAGGCCAACCGCACCTATCGGGTGGCCCGCACCGCGAGCCGCCTCACCGTCCATCTCCTCACCCGCGAACAGCGTGGCCTCGCCGAGCTGTTCGGCGGGGAGACCGGGGACCGGACGGACAAGTTCGCCCGGGTCCGCTGGCGGGAGGAGGCCGACGGGGCCGTCGTACTGGAGGACGCGGCGGCCTGGTTCGTCGGCACGGTCGTGCTGCGCGCCGACGGCGGTGACCACGTCGGGTTCGTCCTGGAGCCACAGGTGTGGGGCGACCGTGAGGACACCCGGGGAGCGAAGCCGCTGCGGCTCTCCGACACGACCTCCATCTCGCCCGGCCACCCGGCGGACTGAGCCGGGACCGAAGCACCGCGCGCGTCCCGGGTGCTCATTCCGTCCCGGACGGCACCCGGATGTCCACGACGCAGACGTCGTCGCGACGCTCGCCCTCCAGCACCGAGGTCAGCAGCGGTGCCAGGGAACCGGGCTCGTCCGCGTGGTGTGCCGCGACCGCCGCGGCGAGCCGGTCCAGGCCCCGGTCGATGCCCTCCGTGGGGCGCTCGACCAGGCCGTCCGTGTAAAGGAGGACCCGGTCACCCGGCTCCAGGACGCAGCGCGCCTCCTCGAAGTTCGGATCGGAGCACGCCCCCAGCAGTATCCCGGGCGGGCGCTGGAGGTAGCGCACCTCTCCGTCGCGCACCAGCAGCGGCGGCGGATGGCCGGCCTGTGCCCACACCAGGCAGTGCTCAGCGGGGTCGTAGCGGGCCAGGACCATGGTCGCGGTGCCGTGGGAGTCGCGCGAGTGCAGCAGCAGGGTGTTGAGACGGGCGAGCGCTCCGGTCAGCGACGAGCCCGTGATGACCATGCCCTTGGCGGTGAAGCGCAGTTGGGCCATCGTGGCCACGGCGTCGATGCCGTGCCCGGCCACGTCACCGACGACGAACAGGGCGTCGCCGTCGGGCAGTTCGATGGCGCTGAACCAGTCGCCGCCGACGTGGATCCCCGACTGGGCGGGCAGATAGGCCACTTCGACCCGCAGCCCGGCGAGGCGGACCGGCCGGGTCGGCAGCGGCAGCAGCGCGTGCTGGAGGCGGGCGGCCAGGGTCCGCTCGGCGCGCAGCACGCCGTGCTGCGTCACGATGGCCTGCTCACTCTCGACCAGGGCGAGCTCGGCGCTGCGCTGCGCGGTGAGGTCCTGGACGAAGCCGTGCACCTCGGCGGGCTTGTTGTCGGTGTCCGCCACCACCTCGGCGACCATCCGCAGATGGCGGACCTCATCGCCCGTCCGGACCCGGAACGGGACGTCGAACTGCCGCCCGGTGCGCACGAGGTCGCGCACGGCCCGGGCCAGCAGGGGGGCGTCCTCGGGCAGCGCGAGCTCCGGCAGGTCGGCGAGCCGGACCGGTCCGAGGGCCGGATCCCGGTTCAGGACGAGGAAGGCCTGGGAGGACCAGCTCCCCTCGTCGGTGACCAGGTTCCAGTTGGCCCAGCCCAGGTTCCCCAGCCGCTGCACGTCCGCCAGCCGCTGTTCCTGCCGGTCGGAGGAGTCGTGCCGGACCCAGGTGACGACCAGGGCGCCGCCGAGGCGGGCCGAGTGCACCGCGTACGTGGCCAGTGCGGCGGCGCCGTCCACGACCTCCTGGTAGGCGAACGGCTCGCCCTCGAACGGTTCGCCGGTGGTCAGCGTGCGCAGGCAGCCGTGCCACACCGCCTCCTCCGCCATGCTCGGGAAGCACTCCAGGATCCGTCGGCCGAGCAGTTGCCTGCCGGTGCGGCCCGCGACGTCGACCGCCTCCGCCGTGGCGGCGTCGATGCGGTAGTCCTCGACTTCTCCGGAGGGGCCGCGCAGTGGCGTGAGCAGCATTGCCGAGCCCGGCAGCGAGTCGAACACCGGCTGGGCGGCGGCGGCCGAGGCGGCGGCACTGTGCTCCGACCGGGGGCCGAAGGAGCGCAGCCACCCGGCACACAGCCGGGCGACCGCCCGCAGCAGCTGCCGGGCCTGCGGTGAGAACGGACCGCTGCGCGCGCGCAGGATCCCGATGCAGACCTCGGCACCGTCGCCCGTCGGCACCGGCAGCCAGGCCCGGGACAGCCAGCGCTCGGGCGGATCCCCTATGAGCAGGTGCTGCTCCTGGTCCCTCGCGAAGTCCTCCAGCCAGCGGGGCTCCCGCGCCCGGAGCGCGTCGAGCGCGGGGATGCCGCTCAGCGGGGGAACCTGGGCCCACTGGGTGGCCAGGGTGGCTTCGACGCCGGCATGGCCGATCATTTCCAGCCCGCCGGCCGGCAGCGCCCGGAAGAGCAGGAGAGCGTCGGCGTCGACGTCCGCAGCGAGTTCCTCCAGGAGACAGCCGGCCAGGTCCTGGGGGGTGGCGACATGGACGAGGGCCTTGCCGAGGCGGCCGAGCGCGGAGAAGCCGTCGTCCAGGTCGCAGGTGTCCCGCGCGGTGGGGACGGCGGCGCCCGGCCGAGCGGCCCGCGGACCGGCCTGTCCGGGAACGGCGGCCAGGGGTATGCCGGTGAAGCCGTGGCCGGGGCGGGCTTCCTGAGCGGCGCCGGGCAGCGGGGGCACCAGGGCGCCGAGGGTGATCCAGCATTCCGCCAGCAAGGTGCGGTTGCCGGCCTTGGCGCGCTGGAGCAGCTCCTCGCCGGCCGCGTCCGGAGTGCACCCGGTCAGCGCCATGAGCGCGCCCTTGGTCCGTTCCAGCACCGCCGAGGTGGCGGCCTGGGCCCGCAACCGGTCCATTTCCGCGCGTTGTCTGGCCACGACCTTGGCCAGCGCGGCAATGTCGGGCGCGGTACCGGCGTGTGAAGGGTCGGTGGACTCGCTCATCACGCGTTGAGCATCGCACATGCGCCACCTGCCGTTCGCGCTCTTGTCAACAGACATCCCACGCACCGGTGAGCCCGCCGGTTGACGGAACCGGCCGCGCGCCCCGGTTCGCCGCGGGGTCAGTGACCGGGCGGCGGGTACAGCCACCTTCGCAGCAGCCGGCTCAGAAGCGGCATCACCAGGTACGTGAGGAGCGGCAGCAGCACCACCGGGAACACCGCGGCCCGCAGCGGCAGGGGCCAGGCGGCCGTGCGGGGCGTCACCAGCCACTGGATCAGCAGCGTGCACGGGAAGGCGCCGAGGAACGTGGTCAGCACCATCTTCCAGCGGACCGGGGGCCGCACCGTGGTGCCGGGCAGGCTGAACCAGGTCTCCAGCCCGGTGGTCGACTGCCGTTCGCTGCCGAGTTCGATGGCGACGTCGTCGATCCGCGCGTGCCAGGCCGCCCGCTCGTCCGACTCCAGCCAGGCGGTGAGTCGGCGCGCGTCGGACCAGCGCAGCACGGCGTGGAAGCGGTGACCGTCCTCGGGACGCAGCCAGGAGACGCCCTCATTGCCCGGGAACCGTCTGGCGCAGCGGGTGATCCCGCGCGTCCAGCGCTCGAACTCCTGCTCTCGGCCGGGGCGCACCTCCCAGGTGAGGACCGTGGTGACCGGGTCCCCGCGCCGTACTTCGGTGGTGCTCATGGTGACCACGGGTCCCACGTACGGCGTGGGTCATGCCCTCGGGGAGGGTCAGCGCCCGTGGTGGTGGTCGACCAGGGCCTGGGTGACCGCGCGGATGCTGCGGGCGATGTGCTGGAGCTGCAGGACCTCGGCGGCGTAGAGCTTGATCGTGTGCTCGATGACCGACTCCGGCAGCCCGAGCGACGGCAGGTCCGCGCGGGCGGTCTGCAGCGCGGTGCGGGCGACCCGGATCTCGTGCTGGACCTGGATCTGCGCGTGCCGGGCGAGGAGAACGGTGTGCCGCATCAGGGCCGGGTAGCTCGCGTACCGCGCCGGCACGAGCTCGCGCAGCCACTTGGCCGCGGAGCGCTCCCAGTCGTAGCTGCCGGGCGTCTTGACCTGGCACGGCCAGTCCGGGCCGGTAAGGGTGGTGGTCCGCGTGGTCGTCAGGGGCATGGTGATCGCTTCCGGGTGTACGGCGTCGTGCGGGTGGTCCGAGGGGTTGTGCGGCCCCGGTCTAGGGGATGACCGGGGCCGCCAAGGGCTCGCGTGCAGGCGAGGCCCATCGAACATCCCGGGCGCCGACGCGGGTAGGTGACGACGGCTCGGGATGCCCGTACAGGAGCCCTCTCGGGCGGTGTGGGGGGTGCAGACGGGGACAGGGGTGCGGACGGGTCCCGGAGTGGTCCCGGGGGTGATCCGTGAGAAGTATTTATATATGCCGTCCACTTGGCAAGGAGTATGAAAACATTCATGCTCGATTTATTACGGATGGTCCCCTTGTGAAGCCGTATGACCGGGGGTGGAGGGGTCAGTCCCTGAGGAAGAACTGGTGCTGGTCGGAGATCTGTTCGTACTCCTCGAGCCGTGCCTGGGTGCGCTCGGGGTCGGCGTCGGTCATGGCCTGGAGCAGGGCGGCGGCGATCACACCGGGTGCCGCGTAGGAGTCGAAGACCAGCCGGGAGCCCGTGCCGGTGGTGAAGAGGACGTCCGCCTCGTCGGCCACGTGCCCGAGCGCCAGGTCCGTGACGAGGGCGACCTTCAGTCCGGCGCTGCGGGCGACCCGCAGCGCGGTGAGGGTCTCCTGGGCGTGCCGCGGCATCGAGAACGCGAGCACCCAGGTGCCGCCCGCCTCACGAGACTGCAGGAGAGCGTCGTAGGCGACGCTGCCGCCGCGGGTGACCACCCGCACGTCGGGATGGATACGGCGGGCCGCGTAGGCGAAGTACTCGGCCAGGGACGCCGAGATGCGCAGACCCAGGAGGGTCAGCGGCGTCGACTCGGACAGCTTGCGGCCGAGCTCGATCATCCGGTCGGGGTCGGCGAAGTCGCGGCGCAGGTTCTCCAGGTTCTCGATCTCCGCGTCGACCGCGGCCTGCAGTTCGTTGCCGCGGGACTCGTCATCGGCGACCGGGCCGCCGGCGAGCGTGCTGAGCGCGATCGACTGGAGCTTCTCCCGCAGGGCGGGGTAGCCGCTGAAGCCCACGGCCGCGGCGAACCGCGTCACCGAGGGCTGGCTCACGCCGACACGCTCGGCGAGATCGGTGATGGAGAGGAACGCCGCTTCGGTGATGTGCTCGATCAGGTACTGCGCGATGCGCCGCTGCCCCGGGGAGAGCCGGGGCCGGTCGAAGAGGGACCTGAGCTGGGAGGCCGGGGCGGCCTCCGCTTCCGGTGCGGTCTTGCCCGAGGTGATCGCGGATGCCTGTGCGCGTGCCTGCTGCGGCGATGACACCGAGGCGCCTCCTTTGTCTGCCACGGGGAGTCAACATAGCTCACACCCCTCGGTGACCAGCGTTTGTGCGAAAGGATCCGGCGACCGCCGGGAGGGACGGATATGTGGCCGCCGGACGGGAACCCGCCCCTGCGCACACCCTTCGACGACATCCGAGGAGCAGTCCCGTATGACCGTCCCCGAGAAGGACCGGCCCGAGCTGCGGACCGGCGACGAGGACACACCCCAGGCCCCCGGCGGAAGCGGCCGCACCCTGCGCGAGGCGTTCGAGGAGGCGCGGGTGGAGCCCGACGACTTCGCCCAGGAATGACGCCGCACGCGAAACCAGAGCTTTCGGCAGGAGAGACGCAATGGGTGCGCTGAGCACGCTGGAACAGGCCATGGAGCACGGATGGGAGGCACTGTGGGCGCGGGTCCTCGACCGCGAGCCCGTCGAACTCCTCGAGGCGCTGCGGCGCGAGTGCGACAGCCACGTGGTCGTGTGCAGTGAGAGCCGGGTGGTGGTCCCGAACGCCTACGACGTGGAGCTCGCGGACTTCGCCTACGACGAACTGGTGCGCCGGGGCAGCAGTGTGGGCCAGGAGCTCACGGACAGCCTGGCCCGGCACGGCGAGCGGCAGGGCTATGAATGGGCGGGCCCGCTGACCGTGCACATCTCCAGGTCCGACCATGTGCCCAACGGCCGTTACCGCGTGACGAGCGGGGCGATGCCGCATGTGAGCGCCGAGGGATTCCAGCAGGCGATCCGCTGAGCGGACGGGTCCCACCCCCGGTGCGGTGATCATCGGCGATAGATCGTGATCGAGTGACCGACCTCGTCGACCGGACGGCTGCTGTCGATCAGCTCGGCCAGCCGCCCCTTCGCCTTGGCCACCGAGGAGTCCGACACGACCAGCAGTCCGCGCACGTCGTCCACCGGCACCTCGCGCGGATCGGACGCCTCGATGCCGTAGGCGGACGGCAGCCCGCTGCCCTTGTAGACGAGCCAGATCCGTTCGTCCGGATAGCGCTCGCGCAGCCGGTCGGCGAGCCGGCCGAGATCCTGTCCCCAGTCGACGTTGGAGTCGTGCAGCCGCAGATGGGTGCGGTCCGGTCCGCCGAACGCCTCGTTGGAGTACGGCAGATAGAAGGGGAAAGTCAGCAGCGAGCTGACCGCGACGAACAGCACCAGCGCCCCGGTCGAGACCCTCGCCAGGCGTCGGCGCACCGCCACCACACACCCGGCGGCCACCGTCAGGAACATGGGCAGGAAGAGCGCGTACCGGGTGCCGAAGTCGCGTGACCCCGTCATGGCCGAGGCGAGCAGCACCCCGGAGGGCACGAGCAGATACGGCGCGGCGGGCCGCAGCCGCCGTACCGCGACCAGCACCAAGGCACCGGCGGCCCACAGGGCGAGCAGGCCCAGCGGGGTCTTCACCAGGAGCGCCGCCGGCAGGTAGTACCAGAGGTGCCCCGTGTACATCCGCCCGAACAGGAAGCCCTCCCACGGGTGGTTCTCGAAGCGGAACTGGAGGCGCATCCCGTCCGCGTAGGCCTGGGGGAACGGCAGCAGATCGACGAGGGTCCCCCGCAGCCCGTGCACCACCGGCACCTGGTCCTGGGACGTCCACCGCAGCCGCGGATCGACCACCAGATACGAGACCCATACGACGGCGACGGCGGCCAGAGCCACAACGGCGGCACCCGCGAGGACGTGCAGCAGCCGTCGGCGCGTCTCGTCACCGCGACCCGCGCTCCACACCGAGAGGGCGGCCAGGGCCAGCAGGACCGGCACGGCCGGCAGCGCGCTCATCTTCGTCGCCAGTGCCGCGCCGAGCGCCAGACCGGCGAGCGGCACGTACCGCCGTGGCCGCAGGCGGGCCCGCCACAGCAGCCATACCGAGGTGAGCAGGAACCCGGCCGTCGGCACGTCGAGCGTGGCCAGGGAACCGTGGGCGACGACGTCGGGGGAGAACGCGTACAGGGCGAGCGCCGTGAGGCCCGCCGCCCTTCCGGCGAGTTCCCGGGCGAAGGCGAACACGACCAGCCCGAACAGCAGCGTCAGCACGATCACCGGGAGCCTGGCCCAGAACATCAGCTGCCAGGGGTCGTTGCCCGACTCGTACAGCAGGTGGGGGCCCAGATCGATCTGGGGCCCGTCGAACGCCGTGTCCACGTGCGGGTCGGCGATCGCCACCCCGACGGCGACGACGAGCTTGCCGAGCGGCGGATGCTCGGGGTTGTAGCGGATGCCCTGACCGTGGAGGTACTCGGCCGCCGTGGCCACGTAGACGGGTTCGTCGATCGTCGGGGTCTGCTGAACGGCGGTCGTCACCATGACGGCGGCCATCTGGGCGAGCAGCACGACGACGAGGAGCGGCACCAGCCACCGCCGGGCCGGGCGCGGCCGCCGCACCTCGTCGTCGCGGGCCCCGGACCCGGGGACCGGGTCCAGGACCGTCTGCTGCTCGCTCGCCATCATCCGCCCCGCGGTGCGACCGGCCGGGCGGTGGCGGGAGCGATCCGGAGGCCCCTCATGAGGGCCACTCTCGCATCAGCTCCCGCCCGCGCGGGCGTCACCGCTTCAGGAGTCGTACCGACAGACCTTCCGCCGTGTAGACGGGTACGGCCCGCAGGGTGTCGGAGTTCAGTTCGACGCGGTCGAACTGGCCGCGCAGCCCCTGGCAGCCCAGGACACGGACCGTGCGCCCGGCCGTCGGCGGCTTGTCCGCGTCCAGCTTCAGCGACAGGACGCTGCCAGCCCCGAGCACCGCGCGCCGCGTCACCTCCAGGGCCGGTTCCTGACCCGACCGCAGGGTCACCTCCAGCGCGCCGCCCTCCTGGCTGTACGTCCCGTGGACCTGCAGCGACTTGCCGCCCACCGTCAGCTTCCCGCCCTGCACCCGTACGTCGCCGTGGCCGAGCGCGTGCGCCGTACCGGCGACCAGCGCACCCTCCTTGAGCACCGTTCCGCCGGTGTACCGGTTGTGGCCCGTCAGCGTGAGCGTGCCGCTGCCCCGCTTGGTCAGACCGCCACACCCGTCGATGTCGTTGCGCCAGGCGTCCGCCGCGTGGAAGCCGCCCGAGGCCGCGTCCAGCGTGACGGTCACGTCGGAGTCGAAGGAGCCGTACCCGTCCGCCGCGGCGAACAGGTTGAGCCGGCCCCACTGCTCGAAGCCGTCCAGCAGGACATAGCCCGAGGGCAGCCCGGTGGTCCGCAGGACCTCACGCCGCTGCGCCGCGTCCAGGTACGGCAGCCGCGTCTCCAGCAGCACCTCCGCGCCCTTGGGCACGGTGAACGGCGTGTTGCCGCCGTCCCGGTTCAGCACATAGGTCAGCCGGGGCTTTACGGAACGGGCGTTGGTGTCCCGGTCCGCGTACGCGTCGGCGGCGTCCGAGTGGGCGTAGGAGAACAGGGTGTCGGCCGTGGTGCCGGTCTGCTCGGTGAAGTACTTCAGCGCCTGCGCCCGCGCCGCGGCCTTGAGGTCGGCGTTCGCGGCGTCGGCCAGGGTGGCGGCGGCCAGTGCGGTGGCCATGATGCGACCGCCCATGACGTCGACCGTCGAGTGCATGCCGGACATGATCCGGGTGTGGCTCAGCTCGAAGGCGCGGGTGACCAGTTCCTGGAAGCGCTCCGGTACGGCGTACGCGAAGGCCAGGCCTGCCAGGTGGAAGGCGTTGGTGTGGCCGCTGGGGAAGCCTCCGTCGTCCACCGGCGAGGTGCTGCGCTGGCGCAGCAGCTGGGTGGCGACGACCACCTCCGAGTCGTAGACCGGGAAGCCGAGCGCGTCCTTCGCGCCCGTGTCGACGACCTCGCTGTTCTCGTTCATGCGCCACGGGCGCGGGTACTGGAAGGCGTACTTGCCGGGGTTGCCCGAGGCGTACGGCCCGCGCACGGTGTCGACCAGCTTGGCCACCTGGCCGAGCGAGGAGTCGTAGGAGCCCGCGCCGATCGCCGAACCCGCGGGGGCGTCGGCCGGCACGGCGTCACTGATCGTGGTCGGCGGGGTGGTGTCGGGCGCGCTGGTGATCGAGGTGACCGCCTTGGCGCCGGACCGGTAGAGGCCGGCGAGCGGGCCGAGGCCGCCGATCATGGCGTAGCTCTGGTGCTGGCGGTCGTAGAGGAAGGCCTCCTTCGCCTGCGCCTCGGTGCGCGCCTGGGTGAGGCGGGCGCAGTAACGCATGTTGGCGCGCAGCACCTCGGGCCGCAGCGGGGTGCCGGTGTTCCAGGCGTCGCCGGTCTTCCATATGCGGGCGAAGCCGCCGAGGACCCGCACCACCGCGTTGGTCTCGGGCGTCAGGTTCGCCATGACGTTGGACTTGTAGTCGTCCACGAAGGCGGCGGGGGCGGTGGCGGCCTTGGCGTCCGCGGCGCCCAGCCAGGAGGCGAACGTGGGCGCGGCCAGGATGCCGGCCGAGGCGCCCAGGGACGTCTTGAGGAATCCCCTTCGCTTCACGGCGCGTTCGGTGAGCGACGCGGGGGAGTGCTGCCCGGCGGATGACGGCATGGGTCTGCCTCTCTGGAGTTCTGCGGCCGAACGGCCGGGGGCGGTGGTGCGGATGCGACTCATGATGCGTCAGGCGACGTGTGCGCCGAATGCGCTTTCTGAAGTCGTACGAGCGAAGATCTACGGGCGAGTCATGTCGGACCGGAGGAGACTCGGCGTCCGGCGGATGTCACAGAAGTGAACGGGCCATCGCCACCGCGCCGTCCACCGGCGGCGCCCGCAGGGGCCGCGGCCGTGCCGACGGCACGCCGTCGGCCAGCGCCGACTCGAAGGCGTCGTACAGCGAGGGCTGGGCGAGGACGGTACTGCCCGCGACCACGACATCGTCGACCACCACTCCGCGGGCGGCGAGCCGTTCGACGAGCCCGGCCAGGGCGCGGCCCGCCTCGGCGATCACGGTGCGGGCGAGCGGGGATCCGGCCTCGGCGGCGGCGAAGACGGCCGGGGCGTGCCGGCCCCACTCGGCGGAGGCGGCCGTGGCGTGCTCCAACGCGGCGCCGAGCGCGGGTACTTCGGGGACGTCGAACCCGGACAGCAGACCGCGCGCCAGCGGGTCGGGCTCCTCCCCGCGGTCGTGCGCCGCCCATACGGCGCGTACGGCCTCGCGGACGAGGCCGGCGGCTCCGCCCTCGTCGCCCAGGAGCGCGCCCCAGCCGCCGACCTGGACCGGTGTGCCGTCGGCGAACCGGCCCACGGCCACGGACCCGGTGCCGGCGACCAGGCCGACGCCCTTGTCCAGTCCCGCCGCGGGAACGAGCAGTTCGGCGTCGCCCATGACCAGCGCGGGGGCGTCGAAGTGCAGTTGCAGAGCGGTGCGGATCTGTGCGCACTGGCGCGGGGTCTCGCAGGCGTGCCCGCCGACGGCGAGGGCGGACGGGCGTGCGCCCGCGGGAAGAGCGTCCGCGGCCAGTGCGGCCAGCCATCCGGCGGCGGCCACCGGGTCGTGGGGCCGCCAGCCGCTGCTGGACCGGACGCGATCGGCGACAAGGGTGTCGCCCGCGAACGCGCGGAGCTGTGTCTTGGTGCCGCCCACGTCGATGCCGACAACCAGGGGTGCGGTGTCCTGCACGGAACCTCTTTCGTCGTTGCGCTGTGTGCTGCGACGGTGGGCGAACCGTGCCGGAGGGCAAGGCAGTTGGAGGGCTTTGGAGAGCTAGGGAAGCCCCGGGACGGGCCTCTGACGGACCACGGCAGGCGAGTACCGTGACGTTCGTTAGGAAGTTAACTAACGAAGTACAGTGCGTGTCAATAGGCGTCACGCACTCGACTTCCCGGGCCCTTTGTCCCGGGCGGGAACGCAAGACGCCGGAGCAACCCATCGCCGCCTCCCGCCGAGCCGCTCGGCCCGGGGGAGTGGCCTGTGACCTGGGGGAAGTGTGGAACACGACGTGGCTAGAGCCCCCCGTCTGACCGAGAGCGCCAGCGCCGTATTCGCCGTGCTGGCCCAGGCCGGCACCGCGACCCGGCCGCAGCTGGCGAGCCTTGCGCGGCTGTCCAAGCCGACGGTCTCCTCCGCCGTCGCCGAACTGGAGGGCGTCCACCTCGCCGCCCACTCCGGCACCTCCTCCGGCGGTACCGGCCGCAGCGCCGCCGTATACCGCCTCGGCCCGGCCGCGGGTGCCGTGCTCGCCGTCGACCTCGGCCCCGCCGTCACCCGGGTCCGCGCCTGCGCCCTGGACGGCACCCTCCTCGCCGAGGCCACGGGCCCCCGGGAGGAGGCCGCCGACGTGGTGCGCGACGCCCTGTCCGCGCTGCCCGCCGACGCTCCGCTGCGCGCCATCGTCGTGGCCGTCGGTGACGTCACCGCCCGGGCCGAAGAGGGCACCGTGCGCCCGGCGACCGCCAAGGCCGGCCCCGTCTACGACGCGGTGGCCGTCGCGCTGCCGCCAGGAGTGCCCGTCCACCTCGAGAACAACGTCAACTGCGCCGCGCTCGCGGAACTGCACGAGGGCGCGGCCCGTGGCCGTCACACCTTCGGCTATCTTCGGATCGGCGTCGGTATCGGTCTGGGCATCGTCGTGGGAGGACAGGTGCTGGCCGGGGCCAACGGCGCGGCCGGAGAGGTCGCCCGGCTGCCCTACCCCTGGGACGACGGCCTGGAGCCCCGCCACGAGGCCCTGGAGGAATACATCGGGTCCCGGTCACTGCTGCGCCGGGCCGCCGAGGCCTGGCCCGAATCCGACGGCGCATGCCCCCGCACCGCCGAGCGGCTCTTCGCCCTCGCCGGACAGGGCAGTGCCACGGCCCGCGCGGTCGTCGACAGACACGCCGTGGACGTGGGCCGGCTCGCCGCCGCCGTGACCGCCGTACTGGACCCGGGACTGCTCGTCCTGGGCGGCAGCACCGGCGCGTATCCGCAGCTCCTGCCCGGTGTGCGGGCCGAGCTGGAGCGGCTCAGCTGGCCCACCGAGGTGGTCAGCAGCCAGGTCGGTGATCTCGGTACCGTCGTGGGCGCCGCCCGGCTCGCGGTCGCCCGAGGAGTCCAAACCGTGACCGAGGTGGCGCGGACGAAGGATTGACGGTTTCGGACTCGGTCTGCCAATGTCCGGACAAGCGCTTTCTAAGTCGGCCGGGACGCCGGCTTGGAGCGAGCGTCCCGCCCGTACTCGACGTACGGCAACCGCACCAGGGCGTGCTTGTGCGGCAGCGGCCACGACGGCCGGGGACCCCGCTCTTCAGGATGACGCGGCCGGGCGAGGCCGCGCCCTCGGAAAGCAGACCCTCCTGCACAATGCACCCGTGCCGCCTCCGTCGGCGCCGTGCTCCGTCCCCTACGACGAAAAAGGGATCGAAGATGACCACTGTAGGTGCGCGGCGCTCCCGCCGACTCGGCCGCGGCGGCATGCGCCGTCTGGCTCCTATCGCTGCCGTAGCCACGGCCGGTGTCATGCTGCTCTCCGCCTGCGGCGGGGGTTCCGACTCGGGTGGCACCTCCAAGTCCCTGACGTTCTGGATCTCCACGGTTCCGGGGCAGGACGCGGGCTGGAAGAAGATGGTGGCGCAGTACAAGAAGGAAACCGGCGTCAACGTCAAGCTCGTCAACATTCCCTACGACGGCTACACGACGAAGCTGCACAACGCCGCGCAGGCGAACTCCCTGCCCGACGTGGCGGCCGTGCCGGCGCTGGACCCGATCTGGTCGAGCAAGCTGGTCGATCTGAGCTCCATCGCCAACAAGAAGAGCAACAACATCAACCCCAACTTCCTCGCGAAGGACTCGTCCGGGAAGGTGCTGTCCATCCCCTCGGACGTCACGGCGTCCGGTCTGTTCATCAACAAGTCGCTGTTCGAGAAGGCGGGCGTCTCCTTCCCGGCCTCGCCGTCCAAGACCTGGACCTGGACCGACTTCATCGCCGCGGCGAACAAGGTCCGCGAGAAGACCGGCGCCAAGTACTCCCTGACCTTCGACCAGTCGCCGTCCCGGCTGCGCGCCATGGTGTACGAGATGGGCGGGAAGTACGTCCACGCGGACTCCTCCGGCAAGTTCTCGGTGGACGCGGCGACCAAGAAGGCCGTGAACACCTTCGTCGGATGGAACGACGACAAGACCATGCCGAAGTCGGTGTGGACCAGCGGCGCCGACCCGGCGGCCATGTTCCAGAGCGGTGACGTCGTCGCCTACTGGTCCGGCGTGTGGCAGGTTCCCGCCTTCGCGGACAGCATCACGAAGTTCGAGTGGGCGAGCGTTCCGACCCCCGCCCAGCCGGTGCAGGCCAGCGACGTCAACAGCGGCGGCATGACGGTGGGCTTCAACAACAACGGCGACGCGGCCACCGCCGCGACGAAGTTCCTGTCCTGGCTGTACGAGCCGGCCCACTACCAGGCGCTGTGCGAGGCGTCCGGGTTCCTGCCGGTCGAGAGCGGTCTGAGCCCGAAGTACCCCTTCAAGTCCGAGGCGGCGCAGGCGGCGTTCAAGCTGTACAACGAGGAGATCCCGCTCTACGCCCCGATCTCCGGCTACTTCAACAGCGCGCAGACGAACTGGGTGCTGAAGGGCAAGAGCCTCACCGAGGACCCGACCAAGACGGAGCTCGGCAAGGCGATCAACGGCCAGCAGTCGGCCGACAAGGCCCTGCAGAACATCGTGGACGGCTACAACCAGCAGGTCGGCGGCTGAGCGCAGGCCGGCAGGCCCGGGCGGCGGGATCAAGACACCGCCGCCCGGCCTCAGGCCCCGCGTGACGCCGGGCTCATGGCTGAGCCCACAGCAACCCATTCCACCAGCACGGAGTCAGGAAGATGACAAAACGCGCCTCGGACGTGTCCGTGAGCCCGCCCAGGAGACGCAGTAAGTACACACTTGCGCCGCTCGTCCTGATCACGGCCAATGTCGTGCTCTTCTCACTGTTCTTCGTCTGGCCGGCGGTGATCGGGCTCGTCTACTCCTTCACGAACTACACGGGCGTAGGGGCGTTCCAGTTCGTCGGACTGGACAACTACAAGAACCTGTTCGGCGACTCCATCTTCTACGACGCGCTGGGCCGGACGCTGCTGTACGCCGTGCTCGTCGTCCCGCTGAACTTCGCGCTCTCGCTGCTCATCGCGAACCTGGTGGTGAGCAAGCAGGCCAAGGGCGCGTCGATCGCCCGTGTCGTCTTCTTCATCCCGTGGCTCATCTCGCCCATCGTCGTGGGTGTCCTGTGGCGGTGGCTGTTCGGTGAGAACTTCGGACTGATCAACTACGTCATCGAGAAGCTCGGCGGGAACGCGATCGCGTGGCAGTCGAACGCGGACCTGTCGCTGGGCGTGGTGGTGATGGCGGGCGCCTGGTGGGGAACGGCCTTCTCGATGCTGCTGTTCATCGCGGCGATCAAGAACGTGCCCACCTCGTACTACGAGGCGGCCTCGCTGGATGGCGCGGGCCCCTGGCGCCAGTTCGTCAGCATCACGCTGCCGAGCATCGCGCCCACCTCGTTCATCGTCATCCTGCTCAACACGATCAACGCGATGAAGGAATACCCGCTCTTCTTGGCCCTCAACAACGGCGGACCGGGAACGTCCAACAACCTGCTCGTCCAGTACATCTACCAAACCGGCTTCAAAACGGGCCAGATCGGCTACGCGAGCGCCGCGTCGTTCGTGCTCATGCTCATCCTGATGGCCGTCGCGATCATCCAGCTGATCGTCAACCGGCGGATGGAGAACCGATGACAACCACCGACACGCCGCGTCCGGTCAAAGCCGATTCCGCACGGGCCCTTTCCAGGAAGCGGCCCCGCAACGGGGGCAGCGGCGGGCTTCGGCGCGCGGTGCCCGCGACGACACTGCTGTGGATCCTGGCGGGCCTCTACGGGCTGCCGGTGCTGTGGTTCGTCCTCAGCTCCTTCAAACCGGCCGGCGACCTGTTCTCCCTTCCGCTGACGGTGCTTCCGCACGACCCCACCCTGTCGGGTTACAAGGCAGCGTGGGACAGCGCCAATTTCTCCCAGTACTTCATCAACACGGCCCTCGTGTGCGTGATCACGACGATCCTCACGGTGGGAGCCAGCTGCTGCACCGGGTACGCGCTGGCCAAGTACGACAACAAGTGGCTCAAGGTCTTCTTCCTCTGCATCCTGGCCACCACGATGCTGCCGTCCGAGGTCATGCTCGCCCCGGAGTTCCTGGTGGTCCGCGACCTCGGCCTCTACAACTCCTTCGGCGGCATCATCCTCCCGGCCGTGCTCACGGCGACCGGATGCTTCATGTTCCGCCAGTTCTTCCTGACGGTGCCCGACGAGCTCATCGAGGCCGCCCGCATCGACGGGGCGCGTGAGCTGTCGATCTTCCTGAGGATCATGGTGCCGATCTCCCGGCCCATCATGCTGACGCTCGCCATCCTGTCGTTCCAGTGGCGGTGGAACGACTACATCTGGCCGCTGCTGATGCTCAACGACCCCGACAAGTTCACCGTGCAGATCGGCATCCAGAGCCTCGTCGGGGCCCAGAACATCAACTGGTCGGTGCTGCTCGGCGGATCGGTCATCTCCATGATCCCGCTGATCCTCGTCTTCCTGGTCTTCCAGCGCTACGTCATGAGCGCCGACATCAACGCCGGACTGAAGGACTGACCTTGCCCACCCCGCTCGACCACGAGTTCGTCCGCGCGGTGGCCCGCGCCGCCGACCGGTCGGCCGCCCCGCTGGCGGCCGGCCCCGACGAGGAACCCGCCGGTGTGCCGCACCGTGGTCTGGCGCGGCGGGTGAAGACCCTGGTCGCGGCATACCGTTCCCCGGACTCGGCACTGCACGGCAGCGGGCAGGCCGTCGCCGCCGCGATGACCCACCTCCGCGCCTTGCGGGCCACGCAGACACCCACCGGCCTCTTCGCCGGCGGCGACAACGTGCAGTCACCGCCCGACTCCGCCTTCACCGTCAACGACGTGTGCGACGCGCACGTCCTCGCGGCCGGCGCGGGGCCGGAACTGAGTGAGGTCACGGCCGCGCTCGCCGAGATCGCCGGCGCCGCCACCGGCAGTCTCCTGACCGGTGGGGTGCACACCCCGAACCACCGCTGGGAGCTGTGCGCGGCGCTGGCCCGGCTGCACCGGTCGTTCCCAGACGACCGGCTGCTCGACCGCATCGAGGAGTGGCTCGCCGAGGGCGTCGACATCGACGCGGAGGGCCTGTACTCGGAACGGAGCGCCAACTACGCGGCCCATGTGTCCAACCCGTCGCTGCTGCTGCTGGCCGAAGTGCTCGGCCGCGCCGACCTGCTGTACGCCGTCGAACGCAATCTCGCCACGACCCTGGACCTGCTCGGGCCGGACGGCACGGTGGAGACCGTCCACTCGCGACGGCAGGACCAGAACCGCCCGTTCCCGCTGGCGCCCTACCTGCCGCACTACCGGCTGCTGGCGATCCGCACCGGCCGGGGCGACTTCGCCCGGGTGGCGCGGCTGGCGGCCGCCGGCGGAATCGATGACCCCGACCTGCTCGCCGAGACCCTCCTCACCCCGGACCTGTGCCGTGCCCTGCCGGCCCCGACTGCGGAGGCCCTTCCGCGCGACCGGTACCTCACCACCGCACGCCTCGCCGCCCGCGCCTCGGCCACCGCGCACACGGTGGTGTACGGCGGCTCCGACGTGCCCGAGCACCGGCGTATCCGCTCGGGCCTCGCCTGCAACCCCACCTTCCTGCGCCTGTTCGCCGGCGACGCCGTCCTCGACGCGGTCCGGCTCTCGCGGGGGTTCTTCGACCTGGGCCCGTTCCGTGCCGCCGGCATGGAACAGCTCGCCGACAACCGCTATCGGCTCACCGAAACCCTCACGGCCGCCTACTACCAGCCGCTCCCGCCGGACCGGCGACGGGGCGGCGGCGTCTACCGGATGACGGACGAGGGCCGCTTCTCGGCCGCGATGGCCTTCCCGGACCGGCCTCGGGACGAGGTCTCGCACACGACCCGCGTAGAGGTGGACCTGCGGGAGGACGGTGCCGACCTGCGGATCGACATCAGCGGACCACGGGTGCCCTGGGCCCTCGAACTGACCTTCCGGCCGGGCGGCGTGGTGGAGGGCGCCGTACCGATCGGCGACGGACGCTGGTGTCTGACGACCGGGCCGATGACCTACCGGGTCGGCGACGACGAGATCCGCGTCGAGGCCGGCGTCGAGGCGGGCGAACCACTCGCCGGGCCGGACCGGAGCGACGTACTGCGCTACGACCCGGGTCAGGACTACACCGTGGTGGGCGGCACCGACGCGACGACCGGGAACCGTGTCTACCTCGGGGGACAGGGCCCGCAAACCCTGACCGTCGCCCTGCACGCCCGCCGGCCCACACCTGACGTGTGACACCTCCGCCAAGAAGGACTGACCCTCTCGTGCACCTGCTTCACCAGCGCGGCCCGCTGCACGACCTCCCGGACACCCCGGAGGCGTACGACACCGTCCTCGCCGATGTCGTCGAGCAGGCCCTCGCCCGGCTGACGCCCGAGGGCAACCTCGAACACCCCGACTGTCTGGACGACATCGGCGTCACCTGATCGATGTCCGCCTGGCGGGCCACCAGCTCCTCGGAGCGCGTCTGCAGAACAGCCGCCAGCAGCGCTGCAGCGAGTGACGCTGCGCGGTCTCCAGAAGGGCCGCGCGGTTGCGCTGAACGTCCGCTCGCAGCTTGCTTCCCCGCACCTCACCGGCGCTCATGCGCCCTCCCGCGCTGAGCGCGGAGCCCGGGACACCACAGGGGGCCGACATGTTTGGCCGTAGAGCGCAGGGCAAAAGGCGTGCCGGCTGCACCATTCCAGGGTGCCCTTGTCCGGCCCCTTCCGCGCCGAGCCCGCCCCGGTCCAGGACGTCAGGGGGTGAGCTGTTGGTGTCCGATGACGGAGAGCAGTTCGAGTTTGCTGTGGCTCTCCGTGCCGGGGCGAGTGGTCAGCACCACCAGGGTCTGGGCGCGGTTCTCGGTGTACAGGAGCTGGGCGTCGACGTCGATGCGAGTTCGGGATGGAGGATGGTCTTGCAGTCGCCGTAGCGGGCGACTTCCTGAAGTTCCCACATGCGGACGAACTCGGGGCTGTGTTCCTGGAGTTCGGCGAGGATCCGGGCGGCTCGGGGGGTGTCGCTGCCGGCTGTCAGTGCGGCCCGCAGGCGTGCTGCCTGGGCGCGGCCGTGGCGTTCGTGGGTCTCCTAGGTACTCAGGTGGCTGCCAGAAGGATGGCGGTGTAGTGCGCGGTGAAGGCGGCGATGGTCAGGGCGTGGAAGACCTCGTGGAAGCCGAACCAGGCCGGTGAGGGGTCGGGGCGCTTGAGGGCGTAGACGATGGCTCCTGCGGTGTAGAGCAGACCGCCGGCGATGACGAGTACGACGACCGCTGTGTTGCCGGTGCGCGCGAAGTCGGGCAGGTAGAAGACGGCCACCCAGCCCAGCGCGATGTAGCACGGGGTGTACAGCCACCGGGGAGCCCCGATCCACAGGATGCGGAAGGCGATGCCGGCCAGGGCGCCCGCCCACACAGCCGCCAGGAGCACCCGCTGCTGTCCCGTGGGCAGCAGCAGTACCGCCAGCGGGGTGTAGGTGCCTGCGATGATCAGGAAGATGTTCGCGTGGTCCAGCCGCCGCAGGACCGCCTCGCCGCGCGGGCCCCAGGTTCCGCGATGGTAGACCGCGCTGGTACCGAACAGCAGGCAGGCCGACGCTGCGTACACCGAGCAGGCCGCCACTGCTGCAGCCGAGCGCGAAACGGCGATCAGTACGATGCCGCCGACCAGCGCCAGGGGGAACACGCCGGCGTGCAGCCAGCCTCGCATCCGCGGCTTCAGCGCAGCCGCCGCGCGCTGTACCCCGTCTTCCAGTGCGCTGGCTGTCTGCCGGCCGGTTGCGTCGGCAGGAGCGTCGAGTGCCGGGGTGCCCAGGGTCTTGGGCGTGGTGCCAGTGCCGGGCTGCGACTGTCGTCCGTGTGTCAGCGGCTGAGGTTCTTCGGCGATCATGCGCTCATGTTCTGGAATCGAGGGGGTATTGCGGCCGGGCACATCGCTGTGGACCACGGGTCAGGTGTCGGCTGTGTGCAGGGATGCGGTGCGGCGGTGTTCGGCGTTGATGCGTTGGGCTTCTTCGAGCTGGTCTTCGAGGATGATGATGCGGCAGGCGGCCTCGATGGGGGTGCCGTGGTCGACGAGTTCGCGGGCGCGGGCGGCGATTCGCAGCTGGTAGCGGGAGTAGCGGCGGTGTCCGCCCGCGGAGCGGAGCGGGGTGATGAGGCGGGCTTCGCCGATGGCGCGGAGGAAGTTCTGCGTGGTGCCGAGCATCTCGGCGGCCCGGCCCATGGTGTAGGCGGGGTAGTTGTCGTCTTCGAGACGGTCATATGAATCGTCTGCGGTCATTGCACCTCTCTGTGGAACGCATGGAGGGGCCCTGGCGCCGTACGGCGCCAGGGCCCGAAGGAACTGCTACACCATCTGCCGGCCCTACTACTGCGCCGGCCTTCTGCCTCCACATACCCGACCGAGATGCTGCCGGGGATGCTGGGATCGCGGTTGCTTGACCGGAGACCACCTCACTGTCGATGTCCTGCGGTACCCAGACTTCACAAGCCGTCTGGGCGATCCTGATGGCGTTCAATTCCTCCGTTCTTCCCTCACTGCTGGTACTGCTCTACTGCGTACTGCTGTGATGCGACCTGCTCAGTGACCTGTCACAGCGCCACACTGCTCGCGGCGGCCCCTGATCACTGCGGGCCACCCGGTCCGGCCGTCAGTCCCGTCGCCGTCCTGCATCAACCCTGGCTTCGAAACCACCACCGCACCGTCCTGCAAACTGCAACTGCGGTACTGCTGCCCGGCAGTTCATGTCTGCCGGGCCCTTCCGTCTGTCTGGGCTACGAGAGAAACCATAACCACATCACTGACCAATGTCTACTCTGACAAAGATAGATTTTCATGTGTGGGTGGTGATGCATGGTTTTGAGTGCCGATGGTGGGGCGGCGACGGCAGAGCCCTCAGGAGGCAGCGCACAGCTGCGCGCATCGCCCCAGATCGGTCCGGATTTCACGCGGACGGACATCCTCCGGCCGGGCTGACGCGGCTGTGGATGCGGAAGCCGACGGTCATGTCACTGAGTGCGGGGTGCAGGTCGACGGCGACCGGGCCGACGAAGATATAGCCCTGCTCGGCAGCGTGACGGCGCACCTCGTTGGCGAGGGCGGGCGCCACCGGCGGATTGCTGGCCAGCAGCTGCTGGTGGATGGCCGGGAACACGTCCACGACGTAGGCGTTGGGCACTACGATGCGCTGCCGGCCGACGATCAGCGTGTTGTTGTCGCACTGCCGCAGCAGTATCGCCACCCTCGCCCCGCTCCTGCTTCGCGGGAAGCCGCAGGCCCCACAGACGGGTGGTCCATCGTTCCGTGACGTGTTCGCCGGCTTGGAGGAATCCCATCGCCTGCGCCTGCACCTGCACCTGCCCCCGCCACCGGTCCGGCAGGCTCGCCCATTGGGATACGGCGCCGCCCGTGAACGCACGGCGGCGCAAACAGGCCCGATCGTGCCGTCCGCCTGCACCCGCGGCCACGCCGACATTCCCCTGGGCGTCGAGGGCGACGCATCACCGACCGGCACGAGCAGGCAACTTCACCGAAGCGGTCTGACCTGAACCTCGCCGGTTTCAGGGTCAACGCCCGACGCTTTCCTCGGGCCGGGTCCGCGCGAGGGATCCCTCCGGCGTCGGCCCAGCGGGAGTGACTCGCTGCCGGAGGGCGGAGGCTGGAGCCGCGTTGCCGGCGATGCGGCTCCAGCCGGCCGGCGGTGTCAGTGGGACAGCGCCAGCAGTGCGGACACGGTCTTCCCACCCGGCCGGGTGCTGACCTCCACGTCTTCGGACAGCTCCCGCACCAGTTGCCAGCCGAACCCGCCCGGCTCGCCTACGCTGCTCCGTCGCAGCGTGGGGGCGGTTGAACTGGCGTCTTCCACTGTCACCGTCACCGTTCCCGGACCGGCCACCAGGCGGAGCTGGGTCACTCCGCCGGCATGCCGCACCGCATTGGTGACCAGCTCCGACACCACCAACAGCACCGCATCCGTACCGTCTCCGGCAGGTGCGGCCACTGCGGTCAAGAACCCGCGTGTTACATCCCTCGCCCGCTCCGCGGTCTGCGGGCTGGCCCCGTGCAGGGCGGGTCGGTGAGGCTGGTCACCGGGACACCGGAACGCTGGGAGATCGGTCCGGCGAACTCACGTACGTCGCTGTAGGTGGTGTTGAACCACCACACAGCTTCGTGGCCGGTCACCCGCGACGTGGAAGCCACCTTGTAGGCGAAGGCGCTGCCTGCTGGAAGCGAGTTAATGGCGAACTGCGTCTTCTGGCCCTCGGTCGACCGGATTTCCGATGCGGCCTCGTGGGACATCAGGTGCTGCCTCGCTTCGCGTGGCGTCGGGTTCATTGGCCATGGCGCTTTGCCTCGGCCGTCGGGGCGGATGGTCGGGACGGGCTGACCGGCTGCTCGGTGACCAGTGCTTCGAAGAGGCTTCGGGCATCGACCATCATCTCCCGCATGTCCTCGGTACCGCTCGGCTCGTGGGCCGCCGTGTGCATGCTGCGGTAGCCCTGGACGTAGTGGGCGTGGTGGACGGAGAGGGCGGCGATCTGGTCCTCGAACTGCTCACCGCCGGGGAAGCCGCGGTCCTTTGCCAGGCGGGCCAGCAGCGCGTCCGCTTCGATGACGCCCTGCTGCGGTGATTCGACGAACTGCTCCTGGACGGCGGCCCATCGCGTCATGTAGCGCTCGCGGGCCGCGGGCGTCAGCGGCTGCTGTGTGAGGAGGCCGTGCTCCTTCACACGCTTGCCGAGTTCCTGTTCGGCGGCCCTGGTGTCGCCGTCGTGGTCGGCGACTACGCGGGCGTACTCGGGGCCGAATCGGCGCTTCAGCCCCTGCCCGCCACGGTCCTGGGTTCGTCCACGTCCGGGGTAGAGGAGGATGGCCAGGCCGATGAAGGCCACGGCGATGATCACGGTGATGATCATGATTGGCTTTACCGGCTCTCGGTTCGCACGCTGGTCTGCTTCATTGGCGTCGATTCCTGTCGGCTGATCGGGCGTTCGGGCATGCCGGGTGGTGTCCGCAAGACGTGGGCACCACCCGGGGCGCCGGTGGTCAGGGCTTGAAGGCGTCCTTGGCCTCGTCGCCGGACTGCTTCAAGTTTCCCGAGACCTGGTCGGTCCTGCCTTCGCGCCGCAGTCGCCTGGTGCGGGTGGTCCGGCCGATGCGTTCGGTGACCCTGCCCTTGAACGCCTGTGTCTTGTGCTTGATGGTCTGTCCGACACTCATGGCCGGCCTCCTGCTTGTCTGGTGAGTGGGTTCCTGCGGGCAGCGCCGAACTCCGGAACGGACTACCGGCGGCGGCCACGGCCGCGCCCGCTCATCGCGAAGCCGGCGATCCAGACGACCAGTAGAACAGCGGCGACCCACCACAGGATCTGCATCGTGAAGCCGAACCCGAAGACCACCAGGATCAGCAGAAGGAGAAGAATCCAGATCATCGCCGGGGCCTCCAGATCGCGGGAATTTCCTTGATTCCGCGGGGTCCGGGCGAAGCGGGGAGGTGGAATGCCGTGCCCCGATGTTCCGGAGCGGCATGGCCCTACGCCGTGTTGCCAGTCAACGCCCGGCAACCTCCCCTGTCAACGTGGTGTCGACATGGGCGAGTTCTGGGAGCTGCGCCGGGGAGAGTGGAGCCTCGGCGGGGGATTCGGCCGGCTCGGTCGGCGCGGCGGCGGCAGGATGTGGTCTTCCCACGACGCGGCGGGCGGCAGGTCGTTGCCCGCGTGAGGCGCATCGGGCTTCGCCGGGATCTCGTGACGAGGCGCGTGCGGGAACGGCCTTGCTCGTGACGCGGCGGGTCCGGCACCGATGCGCGGGGTGCGCCCTCTGGGGAGCGCGTTGGCGGTGCGACGCTGCCGGGGGCCGGGGCGGCACGTCGCACGCCAGCCCTCCTGGCAGTTTCCCGACAGGTGTCAAGTAGCCATCCGTGCCGGGCAGGACGCACTCACGTCGCGCCATATCCGAAGCCGCTGGGCAGGACTAAGCTGTGGGGTGAGGCCCCAGTCCCCGGTATCGATGCCGTGTCCCGCTCTCGGGGAGGCCCACCGTGTTCGTCCTGCTTCTCATGCTCTTCGCCGTTCTGTTCGGCTTCGGCTTCCTCCATCCCATCTGGTGGGTGGCCGCGGCGGTGCTGGCCTACGGTGCCACCCGGCACGGCCGCGGTAATGGTGGAGGCCGGAGCCGTGGCGGCGGTTCCGATCTTGGGGACTATCGAGGCCCCCGGGACTACCAGGACTACCGGGAGCGCCGGGATCGTCAGGACCGCTGGGACCGCCGTTACACCCGCCAGAATCGGGCGCGCCGACGGCGCGAGGAGCGTCGGGAACATGAACACCACAGGTGACCCGTGCGGTGGGCAGACAGCCACGATCCGGGGCCGCTCCCTTCCAGACCTGAGAGGCCGAACGCGAGAACGCGAGAAGAGGTACAGGCCATGCAACGCACAACCGTCCTCCAAGAGGACTGGTGGAACCTGCGGGCCGAGGCCACGTGGGGGAACGCATCGGCGGGGCAGCATCTCGTCGTACTGCGCGCCGAGAACGATCAGCTGCGGCGGGCGCTGGCCGGGCGTGCGGTCATCGACCAGGCTCGCGGCATGGTGATGGTTCTGACACCCTGCAGCCGCGGAGCTGCCAGGAACCTGCTGGTCGACATCTCGCGGCAGTGCGACACCAAACTCCCGGTGGTGGCCGCGGCCCTGGTGGCCGCCTGGGAGGGCAAGCCGCTTCCGGAGCGGATGCAGCGGGCGCTACGTCGTACGGTGCGGCGATTTCACGTGGAGGACCAGGGGCGCGACTCACAACAACCAGGCAAGTCGTCCAGGTAGGGAGAGGTCATGATTCACGCAGCTGACGTCCGGGAATGGCGCAACCGCGATGTCGTCGACGCCGAGTCGCACAAGATCGGTGTCCTGGAGGCGATCTATGTGGACACCACCACCGACGAGCCTGCCATGGCCACGGTACGGACCGGACTGCCCACCCGGCACCGTCTGGTCTTCGTCCCCATTGAGAACGCGATCGTCGGGCCGGACTATGTCAGGGTCGGTTATGTCAGAACGCTGGTGAAGCAGGCCCCTTCGATCGGCACCGACGACGTGTTGCCCGCCGAGCAGGAGGAAGCGGTGTTCAAGCACTACGGACTGCCCTACCAGTCCGGCGCGGCAGGCGAACGGCAACTGGCGCGCCGCTGACCTCCCTCGGAGGCAAGGGGTGCCGTGTTCGCCGAGCCCGACATCGTCGATGGCTGCCGTCCGCTTCGAACACAGACACCGGCGGGGCCGTGACTCATGGTCGCCGTCGGCCTCGGGCCGAGGCCACCCGAGCCCGTTCGGACTCCGCTGGCAGGGCTAGTCGTTGGAGATGTCCAGCAGCAACGGCGGAAGCCCCGCGGAGACGGTCATCTCCGACATCGTGGACATCGTGATTCTGATCCTGTGGATCGCCCTCTACCTGTTCGACGCCAACACCGCCAGCTCTCGGGCTGGTCGCACAACCTGTTCACCATCCAGTCGGACAACTGGCGCACCGTGGTCAACTACGGCCTGCCCGCTGCCGTCTACCTGCTGATCGGTCACGCGGTGGCCGGCCGGGTCAACCGGACCTGACCGCTTCGCCGACGCGCGGCCACGCGCAGGGCATCGAGGCGGGACGGCCGCCCGTGGGCCCCCTCGATGCCCATGCACCGGAGCCTCTGCGCGGCACTGACGGTCCGTGACACGGTCCCCAGTGTCCGGAGACCGCCCCGGGCAGCCGCGTCGCGCCCGTGTCGCCCGGCCAAGGCACTACTGCAGCCGGGCCTCGCGGACCTCCTGCGTGTCCTCGTCCGGCAGGTGCACGTCGTTGACCGCGATGTTCACCTCGACGACTTCCAGACCCGTCATCCGTTCCACCGCCGCGATCACGTTGTCACGGACCTCCGCGGCGAGGTCGGTGATGCTCACCCCGTATTCGACGACGACCTGGAGGTCGATGGCAGTCTGCTTCTCGCCGACCTCGACCTCGACGCCACGCCCCGCGCTCGTATGCCCGCCCGGGACCCGGTCGCGCATCGCGCCCATGGTGCGGACGAACCCGCCGCCCAGCGCGTGGATTCCCGGGACCTCCCGTGCGGCGATGCCGGCGATCTTCTCCACCACCCCGTCGGCGATGGTCGTACGGCCGCGGGTCTCCGGTGGTTCCTGGAGCCGGGGGCGTGCGGCGTGCCGTGTCGTGCCCAGGTTGGTGCGGGGTTCTCCCGGCTCAGGTTTGGGCAGGGTCGAACCGTTCGGTTCCGTCATGCGAAGCCACCTCCTCGGGTGGTGCACGGACTGACGTGCCCGGCGGCCGTCGGCCGCCGCGTTTCGCGTCTCTGGCCCGGTACCGCGCTACGCGTCGGACATGCCCGAGTACGGCGTCACATCGCGGCCACGGTCCGGGCGCCGGGAACAGGCGGGTTACCGCCCCCATCGGACCGCGCCGGGGACTATGCTGCCGTACAGACGTCCCAGACCCCGGCGGCTTGTCGTTGCGCGACACAGATGGCGCGGGGAGCGGGCTCGTGGTCCGTCACCCGGCGCATCCCTGGAGGGAACCGGGTGGTCCTCTGGCCTGCTGTGCGGGCTGTCGGACCGGCCTTGCTCTGCCTCCGCCGAACGTACGCCCTGCCGGGAGCGCCCGCAGGTGGCCGGAACTCCGGCGCCACCGGGCCCGCTGCCGGATGGTCTTCTGAACCGAGGCGTCATGCCCCTGCCGCAGCTCACTGTCTACCGCCATGACCGAAGGACACGGACGCTGATCACCCTGGTCGGTGAGATCGACCTGGAATCGGCGCCCCTGGTGCGTGCGTCCCTGGAGTGGTGCCTGCGCGACGGCATCCGCACCATCGACGTCGACCTCACCCTCGTTACCTTCTGCGACTGCAGCGGACTCAACGCGTTGCTCCACGCTGCGCAGCAGACCAGAGCTGCGGGTGGGACCCTGCGACTGCACCACCCGCCGCCGATACTCGCGCGTATCGTCCGCCTCGCCGATTGCGGGTTCCTGTTCCCCGGTTCTCAGTTCGTCCCCCTGCCACCTTCTGGCAGCGGCACCCCGGTCGCGCCCCTTCCCGCCCCGCCGCACCGGTCTGCCCCCCTTGCGCCTGTCCTCTCGGGTGATGTCCGATGACGGCCGGGCCCAGGCGGGGACTGTCACGGAAGCCGGGGGACGGCGAGCGCTGCGCCGAAACTCCGGTGCGGTTGCGTCAGTTGGACCGTCGGATGGTGGACGGCATGCGTGAGGATCTGGCGGATCTGTACGTGGACTCCCGTGCAACGGCGCCAGGTGACGCGTACCGCCGTCCCGGCCGCCAGGACTTCCTGAACCGTGTCACCGCGGACATGGGCCGGCCGGGATTCGCCATGGTGATCGCCGAGTCGGACGGCCTGATGGGATGCGCCTTCGGATTCCCGGTGCGGGGCGACGGCTCGTGGTGGCTCGGCTTTGACGGAGTAATGCCGCGCAGCGTCGGGCAACTCACGGTGTCCGGCAGGGCCTTCGCGTTCAGCGACATCCTGATCCGCCCCCACCCACAGGACCGGCGCCTGGCCCGTCGCGTGCAGGAGCGGCTGCTGACCGACCACCAGGCCTCGCTCGGTGCCACCTTGGTGGACGGGGCCGATCACGCTGCTCTCGCCGCGCTCCGCTCCTGGGGGTGGCTGGACGTCGGAGAGCTTCGCAGGCCACTGGGCGCCGCCACGTTCCGCGCGCTGGTGTTTCCCGCCGGGGAACATACCGCGGCGAGTCTGGAGGGCCTTGTCACGATGCCGGCAGGCGGTGGTCCGGGTGGGCCCTGAGAACCGGTCGGCGCGGATTCGGATGCTGGTGGCGGAGCAGGCGGCACGACGCGGTGCCCGAGTCGGTGTGGTGGATGTGTGCACTGCGGCCGTGGCCGCGCTGCCGGTCGTCGGGGCCGGTGTGTCGGCGATGTCCAGGACCGCGCCGAGCCATCCGCTGTGCAGCACCGACAGCGTCAGCGAGCAACTGGAAGAGCTCCAGCTCACGCTGGGCGAGGGGCCCTGCGTGGACGCCTTCCTGCACGGCTCGGCCGTGCTGGCACCCGATCTGCTCACCTGTGACCTGCAGGACCGCTGGATGGTGTTTGCCGAGGCGGCCCTGGAAGCCGGGGCCCGCGCGGTGTTCGCGCTCCCTCTGCAGATGGGGGCGATCAGCCCGGGAGTCCTGGACCTGTACGCCCGCGTTCCGGTCCGGTTGAACGCGGAGGAACTGGCGGACGCGCTGGCGTTCGCCGATCTCGCGACGCTGGTGCTGCTCGATGCGCGAATCGACGAGACGGGCGGACCGCGTGATGGCCCCGTCGAGGACCTGGGTGCGTACCGGGCGGAGATCGACCAGGCCAGCGGGATGATCACGGTCCAGCTCGGTGTCGGCATCGAAGAAGCCTTCGTCCGGCTCCGCTCCCACGCCTACGCGCAGGGACGCCGATTGGGCGACGTGGCCGCGGACGTGGTGGCCCGTCGCCTGCGTTTCCCGCCGGACGCGGAGCCGGACGCGGAGCCGGACCAGGCCGGGGAGGACCCCTGACGCATTGGTGCCGATCGAGGAACGCGCCGTACTTCCCGCCCCTTCGGGCCGGGACTAGTCTCAATCGAGGGTGCCCACGATGGATGAACAGCTCCTGTCCAAGACTTTCGTCGAGCTGGCCGACAACCTGGTCGCCGACTTCGACCTCATCGACTTCCTGCGCCTGCTGACCGACCGCTGCGTCGGCATGCTCGACGCGAGCGCCGCCGGGGTGCTGCTCGCCGACCGGGACGGCAAACTCCGCGTCATGGCCGCCTCCGACGAACAGGTGCGTGTGCTGGAGCTCTTCCAGCTCCAGAACGACGAGGGCCCCTGCCTCACGTGTTTCCGCACCGGCGCACCGGTGATCGTCCCCGACCTGACCCGGGAGATCGACCGCTGGCCGCGCTTCGTCACGGCTGCTCACCGCGGGGGATTCGGCGCCGTCCAGGCCCTGCCCATGCGCCTGCGGGAGGAGACCGTGGGCGCCCTGAACCTCTTCCGGGCCGCGCCCGGCCCCTTCGACCCGCCCGCCACCCTCGTCGCCCAGGCGCTGGCCGACGTCGCCACCATCAGCCTGCTGCAACAACGCACCACCGAGCGCAGCACCGTGCTGAACGAACAGTTGCAGGCCGCCCTGAACAGCCGGGTACTGATCGAACAGGCCAAGGGGAAGCTCGCCGAACGCCAGGGCATCGACATGGAGCGGGCGTTCACCGCGCTGCGCGGCTACGCCCGCTCCCACAACCGTCGCCTGGCCGACGTGGCCCGCGCCTTCATCGACGACTCCGAACCCCTCGCCGGTCTAGGAGCCTGACCCGCTCCCCGGTGGGGCCCCGTTACTGCTCTGCCCGTCCTCGATCAGACGGCGGTGCAGCTCCGTGGTCATGAGGTGGATCGCTCGCGTCAGCTCGGTGTTGGTCCTGAGCTCCAACTCCTGCTCGACGAAATCGTGGTCGGCCTTGATCTGCTGGAAGGCCGCCTGCCGGTTCTGACCGATCATGACGAACGTGGAGAGGAAGATCGCCTCCAGCGACACGACGAGCGTCAACGTGGGCCAGGGGCTGCTCTCGACCGAAAGCATCCAGACCGCGAACGCGACGGCGTGGAGGTAGACGAACGGCATCGAACCGGCGAACTTGGTGATGGCGTCGGCGATCCGCAACTGGACATCCCCGGCACGGCTGTTGCGGTGCGCAACCACTGCGGGGTGATGCATGACCCGGCTGTCCTGCTCGCTCATCGCGGCGCGCCTCTCGCGTCTCGGGGCTCGCGGGGCACCGCCGACCACGGGCTACGGCCCCCGCGCGTCCCTGGAGCCTAACCGCAAGCCTCCGCCATCACCGGGTCGCGTAGGCGCGCACAGGTGCGGCGATCAGCCGGGAGACCTGCATCTGCCAGAGACTGAGCTGCAGGCCGATGCGGTTCTGCGTCATCGCGCAGATGAACCGCGTGTAGCAGAAGAACCGCATGCAGAGGATCCGCCGTTCGCGTTCGGGCAGGGCCCGCAGCAGCGGGCGGAGCGCCTCACGGTTGCCCTGGGCAGAGGGCGGAGGCGCAGCACTGGTCTTCAGGGCGCAGACAGTGGACGCACCACCCGTCGTCCCAGACCGAACTCCTCGGCCCCGTCGTTACTGACGACCGCAACGCTTCCCGCAGGGACCCCAGGCAGCGTGGCCACGCGGGACGCCAACGCCAGCAGATCCCCTTCGCCGGCTCCGGTGACGACGAAGACGTAGACGTCCCCGTCTTCCTCTCCCTCATCGAAGACTTCCACGTCACCTTGGTCTTCGAGATTGGACTGGGAGTCCTCGACCTCCTCGATCCAGGGAAAAGGGGTAGGAGCCGTCCGGCAGGTCGGGCGTCGGCAGCAACGGCAGGTGGATCAGGGCGGCGCCGTGCGGCCCAGGGGCACGTGATGTCCGCGGGCACCCTGCGGCTGACGCACCCCGAGGCGCAGGGCGTGGACCACTTCGACGCCCGCTCGGAGACGACCCAGGAGCAGGCGGCGTTCGCGCTGGCCGCCGACCCCCGCGGGTACGGCAACCCCGACGAGGGCTGGCGCCACCTGGTCAGCTCCACCGCGCTGGAGGCCGGCCCCGTCCCGGACGCCCCGGACGACCTGCACGCCTTCGCCGTGCGCTACGGACCCGGGGGCACCTTCGCGGCCACCTTCGAGCGCGAGGGCGCCGGCCTCACGGTGCACACCGAAGCGTTCACCGCACGCATCGGCGACCGGGCGGGCGACGCTCACGGTGAGCCGGAACTGACGCTGTCCGCCTGCTGAAAGGCCTACGCCCGGGTGTCGACGCGCGGCAGCGTCGCCACCGGCACCACCAGGTCGGCCCGGTCCCGGGTCGCCGCCACCAGCTCCGCGTTGCGCTGGTCCGAGCGCAGCACCCACGCCGACGCCTCCTCGTGGGTCTTGCCGAACTCCTCGTGCCGGGCGACCAGCCGGCGCAGCCGCTCGTCCTCGTCCAGCGCGCAGAACCACACCTCGTCCAGAGCAGGCCGGACCCGCGTCCAGGCACCGGTGCCGAGCAACAGGTAGTTCCCCTCGGTCACGATCAGACGGGCCGTCGGAGGCACCGGGATCGCCCCGGCGATCGGCTGCTCCAGCACCCGCTCGAAACCCGGCGCGTACACCACCTCGCCGCCTGTCTCCTCACGCAACCGCCGCAGCAGGGCCGCGTACCCGCCCGCGTCGAAGGTCTCGGGCGCGCCCTTGCGGTCACGCAGACCGAGCCGGTCCAGCTCCACGTCGGCGAGGTGGAAGCCGTCCATGGGGACGTGCGCCACCCAGGGCTCCCCGGAGCCGTTCAGCGCCCGCACCAGATGCTCGGCGAGGGTCGTCTTGCCCGAGCCGGGGGGACCGGCGATACCCAGGATGGCCCGCCCCTCGGGTCCGGCGAGGGAACGGGCGCGGGTCAGGAGGTCGTCGAAGGTCAGCGGCACATGCCGAGTGTGTCATTCGTCGACCACAGGTCGGCCAGGCACCCTGGAGGGCGGAAGGTGAGAAAGGAGGCCCAGCCGTGCCCCAGGACTTCGACGACCTCTACGCCTCCGACGCCTCCGACGACGAGGCGCAGATCCGCGCCCTGATCACCGGGTGGGCCGCGGCCGTCCACCGCGGCGACCTCGCCGGCGTGATCGCCGACCACGCCCAGGACCTCGTGATGTTCGACGTGCCACCGCCCCACCACGGCATTCGGGGCCTCGCCGCCTACCGTGCGGCCTGGCCGCCCTTTTTCGCGTGGCAGGCACAGGGGGCCTGCTTCGACATCGAGTCCCTCGACATCACCGCCGGCTCCGACGTGGCCTACGCCCACGCCCTGGTGCGCTGCGCCACTCCGGAGGAACTCGCCGAACATCCCGGATTCCGGCTCAGGCTCACCTTCGGTCTGCGCAAGGAGCGCGGTCGCTGGCTGGTGGCCCACGAGCACCACTCCTTCCCGCACGACTGAATCCGCCTGTTGGCGCAGCGCCTCGCAGGGAACCGGGTTCTGTATGACGGAGCTCGGTCTGCCAGAAGAGATCAAGGCCTGCCTGTTCGACCTCGACGGGGTCGTCACCAGGACGGCCGTCGTGCACGCGGCTGCCTGGAAGGAGATGTTCGACGCGTTCCTGCGTGAACGCGAGGGCGAGGACTTCCGGCCCTTCGACGACCACGACTACGACGAGTACGTCGACGGTCTGCCGCGGGCGGACGGCGTGCGTACCTTCCTCGCCTCCCGCGGCATCGAACTGCCGGACGGGAATCCGGACGATCCGCCGGGCGCGGAGACGGTCCAAGGCCTCGGCAACCGCAAGAACGCCCTCGTCCTGGAGAAGATCCGCACCGACGGAGTCGAGGCCTACGACGACACCCTGACCTACATCCGGGCGGCCCGCGCACAAGGTCTGCGCACCGCGATCGTCTCCTCCAGCGCCAACTGCCGTGACGTGCTGCGCGCGATCGACGCCGAGGACCTCTTCGACGTACGTATCGACGGCGTGGTCGCGGCCGAGCGGCACCTGCCCGGCAAGCCGCACCCCGACACCTTCCTCGCCGCCGCCCAGGACCTGGGCCTGGACGCACCCCGGTCCGCCGTCTTCGAGGATGCCCTCGCCGGCATGGACGCGGGCCGCGCGGGCGGCTTCGGATACGTCGTCGGCCTGGACCGCGTGGGACAGACCGACGCCCTCTACGAGCACGGCGCCGACGTCGTCGTGAAGGGCCTCGCCGAACTGGGAGGCCCCGCGTGATCACCCACCGCTCCTACAGCGTCGAGCCCTGGGCCGTCCGCGAGACCTCCCTCAACCTCGACGTCCTGGCGCAGAGCGAGTCCGTGTTCGCCCTGTCCAACGGCCATGTCGGCTGGCGTGGCAACCTCGACGAGGGCGAACCGCACGGCCTGCCCGGCTCCTACCTCAACGGCGTCCACGAACTGCATCCGCTGCCGTACGCCGAGGCCGGATACGGCTATCCGGAGTCCGGCCAGACCGTCATCGACGTCACCAACGGCAAGATCGTGCGGCTCCTCGTCGACGACGAGCCCTTCGACCTGCGCTACGGCCGTCTCGTCGCCCACGAACGCACCCTCGACCTGCGCCGGGGCGTCCTCGAGCGGTCCTGCGAGTGGATCTCACCGGCGGGATCGCGGATACGGGTGCGTTCGACCCGGCTCGTCTCGCTCACCCAGCGGGCGGTCGCCGCCGTGGCCTACGAGGTGGAGCCCGTCGACAGCCGCACCCGCGTGGTGATCCAGTCCGAGCTCGTCACCAACGAGAGCCTGCCCGGGGCGAACGGCGACCCGCGCGCCGCCAAGGCCCTGAAATCGCCGCTGGAACACGAGGAGGGCTTCGCCGACGGCACCCGTCTGCGGCTGGTGCACCGCACCCGGCACAGCGGGCTGAGGGTCGCCGTGGCCGCCGACCACGTCGTCGAAGGACCCGAACGCACCACCACGAACAGCGAGGAGACGGTGGACCTGGCCCGGCTGACCGTCACCTCCGTCCTGGAGCCGGGACAGCGGCTGCGGCTGGAGAAGCTCGTCGCCCACGGCTGGTCCGGGGCCCGCTCCCGGCCCGCGATGAGCGACCAGGTCGACGCGGCCCTGGCGGCCGCGGCCCACAGCGGCTGGGACGGACTCCTGGACGAACAGCGCGGCTACCTCGACGACTTCTGGGCCCGCGCCGACGTCGAGGTCGACGGCGACGAGGAGATCCAGCAGGCCGTCCGCTTCGCCCTCTTCCATGTGCTCCAGGCAGGCGCCCGCGCGGAGCAACGGGCCATTCCCGCCAAGGGACTGACCGGGTCCGGCTACGACGGCCACGCCTTCTGGGACACCGAGACCTTCGTCCTGCCCCTGCTCACCTACACCGAGCCCGGCGCCGTCTCCGAGGCCCTGCGCTGGCGGCAGCACACCCTGCCGGCCGCCCGCGACCGCGCCGCCCAGCTCGGCCTGAACGGCGCCGCGTTCCCCTGGCGGACCATCGAGGGCTCGGAGGGATCGGCCTACTGGCCCGCCGGTACCGCCGCCTTCCACGTCAACGCCGCCGTCGCGGACGCCGTGGTGCGCTACACCGAGGCCACCGGGGACACGGACTTCGAACGCGACACCGGCGTCGAACTCCTCGTGGAGACGGCCCGGCTGTGGCGCTCGCTCGGTCACCACGACCACCACGGCGTCTTCCACATCGACGGCGTCACGGGCCCCGACGAGTACAGCGCGATCGCCGACGACAACACGTACACCAACCTCATGGCCCGCGCGAACCTCCTCGCGGCCGCCGACGCCTGCGCCCGCCATCCGGAACAGGCCGCCGCACTCGGCGTGGACGACGAGGAGAGCGCCGCCTGGCGGGACGCGGCCGAGGCCGTGCACATCCCCTACAACGACGAACTGGGTGTGCACGAGCAGCACGCGGGCTTCACCCGGTACCAGCAGTGGGACTTCGACGGCACCCGCGCCGACCAGTACCCGCTGATGTTGCACTTCCCCTACTTCGACATCTACCGCAAACAGGTCGTCAAGCAGGCGGACCTGGTGCTGGCGATGTACCTGTGCAGCGGCTGGTTCGAGGAGTTCCACGACGAGGAGCAGATCGCCCGCAACTTCGCCTACTACGAGCCCCTGACCGTACGGGACTCCTCGCTGTCGGCCTGCGTCCAGGCGGTCGTCGCCGCCCGCGCCGGACACCTGTCCCTCGCGTACGCCTACACGGCGGAGGCGGCGCTGATGGATCTCGCCGACCTGGAGAACAACACCCGCGACGGACTCCACATCGCCTCCCTCGCCGGCACCTGGACGGCCCTCGTCGCCGGATTCGGCGGTCTGCGCCGTGACCGCGACTCCCTCCGCTTCGCGCCCCGGCTGCCCGAGCGGTTCAGCCGCCTCGCCTTCAACCTTCAGCTCCTCGGGCGCTGTCTGCGGGTGGAGATCGGCCCGGACAAAGCGACGTACACCCTGATGGCGGGCGCTCCTTTGACGATCCGCCACCACGGCGCCGCCCTGACCGTCAACGGCGACGGCCCGGTCGTGCGCCCCGTCCCACCACCGCGGGACCGCCCGGCTCCGGGCCAGCCGGCACATCGCAGCCCGCACGCCCGCTGACCCCGAGGGCGTGATCCGGACACGCGCCACTTGGCCGAACTCCACCCTGCACCCCCTGCTGCCGCGGGTTACTTTGTCCATGTTTTGTCATGGATCGGGTGCCCGCGGCACACGGGAGTGAGGGGTGGCGGATGGCGCACGGCGACAGCGCCCTGCTTGTCGGCCGGCGACGGCGTACGTCATCGCTCGCCTTCGGCGCGTCCCGGCGGGACGGAGGCGCCCGGCCGATCGCCGCGGTGGCCGCCGCCTTCACCCTGGCCCAACTCGTTCTCGTCCGCCCCGGCATGGGCCTCGGCTGGGACGAGACCGTCTACGTCAGCCAGGTCGGCGTGCAGGCCCCGGCCGCCTTCTTCAGCGCCCCGCGCGCCCGCGGCGTCTCGCTGCTGGTGGCGCCGATCGCGAGCTGGTCGACCTCGACCGAACTCCTGCGCGTCTACCTCGCCGTGCTGTCCGGCCTCGGCCTCTACCTGGCCTTACGCGCCTGGCGCGGCCTCTTCCCGGTCCGCGTCCTCGCCGTCGGCGGCGCTCTGTTCGCCTCCCTGTGGATCACTCTGTTCTACGGTCCCCAGGCCATGCCCAACTACTGGGTCGCCGTCGGCGCTCTGGGCGCGGTCGGCTGTTTCTTGCGGGCCCGTCAGAACCCGAGGGCACTGTGGGGCGTCGTGGCGGGCGCCGCGCTCATGGCGTGGATGCGGCCCACCGACGCCGTCTGGGTCACCCTCCCGCTGCTCGTCGCCGCAGCCGTCGGCCGCCGTCCGCGGTCCGCCCTCGCCCTCGTGGCCGGACTGGTGGCGGGCGGTGCGCAGTGGGTGATCGAGGCGTACGTCAGCTACGGCGGCCTGGCCGAGCGTCTGCACGAGGGCTCCCGCATCCAGGGCGGCCTCGGCCCGCAGTTGGCCGTCGACGACCAGCTGCGCAGCCTGGGCGGCCGGAGCCTGTGCCGCCCGTGCACCGGGCCGCTGCCGGACCCCGCCGTCATGGCCTGGTGGGCCGTACTCCCGCTGCTGGCCGCCGTCGGGCTCGCGGTCGCGGTCCGGGCAGGCCGCACGCGAGGCTCCCTCGTCCCGCTGTCCTGTGCCGCGACAGCCGCCGTGCCCTACCTCTTCCTGATCGGATACGCGGCTCCCCGTTTCCTGCTGCCCGCCTACGCCCTGCTCGCGATCCCGGTCGCCGACGCGCTGTTCCATCTGGCGACCACCCCGTCGGGCCGGTGGCGTCCGGTCGCGGCGGCGCTGCTCGGGATCGGACTGACGGGGCATCTGGCGGTGCAGTACGCCGTGCTGGAGCGCGCGGTGCACCGCACCACGCGCGACCACCGCGACTGGGCTCGTACCGCGACCGAGCTGAACCGCCTCGGGGTGCGCCCGCCCTGTCTGCTCACCGGCCATCTGTCGATCCCCGTCGCGTACTACGCCGGGTGCACCTCGGCGGCCGCGTTCGGCCCCAACACCAACAGCACCGAGTCCGGGATCGTCGGGGCGTCCCGCCGTATGCCGGTCGCCGTCCTCACCCGCCCCGGCGGTTCGCCACCCGCCTACGCCCGCGACTGGCACACCCTGCCCGCCGCCGGGATGGACATCCACGTCGCGCCGAAGGTGAGCGGGCACGGCCCGGCATGACGTCCGAGCAGATCGGCGTCGCCCCTCACCAAGCCAAGGGCAACCAACGTTTCCGGCCCCCGTGTCTCTGGTAGGACTTCGGGTGTCTGCCCGAGGCGAGGGGGAGTGCCATGACGTGGAACGAGAACGGCGGACGGTTAGGAGAGGAGTTCTTCACTCCGGGCTCCTCGTCCTTCACCGAGTTCCTGGCGGCCCACCGCCCCGAACTGCTCAGCACCCGCCATGTCCTGCCCGACGGTGTGCGGGCGGCAGCGGATCAAGTGCCGCACGGCACCACCGTGCTGGCCCTCTCCTACCGCGACGGCGTCCTTATCGCCGGTGACCGCAGGGCCACCATGGGCAACCTCATCGCCCAGCGCGACCTGGAGAAGGTGCACCCCGCCGACGACCACACGGCGGTCGCCTTCGCCGGCACCGTCGGACTCGCCCTCGACATGGTCAAGCTGTACCAGGTCGAACTGACGCACTTCGAGAAGATCGAGGGTGTCGCCATGACCCTCGACGGCAAGGCACGGCGGTTGGCCGGCATGATCCGGCAGAACCTCGGCCAGGCCATGCAGGGCCTCGCCGTGGTCCCCCTCCTCACCGGCTACGACCCCTCCGCGCCCGAGGGCGAACGCGGCCGCATCTTCAGCTTCGACATCGCCGGCGGACTCTACGAGAAGACCGGCTTCCACGCCGAGGGCTCCGGATCGCCGTACGCCAGAGGCGCCCTGAAGAAACTGTTCCGCAAGGGACTCGACCGCCGCGAGGCCGCCCTCGCCGCGCTCCAGGCGCTGTGGGACGCGGCCGACGACGACTCCGCGACCGGCGGCCCCGACATCAACCGCCGGATCTTCCCCATCGTCTCCGTCATCACCGAGGACGGCTTCGAGCGACTGTCCGAGCCGGAGACCGAGGCCCTGAGCCGCGAGATGGTCGAGCAGCGCAGCAACCGGCCGGACGGGCCGAACGCGACGCCCTGACAAGGCACTTTCCCCAGTCGTGGGGAAGACCTGTCACGGGCTTTACTGCACATGACTTGCAGGTGCCGGAGGATGGCACAAGGCTGCTGATCGCGGCCGTGCCCACCGAAGAAGGATCCTCCGCCCGATGACGGCCGCCCCTGACTCCGCTCCGTCCCTCCTCCCCGCCGCCGGGCCCGCGAGGGGTTCGGTATGGCACCGCGTCCGTGGCTCCATGACGCGGCAGGAGTGGGTCAGGGCGGGCGGCATGGCCGCGGTCGTGGTGGCACTGCACGTGATCGGCTGGTTCACCCTCGTCGCCATCGTCGCCCCGCACCACTACGGCGTCGGCGAGAAGTCCTTCGGTATCGGCATCGGCGTGACCGCCTACACGCTCGGGATGCGGCACGCCTTCGACGCCGACCACATCGCGGCGATCGACAACACCACCCGCAAACTGATGGGGGAGGGGCAGCGGCCGCTGTCCGTCGGCTTCTGGTTCTCGCTCGGCCACTCCAGCGTCGTCTTCGTCCTGGCGCTGCTGCTCTCGCTCGGCGTGAAAGCCCTCGCGGGACCCGTCCGCGACGACGACTCCCGCCTCCACGACATGACCACGCTGATCGGTACGACTGTCTCGGGCGTGTTCCTCTATCTGATCGCAGCGGTCAACCTGGTCGTCCTGGTGGGCATCTGGAAGGTGTTCCGACGGATGCGCTCCGGCCGCTACGACGAGGCCGCGCTGGAGGAGCAGCTGAACAACCGCGGCTTCATGAACCGCCTGCTCGGCCGCGTCATGAAGTCGATCACCAAGCCCTGGCAGATGTACCCCCTCGGCCTCCTGTTCGGCCTGGGCTTCGACACGGCGACGGAGATCGCCCTGCTGGTCCTGGCCGGGTCGGGCGCGGCCTCCGGACTGCCCTGGTACGCGATCCTCACCCTGCCGGTCCTCTTCGCCGCCGGCATGTCCCTCCTCGACACGATCGACGGCTCCTTCATGAACTTCGCCTACGGCTGGGCGTTTTCGCAGCCGGTCCGCAAGGTCTACTACAACCTCACGGTCACCGGCCTGTCCGTCGCGGTGGCCCTCCTCATCGGCACGGTCGAACTCCTGGGCCTGCTCGCCGGGAAACTCGGTCTGCACGGCCCCTTCTGGGACTGGATCAGCGGCCTCGACCTCAACCTCCTGGGTTTCGTCATCGTGGGGTTGTTCTTCGCCACGTGGGTCGTCGCGCTGGTGGTGTGGAAGGTCGGCCGGATCGAGGAGAAGTGGACGGCGGGGTTGGCGGGGGAACGGGCCGGCGGCTGACCCGTCTGGTGGTGCGCGCCTCGTCGGACACGCTCAGACCCGCACCTTGAACTCCTTGCGCCACTTCGTGAACTCGCGCTCCGGGTCCCCGGTGTAGGACCACGGCGTACGGGTGCCCCGGCGGTCCAGCATCTCCAGGAGTGGCAGGGCGATCTCATGGAGCCCCGCGTGGCAGGCCGCGTGGGTCAGATAGTTGAGGTCGCGCAGCTCACCCGGGGCCACCGTGTGGTCGGTGCGGCCCACGATCCAGCGCTGCCAGGTGCGCCGTACGTCGCTGACGGCCCCGTCGTTCTTCCAGTGCTGCCCCAGCCCCACGGACGTCCGCCTGTCCTCGGCCGCGTCCGCCGCGGCCCGGTACTCCTCGACCCGCGCGTACTGCACCAGCACGGGCAGCGCGCATCCCGGTGGTGCCACCCCGGCCGCGTCGCGGGCGAAGTCGTACATCAGGCCGTGCGAGCCGTGCCAGCGGGACGAGTAGTAGTGCAGCACCTGGAGGTGGCCCTCGACGCTGTACGGGTCACGTCCGTGCAACTCGTCCCACCAGCGCCCCAGCTCCTGCCGCCGCACCCCGGCCGGGTACAGCCGCGCCACCGAGATCAGGGAGATCCACGGCGTCGGATCGTCCACGAAAGCCTCGGCAGCCTGCAGACAGGCCATCACCGCGGCGTCGATGCGGCGCTGGTCGATCGGCGCACCCCGGCCCGCGGCGATGGCCAGGTTGAACGCCCTGGCCGTCTCCGTGGCCGCCCGCAGCACCAGCGCGTCACCGTTGTGCGGCTCGGCCGCCAGCCATGACTCCACCGTCGAACTGCCCGCGCAGGCCTGGGCGAGCGTCCGCACCCGGTGCCCCCGCGAGAGCCACTCGGGCCCGGTGGCGCGCAACAGCTCCCGCAGGCCCTGCCAGCGGCCGATGACGATGTCCTGGCGGGCGGTGGTCAGCGGGACGTCCCCGCAGTCGGGGTCGAACTCGGGGGCGAAACGGTCTCTCGCCATCGCACAAACCCCTCAGAAGTCGGTGGGGAGACCGTCGTGGACGAGCGAAGGCCCGGATGCCCCGCCGTCGGGAACGTAGTCCGCCTCGACAGTACGGCTCGCGTCAAGCCTCGCGGGCCGGTAGTAGTCGCTGCCCCGCCTCCAGTACCAGAGCATCGGGATCAGGCCCACCGCGAGCCCGCCGACGCCGATCGTGATCGCGGCCGTGCTCAGCTCGCCCAGCGACTCGACGAATATCCAGAACATGAACAGGGAGCCCAGCAACGGCCACAGCCCGCCGAGCAGGAAGTCGGCCGGGGACTTCAGCAGCATCTTGCGGTACGCGACCACGACCGCGAGGCCGCTCAGGCCGTAGTAGACGGCGATCTGCAGCCCGATCGCCGAGATCGCGTCGGAGAGGATGTCGCCCACCGAGCCCAGGGCGTTGGAGGCGATGAACATCATCAGCGCCACCGCGCCGACCACCACGATCGCCACCCACGGCGTGTTCCAGCGGCGGTGCACCCGGCCCAGCGCGGACGGCATCGTGCGGTCCCGGCCCATCGCGAACAGCGAGCGCGTGACCTGGATCAGCGTGGTCTCCAGCGTGGCGATGGTCGACAGCATCACCGCGACGATCAGCAGCTTGCCGCCCCAGCCGGGCCAGACCTCCTCACCGAGCACGGCGAGCACGTTGGCGTCGTTGTCCTCGATCTGCTTCGAGGTGAGGATGACGTTCACCGCGATGGTGAACACCTCGAAGAGCAGGAAGACGATGCCGACCCCGATGAGTCCCGCGAGTCCCGTCGTGCGGCGGCTGTTGCGGGTCTCCTCGCTCAGGTTGCTGGTGACGTCCCAGCCCCAGTAGTAGAACGCGGCGATCAGCGCCCCCGAGGCGAAGCCCTGCATGCCGTCGAAGTGGCCGAAGCCGAGCCAGGACCATTCGAAGGCGCGCGCGTTGCCCGTGTGGAAGAACGCGAGCACCGCGAACAGGGCCAGTATCGCGAGCTCCACACCGGACATGACGAGCTGGGCGCGCACGGTCAGCCGGGCACCGCCGAGCACCACGAGCAGCATCAGCACGAACCAGGCCGCGCCCACGACGGTCGACAGCGCGGTGTTGTCCGCGAGGTCCTGGTCGAAGAGGGCCAGCGTCATCGAACCGGCGGGCAGCGAGCCGGCCACCATGAAGATGGTCGCCGAGATCACCAGCGCCCAGCCGCTGACGAAGCCGAGAAAGGGGTGGAGCGTGCGGCCCACCCAGGAGTAACTGGCGCCCGCGTTGACGTCGATCCGGCCGAGATAGCTGAACGCGAGCGCGATGCCCAGCATGGGTATCGCGCAGTACAGCAGAGCCGCCGGACTGGCCAGGCCCACCGAGCCGACCAGGACCGCGGTGGTCGCGGCGATCGAGTACGCCGGCGCGCTGCCTGCGACGGCCATCACCACGGTGTCGAAGGTACCGAGGGCATTGGCCTGCAGCCCTCTGCCCCTGCTGATGCTCATGGTTGCGCTGCTTTCCGTAGGGCACGACGCACGGCGAAGGGGGACCGTACGGCGCAAAGAGGGGTGGGGGGTGGCTCCGCCCCGGGCACTGAGAGGGATGGCCTCGGGCAGGGGCGGTGAAGAGAGGAACCGAAGGGGGTGCGCGGGGGACCGTACGGCCGCTGCGTGGACGGCCGGTCACTCCGTGTATGCGAGTGATGATAGCCGTATTCCTTGACCCTTCAAGATTAACTGGGGGGTAACCTTCCGGCCGTGGAATGCCTTACTCCGGCAGTCTTTTGAGGTTGGAGAGCCCATACGGGGAAACGCGGATCAGGACACCGCATCGAACCGCACGCGACGCGCGAGGGAGGCAGCCCATGGGCACCGAACCGACACCCGCCGAGCCGCTGGCCGACGACGCCTACCAGCCCACCGGAACCAACGAGGAGCAGGAGGACGCGGCGCCGCTCGACCTCCAGGACGCCGTCGACGAACGGACCTACGACGACACCCTCGACGAGGGCTACTCGCCACCGGAGAAGCCCCTCGGCGTCACCCGGCACGGCACCACCGCGGCCGAACAGCACGACGGGGAGAGCCTCGACGAACGCCTCGCCCAGGAGGTCCCCGAGGCGGCCGCGCCCCTCGGCGACGAGATCGGCGACCTGCCCGGCGGCGAGGGCGAGCCGGTAGACCCTGAGGCCGGTGCCGACCGGGCCGGACGCCTGGTCGCCCCCGACGAGGGCGCCCACCCCACCACCACGAAGGACGAGGTCGCCACCGACGTCGGCATCGACGCGGGCGCGGCAGGCGCGGAGGAGGCCGCCGTGCACATCGTCGAGGACCCCTCCGAGGAACCCTGACGGAAGTTCAGCCCCCGATCCGGTCGATCTGGCGGAGTTTGTTCGTGGCGTCCAGGGCCGCGACCTTGTAGGACTCGGCGAGTGTCGGGTAGTTGAACACGGCGTCGACCAGATAGTCGACCGTGCCGCCACAGCCCATCACGGCCTGCCCGATGTGGATCAGTTCGGTGGCCCCGGTACCGAAGCAGTGCACCCCCAGCAGAGTCCGGTCCCCCGGGGAGACCAGCAGCTTCAGCATGCCGTGGGAGTCCCCGATGATCTGGCCGCGGGCGAGCTCGCGGTACCGGGAGATGCCGACCTCGAAGGGCACGCTGTCCTCGGTGAGTTGATCCTCGGTACGTCCGACGAAGCTGATCTCCGGGATGGTGTAGATGCCGATGGGCTGGAGATGGTGCATCTGTCCGACCGGCTCGCCGAAGGCGTGGTAGGCGGCCGACCTGCCCTGTTCCATGGACGTCGCCGCCAGCGCCGGGAAGCCGATCACGTCTCCCACGGCGTAGATGTGCGGCACCTCGGTGCGGTAGAACTCGTCGACCGTGATCCGGCCGCGCCTGTCGGCGGCCAACCCCGCCTTGTCCAGGTCGAGTTCGTCGGTCAGGCCCTGTCGGCCGGCCGAGTACATCACGGCGTCGGCGGGTATCTTCTTGCCGCTCTCCAGGATGGTCAGCGTGCCGCGGGGATGACGCTCGACCGCGGCGACGGTCTCACCGAAGCGGAACGTCACGGCCAGGTCGCGCAGATGGTACTTCAGCGCCTCGATGACCTCGACGTCGCAGATGTCGAGCATCCCGGCCCGCTTCTCGACGACCGTCACCTTGCTGCCGAGCGCGGCGAACATGGAGGCGTACTCCATCCCGATGACCCCGGCGCCGACGATGACCATGGAGCGCGGGACGCGTTCGAGGGCGAGCACGTTGTCGGAGTCCATGATCGTGCGGCCGTCGAACTCGACCGTGTCCGGCCGCGCCGGGCGCGTGCCCGTGGCGATGACGATGTTCTCCGCGCTGAGCAGGCGCTCGTGTCCGGTGACCTCGCGCAGGGCGACGGTGTGCGGGTCGACGAAGCGGCCGGTGCCGGCGTAGAGGGCGATGTGGTTGCGGGAGAGCTGACTGCGGATCACGTCGACCTCGCGACCGACCACGTGCTGGGTGCGCGCGGTCAGATCGGAGACGGTGATGTCCTCCTTGAGCCGGTAGCTCTGTCCGTACAGGTCGCGCTGGGTGAGGCCGGTCAGGTACAGCACCGCCTCGCGCAGGGTCTTGGAGGGGATGGTGCCGGTGTGGATGGAGACCCCGCCGACCATGTCGGGGCGGTCGACGACGGCGACCCGGTGGCCCAGCTTGGCCGCGGCGATGGCGGCCTTCTGGCCACCCGGACCGGATCCGATGACGAGCATGTCGAAGTCGGGCACCCTCGGGAGTCTGACAGCCGCAGGGCCCCTTTCGAAAGGGTGAGCAGTAAACCGGTCGCTCACGGGAAAGCCGCCCCCGGGCTTCCGGAGAAATGGCGCGGACCGCGACAACTCGGGCGGACCGCGGGACAATACGGCCATGGGCCACCGACTCGCCGACACGAGCACCCCCGCCCGGCTCGCCGCCCCCGACGAGGGCATAGGCCGGGACGAACTGGCGCTCGCCACCCGCAACCACGGTCTGCCGCTCGAGGCCATGCGCCACGACCTCACGCCGCCCGGCCTGCACTACGTCCTCACGCACTACGACATACCGTACGTCCCCGAGGACACCCCCTGGCAGCTCCGGGTCGGAGGCAGGGTCCGCCGCCCGCTCACCCTGACCCCGGCCGAGCTGCGCTCCCTGCCTCGGGCCACCACCAGGGTGACGATGGAGTGCGCGGGCAACGGCCGGGCCCTGCTCACGCCCCGCCCGGTCAGCCAGCCCTGGCTGGTCGAGGCCGTCGGCACCGCCGAATGGACCGGCGTACCGCTGCGGCTGCTGCTCGCCGAGGCCGGAGTGGAGGCCGACGCCGTGGATGTGGTGTGCACCGGCGCCGACCACGGAGTGGAGCGCGGCGTCGAACAGGACTACCAGCGGGCCCTGCCCGTCGGCGTGGCCACCGGTACCGAGCCCGAAGTTCTGGTCGCCTACGAGATGAACGGCACCCCGCTGCCCCCGCAGCACGGTCACCCGCTCCGACTCGTCGTGCCCGGCTGGTACGGCATGGCCCATGTGAAGTGGCTGCGCGAGATCACCGTCACCGACACGCCGTTCACCGGGTTCCAGCAGACCGTCGCCTACCGGCTCCGGCAGCACCCCGAAGACGAAGGCGAACCGGTCACCCGGATCGCGCCGCGCGCCCTGCTCGTCCCGCCGGGATTCCCGGACTTCATGTCCCGGACCCGCGTGGTCCGGCCGGGGGCCGTGACACTGGAGGGGCGCGCCTGGTCGGGGCGGGCCCCGGTGACCCGGGCCGAGGTCAGCACGGACGCGGGACAGTCCTGGCACGAGGCGGAACTCGAACCGGACGCCGGTCACCGCTGGGCGTGGCGGCGCTGGCGCTTCAACTGGCGCGCGGAGCCGGGCGCGTACGTACTCAGCGCACGGGCCACCGACGCCGAGGGGCACACCCAGCCGCTGGAACAGCCCTGGAACCGGGGCGGCTTCGTCAACAACCTCGTGCAGCGGGTCGAAGTGCTGTGCCTGGACGAGGAGTCCGGGGGCTGACGCCCTCGGGGCAGGGGGCGAGTCAGGGCAGCAGCTTGTCGAGCGCCGCCGGGCCCTCCGCCTCCAGCTTGCGCCGGGCCCATTCGAGGCTGCGCGGGGTGATGTCCTTGCCCGAGGCAAGAACGAGGTCCTCCGGCGACACCTCGGTGCCGGTACGGGTGTGGAGCAGGTCGTCCGGGGTGGTGCGGTCCTCGGACGACCGGGACGCGTCGGGCTGTGACGTCGGCATGATGTCTGCTCCTCGGATCCGGATCGCTGTGCGGTCCCGGTGGTGTCAACGGGTCCGCTATCACCATTCAACGCCTGGGCCGACCCTGCATCCGGAAGCATCCGGACCGGGCCCCGTCCGCGGCCGTCGCCGGGACGGATGCCGGGATGCCCGGATGATCCGGCTGGCGTGTAATGGGAGTAATGATCGCTCGGGGCCGGCAGGGAAGACGACGCCATGTCCACTACCCGAAACAGGCCCAAGGGCGCCCTGCGCAGGCTGGGCGAGTGGTGCGCCCGGCACTTCGTGATCGTCCTGGTGGCCTGGCTCGTGGCCCTGGTCGCCCTGCAGACCCTGAACCGGTCCTTCGGCGGGGACTACTCCGACAACTTCTCCCTGCCCGGCGTGCAGTCGCAGGAGGGCCAGGACGTCCTGAAGAAGCACGACCCTGCGGCCGGGGGTTACGGCAGCCAGATCGTTCTCCACGACAGTGACAAGGCGCTCACCTCGCTCGGCTCGCAGGTCTCCACGACCGTCACCGATCTCCAGAAGCTGCCGCACGTCCTGTCGGTGCAGAACCCGCTGTCCGCGCCCGCCTCGAAGGTCGGGCCGCTGTCGTCGGACGCGAAGACGGCCTACATCACCGTCCGCTTCGACGTGCAGCCCTCGACGCTGGGCGACGGCTACCTCCACGGTGTCGACAACGCCGTACAGCCCCTGCGGGCGGCCGGCGTCGACGTCGAGTACGGCGGACAGCTCGGCGAACTCGCGCGCCCCGCCGCCGACGACCGGGTGAGCGAGTTGATCGGATTCGCCGTCGCGATCGTCGTCCTGCTCGTCGGCTTCGGCAGTGTGATCGCCGCCGGAATCCCCCTGGTGACCGCCTTGATCAGTGTGATCGGGGGGCTCGCCTGCCTCGGCCTGCTGGCCTCGGCGTTCACGTTCGCGACCGTTTCGCCCACCCTGGCCACGATGATCGGCCTGGGCGTCGGCATCGACTACGCGCTCTTCCAGCTCACCCGCCACCGCCAGAGCCTGATGGACGGGAAGGATCCGGTGCGCGCGGCCGGCGGGGCCACCGCCACCAGCGGACGGGCCGTCCTGGTCTCCGGCTGCACGGTGATCATCGCCCTGGCGGGGCTGTCCGTGTCCGGGGTCTCGTTCATCGCGAAACTCGGGCTCGCCGCCGCCGTCACGGTCGTCTCCGCCGTCCTGGGCGCCCTGACCCTGGTCCCGGCCCTTCTGGGACTGATCGGCACCCGGATCGACCGCTACCGGGTGCGCCGTCCGGTCGCCGAGACGAACGCCGCCGAGGGCGAGACGGCGCAGGGGACGTGGCACCGCTATGCCCAGCGGGTCGAGCGGCGGCCGTGGCGTTACCTGGCCGCGGGCGTGACAGCCGTCGTCGTCCTCGCCATCCCGGTGTTCTCCCTCCAGCTCGGTCACATCGGCGACGGCGCCGACCCCACCTCCTTCACCGACCGGCGCGCCTACGACCGGATGACCGACGCCTTCGGCCCCGGCTCCAACGGCCCCCTCACCGTCGTCATCGACCAGACCTCCGTACCGTCGTCCCAGCGCTCGTCTCTGTCCTCCCAGGCGCAGAAAACCCTCGACGGCGTGTCCGGCGCAGCCACGGTCACCCAGCTGACCCCCACCCAGGACGGGGACGTCCTGCTCGCCACCGTCTACTCCAAGCAGTCCCCGCAGAGCGCCTCCACCACCGACCTCACCAACCGTCTGGTCGACACCACCCTGCCCGCCGCGGTCACCGGCACCGACGCCAAGGGATACGTCACCGGCACGACCGCCGCCCAGGTCGACTTCCGCGACATCGTCTCCAGCCGGCTGCCGCTGATCATCGGTGTGGTCGTCGCCCTCGCCTTCCTGATCATCCTCGCCGTCTTCCGCGGACTGCTCGTCGCCCTCAAAGCGGCCGTCCTCAACGTCCTGTCCATCGCCGCCTCCTACGGCGTCGTCGTCGCCGTCTTCCAGTGGGGTTGGGGCGGTCCTGCACTCGGCGTCTCCGGCAAGGTGCCCATCGAGAGCTATGTGCCGATGATGATGTTCGCGATCATCTTCGGGCTGAGCATGGACTACGAGATCTTCCTGCTCTCCCGGATCCACGAGGCCTGGCTGCGCACCGGGGACGCCAAGGCCTCCGTCGCGCACGCGCTGGAGATCACCGCCCGGGTCATCACCTGTGCGGCCCTGATCATGGTGAGCGTCTTCGCGGCCTTCATCGTCAGCGACAACATCGTGGTCAAGATGCTCGGACTGGGCCTCGCGGTGAGTGTGCTGATCGACGCGACCGTCGTACGGCTGCTCATGGTCCCCGCCGTCATGACCCTGCTGGGACGGCACGCCTGGTGGACGCCCCACTGGCTCGACCGGATGCTCCCGCACATCGACGCCGAGGGCGGCGGGGCGGTCAGCGGGGCTCCGGGTTCCCCGGCGCGAGAACGAGCATCGTGACGTCGTCCTGGAGCGCCGGGGCGTAGCGCACGAGGTCGGCCCAGACCCCCTCGACGAGATCCGGGAGGTCACCCGTGAACCCGGTGATCCGGTCGAGCAACGGGTAGAACACTCCGGTGGTGTCCCGCGCCTCCCAGACCCCGTCCGACGCCAGGAAGAGCTGGTCGCCGGGCCGCAGCGGGACCGTGACCCCGGTCGGCGGCGAGGCGCCGGACAGGCTCATGCCGAGCGGGATACCCACCGGCACGTCGAGCTCCACGGCCCGCCCGTCGCGCAGCAGAACCGGGCCGGGCTGCCCGCACGCCACGATCCGCACGGCCGTTCCTTCGACGCCGAAGTCCAGCACCACCGCCGTCGCGAACAGCTCCGAGTTCGGTACGCCCGCGGAGTCCACCGCCAGCCTGCGGTCCAGCCGCGCGGCCACCGACTCGGGATCCGGCCGGTCCAGCACCGCCTCCCGGAAGGCCCCCAGCAGCGAGGCGACGGTCGAGACGGCCGACAGCCCGTGCCCCTGCACATCGCCCATGACCACCCGCACCCCGCAGGGCCCCTCCCGAACGTCGAAGAAGTCACCCCCGACCAGCGTCCCGCGCTGCGCGGCCCGGTACAGCCCCGCACACCGCACGCCTCCGACCCGCTCCGGCAGCGGCGGCACGACGGCCCGCTGCGCGGCCTCCGCGACCGCACGCTCGGTGACCAGCTGGGCGTCCCGCCGACTCCGTACGAACGACACGATCACACTGAGCGCCGCGACGAAGCCCACGGTCAGCACATCCGTGCTGCCCGGATCGTTCAGCCGGAAGGCCGGCACATTCAGCACGACCAGGACGGACACGCCGAGCACCGCGGTCGCCGCCGGTCCGTACGACAGCACGGCCAGCGGTGGGATGGCGCCCAGCAGGAACCCGATGTCGAGCGGATCGGGGCTGACGAGCGTCGCCACGCACACCCCCACCAGCAGCACGGCGGGCAGCACCCGCACCCAGCCCGGCGGCGGCGCGCCCCGCAGCCAGCTCCGCCGGTCCCGGTCGCGCACTCCGCTCACACCACCACGCTGCTACGACCCGCCCGGCCCCGCACCCCGAACCGCTCGCCCGGCCGCCTCTAGAACGGCGTGAGCGTCAGCCGGATCCCCGTCGGCGCCGTGTCCTGGACGTAGGAGGCGAAGTCGGCCACGTCGTCGAAGGCGAAGCCATACGCCTTGCCGTCCTCCGTCGCCGCGTGCATGGCCTTGGCGTAGTGGTTGGTGAGCGCGGTCCGGTAGAAGGAGGCGGGGTCGGTGGTCGGCTGGGCGGCGGTGCTCACCAGAGTCGACCGGTTGAACCCGGCACCGAGCACCGCGGCGACCGGGCCGGTCGTGCCGTCGTTGGGAGCGGCGAGCGCGCCGTCGCAGAAGAGCACGTCCCGTGTCGACGGCCGGGCGAAGGACACCTGCGCGGGCCCGTCGAACACGAGCTGCCCGCCACGCACCCGGCCGGTGAAGGTGCCCGCGTTCGTGCTGACGGTCAGGTCCCTGCCGGTGTACGTGCTCCACACCTCGTCGATGTACGGCGCGAAGTAGTCCGCCGGGAACAGGCCGGCGTCCAGACCGTGACCCGGCGCGATGACCCGCGTGTCGTCCACCACGAGCGGCGCGAACTCCTCGACCCCGCGTACGGCGTCGAAGGCAGCGGCCCGCCCGGAGGCGCGCAGGGTGCCCGTCGTCTGGTCCCGCGCCCCGGTCAGCCGGATACTCAGCGGCACGCTGAACATGTCCACCATGGTCGTGTTGCAGAACATGCCCGCCGAGTTGTACGTGAACTCGGCGCAGTCGTGCAGCACCGGGTAGTTGGGGTCCGAGGTCACCCAGCCGGCCGGGTACTGGAGGGCGGGGTTGCCGTTGCCGTCGGTGACGACCTTGAACTTCAGCTTCGCGCCCAGGGACACGTAGATACGGCCGGACAGGTAGGGCAGGGACAGGCTGGTCCCGCCGCTGCCCGCCAGGCCTATCGCGTAGTCGGTGTAGCCGTCGGCGCCGTTGTCGGAGAGGGCGACCGGGGCGAGGGTGCCGTCCGGGGTGACGCGGACCTGCCTGCCGTCCTGGTTGCCCACGATGTAGACGTGGACGTTCGCGTTGTCGAAGGCGCCGGTGCTGTTGACGACGGTCAGCGGCAGGGCTCCGGCCGCCGTGGTGCGGTTGCCCTCGGCGAGGGCGTGGGGGGCCAGTGCGGCGACGGCGGGTGCGGCCGCCATCACCCCACCGAGGGCGAAGAGGACTTTGCGGCGGCCGAGGTCGCGCTGGTGACGAGGCGTCATGTGGGGGATCTCCTCGAAGAATTGAGAGCGCTCTCACGATGTGGACGAGGCCCGATGGTAGGGACGGCGGGCCGTTCGGCATACAGAGCGGACAGCGTTTAATCCGGCCTTAAGGGCCGTTTAAGCGGCGGCCGGGAGACCGGACCGGCGCCGCGAAAACCGCTGGACTCCCGTCCCGAAGATCCCGTAACGTGAGCCGCCACGCCCGGAGACCAGCGGAAGGAGGCGAGTGCCGTGCAGTTCACCATCCTTCAGCGCTCCCTCTCCGTCGCCCCGGCGTGCCTCGTCTGACCGGGAGCGCTCCACGCAGTACGCATCCCGGAGGAATCCACCCATGACCGATCTGGTCATCCGCGCGCTCGACGAGCGCGAAGCCCCTCTCTTCGACGCTCTGCCCGACCCTCTCGGCGCCCGTGAGTCCCACCGGCTCACCCGGCACCGCCCCGACTGGAAGCGCGTCGCCCTGCGTGACGGCAAGGTCGTGGCACGCGGAGCCTGGTGGGGCGGTCCCGACGACACCGCACCCGTCAACGTCAACTGGTTCGACGTGGCCGAAGGCGAGGAGGAGGCCGGCGCCGAACTCCTGCGCACCGCCGCCTGGCAGGTCGAGCTCGAGATGAACCTGCCCGCGGGCTGGCGCGAGGATCCGGAGCTGCGGGCGGCCGCCAAGGCCCGCTTCACCGCCGTACAGAAGGCCGGATACGAGCTCCTGGTCGAGCGGTTCCTCTACCGGTGGACGCCGGAGCACGGGCTGCCCGAGCGGCCCGGACGTCTCGAGTTCCGGCCCGAACCGGACGACGCGGTCTTCTTCGACCTGCTGCGGCGCATCCATTCCGCCACCCTCGACGCACACGCCCTCAAGGCCATCGACGAGGACGGACTCGACCGGGCCGCCCAGGAGGAACTCGACTTCTTCCACTGGTGTCCCTCGCCGCGCGAGTGGTGGCAGATCGCCCACACCCCGCAGGGGGACGTGGCCGGGATCCACATTCCCGCGCACAACCCGTCGGGGCCCTGCATCGCGTTCATCGGGGTGGTGCCGGAACAGCGGGGTCAGGGCTATGCCTACGACCTGCTCGCCGAGTGCACCCACTATCTGGTCGAGCGGGGCGCCGAGTTCGTCTCCGCCGCGACGGACCGGGGGAACTTCCCCATGGCCGCCAACTTCGCCAAGGCGGGCTATCCCGTCGTACGGGAACGTCTGAACTACCGTCCCGTGCACACCGGCTGAGCCCTTGTCCGGCACTGACGGCCAGCCCGGTCCGGCTGTCGGTGCCGGGTGCCATGCTGGTCGTCGTGGTGATCGTCGGCTCGGTGCGGGGAGGCGTGGTGGGGTTCGAGGGCGCGGTCTGGAAGATATGCGGCGGTGACGAACCGGTCGGGGACATCCTGATCGACGAAGCCGACTTCCCGTGGCTGTCGGGCCGTTTCACGGCGGGACCCGGATTCGCCGGTGTGCGCGAACTGTTCGCGCGCGAACTCGCCCTCGTCGAAGAGGACGACGAGGAGCGACGGCTGGAGTGGGAGGACGCCTACGACGAGGTCCGGCGACGTGTGTCGCTGCACGCGCCGGACGGTCCCGTGCCCGAGTTCCTGCTGCACATCGAGGGTGACCGGGCCTGGTTCCGGTGGAGCGACGAGCCGTTCGACGAGGACGCCGCGCCCGGAGACTGAGCCGCCGGTCTACGCCGTGGGCCCGGCGTCCAGCAGGGCCTCCGCCGCCACGAGGATCTCGGTGACCCGCAGACCGAACGCGGCGTCGCACGGGTGTGCCTGTCCGGTGCGGGCGGCGGCGAGCAGTCCGTCGGCGGCCCTGAGCACGGCGGCCTCGACGCCCTCGGACGACTCCGGGAGCTGGGCCACTCCGCCCGCGCCCCGCAGTTCGAGTCCGACTCCCGCGGCCGCCGGCGGAGCCGTGAGACTCAGTGTCAGGGTGCTCGACGCGCCGCCGGTGTGGCTCAGGACCAGATGGACGGTGTCCCCGGGTCCGTGCGCGGCCGCCGCCACCTCACGCACCTCGCCCAGCACCGGCAGCAGCACCGACAGAGCATGGGGACCCACGTCCCACAGGGCGCCCTTCTCCTGCCGCCACGGTGAGTCGGCGAAGGGGCTGTTCTCGGTGAACACCGACCCCAGCCATTCCGCCCGCCCCGTGAACCAGCCGTCCACGCCCGCCTGTTCACCGATCCACGCCTCGGTCTCGGTGAGGAAGCGCGAGGTGAAGAACACCACCGAGGCGACCTTGGTCTCGCGGACGGCCTCGACCACCGCCTGCCCCTGCTCGACCGTCGTCGCCAGGGGCTTGTCCAGCAGCAGATGGCACCCTGCCCGCGCGGCCCGCGCCGCGAGCTCGGCCTGCACGGCGGGCGGCAGGGCGACCGCCACGGCGTCCACGTCGGCGAGCAGTGCGTCGACATCGGCGTACGCGCGTGTGCCGTACTCGGCGGCCAGCTCCTCGGCGGCCTCCGTGCGACGGCCCCACACCCCGGCGAAGTCCAGCTCCGGATGCGCGCCGAGCGCGGGAGCGTGGGCCATCCTGGCCCAGGGACCGGTGCCGAGCAGTCCGATACGCATGCCGCCGCCTCTCGCCGTACTGCGGAACCTCACGACGACCGGACTGGATCATCCGCCGGTCGAGGCGAGGGTGTCACACGGACACGGCGGACACGCAACCGCGTCTCGCCACCCGGTCGGCTCGAGAGCGCCACGGCCCGGCATTCAGCACCCCCGTCGCTGAATGCGTTCTCATTCTTCTATTGGACCTTCGACGTGTGCGGCAGCAGGCTGATGAGAGCCCAGATCCGCGTGACAGGCGAAAGAGGTCCAAGGCCATGCACACCCGCCGCATCGGTGATGTCGAAGTGAGCTCGATCGGTCTGGGCGCCATGCCCATGTCCATCGAGGGACGGCCGGACGAGGAACGCTCCATCGCCACCATCCACGCCGCGCTCGACGCGGGCGTGACCCTGATCGACACCGCCGACGCCTACCACCGGGACGCCGACGATGTCGGCCACAACGAGACCCTGATCGCCAAGGCCCTCGCCTCCCACGACCTCGGCGGTGACGTCCTCGTCGCCACGAAGGGCGGGCATCTGCGCCCCGGGGACGGCAGCTGGACGCTCGACGGCAGCCCCCGGCATCTGAAGGAGGCCTGCGAGGCCTCACTGAGCCGGCTGGATGTGGAGGCGATCGGGCTCTACCAGTTCCACCGCCCCGACCCCCGGGTCCCCTACGAGGAGTCCGTCGGCGCCGTGCGCGACCTCCTCGACGAGGGCAAGATCCTCAACGCGGGCATCTCCAACGCGAACCCCGACCAGATCCGGCTGGCCAACGAGATCCTCGGCGGCCGACTGGTCTCCGTGCAGAACCAGTTCTCCCCGGCCTTCCGCTCCAGCGAACCGGAACTGCGGCTGTGCGACGAACTGGGCATCGCCTTCCTGCCCTGGAGCCCCCTGGGCGGCATCTCCCGGGCGGGTGAACTTGGCTCGGCGCACGCCCCGTTCGCGCGGATCGCCGAGAAGTACGGGGTCAGCCCGCAGCGGGTCTGCCTGGCCTGGATGCTCGCCAAGTCGCCGGTGGTCGTGCCGATCCCGGGCGCGAGCCGCCCCGATACCATCCGCGACTCGCTCGCCGCCACCGACCTCGTGCTCGGCGCGGATGAACTCGCGGAGCTGGACGCCGCCTGAACCCACGCCCGCCCGGCCCCGTAGGTACCTTCCGCCGCTTCCGCCACATCGCTCTTTCGTGGCCCGGCCCGCGTGCGGACTGGCACCGGCGATCGTGGTGTCTCTAGGATGGACTCCCTGTCCTGCCAGGCCAGTTGGCGGCACAAGCTGGGGGAAAGATGAGCACCGGTAAGAAGCTGTCCACGGAGATCGACGCCTCCGTACCCACGGCCGCGCGCATGTACGACCACTATCTGGGCGGCAAGGACAACTACGCGGCAGACCGGGCGGCCTGCGAGGAACTCGACAAGGTCGTCCCCAGTACCCGCAGGCTCGCCGTGAACAACCGGCGTTTCCTCCAGCGGGTGGTGCGGACCCTCTCGACGGAGTACGGCATCCGGCAGTACCTGGACCACGGCTCCGGCCTGCCCACCCAGGACAACGTCCACCAGGTCGCCCAGCGCATCGACCCCACCACGCACGTGGTCTACGTCGACAACGACCCGATGGTCCTCGTCCACGGCCGGGCGCTGCTCGAGCAGGACGAGCGCACCGCCGTCATCCACGCGGACATGCGGGAGACCGATGCGATCTTCGACCACGAGGACACCCGGCGGCTGATCGACTTCTCGCAGCCCGTCGCCGTGCTGTTCAACTCCGTCATGCACTGCATCCCCGACAGCGAGACGGACGGGCCGGCCGCCGTGGCCCGCCGGGTCCGCGAGCGGCTCGCGCCCGGCAGCTTCATGGTGATGTGCCAGCTTGTCAGCGAGGACCCCGAAGTCCGCGACTTCGTCACCGACTTCATGGACAAGGCGACCCAGGGTCACTGGGGCCGGGTGCGTGAGGAGAAGGACGTCGCCGAGTGGTTCGAGGGACTGGAGATCCTCGACCCGGGTCTCGTGGAGGTCTCCACCTGGCGCCCCGACTCCGAGGTGGCCCCCCGCCAGCTCACCCACGAGTGGATCGAGTTCGGCGGCGTCGCCCGACTCGTCCGACCCTGACCCGAGCGTCCCTGGCACGACCGGGTAGGGGAGGGAATGGACCGCACCGTACGCACGGTGGAGGACGTCCTCCAACTCCTCGACGGCCTGTTCGCTCCCCAGGCCGATCGCTGGAGCGCGGACGCCGGTTCCTGGTGGGACGGCTTCTACGCGGACCGCTCCAAACCCGTTCCCTTCTTCGTGCCGAAGCCGGACGAGAACCTGGTGTCGTACCTCGACCGCGGCCTCGTCACCCCGGGCCGCGCCCTCGATCTGGGCTGCGGGCCGGGCCGCAACGCGCTGCACCTCGCCTCACTCGGCTTCGAGGTCGACGCCGTCGATCTCTCACCTGCCGCCATCGCCTGGGCCAGGGAACGCGCGCACGAGACGGCGGCCGACGTCCGCTTCGTGTGCGGCGATGCCTTCTCACTGCCGGACACCGGACTGGGCGGCCCCTACGACCTGATCTACGACTCCGGCTGCTTCCACCATCTGCCGCCCCACCGTCGCGTCAGCTACCTCGCGCTCCTGGAACGGCACCTCGCACCCGGCGGCCGCTTCGGCATCGTCTGCTTCGCCGACGGGGCCATGGGGTCGGAGCTGCCGGACGCGGAGTTGTATCGCCAGGGCGGACTCGACGGCGGTCTCGCCTACTCGGCCCGGTCCCTGCGCCGGATCTTCCGCGACCTGACCGAGATTGAACTGCGGCGCATGCGCGACGAGCCACCCGACTCCTCCCGCTTCGGCGAACCCTTCCTCTGGGCAGGCCTGTTCGGCCGTGACCACTGAGAGAACCGGCGTCCGCGCCGGTTCTCAGCCGCCGTAACGCTGCTCCATCCTCTGCTGCAACAGCTTCAGCGAGGCCCGGGGTTCGAGCGCGTCGTCCGCCAGCCGGTCGAGGGCGAGCCGGTACTCCTCCGTCTCGTCCCGGTCCTCCAGGAAGTTCGCGCTCTTGATGTGCTCCAGATAGACGACGTCCGGCAGATCGAGACCGCCGAAGCGGAGGTAGGTGATCGGGATGGCCGGGGCGGACGCGTTGGTCACGTCCAAGGGGACGACCTGCACCGTCACATGGGGGCGCTGGGCCATGTCGACGAGGTGTGCCAGCTGTGCCCGCATGACCTCCCGGCTGCCCAGCACCCGCAGCAGCACAGACTCGTCGATCACCGCCCACAGCTGCGGTGGGTCCGCGCGCTGCAGCAACTGCGCACGCCGCGTGCGCAGCTCGACGCGTCGCGCCACCTCGCCGGCCGCCGCGGTCGGCAGGCCGCGTTCCACCACCGCCCGTGTGTAGTCCGGGGTCTGCAGCAGGCCGGGGACGTACTGGATCTCGAAGGTACGGATCGCCGCGGCCGCCTCCTGGAGCCCGACCAGCCGGTCGAACCACTCGGGCATCAGCCGCTTGTCGTACCGCTGCCACCAGCCCGGATCACCGGCCCGCTGCAACAGCTTGAGCAGCACCGAGGCCTCGTAGTCGTCGGTGCCGTACAGCTCGAGGAGGGCGCGGACGTCGCTCTCCGACGGGGGCCTGCGGCCCTTGCCCGACTCGATGCGGGACAGCTTCGCCGGGCTGAACCCGAGGGCCCGCGCCGCCTGGTCCTGGGCGAGCCCGGCATCCTCGCGGAATCCCGCCAACTGGACGCCTACCAGCATCTTCAGCAGGGTGGGAGCCGGTTCCGACCGGTCCAGATACGGTTCCAGGCGGGAGGTGCGATGGGACGCGGCAGACATCCTGACTCCCAGTAAACCGGCACAGAGACGACTCACACTATCGCACGCAGGGTGGCCGTTCCGCATCATTCTGTAGGTGCCGGTGGCGGTACGGGAGTTGGAGCCCGCCACCGGCACCTCGGGTCCCGCACCTCACAGGAGGTGGTCGAACTCACCGTCCTTCGCGCCGGCGAGGAACGCCGCGACCTCGGCCGGTGTGTAGACCAGCGCGGGACCGTCGGGATCACGGGAGTTGCGCAGCGCGACGCCGCCGTCGAAGAGTGTGGCCACTTCGACGCAGTTGCCCTCGGCGTTGCTGTGCCGGCTCTTGACCCAGCGGGCGTCGAGCGAACTCGCCCGCACTCCGTTCTGCACTGGTGGCACTGCAGTCTCCTTGCTGTTCACGTTCTTCGCCGGGCGTCGTGCCCGGCCGTGCGGGGTGGGACAGGGGTGCGCAACGGCAACCTCCGTGGCCCCACCCAATCTTCGCGCAATTTCTCGTGCAATTGCACGCGGGCGCCTTCAGCGTGGATAATAGCTCCAGCGTCAACCCCTGCGGTTGCGCCCCGTTTTGACGTCGCATCAAGGAGATGCCGTGTCGTCACCTGCGAACCATGCGATCCGGCCGCCGAGCCAGGCTGTGCCGGAGGCGGGTGATGCGGGCCCGGCCGGTGAGACCCTGGGGCGCCCGGGCCCCCTCGGCACCGCCGCGTTGCTCGTCAACTGCAGCGGGGAGGGTTTCGCCCGGGCCCGCGCCTTCACCCGCGAGACGCTGAGCTGCTGGTCCCTCGACCACCGCAGCGACGACGCCACCCTCGTGATCACCGAACTCGCGGCCAACGCCGTGGCGCACGCGGTGCTCCGGCCCGCGGCGGGCGGTGCGACCGAGGTGTGGCTGGGCTTGTCCCTGGACCCCGCTCATCTGCTGGTGACCGTCTCCGACCCCGCTGACGAGCCGCCCGCGTACGCGCCCGCCGACGTCACCGCCCTGCGGGAGCACGGCCGTGGCCTGTACATCGTCGACGCGCTGGCCGAGGAATGGGGCTGGACCTCGCGGCCCCCGGCCGGCAAGTCCGTCTGGGCCAAGCTGTCGACCGCCCCTCCTCCCTGACATGACTGCCGTGGAAAGGTCTCACGCCATGCGCACCGCTCCGGACCAGCCGAGCAACGAGCGCACCAGCCGCCCCGTGCCCCCGACCGGGGTGGCGTCGACCACGCCCCTCGCGGCGCTGAGCCGGGTCCCCTGGGCCGAGATCCAGGACTCCACCGGCTGCGCCGCGGCCATCCCCCTGCTCCTCAACAGCGTGGCCTGGGGTGATCCCGACACCGCCGGCGCCGCACTCGTCGATCTGCGCAAGCGCATCTGCCAGTACGGCTTCGTCGTGGAGCAGGCCACCGCCGCCACGGTGCCCTTCCTCTGGGAACTCGCCCAACTGCCCCAGGTGACCTGCCGGGCGGAGATCATCCAGCTGCTTCGGAGCATCGCCGGCGCCCGCCAGTGGGAGAGCACGGCGGCCGTCTACCCCAAGCTGCTCAACCACCGTGAGAACCCTGTGGTGTGGGAGCGCCGGGCCCGTCAGGCCGTCCGCGCCAAGAGCGGCGCCCTCGGCCTGCTGATGGCCGACGACGACTCCGAGATCGCCCACGCCACCACGGAACTCGCCCGCACTCTGGACGAGTAGGAGTCCTCTCCAGCACCTGGTGTATCCCTTGCCGACGAGGGGGAGAAAGCGCTTGCCCTCACATCGGCAACCTGGGAGGACCGCCGACGATGGCCTCGTCGCTGGAGAAACCGCTCGACCACCGCTATCGGGGCGAACACCCGATACGCACACTCGCCTACCTGTTCCGCGCCGACCGCCGCCGACTGGCCGCGGCCGCAACGGTGTTCACCGTCAAGCACAGCCCGGTGTGGCTGTTGCCCCTCATCACCGCGTCCATCATCGACACCGTCGTCCAGCACCAGCCGATCTCCCGGCTCTGGACGAGTACCGGCGTCATCCTGTTCATCCTGCTGGTCAACTATCCCCTGCACCTCCTCTACGTCCGTCTCCTGTACGGCAGCGTCCGCCGCATGGGCACCGGCCTGCGCTCCGCCCTGTGCACCCGCATGCAGCAGTTGTCCATCGGCTACCACTCACGGGTCAGCGCCGGTGTGCTGCAGGCGAAGGTGGTGCGGGACGTCGAGACCGTCGAACAGATGGTGCAGCAGACCGCGGAGACCGGCCTCGGCGCGACGACCGTGCTCGTGGGCGGCCTCGTCATCATCGCCGTACGGACACCGGAGTTCGTGCCGGTCTTCCTCGTCGTCGTGCCCGCCGCCGCCCTCGTCGTGGCCCGTCTCAGGGCCCGGCTGCGCACCCACAACGAACACTTCCGGCACGAGGTCGAGACCCTGTCGTCCCGCGTCACGGAGATGACCCGCCTCATCCCCGTCACCCGTGCCCACGGCCTGGAGGGCAAGGCACTGCGCCGCATGGACGGCACCCTGCGCCGCCTGCTGACCTCCGGGATGCGTCTCGACCTGGTCAACGGCCGCTTCGGCTCGCTGGCCTGGGTCGTCCTCAACGTGGTCGGCGTGCTCGTTCTCGCGGCGGCCGCGCTGGTGTCGTACTACGGCGTCTGGGGCGTCACCCCCGGCGACGTCGTGATGCTCAGCGCGTTCCTGACCACGCTCACCAACTCCACGACAACGTTGGCAGGACTCGCCCCGGTCATCACCAAGGGCCTGGAGTCCGTCCGTTCCGTCGGCGAGGTGCTCCAGGCGCCCGAACTGGAGGACAACGAGGGCAAGGCGCACGTCGACTCGGTGCGCGGGGCCGTCGAATTCCAGGGCGTGGGCCATGCGTACGACCACGGGCGGCCCGCCGTGCGGGACTTCACCCTCTCCGTCACCTCTGGCGAGACCGTCGCCCTGGTCGGCGCGTCCGGCGCGGGCAAGTCCACTGTCCTCAACCTCGTCATCGGTTTCATCCGGCCCACCTCGGGACGGCTGTTGCTCGACGGGACCGACATGAACACCCTCGACCTGCGCACCTACCGGCGCTTCCTGTCCGTCGTACCGCAGGAGTCGATTCTCTTCGACGGCACGATCCGGGAGAACGTCGCCTACGGCATGGACGACGCCGACGAGGAGACGGTACGGACGGCGCTGCGCGACGCGAACGCACTGGAGTTCGTGGACCGGCTGCCGCAGGGCCTGGACACCCTGGTCGGCGAGCGCGGGGCCCGGCTGTCCGGCGGGCAGCGCCAGCGCCTGGCCATCGCCCGGGCCCTGATCCGCGATCCGCGGGTGCTGGTCCTCGACGAGGCGACCTCGGCCCTGGACACCCGCTCCGAGGCGCTCGTCCAGCAGGCGCTCGCCCGACTGCTGCACGGACGCACGACCTTCGTGGTCGCACACCGGCTGTCGACCGTGCGGGGCGCCGACCGCATCGTGGTGATGGGGGAGGGCCGGATCCTGGAGACCGGCACCCACGAGGAACTCCTGCGCCGCGGCGGGGCCTACACCGCGCTGCACGCCGGACAGGTCGCCTGAGGCCGGGCCCGCCTGCCGGGCGTCACGCCGCGCTGCTCCGGGGCACTCGGCGGGGGCACGCCGAGTCGTGGTCGGTGCCGCAGCTCGTCCACCAGCGTTCACAGCACGCGGTGTCGAGCTCGGCGCGGACGATGTCGTCGGCGGCCCCCGCACCGGGCCCGCCGGGACCCGCCGCCCGCCTCCACATTTCGGCCAGGGCACGTCGTTGGTCGCAGAGCACGCTCTCGCGTACGACCGCGATGACCGGGACCAGGCTCGCGGCGGCGAACAGGCATACGGCCCACGGGGGACCGTGACGCAGCGCGAGGACCGCGGTCCAGGCCAGTCCGGTGCTCGTCGCGAGGTAGAGGGCGCTGAGGATGCCTGCGGAGCGGTTCATGGGCGTATACCGTTCATGTGCGAGGGATGCCCCTTGTTCAACGGTTTGCGGCGCTTGGGGAAGCGGGTCCGGCCGCACGGTATTGCGCCAATCGCGTGCCGGGCGGCAGCGGATGGGATTGAGCCGGTGCAGATGGGGCATACGCAGCGAAAAAATCGAGAGAGGGGCGCTTCGTGCTCGTTCCGGACCCGAAGGCCGTCAGGACCCTGCTGACCCGGTATGCGTCATTGAGGATCGCTCAGGCGGAGAGGGAGAGACCGGCGACGGCTCGTGAGCTGGAGGACGTCAGTTACACACTGTGCGTGATGATGGGCACCACCGACGTCCGTGAAGCGGTCGCCAGGGCCGACGCCCTGCTGCCGGCCGCCGGACGTGCGGAACCGGAGGGCGAGAACAGCCTGCCTCTGGCCGGGTGACACCACGCCGGACCCGGCGGGCGGTCAGGAGCGCGCCCCCGCCGGGACGGCGTCCTTCGCGTGAAAGGCCGCGCGGTACGCCTGCGGAGTGGTGCCGACGACCCGGCGGAAGCGTTCCCTGAACGCCGTGGGGGAGCCGAACCCCGCCTGCCGCGCGATCCGTTCGACCGGGTGGCCGGTGTTCTCCAGCAGGTACTGGGCGCGCCGCACCCGGGCCCGCAGCAGCCACTGCAGGGGCGTGCTGCCCGTCTGTTCGCGGAATCGGCGGCTGAAGGTGCGCTCGCTCATCCCCGAACGGGCGGCCATCGCCCCGAGGGTGATCTCGTGGGCCAGGTTGTCCTCGACCCACTCCAGGAGCGGCTCCAGCGTCGACCCGCGGGGTACCGGCGGGTGGTCGTGGACGATGAACTGAGCCTGCCCGCCCTCCCGTTCGAGGGGCATCACCGACATCCGGGCGGCGTGCGCGGCGACCGCCGAGCCCAGGTCCCGGCGGATCATGTGCAGACACATGTCGAGGGCCGCCGCCGCGCCCGCGGACGTCAGGATCTGACCGTTGTCGACGTACAGCACGTCCGGCTGGACCTCGACGGCGGGGAAGCGCTGCGCAAGGTCGTCCGCGGCCACCCAGTGCGTGGTGGCGCGCAGCCCGTCCAGGAGCCCGGCCTCCGCCAGCACGAACGCGCCCACGCACACGGACGCGATCCGGGTGCCGGCCGCCGCGGCCTCCCGCAATGCGGTCAGCGCGCGCGGGGAGGGCGGCCCGGCGGTGGGGGAGCAGCCCGGCACGATGACCGTGTCCGCCTCCGCGAGAGCGTCGAGTCCGTGCTCGACCCGCAGGGTGAAACCGCCGTCCGCACGCACCTCCGGGGACTCGGCGCACAGCCGGACGCGATAGGCGGGGCGGCCGTCGGGCAGCTGTGTCCAGTCGAACACCTGCATGGGTGCCGCCATGTCGAACGGCACCACATCGTCGAGAACCAGGATCACCACGGAGTGCATGACCGCCACGATAGGCGGATTCCCGCCAGAGCCACGACCACGGGATCTGACGGGAATTCCCCACTGGGGGCGTTGGCGGGAACCCGTTGGAACCTGTCGTTTCAGCCCCTGTGTGATCACCCGGCGGGTTCCTAGGGTGGGCGGGCACCGCCGACCGCACCGGAGAAGGACACGCCACCCCATGACCAAGTTCCTGCTGACCCTGCACGTCCTCGTCGCCATCGTCGCCGTGGGGCCGGTGACCGTCGCGGCCAGCATGTTCCCACCGGCGGCCCGCCGCGCCCACGCGGAGGAGGCCGGGGTCGGCACGGTACGGCTGCTGCACCGGATCTGCCGGGTCTACGCCGGCATCGGCATCGCGGTCCCCGTCCTCGGCATCGCCACCGGAGCCGCGATGGGCGTCCTGGGCGACGCATGGCTGACCACGTCCATGGCCCTGACCGCCGCGGCCGCCGGAGTCCTCGCCGCCTTCGTCCTGCCCCGGCAGGGCGAACTGCTCGAGGAGCTGACCGGACAGGGGAGCGTCGAACACGGCAGCACCGTCCAACTGGCCATGTTCACGGGCATCTTCAACCTTCTGTGGGCGACCGTGACCGTCCTGATGATCGTCCGTCCGGGGTCCACCACCGGCGCATGACCGCCCGCGAGCCGTCAAGCCCGACAGGGGAATTCGTACGTCGGTGCGTGGAGGCGCCTAGACTCGTCAACCGTGCCCATGCGCGTGGGCCCGCGAAAACGAAAGGCGCGTTGACGGGTGTTCCAGGATTCCCCCATCTACGACCGACTCGTCGCCGAGCGCGGCGACGTCCCCGCTCTAGCCCGCAGGGAGGCCGAGCGCGTACGCAGGGAACTGGAGTACGTCATGCGGCCACTGCAGTCCCTCATGCCCCCGCCCGTCCCCGAACGCCCGGCCTCGCCCGGTCAGGGATGGGTGCCGGCCCTTCCGCCCGCCGCCCCGCGGCCCTACTGACCCGGCCTCAGGGCACCGTGGTGTTCGCCCCGTTGGCGCGGGAGCGCGGGTCCGGACCGGGCCGGGCCAGCCACTCGGCGATGCTGCGCGCGATCGGCTGGCCCGTCTCCACCTCGACGAAGCCGAACTGTCCCGACTGGTTGCACTCAAGGAACCACCAGGTCCCGTCCCCGTCCTCGGCGAAGTCGAAGGCGCCGTATGCCAGTTCGGCCGCCCGGAGATAGTCCCGGACGGCGGCGGCCACCCGCGGCGGGACATCGGTGGGCTGCCAGGAGGAGGTCGGCGGGGCAAAACGGACGTCCACCTCGTCATCGGCGCCGGTGGGCTTCCGGGCGGCCAGCATGGTCTCGCCCACGACGGTCAGGCGTATGTCGGCCCGTTTGGCGACCCGCCGTTGCAGCAGCGTGGGGCCGAACGCGACGGCCGAGAAGTCGGCGTCCGGTGCGACCCGGCTGGTCGGTACCGCCCGCGGCGGGTCCTGCGGGTGCGCGCCGGAGACCGGCTTGACCACCAGGTCGGGATAGCGCTCGGCGAACTCCCGGGCGGCCTGCGGGAACGTCGTCACGATCGTGGCCGGGACGGGCAGTCCGCAGCGCTGGGCGAGCCGTAGCTGCCAGGGCTTGTGACGGGCCCGGCGGGCCGCGTCGGGGTGGTTCATCCAGCGGGCGTCGCTGCCCCGGAGCATGCCGTACAGCGCCTGCGCCGACTCCTCGGTCAGCCACTCGGAGGGCGCGGCCGCCCGCGCCGCGGGGGTGCCCGGGCGGCGCACCCAGATGGAGCGCAGCCCGGAGATGCCCACCAGCCGGCCGCCGGCCGACAGGTGGCCGCGGAAGCTGCCGTGCACGTACTCCCCGGACAGTGCGACACCGTCGGTCAGGTCGGCCGGGTCGAGCCGGACCACCGGTACCCCCGTGGCGTTGAGGTGCACGACGACCATGTCGGCCGTCACGTCCTCTTCGCAGGTAAGAATCAAAACGGTCATCGGTCGGCGACCTGTGTTCAGTCGTCGAAGTGAGTCTTGGAGCCCGCCGTGGAGGTGGTGGTCCCCAGTTCCCTCATCAGCGCGTGGTCGCGGGCCGCGACCCGGCCGTCCATGAGCACGTTCAACTGCAGCCCGGAGTCGTAGACGTACGGAGTGGTCGCCTCCAACGTCGCTGCCGGACGTGCGTAGTTGAGCGCGAACGGTTGCATCGTCTCTCCCTCGCCGGTACTGCCTCTCGCAGACGGCCTCTCCCCACGAGGCCGTCAGGTCAGCCGACTTCCTTCGGCTTCCAGAGACTTATACGAATCGAACGAGTGATTGGTTTCCTTACACTGCGTAATCACGGTCGGCGGGACGTCTCCCGGTCCCGCCCGTCGAGCCGCAGCGCCGCCCGGTCGGCGGGGGAGCCACGCAGGGTGCGCAGGGCGAGCAGCAGGACACCGATGTCGTCGAGGTACACCGGGTCGGGCACCAGATCGGTGGGCAGCACGAAGTACAACAGGGCGCCCCAGAAGACCCAGCGAGGCCCGGTGGGAAGTCCCGCCCGTCGCAGACCGCGCCGGGTTCTCACGAGCCGCACCAGCAGTCCCACGGCCACCGCCAGCGCCAGCGCCGCGAGCACAGCGACGACGACGATCAGTGCTGTGGTCGAATCCACGGGCCGACCTCCTCCTCCGGGCGCCGTGCGGCGCGCTGTCTGACGGATTCCCGCATCCGGACCCGCTAAGGCTTGCCGAAGAGCGGCACTCACACCCATGGCTCATCCGAGTGGCACGCCGTCGTGTACCCGCTTACGAATGGGTCATCTCAGCGTCGCGGTCGCACGACGGGGGCGCGTGGGAGCGACCGCACTCTTTGTCTGGTGTCTGGAGCAGAACATGACCACCGGCCCGTCAGCAGCTAACCCGAACGATTCCGCCATAGCGATGGACGGGTCGTACGGCGATCCCGTCGGCGACCTGGTGCGTGCCGCCGTGGCCGACCGTCCCCTGGAGGAGGTCGTCCACCTCATCACCCTGCTGGAAGAGTCGCCCGAGTACGCGCAGGCCACGGGTGCGGCCCTGCGTGCCGTCGGGGTGGACCGGTCCGTGGAGGACGTCACCCGGCTCGTCGCCCTGCTGACCCGGCCGCCACGGGACGCGGACAGCGCCGACGAGGCGATCCGGGCCGCCGTCGAGTCCCGTCCCGTGGAGGAGGTGACCCGTCTGGTGGCCCTGCTGAGCCGGTCCGAACTGCAGCCCCACTGCGGTCAGGAGGCGTTGCGCGCGGCGGCGACCGGCCGGCCCGTGGAGGAACTCGTCGAGCTCATCGGGCGGCTGGCGACGGAAAGGCCCCCGCAGCCCCCGCAGCCGTCGTACGAGGCGTACGACGGGGAGGGACGACCCGGAACGGAGCTGCCCTGGATGCCGGGTTTGAGCGTGTTCCCGGCCCCGCCGCCGCATCCCCCCGCGTCGAGGTGGCCCCGAAAGGCACCGGAGTGGCCGGGCAGGCTCGCCGCCCTGGCACTGCTGGTCTGCGGTGTCCTGTGCTTCCCTGTCCAGCAGGACGGGGCGTCCCTGCAGGTGTACGGATTCGCGCTCGGGGTGTCGTTCCTGTGCGTCCTGCTCGCCGTGCTGATGATCCGGCCCACCCTCCCGGTTCTGGTCTTCGCGGTCGTCGTGCCGGCCGGGGTGGCCGCGGGCCAGTTGCTCTACGGGCGGTTCCGCTCCGAGGGGCTCGCCCGGGCCCTGGAGTTGCCGCTCGCGCCGGCCTGGCTCGCGGGGACGGTGGCCGCGTGCGCTGCGCTGGCCGCGCTGACCGCTTTGGTGGTGCACCTCGCGTCGCCGACACCGCCGAACGGCGTCCTGACGGAGCGGCGGACGGCGGAGCCGGTCCGCGAGGCGGCCGACGCTCCGCTGGCCCCCTAGCTCGCTGAAGAGCCGTCCCACTCCCGGATGCCGCTCAGCACGCGGTCCGGTGTGAGGGGCAGCTCGCGCAGGCGCACGCCGGTGGCGTGGAAGACGGCGTTGCCGATCGCGGCCGCCGTCCCCACGATGCCGATCTCGCCGATGCCCTTGCTGCCCATGGGGTTGAGGCGGGTGTCGTCCTCGTCGATCCAGTGCGCCTCGATGTCGGGCACGTCGGCGTGCGTGGGCACGTGGTACGCGGCCAGATCGGCCTCGGCGAAGTCACCGAACGCGGCGTCCACCGTGCTGCCCTCGGTCAGTGCCATGCCGAGCCCCATGGTCATGCCGCCGACGAACTGGGAGCGGGCGGTACGGGAGTTGAGAATGTGCCCGGCGGCATACACCCCCAGGAGCCGGCGGACCCGGGTCTCGCCGGTGACCGTGTCGACGGCGACCTCCGCGAAGTGGGCGCCGAAGGCGTGCCGGGCGAAGGGGCTGTCGGCGTCCGCCCGGCCGGCCGTGTCGGCACGGACCTCGATCCCCTCGGCCGGCGGCGGCCCTTCGGCCAGGCGCTCCGCGAGCCGGGTGCACGCCTCGTGCACCGCCCAGCCCCAGGAGGCGGTGCCCGACGAGCCACCGGCCAGCGACGCGGCGGGCAGCTCGCTGCTGCCCACCTCGGTCCGCACGCGCGCCACCGGCACGGCGAGCGCGTCCGCGGCGATCTGCGCGAGCACGGTCCGGGCGCCCGTGCCGATGTCGGTGGCGTTGATCCGTACGAGGTAGGTCCCGTCGGGCAGCGCCCGTGCCGCCGCCGTGGACGGCTGCACCAGAACGGGATACATGGCGGCCGCGACCCCCGACCCCACCAGCAGCGGGCCCTCGGCGCGGGAGCGCGGCCGTGGGTCCCGCTCGGCCCAGTCGAAGCGCCGGGCGCCCTCGCGCAGACACTCGACCAGGTGCCTGCTGCTGAAGGGCTTGCCGCTGTCGGGCTCGGTGCCCGGCTCGTTGACGATCCTCAACTCCACCGGATCCATGCCGAGTTCGGCGGCGAGTTCGTCCATGGCCGACTCCAGGGCGTACATGCCGGGAGCCTCGCCGGGGGCCCGCATCCAGGACGGGGTGGGCACGTCGAGCGGCGCCACGCGGTGCGTCGTACGGGAGTCGGGGGCGGCGTACATCACGCGTGCGGGCACGGCGGCCTGCTCCACGAACTCCTTGATCCGCGAGGTGTGGGTGGTGACCTCGTGGATCAGGGAGGTGAGCCGCCCGTCGGGGTGGGCCCCGAGACGCAGTCGGTGCAGGGTGGGGGCCCGGTGTCCGACGACGGCGGGCAGAAAGCGCCGGGGGAGCGCCAGGGTGACCGGCCGTCCGGTGTGCCGGGCCGCCATGGCGGCGAGCACCACGTCCGGACGGGGGGTGCCCTTGGACCCGAAACCGCCGCCCACGTGCTCGGCGAGGACGGTGACGTGTTCCTCCGGGAGGCCGAACAGGCCGGCCAGGACGGCGCGTACGGCCGTGGAGCCCTGTGTGGAGGTGTGCACCGTGAGCCGGCCGTCGTGCCACTCGGCCGTCGTGGCGTGCGGTTCCATCGGGTGGTTGTGCAGCGGGGGCACCCGGTAGTCGACGTCGACCCGGACCTCGGCGGACGCGAACACGCCATCCGGATCGCCGTGTTCACGGCTTCCCGGGTATCCGCCGTTGGCCTGCTCGGGGGCGTACGCGTCCGGGTGCGTGGCGGTGAGGGTGACGTCGTGGTCCTCCACGGCGTAGTCGACGCGCACGGCGGCGGCACCGGCGCGGGCGGCCTCCAGGGTCTCGCCCACCACCAGGGCGACGAACCAACCGCGGTGCGGGACACGGGAGTCGCGCAGGACGCCGAGCGTGGGGTCCTCCGGCTCGGCCAGCCTCGGCGCGTTCTGGTGGGTGAGCACCGCCAGGACCCCGGGCACGGCCAGAGCGGCCGCGGTGTCGATGCCGGTGACCCGGCCCCGGGCGATCGAGGCCGGCACGGGCCAGGCGTGGGCCCGGCCCGGGCAGGGCTGTTCGGCGGCGTAGCGGGCGGTGCCGGTGACCTTCTCGCGGCCTTCGCGGCGCTCGACGGGAGCGCCCAGAGCGGTGGCGGAAGCAGGGGCGGTCGTGGCGTCCACGGCGTCCTCCTCAGGTCCGGGCGGCGGCGCTGAGCCGGGTCATGACGTCCAGGGCGAGCGAGCGCGCCAGGGGCAGCTTGTAGGCGTTGTCCCGCAACGGCTCGGCGGCGGAGAGTTCCAGGTCGACCGCGTGCTCGAACGCGGCCGCCGTGGGCGCGGCGCCCACCAGCGCCTGCTCGGCCCGTCGCGCCCGCCACGGCCGGTGCGCCAGCGCGCCGAAGGCGATCCCGGCATGGTCGACCACCCCGTCCGTCACCCGCAGCACGGCGGCCACCGAGGCGAGGGCGAAGGCGTACGACGCCCGGTCCCTGGCCTTGCGATAGGCGGACGGCAGTCCGGCTGAGGCCGCCGGCAGCAGCACTCCGGTGACGAGTTCGCCGGTGCGGATCTCGGTGTCCCGCTCCGGGTGTTCCCCCGGCAGGCGGTGGAATTCGGCCACGGGCATGCTCCGGGCGCCCTCGGTGCCGTACAACTCGACGCGGGCGTCCAGCGCGGCGAGCGCGACGGCCATGTCCGAGGGGTGGGTGGCGATGCAGTGCGGGGAGTGCCCGAGCACCGCGTGGTCCCGGTGCACACCCTCCCGAGCGCCGCAACCACTGCCCGGCGACCGCTTGTTGCAGGGTTTGGAGACGTCCTGGAAGTAGGGGCAGCGGGTGCGCTGGAGCAGGTTGCCGCCCGTGGTGGCCGCGTTGCGCAGCTGCCCCGAGGCGCCCGCGAGCAGGGCCTGGGAGAGTGCGGGGTAACGGGCGCGGACGGCCGGATGGGCCGCCAGGTCGCTGTTGCGGACCGTGGCGCCGACGCGCAGCGAACCGTCCTGGAGCTCCTGGACCTCGTCGAGGGGGAGGCGGCTGACGTCGACGAGCAGGTCAGGCCGTTCGACGCCGAGCTTCATCAGGTCGACCAGGTTGGTGCCGCCGCCGAGGTAGCGGGCGCCGGGGCGGCCGGCGAAGAGCTCGGCCGCCTCTTCGGGGGTGGTGGCCCGTACGTAGTCGAAGGTTTTCACCGGATCACGTCCTCGACCGCGTCGACGATGCGTGGATACGCGCCGCAGCGGCACAGGTTGCCGCTGAGCCGCTCGCTGATCTCGTCCCGGTCCAGCGGTACGGGACCTCCGGCCGGCGTCTCGCCGGTGACGCGCGAGGGATGGCCCGCCGCGGCCTCGTCGATCATGCCGAGCGCCGAGCAGAGCTGGCCGGGGGTGCAGTAGCCGCACTGGAAGGCGTCGCGGTCGAGGAAGGCCTGTTGCAGGGGGTGCAGTTCCTCCCCGTCGCCGCCGAGGCCCTCGACGGTCCGGACCTCGCTGCCGTCCAGGGCGACCGCGAGCAGCAGACAGCTGTTGACCCGGCGCCCGTCCACCAGGACCGTGCAGGCGCCGCACTGTCCGTGGTCGCAGCCCTTCCTGGCACCCCACAGGTCCAGATCCTCGCGCAGGACGTCGAGCAGGACGCGCCGGTGGTCCACGAGGAGGGTGTGGGGTTTGCCGTTGACCGTGAGCGTCGTCTCCGAGCAGGTGGCGTTGTCGCTGTTCTCGCCGCTCATGTTGACGGTGACCTTCCGGACGGGCCGAGGTGCTGTCCCCACCGCGTATCCACAGCGGGCCCTCCGACACCTCCCGGCACCCAGGGAATTGGGCCCGCCTAGGCTGGCGCCATGAACGCAGACGTCTTGCGCGCCGCCTACGAGGCCTTCGCGGTCGTCGTACGCCCCCTCGGGGACGAGGAGTCCTGGCGGCCCACCGGCTGCGCGGGCTGGGCGGTGCGCGACCTGGTCTTCCACTGTGCCGGGGACGCCCAGCGGGCCCTGGTCGCCCTGCACACGCCCGCGGCCGGACCGCCCGACCGGGACGCCGTGACCTACTGGCGGGACTGGGCGCCGGACCCCGCCGGCGCGGCGAACGGACGGCGCTGGAACCGGGTGAGCGCGAGCATGTTCCTCGACTTCCGCCAGCTGCGCGACCTGTACCTGGAGACCACAGCGGCCACCGTGAACGCCGCCGCGGACGCCCGGCCGGATCTGCGGGTCGCCACTCAGGGCCGTGTGCTGAAGGCCGGGGACCTCATGCTCACCCTCGCCGTCGAGGCCACCGTCCACCACCTAGACCTCGTCACCGACCTGCCGGAGGCCGTCGGACCGTCCCCGGCGGGCCTGGCCGCGGTGCGCGCCACCCTCGACGGTCTCCTCGGCCGGCCTGTTCCGCTCGACTGGAGCGACGAGCACTACGCCCGTGCCGCCACCGGACGCACGCCGCTCACGGACCGTGAACGCCTCGTCCTCGGGGCCGACGCGGACCGCTTCCCGCTGTTCAGCTGAGCTGTCTCTTCAGCCGATCTGCTGGTCCGAGTCCTCGTCGCGGGCCGCGGGCTTCAAGGTGCCCTTCCAGCGCCCGAACGTCCGTGACAGCTGCTGCAACGGCGAGGTGGCCTCCGGATCCGTACGGGGCTCCGGTGCCGGGGCGTTCTCGCGGTAGATGGCCAGTGCCTCGTTCGCCCGCTCGGCGGCCTCCCGGTACAGGTCCCGGGACTTCGTCATGGCCTCCAGTGCGTCGGCGTACATCGTCACGAGCGCCCGCTCGCGTGCGAGTTCTTCCTCCAGCGTCAGCAGCTGCCACTGCTCCCGCAGGGCGGTCACGGCCGCCCAGGCGTCGTCCGGCAGCGGCTTGGGCATCATGGCGTAGCGCGTCACGGTCGCGATGAGCTCGGTGGGCTCCGAGCCGTCGAGGAACACACTGCGTACGGAGAAGTCCTGGCCGTCGTAGCCGGGCGGCAGCGGCGTCCCGGGCAGCACCACGGCACCGCCGCGCGGCACCTCCACGCCGAATTCCTTCACTGCCCAGTTGAGGACCCGCAGCTGGTGCGGCTGCGCCCGGTGCTCGACCACGCGGTGGCGCAGACCGGGCGGCACCATGTCCGCCAGCGGGCGCCGGCCCCGCTGGTCGGTGGTCATGGCCTCGTGGACGACGACATGCACGGCCCAGCTGCCCCGCACGGCCTGCCGGAGCAGTCGCCGTACGTCCTTGTCCTCCTCGGGCAGCACACTCAGGTCCCTCAGGCGCAGCCCCGTGGCGGCGTCACGGTCCCAGAAGACGTCCCCGCCGTCGGGCCAGAACATGGTCGCGGGCGACGGCCACCGCAGATCCCACGGCTGCTCCGCCTCGGCCGCCAGCACCCACTCCTGTCCGCCGCTCGACACGGGGGCGAGGGAGAGCCGGGCCCGGACGGTCACGTCGTCGGCGACCCGCCAGCGGGCCTCGAAGATCCGCTGCGGGTCGTCCCCGGTCCCGGACGGCTCCTGGAAGTCGTCGAGGGCCGCGCTCTCCTTCAGTCGCTCCAGGTTGTGGCGCAGGCCGTCGGCCGCGTCGGATCCGAGATGGCGGCCGCGGGCCAGCCAGACGGTGGAAGGTGCCGTGGGGTCTGCCGTGCGAGTGCTTGACATGGGTCCATCTGTGAGAAGGAGTGGTGCGTGCCGGGGCCAAGTATCGTCGCCGCCGACCCGTACGGACCAGGCGGGTCCGGCAGGCGGACGTGTTTGGTGTGCGGTGTCCCGCCGACACATGATCTGCCCCGCGCACACGGGGCGCACACGCTCCACACCGAGCAACCGCGCTTCACTCGTGCCCGGTTCGGGACCCCGCACGCCAAAATGACCTCCCGAACAGGGCCCGCCCACCATCCGCATTGGGGCGGGCCCTGTTCGCCGCTCCCACCCGATCGTGCGTTTCGGCTCGCTGAATATATCGGGAGCCGATATATTCATGTTCCATGGCATCGAGGAACATGACACAGGCGGCGTTCTTCGTTCTGACCGCCCTCGCCGATCAGCCGCGGCACGGCTACGGCATCCTGCGCGAGGTCGAGGAACTGTCCGAGGGGGCCGTACAGATGCGCGTCGGCACCCTCTACGGCGTACTGGACCGGCTCACCGCCGACGCACTGATCGTGCTGGACCGCGAGGAGGTGCAGCAGGGCCGGCTCCGGCGCTACTACCGCCTCACCGACGAGGGCACCGCGGCCCTGGACGCCGAGGCGGAGCGGCTGGCCGCCGGAGCGAGCGCCGCGAAGAAGCGCATCGCCGAGGGACGGCGTACCCCCGGCAGTGCTCCTGGAACGACCGGCACGCCCGCCACGGGCCACGGACTCGCCGGAGGTCTGGCATGACGACGCTGCTCGAGGCCCGTTACCGCGCCGTCCTGCGCCTGCTGCCCGCCTACTACCGGCGCGAGCGTGAGGAGGAGATGGTCGAGACCTACCTCTGGGACGTCGACCAGGAGACCCAGGACCAGAGCCGGCCCACCCTCGGCGAGGTGGCGAGCATCGTCGCGCTGGCCGTGCGCAGCAGGCTCGGCGCGGGCGGCGTGCCCCGCCGCTACGCCGTGCTCGGTTCGGCCGTCCGTCTCTTCGCGCTCTTCGCCGTCCTGCTGCAGGCGGCGTCCGCCGTGGTCGACCGGGTTCTGGGACTGACCTGGGCGTCGACCCGTGGCGGGAGCCAATGGGACATGTTCACGGACGGCTTCACCGGTCACGGCGTGTGGGCCGGTACCGTCGCGGCCGCCCAGTGGTTCCTGCCGCTGATGTGGACGGTCGCCTACTTCGCCCTTCTGTGCGACCGCCGCCGTCTCGCCCAGGCCTCCGCGCTCGTGGCGGCCCTGCCGGCGCTCTTGCCGCTGGTCGATCTCTGGGCCCGCGATTTCGCCCCCTCGGACTCCGCCTACGTCGCCGCGGCCGCCGTGCTGGCCTGGTCGTCGGCGCTGGCACTCTGCGCGGCCCATCACCGCGACGCGCCCCCGGCGGCTCTTCCCGCGGGCGCGCCCGGCATGGTCTTCGCCGCCTGCTGTGTGCTGATGGGCGGCTCCGTGGTGGCCCTGCCCGGCGGGGTCGACACGGTCTGGGCGCTCGTCACGTGCTACCTCGTGACGGCCCTGGCCTGGCTGCTGTACCGCGCGCGGGGCGAGAGCCGCGTCCCCGCCGAAGAGGCCGCCGCCCTCGCGGCACTGGGTCTGCTCCTCCTGGCGGTCCGGATCACCGCGGTCTACCCGTGGCTCGACGTCCTGCCCGGGGCGCTGCGCGTGGGTGTCCTGACCCAGGCGGCGGCGCTGGTCGCACTGACCGCCGCGCTGGGCGTGGTGAGCGGACGCGACCTGCTCAGCCGTGGTACGTGATGTACCCGTTGCCGTCCCGGTCGTTGGCGCTCTTGGTGTACGCGTGGGTGTCGGCGTGCGCCCCCGAGGGCTTGTACAGGTAGATCGTGTCCTTGTCGTTGTTCCAGATGAAGTTGCAGTTGTTGCGGTAGACAACGTTGTTCGCGTCGGAGTCGGTACCGCGGCCGCCGCGCAGCTTCACGTAGTCGCCGGGCTGGAGCGTGTGGTTCTTCATGAACGTGAACTTGTTGCTGCTGGTGGAGTCCCTGACGACGTACCCCTTGAGGTTCACCGTCGCGGTCCGCGAGTAGTTCTTGATCGTCAGGTACTCCTCGTCGGTGTTGCCGGTGGCGCAGTTGTTGGAGTCCCTGCCGGGGGCGTCGTACTGGACGCCCTTGATCTTCAGTGCCGACGAGTACTCGGCGGCGTGGGCCGGGACCGCGGCCAGCATGGTCAGCGCACCTGCGGCCGCGACCACGGCTATGTGTCCTCTGCGCATGGAAAAGCCCCCCTGTGAAGGTCTCGTGAAGAAGACCTGGAGCGTATACAACGCTGAGCACCAAGGGGGGCTTTTCGGTTGAATCAGTAACCTACTCGGAATGTGGCGTCCTGCTTCTCGGTGGTGGTGGAGACGGGGTCGATGCGCAGGACGTAGTTGGAGTGGCGGATGTAGCGGGTCGGGTTGTTGTACGACCGGAAGGAGGCCCAGCTCGTGTCCGCGAGGCCCGCCGTGCGGTAGAAGGTCGCGTCACCGGCGAACGTCGACGTGCCGTCGTTGACGTCGAGTCGGAGGGCGTAGTCGTAGTGCCGCAGGTAGCGGTCGGGGTAGTTGACCGACCGGAACGAGACGCCGGAGCTGTCGGCGAGGCCCGGGACGAGGGTCCACAGGGAGTCCTTGTACGGCTCGACCGGGTACTCGTCGATGCGGCCCACGTAGTCGGAGTGGCGGACGTAACGGGCCGGGTAGTTGTAGGACTTGAGCCGGTTCCAGGCCGGGGCGCCCCACTTGGTGAGCAGGTTGTTGTACTCGGCCGTGGTGATCGTCGCGATGCCGCAGTGCTTGGAGTTGACCGGCTGGGTGTAGGTCTTCTGGTCGAGGGCGGTCCAGGTGCCGGAGGCGAGACTGCTCGACTGCCAGGCGTAGAAGACGCCGTTGGGCGTGTAGGTGTCTCCCCAGAGCCACCAGGTGCCGGAACTGAGGGACTTGACCACGGTGGGGGCTTCGGTGCCGCCGTGGGCCACACCCGCGCTGTACTCGGTGAAGCTGCCGGGGTTCAGGGTGGTGGATCTGGCGCTCACCAGGGTCTGGCTCTTCTTGAAGAAGAGGTAGTTGTAGCCGTTCACGCCCACGGCCATGTCGCCGTCGATGACGTCGTAGCCGGGGTCGAAGAAGACCTGCGGGGCCGAGGCGGTGACGAAGTCGCTGGTGTAGTTGACCATGATCACGTTGTGGCCGCTGGAGTTGACCGAGGAGTAGATCACCGCGTACTGGCCGCGCCCCGCGTCCCAGAACGCCTCGGGCGCCCAGCTGTGGGTCGTCATGTCGTGCAGCTTCAGGCGCCGGTAGCCGGTGAAGGTGCGCAGGTCGGCGGAGTCCCAGACGTGGATGTACTGGCTGTTGTAGCTCCAGTCGGTGCCCTTGAGGTCGGTGGCGAGCACCACGAACGTGCCGTCCTGCTTGCGCATGAGGAACGGGTCGCGCAGGCCCAGGGCGCCAGCGGTGGGGGTGACCAGGGGGTTGTTCTGGTTGAGCGGCGTCCAGTTCAGCCCGTCGGGGCTGACGGCGAGGTGCAGGCCGTAGTCGGTGCCGTCGCCGAGGTTGGTCGACTCGGTGAAGTACACCATCGCGTACGCCGAGTCGGCGGCGTGCGCGGTGCCCGCGCCGAGCGTCAGGGCGAGCGGCACGGCGGCCGTCATGCCCAGGAGGCCGCGGCGGGACAGGTGGGGGTTTGCGCTCATCTTGCTCTCCAAGGTGGCGTGCGGGGGCACCTCAATGACCGGTATTTCGAACGGAGTTCGGCAAATCGATCAGAAAGTAGGGCCTGGCCATGAGCGCGTCAATCGTCCTGCCACTCTTTTGTGATTCCTGTGCACCCGGGGCGCGGGAGCGCCCCGGGTGAGTGGGGTCAGCGTTGGGTGTAGATGAAGCCGACCTTGTCGACCTCGTCGCCGCCACGGCCGTGGAACCCGGCGATCTGCCAGCCGGTCGGCGCGGTGCGGGTCACGCAGTCGGAGGTGGTGGTGCCGCCGGTCAGGGTGCGGCCGAGGTTGGTGGTGAACCTGGCGTAGAAGATCCGTGTGTGGCCGTCCTTCTCGGCCTGGCACAGGTTCGCCGTGGTCACGTACTCGCCGCTGCCGAGCGTGAGGGAGGACGCGGTGCCGCCGGTGCCACCGTGGGTGAGGGTGGTGCCGTTCGACAGGGTCAGGCTCAGCTGGTCGATGCGGGAGCCCGCCCGCAGGGCGAGGGTGGTGGCGCGGGCGCCGGCGGGGACGCTGTTGATGTCGTTGTAGTAGTCGCCGTGCGGACCGCCGTACTGGTCGCTGAGCTGGTAGGCGGCGTTGCGTGACCAACTGAAGCCCACGCTGATCGGGTCGTGGTCGGAGAGCATCAGCCCGGCGTCCGTGAGGAACTTGGCGTGCTCGTTGTTGTACGAGGTGGCATTCAGCGAGACGAGTTTGCTGCTGCGGTAGAGGACCTTGTCGACGACCTCGCAGGTGTTGGGGACGGTGGTGCCCGTCTGGTCGCAGACCAGGGCGTCGCTGCCCTTGGCGGGCGGGGTGCCGCCGCGGATGAGCTGGACCCAGGGGTCGGTGAGGCCGTTGGCGGCGGCGAACTCGGCGATGGTGTCGCCGGAGCGCGTGTAGCGGGTGTTGGTGTCGCCCATGACGACGACCGCGTTGCCGGCGGAGTGGGTCTGGATGAAGGCGGTCAGCTGGCTGAGGTTGTCGGCGCGGGAGGCGAGGTCGCCGTCGTTGGTGCCCGCGTTGGTGTGCAGGTTGTAGAAGTCGACGTAGATGCCCTCGGCGAGGCGCTCGCGCATGAAGGTGAAGCCCTTGGGGGTCAGGCAGTCGCCCGAGTCCACCTGGCAGGAGTTCCAGCGCACCCGCTCGAAGTCGTCCCCGTCGTACGGGATCTTCGAGAGGGTGTTGAGGCCGCTGCCGATGCCGGCGCCGCCGCTGGTGGGGGTGCGGTAGGCGTGGTTCGTGTCGCCCGCGTAGAGGTAGGCGTGATAGTTGAAGTCCTCTTCCACGTGGACGATGTCGTAGGGCGCTATGCGCTGGCCGATCGCCGTCGTGCTCGACTCGCGGGGTGTCGACGCGCTGGAGATGGCCTCGGGCAGGCCGGCCACGTTGTAGCTGAGGACGCTGAAGCTGCCCGAGTCGGCGGCCGTGGCGGAGGGGGCGGCCGCGGTGAGTCCACCGAGGACGGCGGTGGTCGCCGCCAGAGCAGCGAAGAGTCTGCGCATGGGGAGTGTCTCCTGACGGAGTGGCGCGGGTGAATGGAGCGAGCGGGACAGAAGTTACCGCCGGTTACCCCATGTTGTCGCGGTCTCGCGTGCCTCTTTGCCGCCAAGTCCTTGGCTCCTGACCGGCTGTTGGGGCCCTGTGCCCGCCATCGTTCATCTCGCCTTCACGCGCGATGGCTGAATCTCGGCCCTGCGGATGCCGTGGCTCCAGATCGATAGGAGTTGTGGAATTTCCGCATGGCATATCTGTCTACGATATGAAGATCGTAGGGAGAGGGAACGCGCGTGAGTGAACCACCAGTCCTCGTCTGCCCGGAGTGCGGGGCGCCCAGGGCGGCGGACGGCACTCCCTCCTGCACCTGCGCGCACCGCGCCTCTGAGGCCCACCTCGAATCCCGTACGGCCGAGGCGGCAGCAGCGGAGGACTTCGACCCGGTGCGCATACGGCCCTTCGTGGAGGTCGGCGAGGAACCGGCGGACCCGGCCGGCCAGCTGCAACCGACAGGCCTGACAGGGGACTTGAGTGAGGTCACCGAGGCCGGGACGGACCCGGGACACGAGCCTCTTCGGCAGCCGTCCGTGGAGCCCCCGGCCGATGGCACGCCGGACCGTCGGAGGCGGCGGACGGTCATCGTCGCCGGGGCGGGAGCGGCCGCCGCCGTCCTGGTCACGGGTGGCTTCGTCGGCGGGTTCTTCACCTACGACGGCCCTTCACGGAACGGTTCCGTGGCCGGCGGCGTGCGCGCGGGTGTACCGGAGTCGCAGCCCTCGTCGAGCGGCCCGTCCGCCACCCCTTCTTCTCCTACGGCCACCTCGGCGCAGTCGTCCCGGCCGCCCTCCTCCTCGCCGAGCGCGGAGGCCGGCGACAGCGCGTCCCCGACGGGCACCGCCACCCCGACCGGGATCCCGTCGAGCGCGGCCGCCACCGCCACGGTGGCCCCGGGCCCGACCGCGTCGAGCGGCCGGCCCCCTGTCCTCGGCCTCGGCGACCAGGGGCCCGAGGTCGTCGAACTCCAGCTCCGCCTCCGGCAGGTCGGCATGTACGACGGGGAAGCCGACGGCGACTTCGACGAGCAGGTCGAGAGTGCGGTGCGCACCTACCAGGTCACCCGCTTCGTCCTTCAGGACGAGTCCGGCGTGTACGGCAAGGCGACGCGCGCTTCACTCGAGTCCGAGACCTCGGAGCCGTGACCGCCGACGGCTAGTTCCGGCGGCCGTCGGAAGGGTGCGCCCGGTCGTAGGGGCGGGGGTAACTGGCGGGGGAGTAGGGGAGATAGCGGGCCGGAGACCCCGGATCGGCTTCGGTGGCACGTGAGTTGAGTGCGGCAGGGTCGCTGCCTGCCCAGTGGCCGGTCGTGATCCGGTCCTCCAGCGCGTGCAGGGCGGCGATCTGCTCGCCGGGGCTGAAGGTGCAGTGGCCCGCGTTGTCGACATAGCGCTGGCGCAGCAGGGGTGCCGAGCCTGCGGTCGTGGCGGCCCGGCGGTAGGCGCTCTCGGACTGCACCGGGATCAGCGCGTCGCCAGTGGTGTGGATGTTGAGCTGGGGCTTGCTGAGACGGCCGGTGAAGGAGCTGGTACGGCGCATCCAGTCGACGGCGTTCGCGTCGGCGCGGGTGCGCGGAGCCTTGTCGAGAGTGTTGAGGTCGGACTTCAGGGAGAGGCCGGCCTTCGCATACAGCTCCTTGACCTCTTTGAGGTAGGGGGAGTTGCGGAGCATCGCGTGGTGGTCGACCCCGGTGTTCCACGACATGTTGCCGCCCGCCCGGGACTCGGCCTCCTGGCGCCAGACGAAGGCGGGGAACTTCACCAGCCCGACGACGGCCTGGTACTGGCCGGACTGCTGGGCGTCCCAGTCGGTGGGCACGGGCCGTGGCTGTGAGGGGTCGTTCCAGCCGGGGATGTTGTGCAGGGCCGCGGCGAGCGCGATGCGGGCCCGGCCGTCGGCGGTCTGCTGCGCCTCGGTGAGGACGGCGGCCATGGCGTCGGAAGCCTGGGTCGCGGCGGCCGGGCTCGGCAGTCCGGTCAGCCGGATCCCGGAGCCGGGTGCGAGGAGCGTCTTCAGTGCGAAGACCGGGTCCAGCGTGCTGTTCCAGTTGGCGACGCCGCCCTGGACGAGCCCGCACATCGACAGCGAACCGGCGAGACGGTGCGCGTGGCGCTCCGCGAGGGCGGTCGTGACGAGGCCGCCGTAGGACGTGCCCCAGGCGATGGTGCGCCCGGCGCGTCCGAAGCGGGCGGTGAAGGTGTCGAGGGTGGCGAGCTGGTCGGGCACGGCCTCGGTCACGGCCCAGCCGGTGGTGGCGTACGAGGACCCGATGAGGGCGTAACCCTGGTTCAGCAGCAGCGCCTTCGTGGTGTCGTCGGGTGCGTTGCGTGCCGCGTTGGGGACGCCGGACGGCGTGTAGCCGTGGCTGTAGAGGAGGACTGTGCCGTTCCAGCCGGCCGGCACATCCATGAGGTAGGTCGCGCCGGACGGCAGGCGGCCCTCGACATGGACGTCCTCGGCGGCGTGGGCGGTCGGGGTGAGGGGGGCGGCGAGCAGCAGTGCTGCGACGGCGACGAGCGTACGGGTGCGGATGCGGTGCATCACGAGACGTGGGCTCCTTGGGGGCAGTCCGTATTTTTCCTGCGGTCGGGGGGACTGACACCGGCGAAACTAGGCGTGTACATTGCGGGCGTCAATGATGTGCACAACATCAGTCGACGGGTCGTGAGGCGTTCTGTCGCCTCGTCAGGAGGGCCCCATGCAAAGGCGTGTGCTCGGACTTGCCGTTGCGGTGGTGACCCTCGCGGGTGCCGCCGGATGCGGATCGTCGGACTCCGGAAGCGGCGGCACGTCGTCCGCGGGCGGAGCGAAGAAGACCCAGGTCACAGTCGGTGTCATCCCCATCGTCGACGTGGCGCCGCTCTATCTCGGGCAGAAGAAGGGGTTCTTCGCCAGTCGCGGGATCGAGCTGAAGATGGTGACCGCGCAGGGCGGTGCGGCGATCATTCCCGGAGTGGTGAGCGGCCAGTTCCAGTTCGGCTTCAGCAACACCACGTCCCTGATGCTCGCGCAGACCAAGGGCGTCCCCGTGAAGTCCGTGGTCAACGGGGCTGCTTCCAACGGCAAGGTGGGGGCCGACGTCACCGGTGTCCTGGTGAAGAAGGACAGCCCGGTGAAGTCCGCGAAGGACCTGGCCGGACGCTCGGTCGCCGTGAACACCCTCCAGAACATCGGGGACACCACGGTCCGTGAGTCGGTGCGCGAGGACGGCGGCGACCCCGCGAAGGTGAAGTTCGTCGAGATCCCCTTCGACCAGATGCCGGCCGCGCTGGACGGCGGTCGTGTGGACGCCGCGTGGATGGGCGAGCCGGCCCAGACGGTCGCCAAGGCGCAGGGCGCCCGGGTCATCGCCTCGCCCTTCGCCGAGACCGACCCGAAGCTCACGGTCGCGACCTGGTTCACCTCGTCGAAGATCGCGCAGCAGAACCCCGACCTGGTGAGGAAGTTCACCGAGGCCATGACGGAGTCGCTGAAGTACGCCACCGGCCACCCGGAGGAGGCCCGGCAGATCCTCACCGTCTACACCAAGATCAGCGGCGACGTGCTGACCAAGCTCATCCTCCCGAGCTGGCCGCCCCAGGTCGACACGGCCTCACTGGAGAAGCTCGCCGCCCTCGGTGAGGAGGACGGCATCTTCGGCGGCAAGAAGCCGGACATCCAGGCGCTGTTCTCCTGAGGGTGGTCAGGCCTTGGGGCACCGCCCGCTCCGCCGCGGAGCGGGCTCGGCGCCGCCCAGCAGTTCGCGGCGACGCTCCTCGCCCTCATCGGTGAGCCTGAGCAGGACGAGCCGCCCGTCGGTGGGGTGCCCGGCCCGGCTCAGCAGCCCACGCGACTCCAGGGTCCGCGAGACTCCGGTGAGCGTGCCCTTGGAGATCCCGGCCTCCTCCGCCACGTGCCGGGTCTCCGACTCGCCCCACACCCGGACGACCCACAGCACGACGAACGCGGTCCAGGTCAGGTCGGAACCGCGCAGCACGGAGTTCTCCAGGTGCTGGCGCACCGCGGACGCGGCCCGGTAGATGTTCGGCACGGCCGCCAGTCGGGCACAGGTCGTTCGGGCTCAAATTCCAGAGGGGTCGGCCGCGGGCAGGGGTGCCGTGTCCCGGGGACGTCGGCCCCTCGCAATCGCTAGCCCCTCTCCACCTGCCGCTCGGCCCAGAGGTCCCCACCCCATTCCAGGAGCCGGGCGAGGTCCTCGTCGGAGGGGCGGGCGGCGGCCGAGGGGGTGGGGGTGCCCCGGGAGATGCTGCCGCTGACGGTGATGTTGTGCTCCACGCGCGGGCGGCGGAGCGTCTCGTAGAGGGTGAGTGCGGCGTCCGTGTCCGGCGCGTCCCGCAGGGACTTGGCGAGGACCACGGCGTCCTCCAGGGCCATCGAGGCGCCCTGGCCGGTCGCGGGGGAGGCCGCGTGGGCGGCGTCGCCGATGAGCAGGGTCCGCCCGGAGCGCCACGGGGTGCCGGTGGGGATCTCGGTGGCATGGGTGACCATGAGGTCGTCGCCGGTGGCCGCGACGAGGTCGGCGGCCGGGGTGGTGTCCTTGCGCAGCAGCGGCAGCAGCACGTCGCGCCAGTGTGCGGGCGTGCCCTGCGCCAACTCCTCGGCGGGCAGCGGGTCTCCGGTCACCCGGGCGAACCAGTACGTCTCCCCGTCGGGCGACACCGCGTAGCCGAAGGCGGCCACGCTGCCGCGGACCATGGTGATGCACGCGTCCGGGCCGGGAGGAGACGCGGCGCGTGTGTAGCCGTAGAAGACGTACTGGCCGGCGTAGAAGGGCTGCGTCCCGGGTGAGATCGATTGTCGTACGGCGGAGTTCAGGCCGTCGGCGCCGATCAGCAGGTCGCCGGTCGCGGTGGTGCCGTCGGTGAAATGCGCCGTGACGCCGTCGGTACCGTCCTCGACGGAGGCGAGCCGTGCGCCGTGCCGGACGGTGATGCCCCGGCGCGCGGCCTCGGCCTGGAGCGCGGTGTTGAGGTCGCCGCGGCGCAGGCACCGGTAGCGCAGAAGTGGGTCGGAGGCCTCGCCCATGGGCGCGTGCGCCAACTCGGTGCCTGTGTCGTCCATGACCCGCAGCGAGGTCAGCGGGAAGCCGACCGCCGTCACCGCCGCGGAGGCGTCCAACTGGGCCAGGGCGCGCATGCCGTTGCTCGCCAGGGTGAGGAACGCGCCGATGTCCTCGGCCGAGTCCGGATGGGCCTCGTGCACGGCGGCCTCGAAGCCCGCCTTGTGCAGCGCCAGAGCCGCCGCCGTACCGGCGATGCCGCCGCCGATGACCAGTACGCGTGCCACACCCGCCCCGTTCGTCCCGCGTCAGCCCGCACGGTGGTACGGACACGGAAGGAACGACCGGACGGCGGCGAGGGTTCCGTGAACAGCACGACGCCGGTCGTTCCGCAGCCTCGCAGGCTGCGGAACGACCGGCGTCGCGTGCGAATCAGGCGCCGCTCTCGCGCAGCATGTCCTCGCGCTCGACGAGCTTCACGCGCGCGCGGCCCTGCGGCTCGCCCAGCGCCTTCTCGGCGGCGTCCAGCTTGTACCAGCCCTCCCAGGTGGTGAAGCGCACGCCACGCTCACCGAGGAACGCGTCCACGGCCTCCGGCTCGGGCGAACCCGGGGTCTGCAGACGGTGGTTCGCGAAGTCGTCCAGGAGGTTCGAGACCGTCTCGTTGGCGTCGCCCTTGGTGTGGCCGATCAGGCCCACCGGGCCGCGCCGGATCCAGCCGGTGACGTACGTCGACTGCAGGTGCTCGCCGCTCTCCTGCATGACCCGGCCGCCCTCGTCCGGAACCGTGCCCGAGTCGATGTCCCAGGGCAGCTTGGGCAGCTTGTCGGAGAGGTAGCCGACGGCGCGGTAGACCGCGGTGACGTCCCAGTCCTTGAACTCGCCGGTGCCCTTGACGTTTCCGGTGCCGTCGAGGGCGGTGCGCTCGGTGCGCAGACCGACGACCTTGCCGTCCGCACCGAGGATCTCGGTGGGCGACTCGAAGAAGTGCAGGAACAGCTTGTGCGGACGGTCGCCGACGTCGCGGATCGCCCAGTTCTCCAGGGTCTTGGCGACCATGTCGGCCTGCTTGTTGCCGCGCCGGGTCTCGATCGAGCCCTCGTCGTAGTCGATGTCCTCGGGGTCGACGATGACCTCGATGTTGGGGGAGTGGTCCAGCTCGCGCAGTTCCATCGGGGAGAACTTCGCCTGCGCCGGGCCACGGCGGCCGAAGACGTGGACCTCCAGCGCCTTGTTGGCCTTGAGGCCTTCGTGGACGTTCGGCGGGATCTCCGTCGGGAGCAGCTCCTCCGCCGTCTTGGCCAGAACGCGTGCCACGTCGAGCGCGACGTTGCCGACGCCGAGGACGGCGACCTTCTCGGCCTCCAGGGGCCAGGTGCGCGGTACGTCCGGGTGGCCGTCGTACCAGGAGACGAAGTCGGCGGCGCCGTACGAGCCGTCGAGCTCGATGCCCGGTATGCGCAGCTCGCGGTCGGCGGTCGCGCCCGTGGAGAAGATCACGGCGTCGTAGAACGCGCGCAGGTCGTCCAGGTTGATGTCGGTCGGGTAGTCGACGTTGCCGAAGAGGCGGATCTGCGGCTTGTCGAGCACCTGGTGCAGGGCCGTGATGATGCCCTTGATCCGGGGGTGGTCGGGCGCCACTCCGTAACGGATCAGTCCGAACGGGGCCGGCATCCGCTCGAAGAGGTCGATGGAGACACCGGGTCCGGTGGCCACATCGGACTTGAGCAGCGCGTCGGCGGCGTAGATCCCGGCGGGGCCGGCTCCGACGATGGCTACCCGCAGGGGGCGGGGCATGATCAGGTTCCCTTCGAGCGGTGACAGATCAACTCGAGGGAAGCCTAAGCTAAGGCAAGCCTAAGTCGGTACGCGGGTCCGGTCTATGGGCTCATAAGATCACCTTATGAGTGGCGAAGGCCCTCAAACCGGTTCAGGGCAGCGGCTGTTCGGCCCAGATGACCTTGCCCGCCGGGGTGTACCGGGTGCCCCAGCGGTCGCTGAGCTGGGCGACGAGGAACAGACCGCGGCCGCCCTCGTCGGTCATCGCCGCGTACCGCAGATGCGGTGACGTGCTGCTGCTGTCGAAGACCTCGCAGATCAGGGTGCGGTCGTACAGCACGCGCACATGGATGGGGTCGCCGCCGTAGCGGATGGCGTTGGTGACGAGCTCGCTCAGGATCAGCTCCGTGGTGAACGCCAGCTCGTCCAGGTCCCAGCGGGCGAGCTGCCGGGACACCGCCGCCCGGACGTCCGAGACGGCCGCCGGGTCGGCCGGGACCTGCCACTCGGCGATCCGGTCGGCGGCGAGCGCCTGGGTGCGGGCCACGATCAGCGCGACGTCGTCGCTGGCGCGGGCCGGCGGCCGCGCGTCCAGTACCGCCCGGCAGGTGTCCTCGGGCGAGGGTCCCGCCTGCTCCAAGGCCGTGCGGAGCAGCTCCAGGCCGACGTCGATGTCGCGCTCGCGGTCCTCCACGAGTCCGTCCGTGTAGAGCACCAGCCGGCTGCCCTCGGCGAGCTCCAGATCGGCCGTCTCGAACGGCAGGCCGCCGAGGCCGAGCGGAGGACCGGCGGGCACGTCGGGGTACTCGACGCTGCCGTCGGGATGGATGAGGGCGGGCGGCGGATGGCCGGCCCGGGCGATCGTGCACAGCCGGGAGACCGGGTCGTAGACGGCGTACAGACAGGTCGCGCCGGTGACGGGGGAGTTGCCGCTCTCCTCCGCCTCGTCCTGGTCGATCCGGGCGACCAACTCGTCGAGCAGCGCGAGCAGTTCGTCGGGCGGCAGGTCGAGCGCGGAGAAGTTGTGCACCGCCGTGCGCAGCCGCCCCATCGTGGCCGCGGCGTGCAGCCCGTGCCCCACGACGTCGCCGACCACGAGCGCGACCCGCGCACCGGACAGCGGCAGTACGTCGAACCAGTCGCCGCCCACCCCGGCCTGCGCGGGCAGGTACTTGTAGGCGATGTCCAGGGCGTCCTGCTCGGGCAGCCGGCGCGGCAGCAGACTGCGCTGGAGGGTCACCGCCATGGTGTGCTCGCGGGTGTAGCGGCGGGCGTTGTCGATGGAGACCGCGGCCCGGGTGACGAGCTCCTCGGCGAGGGCGACCTCGTCGGTGTCGAAGGGCTGGGGCTTGTCCGAGCGCCAGAAGCTGACGGTGCCCAGGACGAGATCGCCGACCCGCAGGGGGACGGCGATCAGCGAGTGGACGCCGTACTCGATGACCTGGGCGGAGCGCTCCAGGTCCTGCGCGCGCCACCCGGTGGCCTCGGCGAGACGCGGTTCCAGGACGGCTCGGCCGCTGCTGATACCGCGGGCCTGGGGGGCGGAGTCGACCAGGGGAATCCGCTCGCCGACCTTGTACAGCGGGGCGTCCTCACGGATCCCGCTGAGCGCGGTGCGGCGCAGGGCGGTCGCCGCCTCCGGCTGGCCGCCGCTGAGCACCGCGTCGAACAGGTCGACGGTGGCGAAGTCCGCGAACCGCGGCACGGAGAGCTCGGCCAGTTCCTCGGCGGTGCGGGTGACGTCCAGGCTCGTCCCGATGCCCACCGTGGCGTCGTACAGCAGGTCGAGGCGCTCGCGGGCCGCCTCGGCGCGCCCGGACAGGGCGCGCAGCTCGGTCGAGTCGCGCAGGGTGGCGACGCTGCCCGGTGGGCCGCCCTGGATGTCGGTGGAGCGCTGATTGACCGCCAGCAACCGGTCCTTGACCCGGTGCACCTCGTCGGTGGCGACCCGCCCGGAGGCCAGCAGCCCGGCGGTGTCGGCCGGCAGAGAGAGGTCCAGGACATGCCGGCCCTCGGCGTCGGCGGGCAGGTCGAGCAACCGGTGGGCCTCGTCGTTGGCGAGCAGCAGCCGCCCCTCGCCGCCGACGATGAGCACGCCCTCCCGTACGGCGTGCAGGACCGCGTCGTGATGTTCGTACATGCGGGTCATCTCGTGCGGACCCAGACCGTGCGTCTGGCGCAGCAGCCGTCTGCTGACCAGCGCGGTGCCGCCGGTGGCGAGGGCGAGTCCCACGGCGGCGGCCATCAGGAGCAGCGGCAACTGCTGGTTCGCGGTGCCGCCCACCTTCGCCGTGGTGATGCCGGCCGACACCAGGCCGACGACCTTCCCGTCGTCCGCCTTGACGGGGACGACGGCCTGCACGAGCGGTCCGATGGTTCCGGTGATGTCCTCGGTCACGACGCGCCCGGCCAGAGCGGGCTCGATGTTCCCGACGAACTTCTTCCCGATGCGGTCCTTCTTGGGGTGCGTGTAGCGGATGCCGTCGGTGTCCATGACGACGATGAAGTCCACGTCGGTCGCCCGGCGGGCCGCCTCGGCGCGCGGCTGGAGCACCGCCGACGGGTCGGGGGAGCTGAGGGCCTCCGCGGTGCCCGGTGCGTTGGCGAAGGCCTCGGCCACGGCCACGGATCGGTTGCGGGCCTCCACCGTGCTGTCGTGCCGCACCTGGAGCACCAGCGCCACCACCGCGGCCACGACCAGCAGCAGGACGATCACGACCTGCAGGACGAACACCTGTCCGGCCACGCTGCGTCCGCCGACCGCCGCCCGCATGGCTCCCGGCCGCCTCCGCGTCCGGGCCCCGTCGCGCTCCACCCGCGTGGGCGAACTGCCCCTGGGCGGGCCCTCGTGCCGGTCGTGAGCGCCGTCGGGTGTCTGCGGGGAGCGGGGGCCGCCGGGGCGACGGGCCGACCCGCCCCCGGAGCGGCCCAGGAGTCGGACCATGTGCCCATGTCTACACTGCCGCGCCCCAGGAGGCGAGGGGCGTCACACGGTGTGACAAAACAGCCACAGACCCTCCTCAGTGCGGTCCGGTCGGGGGTGCGGTGCGCCGGGTGGCGAGCAGTAGGGCGATGTCGTCCGGCGGTTGGGGGCGTGCCGGGTGGTTGCCGCTGCCGCGTTCCGGTAGGCGGGGGCGTCACGTGGTGTGACGGGACGGCGATGGGCTCTTCTCAGTTTGGTCCGGTCGGGGGTGCGGTGCGGCGGGTGGCGAGCAGCAGGGCGATGTCGTCCGGGCGGTCGAGGGCGTGCCGGGCGGTCGCCGTGAGCTTGTCCGCCACGCCTGCCAGGAACCGCCCGCCCGGCCGGGCCGCCGGAGCGCCGGCCTTCGCCAGGGCCACCCGCAGTGCGGTGATCCCCTCGTCGATGTCGCTGCCGGGCCGTTCCACCAGCCCGTCCGTGTAGAGCGCCAGGATCGCGCCGGGTTCCATCTGGAGCTCGGTCACCGGATAGCGGGCCCTCGGGTCCACGCCGAGGACGACGCCGCCGGGCAGGTCCAGGACCCGGGTGCGGCCGTCGGGGCTGCGCAGCAGGGGCGGCGGATGGCCGGCGCGGGCGGCCCTGGCCACCCCGGTGGCGGGGTCGAGCCGGATGTAGCAGCAGCTGGCGAACAGACCGGGATCGAGGTCGGTGAGGAGATGGTTGGTGCTGCTCATGACCTCGTCCGGCGGCCGGTCACCGAGCGCGAACGCCCTGACCGCGCTGCGCAGCTGGCCCATGGTGGCCGCCGCCTGCACGCCATGCCCCTGGACGTCCCCGATGACCAGGGCCAGGCCGTCACCGGACTCGACGACGTCGTACCAGTCCCCGCCGACCTCCATCCCCGCGGTGCCCGGCAGATAGCGCCCGGTGGTCTCCAGCTGCGGGTGTGCCGCGAGGCGGCGGGGGAGGAGCGCCTGCTGCAGCCCCCGGGCGAGCGCGGTCTCCGACTCGTAGCGCTGTGCCTTCTCCATGGCGTGGGCGATGAGTCCGGCCAGCGCGGTGAGCACCGTGCGCTCCTCGGTGCTGAAGCTGCGCGGCCGGTCGAAGCCGAGGATGCAGGAGCCGACGGCCCGCCCGGAGGCGATCAGCGGCAGGAAGGCCCGGGCGCCCTCGGTCGCGTCCAGGGGGATCCCGGGGTAGGCGGCCGTCAGCTGCTCCATCGAGTCGAAGAACAGCGGGCGGCCGGTGGTGAGGGTCTCCACGCCGGGCAGGTGGGTGCTCAGGTCCACTCCGTCGAAGGGCGTCAGGAAGCCCTTGGGGAAGCCTGTCTCCCATTCCAGGTGGAGGTGCCGTTCCTGGAGGAGATAGATCGCGAGCCGACGGCCGCCGAACGCGGGCAGCAGCTCCCGCATCACCACCGCGGACACCTGCCGGGCGGTGCCCGCCTCGGTCAGGGCGATGGCCAGCGCGATCGGACGGTACAGGGGCGCGAGCGCGCTCATGCCCGTCTCCGGCAACTCGGCGGTCTCCTGCCCCTCGGGACTGTCCTTCACCCGGCTCGCCGGCCGGATCGTGCAGGTCAGCCGGTCCGGGCCGGGGTGCACGGACAGCGCGAGCCAGTCGCCTTCGTACGGCCGCTGGGCGGACTCGGCGTCCTGGGCCGACGGCGGTGGTCTGGTGTTCCGGGCGGACTGTGGGGGTTTGGTGTTCTGGGCGGGCAGGGGTGGCTCGGCGTCCTGAGCGGACTGCGGTGGCTCGGCGTCCCGAGCGGACCGCGGTGACCCGGCGCCCTGAGCAGGCGGCCCTGTCTCGGACTCCCCCGCGGACGGGCGTACGAGATGGAAGTGGACCGGGTCGGGTGTGAGCAGCGCCGCCCGCAGGTGGTCCTCGAAGTCGGGGCGGCGCAGCCAGGGCACGGACTCCCACAGGTCGCGGCCGACGAGCTCGGCGCGGGGACGGCCGAGGAGCTGGGCGGCGCGCGGATTGGCGTAGACGACCAGGCCCAGCCGGTCCACGCAGAACACACCGTCGGGCAGCAGGTCGGCCGCCGAGTCCGCGGTGGGGCCGGGGCCCGGGGCCACGACGACGCCCCGGACCGCGGGTGCGGCGGGCGGCTCGTAGGCGTTCCACAGGTCCAGCAGGCGCAGCGCGCCGTCCTCGGCCCGCAGATAGAGGGGCAGAGCGGGAGGGCGGCCGACGGCGGTGTCCCGCAGGGTGGCCAGAATGCGATGCGCATCGGTGGGGGCCACGGCCTCGGCGAACGCCTCGACGGTGCCGGGGAACTCACTGGGCGGCATGCCCAGGAGGGTGTGCAGGTCCTCGTCCAGGGTGATGGCGGCCGTCTCGGGGTCCCAGGTGAAGCGCCCGGCGCGTCCCAAGGACGTGGAGGCGGTCGGCGGCCGCAGACAGACGGGCTCGCCGTCCCAGGCGACCTGGTCCGGGTTCGCGACCTCCAGGCCCCGCAGCGCCGCGCCGAGTTCCTGGGCGAGGCGCACCACGCGGTCGTGCTCGGCCAGTACCTCGGCGGCGTCCGTGACGGCCGGGCGCAGCACGGTCAGCACACCGTAGGTCGTGGAACCGCCGACGACGGGCACATAGAGCGAGCCGAACTGGAACGGCAGTCCGGCGGCGAACTGCGGATAGCGGCGCATGGTCTCGGTGGCGTTCGGCAGGACCACCTGGACGCCGAGCCGGTAGGCGTCGGCGACGGGGAAGGGGCGATCGGCGTGCAGCCGCCACCAGGGGCGGAACAGCGGTCCGGGCAGCCCCGACAGGACGGCGAGCCGCAGCAGTCCGGGCGTGCGGGAGCGCAGATAGACCCCTCCGGCGTGGCCGCCGGCCGCACTGATCGCCTCCGTCGAAGCGTCGATCAGCAGCGCCGTCAGCCGCCCGGCCGTCGGGTGTGCGTCCTCGACGCTCCCAGTCATCGGCCCTACCTCGTCCGTGCGCCGTCCCGCGGGCGACACAGCAAGAATGCGCCACAGGGACACCGGCCCGCACCCGGGCGGCCCATATGTATACCTCGGTCACCCTGCTGGACACCATGGTGGTCGCCGGCGCCGGCCACTGCTGCGGTTCCCGCGGAACGGCAAGGCAGACCGGATGGGTCCTCGACCCTCGGGTATGTCACCGGACCGTTCGCCTCGCCTGCGGCGCACCTCCGTGGTGCGATGGAAAAGGGTGTCGGAGGGAGAGAGTGATGGTCCCACCAGCAGCGGAGCGCAAGAGTGACGCGGCCCCGGTATCAGTCCGCCCGCTGGGTGAGGCGGACCTGGATCGGGCCGACGAGATCTGCAGGGTCGCCTTCGGGACCTTCCTGGGGGCACCTGATCCGTTCGGGACCGTCGACTACGTCCGCACCCGCTGGGCGGCCGATCCACAGGCGGCGTTCGCGGCGACGGTCGAGGGCGAAGTGGTGGGATCGAACTTCGCCGCCAACTGGGGCAGCGTCGGGTTTTTCGGACCGCTGACCGTGCGTCCGGATCTGTGGGACCAGGGCATCGGCAGGCGTCTGATGGAGCCGGTCATGGACTGCTTCGACGCCTGGGGGAACCGCCACCTGGGCCTGTTCACCTTCTCGCACAGTCCCAAGCATCTTGAGCTCTACCGCCGCTACGGTTTCTGGCCCCGATTCCTCACAGCCATCATGAAGAAGCATGTCGCCGACGGTGCCGCAGTCCCCGGCCGGATGCTCTACGGCGACCTGCCCGCCGCCGAGCGGCCCGACGCACTGAGCCTCTGTCGCGCACTGACCGGAGCGGTGCACGAGGGCCTGAGCCTGGAACGCGAGATCGTGGCCGCGCACACGCAGGGACTCGGTGACACCATCCTGCTCCATGGCGCCGGCTCCGAGCTCGATGGCCTGGCCGTCTGTCACTGCGGAGCCGGGTCGGAGGCCGGCGAGGACGTGTGCTTCGTCAAATTCGGCGCCGTACGTCCTGGCCCGGAGGCCGGCGACCGGTTCGAGCGACTGCTCGACGCGTGCGAGTGGCTGGCCGCCGAGCGCGGGCTGGGGCAGCTGGACGCCGGCATGAACCTGGGCCGCCCGGATGCCTACCGGCGCATGATCGACCGCGGTTTCCGCACCTGGTTGCAGGGCGTGACCATGCACAGGCCCAACGAACCCGCGTACAGCCACCCCGACGCGTATGTGATCGACGACTGGCGCTGAGACCACCGCCGCGCTCGGCCTGCCAGGCCACGAGGTCGTTCCGCCTCGGATGGCTCTGGGGACCTTCAGGACCAACTTCGACGGCAGCCTTCTGATCTTTCGTCAGTGGTTGCTGCGGGCTCGCCGGTCAAGACGGGCCCAACCTCGTGGCTTTGATTGCCGCCGCAGTGACTGATGGGTCCGGCCCGGCCGCTGGGCCCACAACCAGACCACGAAGCCGAAGACCCCGGCTGTGCCGGGCCGGGAGGAGGCGCAATCTGCCGATCGGCACCCGCCTGCGCATCCTGCCCGACCACGCCTGCGCCACAGCGGCCCAACACCACGGCCACCACGTCGTCGACGGCGCGCCGAGGTGCCGGAGCGCGCTTCGCCCCGTCGCCCCCGCCATCTCCGTCAATTGCGGGGATTTCGCAGGGCATTTGGGGGAGCGACGGGTCAAGGCTGCTTGCAACGGCGGCGGTTGGAGTCGCCCTTGCGCCGGCCCGCTGGCCTTTCGTCGGCCGTGTCCGCCATGGCGACACGCCGAGGGGGTAACCGGAGTTGCTCCGATGCGCAGGCGTAAAGTGCGGCGTGGGAGGGGAATCACCCTTGTGTAGATTGAGGCTTCTGGTATTAGAGAGGCCGTTTAAGGGGTAACTACCACCACGCGCGGGTGTTCAATCGTGGTGATGATCATGATGTGATCAGGGGGCGCCTGGGGCTACGTTGCCGCTGTGATCACCTCTCAACTCCCCGTAACGTCACCCCCGCTGACCGACACCCTCGCACTGCGGCATCTGCTCTTCGGTACGCAGGCCGAGATCCATGAGCCGTGGCGCCGCCTGTTCAGCTCCGACGTCTTCGCCTACCACGAGGGGCTGACGCATCAGGAGCGCACGGAACTTTCCTATCAACGCCTGCGGGTGGTGAACGCGGCGGTGCCCGACGCGCAGGCGCTGGCCCGTGACCCGGTCGCCCTGAGCGCCCTGCACGAATGGGCCGGGGTGGTGGACGCCGGCATGACGACGATCGCCAGCATCCACTACAACCTGTTCCTCGGCAGTCTGCTCGAACATGACCACGAGGGACGGGACTTGGGGCCGTACCTGCGGATGGAACGCATCGGCACCTTCCTGTGCACCGAGCAGGCGCACGGCAACGACGCCCCCCAGTTGGAGACCACGGCGACTCTGGACCGGGACACGGGCGGATTCGTGCTCACCACACCGACCCGGGGGGCACGCAAGTGGATGCCCAACACCTCCGTGGCCGGCGGTCCCAAGGACGCCCTGGTCGCCGCCCGTCTGGTGATCGACGGCAAGGACCAGGGCGTCTTTCTCTTCCTGACCTCGCTGACCGACGCCAACGGCCGTCATCTGCCGGGCGTGGAGGTGGAGTTGCTGCCCCAGACGGCCAGCAGCCCGGTCGACCACTGCGCCACCTCCTTCCACGGGGTGCGGCTGCCGCGGACGGCCATGCTCCAGGGCGAACACGGGCGACTGACCGCCGAGGGGGAACTCGTCTCCTCCCTCGGGAGTCCGCGCAAGCGGTTCCTGCGCTCCATCGGCCGCGTCACCATGGGCAAGCTGTGCATGAGCGCCTACAGCCTCGGGGTGACACGGCACGCCCTGGCCGTCGCGATACGCCACGCCCACCAGCGGGTCACCTCGGGCATGACCAGCGGACAGCGCGTGCCGCTGTTCACCCATCGCACCCACCACGCTCCGCTCGTGGAGGCGCTCGCCACGACCTACGCCGCCACCTTGCTGCAGCGCGGGGTCGTACGGCGGTGGGCGCAGGCGGCGGAAGGTGAGCGCGAGGAGGCCGAGCGGCTCGTGGCCATCGCCAAGGGCTGGATCACCTGGCAGGCCCGGGCCGTGATGACCGAGTGCCGGGAACGCTGCGGCGCACAGGGCCTGTTGCTCTCCAACGGGATCGCGGGTCAGCTCGCGGCCAACGAGGGCACGATCACCGCGGAGGGCGACAACACCGTCATCTGGGTCAAGGCGGCGGGGGAGATGCTGCTGGGCGGCTTCACCCCGCTACCCCTCAGTGAGGTGCCTCCGGCCACCCGGTCCCTGCACGATCCGGCCCATTTGCACGACCTGATGGGGGACCTGGAGCGAATACGTCACGAGCGGGCCCGTGTGCGACTGCGCGCGAAACGGGCCGGCTCGCCCCTCGACCGCTGGAACGGCGCCTCCGGCGCGGCGCTGTCCCTGGTCGACGCCCACGTCCACCGGCTGGCCGCCCAGGAACTCCTCGCCGCGGCCGCGCAGGCCGCCGACCCGCAGGTGGGCCTCCTGCTGGACCACCTCCACCGGCTGTTCGCCCTGCGTTACGTGGCCGCGCACAGCGGTGAACTGCTCGCTCACGAGCGGATGACCGCCGAGCAGGTCCGCTATCTGCCGGAGGTGCTGGAGGCCACCGTCGCGGCGCTGGTGCCGCACGCGCTGACGCTCACCGATGCCTTCGCCGTGCCCGAGGAGGTCGCGGTGCACCATCCCATGCTGCGATCCGAGGGGGTGCCCGCGTGACCCTCTCCGGCACGTCCTGACCCGCCGACAGACGTCCGGGGCCGCGGAACACTCCGCGGCCCCGGACGTCTTTTTAAGCCTTGGCTTATATAAGTGGTGGGTGGCATAGTGGGTCGCGTGCACGCGTTCGACGTACTCGGGGATCCGGTCAGGCGCCGGATATTGGAGCTGCTCGCCGCCGGGGAGCAGGCGTCGGGCGAGGTCAGTGCCGTGATCCGGGACGAGTTCGGGATCTCCCAGCCGGCCGTCTCACAGCATCTGAAGGTGCTGCGGGAGAGCGGCTTCGCCTCCGTCCGCGCCGACGGCACCCGGCGGTTGTACGCCGTCGAGACCGCGCCGCTCAGGCAGGTGGACGCCTGGCTGGAGCGCTTCCGCGGTTTCTGGGACCAGCGGCTCGACGCGCTCGGAACGGAGCTCGCGCGCGGAAAGCGCGAGCGCAGGACACAAGGAGAGGTGAGCGAGGATGAGTGAGATCGCCGACGAGATCAACCGTATGCACCGGCGGGTAGCCACCCGGCAGGTCGAGACCGGCGAGGCCCGGACGGTCCTGCTGCGCCGTACGTACGACGCCGAGATCGCCGACGTATGGGACGCGGTGACCTCTCCTGAACGGATCGCGCGCTGGTTCATGCCGGTCAGCGGCGAGCTCAAGGTCGGTGGCCGATACCAGCTGGAGGGCAACGCCGGCGGCGAGATCCTCGAGTGCGTGGAACCGGAGCGGCTGCGGGTGAGCTGGCTGTACGGCCCCGACCCCGGCTTCAGCGAGGTCGAAGTGCGCCTCACGCCCGAGAGCGGGGAGCGCACGGTCCTCGAACTCGAGCACGTGGCCGTCGTACCGGACGAATTCTGGGACCAGTTCGGACCCGGTGCCGTCGGAGTCGGCTGGGACCTGGGGCTCTACGGACTCGCCCTGCACCTCGCGGGCGGCGGTCTCGGCAAGGAGGAGGCCGCGACCTGGCACACCACGCCCGAGGGCAGCGCGTTCATCACCGGCTCGAGCGAAGGGTGGGGCGAGGCGTACGCCGCCTCCGGCGCCGACCAGGAGACGGCGACGAGGACGACGGCCGCGACGCTCGCCTTCTACACGGGCACGGAGGCCTGACGCCGCGGCCCTCGCTCAGGCGGTGCGCAGGGTGCGGCGCGCGAGCTCGTACGCCGGGAGCATCTCCTCGTGCTCCTCGGTGTCGAGCCCGCCGAGGTGCACCACCACCGGCCCGTCCGCGGTGGTGACGGCGAAGGCGCTCTCCTTCTTCGTCTCCCCGAGGAGCTCGCTGGAGTACAGGTACTCGACCTCCACACCCGAGACACCGCCGGCCGTGAAGGTGCCGTACTTCTCCTTGGTCACCCCGTCCTCGGCCGCGATGAACGCCTCCAGCACGGCCCGTGTGCCGGCGTCACCGGATTTCCCGGCCCATACGCGCAGGAAGCCGATGTTGCCCGCAGGCTTCGCGTCGATCTCGCAGGCCAAGGAGACGGGCCCCTGGCTCAGAGGCGCCTCCACGGCCTCCGCCTTCCAGCTCTTGGCGATGTCGAAGGTGACCGGCAGCTCGCACGCCGAGCCGGCGGCGCCGATCGTGCCGCCGCTGGTCGCGGCGGCCGTGCCGTCCGGACCGGGGGTCTCAGCCGTCGCCGACGGGCGCGCGGACGCCTTCGAGTCGTCCCCCTCAGCGGCCTCCGAACAGCCCGTCAGCACCCCCGCCAGCAACGCCACATGGGCCATCCGAAGCCATGTGTTCCCCGCCCCGACCAGCATGGCCGTGTCTCCCTCTGTTCAGTGGTGGTACTGGAAGGTGTCAGGTTAGGTGGCAGGAATAACGAATCGTGCAGCGAGGGGGGAAGCGTTGTTGAGCTTCGAGGACTACTGCGAGGCGATCGTCAGCCAGACCGACCTGCTCGCCCGCCACGCCAAGGGCACGGATCCGACCGCTCCGGTGCCCACCTGCCCCGGCTGGGACCTCGGCAGGCTGCTGCGGCACGTGGGCGGTGACCACCGGTGGGCGGAGGACATCGTACGGACCCGGGCCACCGGGCCGATCGACGACGGCATGGTCAACGACCCGGCCACCTACGCCCACCTGGACGACTCCGCCCTCGGCGGCTGGCTCGTCGAGGGCGCCGCGCGGCTGGCCGGAACCCTCCGTGCGGCCGGACCCGACGTGCCGGTGTGGACACCCGCCGACGAGCGGCTCGTCGAGCAATCCGCGATGTTCTGGGCCCGGCGCATGACGTACGAGACCCTGCTGCACCGCGCCGACGCGGCACTTGTGACCGGCGGGGAGTTCGAGGTCGAGGAGTCTCTCGCGGTGGACGCCGTGGAGGAGTGGCTGGAGTTCGCGACCGTCCCCGAGGCCTACGCTCCCCTGCCGGGCGTACCGGAGCTGCTCGGTCCCGGGCGTGCCCTGCGCTTCGACGCGGGATCGGCCGGGGAGTGGCTGCTCGACCTCTCCGAGGGGCGGCCGGTGTGGCGGCGCGGGTCCGGCGAGGCGTCGGTGAGTGTGCGCGGGCCGGTGACGGACCTGCTCCTGTTCCTCTACGCCCGCCCGGCGCCCGGGGTCGAGACGCGAGGGGACTCGGAGCTGCTGGACCTGTGGCTCGGCCGCACCCGGTTCTGGCTGGAGGCGTAGGGGCGCGAAGGGGCCGGTGTGGCCGAAGCCACGTGCCGGGGGAGGCCGGAGCCATGTCGTCCCGGCGGGACCGCGGCTACCGTTTCGCGCAGTCCCCCTCTCCCACCAGCACCTCGGGCGGCCCGGCAGTGCAAGCAGATCTCTCCCCGGTCATCGCGGCGACCACCCACTGGCTGACCCGCGCCTTTCCACCGTCGGGCGGCGCACTGGCCGCCGCGCTGTGCGAGGTGCAGGCGCGGCAGGCCGTGACGGTCGCCGCGTGGCTGCGCTATCCGACGGCGATGGACGCCGCGCTCGTCGGCATGGCGGGCCCGGGAGGCTCGGCCCGCCTCGACTGGGTCACCGGCGCGGACAGTGCCGACGACCGGGACGCAGCGGAGCATGCCTGGCGCAGCTGGGTGGACGAGGTCGTGACCAGCTGGGCGGCCTGTCTGCTCACCGACCCCGACCTGGCCGAGCTGGCGGTGGCCGGGATAGCGGAGGGCGAGCACACGACGGGCACACCGACCGTCTTCCGCCGCCTGCTCGCCCCGGACGCGACGGACCGCCATGCCGCCGCCCTGCTCCGCCACCCCGACCTGCTCGCCTCGGTGGCCGGGCTGCACCGGGGCGAGCTGCTGGACCGACTGGGGTCGGACGAGGCGCTCGTCGCCTGAGGGCGGGCGCGGCGCGGCCCGGCAGGGTCTGACCGGGCGGAGTCGCGTCGGTTGTGCGGACCGTCCGCCCGAGCTCCCGGACAGGCCGTTTCGTGCCGGCGCCTTCTGACGAGACCAAGGTCGGCTGCGTCCTGCCGGTGCCGTTGGTGACGTCCGAGGCGGCTGTGTCCTGCGGGTGTCCTGTGACGAGACTGAGGTCAGCCGTGGCTGGCCGGTGCCCTCTGGTGACGTCCGAGGTCAGCCGTGCCTGCGGGTGCCTTCTGGCGAGATCGAGGTCGACTGTGTCCTGCGGGTGCCTGTGGTGACGTTCGAGGTCGGCTGTGTCCTGCCGGTGTCCTGTGACGAGACTGAGGTCCGTCGTGCCTGGCCGGTGCCCTCTGGTGACGTCCGAGGTCAGCCGTGCCTGCGGGCGCCTTCTGGCGAGATCGAAGTCGGCCGTGTCCTGCCGGTGCCTTTGGTGACGGTCAGAGGGCCCCAGCTGTGACATGCCGGGGCCCTCTGATGACGTTCGAGGGTCGACTGCGCCCTGCCGAAGGCCTCTGGTGGCGTTCCGAGTGTCAGCCGGGCCCTGCCGAAGTTCTTCCGCCGTATCCCGAAGCTCAGTCTTCTTTGCCCCGGCCCGACATGGCGTCCCTCAGCCGGTCGACCAGGCCGGCCCCGGGAGCGAGCAGCTTGTTCGCCGGAGGAGTGTCCGGGGCCGACGGGTGCGGGCGGGTCGGTGCCATCTTCTTGGCGCGGCGCACCTTCTCGCCCAGCTCGTTCAGCTCCTTGTCCGAGCACGCGACACGCAGCTGCGGGAAGAGGGTCTGCTCCTCCTCGGCGATGTGGGAGCGGACCTCGCTCATCAACTCGCCCACGATCCGGTCGAACTCGGGATCGTCCGCCTCGCACCCCTCCAGGTCCTTCATGAGCTGCTCGGCCTTGGAGTGGTCCTCGATCTCCCGGTCGGCCATGGTGTTCCCGTTGACCAAGTGCTCCCGCACCGCCGGGTAGAGGTACTCCTCCTCCGCGACCGAGTGCCGGATCAGCTCCATGGTGGCCTGATCGGCGTACACCTTCCGGTTCTTCTCACCGGGCGCCAGCGCCTCGATCTTCCCGAACAGCTCCTCGACCTCGCGGTGATCGGTCACCAGCTCGTCGATGACGTTTCCTCCGTGTCCCATGTTTGTTCACCTCCGTCCCTCGGGTGCCCTCGGCCGCACTCCCTATGCCTGGTCAGAGGCTTGTGAGGACCTGCGGCGACAATTGTTTGATCAACGTGTTGGTCCAGCGCATCTGCCGCAGCGTCTGCGGATGACACGCCGACGCCAGCTCCAGCAGCCGTTCGTCCCGGGTCGCCTGGGCGGTCTGCGCGAGCATCTCCCAGTGCAGGGAGTTCTCCGTGGCGGCCAGGTGCAGGGCCCGCAGATCGCGCAGGAGTACCAGTCCCTCCGGTCCCTCGCCCTCGCCGGAAGCGGGCTCGGGCGTGTCGTCGTCGAGGCGCAGCCCTTCGCCCGCTGCGTACTCGGCCAGCCGGTCGGCATGTTCGCGGGACCAGCCGGCGAGGTCCGTGGCCACGTGGTGGACCTCGTGCTCCTCGGCGTGCCGCTCGGCCACGGCCACGAGCTCCCGCGCCAGCTGCCGCTCCCCATGGTGCAGGGCGCACAGCGTATGGGCGACGCCGTCCTTCATGACGTCCCTCCCGGCTCACTGTTCTGTGTCGCGTACGCCTGCTGCCCGCCGGCCGTGGCCGGCACGGAATCGGGGTCCGACGGGGCCGAGGCCGTGGTGGTCGGCGCCGGCGCGTACCGTCCGTCCGCGCGGGCGACGAGGGTGAGCGCCGCGGCCGCGGTCTTGAACAGGGGCTGCTTGGAGGCGGGATCCCAGTCGGTGATCGTCGTCTCGTTCGCGGCGCGCCCCGGACCGCCCCCGTCCGGACCGTCGCCCTCCTTCGTGTCCCAGTAGCCGTAGTGGAAGGGCACGAACAGCAGCCCCGGCCGGATGTCCGTGACCCGCAGCCTCGCCTCCAGGGCGCCGCGCGGAGTGGCCACCCGCACGAGATCGCCCTCGCCCAGGCCGAGACGCACCGCGTCGGCCGCGCAGGCCTCCACCCACACCTCGGGCGCGGCCTCGTCCAGTTGGGCCACCCGGCCGGTCTTGGTCCGGGTGTGGAAGTGGTAGAGCGTACGGCCCGTCGAGAGCTGGAACGGATACCGCTCGTCGGGCATCTCGTGCGGCTCCACGTAAGCGGAAGCCTTGAGTACGGCCTTGCCGTCCGGGTTGAGCGAGCGGTACTCCACCGGGTCCACGGCGGCCCCGGTCTCCAGGTCCTTGCCGTAGCTCTCGCAGTCGTCGGGGTGTGCCCAGGTGATGCCGTCCGTGTAGAGCCGCTCGGTGCCCCGCGGGTTCGCTTCGGTGCACGGCCACTGGATGCCACCGGCGTCGCGCAGCCGGTCGTAGGAGAGGCCCGTGTAGTCGCAGGGCCGGCCCGCGCTGCACCGCTTCCAGGCCTCGAACGCCTCCTCGGGCTCCCGCCAGCCGATGAGCGGCCCGCCGTCCTTGTCCCGGAAGTCCATGCGGCGCGCGAAGTCGAGGAAGATGTCCAGGTCGGGCCTGGCCTCGCCGGGCGGCTCGACCGCCTTCTCGCACAGGTGGACGGTCCGGTCGGCGTTGGTGAGCGTGCCGGTCTTCTCGCCCCAGGTGGCGGCGGGCAGAACGACGTCGGCGAGCCGGGCCGTCTCCGTCAGGAACAGATCCTGTACGACGGTGAAGAGCCGTTCCTGCGCCAGCAGCGCCCGGATCCGGGCCAGTTCCGGCAGCGACACGGCCGGGTTGGTGCCGCTGATCCAGAGCATCCCGATCGAGCCCTGCTCGGCATAGCGGAACATCTGCATGGCGTGCGTGGGCGGTGCGAAGTGCGGGATCGTGGACGGCTCCACGTTCCACACCTTCGCCAGGTCGGCCACATGGCTGTCGTTCTGCCAGTTGCGGAAGCCCGGCAGATCGCCGTCGGCGCCGCACTCACGGGTGTTCTCCGCGCTGGGCTGACCGTTCATCTGGAGCACGCCCGCGCCCGGACGGCCCAGCATCCCGCGGATCAGGTGCAGGTTGTTGACCTGCACGGCCGCGGCGGTGGCCTGGTGTGCCTGGTAGACGCCCTGGAGGACCGTGGACAGCAGGGCGTCCGTCGTGCCGACGAGTTCGGCCGCCTCGGTGATCCGCGTGGCCGGTACGTCGCAGATGTCCGCGGCCCACTCGGGCGTGCAGGACGCGACCCGCTCGGCCAGCTCCTCGAAGCCGACGGTGTGCGCCTCGACGAAGTCGTGGTCGACCCGGTCGTGCCGGATCGTCTCGTGCAGCAGGGCGTTCAGCAGCGCAACGTTGGTGCCGACACGCGGTGCCAGGTGCACGGTCGCGTGCCGGGCCACCTGGGTCGGGCGGGGATCCACGCACAGCAGCCGCGGCGGATCGCCGCCCGCCAGCCGGTCCAGCACCCGCGTCCACTGCACGGTCTGCGTCTCGGCCATGTTGTGGCCGAACAGCGCGATCACGTCGGCGTGGTCGAGGTCGTCGAAGCTGCCCGGCTGGCCGTCGCAGCCGAACGACTCCTTCAACGCCTCGGCCGCCGTCGCCGTGCACAGCCGCGTGTTGCCGTCGAGATGGTTCGTGCCGATACCCGCCCGGGCCAGCACCGCGAGCGCGTAGTACTCCTCCAGGAACAGCTGCCCGCTGGTGTAGAAGCCGATCGAGCCGGGCCCGCGCTCGTCGAGCAGCTCACGGGTGCGGGCGGCCACCAGCTCCATCGCGGTGGCCCAGTCCGTCTCCACGAGATGCCCGTCGCGCCGTACGAGCGGCCTGGTCAGCCGGTCCGACGAGCCGTTCGCCTGCCAGCCGAACAGGTCCTTCGGCCCGAGCCTGCCCCGGCTGACGCGGTCCGCCGCCCGTCCCCGCACGCCCGCCAGACGGCCGTCGACGACGGCGATGTCCATGGCGTCCCCGCCCGAGTGCAGGAGCGACGCCGCTCCCATCCAGCTCTGCACCGCGCCGGGCTCCACGCCCTCCGCGAGATACGAGTCCACCCTGGACGGCCAGGCCTCGTGGCGCCGGTACGGCACCCGGCCACCCCATGGGTCCGCGATCCGGTCCGCCTTCATGAAGGCCTCCATGGCAACGCCGCTGATCGCTCCTGAGTACCCGGACGCCGGTACCGGTAACGGTGGGTGTAAGGCGGGCCGCTCGATGGAACCCGCTCCAGGACGCAGGCGTACGACGCTCCCAGGAGGCCGATGTGACCGACGCCGTGGACGAGGTGCTCGCGCGAGTGCGCGGAGAGGTGGCCGCACGGGCGGATCGGCTGTGGGACATGGCGCGGATGCTGCACTCCGACCCGGAGTACGCCTTCGAGGAACACCGGGCGGCGGCGCTGCTGTGCGGGGAGCTCGAATGGGCGGGGTTCAAAGTGCAGCGGGACGTGGCCGGGCTGCCCACCGCGTTCACCGCACGCTCCGGTACGAGGCCTCGCCCCGCGGTGGCCCTGATGCTGGAGTACGACGCCCTGCCCGGCCTCGGCCACGCCTGCGGCCACAACCTGATCGCCGCGGCGGGCCTGGGCGCCGCCCTGGCCGCCCGGGCCGTACTCGACCGGGACGCGGGCACCGTGTGGGCCGTCGGCACGCCCGCGGAGGAAGGCGGCGGAGGCAAGGTCGCCGAGACCGACGCCGGGGTGTTCGACGACCTCGACGCGGCGCTGATGTTCCATCCCGGCGTGCACAGCTGGCAGTGGGCGCCGCTGACCGCGCAGGCCCAGTACAGGGTCGGGTTCCACGGGCGCTCCGCCCACCCCACCGGGAACCCCACCGAGGGGATCGACGCCCTCGCCGCGCTCATCCAGCTGTTCAACACCCTGGCCGTGATCGGGCGCAGGCTGCCCAAGGGCTCGCATGTGCAGGGCATCGTCACGGACGGCGGCAGGGCGACCAACATCGTCCCCGAGTACGCGGAGGGCCTGTTCGGCCTGCGCTCGGTGACGACGGCCGCCCTGGAGGACCTGGCGGGGGAGCTGCTGACCTGCGCCCAGGGGGTGGCGCGAGCGACGGGGACCACGGTCACCGTGGAACGCGCGACACCGCGGTACGAGCACTTCCGGAACAGCACGGTCCTGTCCGCTCGGTTCGCCCGGCACCTGGCAGCGACGGGCATCTCGGTGACACCGCCGGAACCGGGCGTCTATCTGGGTTCCTCCGATGTCGGGAACGTCAGCGGTCGGGTGCCCGCCATCCATCCGTTCGTGGCGATCATGGAGGAGGACGGCTCCGACCACACACCCGAGTTCGCCGTCGCCGCCGGTTCCGAACGGGGCCGGCAGGTGATGCTCGCCGCCGCGGAGGCACTGGCCTGCACCGCGGTGGAGGTCCTGCTTCGCCCGGAACTGCGGGACGAGGCGTGGGAGCACCACGACCGGGCGACCGTCCGCAGTTGAGACACCGTCAGGCGACGTGGTCAGTCGACGTTCAGGTGGTACACGTTGAACGCCCGCCGGATCACCGGCTGGGCCACGTTGCGCACCCGCACCCCGCCGGCCGTCATCCCGTGCTCCGTGCCGGCGTGGGCGTGTCCGTGCACGCTCAGGTCGGCTCCGGCGGTGTCGATCGCCTCGGCGAGCAGATAGGTGCCGAGGAACGGATAGATCTCCGGCGGCTCACCGGCGAGGGTGTCGGCGACGGGGGAGAAGTGGGTGAGCGCGACCCGGGTCGCGCAGCCCTGCCGGTCCAGTTCCTCCAGCGCGGTGCGCAGTCCGTCCGCACAGCGCCGTGAATACCGTACGAACTCCTTCATCAGCGGCTCGCCGAACTCCCCGGCGCTGCGGCCCACGAACCCGCCGCCGAACCCCTTGGTCCCGGCGACCCCCACGCGCGTGTCGCCGCACTCGACGACCGTCCCCTCGCCCTCCAGCACCCGCACACCGGCGTCCTCCAGGAGGGCGGCGACCTTCTCGGGCTGCTCGTCGTGGTGGTCGTGATTGCCGAGGACCGCCACGACGGGCACCGCGAGACCGCGCACTTCCTGGGCCACCACCCGGGCCTCCTCCGGCGTGCCGTGCCGGGTGAGGTCGCCGGCCAGCAGGAGCAGGTCGGCGCACTCGGGCAGGGTGTCGAAGGCGGGGCGCAGCAGGCCCTGGCTCTCGAGGCCCATGTGGATGTCCCCCACGGCGGCGACGCGGATCATGGCAGCTCCTCCGCATGGTCGGGCGTGACGTTCTCCGCCACCACCACATCGGTGTGCACGGCGAGGCCGTCGAGCTCCTCGTGGACGGTCCGCAGCACGGTCTCCCGGCACTGCGCGGAGGGCACCGTGCCGCTGACCACGACCGCCCCGGCCCTTACCTCGGCGCGGACTCCCAGCTCGCCGAGTTCCTCGGCGGCCAGCCGGTCACGCAGGTGGGCGACGCGGTACTCGACGTTCTCCTCGGGGTGTTGCGCCAGAGGCTCGCTCATGACCGTCCCTCCCTCGTCCTCGGTTCGATGACCTCCAGGCGTTCCAGGAAGTAGAAGAACGCGTCCGGCATCGGCGCGTCCGCGCAGTCCCTGCGTACGGCCTCCCAGTCGACCTTCTCCCGCAGTGTGCGGGCGATCGGCAGGACCGCCCCGAAGTCGCAGTGGTGCTCGGAGAAAGCGGACAGCAGGCTGTGCAGCAGGTCGGTCGGGGACAGCACCGGCATGAACACCGAGTCCACCGAGAGTTCGTCGGCCCGCGCCAGCAGTTCCGTGGTGACCGGCTGGTGCGCGAGCTCGAAGATCAGGTCGACCTGCTGGCCCATGCAGTCGGCCTTCAGCAGCCAGTCCTCCGGAGGCGTCCGCACCTCCAGACCCGCCCCGCGAAGGGTCTCGGCCACGGACTGCGCGTCCTCGGGGAGGATGGCGAAATCGACGTCGTGCTGGAGGTTCTGAGCGCCGCCATGGGCGTACACGGCGACGCTGCCCGCGAGCGCGAACGGGTGCTCTTCCCGTTTCAGAATCGCGCCGACCTGCTTGGCCGCCTCCAGGATCGCCTGGTTGCGGTCGACCGGCAGCGTCGAGGCGAGCGCGTCGGCGCTCTCCGTCGCCAGTCGCAGTCCGGCGACGCCCCGGTGGCGGTCGACGTCGTCGTCGGCGTGCTGCGTCATCAGTGCCCCCTTCCTGACCGGCCCGCACCCGAGGGGCCGTGACGGCGAGCCCCGAGTACCCGGGGCACGGCCTTCGACACAGCAGGTCAGCCTGCGGCCGGTGGAGGTGTCGGCCTCCGGCCGGGGGCAGGTTGGTTTCCGGCGGTGGATGGATCTGCGTTCCGGCCGGGGAGGCGTCCAACCTCGGCGGATGGCTGCGTCGGTCTCCGGCCGGGGGGCAGGTCGGCTTCCGGTGGTGGATGTGTCAGCCTTCCGGCCGGGGCACAGGCCGGCCTCCGGGGGGTGGATGGGGCGGCTTCCGGCTGGGGAGCAGGTCGGCTTTCGGCCCCGGCGAAAGCGTTGGCCGACGGCCGTAATGGCGTCGGCCTTCGGCCAGGGGACTGGTCGGCCTCCCGGCAGGGGACACGTCAGGCTCCGGCCGTGGATGCGTCGACTCCGGCCAAGCGATACCGCAGGTTCCGGCCGGGCGGGACCTCGGTCCAGCAGCCCCCGGGAGCTCAGTCGAGCAGACTCCGGGACCTCAGGAGGGGCAGGACGTGGTCGCGTACGGCGGGGGCCAATGTCAGGTCGGGCTCCTGGCTGGTGATCCAGCGCATCGCGGACAGTTCGGCGGCGGGGCGGGGCAGGTCGGTGATCGTGGTGTCGTAGACCGTCATCGTCATCGGGATCCGCTCCAGCGCCGCGAGCGCCCGGACCTCCTGGAGGGGGCTGAAGGCCACGGGGACGACACCGAGCTCCTCCCGCAGCTCGCGCAGGAGTGCCGTCTCCAGGTCCTCGCCCGGATCGGGCTTGCCGCCCGGCAGGTAGAAGACATCGGGTGCCGCGGTCTTGCTGACGACGAGAAGGCGTCCGGATCGGATGATCACGGCGGCGGCCACGACGAGGGAGCCGTCGTCGGACTCGGTGACGTGCTCGCTCATTCCGCGGGCCAGCCGTCCCGCCCCGCCAGATGCAACACCAGCGCGGCGATGTTCCAGGCGTCGTCCTCGCCGCGATGATGCCGTCCTTCGAGCGGCAGCCCGGCAAGGCCGAGGGCCTGTGCCATCCCGGGGCGCTTGCGCAGACCGTGTACCTCGGTGAAGACCGCCTTGGCGTTGGTGTGACGGCGGCCGAAGGGATACGGCGTCCTCGTCGCCCCGCACTGCCGGGTGAACTGGTGACGGTCGTAGTCGCCCCAACTCGCCCACGGCCGCGCGCCGGAGGCGTGTTCGGCGGCCAGCAGCCGGCAGGCCTCCCCGAACGGCAGTCCCCCGTCGACCTCGTCCTGGGTGAGACCGGTCAACTCCGTGCAGAAGCCGCTGACTACGGACCGGGCGGGCCGCACCAGAATCCGGTGCCGTTCGACCCGCTCGGCTGTCGACAGGTCTACGACGGTCAGTCCGATCTCGATGATCTCGCTGACCGCGCCCGGGGGAGGGGAGCCGGGCCAGCACGTGGCTTCGACGTCCACGACGTTCAGGAGGCGCTCGGAGCTCGCGCTGTTCATGACGAGAACCGTAGGGGCGCAGTTGTGTACGAGTCACCTCGTTTTCCCTGCACAGAGGTTCGGGAGGGGGTGGTGGAACCCCGTGCTCCGTATGAGAGTGCTGTGAATTTCCGAGACGCTTGAACGCAGGGGGCCCACCGTCCGTATGGGGCGAGGGATTTGCATGCCCGGAGAGCCGACACGCGCAGGAGTACTTCCGTGGGACGCAGCAATCGCAGACGACCGACCGGCGCACGACGTGCGACCTTCGCCGCAGTGGCCCTGATGCTGGGGGGTGGTGGCCTGGTCGCGGCGAATGTGTACGCCTCCGCCACGGAGAGCGGCACGCCGCAGCAGACGTCGTGGGGAGCCGTCACGATCGACTGCCCGGACGTCGGGGACACGCTCACCAGCGTCCCGGACGGGTCGAGGGCGGACGTAGACAAGGAACTCGCCCTGCTGGACCAGCAGATAGCCGAGGCCTACCAGCAACTACAGGACCCGTCGGTGCAGGACCGCGAGTCCGCGCAGAGCCGTATCGTCGACCCGCTCCAGGAGAACCGCGCCGCCACGATCGAGCGCATCAGCGCCGCTCTCCAAGCCGCGGGAGAGCAGCCGGACGGCCTCGGCGACATGGCCGGCTGCACCCTGCGCGAGACCGAGAACGAGAACGGCGACGGTCAGGACCAGCAGCAGGGCGACGGTCAGGACCAGGGAGACCAGCAGGGCGACGGTCAGAACCAGGACGGTCAGCAGGGCGATGACCAGCAGGGCGACGGCCAGGACCAGGGCGGTCAGCAGGGCAACGGCGGGCAGGCGGGCAACGGCCCCGTCGCCGCGGACTACGCCGACATCAACAGCGCTCCATCCTCCGCGCAGGCGCCGCAGGCTCAGGGCGACGCCTCCCGTGGCACCTTCGTGACCAGCTGCGGTGTAAACGCGAACGGCCTGTTCAACTCGGACAACGTCATCGTCGCCCCGGGTGTCTCCAACGGCGCCCACCACTTCCACGACTACATCGGCAACCAGTCCAACACCGCCTTCGCGAGCGACCAGGACCTGGCGAACGCCGAGACGAGCTGTGTCGACCAGGGCGACAAGTCGACGTACTACTGGCCCGTGATCCGGCTCCAGAACGGAACGCAGGAACAGGACGCCAACTCGCCCGGCGGCGGCGTCGAAGGCAACGCCGGCGAGATCGTCACCCCCAAGGAAGTGACGCTGACGTTCGTGGGCAACCCCCGCAGCAAGGTCACCGCGATGCCGCGGCTGCTGCGCATCATCACCGGTGACGCCAAGGCGTTCGTCAACGGCCCCGCCAACGCCAACGCGTCCTGGAGCTGCACCGGGCTCGAGGACCGGCAGCTGAAGGACAAGTACCCGCTGTGCCCGCAGGGCAGCGACGTGGTGCGCACCTTCAAGTTCCAGAGCTGCTGGGACGGCCGCAACATCGACAGCGCCAACCACCGCACCCACGTGGCGTTCGCCCAGAACGACGGCACCTGCCCGGACGGCTTCGAGGCCATCCCGCAGCTGGTCCAGCGGATCGTCTACGACGTCGACGCGCCGAGCCTGGGCGACGGCGGCCGCACGACCCCGCTGTTCGCGGTCGACTCCTTCCCGGAGCAGCTGCACAAGCCCGTCACCGACCACGGCGACTTCATCAACGTCTTCGACGAGAACCTGATGAACGAGATGGTCGGCTGCATCAACGACGGCCGTGAGTGTGGTGCGGGCACAGGCCAGGACGACCCGGGCAACGGCGACAACGGCAACGGCAACGGAAACAACGACGACGGCAACGGCGAGAACGGTGGCGACGACGGCAACGGCTCCACCCCGGACCCCGGCGCCAGTCAGGACCCCGGTAACGGGAACGGCAACGACAACGGCTCCGAGGACAACCCCGGAAACGACGACGAGCCGCAGCAGCAGCCCACGCCGACCACCGAAGCCCCCGCCGGCGACCAGACGACTGCCCCCGCCGCCGACCAGCCGAAGACCTACAGCTCACCCACCGCCCACAGCACCACCGCGCCTTCGCCCGAGGCCGCGAACGGCACCGGCAACGGCCAGGCGGACCAGCCCGCCCCCCAGGACGACACCGCGACCGACGACCCCGGGACCGGCACCACCGGAGCCGTCGCCCAGCCCCCGGTCGCCGCACAGCCCGAGCCTCAGGGCAGTCAGAGCAGTCTCGCCGAGACCGGCACCCAGCTGTGGCCGGCCGCACTGGGCGCGATCCTCCTGATCTCCGGCTTCGTTCTCCTACGACGCACCAGCCGCCGCTCGATGTGACACCGGCCGGCACGCACGAGTAGCAGGGGTGGCTGTCCGCCGCGCAGCTCCACCGGCGGACAGCCACCCCAGCGCACCCCTCGGCCCGGCGCCCCCCCCCGCGCGCCACCCCACCCCTGCTCAGCGCTCGGCCGGGCGCCGCGCCCGGACTGGGCAGGGTGCTGAGCATGCGGTGGGTCAGGATCACACCGAAGACCGCCGGCCCCGGTCGGCTGACGCGGCAGGCTGCCCTTTGCGATGGTGGTCGTGAGAGTGACCGGTGACGAGCAGCAGCCCGGGCGTGGTCCGGTTCCTCGGCCGGCAGACGAGCGGGGACCGCCATGACGAGCGCGGCGCCGGGGAACGCCGGCGACGTGGGAAGCCGCCTGTCCGGCATGGGGCAGCGCGGCGGCCGTCACGAGGAAGGCGGTCACCACCCCGGCAGACTCCCATCCGTCCCCACGGCCGCCAGGATCTGAGTCCGTAAGGGCGCCCGCACCGACCACGAGCGTGACCACGCCCAGCGCAGGGAGGGCAGAAAGATCCACCGCCGGCTCGCGTGCTCCAGGATCACCCCGCCCTCGAAAATCACCGTGAGCCATTCTCGGTCCGGGAAACCGAATCGGACCGCACCCCCGCGGTCGCCCCGGGAGATGCCGTTGTACCCGCAAACTAAGCTGAACAAGGGCGACCGCTGATCCCGACGGGGCGAATTCACAGCACCACTCCGTGCCCCCGCCACTGGTCCGTATGCAGCAGCACGGGAAGCACGAGACCGTGGCTGCCGGTGAGGCTTGACGGGTCATGACGTTCCACCCCCCCGGGAGCCTCCATGCCTCTACGCCGATCCCGCCTGCGAGCGGCGTCCGCCCTCGCGGCCTGCCTCGCCGCGCTGTCCCCGGCGATGGGCTGTACCGCCGCCGACGCCTCGGGCAACCAGACGCTTCAGCGTCAGCTCGAGGACTTCGTGCGCCGCCCCGGCGGCCCGCCCGGAGCCATCGCCGTCCTGCGGACCGAGAAGGGGACCCGAATCGTGCGCGCCGGCGTCGCCGACGTCCGCACCCGCCGCTCGCCCCGCCCCGACGACCACATGCGTATCGCGAGCACGGCCAAGGCCTTCAGCGGGGCGGTCGCCCTCACCCTGGTCGACCACCGGACCCTGCGCCTGGACGACACCCTGCGCAAGCGCCTGCCCCAACTCCCCCGAGCCTGGGGATCAGTGACGCTTCGTCAACTCCTGAACCACACCAGCGGTCTGCCGGACTACTCCCGAAGCGCCGGGTTCCTCGACGAACTACAGGCCGACCCGCGCCACCACTTCGACTCCCGGCATCTGCTCGACTACATCGCCGACCAGCCCCTGCTCTTCAAGCCGGGCACGCAGTACCGCTACTCGAACTCGGACAACATCGCCGTCGCACTCATGGCGGAGGCGGCGACCCGTACACCGTACGAAGAACTCCTGCGCCAACGCGTCTACGCGCCGCTGAGCCTGCACTCCACCAGCCTCCCGCAGGGGTACCGGATGCCGAAGCCCTACCTGCACGGCTATGACGTGAGCCAGTCGGCGTCCCCTGCCGACGTCAGCGAGGTCATCGGCATGTCGGGCGTCTGGGCCTCCGGAGGCATCGTCTCCACGCCGGACGACATGACCCGCTTCATCCGGGGTTACGCGGGCGGACGGCTCTACGGCAGGAAGGTCGTCGAGCAGCAGCGGCGGTGGGTCAAGGGCGCGTCCGAGCCCGCCGGGCCGGGCCGCAACTCCGCGGGTCTTGCCGTCTTCCGCTACGAGACGCGATGCGGTGTCGTCCTGGGCCACACCGGCAACACGCTCGGTTATACCCAGTTGATCGCGGCCACCCCCGACGGCCGTCGTTCACTGACGTTCTCGATCACCGCCCAGATCACCCAATCTGCCGACGCGGGAGGGCTGCGGAAAATGCGCGGACTTCAGGAGAACTTTGTCTGCGAATTGTTGCGTGGAAAAGACCGATAGCGGTCTCCCGCCGCCGCAGGAATTCAACTCACCACGATTTCCCAGGTATCGACGGCGTAATGGACCGTCATTCCGTTGCGTGCGTACAACTCGGGGGCGCCGGTGGTGTTTTCGGTGTCCACACCGAGACCCACGGTGTCCCGCCCCCGGGCCGCGAACGCCGCGAAGGCCTGGCGCAGCAGCAGTCCGCCGAGGCCACGGCCGCGGGCCTCGCGGACGACGCCGAGGCTGCGGATCCACCCCATGGCCTCGCGGTCGTCGCGGGCGATCAGGAAGCCGACGTCCCCGAGGTCCTCGGTGGAGACGAGCCACACCAGGGACCAGTCGAGCCGGTCGGCGTGGATGTCGTGCAGCCACCGCTCGTACTCGCGCGGCTGGAAGTCGAAGTGCTCGGCGAACGTGGCCTGGTAGAGGGCGTGGGTCTGCTTCCGGTCCGCCTCGTCGGCGCAGGCCCGCACCCGCACGCCCGCGGGCGGCTCGGGCGGCAGGTCCTCGCTCTTGCGCAGCGGCCGCTCCAGTACGTGATAGCGCCGTACGACCGACCAGCCTCGCGCCCGTATCAGCGCGAGGTCGGTCGTGGGCGCCGAGTTGAGGTGCAGATGGATCAGGGCCTTCGAGGCGCCGTTCGCCCGGGCCTTCTCCAGTGCCCTGGTCTCGATCGCCTCCAGGAGGAGTACACCGGCCTGCTGGTGCTCGGGCAGCACATAGTGGTCGGCGTTGATGCGCTCGCCCTTCGAGTCGTCCCACACGAGGGCGTACGCCACCAGACGGGCTCCGTCGAAGGCCAGCCAGGAGTCGCGGTCGAGGTCGGTGTCGGGGTGCCCCAGATCGGACTCCACCGTGTGCAGATCGGTCTCGGGCCGCCCGACCTCGATCAGGTCGATCTCGTTGAGCAGCTCGGTGACGGCCGGCGCGTCGGTGGGCGCGGCAGCGCGCAGGAGATAGGGCATGGGGCAAGGGTCCGAGGCGGGCCCGGCGGCCGCAAACGAGTTTTCACCGAGGGGTCGGAGAGCGTTCTCGCCGCCTTGGTAGGCTCCGCGTGTTGATCATGAACGGAACGGTGGGCAGGGTGAGGGCGGGCGGCGGCGACTCCTGACGGTGGTCGATGCGGCCTTTGCGGGATCTTTGTGGAGAGTCGTCAAGTGTGGCCCCTGATACGCCTGTTGACACTGCGACGGCTGATAAGATCATTACACTTTTCAGTAGGCTGATGACGCGTCATACGCGCGTACGGGGACAGCCAAAACGGCCCCATCGTGAAGGAGTGACGGTTGGTCCGCCGGTAAGGTCCGCGCCGCACAGTGGCGGGCATTTCCGGGGCCCATGCATGGTCAGTCTCCCGACGCGAGGCGACTTGAAGAGAGTCTCATGACGTCATTGTTCGAAGATCCACTCCTGTGGGTCCTGCTCGTGGTACTCATCGCTGCGATTTTCGCAGTGATGCGCGCACGGAGAACCAACATCCAGCTCCGCGCGAACAACAACAAACTGCACGGCGACGTGGCGAGTGTGCGAGGTCAGCTCGCCGAGCTCCAGACGACCTACTCGTCGGTGAGCGCGCGGCACGCCGCGGATCTGGAAGAGGTGCGCAAGGACGCCGAGTCGGCGACGAAGGCGACCCTGAAGTCGGCCGTCGGCACCCTGGCGACCCTCGCCGAGGAGCAGCTGGCCCTGCTCGACGGCCTTCAGCAGAAGTACGGCGACGACCACGCGGTCCTCGGCGACCTGATGCTGGTCGACCACACCGGCAGCCAGTTCAGCCGCCGTACCAAGGGCATCTCGGTGCTCTGCGGCGGGTGGCTCGGCCGGCGCGACCGGGACGCCTCGGTGTACGACGTCGCCCGCAGTGCCCAGGGGCGGATCCGCGACTTCGAGCGGGTCAAGGTCCATTCGCAGGCCAACGTCGCGATCACCAGCCGCGCGGTCGAACCGGTCGCCATGGTCCTGGCCGAACTGCTCGACAACGCCACCAAGTACAGCGCCCCCGGCACCCCCGTCGAGATCAACATCCAGGCCGTCCCCACCGGGATATGCCTGATCGTCGACGACGCCGGTCTCGGTATGGACCAGGAGACCAAGGCCCGCGCCGCGTCCCTGCTGACCACCGGCGGATCCGTGGACATCACCAGCCTCGGCGACCCGCCCAAGTTCGGCTTCGCCCTCTCCGGGAAGCTCGCCGCCCACTACGGGTTCCACGTCTCCGTCGACGCGGTCTCCCCCTACGGCGGTGTGCGTGCCGTGATCCGGGTGCCCGAGAACCTTCTGACGGCGGACGTGCCCGCACCCGCACCCGTCGAACTCGACGAGCACGAGGGCGAGCCCACGGCGGCCAAGCCGGCCCCCGTCGCCTCCCTCGTCGTCGGACAGACCGCCGGAGGCCTCCCCAAGCGCCGCCGGCGGCGCAACGGCTCCGTCTCCGTGGTGGCCTCGCCCGGCGCGGACGTACCCGACCTGGACGCGGCCGGCGAAGAGACCGCCTCGCGGCTCAAGGCATTCGCTCGCGGGACCCTGCTCGGGCGGGACTCGGACAACACGGAAGGACCTCAGAACCAGTGAATCCCGATCTGTCGTGGGTGCTGAACGACGTGCTCGAGGTGCGCGGAGCCCGCCACGCCATCCTCGTCTCGGCGGACGGCCTGCTGATGCAGCGGTCCGACGGCATCGTCCGTGACGACGCGGAGCGCAACGCCGCCGCGATGAGCTCCCTGCAGTCCCTGTGCCGCAGCGTCGCCCCCTTCGTCGGCGGCGGCAAGGGCCTCTGGAAGCAGACACTGATCGAGTTCGACGGCGGATGGATCTTTCTCATCGCCGGGGGCAGCGGCTCCTACCTCGCGGTCTCGACCGCTCTGGACGTCGACATGGAGGCCATGTCGATCCGGATGCAGAAGACGGTGGGTGCGCTGACCAAGGCGATGAGCGCCATTCCGCGCCAGAACACCGGCGTAGACGCATGACCTGGCCTGGCGAGGACGCTCCGGTAACCAGCGACTTCGTCCGCTCCTACGTCATCACGGGCGGTCGTCGTCTCCCCTCCGACGACGACCTGGCCCTGCACACGCTGGTGTGCCTGGCCCCCGACCGGACCCTGCCGCTCGGGGCCGGACCCGAGGTGCGGGCGATCTGGGAGCTCTGTTCGGGCGGCTACCTGTCGGTCGCCGAAGTCGCCGGTCATCTGGGACTGCCGGTCGGCGTGGCCCGACTGCTGCTGTCCGATTTATTCGAACAGGGGCACCTCCTGCGTCGCGCTGAACCGGCCCCCGCCCAGCACGTTCCCCGAGCGATACTCGAGAAGGTTCTGCATGGACTCGAAACCCTCAACATCGGCTGACCCCGGGGCGAACGGCTCCATCTACGTGTCCGCCGACGTGACCACCGCCGCGAAGATCCTGGTGGTCGGACACTTCGCCGTGGGCAAGACGACCTTCATCGGGTCTCTGTCGGAGATCACTCCTCTGCGCACCGAGGAGAAGATGACCCAGGCGTCCATGCACGTCGACGACCTGCGTGGGGCGCCGGAGAAGGCGACCACCACCGTGGCGCTGGACTTCGGCCGGCTGACCCTGAGCGAGGAGCTGGTGCTGTATCTGTTCGGCACCCCCGGACAGCAGCGCTTCATGCAGCTGTGGGAGGACATGGCGCGCGGTGCGCTCGGCGCCCTGCTCCTGGTCGACCCCTCACGCCTGGAGGAGACCTTCCCGGTCATCGACCTGATCGACGAGTACGGCCTCGAGTACGCGATCGCCGTCAACACCTTCTCGCAGACCAGCCACTTCGAGGAGGACGAGATCCGCGAAGCCCTCGACCTGCTTCCGGACACTCCCGTCATCTACTGCGACGCCCGCGACCAGCGCTCCTCCGCCCGCGCCCTGATCGCCCTCGTGCGTCACCTCCTCGACCGCGCCGCCTGAACCACCACCCCCCGCCCGGACCACACGGTCCGGGCCACCAAAGGACACAGACATGGACGTTCACGACACGGCCGCCACCGGTGCGGCCAGATGCCCCATGTACGACGGCTCCTTCGCGGCAGATCCGCAGAAGGTCTACGACTACCTCCGGGCGCACGGACCCGCGGGCCCGGTGGAACTGGCCCCCGGTGTCGACGCCACCCTGGTCGTCGGACACGAGACGGCCCTGCGGGTGCTCCAGAATCCCGCACTGTTCGCGCGCGACGGCCGCCGCTGGACCGCCCTCAATGACGGCCGCGTTCCCCTCGACAGCCCCGTCCTGCCGATGATGGCCTACCGGCCCAACTGCCTGTTCACCGACGGCGCCCAGCACCTCAGGCTGCGCAAGGCGGTCACCGAGAGCCTCGACCGGCTCAACGTCACCCGCATCCGCCGCGACGTCGAACCGATCGCCGCCTACCTCATCGACCAGTTCAGCGAGCGGGGCCGGGCGGACCTGATCAACGACTACGCCAAGCTGCTGCCGTTGCTGATGATCAACAAGCTCTTCGGCTGCCCCGCCGCCATCGGTGACCGCGTCACGAGCGCGATGGCCGACATGTTCGACGGCAGAGACGCGCTGCGCGCCAGCGACGAACTCACCGCCTGCTTCATGGAGCTGGTCTCCCTCAAGCGCCGCGAACCCGGCGACGACATCACCTCCTGGCTGGTCCAGCACCCCGCCGGCCTCAGCGACGAGGAGCTCAAGGACCAGCTGGTGATGCTGGTCGGCGCCGGAGTGGAGCCCGAGCGCAACCTCATCGCCAACTCCCTCCTGCTGCTCCTCGACCGGGAGGGCGACAACGGGCCGAGCATGCAGATCGAGGACGCCCTCGACCACGTTCTGCTCAACAACCCGCCGATCGCCAACTACGCGACGCACTTCCCGGTGCAGGACGTCGACCTCGGTGGAGTGGTGGTTCAGGCGAACTCCCCCCTGGTCATCAGCTTCGCCGGAGCCAACAGCGACCCGGTGCTCACCTCGTCGGGGCAGGCCCACAGCCGCGGGGCCCACCTCGCCTGGGGCGCGGGGCCGCATGCCTGCCCGGCCAAGAGCCCGGCCCAGGTCATCGCGGTCACCGCCATCGAGCTGATCCTCAACGCCCTGCCCGACCTGGTCCTGAGCGTCCCGGCCCAGAAACTGGAGTGGCGTCCCGGCCCGTTCCACCGCGCCCTGGCCACCCTCCCCGTCCAGTTCAGCCCCACCCCGGCCACCCGGATGGCATCGGCGTACGGGTCCTCCACCGCGCCCCGCCCGGCCGCCGTCCAGCAGCCCGCCCCCGCGGCACGCGTCCCCGCGCCCGCGGCGCAGAAGCCGGCCAAGAAGGGCTTCTGGAGCAGTTTCCTCGAGATCTTCCGTGTGTGACGGCTTAGCGCCGCCCGGCCGGTGCCGGAGAGAGGACTGACGGTTTCACCAGTCCACTCTCCGGCACCTGCGTTCGTTCGGGCGACAGATCGGCTCCCGCGCGGCCGAAAGGCCCTCCTTCGGGCAGAATTGCGGCGCATGGAGTACTACGACCTCGGTTCCCACGGCCGACCCGTCACCACCGACTCCGCCGAGGCCCAACTCTGGTTCGACCGTGGCCTGGTGTGGACGTACGCCTTCCACCACGAGGAGGCCGTGGCCTGCTTCGAGAAGGCGGCCGCCGCCGACCCCGACTGCGCGATGGCCCACTGGGGCATCGCCTACGCCCTGGGCCCGAACTACAACAAGCCCTGGGAGTTCTTCGACGACCGGGACCTGGCCCGGACCGTCCGACGCACCCATACGGCTGTCGAGTCGGCGCACGACAAGGCCGCCGCCCGGGCCACCGAGGTGGAGCGGGCCCTGATCGGCGCCCTCCGTGCCCGCTATCCACAGGCGAAGCCCGCCGAGGACTGCGCGGTGTGGAACGCGCCGTACGCCGACAGCATGCGCGCCGTACACGAACTCGCCCCGGACGACGTGGACGTGGCAGCCCTGTACGCGGACGCGCTGATGAACCTCACGCCCTGGCAGCTGTGGGACCTGCGCACCGGCGAGCCCGCTGACGGAGCGCGCACCCGCGAGGCACGGGCGGTTCTGGAGCGCGCCCTCACCGGCGCCACCGGTCGCACCCACCCGGGCATCCTGCATCTGTACATCCATCTGATGGAGATGTCGCCCACCCCCGAACTGGCCCTGTCCGTCGCGGACCGGCTGCGCGGTCTGGTGCCGGACGCCGGGCATCTCCTGCACATGCCCTCGCATCTGGAGGTGCTGTGCGGTGACTACCGGCGGGTGGTGGCGGACAACAGCGCCGCGATCGCCGCCGACGAGAAGGTCCGCGCCCGGACCGGAGCGATGAACTTCTACACGCTCTACCGCTCGCACAACTACCACTTCAAGATCTACGGCGCGATGTTCCTGGGCCAGTCGGAGACCGCGTTGGAGACCGCCGCGCAGCTGGAGGCGTCGATCCCGGAGGACCTTCTGCGCGTCGAGAGCCCGCCCATGGCCGACTGGCTCGAGGGCTTCCTCGCGATGCGCGTCCACGTACTGATCCGCTTCGGCCGCTGGACCGACATCCTGGACCTCTCGCTGCCCGCCGACCCGCGGCTGTACTGCGTGACCACCGCGATGCTCCACTACGCCCGCGGTGTCGCCTTGTCCGCCCTCGGCCGCATCACCGAGGCGGAGGGCGAACGCGCCCTGTTCCATGAGGCGGTCGCCGAGGTCCCCGGTACCCGCATGCTCTTCAACAACACGTGCGCCGACATCCTGGCGATCGCCTCGGCGATGCTCGACGGTGAACTGGCCTACCGCAAGGGCGAGTTCGACACCGCTTTCGCGGCCCTCGAGCGATCGGTCGAGCTGGACGACAACCTCCCCTACGACGAGCCGTGGGGCTGGATGCAGCCCACCCGCCACGCCTACGGTGCCCTCCTGCTCGAACGGGGACGCCTCGCCGAGGCCGAGGCCGTCTACCGCGCCGACCTCGGTCTCGACGACACCCTCCCGCGGCCTCTCCAGCACCCGGGCAACGTGTGGGCGCTGCACGGGCTCCACGAGTGCCTGGTCCGCGGGAAGAAGGAAGGGGAGGCGCGGATCGTCGCCCAGCAACTGCGGATCGCCGCCGCGCTGGCCGACGTACCGGTCGAGGCGTCCTGCTTCTGCCGGCTGGAAACCGGTTCGGCCGAGGGATCGGGCTGCTGCGGATAGGCTGTGATCAACTGCGCGGCGGAAGCGGGGAGTTGCATGCGGAACACGGGTGAACTCGTCGCGGACGCCTATGCCCTCGGCGCGGGGGACTGGACGATGACGCCCGTCGCCCGCGGCGCCCTGGGACAGATCTGGAAACTGTCCGGGAACGGCACCGCCTGGGCGGTGAAGGAACTGCTCTTCGAGAAGGACGAGCCGGACGTCGGCGCCGAGTCCGCACTGCGCGACGCGGCGGAGACGCTGGGTATCTCCGCGCCACGCCTCATGCCCGACCGCTCCGGCGCCCATGTCGTACGGCTCCCCGAAGGTTCCTGGGTGAAGCTGTACGACTGGGTCGACGGCACCGCGGCCGACCCGTCGGACCCGGCGACCCTGAGCTGGTGCGGCCGTACGCTCGCCATCCTGCACAAGGCGGGAGAGGGCACGAGCGGGACACCGAGCGGCTGGTACGAACGGTGCAACCCGGAGTCCGACTGGGCCGAACTGCTCGGGAAGGTGGAGCGGGCCGGCCTGCCCTGGGCGGGGGAGCTGGGCCGGTTCGCCGCCACGACAGCCGTTGAACTGGCGCGGCATGTCTCGCCGTCGTCCCCCGGTGACGTGGTGACCTCCCATCTCGACATGCGGCCGCAGAACGTCCTGGTCGGCTCCGACGGGCCGGTCCTGCTCGACTGGGACAACGCCGGGCCCGTCTCGGCGGAGCGTGAACTGGCCCGTGCCGTCCACGTGTGGTCGGGCGGCAACCAGTTCGACGCCGATGCGGCACGGCGCCTGGTGCGCGCCTACCGGGACGCCGGGGGCCGCGCGGTGATCAAGAACCTGGACGCGTTCTCGGTGCTCTTCGCGACCGACCTCAACTACGTGTACGTACAGGCCGATTGCGCGGTCGATCCGGCGAGGACCGCCGAGCAGCGTGCGTTCGGCAGCCGCGAGGCCGTGGCCAAGCTGCGCAGCCTGCCCGATCTGAGCGCCGTCTCCCGGCTGGTGGAGGCGCTGGAGGCCGAGTGGTGACGTACCGGCACTGTCGCCCGCGGGCACCGCTCGGCACGTCCGACTAATGTCCTCGGCATGAGCGAAAACTCCGCGCGGTCCGTCACCGTCGAGCGCACCAGTACCGGCCATTTCGTCGCCACCAACACCCGTGGCGGCACCATCAGCTTCGGCACCGGTTCCGACAGCGAGTTCACCCCGGTCGAACTGCTCCTCGCCGCGCTCGGCGGCTGCACGGCGGTGGACGTGGACCTCGCCACCAGCCGCCATGCCGAGCCCGCCTCCTTTTCCGTCGAGGTGAGCGGCAACAAGATCAACGACGAGCTCGGCAACCGGCTGACCGACCTCGCGGTCACCTTCACCGTCACCTTTCCCGACGGCGAGGGCGCGGACCGGGCCCGCACCATCCTGCCCCGCGCGGTGAAGACCTCCCACGACCGCCTGTGCACGGTCAGCCGCACGGTCGAGATCGGCACGCCCGTCACCGCGACGGTCGAGGACGCCTGACTCTGCGTAGCCTGTCCCCGTGTCCGCCTCCCGCCTTCGCCGCGTCGCCGTTCTCGTCCTCGAAGGCGCCAAGCCACTCGACGTCGGCATCCCCGCGCAGGTGTTCACGACCCGCGCGAGCATGCCGTACGAGGTGCGGCTGTGCGGCGCGGCCCCGGGGCTGGTGAGCGGTGGGGACGGGCTGTCGTACCACGTCGCCCACGGTCTGGAGGCGCTCGCGTGGGCGGACCTCGTCTTCATCCCCGGCTACCGGTTCCCGGACCGCGAGGACCCGCCGCCGGCCGTCGTCGAGGCGCTGGTCGCCGCCCACGGCCGGGGCACGCGGCTGGCCGCCATCTCGACCGGCGCCTTCGCGCTGGCCGCGACCGGACTGCTCGACGGCAGACGCGCCACGACCCACTGGCACTACACGAAGGCGCTCGCGGCGAGGCATCCGCTCGTCCGTGTCGACGAGAACGTGCTGTTCGTCGACGAGGGCCGTGTGCTGACGTCGGCCGGCGCCGCCTCCGGCATCGACCTGTGTCTGCACATCCTGCGCGGCGACCTCGGCGTGGCCGCGTCCAACCACGCGGCCCGGCGCCTGGTCGCGGCCCCCTACCGCAGTGGCGGTCAGGCGCAGTACGTGCCGCGCAGCGTGCCCGAGCCGCTCGGCGAGCGCTTCGCCGCCACCCGGGAATGGGCCCTGCACCGGCTCGACGAACCCCTCACCCTCGACCTCCTGGCGAGCCAGGCCGCGGTCTCGCCGCGCACCTTCTCACGGCGCTTCGTCGAGGAGACCGGATACACGCCGATGCAGTGGGTGATGCGCGCCCGCATCGACATGGCCCGCGAGCTGCTGGAGCGTTCGGAGCGGAGTGTCGAACAGATCGCGACCGACGTCGGGCTCGGCACCGGGGCGAACCTGCGCCTGCACTTCCAGCGGATCCTGGGGACGACGCCGAGCGAGTACCGGCGCACCTTCACCCGGGGCGAGTAGCCGTGGGAGCTGAGCGGCGGTCTGGCCGGGCCGGGTTGCCGAACCAGCGGGAGAGATGGTCGTCCAGGTCCTGCTGATCGTCGCCGATCCAGGCGACGTGACCATCGGGGCGCAGCAGGACGCAGGGCACATCCAGGGCCGCGGTGGGGTCCGCGAGGTGATCGACCCGGTCCGCCCAGCCGCCGACGGTCAGGCGTTCGGTGCGGTCCAGCAGCAGGCCGCGGCCGCCATGCAGCAGACCGTAGAGGCGGCCGCTTTTCACGTCGGTGTCGGGCAGGCGGCGGCCGAGCAGGTCGGGACCTTCGCCGAAGTCGTAGCGGATGGCGATCGCGGTGATCTTCTCGATGAGATGGCGGTTCACCTCGTCGAAGTCCATCAGTTCGGTGAGCAGCCTGCGCACGGCCTGCGGGCCCGGTTCGGTGGAGTGCAGTTCCATCTGGGCGCGGGTGTTGTCCAGCACGTCCTCGGCGACCGGACGGCGTTCGGTCTGGTAGGTGTCCAGCAGTGTTCCCGGCGCCCAGCCGCGGATCTGTGCGGCCAGTTTCCAGCCGAGGTTGAACGCGTCCTGAACGCCCAGGTTGAGACCCTGGCCGCCGGTGGGCGGATGGATGTGTGCCGCGTCGCCGGCCAGCAGCACCCGTCCGACCCGATAGCGCTCGGCCAGCCGGGTGGCGTCCCCGAAGCGGGACAACCAGCGCGGGGAGTGCACGCCGAAATCGGTTCCGGCGATGGTGCGCAGCTGTTGTCTGAAATCCTCGAGGGTGGGCGGTTCCGCGCGGTCGCCGGCTCCCGCGGCGGGGACTACGACGCTGTATGCGCCTCCGCCGACGGGCCGGAGCCAGAAGCGCTTGTTGGTCCTGCCGATTTCGCTCACCTTGGCGGCGATCTCCTCCTGCGGCACACCCACTTCCATCTCGCCCATGAGCGTCTCGGTCCGCGAGGGTTCACCGGGGAAGCCGACACCGAGCAGTTTGCGCACCGTGCTGCGCGCGCCGTCACAGCCGACGAGATAGCGCGACCGCAGCTGTTCCCCGTCGGCCAGCTCGACGGTCACCCCCTCGTCGTCCTGTTCGAAACCGGTCACCGCACCACCGCGCCGGACCTGCGCACCCAGGTGGGTCGCATGCTCTTCGAGCAGACGCTCGATCGCCGGCTGCGGGATGCCCAGCAAATAGGCGTGCGCGGAATCCAGGCCCTTGGGCACGGGCTTGTCGATGGCGGCGAAGAATCCGCGGGCCGGACGCTTTCTTCCGTGTTCGAGCATGCGGTCCAGCAGTCCGCGCATGGCCATCAGCTCAAGACTGCGCATGTGCAGACCGACGATGCGGACGAACGACACGGGCTCGGTTTCCTTCTCCAGGACGAGAACCCGCACGTCATGCAGCCGTAGTTCGGCGGCCAGCATCGCGCCGGTCGGCCCGCACCCGGAAATGATCACGTCGAACATGAGGGGGTTGCCTTTCGGGAGTGCCTTGTTGTGGAGGCGCTCCCGGCGACACCTACGTCAGTCGCCCGACCGTGCCGGCAAGGGGGAGCACCCACATCGATACAGAGTTCATGGGTCTCACCTCCTCGGGTGGCGTCGCGGTCGACTGCAAGCTACAAGCCCACGCATTGCTCCGTCCAACCCTTTCCAGAGAACGTGTGGCGCGATCCTTTTGAACCATGGCGATCCCGCCACTGTCAGCGGTCGACGCCGCGCGCGAGCCTGGTGGGCATAGGGAAGGGACACCATTCATGACTCGCATCGCCATCAACGGATTCGGCCGCATCGGACGCAATGTGCTGCGTGCGCTCCTCGAACGGGACAGCGCCCTGGAGGTCGTCGCCGTCAACGACCTCACCGAGCCCGCCACCCTCGCGAGGCTGCTCGCCTACGACAGCACGGCCGGCCGTCTCGGCCGTCCGGTGACCGCCGACGGGAACACCCTGGTCGTCGACGGCCGTCGCATCACCGTGCTCGCCGAGCGTGAACCGGCGCAGCTGCCCTGGGCCGAACTCGGCGTCGACATCGTGCTGGAGGCCACCGGACGGTTCACTTCGGCCAAGGCCGCCCGCGCCCACCTCGACGCGGGCGCGAAGAAGGTACTCGTCAGCGCACCCTCGGACGGTGCCGACGTCACCCTGGCGTACGGGGTCAACACCGACGCCTACGACCCGGACGTGCACACGATCGTCTCCAACGCCTCGTGCACGACCAACGCGCTCGCACCGCTCGCCTCGGTGCTCGACGAGCTCGCCGGTATCGAGCACGGCTTCATGACGACCGTGCACGCCTACACGCAGGAGCAGAACCTCCAGGACGGCCCGCACCGCGACGCCCGTCGCGCCCGCGCCGCCGGTGTCAACATCGTGCCCACGACGACCGGCGCCGCCAAGGCGATCGGCCTGGTGCTGCCCAACCTGGAAGGCAAGTTGTCCGGTGACTCGATCCGCGTCCCGGTCCCTGTCGGCTCCATCGTCGAGCTGAACACGACCGTCTCGCGTGACGTGACCCGCGAGGACGTACTGGCGGCCTACCGCTCCGCCGCCGAGGGGCCCCTCGCGGGCGTCCTCGAGTACTCGGAGGACCCGCTCGTCTCCTCGGACATCACGGGCAATCCCGCCTCGTCGATCTTCGATTCGGCCCTGACCCGCGTGGAGGGCCGCCATGTGAAGGTCGTCGCCTGGTACGACAACGAGTGGGGTTTCTCGAACCGTGTGATCGACACGCTGGAGCTCCTGGCCAACGGCTGACCGGCTCCCGGACACGTGCAGCCGCGCGTGACCGTCTTGACCGGTGATGATTCTGAGTGGCAGGATCGTCACCGGTCGAGCAGGTGACGTCGGCGTGAACGGGAGTCCGCATGGCCGTGATCCGTGACATCGAGGTCGTCGTCTTCGATGTCCTCGGCACCCTCGTCGACGAACCGAGCGGGCTCCGGGCGGGGATCCGCGAAGCGGTGCCCACGTCCGACGAGGCGCAGGTCGACGAACTTCTTGCGCTGTGGCAGCAGTACGGCGAGCGACAGCGGCAACGCATCGACCAAGGAAACCGCGCGTACGCCAACACCTCGGTCATCGACACAGAGGCCGCTCAACTGGTGGCCGCCCGCGCCGGGTTCGCCGATCCGCCGACCGTGGCCCGGCTGGCCACGGCGGGGCAGCGCCTGCCTCCCTGGGGCGACTCCCTGGCCGGTCTCGAGCGGCTGTCCCGGCACTTCCCCGTGCTCGGGCTCTCCAACGCCGCACGCACGGCTCTGCTCCGGCTCAACACCCATGCCGGACTCCGCTGGCACCAGGCCCTGTCCGCCGAAATCGTCCAGGCCTACAAGCCGGCCCCGGAGGTGTACCAACTCGCCCTCGACACCGCCGGATGCGCACCGGACCGCGTCCTCATGGTGGCCGCCCATGCCTGGGACCTGAGCGGAGCCCGGGCGAAGGGGATGCGGACCGCCTATGTCCACCGGCCCGTCGGGGACCCGCCGACGGCCCGCGACGACTTCGACGGACGGTTCGACGGACTGGACGAACTGGTCGTCGCGCTGACGGGCGGGTAAGTCCCCGTCGCCCCGGGGTCCCGACCGGGGCTACAGGAACGGCGTACCGGCGTCCAACCCGGACAGCACCCTCCCGTACAGCTCCAGATTGGCGGCGGGGTTGACGAAGGAGTGCAGGTTCAGGGCGTTGAGATCCCGCACGGCACGCTGGACCGGCACCTCCAGCTGCAGCGACGACGCACCCGATGCGGAACCGATCAGGTCCACGGCCTCCTTGCACAGCCGCGCCACATAGCCGGACTGGGCCCGGATCCGGGCCCGTTCCTCCGGCGTGTACGGATTGCCGTCCGCGACCCGGGCGTCGATCAGGGAGACGAAGTCGGCGGTGAGCAGTTCGGCACAGGAGATCTTCATCGCGGCCTCGGCGAACTGCAGATGCGTCACCGGGGCGGCATGCTGATGCTCGTAGATCGTGTAGGTGATGCCTCGTTGATGGATGCGCTCGCCGAACTCCGCCAGTGCCGCCCGGGCCGGACCGAGGGCGCCGGCCGCTGTCCAGGCGCAGAACAGCAGGAGGACGGGCATGCCGTAGAAGGGGTCCGCGCTGTTGCGCCGCGAGGGGTAGGACCCGCCCAGCAACGGCCCCAGTGGCAGGACACGGTGGGGCGGCACATGGACGTCATGGGCGACGACACTGTTGCTGCCGCTCCCGGCCAGACCGGAGACGTGCCAGTCGTCGAGCATGTCGAGGTCGGTCATCGGAATGGCCGTCCACAGCCGATCCGGTGGGCGGCCGCCCCCGGAGTCCGCCACCGCGGTCAGCAGGTGCCAGTCGGAGTCCTGGCAGCCGGTGGCGAACGGAGAGGTACCGTCGACCACGTAACCGCCGTCCACCGGACGGGCCTTCGCCCTCGGTATGAGGGTGCCGCTGACCCGTACGTCGGGGCCGGTGAAGATCTCGTCCTGCGCCTCGTCCGGGAAGAGTGCCGCGATGAACGCGCACCCGGCCTGGATCAGCGCCATGAACCCCGTCGACCCGCTCGCGGCGGAGACCTCGCTCAGTACGTCGACCTGGGTACGCACCGAGGTCTGGTAACCGCCGTACCGGCGGGGCACGTTCATGCGAAGGACCCCGGCGTCCGTGAGCGCCGTGACGACCTCGCCGGTCACCCGGCGTTCCTGATCGGTGCGCAGGGCGTGCGAGCGGATGAGAGGCTGAAGTTTCCGTACGCGTTCGACGAGTTCGGCGTCCGAGTTCGGTGCGGATGAACCAGCCAAGGCAAGACCTCCGGGGCCCGGTGCGCAGGGAACCCTCACCGTGACGCCGAACCTGTTGCGTGTCAACGCCCCCTTCAGGCCGTGCTGTTGACGCCCGAGACGGTCCCGACAGGGCAGAAGAACCCACCCCTCCACGAAAGGCTCCCCACCATGCGGCGTTACGTCCTCACGGGCACACCCGGCGCGGGCAAGACCTCCCTCCTGCACCGCCTGGGCGAACTCGGTCACGCCGTGGTGGAGGAGGCGGCGACGGAGGTCATCGCTCGGGCTCAGGCCCGGGGCGAGGACGAGCCGTGGACGCGGGTGTCCTTCATCGACGAGATTGTCGCGCTGCAACGGCAGCGGCAGCAGGAGACGAGCGGGGCCGCCGCCCTCCAGGTCTTCGACCGCTCACCGGTCTGCACCCTCGCACTCGCCACCTACCTGGGACGTCCGGTGTCCCGGACACTCGGGGCGGAGCTCGAACGGATCACCTCCGAGGAGATCTACCAGCGCCAGGTGCTCTTCATCCGCAATCTGGGGTTCTGCGAGCCCACCTCGGCCCGCCGGATCAGCTACCAGGAGTCTCTGGTGTTCGAGAAGGTCCACGAGGAGACCTACCGCGAGCTCGGCTATCAGCTCATCGACATCCCCGCCGCTGCCATGCCCCACCGTCTCGCCGCCGTCCTGTCGGTGATTGCGCCACCCATGTCGTAAACGACGCGGATACATCGGATGGGTGAAAGGGCTGGCCTAGGCCTGCTGACATGGGTCTCCGTGGAGAGGGCCGCGTGAATGTCCTGACTGTCATGTGATTCGCATGGCGCTGAAGTCATTGACAGGTACACAAGGGCCTCTTAGGTTCCCCGATACACCCGATGTATCGAGGATCCGTCAGGTAGAGAGGACGACGATGACCTCACAGCCGGAGAGACACTCGCAGCCGGCCCGCAGAGCCGTACTCGGCACCGCGCTGGGCGGAGCCGCGGTGGCCGCGTTACCCGGTACGGCCCGCGCCGAAGAACCGATGTCCTCGCCAGGTGCCGCCGGACGCCCCTGGAAACTCCGGGACACGATGACCACCGAGGGCGCGTGGGCCCGCTTCCTGCGCGACCAGGACCTGCTCTGGACCAGGCTGCCCACCCTCTGGTACGAGGGCCCGTTCCTCGGCGACGGCCAACTCGGCAGCATGATCTATCAGGAGCCCGGCGCCAACCAGATCCGCTTCACCGTGCAGCACGGACGGGTCCAGGACCACCGCCCCGAGTTCGGCAGCGGCTGGGGAACCTGCCGTCTCCCCGTAGGCCACCTCACCCTCGAACCGGCCGGCACCATCACCGCCGTCGACTGGCGGCTGAGCCTGTGGAACGCCGAACTCACCGGCACGGTCACCACCACGGCCGGCACCCTCACCCTCGCCGCCCTCATCCACGACGAGGTCCTGGCCGTCCGGGTGAAGGCCGCCGGCGGTGAACGCGCGACCTGGACCTTCCATCCCGAGGAGGCGATCAGCCCCCGCAAGATCAGCGAAGCCCCACCCACCGGATACACCGCCAACCCGGCCTGGATCACCCGCACCACCACCGACGGCACCGCACAGGTCCTCCAGCCCCTCACCGGCGGCGGCCAGACCGCCACCGTCCACCGCCGCACCGGCGACGACCTGCTCCTCAGCGTCGGCCACAGCCACCCCTCCGACACCGCCGCGGAAGCCGACTCGCTGCGCAACCTCCGCCGCGCGAAGTCGTACAGCACGCTCAGGAAACGCCACACCGACTGGTGGCACGAGTTCTACCGCAAGAGCTTCGTCTCGTTCCCCGACCAGCGGCTCCAGAGCTTCCACTGGATCCAGCTCTACAAGGTCGCCTCCGCGAGCCGCGCCGGCGGCCCCGTCATGGCCACCTCCGGACCCTGGCTGGAGCCCACGCCCTGGCCCGCGGTCTGGTGGAACCTCAACGTCCAACTGGAGTACTGGCTCATCCACGGCTTCAACCACCCGGAGCTCGACTCCCTCGCCACCACGCTGCGCCAGAACCAGGAACAGCTCATCGCCAACGTGCCGGCCGCCTACCGCGCCGACAGCTCCGGCGTCGGCCGCAGCTCCGACATGTTCGCCAACCGCGGCGTCGGCCGGCCCGGCACCGGCGCCGAGACCGGCGATCTCACCTGGGCCCTGCACAACGTGTGGCTGTCGTACCGGCACTCCATGGACAAGTCCCTGCTGCGCGACACGCTCTACCCGGTGCTGCGCCGGGCCATCAACTACTACCTGCACTTCCTCACCCCAGGCAGCGACGGCAGGCTCCACCTGCCCAGCACCCTCTCGCCCGAATACCCCGTCGTACCGCCGCAGGACACCAATTACGACCTGGCCCTGATCCGCTGGGGCTGCCGGACCCTCCTCGACTCCGCCGAACTCCTCGGCATCGACGACGAGTTGGCCCCGCGCTGGCAGGAGGTGCTGGCCAGACTCACGCCGTACCCGGTCGACGCCAACGGCTTCATGATCGGTGCCGACACCCCCTACGCCCAGTCCCACCGCCACTACTCGCACCTGCTGATGGTCTACCCGCTCTACCTCGTCAACTGGGACCAGCCCGAGAACCGCGACCTCATCACCAAGTCGCTGGTCCACTGGCACGCGCTGACCGGAGCCCACCGCGGCTACAGCTACACCGGCGCGGCCTCCATGTACGCGATGAGCGGCGACGGCGACACCGCGATCACCTACCTCCGCAAGTTCTTCGACCCCACCACCCGTTACCCGTGCCGGGCCAACACCCACTACACGGAGGCCGGTCCGGTCATCGAGACCCCGCTGTCCGCCTCGCAGTCCCTGCACGACATGTTCTGCCAGAGCTGGGGCGGAGTGATCCGCGTCTTCCCGGCCGTCCCGACCGCCTGGGCGGACCTCACCCTGCACAATTTCCGTACCGAGGGCGCCTTCCTGGTCAGCGCCGTCCGCAAGGCGGGGACCACCCGTTTCATCAGGGTCAGGAGCCTGGCGGGCGAACCCCTCAAGCTCCGGCACGGCCTCACCGGGCACCTCACCGCGGTGCTGGACGACGGCACCCCGGCCCGCACCCACGACCTCGGCGACGGCACCCTCGGCATCGATCTGCCACGCGGCCGCGAGGTGCTCGTCCACACCGGCTCCCGCCCCGACCTGAGCATCGCGCCCGTCGCCGTCAGCGAGCCGGGAACGGCCTGGGGTCTGCCGTAAAGGCCACACAACTCGGAGGTATCCGATGGCAGTTCCGATCAGAACCGCGGTCGCCGCACTCTGCGCCTCGCTGGCCGCCGCACTCCTCACCACAGCACCCGCACAGGCCGAACAGCACGACCAGGCCTGGTCCCTGTCCGCGGGAGCACACGCCCCGCGCGCGCAGGTCACCCTCGACGACGCCACGGGCACGCTGAGCCTCGCCGTGTCCCGGGAAGGCCGTACGGTCATCGAACCGTCACCCGTCGGCATCGTCACCGAACGGGCCGACCTGTCCGAGGACTTGCGCTTCCTGCACCGCAAGAGCCGTACGGTGCAGGAGCGTTACCGCGCGAAGTCCGGCAAGCGCCTGGACCGCCTCGTCCGCATGAACGAGACCCGTCTCTCCTTCGCCACGGCCGCGGGTGCCCGCGTCGACCTGGTCGTCCGCGCCTCCGCGGACGGAATCGCCTACCGCTATGCCCTGCCCGCGGGATCCGGTGACGTCCTCGGCGAGACGTCCGCCTTCAATCTCCCGGCGGACGCGAAGAGCTGGCTCGGCACCTACCGCGTGGACAACGAAGGCCAGTTCGCCCAGTACACGGCGTCGACCGCACCCACCGGTGAGTACTCCGACCAGGCCCTGTTCGCGACCGACGGCGGCTACACCCTGCTCGCCGAGTCCGACCTCACCGGCGCCTACTCCGGTGCCCGCCTCGCCCACACCCAGGGCACCGGCACCTACCGCATCAAGCTCGCCGACGACCGGGTGAAGAGCGATGGCCCCCTCGTCACCCCCTGGCGGGCCATGGTCACCGGTGACCTCGCCACCGTCACCCGGTCCACCTTCACCGACGACCTCGCCCCGGCCTCCAAAGTCGCCGACCCCTCCTGGATCCGGCCCGGCACAGTGCTGTGGACCTGGCTCGCCGGCGGCCGCGAAGCCGGCCAGAGCCTGACGGCGCAGAAGGCCTTCGTCGACTACGCCGCGCAGCGGAACTGGCCCTACGAGGCCGTCGACGCGGGCTGGTACTTCAAGACCGACGAATGGGACACCACCGACCCGAACTGGCAGACCAACAGCTGGATGCCGGAGCTCGTCGACTACGCGCGCGCCAAAGGCGTCGGCATCATCGTCTGGATCCACCAGCGCGACCTCGACACCCCGGAGGAACGCGCCCAGTGGCTGCCGACCCTGGAGAAGTGGGGTGTGAAGGGCGTCAAGATCGACTTCATGAACTCCGAGGCGCAGCCCATGCTCCAGTGGTACGACGCCATCCTCAAGGAGACCGCCACCCACCACCTCATGATCGACTTCCACGGCTCCACGATCCCCAAGGGCATCCAGCGCACCTGGCCGCAGGTCATGACCCTGGAGGGGGTCGCCGGCGAGGAGAAGCGCACCAACACCGCCGCCCATCTCACCACCCTGCCGTTCACCCGCAACGTCATCGGCTCCATGGACTTCACGCCCGGCGCCTTCCAGCGCGTCGGTCTGCGGCCCAACTCCGACGCGGCCGAGGTCGGTCTCAGCGTCGTCTACGAGTCGGGGCTGCAGATGTTCGCGGGCACCCCCGAGTCGTACGAGGCCCGGCCGCTCGCCCGGGCCTACTTCGACCAGGTCCCCGCGGCCTGGGAGGACACCCGCCTCCTCGCCGGCGAACCCGGTCAGGAAGCCGTGCTGGCCCGCCGCAGCGGCGAGCGCTGGTTCCTGGGCGGCGTCTACGCCGGTGCCGCCCGCACGGCCGCGGTGCCGCTGGCCCTCGGTCCGGGCCGCTGGCTGATGGAGACGATCCGGGACGGCGCCGACGGCCTGGTCCAGGACCGGCAGGTCCTGCGCGGCGGCGACACGCTGAGCGTCGACGTCGTGGCCAACGGCGGCTTCGCCGCGCTCGCCTGCCCGTGGCGGCCCGGCCTGACCACCTGCTACCGCTGAGCCCACTGCTGTTCCGGGAGCCGGATCCGATCAGCGGCGCCTGCGCTGATCGGATCCGCCTCGTTTCGGCCACCGTCCTCGCTAGGCTGGCTCCGGAGGTGCCCAAGTGGCCGAAGGAGCAAGACAGTTGCAGGATTCCTCCGAATCGACGACCGTCGTCGTGATCGGCGCGGGGCCGGCCGGGATGGCCGTCGCCACGCTGCTGCGGCACAGCGGCATCGACTGCGTCGTCCTGGAACGCCGCTCCCGTGACCACGTGGCCCAGCGCCAGCGGGCCGGCATCGTCGAGACCCGCGCGGTCCGCATGTTCGACTCCTGGGGGCTGACGGACAGGGTCCTCGGCGGTGTCCCGTACGACGGCATCCTGGAGTTCCGGGTGGACGGCCGCAGCCGTCTGGTGTCCGACAGCGACGGCTCCGACGGCCCTCCGGCCCGCCTGTGCCCTCAGCAGGTCCTCGTGCAGAAGCTCACCGCCACCTATCTCGAGGACGGCGGCGACCTGCGCTTCGAGGCTGCCGACGTCTCCCTGCACGACCTGACCGGCGACCGCCCGACCGTCCGCTACCGCACCGCCGACGGGACGCCCCGCACGATCACGTGCGACTTCGTCGCCGGCTGCGACGGCGACCACGGCGTCAGCCGTAGGACCGTCCCCGACGGCGTCCTCACCGCGTACGCCTTCGACCACGGCATCGGATGGCTCACCGTCCTGGCCGACGCCCCGCCCCCGGCCCACCCCCTTCTGGCCGTCAGCCGGGAGGGCTTCGCCGCTCACTTCCCGCGCGGGCCGAGTGCCAGCCGCTACTACCTGCAGTGCCCGCCCGACGACGACCCCGACGCCTGGCCCGAGGGCCGCGTCTGGGACGCCCTGCGCACCAGGCTGGGCGACCCCGGCCTCGTGTCCGGTGCGATCACCGATCGCGAGATCTTCCGGCTCCGGAGCCTTGTCCACGACCCCATGCGGTACGGCCGTCTCTTCCTGGTCGGCGACGCGGCGCACATCGTGTCACCCATGGGCGGCAAGGGCATGAACCTCGCCCTGTACGACGCCGATCTCTTCGCCCGGGCCGTGCGCGACTCCGTCCAAGGCGACGACACTGCCCTGCACACCTACTCGGCGCGCTGTCTGCGCCGCGTCTGGAACGACCAGGAGTTCTCCCACTGGCTCACCCGGACCCTTCACGACGCGGGCGACGCCGAGCCCTTCCTGCGCAACCTCGCCCGTGCCCGCCTCGACCGTCTCTTCACCTCCCCGGCCGCCGCCGGTGCCTTCGCGGAACTCATGACGGGACTGGACCCGGCCGGGGACGCGGTGGCCCAAAAAGTCCCCGGCAACCTTTCCGCGCTCGGCGGCGACTGACGAGTCGGAAGCACCCTCCGCCGGAGGCTTGCACGGATCACCGAAGGACGCACCAGTGGCATCTCGTTCGCATCGTTCCTCGTCGTCGGGCAGGCGGCGCACGGCCCTCGTCTCGGCGGCCGTCGCCGTCGTCGTCGCGCTCGTGGCGGTACTGTTCGTCACCTTCGGTCCTGACCGCGAGACCGACGCCGTCGATTCCGCCGCGGCCACGGCCGTCGCCGGCACCCCTGGCACGCCCACCCCGACGGCACAGGAGCCGAAGCCCACCTCGGCATCACCTTCGGCGTCGGCCCGCACAAGCAGCCCGAAGGCCACCGCGAGCACCGCGTCGCCCCGGCCGTCGACGGCGCCGGCCTCGCGCCCGGAGCGAAAGGTGTCCGCTTCGGCATCGCTGACCGGACGGATCAAACCGGGCGTCTCCTACGACGGGGTGGCCACCTTCTACGACGTGGGCAACGGCGACGGCGCCTGCCTGTACGGCCCGACCAGCGACGTCATGACCGCGGCGATGAACCACACCGACTACGAGACGTCCAAGGCGTGCGGGGCGTACATCCGCGTCCAGGCCGGGAGCGGCGCCTCCGTCACGGTCCGCATCACCAACGAGTGCCCCCTGCCCTGCGCACCCGGCCAACTGGACCTCAGCCCGCAGGCGTTCGCGAAACTCGCCGCCCCCGTGCAGGGCCGGATCCCGATCACCTGGAGCCTGCTGAGCCCCAGCACCTCCGACACGGTCTCGATCCGGTACAAGACCGGATCGAGCCGCTACTGGTGCGGTGTCCAGGCGATCGGCCACCGCAACCCGCTGGCCCGACTGGAAGTCGAAACCGCCTCCGGCTGGAAGGAGTTGCCCCGCACGGATTACAACTACTTCCTTTCCGAGCAGGGCAGCGGATGCGGTGGCGCGATCCGGATCACCGACATCTACGGCGAGCAACTGGAAATCGACGGTCTCGGCGTGAAGCCGGACGTCGTGCAGCCGACCCGGGTCCAGTTCGCCCAGCACTGACCGTCAGTGCAACAGCTCGCTTCTGGCGCGCCCGGCACACGGCGGCGAACCGGCGCACAGTGGAGGTATGACCGCAGACGACAGGAACATTCTGGCCCGGGGTCGCGTGGCGACCAGGCTTCCCGCGCAGGACCTGGACCGGGCCCGGCGCTTCTACGCCGAGCAGCTGGGTCTCGAGCCCGTCGACGAACGCCCGGGCGGACTGCTGTACCGCTGCGGGGGCACGGACTTCGCCCTCTTCCGGTCGGCAGGGGCCTCGCCCGGCACCTTCACCCAGATGGGATGGGAGGTGGACGACATCGAGGCCGTCGTCTCCCAGCTGCGACAGCGTGGCGTGGTCTTCGAGGAGGTCGACCTCCCCGGCTTCCGCACGGAGAACGGCATCGCCGACATCGACGGCAACTACCCCAGCAAGAACGCCCGAGGAGAGCGCGCGGCCTGGTTCCGCGACAGCGAGGGCAACCTCCTGGGCATCGGTGAGCCGGTGCACTGAGCTTGTGGACCCGCCCCCCGGGTGTCGTGGTGCGGCAACAGATGTCACTGGCGTGTCACAGCACGCCAGGGCCCCACAACCAGTTCCGGGCTCGTCGTGTCGAACCCTGCGTTGCACCAAGACCAGTCGGCCGGACCAGTCGACTGACGGAGCGTCAACATCCCACGGGGGGAACAGACATGAGCATCACCACGCGCACCAAGCGACGTACCGCAGGCTCGGCCGCCGTCGCAGCGGCCTCCTTCCTGCTGCTGGCGGGAGCGGGCATCCTGGCCGCACCGACCGCGTTCGCGGGCGTCCCGGGCGGCACCTCCGCCGCCGACCGCAACAGCGACTTCAACGGCGACGGCTACAGCGACCTCCTCACCGGCGTCCCGGAGGGCACGGTCGACGGCAAGGAGGGCGCCGGATACGTCACCGTGCAGTACGGCGCCCCCAACGGCATCGGCACCAACACCACCGTGCCCAAGGGCCGGGTCCAGCTCGTCAGTCAGTCGACCAAGGGCGTGCCCGGAACCTCCGAGACCGGGGACCACTTCGGACAGGCGGTCGCGACCGGCGACCTGGACGGCGACGGCTACGACGACGCGGTCATCGGCACGCCCGGTGAGGACGAGGGCACCGTCGAGGACGCGGGCCGGGTGACCGTCGTCTACGGCTCGTCCAACGGCATCGACACCGGGCGCACCGCGACCGTCGCCGCCGCCACGCCCACCGAGGGCGCACGGTTCGGCCATTCGGTGGCCGCCGCCCGGTTCACCGGGGACATCGTCGGCGACCAGCTCGTCGTCCTGGACCAGAAGGCGGGCCTGCACGTCTTCACGTATCACGCCGGCGTGCTGCGGCAGGTCGGCACTCCGCACTCCACCGGCCACACCCTCCAGGCCGCCTACCTGACCACCGGCGACTACGACGGCGATGGTTTCGCCGACCTCGTGGTCTCCGGCTACAGCCCCGATGACGACTACGCCAAGGGCTGGTCCGCCTACTACGCGGGTGGCGCCGAAGGCCTGAGCTACGGGCGCGACCTGCACGGCGGCCTGGGCAGCGCCTCCGGTGACATCAACGGCGACGGCTACGACGACCTCGTGGTCGGCCAGCTGAGCGCCGTGGACGAAGCGGCCGGTGACGCGGAAGCGCCCGGCGGTCTGGTCGGCGTCTACTACGGCGGTGAGGACGGGCCCGCCGGCACGGAGGGCCCCGGCACCGCCCCGCAGTGGTGGTCGCAGAACTCCCCGGGCGTGCCCGGCGCGGGGGAGAGGGACGACTCCTGGGGCAACGACCTGTCCGTCGCGGACGTCGACGGTGACGGTTTCGCCGACGTGGCGGTCGGCGCGCCCGGCGAGGACGCGGACGGCGAAGCCGGTGCCGGCGCTGTGTGGCTGCTGCGTGGCGCGCAGGAGGGCCTGACCGGCACCGGCGCTCAGTCCTTCGACCAGAACACCCCGGGCATCCCCGGCGCCGTCGAGGCCGGTGACGGCTGGGGCGCCCAGGTGCGGCTGATCGACACCGACGGCGACGGGCGGGCCGAGCTGGTGGCCGCCGCGCCCGACGAGAACGCCGGCGACGGCGCGGTGTGGCTGCTGCCGGCGAGCGGCAAGGGGCTGCTCGCCGAGGGTTCCCGTTCCTACGGCGCCGCCGCCCTCGGCGGTAGCGCCCACGGCGCCCACTTCGGCTCGGTGATCGACGAGTGAGCGCGGCGCGTGGGCCGTCGGTCCGGGGTCGTCACCCGGCGCTGCGCAGGGCGACCCACGTGTCGTGCCCGACGACGCCGTCGGCGTTCAGCCCCCGCTCGCTCTGGAAGGCCTGGACCGCGGTCTCCGTGTCCGGACCGAACTCACCGTCCACACCGGTGCTTCCCACGCTGTACCCGCGCTCTGTCAGGATGCACTGCACCTGCTGTACGCGTTTGCCGCTGTCGCCGAGGCCGGTGCGTCCGTTGCCGGCGTAGTACGTGCACTCCGCGAGCCAGGGCGCGGTGTCGGTCCCGGCGGACGGGCTGTCGGCGGACGGCGTGGGGGAGAGCGCGGTGGACGGAGTGTCACCGGGAGGCACCGCGTTGTCGTCCTGGTCGCCGACGGAGCCCGAGGCCTCGGGCTCCGTCGAGGCGCTCCCCGTCTCGGCGTCGCGGTCCTCCTCGACGGCGCCGTCGACGTCCGCGTGGGTCAGTCCGCTCGTACTCGGGGACACCGAACCGCTGGAGGCGTCGCGGGGGCCGGTGCCGTCTGCCCTGGTGGCACCGGCTTTCGGGGATGCGGCCGCGGGAGGATCCTGACGGATGAGCAGTAAAGCCACGGCGGCCACGACGCAGATCGCGATGGCCGCGACGGCGACCCGTAACGCTCTCCTACGGCTCCGGGCGGGGACTTCCACCGGTCCCGGCGATCCGGGCAGGGGCGCGGCCGCGGAGCCCTCGTCCTTCTCCGGTGACCGCGAACCGGGCGGAGCGGCCTCGGGCACCCGCACGGACGGAGGCAGCGGCAGGTCGCCCGGCGACCGGAGACGGGTGATGCCCTCGACAGGCAGATGGTGCAGTGCCTCGTACGCCTGCTGCCGGGCGAGCACCTTGCCGCCCAGCGGCTCCGGCCAGGTCGCCGGCACGGGGCGTGACCCCGCGGCGTCGATCAGCTCCTGCGGAGTGGGCCGCCGCGCGGGCTCCTTGTCCAGGCAGGCGGTCAGCAGCGCACCGAGCTCCGCGTCCGCCTCCGCGATCTCACCGACCACCTCGGGGTTCGGGTCCTCGTACGCCACCCGGTGCATCACGTCGACCCCGGTGCCGTCGCCGAACGGCGCACGCCCCGTTGCCGCGTAGACCAGTGTTCCGGCCAGCGAGAACACGTCCGACGCCGTGTCGGACCGGCCCTCTCGCAGATGCTCGGGCGACATGTAGGCCGGCGTCCCCACCCGGTTGCCCGTGCCGGTGATCGCGCTCGCGTCGGCGGCCTTGGAAATACCGAAGTCGATCACATGCGCGCCCCGGACGGACAGCAGCACGTTGGACGGCTTCAGGTCGCGGTGCACGATCTCCTCGACGGCGAGGCCCGCGAGTGCCTGCCCCAGCTCCGCCACCAGCCGCCAGACCGCGGCCGTCTCCAGGGCGCCGTACGCCTTCACGGCTTCCGCCAGGTCGAAGCCGGGGAGGTACTCCGTGGCCATCCACAGCAACTCGTCCTCGAAGCCCGTGCCGCACAGTCGGGGTGCGTGCGGTGTACGAAGGCGGGCGTGCACGGCTGCCTCGCGCTCGAACCGGCGCCGGAACCTGGGATCCTCCGCGTACTCCGGCCTGATCACCTTCACCGCGACCAGGCCCGGACTGTCGTCCGCGGGACGTGCCAGATAGACCCGGCCCATGCCACCACTGCCGAGCAGCGCCACCGGCGCATAGGGTCCGACGCGCCTCGGGTCGCCGAGGCGCAGTGGTAAGGCACCGGTCTGCCGCAGTGCGGCAGCCGCGTCGTCCGCCGAGGCCGGCCGCTGTCCCGACAAGGAATCCCCCGAAGTCACGTTCGATGCACGCCAGTTCCCCCCAGCGGGTGATGAGCGTAACCCAGCCCGTGCACGCGTTCAGGAAATCGGCCGAGCGCGTGACCGTCGAGTTGGCACGCCCCGGCGCCCGGGGTGACGATGGTCGAAGGGCCGAGTGCACAGGCTTTGGCCATAGCCTGACAACTCATGCGGCACAAAGCGGAGTTATCCCACTCGCTTATCCGGACGGCATTGTCGAACCCTCATAAAGCGAGCAGTGTTCGGGGCAGGCTTCAGCGCGTCCTCTCAGGGGGCATCATGACCATCTCCGATGCACAGCTGGCACGGGCGAAGAACATCCGGATCGAACAGGTGCCGCTCCTGCGCAGGAGCCGTGGCGCGACGAACGAAACCCTCCACGGACTGCCGGACGCCGCGATACGGCGGGCACTGCGCCGTCTGAACCATCCCGATCTCCCCAACGCCCGACGGCTGTTCAGGCTCGAACAGGAACGCGGTGACGACGGCACCGTGCCCGCGCACGCCCAGGGGACCGCCCTCGACCGGATGCGCGCGCGCCTGCAGAGCGGCGAACCCCCTTCCGCGCAGACCGCGGGCATCCCCACCGGCCCAACCGGCGAGGGACTCGCGGGTGGTCCGACCCCGACGGCCGGGATGCAACTCACCCGGTGGGAATGGCTCGGCCCGGGCAACATCGGAGGCCGCACCCGCGGCATCGCGATCCACCCCGAGGACCCGCTGAAGATCTGGGCCGCGAGCGCCGGCGGCGGGGTGTGGCACACCCGCGACGGCGGTGGGCAGTGGGCGCCCGTCGACGACTTCCTCGGCAACCTGTCCTGCTCCTGCCTGACCATGGACCCGAGCACCCCGACGACGCTCTACGTGGGCACCGGCGAGGGTTTCTCCAACAGCGACGCCCTGCGCGGCAACGGCGTGTTCCGCACCACCGACGGTGTCGACTGGGCGCCGCTCACCGCCACACAGACCGCGGACTTCCGTGCCGTGACCCGGATCGCGGTCTCCCGCACCGGCGAGGTCGTCCTCGCGGCCACCACGACCGGCCTGTTCCGCTGCTCCGACGCCGAGCGCAAGACGTGGACGCAGGTCCTCGACGTCCCCGTCGGCATCGTCCTGTTCGACCCCACCGACGACAAGCGGGCCGTGGCGGGCGCGCTGGACGCGGGTGCGGCCTTCGTCAGCTCCGACGGCGGACAGACCTGGCAAACGGCGACCCACGAGAGCAAGCCGTGGTCGGGGCGGGTGGAACTCGCCTACGCGGCCAAGGACCCCGCCATCGTCTACGCCTCGGTCCAGATGACCAGCGGCCGAATCTGGCGCTCCACGGACGGCGGCCGGAGCTACCACCTCCGCAAGACCCTCGATTCCAGCGGCCACGTGGCCGACTACCTGGGCGACCAGGGCTGGTACGGCAACGCCGTGTGGGCCGGTGATCCGACGGACGAGAACCTCGTCGTACTCGGCGGCATCGACCTGTGGCGCAGCACCGACGGCGGCGACCACCTCACCGAGATCAGCACCTGGTGGCACGGGCGGTCGGTGCACGCCGACCACCACGCCATCGTCTCGCACCCCTCGTACGACGGGACCGACAACCGCACGGTCTTCTTCGGCAACGACGGCGGCGTCTTCAAGGCGGACGACCTGGCGCGGACCGGCACCGAGCCGCAGGCTCCGTTCGTCGACGGATGGACCGAACTGGACAACAACTACGGCGTCACCCAGTTCTTCTCCGGAGCCGGCAGCCGGCTCAGCGGAAAGATCATCGGAGGCGCACAGGACAACGGCACCCTCTGCTTCGACCCCGGCACAGGGACCGAGGGCTGGCAGGAGATCTTCGGGGGCGACGGGGGCTGGTGCGCCTCCGACCCGGACGATCCCGATGTCTTCTACGGCGAGTACGTCTTCCTGAACATCCACCGCAACACCGACGGCGGCACCAGCGACGACACCGAGGGCGACCGCTACATCAGCGGCCAGTTCTGGAACAACGACATCAGGGACTGGGACTGGAAGCCCCTGCCCTTCCACATCCCGGACGCGAAGAACAACCAGGCACTCTTCATCGCCCCGTTCGCGTTGGACCCCAACAACTCCGACCGACTGCTCGCCGGCGGTCTGTCGCTCTGGCGGACGAACGACGCCAAGGCGACCAACACGGCCGCGTCCGGGCCCAGTTGGCAGGCCGTCAAACCCAGCGCCGGATCGAAGATCAGTGCCCTTGCGGTGGCACCCGGCAACTCCGACCTGATCTGGGTGGGACACGTCAACGGCATGCTGTTCCGCACGGTCAACGGCACGGCGGCGACGCCAAGCTGGGAACGTGTCGGGGTGACCGGACCCAGCCGACTGCGTCCGAGCCGCTACTGCACCTGCGTCGCCGTCGATCCGCAGGACCTGGAGACCGCTTTCGTCGCCTTCGGCGGATTCGAACCGGACAACCTCTGGGTGACCCACGACGGCGGCGCCCGGTGGACCCAGCTCGCCCAGTCGCTGCCGGACGTTCCGGTCAGGGCGGTCGCCATCCATCCACGCCGTACCGAACTGCTCTACTGCGGTACGGAGGTCGGGCTCTTCGCCAGCGAGGACCGAGGGGTGACCTGGTCGCCGACCAACGAAGGGCCCGCCAACTGCTCCGTCGACCAGTTGTTCTGGATGGACGAGACGCTGGTCAGCGTCACGCACGGCCGCGGCATGTTCCGAATCGACCTGTCGACGGTCTGACCGGGCCGCGACTCGGCACTCATCGAAGGTGACGGCGATGACACGAAACATGCGGCTGCGGGGCCGGATCGAGGCGGTGGCCGCCGGCCTGTGCGGACTGCTCTTCCTGGTGACGCTGATCTGGCCCGACTGGATCGAGGAAGTCTTCGGAGTCGACCCCGACCAGCACAGTGGCGCCCTGGAGTGGGCGATCGTGGCCCTGGCCCTGTGCGCCACGCTGACGTTCTCACTGCTCGCGCGCGGCGAATACCGCAGAGCGCGGACCCTGACCACCGAGTGACACCGGACGCGATGACCACCTGGGCGGAATCCCAACAGGGGGAGATCCGGGACGAGTCGGGAATGAACCCGCAGCGGCCGCACGTTGACCACCGCCGACCGACTCTCCCGCCCCCGGGTAGAAAGCAGGCTCATGACGTCCTCGCCGAGCACCATGCGCGCCGTCCGGCTCTCCGCTCCCGGCCCCGTGGACAACCTGCGGCTGACCACGCTCCCGCTCCCGCCCGAGAAGGACGGCTGGGTACGGATCCGCGTCGAGGCGTTCGGCCTCAACCGCTCGGAACTGAAGCTCCGGCTGGGCCTGGGCGTCGGTGTCAGCTTTCCCCGCGTGCCCGGCATCGAGGCCGTCGGTACGGTCGATGCGGCCCCGGCCGGCAGTGGGCTGGCCCCCGGGCAGAAGGTCGTGGCGATGATGGGGGACATGGGGCGCACCTACGACGGCGGCTACGCCGAGTACACCTCGGTGCCGCTGTCCCAGGTCATCCCCGTCGACACCGACCTGCCCTGGGAGGTGCTGGGTGCGCTGCCGGAGATGGTGCAGACCGCCTATGGCTCACTCACCGTCGGCCTGGACCTGAAGCCGGGCCAGTCCGTACTGATCCGCGGCGGCACCTCCTCGGTCGGCCTGGCAGCCGCCGCGCTGGCCATCTGGCGCGGCGCCACGGTGCTGTCCACCACCCGGCGGGCCGACCGCCTCACTCTCCTGTCGGAGCACGGCGTCGACCATCCCCTCCTCGACACCGGCGAGGTCGCGCCCGCCGTACGCGAGCTGTACCCGCAGGGCGTCGACGCCGCCCTCGACCTCGTCGGCACACCGACCCTGCCCGACACTCTGCGCGCGGTACGCGTACACGGCACGGCCTGTTTCGGTGGCAGCCTCTCCAACCAGTGGACGGTGCGGGACTTCTCCCCGAACGAGTACCTGCCGAGGGGCGTACGCCTCGCGGGTTACTTCGGGGATGCCGCCGACCTGCCTCGGGAGGCCTTCCAGGAGATCCTCGACGCCGTCGCCACCGGCCGGCTGGCCTTCCCCGTGGACCGCGTCTACGACGGCCTGGAGCAGGTGCCGCGGGCCCACGACGACATGGAACACGACCGCGCCACCGGCAAGCTCGTCGTCCGCGTCCGACACGAGGACCGTTGAAAGGTTGATCACGTCCGGTGGCTGTCGGCCCACGTCCGTCACGGCATGCAGGCACCGGATTGCGCAGGAGTAACGCGGTCAGGGGTGGGGACTTGAAGGGCAGGCCGGGTGTGGCGGCGTACCCCATGGGGGCCGCTCCGGCCAGGCTTCTCCGGTTCTGCCAACGAGCCGGAGAGGCCGCGCCCAGGTGAGCCCGTCATGCTGCCCACGCCGGGGCGAGGCCGGTTCGGCCGATAGTGGAGAGCGGGTCGGCGGTAGGGTGGGCGCACCGAGGGGCGAGGTGGGTGATGGCGGTGGAGTGGCGGGAATTCGCCGAGGCGATGGCCCAGCTCGCGCGGACGTTGCTGGCGCAGGAGTCGGTGCAGGGGACGCTGGACGAGATCGCGGCGTCGGCGGTGCGGCTCGTGGAGGGCTGTGACGCTGCCGGGATCCTGGCGGTCCGCAAGGGCCGGGCGGTCACCTTGTCCTCGTGCGGCGACGTTGTGGAAGCATCCGACCAGCTGCAGGGCGAGCTGGCGGAGGGCCCGTGCTTCGACCTCGCGGCCCGCGCCACCGGCGGGGACGGGGAGCGCGTGTTCCGGATCGCGGACATCACCGAGCCGCAGCCGGCCTGGCCGCGGTTCGCCACGGCGGCTCGCGACCTGGGTATCGGCAGCATGACCGGGGTGCTGCTCTACACCCACGACGAGGACTTCGGCGCGCTGAACCTGTACTCCCGCAGCCCGGGCGCCTTCGGCAAGGACATCGAGACCGCCGGCTGGATGCTGGCCTCGCACGCCGCCGTCGCTCTGGCCGATGCCCGCACCATCGACCAGCTCGAGGACGCCATGAAGACCCGGCACGCCATCGGTGAGGCCATGGGCATCCTGATGGAACGCCACAAGCTGAGTGAGGACGACGCCTTCAACGTGCTGCGCCGCATCTCGCAGCAACACAACATCAAGCTGCGCGACGTCGCCCAGCGGGTCCGCACCACCCGCGCCGCCCAGGCCTGACCGCCCCTGCGTCCGCTCGCAGACGGTCAACGTCGGCGCGCGCCGACCAGCCAGGCGCGGGAGTCGAACCACACGCCGTCGCCGGTGTCGTGCGCGTCGAGCGTCGCGGACAGCCGATCGAGGGCGCGCTCGGTGGACGCGGCATCCAGATCGGCGAGCCATTCCTTCGCCATGCGCAGCTGGAGTACGGCAGCACGCGCACGGTCGGCATCCGGGCCGTACCGGACGGGCTCGCGTACGTCGACGACGTCCACCGCCGTGAAGCCTGCCGAGGTCAGAACCTCGGCCACGACGTCCGGATCGGCCAGCGTGAAGGGGTCGTCGGCCGTCGAGGCCGACGCCGATGACACATGCCCGCCGGCGAGCGCCGCCCGGATCGCGGTATGCCACTCCTGACGGTCGGCGGCCTGCCAGACCAGCTGCACGAAGCGCGCACCCGGACGCAGGGCTCGCCCGATGTTGGCGAACGCGACCACCGGGTCGGAGAAGAACATCGTGCCGAACCGACTGACGCCCACACTGAAGTACTCCGGCGGGAACGGATGTGCCTGGGCGTCGCCCTGTACGAAATCGACATTGCGGAGGCCTTCCGTCGCGGCCTGTCGGCGGGCCCGCGCCAGCATGGGGCCCGACACGTCGATGCCGAGCGCGCTGCCGGGCGACGCCGCTCGGGCCGCGTCCCGGGTGGTCCGGCCGGTGCCGCAGCCGATGTCGAGGACACGATCGCCGGGGCGGATGTCGAGGGCTTCCAGCAGTCGCTCGTGGTGGCGAGCGAGTTCCGCGTCGTAGTCGAACAAGGTGACCGTCTCCTCACGCCGCTGGGCCGTCGCGGAGTACGCCCCGCACGGTGTCGAGCCGTACCCCCGGCTCCAACTCTGGCAGCCACCACGTCGCGCCGGCTCGCGCGTACGGTTCGGGATCGACACCGAGGGGCAGCCCTACGGCGATGTCGTACGACGCCATCCGGCCCCGGCGCAGTGCGGCGAGGGAGCCCACGACCTCGGCGAGCTGGTCCGGGTGCTCGAGATTGGCCGGGAAGAAGCCGTCGAGTCGTGCGGCACGGCGGATCGGCTCGGCGTTGCCCGGGAATCCGGCCGCCCAGACCGGCACGCCCGGCCGCTGAACCGGCCGCGGCAGGAAGGCGAGGTCGTCGACGGTGTAGTGCTCGCCGCGGTGGCGCACCGGCTCGCCGGACCAGGCGGCGGCCAGGACGGCCAGGGACTCGTCGAGCATCCGCCCGCGCCGCCGGTCGTCGAGCTCCTCGCCGGTCCTGGACAGCTCGCCGGCGAACCGGTCGCTCCCCAGGCCGACGCCGAGGGTGAGACGGCCGTCGCTGAGCCGGTCGAGTGTCGCGCTCTCCCGGGCGACCTTGGCCGGCCGTCGACGGGGAAGCGCCGACACCATCGGGCCGAGCCGGATCCGCTCGGTCACGGTCGCGATCGCCGCCAGCGCGATCCACGGGTCGGCGACCTGGTGGACCGGCTCCCGCCAGCACAGCTGATCCCACACGAAGCAGCCGTCCCACCCGGCTTCCTCCGCGTCGGCGGCGAGGCGGGCAACCACCCGCGGATCGGCGAGGTCGTCGAAGAGCGGCAGCCAGAGTGCCGACCGCAGCCGGTTCATGAGCGGCCTCCTTCCGTGTGCCGCTCCAGAGCCGACACGAAGTCGTCCCACACCGGTCGCGGCAGGTCATGTCCGGCGCCCTCGAGGACCAGCAGCTCCGCACCTGGGACGGCATCGCGCAGCGCCTCACCGTGCGGCAGCGGCAGCAGTGGGTCGTGATCGCCGTGGACCACGAGCGTCGGCGCCGCGATGTCGCCGAATCCGCCGTGCGCCGGCCCGGTGGGCTCGATGGCGAAGTGGTTGACCAACGTCGACGCGTAGTTCCTGGCGCGCGCCACGTCGCGTTCGACCAACGCGCGGATCGCGGTCTCGTCGAAGTACGGCGAGCCACCGGCGTACGCCCTCGCGCCGGCGACCACGTACTCCACGACCGCGGCCGCGTCGGAGACGTCCGGCTCGGCCGGCATGGCCAGGTCGCTCGATGGCGCCGGCAGGTCGTCGGCACCGGTCGAGGTCGAAACGAACGTCAGCGACGCGACCCGGTCGGGATGATCCACACCGAGGACGAGTCCGAGCCCGCCGAACATCGACTGACAGACCACATGGGCGCGCTCGATGCCCAGGGCGTCCTGGATACCGAGGACATCGAGGGTCAGATCAGTGAACGAGTACGTCGGCTGTCCCGGTGGGCAGCAGGCCGACCGGCCGGTGTCCCGATGGTCGTACCGGACCACGAATCGGCCACGGGCGGCGATCTCTTCGCACAGGTCGGCGTCCCACCACAGCATCGAGGCGGCCGCCCCGGCGACCAGCACGATCGCCGGGTCCGCGCGGTCGCCGAAGGTCTCGGCACACAGCTCGACGCCGTTGATTTCGAGTAGTTGCTCGCCGTGAGATCGAAGTGAGGACATGTCCAGCACGCTAGAGTCCACGACTCCATGGTGAAAAGCGATGATTTCCGATCGATTCGATCGTTCATGCCAATGGACGTCGCTACGCTGGAGCGTGTGAGCAACTTCGAGCTGCGCCACCTCGCGGCGATGGCCGCCATCGCCGAGGAGGGCTCGTTCGGTCGGGCAGCCGCCCGTCTCGGGTACACCCAGTCGACGGTGAGCCAGCAGATCGCCGCGTTGGAGCGGGCCGTCGGCGGTCCGGTGTTCGACCGGCCGGGCGGCCCCAAGCCGGTGCGGCTCACCCCGCTCGGCTCCGTGGTCCTCGACCACGGTCGCGCACTGCTGGCGAAGGCGGCGGCACTGGCCGACGCCGTGGACCGGTTCCAGGCGGGGGACGGCCGTATCGACATCGGGACGTTCCAGAGCGTGTCCAACGTGATCCTGCCGTCGGTCGTACGCCGGCTGAGGGACGAGCACCCCGGCTGCGACATCAGGTTGTCCGAGGAGGAGCCGGATCAGCCGCAGATCGGCGACCTCGACCTGCTGTTCTACGACGGGCGCATCGACGGCGACGCCGAGCACCGCAAGCTGCTCGACGATCCGTACCTGCTGGTGGCACGCGTCGGCGCCTTCCCCGAAGGGCCGGTCCCGCTGGATCAGCTCGACGGGACCCCGATGGTGGCCTGGCCGCTGACCTGTGACCAGCCCTTGATGGAGCAGGCGGTCGCCCGCAGCGGCGCCCGTCCGCAGATCGTGTTCCGCTCCGCGGTCAACGACACCCTGCTGTCGATGGTGCGAGCCGGCCTGGGATCGGCGCTCCTGCCCTGGCTCGCCATCCTCGGAGCCGACGTGCCTTCCGACGACAGGCTCCGCATCCACGAGCTACGGCCCACCCTGCCGCCAAGGGAGATCTACCTGCACTGGCAGGCCGGACGCATCCACTCACCCCTTGCCGCCCACGCCGTCGACATCGCCCTCGAGGTCGCGGCCGAACTCGCACCGCCGCCAACCACTGCCTGACGCAAGCCGGTTGCCCCTCGGCGGGGGTGTCGACCTCACGCCGGCTTCCGAAGTCGTACGCGCGTCTGTGCGTGATGCCTGCGCGGGCTCAGGCGTCGGCGGCCGCCGCGGCCAGCAGCCTGGCGAGTTCGACCGGCTTGGTGAACATCGGCCAGTGGCCCGAGTCGATGTCCGCGAAGTCCAGGTGCCTGGTGCGGGTGACCTCGGGCACGTCACCGGCGTCGATCCAGTCCCGGGCCTGGGTAGGGGTGAACTCGGGGCACACGAGCAGCATCGGGACGTCGAACCTCCGCTCGTCCTTCAGCCGCACCGTGCCCTTGGCCACCCTCTCGGGCACAGGGATCGCCGCCGAGGCAAAGCGGCTACGCGTCTCCTCGTCGAGGTCGGCGGAGTCCGGTCCTTCGAACGGGCCCCAGCCGGGGAAGGGCATCACGCCGTCCTTGGTCTCGAAGAAGTCGGCGTACGGCTGCCCGTCGGTGGACGGGAAGCCTCCGACGAGGGCCACCTTGGCGACCCGCTCCGGCCGCGAGTCGGCGGCCAGCCAGGCCAGCGTGCAGGCGGCGGAGTGCCCGACCACCATGGGCTTCTCCGGTGCCGCGTCCACGGCGGCGAGCACCGCCGCCGCCTGGTCCTCCAGCGTGGCGGACGCAGCTCCGTCACCCTGACCGGGGAGGGTGAGCGCCACAGGGCGGTGGCCGAGTTCCTCGAGTGCGGGCACGACGCCGTCCCAGGCGGATCCGTCGAGCCACAGGCCGGCGATGAGCAGGATGTCCATGGATCAGTTCTCTTTCCGTGAAGCCCGTGAGGTCGGTGCCACGCTACGACTGGTTCCGGACAATCCACTTCCGGTATATCTCGTGACCACCTAATCTGCTCGGGTGCCGACCGATCTCAGCCCCACCGCGCGAGCCCTGCGCACCCTTGAGATCCTCCAGTCCCGCACCGCGGGAGTGACGGCCGACGAGATCGCCGCGTCTCTCGGGGTCACGGAGCGGGCCGCGCGCCGGTATGTCGGGATCCTCCGCGAGGCGGGCGTCCCCGTGCACTCGGAGCGGGGCCCCTACGGCGGCTACCGACTGGGGCGCGGGGCGAGGCTTCCGCCGGTCGTCTTCACGGAGCCGGAGGCGCTGGGCCTGGTCATGGCGGTCCTCGACGGTCAGCCGGCGGCCGCCGACCCCGATGCCGACGACCTCGTCGGTGCCGCCCTGGGCAAAGTCATCCGGGCGCTGCCCGAGAGCGTCGGCCGACAGGCGGCCGCCCTGCGCGAGCACGCGTCGGCGGCGCCCGACCGGAACGCGTCCCGTCCGGATCCGGCCCTCACGAGCACGCTCGTCGCGGCGAGCGCGGTGCGGCGCCGGGTACTGGTCACGTACCGCAGTGAGTCCGGCAACGAGTGGGAGGCCGAGGTGGACCCCTGGGCGGTCGTCGTCCGCTACGGCCGCTGGTACCTCCTGTGCCACTCCCACCACGCGAACGCGATCCGCACCTACCGGATCGACCGGGTCCGCGCGGTCCGGGAGACCGCCCACGGCTTCGAGATGCCCGACGGCCTCGACCCGGTGGCGGTGCTGGAGGAGAACCTGGGCAAGGGGTGGGAGTTTCCCACGCGGGTGGTGTTCGACGCCCCGATGGCCGAGGTACTGCCGTCGATCCGCCCGCCCATGGGGCGGCTCGAACCGTCGGGAGACGGATGCGTGCTCGTCGGCAGCACGCGGAATCCCACGATGTACGCGCAGGAGTGGCTGGCGCAGCTGCCGCTCGCCTTCCGCGTCGAGGGCGGGGAGGAACTGCGCGCGGCGGTGCAAGCGCTGGCCACGCGTTTCAGCGCGGCCGTGACGGACGAGACCTGAGCGTTCACCGCGAATGACCCATCTGAGCCTCAGCCGATGAGTTTGCCGGTTGCCTGAAGTCTCCCTTGTGACCCGTGTCATGGAGGAGAGGCGGAGGCCAGGATGAACAATCCGATTCGGCTGTACATGTCGATGTCGCTCGACGGCTATATCGCCGGCCCGGACGATCGGCCGGGGCAGGAGCTCGGACGCGACGGCGGACGGCTTTTCAACTGGCTCGACGACCGGGAGTCCGACGGTCCGAGCGGCCGGGTCTACCGCGAGGCGCTGGCGACCGGCGCGCTGATCTCCGGTCGTCGGACCTTCGAACTCGCGGGGCGCTGGCAGGGCGACCACCACGACGGCGTGCCGATCCTCGTCCTCACCCACCAGGTGGACGACGGGGACGTGCCACCCGGCCACGCACGTTTCGTCACCGACGTCGAGGACTGCGCCCGTCAGGCTCGCGAGGCCGCAGGGGGCCGGCCGGTCATGGTCCATGGGGCGGGGGCGGCCCAAGCGCTTCTCCGAGCCGGACAGTTGGACGAGATGGAGATCCACCTGGTGCAGGTCCTCCTCGGTGGCGGTCGACGGCTGTTCGACCACCTCGGTGGTGATCACATCGAACTCGACCTCGTCCGACGGCTCGAGGATCGAGACGTGACGCACCTCCGCTACCGGGTGCGCCGAGCGGAGGAGGCCGTATGAAGACGCTCTTCGTCGCCTACCGCGTCACCGATCTGGATCGCTCGCTCGGTTTCTACACCGCCTTGGGCTACGTCGAGCTGGGCAGGGTCGAGGCCGGCGACGGGGGCCGCCTCGTGATCCTCAAGTTCCCCGGCGAACCGGCGGCCTCGCTCGAACTGGTTCACCGTCCCGCCGACGGACGCGTCGACGTGGGCAGCGGAGTCGACCACCTCGCGATCCAGGTGGACACACTGACTGTCACCCTGAAGACGCTGGCCGAAGCCGGCCTGGAGCCGGAGCCTGTCCAGTACCCGGGCGGCCCTCACGGCCCGAAGACGTCGTGGCTCACGGACCCGGACGGCTACCGGATCGAGTTGGTGGAGTGGCCGCTCGGACATCCCGACGGCATCACCGCAGCAGACTTCTCCTGAGGTGGGGCCCTCCACAGGCCCCCTGCTAAGGTGCGCCGATGCCATCGATCAAGCAGTTCCAAGTCACCTTCGACTGCGCAGAACCGGAGCGCGTCGCTCGCTTTTGGTGCGAGGTGCTGGGGTACGTCGTACCGCCGCCGCCGGAGGGTTTCGCCACTTGGGAGGATTTCGACCGCTCCCTGGCTCCTGAGGAACAAGGTTCATGGTTTGCGTGCGTTGATCCCTCAGGTGTCGGCCCGCGGCTGTTCTTCCAGCGCGTTCCCGAAGGCAAGGTCGTCAAGAATCGGCTGCATCTCGACGTGCGGGCCGGCACCGGGCTCGTGGGTGCAGAGCGGCTGGCCACGCTTGAGGCCGAATGCGCACGACTGGTCGCGCTCGGTGCGGTCCGCGTGCGACTCCTGCCGGCCGACGACGACAACGAGTCGTGCATCGTGATGCAGGACATCGAGGGCAACGAGTTCTGCCTCGACTGAGTGGGGCCGACAACCAAGTGCCGGCCATGACTTGCCCTTCGTCGGTCCCACGGTAGTCAAACATTCAAAAAAGGGATCTCCGCGACCGGCAAAGAGGTCTACCCGCATAGACGACCTCAATGCTGTCATGCTCACGACCGCCCGGAACTCCTGCCGGGCACCCCTCCGGGAGATCCCCCCATGCCCCGAATATCCCGCTCCCTGGTGACCGCCCTCTCCTCCCTCGCCCTCGCCGCCGCAGGCCTCACGGTCGCAGCCGGCACCGCGCACGCGCAGAGCTGCAGCCAGGGCTACCTCCCCCTGCCCGATCCGAGTTGCCAGCCCGGCGACTTCAACCCGGATGTCACCCAGTCCACCATCGGCTCCACCATCTGCGTCTCCGGTTGGACCGCGACCGTCCGGCCGTCCAGCTCCTACACCACCGCGCTGAAGAAGACGCAGATCGTCGAGTACGGCTACACCGACACCAGCACCTCGGACTACGAGGAGGACCACTTCGTCCCCCTCGAACTCGGAGGTGCTCCCAAGAGTGCGCTCAACCTCTGGCCCGAGCCGGAGTACGGCACCACGACCGCCGCCAACAAGGACACCGTCGAGAACAAACTCAAGAAGGCCGTCTGCGCCGGCACCGTCAGCCTCGCCGACGCCCAGGACGCGATCGTCACGGACTGGACGACCGCCCTGTCGAACCTCGGCCTGAGCTGATCCCGTCCACATGGGTCGACGGCAGGGGTGGGACGGTGGGCGCGGGGTAACCGCGTCTGTACGAAGGCCTTGTCGTCGACCTTCCCAGGAGGACAGTCGTGCCTGGCATGTTGGAGAAGATCAAGCAGTTCAGCAGGAGCCCGCAGGGGCGACGTGCCGCCGAGCAGGTGCGCCGTGCCTCGGCCGATCCGCGTCGCCGAGCCCAGGCTCGGCAACTCCTCGGCAGGCTCCGGGGACGGCGCCACTGACACTCGCGACCCGTAGTCGTGGCATGGGCCCCGCACACCGTGCGGGGCCCACTCGGTCAGCAGGTCGAGTTGCTCTGGCTGAGCAGACCCAGTCGCCACGGCAGGTTGTTGTAGTCACCGCCGGCGTTGGGGTCCTTGCCCTGGTACAGGTACTGGAGCTTGCAGGCCGGGATCGTGAGCGTCTGGTCGTAGCCCGCGCGGATCATCTCACCGTGACTGATGTCCCGGGTCCAGGTACCGGCGGGGAACGTCACGTTGCTCGACTTGGCGAACGGGTTGCTCTCGGACGCGGCCAGGGGTGACCAGGAGCCGGCGAGGCCGCTCGCGGTCCAGGAGCGGAAGTAGCGCCGGCCGTCCGAGCTGATCGCCTCGACCAGGAGCAGATATTGGTTGCTGCCCTGCACCTTGTACACGTTGCTCGCCTCGAACATGGCGAACTTGGAGTCCTGGGCCGCGATCACGGTGTTGGTGAAGCCGTTCGGGAACTGGCCGACGGTCGTCTGGGAGCGGTACAAGTGGCCGTTGTCGTCGGAGGAGAACAGGTAGCAGTTGGCACTGTCGCAGATCACCCACATGTCGACCCAGTAGCCGTTGCCGATGTTCTGCTTGATGATGTCCGGCATCGACGAGTAGAAGTTCTTAGGGGCGCTCCACCCGTTGGGGTTGCTGATGTCGGGGTTCGTCGAGTACGAGGCGTTGCCGGTCTGGTAGACGAGGTACCACAGGCGCTGCTGGGTGTTGTAGAAGACCTGCGGCGCGGCCCGGTACCCGGCGCCGATGGCGCTGCGGTCCAGGTAGTGGTGCGTGGCCGAGCCCGCCTGGGACCAGTCGGAGAAGCTCAGGTACACCAGGTTGTACCCGGCCGAGCTCGCGGTGCTCGCGAACACGTGGTACTTGCCGTTGTAGTAGACGACCGACGGGTCCTTGATCCCCGCGATGTTGTGCGTCGCGTCCGGCTTCGGCGCGATCAGGGGGCCGCTCGAACTCCAGCGGAAGGAGGAGGGGAGTGCCGCGGCGGACCGGGGCGAAGGGGCGGCGCCCGTCCGCTGTGCCGCGGCACTGCCGCCCAACGCGGTGAGCGTCGGCTGGTAGGCGGGCTTCTTGTTGCCGTTGCGGTCGAACAGCAGCGGGTTCTCACCGCTGCGCCAGGAGTCGCTGTCGCGGATGCCCCAGACGGTGATGCCGGTGCAGCGCGCCACGTTCATGCAGGCCCGCACCGTGTTCGCGTACGCGGCTGTCGGCGCCTGCGCGATGTCCAGTTCGGTGATCTGGACGTCCACGCCGAGCGCGGCGAAGTTCGTCAGGGTCGTCTGGAAGCCGGCCGGCGGTCCGCCCGCCCCGAAGTGGGACTGGAGGCCGACGCAGTCGATGGGCACGCCGCGCGCCTTGAAGTCGCGCACCATGCGGTAGACACCCTGGGTCTTGGCGTCGCTCCAGTTCTCGATGTTGTAGTCGTTGTAGCAGAGCTTGGCCGACGGGTCGGCCGACCGCGCGCTACGGAAGGCCTCCTCGATGAAGCCGGTGCCCAGCACGTCCCGGAAGACCGAGCTGCGCATCTGGCCGCTGCCGCCGTCGGCGAAAGCCTCGTTGACCACGTCCCAGGCGTAGACCTTGCCCTTGTAGTGGTTCATCACCTGGGTGATGTGATTGTTCATCACGCCGCGCAGGGTGTTGGCGTCCCTGATGGAGCTGACCCAGCTCGGCAGTTGCTGGTGCCAGACCAGGGTGTGGCCGCGCAGGCGCTGCCCGTGCGCCGCGGCCCGGTTGGCGATCTGGTCGCCGGGGCCGAAGTTGAACGAGCCGCGAGAGCGCTCGATGGTGTCCCACTTCATCTCGTTCTCGGGCGTGACCGAGTTGAACTCGCGGTCCAGGATCCCGGTGTACGTGCCGTCACCGAGCCTTCCGGCGGCCACGGCGGTCCCGAAGTACCGTCCGGACTGGGCCGCTTGGGCGCCCAGAGTGGAGGCGCGGACGGCGTCGGGTGCGGCGGTCGCGGCGGCGGGCGTGACCAGGGTGGTCACGGCCAGCAGGGCTGATACCGAGGCTCGGCGACGGCCGAGCCGCTTCAGCGGGTTCATGGTTCTCCTCGTTGGTTCGGGTGGGGGGTTGCGCTGTGCGGTCGACGGGACGGGATCAGGGCGTCGACAGCTCGAACCGCAGGACGCGGACCGCGCCGCCGAGCGCCTGGGTGGCGTGGTTGAAGAGGGCGTATCGGTAGCCCATGAAGAAGCGCCAGTCGTTGCCCAGGGAGAAGGACGGGCCGAGGCGGATGAAGTTCGTGCCGTCGGTGCTGTAGAAGAAGGTCCCGGGGCGTGCCGAGCCGGGGCGGATGTCCGCGGTCGCGCGCAGCCAGACGCGGCCCCCTGAGACGGCCGTGCTCGCGAGCTCGGTGCCGGTGCCGGTGGTGTTCCAACTTCCGTCCATGGTGAGCCCGTTGACCATCGTCACCCGTGTCACTCCGCCGTCGCGCCTGACACCGATCCACGCGGAGGAGTCACGCAGCAGCGCGAGTCCCGCCCGGTCGCCGTCCCGCATCGCCGAGAAGTCGAGCTGGACCGTGGCGGTGGAGGTGGGGCCCTGGATGCGGTGCGTGAGCGTGTTGCGGGCCCAGTACAGGTCGTTGGTGACGGTCGCGGTGCGCAGCGTCAGGCCGTTGCCGGACGACCACTTGGTGTTGTCCGGGTTGTGGTTCCATTCCCACCTCGGCTTGAGGCTCGTACCGTCGAAGGTGTCGACGCCGGTCATCGGAGTGACCTGGCGGGGTGGGGTGGGCACGGCCGGCCCGGGATACGAGGTGCCCCAGGCACCGTCGACCAGTTGAACGACGGGCCAGCCGTCGGAGGTCCAGGTGACCGGCGCGAGGACCGGGACCCGGCCGCCGGGATAGGCGTCCACGAACGCCATGTAGTACCAGGCGCCGCCCTGGGTCTGCACCAGCCCGCCCTGGTGCGGGACACCACCGCCGGCAATCGGCCCGCGCAGGTCGAGGAGGACCTGTCGCATCGTGTACGGACCGAACGGGCCGCCCGACGACTTGAGGATGTACTGGCCGTTGGCCGGGCGGGTCAGGAAGATGTAGTACTGCCCGTTGATCTTGTAGAAGCGGGAGCCCTCAAGGGTTCCGACACTCGACGGTGTGGTGAACACCTGCTGGGTGCGGACCTGGTCGCGGCCGTCGGGGGAGAGCTGGGCCACGCTGATGGTGGTGTTGCCGTACGCCACGTACAGGGTGTCGTCGGTGTCGACCAGCAGCCCCGCGTCGTAGTACGGGGTGCTGATCGTCGTCAGCCTGCTCCAGGGCCCCTCGACGGCGGTGGCGGTGTAGACGTATGTCCTGGCGAAGTCGATCTGGCCGAGCCAGTAGAACGTCCTGTTGCTCGGGCGGTATGCCAGTGACGACGCCCAGATCCCTCTGACATAGCCGCGGGCACCGTTCAGGTCGTACTTGGCGCCGAAGTCGAGGACGGGCACCGCGTGACCGGCGATCTCCCAGTTCACGAGGTCGTACGAACGCAGGACGGGTGCGCCCGGTGAATAGTGCATCGTCGAGGCGGAGGCGTAGTAGGTGCCGCCGACGCGGATGACGTCGATATCCGCGAAGTCCTGCCAGATCACCGGGTTGGTGTACGGGGCTGGGGCCCCGGGGGCCGGGACCCGGGCGGGAGCGGAGGCGGCGGTGGGGGAGGGCCCCGCCAGAGACAGGAAGGCGCCGGTGGCCAGGCCGCCGGCGGCGGTCAGCGCCCGACGGCGATCCATCTTTTGGCGAGGGCATGACATATCCATGTGTCGTTCTCTCTGCGAGGGGGCTCGTTCGAGAGTGCGAACGCTGACTGATGTGTCGAGCAACCAGGATGATAGGAGGCTGACACATCCCGTCAATGCCTCACGCAGCATTCGCTGTTGACGTCGAAATGTTTCGGAGATCTGAGCAGTGTGTACATGCTGAAGTGAACAGTTGACTGCTCATCAGGTGTTGACATGTGCAGGACTCTCTCTAGCATCCGTACAGCCAACGCTCCGAAAGTCGACCGAAATTTCGAACTGCCGGCGAGTGTCGTATACGTGACACGGGTCGGCCCTGTGCAGTCGTCATCCTCTGTTTGCCCCATGTCCTTCGGAAGGAGTTCACGGTGCCCCGACCATCAGGCAGACAACTGCTCCGTTTCTTCGCGGCCACCGCGCTGGCGGTGACCGCGTCCTTGACGGCGTCTGTCCACTCCACCGCTTCGGCCGCCCCCGGCAGCCCCGCACTCACTCCGCCCCTGGGCTGGAACAGCTGGAACAGCTTCGGGTGCGGTATCACCGAGGCACAGGTCCGCCAGGCCGCCGACGCGATGGTGTCCTCCGGCATGAGGGACGCCGGCTACCGGTACGTCGTGGTCGACGACTGCTGGTTCGACCCGCAGCGTGACGCGGCGGGCAACCTGCGGGCCAACGCGACCAAGTTCCCCAGCGGTATGAAGGCGCTCGGGGACTACATCCACGGCAAGGGCCTGAAGTTCGGCATCTACCAGGTGCCGGGCGAGCGCACCTGCGCGCAGACCAGCGGCGCCTATCCGGGTTCGACGGGCAGCAGGGGGCACGAGGCCCAGGACGCCGCCACGTTCGCCTCGTGGGGCGTCGACTACCTCAAGTATGACTGGTGTTCGTCCAGCGGCACCCGTGACGAGCAGGTCGCGCGTTTCACCCTGATGCGCGACGCCCTGCGGGCCACGGGGCGGCCGATCGTCTACAGCATCAACCCCAACAGCTTCCACGCCATCACCGGCGCCACGTACAACTGGGGCGAGGTCGCCGACCTGTGGCGGACGACCGAGGACCTGCTCGACATCTGGCAGAACGGCAACACCAACAGCTATCCGATGGGCGTCGGCAACGTCCTCGACGTCACCGCGCCGCTCGCGGCGCAGTCGGGCCCGGGACACTGGAACGACCCCGACATGCTGGTCGTCGGCCGCCCGGGACTGTCACTGACCGAGTCCCGTTCACACTTCGCCCTGTGGGCGCTGATGAGTGCCCCGCTCATGGCCGGCAACGACATCCGCACCATGTCCGCCGACGTGAGCGCGATCCTGCGCAACCCCCGTCTGTTGGCGGTGAACCAGGATCCGCTGGGCGCGGGCGGGCGCAGGGTGCGCGACGACGGCAGCACCGAGGTGTTCGCCAAGCCCCTGTCCGACGGCTCGGTCGCCGTGGGCCTGTTCAACCGGAGCGGCGGCACCGCGACGGTCACCGCCACGGCCGCGCAAGTCGGCCTGTCCGGCGGGCCGTTCACCCTGACGGACCTGTGGACCGGTGGTACGTCCAGTACGTCCGGACAGATTTCGGCGAGCGTCCCCGCGCACGGCGTGGCCGTGTTCCGGGTGACCGGTGGCAGCCCGGTGGCCGCCACCACCTCCCGGCTGCGGGGCAACGCCTCCGGCCGCTGTGCGGACGTCGACAACGCCTCCACCGCGGCCGGGGCCACGGCACTGATCTGGGACTGCCACACGGCCGCCAACCAGCTGTGGACCACATGGGCCGGCGGCGAGATCCGCGTCTTCGGCGACAAGTGCCTCGACGCCTACAACCAGGGCACCACGAACGGCACCCGTGTCATCACCTGGCCCTGCAACGGCCAGGACAACCAGAAGTGGACCCTCGGCTCCGAGGGGACGATCCGCAACGTTCACGCCGGGTTGTGCCTCGACGCCGACCAGTCCGGCACCGCCAACGGAACGCCGCTGGTCCTGTGGAGCTGCACAGGCCAGGCCGGCCAGAAGTGGACCCGTACGTGACCCCGGCGTCCCCTGAACAGAAGGGCAGTAGCACGATGACAAGAACACGAACCCTCTTATGGCCCGCCATGGTCGCGGTGCTGGTCGTCCTGAGCATGGGCGGTACGGCACTGGCCCGCGGCCAGGGCGAGAGCACCGGGCCCACGGCCTCCGGCACGGCTGCCGCACCCTCGCGCGCCGCTGCCGCGAGCCCCGGTTGCGGCAAGGCGCCCACCCTGACGAGCGGTACGTACACGATCCAGAGCGGCGGCAAGAACCGCAGCTTCACCCTGAAGATCCCGGACGGCTACGACCGCAACCACCCCTACCGGCTGGTCTTCGGGTTCCACTGGCTGGGCGGCACCTCCACCGACGTCGCCACGGGCCGCACGGTGGAAACGGGCACCTGGGCCTACTACGGGCTCCAGCGACTGGCGAACAACAGCGCCGTCTTCGTCGCACCACAAGGCCTCAACAACGGCTGGGCCAACTCCGGCGGAGAGGACGTCACCTTCGTCGACGACATGATCCGGCGGATCGAGGCGGACCTGTGCGTCGACACCACGCAGCGCTTCGCGCTCGGCTTCAGCTACGGCGCCGCCATGTCGTACGCCCTCGCATGCGCCCGCGCGACGGTCTTCCGCGCGGTCGCGGTGCAGAGCGGCGGGCAGCTCAGCGGATGCAGCGGCGGAACCCAGCCCATCGCCTACCTCGGAGTGCACGGCCTCCGGGACAGTGTCCTCGGCATCTCCGGCGGACGGGCGATGCGGGACACGTTCGTCAGGAACAACGGCTGCACCCCTCAGAACCCGCCCGAGCCCGCCCAGGGCAGCCTGACGCACCGGGTCACCACCTACTCGGGCTGCTCGACCGGGCATCCGGTCGCCTGGGCCGCGTTCGACGAGGGACACATCGCCGCTCCACAGGACGGCGCCCCCGGTGACAGCGGCAGGACCTGGCTGCCGGGAGAGGTGTGGAAGTTCTTCACGCAGTTCCAGACCTCCGACCCGTCACCGGGGACCGCCACCTGCCGGGTCACCGGCACCGTCAGCGCGTGGAACAGCGGCCTGACCTCGAACATCACCATCACCAACACCGGCACCACCGCGATCGACGGCTGGTCCCTGGTCTTCACCCTGCCCGGCGGCCAGGCCATCACCTCCGGCTGGAACGCGGACTACGCGCCCGCCTCCGGCCAGGTGACGGCCAGGAACCTCGCCCACAACGCCACCATCGCTCCGGGCGCCTCCGTCGGCATCGGCTTCCAGGCCGTCCACACCGGCGACACGGCCATGCCGGCCTCCTACACCCTCAACGGCAACACCTGTGCCGGCACGGGCAGTTGAGCGAAGCCGGTACTCGGGTCACGGCGCCGTGAAGGTCCACAGCAGGTTCGTGCTGCTGCCGTAGGTCCATTGTTTGGTGACGGAGCCCGAGGCGACGTTGCCGCCGCCGTCGAGGACCAGGCCGGTGGTGCGGTTGGCGATGGAGTAACGGTCGCTGCCCCGGTGCGTGATCGTCCACTGCTGGTTGGTGCCGCCGTTCCAGGTGGCCTGCCGGGCCGCGGAGCCGTCGGCGGTGGCACCCCAGCCGTCGGCGACCATGCCGTTCGTGCGGTTGACCAGCTTGTAATAGCCGCCTTCGACAGCCTCCGCACGCCATTGCAGATTGGGACTGCCGTCCCAGGTCCACTGCTTGAGGTTGGAGCCGGAATCCACGGTGCCGCCGCTGTCCAGCGCGAGACCGTCGGTGACGTTGGTGATCCGGAAGTACGCAGCCGGGTTGAACTGGACCTTCAGTGAGGTGATGTGGTCGTTGTTGCCGGTGACCCTCAGGTCGGAGTTGTCGGCGGTGAAAGTCCACGCGGTGCCGGTGAAGTTGTCGCCGGAGTAGCCGATCACCTGGTAGCCGGGTGCCGGCCGGAGGGAGGAGAGGGTGCCCGGCCCCGGCCCGGCCGTGCGCAGGTCGGCCGCGGTGTAGTCGCCGACGGTGAGCACAGCGGCCGTGCCGGTGTAGTCGACGTCTGTGAACACGATGGCGCCGGCGAGCGGCCGCAGGCTGGGGATCGCGCCGGAGAAGGCGAGCTTCAGTACATAGGCGTTGGCGTTGTAGGGCGCCGAGGACGGCAGGGTGACGGTGAGGCCGGAGGAGCTCTGGGTCGGCGCCGCGAGGTCGATATAGCTGCCGGCGGTGGAGCCGAGGAGCTTCACCGAGGTCAGCGACGAAAGGTTGATCCGGTCCGAGCCGAGTGTCTTGATCGTCAGTGAGCTGCCGGGCCAGCCCAGGACGGTGGCGTACAGGACGTTGTTCGCCTTGTTGCGGGTGAAGCGGATGTCCTGCGCCGTACCGGCATGCGGAGTGGTGAACGAGCCGCCGCCCATCTTCGTCGGGCCCTCGCCGTACGCCGTCCAGGCGCGCGTCTCGTACACCGACTCGCCGAAGCGCTTCAGGTGGTCACCGATACCGAGCAGGATGTCCTTCTGTGCCTGAGGGACCGTGCCGTCGGCCATCGGCGCGATGTTCAGCAGCATGTTGCCGTTCTTGCTGACCCGGTCGATGAACGAGTGCAGCATCTGCTGGATGCTGTAGTAGCCGATGCCCTGGGTGTAGCACCAGCTGCTGCTGGAGATGCTGTCGTCGGTGAGCCAGTACGGGGTGGTGAGGTCGGCCGGGCCGCCGCGTTCGTAGTCGAAGACCTCGCCCTTGCCGTTCATGCCGTCCTTGTACGTGGCGACGACCTCGCGGCCCCAGCTGCCTGCCTGGTTGTAGTAGTACGCCAGGAAGTTCAGGCGCTGTGTCTCCTCGACGGCGTCCAGATTGAAGTCCTGCCACAGGATGTCGGGCTGGGCGCGATCGATGACCTCCTTGAGCTTGTCGAACCAGAGCTGGTTCTCCGCGGCCGGGCCCAGCTGCCCGTAGAGCTTCTTGAGGCCGGGGTCGGTCTGGGCGGGGGCGAACTCGTAGAAGCCGGTGAAGTTGTACGCGTGGTGCATGGCCACCAGCAGCTTCAGGCCCTTGGCGCGGATGGCCGTGGAGAAAAGCCGCAGCAGGTCGAGGCCAGGGCCCTTGTTCACCGAGTTCCACTCGTTGACCTGGCTGTCCCACATGGAGAATCCGTCATGGTGCTCGGCCACCGGGCCGGCGAACCGGGCGCCGGCGTCGGCGAACAGCTGCGCCCACTCCTCGGGATCGAACTTCCCGCCTGCCGACTTCAGCTTCGGCGCGAACTTCACGGTGTTGCCCGCCAGGTCCCGCGCCCCGTTGATGAAGTTGTGGTAGGGCCAGGCCGACGGTTGGCCGTACGTCGCGATGTGGTGCTGGTTGGCGTTGCTGCCCGGCTGGTACATGTTGCGCGGGTACCACTCGTTGTCGAAGGCCGGGACGCTGAAGACACCCCAGTGGAAGTAGATCCCGAACTTCGCGTCCTGGAACCACTCCGGGGCCGGCGGGTGCTGGTCGACCGAGTTCCAGTCGGGTGTGTACGTGGTGGACGCCGCCTGGGCGACACCGGAGCCGGTCGCGCTTCCGGTAACGGCCGCCGCGGCCACGCCGGTGGCACCGGCCAGCAATTGGCGTCTGCTGATCGAACTCGACATGGAGACATCCCTGGGGCGGAAGGGCAGCTTGTTACGCATGACGGTCTGTCATGTCTCCATGTGATGTCAATCGGCGTGCAGGGATGAATGTGACTGCGCGATAAGGCGACTTACCCCTTTTGTTGCGCTTTATTGTGTAATGCCGACAAGGAAACATCACATGTATTGCGGCGAACGCACCCCAGTATCATCAACGTCACCCTTGGCATGCGGACTGCGGCACGGGTCGGGGCGCAACGTGGAGAAAGGGATGCGCGGTGTCTCTGACAGACAAGGCGATCGAGCAGATCCGTGAGCTGATCCGGACCGGTGCCCTGCCTCCGGGGTCGAAGCTCCCTCCGGAGCCGGACCTGGCCGCACAGCTGGGACTGTCCCGCAACCTCGCCCGCGAAGCGGTCAAGGCCCTGGCCGTCGCGCGGGTTCTGGAGGTCCGGCGGGGCGACGGTACCTATGTGACCAGCCTGCAACCGAGCCTTCTCCTGGAGGGACTCGGCGGAGCGGTGGAGCTGTTGCAGGGTGACTCGGTCGCTCTCCAGGACCTCATGGAGGTACGGCGGCTCCTCGAACCGGTGGCCACGGGCCTTGCCGCGACCCGGATATCCGACGACCAACTGGCCGAAGTGAAGGGTCACTTGGACGCCATGCGCGAGGCCCGTGACGACGTCGAACGGCTCAATGCCCATGACGCGGCCTTCCACCGGGCCGTCGTGTCGGCCACGGGCAACGAATCCCTGCTCGCCCTCCTGGAGGGCATTTCCGGCCGCACGCTGCGCGCCCGGATCTGGCGCGGCCTGGTCGACATCCAGGCGGCGGGCCGTACCCTCGCCGAGCACGAGGCGATCTTCGCGGCCCTGTCCGCACGTGACGCGGCTCTCAGTCAGGCCGCGGCACTGCTGCACGTGAGCAACACCGAGAAGTGGCTGAGGGAGCACCTGCGCTCGGCCGAAGCCGAAGCCCTTCCCTTCGGCACGGCTTCGGGCTGACGGGCGAGCGACGCACCGCGGCGCCACGAGGTCGAGGGCCGAGCCGAGGATGAAGCAGATGATCTCCCACATGATCCGCCAGACCCCCGAGCCCGCGTTCGTCCGTTCCACCCGCCTTCACCCGAGGAGTACCTGATGACCGCCGCCTTCCACGTCCTGACCACTGGCTACGCCGATACGCGGGTGGCCGGCACCGTCACCCTGCTCGTCGACGGCGAGACGGTCGCGATCGTCGATCCCGGCATGGTCGCGGACCGCCGGCTCATCCTCGATCCGCTCACGCACCACGGACTGAGCCCGGAAGACGTCACCGACGTGATCTTCAGCCACCACCACCCCGACCACACGCTGAACGCGGCCTTGTTCCCCGAAGCCCGCTTCCACGACCACATGGCCATCTACCGCGACGACATCTGGGAGGACCGCGACGCCGACGGCTTCCGGCTCTCGCCGTCGATCGCCCTCATGACGACCCCCGGCCACACCGCGGAGGACGTCAGCACCCTGGTCACGGCCGCCGAGGGCCTGATCGTCCTGACCCATCTGTGGTGGACCGCCGAGGGGCCGGCCGATGACCCCTTCGCCCCCGACCGCGAGCAGCTGCGCACGGCCAGGGAGAAGGTCCTGGCCCTCGGCCCGGCCCTGATCGTGCCCGGCCACGGAGCGCCGTTCGTGCCGTCGTCGTCGACGCCCCTCTGAGGCGTGTGCACTTGTGTGTACGTCTCACCACCGGCCCCGATTCCGGCTGCTCCACGGCGCCCGAGCCGACGCAGCACTCGCGCTCGGGACGTTCGTGTTGGTGGCGGTCCCGGAGGGGCAGTTGCTGCGAAGCGGGGCGGGCTCGACGCCCGTGCGCCTCGCGTGCTGGCTGCTGATCGTCGTGGTGTGCGGAGTGCTGCTGTTCCGGCGCCGGTACCCGGTGGCGGTGGGCTGGTGCACGGCGCTGGGCACGGGCGGCTACTACCTGTTGAGCGACACCGACGGTCCGCTGGTCGTGGTGCCGATCGTGGCGTTGTACGCCATCGCGGCCCAGGGCCGGCTGCAGGCCGCCGTCGCCATGGCGGCGGCGATGGTGATCGGCATGTCCGCGGGCATCTTCGCGGGCACCAGCGACATCAACGGCACGGCGGTGTTCATGCTCACGGGCTGGCTGGTCGCCGTCGTCGCGCTCGGCACCGTACGGCACGGCCGGGCGGCCTATGCCGAAGAGGAGGCGCGACTGCGTGCCACCGAGGAACGGCTGCGTATCGCCCGTGAGGTGCACGACGTGATCGGGCACAACATCTCGATGATCAACGTGCAGGCAGGTGCGGCGCTGCACCGGCTGAAGAAGGACCCCGCACAGGCCGAGGAGGCGCTCGGCGCGATCAAGGCGGGCAGCCGGGAGACCCTGCGGGAGCTTCGGGCCACCCTCGGGGTGCTCCGCCGGGTCGACGAGGCGGCACCCACGGCACCCGCGCCGGGGCTCGCCCGGGTGGACGAGCTGGTCGCTTCGGCGAAGCTCGCCGGGCTCACGGTGCGGATCGTGCGGACCGGAGTGGAACGCCCGCTGCCCGCCCCGGTCGACCTGGCGGCGTACCGGATCATGCAGGAGTCGCTGACCAACGCCGCCAGACACAGCGGCGCCGGGCGGGTCTCCGTTCGGCTCTCCTACGAGGACGAGGAGTTGGCACTGGCCGTCGAGGACGACGGCCGGGCCACGCCGGCCGGGGCCGCCGGTGGCGGCAGCGGGATCGCCGGAATGACCGAGCGCGCGCGGGCACTCGGCGGCGAACTGACCGCAGGTCCCCGGCCGGAGGGTGGGTTCGCGGTGCGGGCCCGCCTCCCGTACGGCATGACACGAGAGCCGATGAAGGAGAGCGACGGATGATCAGGGTCCTGCTGGCGGACGACCAGAGGCTGGTGCGTGCGGGGTTCCGGTCGATCCTCGCGGACGAGGACGACATCGAGGTGGTGGGCGAGGCCGCCGACGGGCAAGCCGCGGTCTCGGCCTGCCATGAGCTGAGGCCGGACGTGGTCCTGATGGATATCCGGATGCCGGGGATGGACGGGCTGGAAGCCTCCCGGGCGATCGCCGGGGACGAGCGGCTGGCGTCGGTGAAAGTGGTCATCCTGACGACCTTCGATCTGGACGACTACGTGTACGGGGCGTTGCGCGCCGGGGCGACGGGCTTCCTGGTGAAGGACACCGAGCCGGAGGAACTCCTCCAGGCGGTGCGGGTGGCCGCCCGCGGTGACGCCCTGATCAGCCCGTCGGTCACCCGGCGGCTCATCGCCGAGTTCGCTGGGCGGGTGAAGGGCCCTCGGCCGGATCTCCGGCTCGGTGCCCTCACCGAACGGGAGCGTGAGGTCATGCAGTTGGTGGCCGCGGGGCTCACGAACGACGAGATCGCGGCGCGCCTCGTACTGGCACCGTCGACGGCGAAGACGCATGTCAGCCGGATCATGTCCAAGCTCGGCGCGCGGGACAGGTCGCAGGTCGTGGTGCTCGCGTACGAGTCGGGCCTGGTCAGCCCGGGCTGGCTGGCGGACTAGACCGCAGGCGCGGGCAGCCGGCGCACGGCCGGCTCGACTCCTCGCAACCTCTGGGGTACGGCCCGGCGGCGGCGTACATCCGCTGGGGTACGACGGGTGTCGGCCGGAGGCTGACGATTCGGGCCCCGCCGCGCAGGCACGATCGACGCCATGGACGCACCCCTGTTTCCCGGACGGGCCACGGCCGCGCTGGTCGGCACGCTCGTCGGTGCCGCCGCCGGAATCCTGCTGGTCTCGGCCGCCGGGGCCCTGGCCGTGGAGGTCGACGGCGTGTTCGCCCTCCTGGCGATCTGCCTGCCCGCGCTCTGCGGCGCCGTGGTGGGCGCGTTCGTCACCCGAGGCCACTCACGCTCGAATCCGAGGTAGTCACGCATGTCTTCCACCGCCGGCACGACCGCGCCCATGGCACCGCCCACACCACCACCGGACCGGCCGCGCGGCGGCCGGTTCGGCTCCCTGGCCGACTGGGCGCAACGGCACCGCGGGGCCGCCCTGCTGATCTGGGCGGTCGTCCTGGTCGCCGTCACGCTGGGATCGCAGGCCGCAGGCTCCGCGTACAAGAACGACTTCGCCCTGCCGGGCACCGATTCGCAGGCCGCCACCGACCTGTTCACGCATCACGGCTCGGCCCGGGCCGGGGACAGCGTCGACATCGTGCTCAAGGACAGGCAGGGCATCGACGTGCCCAGGGCGGCCGTCGAGAGGATGCTGGCCGAGGTCGGACGGCTGCCGGGCGTCGCCGAGGTTCGCAGTCCGTACACCGACGCCTCCGCCGTGTCCGAGGACGGCACGATCGGCTACGCCACCGTCACACTCGACGCGAAGGCCGAGGCCATGCCGAAGGAGGATGTCACCGCGATCATCGACACCGCGAAGAGCGCGGAGGGGGACGGTCTCCAGGTCGAGGCCGGCGGCGAGGCCGTGCGTGGCGCCGAGGAGAAGGGAAGCCCGACCGCGGAACTGGCCGGCGTCGTGGCCGCCCTGGTCATCCTCGGGCTGCTGTTCGGCTCACTGGTGGCGGCCGCCGTGCCGCTGCTGACCGCCCTCTTCGCGGTCGGCTCCGCCCTCGGGCTGATCGTTCTCGCCTCGCACGTCTTCACCGTCGCCGACTTCACACCGCCGATCACGATGCTCGTCGGACTGGGCTTCGGCGTCGACTACGCCCTGCTGATCTTCTACCGCTACCGGCACGAACTCACGCACGGCGCCGACCCCGCCGCGGCCGGCCGCAAGGCCCTGGACGCCGCCGGCCGTACGGTCTTCTTCGCCGGCTGCACAGTGATCATCGCCCTCCTCGGCCTGGTCGCCCTCGGCCTCGGCTCCCTGCAAGGCGTGGCCCTGGCTCTGGCGCTGACCGTGCTGACCACCATGGCCGCCTCGTTGATCCTGCTGCCCGCGCTGCTGGCGCTCTTCGCCGGGCGCATCCAGCGTCACGTGCTGAAGCACGCGGCCAGGGCGGAGGCCAAGGGCAACCCCGAAGGCCGCCGCTGGCGGGCCCTGGCCACCGCCGTACAGCGCCGTCCGCTGCCGTCACTCCTGGTCGCCGTGCTGGCCCTGCTGGCCCTGTCCGCGCCGGTCCTCGGCATGCGTCTCGGTTTCGCCGACGCGGGCAACGACCCGAAGACCACGACCTCCCGGCAGGCGTACGACCTGCTCGCCGAAGGTTTCGGCCCGGGCTTCAACGGTCCGCTGGTCGTCGTGACGCAAGGAGACGAAACAGCGGGCAAGGCCGTTCGTTCCGAACTGGCCAGGACCGAGGGCGTGGCGGCGGCAAGCCCCGCGATGCCCTCCGAGGACGGCGCCCTGTCCACCGTGATCGTCTACCCGAAGACGGCACCACAGGACGAAGGCACCACCGACCTCCTGCACCGTCTCCGTGACGACGTGGCGCCGAAGGCGGAGCACGACACCGGCGCGGAGATCCTGGTCGGCGGAGCCACCGCCGCGTCCCAGGACTTCGCCGACACGGTCTCCCAGCGGCTGCCGCTCTTCGTCTCCGTCGTCGTCGGACTGTCGTCCCTGCTGCTGATGCTGGTCTTCCGGTCGATCCTGATCCCCATCAAGGCAGCCCTGCTCAACCTGCTCTCGATCACCGCCGCGCTCGGCGCCATGGTTCTCGTGTTCCAGCACGGCTTGTTCGGAGTGCAGCCGGGCCCGGTCGAAGCCTTCCTGCCCGTGCTGATCTTCGCGATCGTGTTCGGACTCTCCATGGACTACGAGGTGTTCCTGGTCTCGCGGATGCATGAGGAGTGGGAGCGCACGAAGGATCACTCCCTCGCGGTACGGGAAGGACTGGCCTCCACCGGCAAGGTGATCACGGCGGCCGGTGCCATCATGATCGTGGTGTTCGGCGCCTTCATGCTGAGTGCCGACCGGATGCTCCAGCAGTTCGGCCTCGGCCTCGCGGTGGCGATCCTGATGGACGCCCTGGTCATCCGCTGCCTGATCGTCCCGGCCCTGATGCAGCTGATGGGCAAGTGGGCCTGGTGGCTGCCCGCCCCGCTCGCCCGGCGCCTCCCCAGGGTGGCGCTCGAACGCCCTGCGGACAGCTGACCACCGCGAACGGTTCCGCATGTGCGGCGAAGGGTCCCACGCAGAGCTCGCGGCTGGAACTCCGGTCGAGAGCTCTGCGTAGCGGGAAGGCCCGCCATCGGGCTGTGCGCTGACAGTCGCTCGGCCGTCAGCCGTCCCCTCCGCCCCATCCGTGTTCTACCGCCCCATTGTGCAGAGCCAACGGCCCCCCTACTGTTCGACTTTGCCTGAGTCTGTTTGATGCTGATTGCTCAGGCGATAGGGAGGCCGCAGTGTGGGGTAATCCGATCGATTCAGAGGCTGCGAGACCCGGTCGCCGTGGGTGGTGGAGGGCGGCCATCGCGACGGCCGCGACCATCGCCCTGGCCGTGGGCATGGCCGCGCCCGCCGCGGCGCGGGAGGCGGACGGGCCGGCACCCGCCGCCGCATCCGCCGCCAACGCCCAGGCGCACACGGTGACTCTCGACGGCTACTCGTTCCTCGTCGACGGCAAGCGGACCTACCTCTGGTCCGGCGAGTTCCACTACTTCCGGCTTCCGAGCCCGGACCTGTGGCGGGACATCTTCCAGAAGATGAAGGCCGCCGGCTTCAACTCCACCTCCCTGTACTTCGACTGGGGCTACCACTCGCCCAAGCCGGGCGTGTACGACTTCACCGGGGTGCGTGACGTCGACAAGCTCCTCGACATGGCCGAGGAAGCCGGGCTCTACGTGATCGCGCGCCCCGCGCCGTACATCAACGCGGAGGTCGACAGCGGCGGCCTGCCCGGCTGGCTGACCACGAAGGCCGAGAACAACCGCAGCGACGACCCGCGGTTCCTCAAGTACGCCGACGAGTGGCTGACGCAGATCGACAAAATTATCGCCCGGCATCAACTCACCAACGGCACCGGGTCGGTCATCGCCTACCAGGTCGAGAACGAGTACTACAACGGCTCCGCCGCCGCCCGCTCCTACATGCAGCACCTCGAGGACAAGGCCCGCGCCGACGGCATCACCGTGCCGCTGACCGGCAACAACAACGGCACCTTCAACTCCGGTGCCGGCGCCCTGGACGTGGACGGCCCGGACTCCTATCCGCAGGGCTTCGACTGCTCGAACCCCTCGAAGTGGAACGGTGTCCCCGACATCAGCTACGACCACCCCGCCGGCAAGCCGCTCTACTCCCCGGAGTTCCAGGGCGGCGCCTTCGATCCCTGGGGTGGTCCGGGTTACGACAAGTGCGCCGAGCTCATCAACGATCAGTTCGCCAACGTCTTCTACAAGCAGAACATCGCGGTCGGCGCGACCGCGCAGAGCTTCTACATGACCTACGGCGGCACCAACTGGGGCTGGCTGAGCATGCCGCAGAACTACACGTCGTACGACTACGGAGCCGCGATCCGCGAGACCCGCCAGCTCGATCCGAAGTACGACGAGGACAAACTGATCGGGTACTTCACCCAGTCGGTGGCCCCGCTGACCAAGACCGACGCGATCAGGACCACGCCACCGGACGACTCCGCGGTCGTCGACACCGCCCGGATGAACCCGGACACCAAGACGCAGTTCCATGTGCTGCGGCACGGCAACTCCACGTCCACGGCGGTCGACAGGACTCACATCTCGCTGGACTTCAACGCCCAGCCGGCCGGGGACACCAGCTACACCTGGGACGACCCGGACTCCGCGCTCCAGTACGCCGGTTCGTGGTCGCACGTGGCCAACCAGAGCTACACCGGAGGCGACTACAAGAAGACCGAGTCGTTCTCCAACAAGGCCGGTGACTCGGTCACCGTCCCCTTCGACGGCACCGCGATCCGCTGGATCGGCTCGAAGACGAACAACCACGGCAACGCCGACGTCTACCTTGACGGCACCAAGGTGGCGACGGTCGACGACTCCGGCAGCGAGAACCAGGCGGTGGTCTTCCAGAAGACCGGCCTGGCGGCCGGGGCGCACACGCTGAAGATCGTCGTCTCCGGGAGCCACAGCTCGGGGTCCACCGACAACTACGTGGCCATCGACGCCATCGACGTGCCCACAGGTGACGCCGCCGCGCAGCCGACCTACCCGGTCGTCCCCCAGCAGCCGGGCACCGCGATCACGCTCGACGGACGCGACTCGCACGTGATCGTGGCGAACTACCGTCTCGGGGAAGCGCAGTTGCAGTACTCGACCTCGGAGATCATGACCGGGGCGACCATCGGCGACCGGGACCTCGCCGTGCTCTACGGCGACCCGGACAGCGACGGCGAAACCGTCCTGCGCTACTCCTCCAGGCCCACGGTGACCACCAGCGGCGGCACCGTCACGAGCACCTGGGACCAGGCCACCGGTGACCTGCGGCTGAACTACACCCACAAGGGCCTGATCCGGATCAACGTCAGCGGCGCCGGACAGCGCCCGCTGCTGCTGCTCGTGGGCGACAAGGCCACCGCGAAGACGTTCTGGCGTCAGGACACCGCGACCGGTCCGGTCCTGGTGCGCGGCACGCACCTGCTGCGGACGGCGACCAGCCTGAACGGCGGCCGTACGGTGGCGCTCACCGGCGACAACGCCGACGACAAGAACATCGAGGTGTTCACCTCCGCGGCCCGCGTCACCTGGAACGGCCGGCCGGTGGACACCCGGGCCACCGACACCCGGAGCCTGACCGGCACGATCCCGACGGCCGCCGCGATACACCTGCCGGCCCTCACGAACTGGAAGCACGCCGAGGAGTCCCCCGAAGCGGCCCCCGGCTTCGACGACACCAGCTGGCAGGTGGCCGACAGGACGACCACCAACAGCGTCTCCGGCATCAACAAGCTGCCGGTGCTCTACGCGGACGACTACGGCTTCCACACCGGCAACACCTGGTACCGCGGCCGCTTCCGCGCCACTGGCAAGGAGACCGGCATCCACCTGGTCTCGGACTCCGGCGGAGGCGCACAGGCCTTCTCCGCCTGGCTCAACGGCACCTTCCTGGGCAGCTCGACCACGGGCAGCGCCGACTTCACCTTCCCGGCCGGTTCGGTCAAGACCGAGGGCGACAACGTCCTCTCCGTGCTCACCGTGAACATGGGGCACGAGGAGGACTACAACTCCACCAACGGCAACAAGACCGCGCGCGGCCTGACCAGTGCCTCCCTGGTCGGAGCCCCGCTGACCTCCGTCACCTGGCGCCTTCAGGGCGTACGCGGTGGCGAGGACCTGCAGGACACGGTGCGCGGCCCGCTCTCGACGGGCGGCCTGTACGGCGAGCGGGCGGGCTGGTCCCTCCCGGGTTACCCGGACGGCAAGTGGAACCGGGTCACCCTGCCGACGACCGACACCCGCCCGGGGGTGTCCTGGTATCGCACCGATGCCACTCTGGACCTGCCCCGCGGCCAGGACACCTCACTCGGCCTGACGTTCACCGACGACCCGTCCCGCAAGTACCGTGCCACGCTCTTCGTGAACGGCTGGCAGGTCGGCAACTACGTCAACTACCTCGGCCCGCAGCACACGTTCCCCGTCCCCAACGGAATCCTGAACCCGAACGGCCGCAACAGCATCGCCATCGCCGTGTGGAACCTGGACGGCAGCACCGGCGGCCTCGGCAAGGTTTCCCTCACCGACTACGGCAGCTACGCCTCTTCCCTGCGCGTGGCGCAGAACGACAGCCCACGCTACGACCCCCGGAAGTACGCGATGCCGAAGCGTCCGGGAGCGGGCGTCACCCTGGACGTGCCCGATACCGCTCAGCCGGGAGAGGCCTTCACGGCCCGGACGACCGTGCGGGTGCCGAAGGGCGCACCGCCCGCGTCCCGGCTGACGGCCTCGCTCTCCGCACCCGACGGCTGGAGCGTGAGCGCCACGAGCCCGGTGTCCCTCAAGCGCCTGCAGCCGGGCGGATCGGCCACCTTCACGTGGCAGGTCCAGCCACCGACCGGTGATCTGCCCTCCGCCTCGGCACTGACCACCACGGTGCACTACCTGCAGAACGGACAGCAGGCCACTGGTGTCGACGAGCGGATCATCGGCGGGATACCACCGGCGCCGCCGGCCGGGACGACCGCTGTGAGCGACCTGCCGTTCCTGTCCTCCACCAACGGATGGGGGCCGGTGGAGCGTGACAGCAGCGTCGGCGAGCAGGCGGCCGGGGACGGCCGTGCGATCAGTATCGGCGGAGTGGGGTACGCCAAGGGCATCGGCACGAATGCGCTCAGCGACGTCCAGCTCTACCTCGCAGGAAACTGCTCGCGGTTGACGGCGGAAGTGGGCGTCGACGACGAGACGGGTGGCGCGGGAACGGTGACGTTCTCCGTGATCGCCGACGGCAAGACGCTGATGACCACGCCGACGATCCGCGGCCGCCAGGCCGCCGTCCCCATCGACGTCGACGTCAGCGGCGCCCAGGTGATCGACCTCAAGGTCGGCGACGGAGGCGACGGCAACGGCAACGACCACGGCGACTGGGCGGTACCCACACTGACGTGCGGCTGACAGCCGTATAGGGGAAGTGGGTCCCGGATTCTGCTGCCCGTGCCTCGCGAGGCACGGGCAGCAGAGGCGCGTCACCGTGTCTGTGCTCAGGCCCGCTGACGCTCCTCCCGCTGCCGGACCAGTTCCTCGACCGCGCTCGGCAGGGTCGTCTCGAAGTCGATCAGCTTTGCCCAGGTCGGTGTCACGACGATCCGGACCATGCCGTCGTGGTAGAGCGAACGCACCTCCGCCTCCCACTCGACCCGTTGCTCGGGGGTCATGTCGTAGGTACTGGTCGGCTGGAGATACTCGTCCGGGATGCCGTCGACGAAGTCCAGCTCCACCCGACCCCGGATGAGAAGGATCTTGGGCGGGTGCACCTCGGTGTCGATCGTCAGGGCGACCGCCGGGTTCTCGCGCAAGGCCGGCAGCTTCGGGGCGTTCTTCGTGGTGCACATGACGATCTCCGAGCCGTTCCAGACGAACGCGATCGGGACGTTGCGGGGTGTGCCGTCCTTGGCGACGTACGCCAAGCGGGTCACATCGCGAGCCAGCAGCTCCTGGCTGATCGGTCGGTTCAGAACCTCGGTGATCTCGTTCGTGTCCACGGTTGTTCCTCCGTTGTCCTTCTCGGTCCGGCCGACGGCTCGTTGGGGTCGGTCATACCTGGGACGGAGCCGGCGCCACATTCTCGACACCCGGAACCAACTGAGTTCTAGTCGTTGTCGCTCCAGCTCGGGCGGCGCTGCGGAGGTCCGGCGAGGATCAGTTGCTCGATGCCGGCGTACCGTTCGCGTGCACGACGGGCGCTGCGGCGTCCGCTCAGGACGGTGCCCAGCCAGCCGCAGGCGAAGCCGACCGGTACGGAGACCAGGGCGGTGGTGGTGAAGGGGAACCAGTTCAGGTCGGCTTCCGGGAACGCTGATGCCGGGGAGCCGGAGACGAGCCGGGTGCCCGACATCAGTACGAGGACGGCGACCGAACCGCCGACCAGCGTGCCGAGCAGCCCGGCCTTGCCGAAGCGTCGCCAGAACAGCGAGTAGACCAGCGCGGGCGCGATGGCGGAGGCGCCCATGCAGAAGGACAGGGTGGCCAGCGGCTGAAGGCTGCGGTGCTGGGCCACGGCCGCCAGCAGCACCACCGGTACGCCCACGATCAGCGCGCCGGCCCTCGCCAGGGTCATCTCCCGCAGGGCCGGCATCCCACTGTGCCGGGAGGCCGCGACGTCGTGCGCCAGGGAGTTGGCGCAGGCGAGCGTCATCCCGGCGACGGACGCCAGGAGGGTCAGGAAGATCGCCGTGGTGACGGTGCTGAACACCAGGCTCTCGGTGCGGGAGACGTCGGGGCCGAACACGGCACGGGCGCCCAGCAGGTAGGCGGTGCTGCCGTGCGGGTCGGCGGCCGTGATCCGCTCGCGGCCGACCAGTGCGGTGGCGCCGAGGCCGATGACGGTGATCACCAGCATGAACAGGGCGACCGAGGACACCGCCCAGGACATCGTGCGCCGTACCTGGCGGGCGTTGCCCGCGGTGTACATCCGCATGGTGACGTGTGGCAGGCAGGCGCCGCCGAGCACGATGGCGACCTGTGTGCTGACCATGTCCAGTCCGGGGTGCGGCCCGTCCGCGAACTGCAGGCCGTACTGAAGGAACGCCTGACCGGTCCCGCTGCGCTGTGCGGCGGTGTCGACCAGCGTGCCCGGGTGCCAGCCGAAAGTGGCGAGGACGAGTACGGCGACCACGAGGCCGGATCCGAGGAGCATCACCGTCTTGATGATCTGGATCAGCGCGGTCCCCCTCATCCCGCCCAGGGCGGCGTAACTGATCATCAGGATGCCGGCGCCGGCGATGCAGCCGGTCTGCATGGCACGGTCGGAGAAGCCCAGGATGAACGCCAGCAGCTGTCCCACGCCCGCCAGTTGCACGATCATCATCGGGATCAGCGACAGCAGGGTCACCGCACACGCGGTGATGCGCACGGCCCGCCCGGGGACACGTCGGCTCAGTGCGTCGCCCATGGTGAACCGGCCGGTGTTGTGCAGGGGTTCGGCGAGCAGGAACATCAGCAGCAGCAGGGACAGCAGCGTGCTCAGGGCCAGGACGACTCCGTCGTAGCCGCACAGGGCGATGACCCCGCCGATGGTGAGCACGGTCGCGGCGGAGATGTAGTCGCCGGCGACCGCCAGGCCGTTGCGCAGCGGGGACAGTGTTCGGTAGCCGGTGTAGAACTCCTCCAGGTCGTCGCGGTCGGGGCCGGTCAGGACGCACAGCAGGAGCGTGAGGGTGACGACGCTGCAGAACGCGACCAGGGACCAGGACTGCGCGGAGCCGCCGAGGTCGGTCATGCCTGTGCCCGTCCGTCGTCGTCGGCCGGTGGCGCGTAGCGGCTGACCCTGCGGGCCAGGGGATCGACGAATCGCCGTGCCGAGTACTCGAAGAGCAGGACGGCGAGCCAGGTGACGGGGATCTGTACGACGGCGAGCAGCAGGCCGGTGGGAAGTTCGCCGAGGGCCGGGCGAGCCATCAGGGCGGGGGCCTCGACGGTGAGGGTGAGGAAGGCGGCGAAGTAACCGAGGGCGGCGAGGGTGGCCACGCGCCGCTGCCACCGGCAGGCGCGGCGCAGGACGCGCAGGGCGCGGTGGTAGCTGGACCACGGCGGCCGGTGCGCGGAGGGGACCCGTCCGTTGTGCCGGTGCGACAGGGATAATTCCGAGCGGTCGTAGGACATCCCAAAACTCCTAGCGCGGTGGGGGCGCGGTTCGGGTCACCGCACGTTATGCGGGTGTCCGGGCGGTGGATGGGTGTTCCGTTGAACTTTCTGCGGGGAGCCCCGAAGGCGAGCAGGTCGCGGTTGGTGTCTATGGTGCGGGTGTGGCGGGAGTGTCTCCTGTGTATCTTTTTGCTTGGAATTCGCTCACCTGTATGTCGTACGTCAGTCCCTGTCGACAGGGTGATGACCGGTACGTCGAATGCCGCAGTGGTGTGCCGTCCATCGAGGGGGTGGTACTGCTGGCATATGCCTGTCGACTATCGCACTGCCTGAACGGCGCGCTCCTCCGGCGTCCTTCCGACTCCGAATGCCGCGGTGAGGTCCGTAGCGGTGGTCCGAGCCGTCGACGAAGGCGATCTGCCCCCGCAGACCGATCCGGGACTGCTGGCCCGCTACGTCACCACCTTCGCCTACGGCATCGCCGTCCAGGCCGCGAGCGGTGTCGGCCGCGACGAACTCCCGGCGCTGGCTGACGCCGCTCTGCGCAACTGGCCCCTCTTCTGAGAGTTTCCCGGCTTACGTCGACGTCACGTGCGGCACGTTCCCGCAGGGCGGGCAGGTCGGGTTCCGTCGTGAGAAGCCCCTGCTGTGGCAGCGGCTGCTGCAGAACGTCCCGCGGCGTATGAGTCCCGTCAAAGGTGGGGGGGCCGCCGTAAGAGAGGCGTCAACGACCGCGGAATCGGGCCGGAAGGGCGTTTTCCTCTAATCGTCCGTTCCACCCGAACCTCACTCCAGGAGTTCGCGATGGCCGATCTGGCCTTCGTCGTCACCACAGTCGCGGTCTTCGCGCTGGTGGCACTCGTCGCCAAGGGGGTGACGAAGCTGTGACCGCCGAAAACGTCGTCGGCCTGATCGTGGCCGTCGCCATGCTGGGCTATCTCGTCCTCGCGCTGATCTTCCCCGAGAGGTTCTGAGACACAGCATGGGTCCCGTACTCGCCGGCGTGCTCCAGCTGCTCGCGCTCATAGCGGCGCTGGCGCTCGCCTACGTCCCCCTCGGCACCTACATGGCCAGGGTCTACTCCTCCGACAAGCACTGGCGCGTCGAGAAGTGGATCTACAAGGGCATCGGCGCCGACCCGAACACCGAGATGCGCTGGCCGGCCTACCTGCGCGGTGTCCTGGCCTTCTCGGCCGTGAGTGTCGTCTTCCTCTACCTGCTCCAGCGGCTCCAGGGCCACCTGCCCGGCTCGCTCGGCTTCAAGGCGATCGACCCCGACCAGGCGTTCAACACCGCCGCGTCCTTCGTCACCAACACCAACTGGCAGTCGTACTACGGCGAGCAGGCCATGGGCCACGTCGTGCAGACCGCCGGGCTCGCGGTGCAGAACTTCGTCTCGGCGGCCGTCGGTATCGCCGTGGCGGTGGCGCTCGTACGAGGGTTCGCGCGCTCCCGCACCGGCGAGCTGGGCAACTTCTGGTCGGACCTGGTGCGCGGTGTGACCCGCATCCTGCTGCCGCTCTCCGTCGTCGCCGCGATCGTCCTGGTCGCCTGCGGCGCCATCCAGAACTTTTCCGGCATCCACGAGGTCGGGCAATTCTTCAGTGGGCACAGCATGGGCGGCCACCAGCAGTGGAACGGCGGCGCGGTCGCCTCGCAGGAGGCCATCAAGGAGATCGGAACCAACGGCGGCGGCTACTTCAACGCCAACTCCGCCCACCCCTTCGAGAACCCGACCCCCTTCACCAACCTCTTCGAGATCTTCCTGCTGCTGGTCATCCCGTTCGCGCTGACCCGCACCTTCGGCATCATGGTCGGCTCCCTCAGGCAGGGCTACGCGATCCTCGCCACCATGGCCACCATCTGGGTCGGGTTCATCGCGCTGATGATGTGGACCGAGTTCGCACACCACGGTCCGGCGCTCCAGATCGCCGGGGGAGCGATGGAGGGCAAGGAGACCCGGTTCGGGGTCGGCGCCTCGTCGATCTTCGCGGTGTCGACCACGCTCACCTCGACCGGCGCGGTGGACTCCTTCCACTCCTCGTTCACCGGCCTGGGCGGCGGGATCACCATGCTGGGCATGCAGCTGGGCGAGATCGCGCCCGGCGGCACCGGCTCCGGGCTCTACGGCATGCTGGTCATGGCGATCATCGCGGTGTTCATCGCCGGTCTCATGGTCGGCCGCACGCCCGAGTACCTGGGTAAGAAGATCGGCACCCGCGAGATCAAGTTCGCGGCCTGCTACATCCTCATCACCCCGGCGCTGGTGCTCATCCTCACCGCCGCCGCGATGGCCCTGCCCACCCCGGGCCACTCGATGACCAACAGCGGTGCGCACGGATTCTCCGAGATCCTGTACGCCTACAGCTCGGCCGCGAACAACAACGGTTCGGCCTTCGCCGGTCTGAACGCGGACACCCAGTGGTTCAACAGCACGCTGGGGCTGGCCATGGTGCTGGGCCGTTTCCTGCCGATGGTGTTCGTGCTGGCGCTGGCCGGTTCGCTCGCCGAGCAGAAGCCGGTGCCCGCCACCGCGGGCACACTCCGCACCGAGAAGCCCCTGTTCACCGGCCTGCTGGTGGGCGCGATCCTGATCATCACCGGTCTGACCTACTTCCCGGCCCTCGCGTTGGGTCCGCTCGCCGAGGGGCTGGCGTCATGACGACAAACACGCAGAAGCAAGAGGACTCGATGTCCACAGCCACCCCTACCCGCCCACCCCACCAGGACGTCCCCACCGGTCACAAGGAGAGCCGTGTCGGCGCGGGCCTCTTCGATCCCAAGCAGCTGCTGAAGTCGCTGCCGGACGCCTGTCGCAAGCTCGACCCGCGAGTGATGGTCAAGTCACCCGTGATGTTCGTGGTGTGGATCGGCTCGGTGCTGACCACCGTCTTCTCCTTCAAGGACCCGGGTGACTGGTTCGGCTGGACGATCAGCGCCTGGCTGTGGCTGACGGTGGTCTTCGCCAACCTGGCCGAGGCGGTCGCCGAGGGCCGTGGCAAGGCGCAGGCGGACACCCTGCGCAAGGCCAAGACCGACACGGTGGCCCGACGGCTCGTGGGGGAGTCCGAGGAGCAGGTGCCCGGCACCGAGCTGCGGATCGGTGACCTGGTCGTCTGCGAGGCCGGCGACATCATTCCCGGCGACGGTGACGTCGTCGAGGGCGTCGCGAGTGTCGACGAGTCGGCGATCACCGGCGAGTCGGCGCCCGTCATCCGGGAGTCCGGCGGCGACCGGTCCGCGGTGACCGGTGGCACGAAGGTCCTGTCCGACCGCATCGTCATCAAGATCACGACGAAGCCGGGCGAGACCTTCATCGACCGGATGATCAACCTGGTCGAGGGCGCGGCCCGGCAGAAGACGCCGAACGAGATCGCGCTGAACATCCTGCTCGCCTCGCTCACGATCGTCTTCCTGCTCGCGGTGGCGACCCTGCCGCCGTTCGCCGACTACGCGGGCACCCACCTCACGATGGTCGTGCTGGTCGCGCTGCTGGTCTGTCTCATCCCCACCACCATCGGCGCGCTGCTCTCCGCGATCGGCATCGCCGGCATGGACCGGCTCGTGCAGCGCAACGTGCTGGCCATGTCCGGCCGGGCGGTCGAGGCCGCCGGTGACGTGTCGACCCTGCTGCTCGACAAGACCGGCACCATCACGCTGGGCAACCGGCAGGCGTCCGAGTTCGTGCCGGTGAGCGGGACGACGGAGGCCGAACTGGCCGACGCCGCCCAGCTGTCGTCGCTGGCAGACGAGACGCCCGAGGGCCGCTCCATCGTCGTACTCGCGAAGGAGAATCACGGCCTGCGCGAGCGCCACCAGGGCGAGTTGACCGACGCCGAGTGGATCGCGTTCACCGCACAGACCCGGATGTCCGGCGTGGACGTCGACGGGCGCAAGATCCGCAAGGGCGCGGCCGGTTCGGTCGTCGCCTGGGTCCGGGAGCAGGGCGGCGAAGTGTCCGAGGATGCCGGCGCGCTCACCGACCGGATCTCCGAGGCGGGCGGCACGCCTCTGCTCGTCGCGGTCGAGGACACCGACGGCGCCCGGGTGTTGGGCGTCATCCATCTCAAGGACGTCGTCAAGGAGGGCATGCGGGAGCGGTTCGACGAGCTGCGGCGCATGGGCATCAAGACCGTCATGATCACCGGTGACAACCCGCTGACGGCCAAGGCCATCGCCGAGGAGGCCGGCGTCGACGACTTCCTCGCGGAGGCCACCCCCGAGGACAAGATGGCCCTCATCAGGCGGGAGCAGGCGGGCGGCAAACTCGTCGCGATGACCGGCGACGGCACCAACGACGCGCCCGCGCTCGCCCAGGCGGACGTCGGCGTCGCGATGAACACGGGTACGTCGGCCGCGAAGGAGGCCGGCAACATGGTCGACCTCGACTCCAATCCGACCAAGCTGATCGAGATCGTCGAGATCGGCAAGCAACTGCTCATCACCCGGGGCGCGTTGACCACGTTCTCCATCGCCAACGACGTCGCGAAATACTTCGCGATCATCCCGGCGCTGTTCGCTGCGGTCTACCCGGGCCTGGACAAGCTCAACATCATGGGTCTGGCCTCGCCGGACTCCGCGATCCTGTCCGCCGTCATCTTCAACGCGCTGATCATCATCGCGCTGGTGCCGCTGTCGCTGAGGGGTGTGCAGTACCGGCCCGTCAGCGCGGACAAGATGCTCCGCCGCAACCTCACGATCTACGGCATCGGCGGCCTGGTCGCCCCCTTCGTCGGCATCAAGCTCATCGACCTGCTCATCTCCCTCATCCCCGGGATCGGCTAGAGGCCATGAACTACTCCGTAACCAACACCGTTCGGTTGCTCTGGGCGGGCCTGCGCGCCCTCCTCGTGCTGACCCTGGTGACCGGCGTCATCTACCCGCTGGTGGTGACCGGTATCGCTCAGGGGCTGTTCAGCGACCAGGCCAACGGCTCCGAGATCAAGGCGGACGGCAAGGTCGTCGGCTCGTCCCTGATCGGGCAGTCGTACAACTTGCCGCTGAAGAAGGGCCAGGAGACCCCGGGGCCCGACCTGAAGTGGTTCCAGGGGCGCCCGCAGAACGGACTCGGCACCAACAGCGTCAACACCCAGTACAAGCTGATCCTGTCCGGCGCGACCAACCGGTCCGCGGACAACAGGGACCTGATCGGCTGGGTGACCGCCGCCAAGAAGGCCGTCATAGAGGACAACTCCGTGAACGGCTACACGGTCAAGCCCTCCGACGTGCCCGCCGACGCGGTGACCTCCTCCGGCTCTGGCCTCGACCCGGACATCTCCCCGCAGTACGCGGACATCCAGGTCCACCGGATCGCCGAGAAGAACGGCGTCTCCGTGGCCCAGGTGCAGAAGCTGGTCGACGACCACACCGAGGGCCGCACCCTTGGCTTCATCGGCGAGCCCCGGGTGAACGTCCTCGAACTCAACGTCGCGCTCAAGGAACTCGTTTCGAAGAGCTGATGGCGTTACGGGGCGGTGTACACCGACGCAGTGCCGGAGTACACCGCCCGCGGGCGGGACGAGCTGTCGAAGGCAGTTCGCGCGGTCACTTCGGGTCGCGGTCGAACACCGCCTTCGACCAGCGGTAGCCGAGCGCCGCGAGGCCCACGCACCAGACGATCGTGATCCACCAGTTGTTGCCGATCTCGGTGCCGAGCAGCAGCCCGCGCAGGGTCTCGATGGCGGGCGTGAAGGGCTGGTACTCGGCGATCGGCTGGAACCAGCCCGGCATTGCGTCGACCGGCACGAAGGCGCTGGAGATGAGCGGCAGGAAGACCAGCGGCAGCGCGTTGTTGCTGGCTGCCTCGGCGCTGGGGCTGACCATGCCCATCCCGACCGCGATCCAGGTGAACGCCAGGGCGAACAGCGCGAGGAGCCCGAGAGCCGCGATCCACTCCAGGGCCGAGGCGTCCGTGGAGCGGAAGCCGATGGCCACACCGACGGCGCCGACGAGGACCACGCTGATGACCGACTGGAGCACGCTGCCGATGACGTGTCCGATGAGCACGGAGCCGCGGTGGATCGCCATGGTGCGGAAGCGGGCGGTGATGCCCTCGGTCATGTCCATGGAGACGGACACTGCGGTGCCGACCAGGGTGCCGCCGATGGTCATCAGCAGGATGCCCGGGACGAGATACGCGATGTACTCCGAGCGGTCGGCGCCGCCACCGCCGATGCCCGCGCTCATCACGTCACCGAAGACATAGACGAACAGCAGCAGCAGGACGATCGGTGTGAGCAGCAGGTTCAGGGTGAGAGAGGGGTAGCGGCGCGCGTGCAGCAGGTTGCGGCGCAGCATCGTGCTCGAGTCCCGCACGGCGAGCGAGATCCGGGTCGGGCGGGCGGGAGCCAGGGGGGAGCTCATCGGACGGCCTCACCTTTCTTGTCGGTTCGGTCGGCTCCGCCGGTCAGGGCGAAGAACACGTCGTCGAGGTCGGGGGAGTGCATGGTCAGCTCATCGGCCTCCACGCCGGCGGCGTCCAGCCAGTCGAGCAGGGAGCGCAGCTCGCGCTGGCTGCCTTCGCTGGGGATCTGGAGCGCGAGCGCCTCGTCGTCCGGGGTGGCCTCGCGCAGGGCGGAGGCAGCGGACCGGTATGCGGCCGGGTCGGTGAAGCGGAGCCGGACGTGCCCGCCGGGGATCAGCCGCTTCAGCTCGTCGGCGGTGCCCTCGGCGGCGATCCTGCCGTCATTCAGCACGGCGATGCGGTCGGCGAGTTCGTCGGCCTCCTCCAGGTACTGGGTGGTGAGGAAGACGGTGACGCCGTCGGAGACCAGTTCGCGGATGATCTGCCACATGTTGTGGCGGGAGCGCGGGTCGAGGCCGGTGGTGGGCTCGTCGAGGAAGATGATCCGCGGGCTGCCGACCAGGGTCATGGCGATGTCGAGGCGGCGCTTCATGCCGCCGGAGTAGGTGGAGGCGGGCTTCTTGGCGGCCTCGGTGAGGTCGAACCGTTCCAGCAGTTCGGCGGCGACCCGCCGCCCCTCGGCCTTGGGCAGGTGGTGCAGGTCCGCCATCAGGAGCATGTTCTCCTCACCGGTGATCAGCCCGTCCACGGCGGAGAACTGCCCGGTGACACCGATCGCGGCGCGCACGCCGTCCGGTGACGTGGCGACATCGTGGCCCGCGACCTGTGCCTGTCCGCCGTCGGCGGTGATGAGCGTGGAAAGGATCTTCACGGCGGTGGTCTTGCCGGCGCCGTTCGGTCCGAGCAGCGCGAACACCGTCCCGGCCGGGATGTGCAGATCGATGCCGTCGAGGACGGTCTTGCCGCCGTACGACTTGCGCAGACCGACGGTGGAGACGGCGGCGGGCGACTGCGGACCGTCGCCCCGCCGCCTGGGCGTGGGCATGACAGATGAAGGCATGGGGCCCTCCGATCGAAGGTGAAGTGAGTGGGGTAGGAGCTCGTTGACGATGTGGTGCTCAGGCCCTGGCGCGGCGGACGTCGATGTTGCCGTACTTGGTGCGGGCGCGGATCTTGACGGTGTCGTCGGTCTGTTCCGGGGTCTCGGACGCGGTGAGCGTGTTGCGCACCTGGCCCGAGCCGGAGCTGACGTCGAGCCAGGCGGCCGTGCCCTCGCGGACGCCGACGTCGATGGCGCCGTGGTTGGTCTCCAACTGGACGGTGCCACGGGCCACTTCGCCCACCCGCAGGGTGCCGTGGGCGGTGGTGGCGGTGACGGAGTCCTCGGCGCGACGGATCTCGATGTCGCCGTTGGCGCCGCTCACCCGCAGCTCGCCGGTCGCGGCGTCGACCGTCGTGGTGCCGTGTGAGTTCTTCAGGACGGCGGGGCCGTCGAGGAGGCCGACGCGCAGGCTGCCGGAGCTGGTGGTGATCTCGGCCCGGCCCTCGACCCGGTCCACGGTGATCGAGCCGTGCGACGCGGTCAGCTGGAGCGGGCCCGTCGTGTCGAGGCGGACGTCCCCGGACGAGGTCTTCACGTGGACCTCGCCGAGCCGGCCCTCGCCCAGCACCTGGGCCCAGGCGCCGGTCATGTCGATGCGCGACTCCGCGGGCAACTCGACCATCACGTCCACGGTGCCCGTGCGGCCGAGCCCGAGCAGATTGCCCTTGGGCGTCCTGACGGTCAGGACGCCGCCCGCGTACGTGACCTCGGTCTGCTCGGCCGCCCGTACGTCCAGGTCCTTCTTCGGGTCGCGGGGCCGCACATCGACGACCGTGTCGAGGCGGTCGCCCGCGGTGAACTGGATGGAACCGGCCTCCACGCGCGCCGTGACCGAGATCGCTTCGGGAGTGTCGAAAGAAGGCATGGCTGTCCCGTCCTCTTGAGTCATTGGGTCGTCCCCGCTGGTGGGACGTGGTGTGGGTGCGGTGCTGGTTTTTTTGGGGTGTGGGCGGGGAGCGCGGCTAGCGCACCCAGCCCGTGAAGCTCTGTCCGACGGTCTGGGCCTTCTCCGTCGTACGCGGCCGGGTGCCGCCGTCGACCGCGGCCGACACGGCGCGCACCAGCCACGCGTTGACCGACAGGCCCTCGCGGGTGGCGGCCTCCTCGGCGCGAGTCTTGAGGTGGGCCGGCAGACGCAGGTTGACGCGGGCCGTGCCCCCGTCGTCGCCGTCGGCCGGGACCGGGGCCCTGAATGCTTCGGCGGGCGCGGCCGGCTCAGCGGGGGCACCGCCATAGGTGGGCGGCGGTGTCACCACGAAGTCGGGGTCGAGCCCGCGCAGTCGTACGTCGACCGAGCCGGGGGCGAGTTCACGGGTGATCTCGTCCATCGCGGCGGAGAGCATGTTGAGCATGGTCAGACGGGTGGCCGACTCCAGGGGAGCGGTGAGCCTCTCGGCCAGCTCGCGGGCTTCTTCGCCGCCGGCTTCGGCGGCCACCGCGAGTTCGCGGCGGAGGGAGTCGACATACGGGGTGAGGTCCATGACGCCATGGTGGCACCAAACCTGTGCCACATGCAACCCCGGGTGGTGCCGCTGCCTGGTGGGCCGTGTTCTCTGGGTGCGCGGAATGGCGTCAGTGACACCTGCCGGTGTCGTCCGGGTCATCCGGTGCGCTGTGGCTTCACTGCTGGGGCGCCATTTTGGGCTCGCAGTGGTGCCAGAGATGTGCCATAGTGGCGTCATTGACGGCGCACCCCTGGTCTCGCAGGCCGGGGGTGCGCGTTTCGCTGAGTGAGTCATCGAAGGGGTCGGATCATGGAGTCAGCACACAGCCAGGAGCAGGCGGCGCCCGCGGCCTTCACCGCCTTCGCCCGCTTCGTGCTCCTCGGCGGTGGGGTGGGGATCGCCTCAAGCGTCGCCGTGGCGGCCCTCGCCTCCTGGATTCCCTGGGCTCTGGCCAACGCCCTGATCACCGTGGTCTCCACGCTCCTCGCCACCGAGTTGCACGCCCGGTTCACCTTCGGGGGCGGGCGCGCGACCTGGCGCCAGCATGCGCAGTCGGCCGGGTCCGCAGCGATCGCCTACGCGGTCACCTGTGCGGCAATGCTGCTCCTGCAGCAGCTGGTGGCGGCGCCCGGTGCGGTCCTCGAGCAGGTCGTCTACCTGTCCGCCTCCGCATTCGCCGGTGTAGCGCGATTCACGGTGCTGCGCCTCCTCGTCTTCGCGAGGAACCGCTCGCAGGCCGCGCCCACCGCGGGCACAGCCCTTCCCGTGCGGGCGACCGTGGCCCGCACCGCGGCCCCGGCCGGCCCCGCGGTCCTCTGCCACGCCGCCTGACCGTTCCGCCGGGCGGGAGGTCACCGGACCGAACCGGACCGGACCCCCACCTGCTCGGACCGGACTGATCACCTCACCGGGACGGCAATGCACATCCGGACGCCGAGGTCGAACCCGACCTCGGCGTCCGGATCTTGTTCAGCTGTCGTAGGTGTGAAACCCGCGACCGCTCTTGCGTCCGAGGTGCCCCGCGGCGACCATCCGGCGCAGGAGGGCGGGCGGTGCGTACAGCGGCTCCTTGTACTCCTCGTACATCGACTCGGCCACGGCCTGGGCGGTGTCGAGGCCGATGAGGTCGAGCAGGCGCAACGGCCCCATGGGGTGCGCGCACCCGAGTTCCATGCCCCGGTCGATGTCGTCCGGCCGCGCCGAGCCCGACTCCACCATCCGTACCGCGCTGAGCAGGTAGGGCACGAGGAGGGCGTTGACGACGAAGCCGGAACGGTCGGGCGCCTGGATGGCCTGTTTGCCCAGCTGCTCGGCGAAGCCGCGGGTCCGCCTCACCGTGTCCGCGCCGGTGACGAGGGAGGGAATGACCTCGACCAACTGCTGCACGGGGACGGGGTTGAAGAAGTGCAGGCCGATGACCCGTTCGGGCCGATCGGTGACGACGGCGAGATCGACGACGGGGATCGAGGAGGTGTTGGTGGCCAGGACCGCCGCAGGGTCTTCGATCGCCTTGTCCAGGTCGCGCAGGACACCGGTCTTGATGTCGCGGTTCTCGGCGACGGCCTCGATGACGAACTGGCGGTCGGCCATGTCACCGAGGTCACGGGTGAAGGAGAGCCGGGCGAGGGTCTGGTCTCGTTGTTCCTCGCTGAGCTTGCCACGCCGCAGACCTCGGTCGAGGGAGGCGGTGAGTCGGCGGCGGCCTGCCTCGACCGCGTCATGCGTGGCCTCGGCGACACGGACGTCGATGCCGCTGCGGGCGGCGACTTCGGCGATGCCGGAGCCCATGAGGCCGCATCCGACGACGCCGAGACGGGTGACGGGATCCATCCGGGGTCCGTCCTTTCTGGTGAGCGGGTCTGGTGAGCGAGAGGCGATCGGCGTCAGAGATCGAGGACGAGACGGGGCCCGCACGAGCGGGAGACGCAGATGAGCATGGTGTCGCCGGCGGCGCGTTCGTCCTCGGTCAACAGCGAGTCGCGGTGGTCGGGCGTGCCGTCCAGTACGTCGGTCTCGCAGGTGCCACACGTGCCTTCCCGGCAGGAGAAGTCGACCGTGACGCCGGCCTCCTCCACGGTTTCGAGCACCGAACGGTCCGGCGGCACGGTGAGGGTGAGCCCGGAACGGGCGAGCTCCAGCTCGAAGGCCGTGGCCGCGCCGGTCTCGGTCGTCGCGACCGGGGCGAACCGTTCGACGCCCAGCGTGCCGGGCGGCCAGCCCGCGCACTGCTCCTGCACCGCCCGCAGCAGGGGCTCGGGACCGCAGGCGTGCACCAGGGTGCCCTCCTTGGGCACGCCGAGGTGGGCGGCGAGGTCCAGGAGGCCGTACTCGTCCTGCGGACGGACGAGTACCCGGTCCCCGTGCGGGGCGAGACGGTCCAGGAACGCCATGGAGGTCCGGGTGCGCCCGCCGTACAGCAGACTCCAGTCGGCCCCCGCGGCCTCGGCGGCCTCGACCATGGGAAGGATGGGCGTGATGCCGACGCCGCCGGCGACGAACAGATGGCGGGTGGCCGGCCGCAGCGGGAAGTTGTTCCGCGGTCCGCGGACCCGCACGGTGGAGCCTTCACGCAGGTGGTCATGGACGTACGCGGAACCGCCGCGGCCCTCCGGCTCGCGCAGCACCGCGATCTGCCAGACCCCGCGGTCGGCCGGCTGTCCGCACAGGGAGTACTGACGGACCAGGCCGTCGGCGTCACCGTCCAGGAGTACGTCGATATGGGCGCCGGGCGTCCAGGCGGGGAGCATGCCGCCGTCGGGGCGGCGCAGGGTGAGGGAGACGACGCCGTCGGCGGCGAGGGTGCGGGCGGCCACCGTGAGGGTGGTCGGGACCGGGGGCAGTTGGTCGTTCATGCTGGTTCGGCTCCCGGTCTCAGGCCTGCGTCGGTACATGCAGCAACAGCGCGTCACCCTGACCGCCGCCCCCGCACAGGGCCGCCGCTCCGCTGCCGCCTCCGCGCCGGCGCAATTCCGTCGCGAGGGTCAGCACCAGCCGGGCTCCGGTCATGCCGACCGGGTGGCCGAGCGCGATCGCTCCGCCGTTGACGTTCACCTTGTCCACCGGGATGTCCAGTTCGCGCAGGGAAGCCAGGGCCACTCCGGCGAACGCCTCGTTGATCTCGAACAGGTCCAGGTCGGCCGTCTTCAGCCGGCCGTCCCGGTCCAGGGCGTCGCGGACGGCGCCGGCCGGCTGGACGAGCAGTGAGGGGTCGGGGCCCGCGACCGTGCCGTAGGCGCCGATCTCGGCGAGCGGTGTCAGGCCCTCCCGCCGGGCGCGCTCCGCGCTCATCACGACGACGGCCGCGGCGCCGTCGGAGAGCTGGGAGGAGTTGCCGGCGGTGATGGTGCCCGTGCCGGAGAAGGCCGGCCGCAGGCGGCCCAGGGTCTCGGCGGTGCTTCCCGGCCGTACGCCCTCGTCGGTGTCCACCACCGTCTCGCCCCGGTGTCCGGCCACCGTGACGGGGGCGATCTCCTCGGACAACGCGCCCGACTGCTGGGCGTGGGCGGCCCGTTGATGGGAGAGCGCGCTGTACTCGTCCTGTTCCTGCCGGGTCAGGGCGAACGGCTGCTGGTAGCGCTCGGTGGCCGCGCCCATGGAGACGCCGTCGAAGGCGCAGACGAGGGCGTCCCGGTCGAGGGCGTCCTCGACCGCGTTCGAGCCGTACTTCCAGCCGGCGCGTGATCCGCGAAGCAGGTGCGGGGCGCCGGACATGGACTCCATGCCGCCCGCGACGACCACCTCGTGACGGCCGGAGGCGATCATGAGGTCGGCCAGGGCGATGGCGTGCAGGCCGGACGGACAGAGCTTGTTGACGGTGCTCGCCGGGACGGAGAAGGGAATGCCGGCGAGGACCGCGGCCTGCCGGGCCGGGTTGGGGCCGGCGCCGGCCTGCACCACATGGCCCATGACGACGGCCTGCACGGCCTGCGGGTCCAGAGGGACGGCGGCCAGAGCCGCGCGGATGGCGTGGGCGCCGAGATCGACCGCGGACAGCGGGCTGAGGGCGCCCAGCAGTTTGCCGATGGGCGTCCTTGCTCCGGCGACGATGACGGATCCGGGCATGGCCGGGACCTCCTGGGGTGTGGGACGGGGTCAGGCGACGGGGTCGACGGCACGTTCGGCGATCATGTGGGCGGTCTCGTTCACCGAGTGCAGAACGACTCGGCCGCCGGGCATGCGCCGCACCCGGCTGACGGAGGTGTAGCCGGGGTGGAACCAGAACATCGTCGGCAGACCGAGCACCGTCGCGAGATAGGTGTTGGTGATGCCGCCGTGGCACACGGCGGCGACCCGTCCACCGGGATGGGCGTCAAGGATGGTGTCCATGGCGCGCACGGCCCGCCCGCGAAAAGCGTCCCAGTCCAGGTCGGGCACGAAGTCCTCGAAGCGTCCCTCGGCGAGCGCCGCCGCCCGGGGGTCACCCGTCCCGATCTGCTCCGGTGGGGTGTAGGGCTGGGACGCGTCCGTGTCCCACTCGCGCAGGTCGTCGAGGACGGTGGCCGTCATGCCGGTGAGCCGTTCCAGGGGCGCCACGGTCTCGCGGGCCCGCTGGAACGGGCTGACGTACAGGGCGTCGAGGTTCTCGTGTCCCAGCCAGTCGGCGAGGCGTTCGGCCTGGGCGGTGCCCTCCGGCGACAGCCCCGGGTCGAACACGCCCGCCACGGGGAGGCCGTGCCGGACGAGGAGGAGTTCGGTCATGGATGATCCTTAAGTACGGGAGGGAGCGGCTCAGCCGGCGATGGTCCGTTCCGAGCCCCAGTAGGGGCGGCGCATCGCGCGTTTGTCGAGCTTGCCCATGGCGTTGCGCAGCAGCTCGGGAACGATCTCGTACGACTTCGGGCACTTGTAGGCGGCGAGACCCTCGCGGCAGAAGGCGTCCAGCTCGCCGGCGGGCGGCTCGTCCCCGGCCACCACGACCAGCGCCCGCAGCGACTCGCCGAAGTCCGGGTCGGGCACGCCGATCACGGCGACCTCGACGACCGCCGGGTGGCGGCGCAGGACCGCCTCGCTCTCGGCCGGGTACAGGTTCACGCCGCCGGAGACCACGACGTCCGCGGCCCGGTCGGTGATGAAGATGTAGCCGTCGGTGTCGATGTAGCCGATGTCGCCGAGTGTGAAGACGCCGGGGGAGAGGTAGGCGGCCTTGGTCTTGTCGGGGTCCGCGTGGTAGCGGACACCTTGGTCGTCGGGCGCCCGGAAGGCCAGCAACCCGCGTTCCCCGGACGGCAGTTGCCCGCCCTCGTCGTCCGTGACGAGCACCTCGAACGGGGGCCGTACCCGCCCGACCGAGCCCGGGTGCGCGAGCCACTCGGTGCTGCTGATGCGGGCCACGGTTCCCGCTTCGCTGGCGCCGTACGACTCGGTCAGCACCGGACCGAACCAGTCGATCATGGCGCGCTTCACGTCCGGCGGGCACGCGGAGCCGGTGTGGGAGACCTGCCGCAGGCTGGAGACGTCGTACCGGGCGCGGATGTCTTCCGGGAGGGCGAGCAGCCGTTGGAAGTGGGTGGGGACCATCACCGTCGAGGAGACCCGCCACTTCTGCACCCGGCTGAGGAAGGACTCCGCGTCGTATCTGCCGAGGACGACCACCGGCTGACCGGCCGCCAGGTGTCGCAGCGAGGTCAGTGGCGCGTTGTGCTGCAGGGGGCCGCACACCAGGTGGGGTCCCGGCGGGAATCCGGGCCGGGCGGACATCGCGGCGAGGTAGGCGGAGCTGTCGGCGACCGGGCCGCTCACCCAGCGCACCTCCGTGCCGCGTGCTCGTCCGGTGGTTCCCGAGGTGTACACGAGCGGAGGCCGGGCGGGCCGGTCCGTCGGGAGGGTGTGTCCGGCGGGCGCGGCGGCCAGCCACTTGTCCCAGTCGAACGCGTGCCCGGCTGGCGGGGTTCCGTGCGTCACGATCGGCAGACCCAGTTCCCGGGCCGCGTCGAGGGCGGCGCCCGCGCCGGCCGGTCCCGCGACAATGCCGGTCACGCCCGCGTCGATGATCTGGTCGACGAGCTCGCCCGAGGTGAGGTTCCGGGACGTGGCCACGGTCCCCACTCCGGCTCGCAGGCCCGCCAGATGGGCCACCAGCGTCGGGATCGCGTTGTCGCCGAGGACGGCGATCCGGTCGCCGGGGCCCGGCGCGAACTCCAGCAGCCGGGCCGCCGCCCGGGCCACCTGGTCGGCGAGGCCGGACCAGGACAGCACTCCCAAGTCGTCCGCCAGGGCGGGCTCATCGGGTGTCTCCTGGGCGCGACGGTCGAGTGGCAGCAGCGACATGGCTCCTCCGGCGGCTCCGCGGTCCTCTCCCGATGTCGACGGGAGAGAGGGAATGCGGAGACTGTAGCGTTTATCAAGAAAGTACGGAACACTCTGACCTCAGACGAAGCCGTTCCCGCATGTTCCAGCGGTGAGAGAGACCTACGGCCCACTCATCGTTACTCAAACCGTCGTCTGGTAAGTACCCGAGGAGGAGCCATGTCCCAGCCCGATCCGGACGCATGGCGCCGGCAGGTCCGGCAGTGGCTGGCCACGGTGCTCGAACCGGCGCCGGCGCCGGAGTCCACCGCACAGGCCGCCGACCTCGCCGTGTTCCACAACCTTCCGGAGGACGAGGAACGCCTCCTGCTGGATCGCTGCCGCGCCTATCAGCGGGCCCGCTTCGACGCCGGCTACCAGGCGCTGACACTCCCCGAGGACAAGGGCGGCGCGGGCCTGAGCGCCGCGCACGTGGCGGTCTTCGCCCAGGAGGAGTCCGCGTTCGAGGTGCCGCCGTCCACCGAGCTGATCAGTGTCACGGTGCGCCTGGTCGCGATGGCCGTCTCCCTGTTCGGGACGGACGAACAACGCCACGGCCACGCCCGCGCGTTCCTGCGCACCGACCTGCTGGCCTGCCAGCTCTTCAGCGAACCCGGCGCCGGCTCCGACCTCGCGGCGCTGCGCACCCGCGCCCGGCAGGACGGCGACGAGTGGGTGATCGACGGCCAGAAGGTGTGGACCTCGGGCGCCCAGTTCGCCGACTACGGTCTGCTGCTCGCCCGGACCGACCCCGACGTCGTCAAACAGGCCGGCATCACCGCCTTCCTGGTCCCGATGGACGCCCCCGGAGTGGAGGTGCGCCCCATCCGGCAGATGAGCGGCGGCGCCTCCTTCAACGAGGTGTTCCTCAACGGCGTACGCGTCCCGGACCGGCTCCGGATCGGGCGGCCGGGCCAGGGCTGGGAGGTCGCCAACGCCACCCTCGCCTTCGAGCGGACCGCCTCCGGCAGCGGCAACCGCCGCAAGGGCGGAACCTTCCCGGACGTCCTCGCGCTCGCCCGCTCCCTCGGCCGGACCGGGGACCCATTGGTCCGCCAGCGCCTGGCCGACCTGTACGTCCGTGCCGCCCTGCGCGCGGCCACCGTCGACCGCGTCGCCCGGACGAGCGCCGCCGGCGGCCGGCCGGGTCCGGAGGCCTCGTTGACCAAACTCATGGCCTCCGAGCTGCTCACCCGCACCGGCCAGGTCGCCGCCGAACTGATGGGGGCGCGGATCAGCGCCGACACCGGGGAACCGGGCACCTTCGCCTGGACCCAGCATCTGCTCGGCGCCCCCGGCTACCGGCTGGCCGGAGGCACCGACCAGATCCAGCGCAACCTGATCGGCGAACGGGTGCTCAAGCTGCCGCCGGAACCCCGGGTGGACCGGGCGCCGTTCTCACAGCTTCCCGGCGACTAAAGGCTTCCAGAGGCTTTCTCACAAAGGAGTGACATCGATGGAACTGGGACTGACAGGCGCGAAGGCGCTGGTGACCGGCGCGAGCCGGGGTATCGGCCGGGCGATCGCCGAGACTTTGGCGGCCGAGGGCTGTGCACTGGCCCTGTGCGCCCGGGGCGAGGAAGGGCTGGCCAAGGCGGCCGCCGAACTGCGGGCCGAAGGGGCCACCGTCTTCGCGGAACCGGTCGACGTCACCGACCCGGCCGCCCTGGCGGGCTTCGTGGAGCGGGCGGCCGGTGAACTCGGCGGACTGGACCTGCTGGTGTCCAACGTCTCGGCGGGCAACGTCAAAGGGCCCGAGTCGTGGGAGGCCAGCCTGCGCGGCGACCTGATCCCGTTCGCCGGCCTCGTCGAGGCGGCTCTTCCCCATCTGGAGGCCTCCGACCGGGCCGCCGTCGTGGCCATCGGCACCACCAACGCCTCCGACACCGCCCGCCCGGCGGGCGCCAATTCCTACTCCGCGCTGAAGGCCGCCGTCGTCCAGCACGCCTCGGCCCTCGCCCATGCCCTCGCCCCGAAGGGCATCCGCGTCAACACCGTCTCGCCCGGCCCGATCGACTTCCCCGGCGGCGCCTGGGAGACCATCCGCACCAGCCGCCCGGAGGTCTACGAGGAGGTGCTCGCCAAGCTGCCGATCGGCCGCTACGGCACCGCCGAGGACGTGGCCGCGGCAGTGGCGTTCCTGCTCGGCCGGACGGGCTCCTTCTGTGTCGGAGTCAACCTCGTGGTGGACGGCGGGCTGCTGACCCGCGTCCAGTACTGAGCCGTGGCGGGCCCGGCAGGCCGCCTGGACGCCGTACTGGTCTGCGGCGGCAGATGGCACGACTTCGACCACGCGCGGCTCAGGCTGCTGGAGATGCTGGGCGACCACCCCCGGGTCCGTACCAGGGTCTACCAGGACTACGACTGCGTCCCCGCGCTGGAGCAGGCGGATCTGCTGGTCAGCTACACCTGCGATGTGCGGCCCCGCCCGGCCCAGCGGGACGCGCTGGCACGCTTCACCGCGCGGGGTGGGCGCTGGCTCGCCCTGCACGGCACCAACTCGGTGATCGAGGCGCCCGCTCCCGGCGGACCCCGGATGTTCTCCACCCCCCGGCTGCTCGGGCAGCTGGCCGAGGTGCTCGGCAGCCAGTTCCTGGCGCACCCGCCCATCGAGCCGTACGAGGTGCGCGTGACCCGGCCCGACCATCCGCTGGTCGCCGGGATCGAACCGTTCACCGTCACCGACGAGCTGTACGTGTGCGAGCTGCACGGGGAGCTGGAAGTGCTGCTGCACGCCGAGTACACCGGGCCGTGCCGTGGCTTCGAGGAGGGTGACACGGCGGCGCTGGACGGCGCGGCCCGTCCCGTCCTCTATCTGAAGCGGCACGGTCTCGGCGAGGTCTGCTACTTCACCCTCGGCCACTGCCGGGGCCGGTACGACATGCAGGACCTCGGCGTGGACGACACCGGGCGCGTGGACCGGGGGCCCTGGGAGACACCGGAGTTCCTGACGGTGCTCGGACGGTGTCTGGAGCGGGTGGTGGGCGCGGAGCGTCCGGTCACCGTACCGGCGGCGCACTGAGCGCGAAGCCGGACGTGTCCGGGCCCGGGTCCCCGCGGGGACCCGGGCCCGGACACGCGTGGCTCAGCCGTGCGGCAGCACGACCGCGCGCCCGCCCACCTCCCCGGCGTGCAGGCGCTCGTACGCCAAGGGGGCGTCCTCGATCGAGAAGGTCTCGACGTGGGAGGAGACGAGTCCCTGCCTCGCCAGTTCGAGGACCTCGATGAGTTCCCGGCGGCTGCCCCAGTAGGGGGCGCAGACGGACACCTCGAACGGCAGACCGCCGCCGAAGCCGACCGGGAGAGTGCCACCCCCGATACCGACGACGGTGACATCGCCCGCCACCGCCACCGAAGCGGCGGCCACGGCCAGGGTCGCCTCGGCCCCCACGAAGTCCAGCACCACCTCGGCCCCGATGCCGTCGGTCAGCTCCCGCACCCGGGCCGCCGCCTCGCCGTCGGAGAGCAGCGTCTCGTGCGCGCCGACCGCGCGGGCCAGTTCCAGCTTCTCCTTGCTGACATCGAGGGCGACCACCCGGGCCGGGGTCAACGCCCGCAGCAGTTGTACGGCGATATGCCCCAGGCCGCCGACGCCGACCACCACCGCCGTGCTGCCGGGCACGAGCTTGGGCAGGGACGCGCGGATCGCGTGGTACGGCGTCAGGCCGGCGTCCGTCAGCGGTGCGGCCTGCGCCGGGTCCAGCCCGTTCAGCGGCACCAGATGGCGCGGCGAGTCCACCACCATGTACTCCGCGAGCGCGCCCGGCGAGCCGAGCCCTGGCGGCATGATGCCGAGCCCGGCGGCGTGCGGGCAGGAGTTCTCCCTGCCCTCCGCGCACGCCCGGCACAAACCACAGCCCCACGGGCCGTACACCGCCACCTCGTCGCCCTCGGTCACTCCCGTGACCCCGCTGCCCAGTCCCGCGACGGTGCCGACGCCCTCGTGACCGAGCGTCATCGGCAGGGGATAGGGGAACTGCTCCTGCGGCCAGCTCATGACCGCCAGGTCCGAGTGGCACAGCCCCGCGGCCGTCACCTTCAGCAGCACCTGTCCCGGGCCCGGCTCGGGCACGGGAACCTCGACGACCTCGGGCGCGCTGCCCACCGTCCGGTACTGAACGGCCTTCATCATGTGAACTCCTTGTCCGGCGCGGATACGTCGTCAGTCTCGGCGACCGTGGGCGCCTTGTGGCGGCGCAGGACCGCCGGCAGGGTGATCCGCCCTCCCGTGAGAACGAGCGCGACGATGAGGACGGAACCGGTGAACAGACTCGCGGCCCACTGCGCGCTGGTGGCAAGTCCGAGCCCGGTGATGCCGGTGCCCAGCAGCAGCACCGCGATCACCGTCCCCCATGCGTTGAAGCGGCCCGCACGCAACTGGGTCGCCCCGACGAAGGCCGCCGCGTAGGCCGACAGCAGATACGGGGTGCCCGCGCTCGGCGATCCGGACCCCACCGAGGACGCGAAGACGACTCCCGCGAATCCCGCGAGCAGCGCGGACGTCACCAGGGTCAGAAAGCGCAGCCGGTTGGTGCGCACTCCCTGAAGGCGTGCCGCGTCGGCGTTGAAGCCGGTCGCGTACAACCGGCGTCCGGTCGCGGTGTGTTCCAGCAGGAACCAGATGGCCGTCGCGGCGAGCAGCAGATACAGCACCGGCAGGGTGATGCCGCCCGCGTCGAGCTGGGCGATGTTCGCGAACGGCTTGGCCAGCAGCTTCACACCGGTGATGGAGCTGTCGTTGGTGACCATGGTGATCAGGGACTGGATCAGCGCTCCGGTGGCCAGCGTGGCGATGAACGAGTCGACCCGCAGCACCACCACCACGACTCCGTTGACCAACCCGATCAGCAGGGCGGCGGTCATCGCCAGGGCGATCGCGGTGCCGGGGCCGAGCCCTTTGGTGACCATGAAGTAGGCGGTCAGCACACTGGTGAGGGACATGGTGAAGGCGACCGACAGGTCGAAGACGCGCGCCGCCAGCGGAAGGACGACGCTGATCGCCACCAGCCCGGCCACCGCGTTGCCGTTGAGGACCTGCTTGACCGTGGTGACGGTCGGGAACGTGTCCGGCGCCCACACGGAGAAGAGGACGATGATCAGCAGCCACACGTAGACGGCGCCGATGGTGCGGAACGACAGGGCTGCCACCGCCCGTCGGCTCAGCGTGCCCAGGGACCGTGCGCCGGACACCGTGGGCACCTCCGTTCCGCTCGGCCGGAACTCGGCGGTCCGGGTCGGGGTGGATGTCATGTCACTCGGTTCCTTCCATGGCGTGGACCAGCGCGGGCTCGGTGATGTCCCGGCCGCTGATCTCCCGTACGATCCGGCCGTCCCGTACCACCAGGACCCGGGTGCACAGGGCGAGCAGGTCCTCGGTGTCGGACGAGGACACGATCACGCCCATCCCCTCGTCGGCCTGACGCTCTATCAGGTCGTACAGCTGCAGACGGGTCGCGATGTCGACGCCCGCCGTGGGTTCGCACAGCACCAGTACCGGCGGCTGCTGGGCCAGGCAGCGGGCCACCACGACCTTCTGCTGGTTGCCGCCGCTCAGCGTGGTGATCCGGGCGCCGCGGCCGGCCGCGCGCACCCCGACCCGCCGGATCCATTCCTCGGCGAGTGAGGATTCGCGGCGCCGGTGCAGCCGCCCGGCCCGGGCCCGGAGCCGGTCGAGCAGCGGGAGGGTGAGGTTCTCGCCGACCGAGAAGTCACCGATCACGCCCTCACCGGCCCGGTCCGCGGGGACGAGAGGGACACCGAGCCGCCCCGCGTCCTTCGCGTCGACCCAGCGCGGGGAGCGCTCCGGTACCCGCACCTGGCCGCGCACAGGTCCGCCGTACGCCCCGCACACCGCGTACGGCACCACCTCGTGGCCCGAGCCGACCAGGCCGGTGATGCCCAGCCGCTCGCCCCGGGCCAGGGTGAAGTCGACGCCGTGCAGCGGACCGGCCGACAACCCGCGCACCTCCAGCACGGCCGCGGCGCCATCGGAAACGGGCCGCGGCCGGTGCTCGGTCTCCGTCTCCTCGCCCGCCATCAGCTCCGCCAGCGACCGGGGAGTGAGTTCGTCGACCCGGCGGGTGGCGATCCGGCGACCGCCGCGGATCACGGTGACCCGGTCGGCGAGCGCGAAGATCTCGTCCATCCGGTGCGAGACGTACAGGACGCTGGCACCGGAGTCGCGGATCTCCCGCACGATGTCGAAGAGCCGGGCCACCTCCCCGGGCGGCAGCACCGCGGTCGGCTCGTCGAGCACCAGGACGCCACGGCGGCCCTCCCAGCCCTGCAGGGCGGCGGCGATGGCCACCACCGCGCGCTGGACGGGGGTGGCAGTCGACAGGGGACGGCGTACGTCGATGCCGAGGCCGAAACGCTCGACCAGGGCGGTCGTCCGGCGTTCCATCTCCGGCCAGCGGATGTTGCCCAGGGCCGTACGGGCGAAGCCGCGGCTGAGCGCGAGGTTGTCCGTGGCGCTCAACTCGCCGACCAGGCCCAGCTCCTGGTGGACGAAGCGGAGCCGGTCGTGCCGGGAGCCGGTGACCTGTCCCAGGTCGAACGGCTCGCCGTCGAGTTCGGCGGCCGCTCCCGGGGCGGCGTGGTGATATCCGGCGAGGATCTTGATGAGGGTGGACTTGCCGGAGCCGTTGGGCCCGATCAGCGCATGGATCTCGCCGTGGGCGATGTCGAGGTCGACGTCCTGGAGTGCCTGGGTCGCGCCGAATCGCTTCGACAGTCCGGATACCCGCAGCACGGGCCGGTCGGTCTCCTGCGTCCCGGCCGACCCGAGCGGCGTTTCAGCGTGCACCATCGCTCCTTCCGGCGCTCAGCTCAGACCCCAGAGCGCCTTGAACTGCGCCTGGTAGTCCTCGACGAGCGGGAAGTCACCGTCGGCGGACGGGAGGTTGTCCTTGCCGGTGATCAGCATGTTGGGCAGCACCGCCTTCTGATCCACCGCCATGGACTGGCCGGTGAAGTGGCGGGCCAGCGCGTCGACCTGGAGCCAGGCGGTCTCGTGGGAGTTGAGGGCCATGGCGGCGTCGCTGAGACCGCTCTCGATGTACTGGTAGTTCTGCGCGTCGCCGACGTTCACCGCGATGTGCTTGCCGGTGATGCCGGCGGTCTTCAGTGCGGCCGGCACGCCCACGTTGAGCAGGCCCAGCGAGAAGACGATGTGGGTCACCTTCGGGTGCGAGCGGACGTAGGAGACCACGCGGTCCGGCATGTCCTTGCCGATCGCGGTGATCGGCACGTCGACGGTGTCCAGCCCGCAGCCCGCGCACCACTGCTGGTACTTGGCCGCGAACGTGTCCTTGACCGGCTTGAGGATGGTGTAGGCGGGCAGGTCGAAGTAGACGGTGTCGGCCTTGGCGCCGCTGTCCGACACCACCCACGAGGCGAGCATCTCGCCCTGGACGGCGACGTCCTTGGGCCCGTTCTTCAGCAGGGAGATGCCGTCGCCCGCCACGTCGTCGGCGTTGGACTGGATGACCGGGATCCCCGCCTGCTTCAGCTGCGCCAGCTGCTTGGCGTACACCGCGCGCGGGAACCCGGAGGCGACGACGGCGTCCGGCTTGTCGCGCAGTGCCTGTTCGTAGGCGGCCTGGACGGACTCCGGTGTGCCCTGCGTGGCGATCTGCTTGACGTCCCAGCCGAGTTCCTTGGCCCCCGCGGTGAAGAAGTCGGCCAGATCCTTGCAGGACTGCACACCGCACAGGATGAAGTCGATCTTCTTGCCCGCGGGGATCTTCTTGCCCACCGGTGCGGTGACGGGGATCTTGTCCGGGCGCGCCGAGTACTTCGTCATGGCCGCGCGGGCCGCGCTCAGCCCGGCGGGGTCGGCGCCCGCGGCCTTGGCGGAGTCGGCGGCCGGAGTGGTGTCGGTGCCGCACGCCGCCAGGGTGAGAAGGGCGGTGACGGGGACGATCGCGGTGAGCGCGCGACGGAGCGCGCGTCCGGGTCTGGGACTCATCGTTGAGTACTCCCGTGGTGTGGGCCTGCGCTGCGGCGGCCCGCGTCGCTTGTGCGTCCGCGGCGGCCGGCTCTGTCAGGCGGGATCCGTTGCCGCCCGGTCCGGGACGGCACGCATGGGTGATCGAAAGCTGCGTGGATCGCCGTGTGGGGTACGGCGCGGGCCGTCGGGGTGACCGGGCGGCGCTGTGGCCGAGACGGGCGGAACGCCACCTCTGGCCGTGGAGAAACTTTTGAGGCTCTACAGCCTCGGATGCGACGGAGTGTGACACGCCCCGACCGGCTTGGGGAGGGGTTGGTCACCACTAATTCAAGGTGGACGTCGCTTGGCTGATGTCGGGAGTGTTGCTCCTGGCCGCGATCGATAACTACACTCACTCTAAAGTTTCTGTCTGAGGAGCGAAGATGGACGATACGTCGGAGACGGGCACGGCGCGGTGCCCCGGACCCAGCGTCCAGGACTATCTCGACCGGGACAGCCGGCCGGTCCCCAAGGCGCTGAGGTTCGACCACAACGACCACATCGGCAGCGAGGACATCGACGCCGCCCGCTTCACCTCCCGCGCCTGGGCCGAACGCGAGATGGAACAGGTCTGGCGGCGCGTGTGGCAGTTCGCCTGCCTGGAGAGCGAGATCCCCGAGGTCGGCGACCACGAGATCTACGAGATCGGTGACGACTCACTGATCGTCGTGCGCACGGCACCCGAGGAGATCCGCGCGTACGTCAACGTCTGCCTGCACCGCGGCCGCAAGCTGCGCACCAGCGGCGGCAACGTCGGCGAGTTCCGCTGCCCCTTCCACGGCTTCGCCTGGAACCTCGACGGCAGCATGCAGAGTCCGCCCTGCGCCTGGGACTTCCCGCACGTCACCCCCGAGAAGTTCTCGCTGCCCGAGGCCCAGGTGGCCACCTGGCGCGGCTTCGTCTTCATCAACATGGACCCGTACGCCGAGTCCTTCGAGAGCTACCGCGGCACCTTCGACGACTACTACATCTGGCCGCTGGAGAACCGCTACAAGTCGCTGCACATCGCCAAGGTGCTGCCCTGCAACTGGAAGGTCGCCCAGGACGCGTTCATCGAGTCCTTCCATGTGATCGCCACGCACCCGCAGATGCTGCCGTGGCTGGCCGACGCCAACTCCCAGTACGACGTGATGGCGGACCAGCCGAACTGGAACCGGATGATCAACATCCAGGGCGCCCCGAGCCCCCACGTGGCCGACTCCGTCACGGAGGAGGACGTCCTGGAGACCTTCTACGACTCCCGTGCCTTCTACGCGGCGGCCCAGGGCCGGGATCTGGTGATCCAGGAAGGCGATGAACTGCCTTCGATCCCGCCCGGCGGCACCGCCCGCCAGGTCCTCGCCCAGCGGATGCGCGATCAGCTGGCGACCACCTCGCACCAGGACTTCTCGCAGACCGCGGACACCGAACTGCTGGACGCCATCAACTACCTGCTGTTCCCCAACTTCAACCCCTGGGGCGGCGCCAAGTCCAACATCATCTACCGGTTCCGGCCCCACGGCCTCGACCCCGACTCCTGCACCGCGGAGATCATCTTCATGTCGGCCCCGAAGAAGCGCGGCGAGATGCCGCCGCCGGTCAAGATCCGCTGGGTGCCGGACGACATGCTCTTCGCGGACATCCCCGAACTCGGCGTCCTCGGGCCGGTCTTCGACCAGGACTGCGAGAACCTGCCCTATGTCCAGCAGGGCCTGAAGGCGATGCGCAAGCCGGGCATCACTCTGTCCAACTACCAGGAGAGCCGCATCCGCCACTTCAACCAGACGCTCGACCAGTGGATGAACAAGTGACCCACACGGTGGCGGTCAGGCCCTCGGACGTCGAGATAGAAGTCCGCGACGGCGAGGACCTGTTCAGCGCCGCCCAGCGGCTCGGCTACCGCTGGCCCACCGTCTGCGGCGGCAAGGGCACCTGCCGCACCTGCTTCGTCCAGGTCGAGGAGGGCGCCGAGAACTGTTCTCCCGTGGGCCCGCTGGAGCGCGAGGGCATCGAGGCCCTGCGCAGGCCGGTGGACGGCCTGACCCGGCTCGCCTGCCGGCTCCGGGTCGAGGGCCCGGTGACCGTGACCAAACGCGGCGTACGCCGCCGACCGCAGGAGTGAGCCGTGAGCCCCAAGCAAGTGACCCATCCGCTGACCGGGCAGGTGTACCGGCTCACCGAGGACGGGCTGGTCGAGGTGACCGACCCACGGACCGGAGCCAGCGGCATCTTCGACTTCCAGGCCCGCTGGCAGTCGGGCGAACTGCGCCACGCCGACCTCCAGATGGCCGGCTGGGTGGGCCGTCTCGCCCAGCGGCGCGGCGCCACGCCGCCGGAGGCGTGAGCCGGTGCCGCCCCGCACCACCCGCGTGGTCTGCCTGGTGCGCCGGCCCGACGGGGAGCCGGCTCTCGGGGACTTCGCCGTCGAGGAGCGCCCGCTTGCGCCCCTGAGCGAGGGGCAGTTGCTCGTCCGCAACCTCTACATGAGCGTCGACCCGTCGATGCGCGGGCGGCTGGAGAGCACCGAGAAGCACTACACCCACAATTTCGCCCCCGGCTCACCGCTGGACGGCCGCGCCCTCGGCGTCGTGGTGGAGAGCCGCTGTCCGACCGTGCCGCCGGGAACCTTCCTGCGCCACCAGCTCGGCTGGCGGGAGTGGGCCGTGCTCGACGCGGCGGACACCGATGCCGCGGGCCGTATCGACCCGCAACTCGCCCCGCTGCCCACGTGGTTGGGGCTGCTCGGGCAGACCGGCTTCACCGCCTATGTCGGGCTCACGCGGATCGCCGAAGTGCGCCCCGGCGACACGGTCTTCGTGTCGGCGGCGGCCGGGGCCGTCGGCAGCGCAGCAGGACAGTTCGCCCGGCTGCTGGGCGCGGAGCGCGTCATCGGAACCGCCGGAGGGCCGGACAAGTGCGCCCTGCTGGTCAAGGAGTTCGGCTACGACGCCGCCGCGGACTACCGGGCCGAGCCGGTGCGCGACGCGCTCGCGCGGCTGGCGCCCGACGGCATCGACGTGTACTTCGACAACGTCGGCGGGGAGCAACTGGCCGCCGCCCTGCACGCGTTGCGGACAGGGGGCCGGGTCGCTCTGTGCGGCATGATGTCGCAGTTCGGCGGCGAGCGGCGGTCCACCGACATCAACCAGTTGATCCAGGCGGTCCTCAAGCGGCTCACCCTGCGCGGCTTCATCGTGCGCGACCACGACGACCTGCGGCCGGAATTCGAGAGCCGTGTCGCCGACTGGCTCCGCTCGGGCCGTATCACCGCCCGCGAGACGGTGACGGACGGCCTCGACAGCGCGGCCGGCGCCCTGCTGGCGCTGCTGGACGGTGGCAACGTCGGCAAGATGCTGGTCCGGCTGGCCGACGATCCGTACAGCCGCGCATAGTTCAGGGGGCGTAGGCCGCGCGGCCTACGCCCCCCAGTCACGCCCGTATGCCTACCGCATGGAGTGACTCGCCCCGATGCTGAAGACCTCCATGGAGACACCCACCCGCGTCAGCCCCGTCGTGGCCGCACGGAAGTCCTTGATGTGCGCGGTGGCGAAGTGCTCGTCGAGGGCCTGCTGGGACACCCAGCGCTCATACACCCGGATCCGGCGCTCGTCGGCGGGATCCGCGGTCATGGCGTAGTCCAGACAGCCGGGCTCGGCCGCACGCGTGCGCATTCCGACCTCGACGAGGTGGCCCAGCATCGTGTCGCGGTCCGCGGGCTCGTAGTCCATCCAGCCGGCGACGATGATTTCCTCTGCCACGGTGGTCCTTTCCGTACTCACGCCCGTGGGCCCGCCGCCCCCTGTCAGGAAGGAACGACGGGCCCGCGGGCCGTTCAGATGGCGAGTGCCGCCGGGACGCCGTCCACGGAGACCGTGCCCTTGGTGCCGTCGACCGTGATCACCATGCCGTCCCGCAGTCGCCGGGTACCGCCCTCGACGGAGATGACGGCCGGGATGCCCAGCTCCCGGCAGACCACGACGGCGTGGCTGTTGAGCGCGCCCACGTCCACCACGGCGGCCCCGGCGACCAGGAACAGCGGCGTCCAGGCCGCGTCGGTGATCGGCGCCACCAGCACCTCGCCCGGCTCCAGCGCCTCGCACGACGCGGGGTCGGTGACCACCCGCACCCGGCCGGTGTAGGTGCCCTGGCTGCCGCCCACGCCCGTCAGCACATCGCCTTCACCGGCGGACGTGATCCCGTCCTCGCTCCGCCGCGGCCAGGTGTCGATCGCCGTCTGGGCGTCCTGGGCGACGAAGAAGGGCGGTTCCAGCTCCCGCAGCCCGGCGTACTCCCCAAGCCGCTGCGCGATGACGGGGCCGAAGCGGCCCGGGTCGGCGACATAGTCGTCGAGCTCGCTCTCCAGCAGCATCATCACGTCCTCGGGCTCGGCGAAGAGCCCCGCCCCGACCCCGCGGCGGCCCAGTTCCCGTACCGCCATCCGGATCTCGTTGATGACGGTCACGCAGTTCGCCTTGGTCCGCTCGCGGGCCGGGATCCACACCTGGGAAGCGTGCATTCCGGCGTCGAACACCGGCTGGACGTCCTCGGGGAGGGCGTCCCGGATCTCCTTCGCGAGCCGTTCGCGGCGCTCGGTCAGCCGACGGTGGCGCGCGGCCGGGGAGTCGTCGTCCGGGCTGTGCCGGATGCGGTCGACGAGAGCCAGGACCTGGACCGGCGCCGCCTCCCAGGACAGCGCGTGGATGTCCCACTCGTTGGGGCCCCGGTCACCGGACGCAGCCAGGAACTCCTCGAAGGCGTCCCGGAACGCCTTCACGTCCCCGCTCGCCCCGTCGAGCGCCCGCTCCACCGCCGCCGTACCCCGGTCGAACAGCGCGGTCAGCTCGGCCGAGGTCACCACCTGGCGGGACAGTGCCCACAGCCCGGTGGAGGGGGAGGCCGAGTCGACGTCACCGAGACCGCCGATGAGGTCCAGCATGGCGCCGGGCCGGTCCAGACCCGCGCACAGCGGACCGAGGATGGCCGGTCCGACGGACGCCGGCAGCGACGACTCGACATGCCGCTGGAAGGTGGTCTCCACCTCGTCGAGGAGCGAGCGGGCATGTGCCACGAGTTCCGCGGCGGACAGCTGCGTCAGGTCGGGCCGCTCACGACGGATCCGGCGCAGCCGTTCCTGGTCGGCGTCCGCCTCGGGGAAGCCGGACTGTCCCAGCATCCGCTGCACCGTCGCCCCGGCCTTGGCCGTCAGCTCCGCGTCCTCGTCCTCCGGGTGCGCCACGTACACAGGCGTGTCGGAGCGCTGGCCGACGAAGGCCGTGTCGATCTGGTCCGCCGTCTGCCCCATACGGATGCCGAACAGCCGCATGTGCGACAGGTTGAGGTAGAAGTACCCGCCGAACATGCCGGCGAACGGCGGCCAGGGGCCGGCCACTTCCTCCTCGTGGTAGATGCCGAACCCGACGAAACCGCGGCGCCAGCCCTGCAGCCCGCGTCCCCACACCAGGGTCCAGCCCAGTGGGCTGGCGGGCTCCGGCAGGGTCTCGCCCGCGTTGGCGCGGGTGTAGTGGGGCAGCCGCTCACTGCGGCGCCCGTCCGTGATCCAGCTCTTCATGCCGAGGATCTCCTGCTGTCCGTGTCGGTGCCGGTCTCTACCATTGCGCCGTTCCGCCGTCCACGCTGATCAGCGTGCCCGTGATGCCCGCGCCGGCATCGCTCGCGAGGAGCGAGGCGACCGCGGCCACCTGCTCCACGGTGGTGATCTGCTTGGTGGCGGCGTGCTCGGCGAAGCGGCCCAGCCATTCCTCGTACGAGATGCCCTCGGCCTCGGCCGCGGCCGGACCCGCGGCCCGCATCAGGTCGGTGTCGACGGCGCCGGGGCAGATGGCGTTGCAGGTGATGCCCTGGGTGCCGTACTCGAAGGCGGTCGCCTTGGTCAGGCCGTGGATGGCGTGCTTGTTGGTGATGTAGTGGCTGATCGCGGGCTTGTTGGCCTGCTTGCCCTCGACGGAGGAGATGTTGATGACGCGTCCCCAGCCGCCCGCCAGCATGGTCGGCAGTGCGCGGCGGGTGCCGTAGAAGTAGGCGTTGAGGTTCAGGTCGAGGGCGTTGTGCCAGGCCTCGTCGCTGAGCTCGTGGACGGGGGCGAAGCCCGAGGTGCCGCCGACGTTGTTGACCCAGATGTCGAGCCGGCCGAAACGCTCGGCGGCGAAGTCGGCGAGGGCCTCGATGTCCGCCTGGCTGTTGGCGTCGCAGGGGTGGAAGACCGCCTTGTCCCCGGCGTCCAGCTCCTCCAGCGCCTGCTTGCCCTTGAGCTCGCTGCGGCCGCTGATGACGACCGTCGCGCCGTGGGCCAGGAAGGCCTCGGCGATGGCGCGGCCGATACTGCGTGTGCTGCCCGTGATCACCGCGACACGTCCGTCGAGGCTGCCCGTAGCCACCATGTTGTTCTCCTGCGAGGGTTGTCGGTGCGTCACCTGGCGGCTCTGCTGTCCAGGTGTGCGTGAACGGTGCGGTGGAAGTGCTGGAGTCCGGGCTCGTTGCGTCCGAAGACGAAGTCGGTCCCGTTCAGGGCCGCAAGCCCCTGCTGGACTCCGTAGGTGGTCGCGTAGTCCTCGTCGCGGACCACCTCGTAGAACCACTCGCCGAACTTGTCGGCGGCGTGCCGCTCCTCCTCGGTCACCGCGGGGTCGCGCAGCAGGATGATCTGCTGGGTCACCGACTCGGTGGCCGTCCGGGGGAGCACCAGGGACACGGCGATCTTGTGGCGCCAGCCGCCCGCGATCGCCAGACCGGGGTAGAGCCAGTAGATGGCTCCGACGCAGTCTCCGGGATCGCGTCGGTCCGCGGGCAGCTCCGCCGCCTGCGCGATGGGACGCAGGGCCGGTGCGATGCGCTGGTGGGCGCCCCAGGTGTCGTGCGCCATCATGTTCGAGAGGTTGGTCTCGAACACGGTCTTCGGGTGCAGCGAGGCGAAGTGGTACGTCTCCAGATAGCCGTCGAGCGTGACCTTCCAGTTGGGGCTGGTCAGCTCCTTGGTCGAGTAGTGGTGGCAGTCCGCGAGGCGCAGCCCCTCGAGGAGCGGCTGCAGATCCCCGAGCCAGGCGTCGAGGTCCGGCTCGGCCGCCGGGTCCAGTGACACGAAGACGATGCCGGCGCGCTCCCCGGCCGGGAGCCGTACGAGACTGCGCCCGGTGCGGGGCACGTCGCCGAAGGTCTTCTCGGCGTACACGCCCCGCAGCTCACCGGCCAGGTCGTAGGACCAGGAGTGGTAGGGACAGGTCAGCCGCTTGGAGACCCCGCAACCAGGCTCGATCAGCTTGGCCCCGCGGTGCCGGCAGGCGTTGATCATCGCGTGTACGGTGCCCTGCCGGTCCCGGGTGATCAGCACCGGCACACCGAGCACGTCGAGTGCCTTGTAGGTGTTCGGTCCGGGGAGTTCGGCGGACATGGCGAGCGGCAGCGGGACGGTCCGGTGGACGGCGTCCATCTCCCGTTGCCAGCGGTCGGCGTCGAGGTAGTTGGCGACGGGTTCCGTCCACTGGCCGTCCGCCTCGTGCGTCGAGTTGTTGCGGTAGTGCTCCAGCACGCGCTCGACGAGCTCGGCGGCTTCCTGCCGCATCGCCACGGCGGCGGCATCGGTGGACCGGTCCTGGCTGATCCACGAGGAGTACTCGGGAGCCGGGGGCGGCCGGCGATCGGCACCTGTCTCCCGGATCTCCGGTGAACTGGTCTGGACCACGATGTCCTCACAATCCTCTCAGCCGCGAACCGGCGAGGGGCTTCAGGTGCGGCGGCCGGGCTGTGAGCGACACGACAACAGGGGTAAGTGTTGTCTGTCAATAGAAAGTCCGGAACTCGCAGCTCGGTATACCGCAGGTCACATCACCTTCACCCGGGGCAAAGGGTTCCAAAACCGGTTCGATCTTTCTAGGGAGCGGCTCCAGTCACTCTCGCATGGCCGGACCGAGGCATAGTAATTAGAGAACCTCTCCAGTAACGTGCCCTTGCTGCTGGTTACTGTAGACCGGCACAACAAAGTCCGATTGCTGGAAACACCTCGCTCGGGGCGAAGGGGCGGACGATGGCTCAAAGGGCATCGAAGAAGTCGGCCGATCCGGCCGCGAACCACACATCCGCGCAGGTCGTCAGGGATCTGCACGAGCGCATGGTGCGCATCCGGCTGTTCGAGACCGAGGCGGGAAAGCTCATGGAGGCCGGCAAACTGCCCGGCTTCCTGCATCTCTACGTCGGTCAGGAAGCCGTGGCCGCGGGCGTGATGGCGGCCCTGCGCGACGACGACCAGATCACCTCCACCCACCGGGGACACGGACACGCCGTGGCCAAGGGGGTCAGCTTCAAGCACATGTACTCGGAGCTGTACGGCCGGGTCACCGGCGCCTGCCTCGGCCGCGGCGGAAGCATGCACATCAACGACGTCTCCCTCGGCATGCTCGGCGCCAACGGCATCGTCGGCGCGGGCGTCCCGATCGCCGTGGGCGCCGCCTTCGCCGCCCAGTACCGGGGCGAGGACAACATCGCCGTCACCTTCTTCGGCGACGGCGCCACCAACATCGGCAGCTTCCACGAGGGCGCCAACATGGCCGCGATCCTGCGGCTGCCGGTCCTGTTCATCTGCGAGAACAACGGCTACGCCGAGTTCACCCCGCAGTCCAAGCACATGCTGATCACCGACGTCGCCGAGCGGGCCGCGTCCTACGGCATGCCGAGCGTGATCGTCGACGGCATGGACGCGCTCGCCGTCCACCAGGCCACCCTCGAGGCCGTCGCACGCGCCCGGGCCGGCGAGGGCCCCATGTTCATCGAGGCCAAGACCTACCGCTACTACGACCACCAGGGCGTCAAGGGACTGCGTCACCCCTACCGCTCGGACGCGGAGGTCGAGGAGTGGAAGGCCCGCGACGCGATCGACCTGCTGGAGGCCCGTGCCCTCGCCGACGGCACCGCCACCCGTGCCGAGCTGGACGACACCTGGCAGCGCACCCGCGACGAGATCGCCGAGGCCATCGCCTACGCCGAGGCCAGCCCGCTGCCCGACCCCGCCGACCTCCTCCTCAACGTCTACTCGGGATGAGCGCCATGACCACCACCACCGAAGCTCCGGCCCTCGCTCCGGACGGCACGGGCCGCAAGCTCACCTACGTCAAGGCGTTCAACGAGGGCCTGGCGCAGGTCATGCGCGAGGACGAGAACGTCTTCGTCGCCGGGGAGGACGTCGCCGGGTACGGCGGGGTCTTCCGCATGTTCGACAACCTGCTCGACGAGTTCGGCCCCCGCCGCATGATCGACACCCCGATCTCCGAGGCCGCGCTCGTCGGCCTGGGCGTGGGCGCCGCCGCCCGGGGACTGCGCCCCGTCGTCGACCTGATGTTCATGGACTTCATCGGCGTCTGCCTGGACCAGATCGTCAACCAGGCCGCCAAGATGAAGTACATGTTCGGCGGCTCCGTGTCGGTGCCGCTCACCATCACCACCGCCTCCGGCGCGGGCCTCGGCGCCGCCGCCCAGCACAGCCAGAGCCTGGAGGCCTGGCTCGCGCATGTCCCAGGCCTCAAGGTCGTCATGCCGTGCGACGCGTACACCGCCAAGGGCCTGACTGTCTCCGCGATCCGGGACAACAACCCGGTCGTCGTCATGCTCAACAAGGTCCTGCTGGGCAGCAAGAGCGAGGTGCCCGAGGAGATCTACGGGATCCCGCTCGGCCAGGCCCACACCGCGCGGCAGGGCTCCGACGTCACCGTCATCGCCCTGGGCCGCATGGTGGGCGAGGCCCTCGCGGCGGCCGAGGAACTGGCCGCCGACGGCATCGAGGTCGAGGTCATCGACCCGCGTACCGTGCAGCCCCTGGACACCGAGACCATGATCGCCTCCGTGCGCCGCACCAACCGGGTCCTCGTGGTGCACGAGGCCGTGACCTTCGGCGGGCTCGGCGGGGAGATCGCCGCCCAGATCCAGGACGCGGCCTTCGACTACCTGGACGCTCCGGTCCTGCGCATCGGCGCGGCCTTCTCCCCGGTGCCGTTCTCCCCGGTGCTGGAGAAGGCCTACGTGCCCGACCAGGCCCGCATCGTGCAGGGCTGCCGTCGTCTCCTCGAAAGGTCGTGACCGAAGTGGCGGTCGAGGTTCTGCTGCCGAAGATCGGCCTGACCATGCAGGAAGGCACGATCGACGAGTGGCTCGTGCCGACCGGTGGCGCGGTCTCGGAAGGTGACGCACTGCTGCGGCTGGCCACCGACAAGGTCGACGTGGACGTCGAGGCGGAGGCCGGGGGCCTGTTCCACCCCGTGGTCCAGGCCGGGGCGACCCTTCCGGCAGGGGCGCTGATCGGCTGGCTGCTGGCCGAAGGGGAGGAGCTGCCGGTATCCGGGGGGTCCGTGCCTGCCGGGTCCGTGGGCGCCGGCACGGCGGACGAGGTGTCGGCTGACGCAGGAGTTCCCCCCGTGGCTGCATCCCTCAATGGGAGCGGTGGGCTCAACGGCTCGGGGGGCCGGCTCCTGGCTTCCCCGAACGCCCGGCGGGTGGCCGCCGAGACCGGCGTCGACCTGACCGTCGTACGCGGCACCGGGCCCGGTGGACGGATCGTCTCCGAGGACGTGGAGGAGTACCTGCTCGCCTCGGCGGCGCAGCCGCCCGTCGTCCTCCCGGCCGACCCGGTGACCCCCACCTCCCCCCTCGTCCGCCGGCTGGCGAAGGAACGGGGCATCGATCTCGCGGACGTACACCCCACCGGTGCGGGCGGGCGGATCAGACGCGCCGACCTCGACGCCGTCACCCCGGCGGCCGCACCGACTCCGGCGCCGGCCCGCCGGGCCATCGTGTCGCCACAGCCAGGGGACGTCATCCCGCTGACCGGGATGCGCGGCGCCATCGCCCGCCGGATGCACGCCAGCCTCCAGGAGATGGCCCAGCTGACACACGGCTACGAAGTGCGGATGGACGCCGTCGTGGCCCTGCGGGAGCAACTCAAGCAGGAGTGGGCCGACAGCGACCTGCCGGTGCCCAGTCTGGGCGACTTCCTGATGAAGGCCGCCGCACTGGCCCTGCGGGACCATCCGCTGCTCAACGCCGGGGTGCTCGAGGACGGCATCCACCTGTTCGAGGACATCCACCTCGGGTTCGCGGTCGCGGTGCCGAACGGCCTGCTCGTCCCGGTCATCCAGGACGCGGCGGACCTGTCGCTGCCCGAAATGGCGCGCTGCTCCCGGGAGTTGGCCGAGAACGCCCGCGCCGGCCGGATCTCCCCGACGCAGTTGGAGGGCGCCACCTTCACCGTCACCTCACTGGGTGGGTACGGCGTCGACTTCTTCACCCCCGTGGTCAACCCCGGCAACGTGGCCATCCTCGGCGTGGGCAGGCTCAGGGACGGCGTCGAATGGGTCGACGACCAGCCGCGGCGGACGCGCGTGCTCACCCTGAGCCTCACCTTCGACCACCGTGCCGTCGACGGGGCTCCGGCGGCCGAGTACCTGCGCACGCTCGGTGAACTGCTGCGCAAGCCGTTGCGGTTGCTGGTCTGACGTCGTCTCCGGGGCCGGCAGCCGTCTCTTCCGGCGGAGCGCTCAGCCCTCCGTCACCGGATCGGCGATCCGCTCCGCGAGGCGGCCCACCTCGCGGAGAAAGGAACGATGCCCCAGGGAGCGGTAGGCCTCGTCCCCCCGCGCCTGTGAGATCGCCGCGGTCTCCAGCAGCGCCAGCACACCCAGGCCGATCACCGCCGCCTCCGCGTCCGTGACCGGCCCACTGGCCTTGCGGACCAGCCGCACCAGGTCCTCCAGCAACTGCGTGCGGACCTCGTGCCGCAGCGCCTCCGCCTCCTGGCTCATGCCGGCCGAGGACACGAAGAAGACGGTGGCGGCGGAGCGGTGTTCGCCCAGCCAGGCCACCAGCGCCGTGATGGCAGCACCGATCTCCGTGCCGGGCGCGTGGGTCTCGGCGAGCGTCTCCACCTGCTCGCGCAGCGCCGCGGCGAACACCCGCATGCCCTCCACGAGCACCTGGTCCTTGGAGGAGAAGTGGTAGTACACCGCGGCCGATGTCATCTCCGCCCGCGCGGCGATGTCGGCCACCGTCACCTCGTCCGGAGGCTGGGTGGCGAACAGCTCCGTGGCCGCCTCGATCACCCACTGCCTGCGCGAGGGGCGGTGAGCGGCGCGGGTTCCGGATGTAGTCATGGTGTCAAGTATGCCGGGATCTTTCTGTGCCCGTACCGCACAGGCACCAGGAATTACGGTCCCGACCAGGCGGAGTTACTGGATAACATGGTGAGTACCGTCGGGCGTACAGGGAGCAGCATGGCCACGAAGCAGAACGGCAAGCAACCGGCCCACCGTCCCTCGCGGCGGCAGCACATCATCGCGGCCGCGGTCAGGGTCTTCGGGCGCAACGGTTTCGCCGAGACCAGCGTGCAGGACATCGCGGACGAGGCCCAGGTCGTGCCCACGGCCGTCTACTACCACTTCGCCGGCAAGGAGGAGCTGCTCGAACTGTCCATGCGGCGGGTCTTCGACCAGCTGAACGCGGTCGTGGAGGCGGCCCGGCCGGAGTCCGAGCCGGGCGACGCCGAGAGCCTGGTGCGGGTCATCGACGCCGTGTGGGACTGGGTGGAGAAGAACCCGGACGAGGCCCGGCTCTACCAGGTCCAGGTCGCCTCCGCCAACGGCAACCTCAAGGCGCTGCGCGACGAGTTCGAGCAGCGGCACATCCAGCGGGCGTACGACTATCTGCCGGACGGCGCCACCCGCAACCCGCGAGCGGCCAAGTCGCGCCATGCGTCGCAGGCGCTCGCCGTGCGCACGCTGATCAGTACGACCATCCTCGTCACCGCGCTGCGGGCGGAGGGCGGGCCGCTGTCGGAGCTGCCGTCCCGGTCCGTGCAGGAGGCCGTCAGGGCCCTGGCGCTGCGCATCGTCGCCGCCGACCGGGGGAGTGCCGCCGCCCCGGCCTGAGACCGCCCTCGGACCGTCTCGGCGGAGCCGGTCACCAGGGCAGCGGATCGCAGACCTTGGTTCACCAGGGCAGTGGCTCGCGGCCGGCGAACAGCCCGCCCGTCGTGTCGTCGCCGTCGGGGAGGGTCGCCAGCCAGACGGGCGTGTCCGCGCCCTCCTCCGGCCCGCGCGGAGCGGACGGACCGCCCATGCCGCTGCGGGTCCACCCGGGGTCGGCCGCGTTGACCAGGACGCCCGTGCCGGACAGCTCGCCGGCGAGCATCCGCGTGAAGGCGTTGAGCGCGGTCTTGGAGACGCGGTAGGCCGGGTGCCGACCGGAGTCCATCAGCGCCAGGGAGCCGTACGAGCTGGTGAGGTTGACCACGCGTCCATAACCGGCCCGCACCATGCCCGGGACGACCGCCTCGGCCACCCGCCAGGCGCCCACGAGATTGACGTCCAGGGTGGCACGCAGGACCTCCTCGTCGACGTACGGAGGCCGCAGCTCGCCGTCCAGGGACACTCCCGCGTTGTTCACCAGTACGTCCACCCCACCGCCGGTCAGCTCTCCGGCCTCCCGCACCGCTTCGGTGACGCTCTTCGCGGAACTCACGTCCAGGGCCAGCGGCAGCGCCCCCGGACCGATGGTGCGGCATGCCTCCTCGGCTGCCTCCAGCTGCCGTGCCGCGACCAGTACCCGCAGCCCCCGCTCCGCGAGTTGCCGGGAGATCTCCACACCGATCCCGCGAGCGCCGCCGGTGACCAGGGCGGTTCTGTTCTCGTTCATGGCCATTCCCTTCGACTGCGGTCAGACCGTCAGGACCGCGCAGGCGCTGATGCCGGGCGCCCCGTACACATGGGTGAAGCCCACCCGGGGACCGCCCGGCACCTGCACGCCCGGCGCGCGGCCCTGCAACTGCCGTACGACCTCGTGGAACTGGCGCAGCCCGGACGCGCCCACCGGCTCGCCGCCGGCCAGGCAGCCGCCGTCGGTGTTGACCGGGATCCGGCCGGTGGGGTCGGTGTCACCCGAGGCCAGCAGCTCCGGCTGCTCGCCGTGTCCGCACAGCCCGGTCTCCGCCAGGTGGATCAGTTCGGAACCGCTGTCGGTGTCCTGCAACTGCGCGACCTGGACGTCCGAGGGACTCAGACCGGCGCCGCGGAAGACGGCCTCGGCCGCGTCCACGCTGGGGCTGCGGTGCGGTCCCGGCGGCAGCCAGGGAGCGAACACCTCGAAGGAGCCGAACCGTCTGGTCCGGAAGGCCAACGAGGCCAGCTTCACCGGACGTTCGCACAGATCGAAGGCGCGGTCGCCACGGGCGAGGACCAGCGCGGCCGCGCCCTGGCCCGGAGAGCAGAACATGTACTGGGTGAGCGGCGGGCTGACCTCGGCGGAACCGAGGATCTCCTCCTCCGTCAGCTCCTTGCGCCGCCAGGCCAGGGGGTGGCGGGAGCCGTTGCGGAAGGCGCGTGCCGCCACCGTGGCCAACGCCCGCTCGGGGATGGCGTAGTCGTGCAGATACCGCTGCGTCTTCAGCGCGAAGAACTGGGTCGTCAACATCAGCCCGGTCTCCGCGTACCAGTCGCCGAGCCCGTAACGGGCCGCGGAGACATGGAACGCCCCCCGCTCGTGCTTGTCGAAACCGACGGCGAGTCCGAGCGACGCCTCGCCCGCCCGCAGCGCGTTGGCGACGGCGAGCACCGTCGAGGCGCCGGTCGCGCAGCCGTTCTGCACATTGACGAACGGCACGCCGGTCAGCCCCAGACGGCCCACCAGAGTGTCGGGTTTGCCGGACACGTCGGAGCCGCCGGCCGCGTACCCGATGTCGGCCCAGGCGACACCGGCGTCGGCCAGTGCCTCCCGTATCGCCCGTTCGGCCATGTCCATACCGCTGACGGTCTCGTCCCGGCCGAAGGGATGCATGCCGCATCCGACCACGTAGATCTCTTCGGGGCGGCTCATCGCTCGTCCTCGGCAGCCGAGCCGAAGGCGAAGGTCAGGATCTGGGTCCCGTCCTCGTCGCGGTACGCCTCCACCGTGGTCAGCCGGACCGGCAGCCCGATCCGGATCAGCCGGCGGGGTATGTCGAGGCGTGCCTCGACCAGGATCTCTCCGAGGTCGACATAGCCGAGGGCATACGGCTGGTGGCCCTCGGCCGGTGGGCGGTAGGGCTCTTTGGGCCGGAACGACTGCACCGTCCACGACCAGATCTCGCCACTGTCCGGCAGTACGTGCGCGGCCATCGCCCCGTCCGAGCACCGGGGGCAGGAGTCCTGCCGGGGGAAGACGACGGTGCGGCACCCGGTGCAGCGCGCGCCCACGAGGCGCGGCGGATCCGCGCCGTCGAAGAGGCTCTCGTCGATGAGTCTGGTGGTCATGCCGCCCGCCTTCTTCCTGCCGTCACCGGTCGGCCCTTTCCGAGATCACCGGTCGCTTCCGTCCTGCGGTCACCAGCTCAGGAGCCCGGCGAGTCGTTCCCGGTGGTGGGCCGAGCCGCCCAGCAGCACGGCGTCGGACTGCGCGCGCCGGAAGTACAGGTGCGCGTCGTGCTCCCAGGTGAAGCCCATCCCGCCGTGCAACTGGACGCATTCGGCGGCGACGAACGTGAACGCCTCGCCGCACCAGGACTGCGCCACCGCCGCGGCCTCCGCGAGCGCCTCCGGCGACCCGGCCGCCCGTACCGCCCGGACCACCGCGGACCGCGCGGACTCGACCTGGAGCAGCATGTCCGCGCAGGTGTGCTTGATCGCCTGGAAGCTGCCGATCGCCCGGCTGAACTGCGTACGGTCCCGCACATGCGCCACCGTCATGTCCAGGGCCGCCTGCGCCCCACCGAGCTGCTCGGCGGCCAGCGCCACGAAGGCCACGTCGAGGGCGCGGGTGACGACCTCCGTCCCCTCGCCCCCGGCGGTCAGCGCCCGCACCGGGGCAGCGGTGAAGGTGACCACGGCCTGGCCCCGGCTCAGGTCCAGCGTGGGTACTCGGCGGACCGTCACGCCCGGCCCGCGCGGGTCGGCGAGGAAGAGGTCCACGCCGTCGGGGCCGGCGGCCGCGACCACGAGGGCCTCGGCGTCGGCGCCGTCGAGCACGAAGGGTGCGATGCCGTCCAGCGTCGGGGTACTGCCCTGCCAGGTGACGCCGACCGGCACGGCGTCCGGCCGCCACACGCCGTCGGGCGCGGCCACGGCCAGGGCGTGCACCGTGCCTCCGGCCACCGCCGCCAGCGGTGCTTCGGCCGTACCGCAGCCGGCCAGCACCTGCCCGGCGAGCACGGTGGAGGACAGCAGCGGCACGGCGGCCGGCGTTCTGCCCAGTTCCTCGCAGACCACGGCGATCTCCGCCAGGCCGCCGACGCCTCCCACCGCGTCCGGCAGTCCGAGGGCCGCGAGGCCCACCTGCCGGCCGAGGGTGTCCCAGAGGCCGGCGTCGATGCCGGGGGCGTGCTCGTCGAGCCGGCGCACCGCGGTGATGCCGCCCGCGTCCGCGCACACGGACCGCACGGTCGCGCGCAGATCCTCGAGTTCGGCCTCCGAGGCCTCGGTCGTTCCGGCGGCGGGGCCGGTCACGGTGGTCGTCATGCCGGTGTCCCGTTCTCGTTGCTTCCGTTCCCGCTTTCGCTTCGGCTCTCGCGCAGCGCGCTGTGTGCCGCCGCCATCCGGGCGACCGGCACGCGGTGCGCGGAGCAGGAGACGTAGTCCAGTCCGACGTCGTCGCAGAACGCGATCGACTCGGGGTCTCCGCCGTGCTCACCGCACACGCCGAGCTTGATGTCCGGCCGTACGCTCCTGGCCCTTTCCACGGCCAGGGCGATCAGCGCGCCGACGCCGTGCGGATCGAGCCGGGCGAACGGGCTGGCGGTGAGGAATCCGCGCTCCTGGTACGAGGCGAGCACCTGCCGCTCCACGTCGTCCCGGGAGAATCCGTAGGTGAGCTGGGTGAGGTCGTTGGTGCCGAAGGAGAAGAACTCGGCGTGCTCGGCGAGTTCGGCGGCCAGCAGGGCGGCGCGCGGTGTCTCGATCATCGTGCCGAGCCGGTACGGCACCCGGACCCCGGTGCGGGCGGCCACCGTCTCGGCGGCGTCGCGTACGAAGGCGGCGGCTGCCTGCAGTTCCTCCGGCAGGCTGACCAGCGGGATCATCACCTCCAGCCGGGGGCGGACGCCGGTGGCGGCGACCTCCACCCAGGCGGAGAAGAGGGCTTCCGCCTGCGCCGGGTACAGCCGCTCGTGGAGCAGCGCCAGGCGTACCCCGCGCAGCCCGAGCATGGGGTTGGCCTCGCGCAGTGACGCGGCCCGCTGCTCGGCCGCCGCGTCCCCGGCCTCGCCGGGAGCGGGCAGGAATTCGTGCAGGGGGGCGTCCAGCAGACGTACGGTCACCGGGCGGTCCGCGACCGCGGTCAGCAGCGCCGTGAAGTCCTCGTGCTGTGCGTGCTCCAGGGCGAGCAGCGCCTCGTCGCGAGCCGCCGGGTCGGCGGCCAGGATGACGCTGCGGATCAGGGGCAGCCGGTCGCCGAGGAACTGGTGCTCGGTACGGCACAGGCCCACCCCCTCCGCGCCCAGCGCGACGGCCGTGGTCACCTCCGCCGCGGTGTCGGCGTTGACCCGTACTCCGAGCCGCCGGGAGTCGTCCGCCCACTCGAGCAGGGTGGACAGCTCCGGCGGCGGTCCGGCGACGCTGACACTGAGCGTTCCGGCGTACACCGTGCCGGTACGGCCGTCGAGCGACACCGCGTCGCCCTCGCTCAGCACTCGCTCCCCGATCCGTACCGTGCCGGCCGCCTTGTCCAACCGCAGCCCCTCGATACCGCAGACCGCCGGCTTGCCGGCGCCCCGCGCCACCACGGCCGCGTGTGAGGCGATGCCGCCGCTGCCGGTCAGCACCGCGGTGGCGGCCAGCATGCCGGGGACGTCGGCCGGTGTGGTCTCGTGCATCACCAGGACGGCGTGCGCGCCTTCGGCGGCCAGTTCGAGGGCGCGTTCGCTGGACAGGGCGACCGTGCCCGTCGCGGCGCCCGGGGACGCGGGCAGACCCCGTGCCAGAAGTTCCTCGTCGCCGGTCAACTTCAGCTGCGGATGCAGGAGTTCCTGCACCTGGGCGGGGCCGATCCGGCGTACCGCCGCGTCCTTGTCGAGGGCGCCGTCACGGACCAGGTCGACCGCCAGGCACACCGAGGCGCGCAGCGGCGGGCGGCTCTGCGCCGAGGCGGCGAGCAGCGAGACCTCGCCGTCGCGCACCTCGAAGTCGACGGACACGGGTGCGTGCAGATGCCGTTCGAGAGTGAGCAGGGCATGCTCGAGGAGCACCGTGCCGCCCGAGAGCTTCTCCAGCGGTTCGCCGGTGTGCGGGGGCGGTGCGCTGCGGCGTACGCCCCGGAAGAACGAGCCCTGCGGCGAGAAGCGGCCGGTCTCGGGGTGGCGGCTGACCGCCGTGCCGTAGCCGGAGCGGTCGGCGGGACCGATGCGCAGCGCCTGGACGTGCAGCGCGATGTCCAGGTCGGCGGGAAGCTTTTGAGCCTTGCGTGCTCTTCGGGCCCTTGGCGAGTCCCAGCGGGCGAGGACCGCGCGGGCGGCCAGCGCGAGCTGCTCGGCCGGGTCGTCGGGGAAGGGCCGTCCGGCATGTCGAGCGACCACGGAGAGCAGTGCCTCGACGCGGGCGCGGGGGGCGGGGCTGTCGAGGAGGGCGTCGTCCAGCAGCGCGGCCGGTACGTCGAGGCCGTACTCGGCGATCATCCGCACCGTGGCCGCCCAGACCTCGTCCAGGGCGTCCGCGCGGCCGATGACGGTGCACAGGTCCCCGGCGCTGTCGGGGGTGACACCGAGACAGGCGAGATCGGGCGGCAGCCCCGCGATGTCCGTCGGCGCGCTGGCCGACAGCCGCAGCAGCAGCGGCCTGGCGGAATCGCCGACGCGGCGCCCGGACAACTGCTCGACGAGCTCGACGGCCGCACGGGCGGTGCCGGGCTCGCCCAGCGAGGCCGCGGTGCCCGCGGGCACGGTCAGCCCCGGTACCACCGTCAGCCCGAGGGCCACCAGCCGGTCCATCGCGACGCCGTGCGTGCCCAGCGCGTCCGCGTCCAGTCCGCGGGTCCGTCCCTGGCCGTACGGCACCAGGGCGAGACCGGGGGCCTGCGGCGACGCGGCGACGCCGGGGCGGGGGTCGGTGATGTTCACCCGTGGCTCCCTCGGACGAGCTGCTCCTCGCGGGCCTCGTCCTCGGCGCGGCTGATGCCCAGGACCAGCAGCAGTTCCTGGTGCAGCCGCATCCACACGGTGTGGTACGAGTCGCACAGGGGGGAGGCCAGCCACTGCCGGTCGCCGTCGTCGAACCGGTCGAGAGCCTCCTCCAGGCCGGTCAGATACCGGCCGCTGTCCGCGAGCAGCCGCTCCAGCCTGCGCAGTACCGGCTGGATGGCCTCGTGCACATCCTCCAGCAGCTCGCGCACCTCGGCGTCGTAGACGCTGTCGCCGTGGTCGTTGACGCTGCCGTCCGGGCGGCACTGCCAGGCCGTGCAGACCTCGCGGATCTTCCTGTTGATCGGCAGGAACGCCTCGTAGACCGCGGTGATCTGCGCCTCCTGCCCGGAGCCGGCCGGGATCCGCAGCATCTGCGCTGCGGCCTGCTTGGCGGACTCGGTGGGCAGCACCATCGGGCCCTTCACCATGGCCAGCCCGGCGTCGACCAGCGGGCGGTGCACGGACTCCTGGGTACCGCGCCACATGCCGCGCAGGACGAGGTCGATGACGGCGTCGGCGAGGGACGGGTCGATGGTGTCTGTCCGCTCCACGGCAGCAGAATGCATCTCCACACCTTTGTTCCTGTGGGGGCGCGGACTCAGGCCGCGCGGCGACGGATGCCGGGTCGCAGGGAACTGCGATCTGTGTTGCCCGGAGGTTACGCTCCAGCGACCCTGTTAGTGAAGAGGAACTCAAGAAACACTTTGCGGCTCATGGTCTGCCGGCCGGTCGGCCGACGCCCTGCCGCGGCGCCGGGCGGCGAGGAAGGACTCCATCGCGTCCTGGGCCTCCGTGCCGCCCGCCAGGACGGCTATGGAGCGCGCCTCCTCGGCGAGTTGGTCCTCCAGCGGCGTTTCGGCCGCCGCTCGCAACAGCGCCTTCGCGGCCCGCAGCGCGCCCCGTGACCCCGCGGCCAGGGCGGCGGCCGTCCGGTAGGCCGTGTCGTCCAGTTCGGTGTCCTCCACGACCCGGGACACCAGACCCCATCCCTCGGCGTCGTCGCCGGTCAGCACGCGATTGGTGAGGATCAGATCCGCGGCCCGTCGTGGGCCCAGCAGGCGCTGCAGCACCCAGGACGCGCCGCAGTCCGGGGTGAGCCCGATCGCCGTGTAGGCCAGCCGGAAGCGTGCCGAGCGGGCCGCCACCACGATGTCGCCCGTCAGCGCGAGCCCTACTCCGCCGCCCGCCGCGGCGCCGCGCACGGCGGTCACCACCGGCACGGGCAGCCCGTGCAGCGTCTGCACGGCCCCGTGGGCGGCGGTCGCGACCGCGTGCACGTAGGAGCCGGTTTCCGTGCCCCGGCCCGCGAAGGCGCGCAGGTCACCGCCGACGCAGAAGTTCCCGCCCGCCGCCCGCAGCAGGACCGCGCCGCCGGGGTCCCGGGCGATGTCGGAGGCAGCGTCCCGCAGCGCCTCGGCGGTCGGAAGGTCCAGTGCGTTTCCGCGGCCGGGATCGTCCAGCAGCAGTTCGACGACCCCGTCGGAGTGGCGGACGACCCGGACCGGTTGGGTGCTCATCGGAGGTCTTCTCCCATCGTTGGCACAGCTCGTCGGGGATCGGGCTCACATACTGGGCCCGCCCTAAAGTTTTGGTGACCGCAGGTCCTCTTCTGGTCACAAATGAGGGCTCTTCAGAAGAGGATCGCCGCCACCCCTCGGGAAAGATACTTGACCCGTTGTACAGTTTCTACGACGCGACGGGCACCGGCGCCCGTACGCCCGTCGGCCGGAGGAACCATGCCGATCCAGTTCGATGTCGATCCGTCCGTCGCCCGGCTCGCCGAGGCCACCGCCGAGTTCGTCCGCGACGTGGTGATCCCGGCCGAGCGCGAGTGCGGCGGGTCCGTCCACGACGCTCCGCACGCACTGCGGGAGACCCTGCAGAAGGGCGCCCGTGAGGCGGGCGTCTTCGCGCCGCACCTTCCCGAACGGTGGGGCGGACACGGCCTGGACCTGCGGGGGCAGGCTGTGGTGTTCGAAGCCGCCGGGTACTCGGTGCTCGGCCCGCTGGCACTGAACTGTGCGGCTCCCGACGAGGGCAACATGCACCTGCTCGAGAAGGTGGCCACCGAGGAGCAGCAGGAACGCTATCTGCGCCCGCTGGCTGCCGGTGAGTACCGTTCCTGCTTCGCGATGACCGAACCGGCGCCCGGCGCCGGAGCCGACCCCCGGGCGCTGCGGACCACGGCAGTGCGGGTTCCCGGCGGCTGGCGCATCGACGGGCACAAGTGGTTCATCACCGGAGCCGGCGGTGCCGACTTCACCATCGTGATGGCCCGCACCGAGGGCGGCCCCGGCAGCCCGGGCGGTGCGACCATGTTCCTCGTCGACGCCGGCACCCCCGGCATGCGCATCGTCAGGAACATCGACACCCTGGACGAGAGTTTCTTCGGCGGTCACGGCGAGATCGTGTTCGAAAACTGCGTGGTCGCCGAGGAACAGGTACTCGGCCAGGTGGACCGGGGTTTCGAGAACGCCCAGGTCCGCCTCGGCCCCGCCCGGCTGACGCACTGCATGCGCTGGCTCGGGTCCGCGCGCCGCGCCCAGGACGTCGCGCTGGAACACGCGGGGAGCCGCGAGGCCTTCGGCTCGCTGCTGGGCGACCTCGGCATGGTGCAGCAGATGCTCGCCGACTCCGAGATCGACATCGAGGCGAGCCGCGCGCTGATCTGGCGTACCGCATGGGAGTTGGACACCGGCTCCAGAGTCGCCGCCCAGTTCTCCTCGGTGTCCAAGGTCTTCGTGGCGGAGGCGGTGGGCCGGGTGGTCGACCGGTCGGTGCAGATCTGCGGGGCGCTCGGCATCTCGGCCTCGGACGCCCCGCTGGCGCGGCTGATCCGGGAGGTGCGGCCGTTCCGGATCTACGACGGCCCGTCCGAGACCCACCGGTTCGCCATCGCCCGCCGCGTGGTGAAGCCGTACCGGCAGTCGCGTCCGGCGGGATCCGCCGGTTCTGCCGGATCCTGAGGGGTGGTCACCCGCGGCTGTAGTTTCTGTTCATTGACTACAGCGTCGGGGCGACCAGGGACAGTTGACCGGGGCGAGGGCGGTCCACGTCATTCGCCCGCGGCGTCCTCGGCCTCCCAGCGCAGCAGGTCGCCCGGCTGGCACTCGAGTACGTCGCAGAGCGCGGCGAGCGTCGCGAAGCGTACCGCCTTGGCGCGGCCGTTCTTGAGTACCGCCAGGTTGGCGGGCGTGATCCCCACACGGTCCGCGAGCTCGCCCACGGACATCTTCCGCCGGGCCAGCATCACGTCGATGTCGACGGCGATCGGCATCAGATCACCTCGTCCAACTCGGCCCGCATCTGCGTCGCTTCGACGTCACGAGCAACGGCCTGGGCGAGCAGCATCCGCAGCACGAGCACGATGAGCGCGACCCCCAGGATGGCCACGCCGATGCCGCCCATGATGACGGTGACGCCCGGGTCGTCCCGCTGACCGGGCGCATTGACGAGGGTGACCGCGAACCACACGAGGGCGGCCGCCACGATGGCGCCGATCACCCCGTCCACGTACCGGAAGGCGGCGTGGGAGAACACGGTTCCGCGTCGCACCATCGTCACCAACCGCCCCACACAGGCCGCGGCGATCTGGACCGACACCATGCCCAGAATCGTGATCACGCGCAGTGCGGTGAGCGGGAGTGACCCGTCCTCCGGATCGCTGCCGCTCACCAATGTCCACACCATCAACGCCTGTACCAACACGGTGCCGAGGAGCACCACCACGAGCACAACGCGCAGCGCACCCACGGCCAGCTTTCCCATGCCCTGTCCTTCCATCGAATCGCGATGGAAACCTATCGAAATTCGATAGGTCAGGCAAGAGCTGGGATGAAAGACGCCCTCGTGCCGACCGCCGGAGGGCTGACGGCGGGCGGGGCCGGGAGGCGACCCCTGCCCAAAGTCCCGTCGGCAGTTGCCTCTTGCTCGCCGGGGTGGGGTGAGGTTGCCGGTTCGGGGCACTCGGGAGGTAACACATCAGCTCACGCCAGGAGGTACGTCATGATCGCGCTCGGCATCATTCTGCTCATTGTCGGTTTCCTCACCGGCATATCGATCTTGTGGACCCTTGGCATCATCCTGGCCGTGGTGGGCGCCGTTTTCTGGGTGATGGGATCCGCAGGGCACGCCGTCGCCGGCCGACGCCACTATTGGTGACCGCGACTGTCTCGAACGGCGCCTGACTCAAGGGCTGGTCCTTGAGAAGCGATGCTTCGGGCGACCCCGGGTGCCGCCTTCGGCACCCGGGGCGAGGGACCGTCAGCCGACGGTGCCGGTCACCGAACTGCCGGACTTCGTCACGTGGTACGTCACGGTGGCTCCGCTCCAGAAGTGGAAGGTGAGTGTCACCGGCGCACCGTCGCGCAGTGCGTTGAGGTAGTCAGGGGTGAGGGTGAGGGCGTTGTTGGGGTAGTCGGGGGAGAAGGCGCCGTTGAACTCCTGGTAGGGGGTCCAGTCGGTGTTGCCGGCGTTGGTGCCGTCGGCGTAGGTGGACTCCATGGTCGCGAGCTGGTCACCGCGGTACTGGGTGGGGATGGTGAGACCGCCGGTGGTGCCGGTGGCGTTGGAGAGCGCCGGGCGGTCGTAGGTGATCACTCGGATCGGCCAGGCGAGACCGGCGGAGAACCTGGCCTCGATGGTCGCGTTGGTCCCGTAGGCGCGGTTTCCGGCCAGTCGGGTCAGCGCGGAGGCCGTGAGGGTGAGCTGGTTGCCGGAGACGTTGTAGTCCCGGCCCTGGGCGAGTTGGGTGCTGCCCTGCCAGAGGCCACGGAACGTGAGGCCGTTGGGGTTGAGGGTGAGCGTCTGGGCGGTGATCGCGCTGGACTTCGCCAGGAAGACCTGGTCCGAGGAGGCGGTTCCCGAGCGGGTGGTCCAGCTCGACCTGATCCGGTTGATCAACTCCGGGTCGGTCCACTGCAGCGTGCTGCGGCTCAGGTAGGCGAAGGTTCCGGGGTCCCACAGGGCCGTGGTCACTCCGGCGGCGCGGGCCTCGTAGCCGAACTGCTCGAAGTACTTGAAGGCCTCGCCCCGTTCGACGCGGGAGGGGTGGTTGCTGTCGGGGTACGCCAGCAGTCCGTACTCACCGAGGTAGACGGGGATTCCCTTGGAGGTGAAGGTGGCGCGGAGCCGGTTGAAGTTGTCGGTCATGTCCTGCTGCGAGGTGGCGTCGAAGCGCGTGCCGCCCGCGACGTTCACACTGAACGGGTAGTAGCCGTAGTAGTGCACGGTGACCACGAGGTTGGGGTCGTTGAGCGACTTCATCTCGCTGGACAGGGCGTCCAGGAAGGTCTGCCCGGAATTGGTGTGCAGGGTGGGCAGCACGAGCAGACGGGTCGCGTTGTTGCCGCCGGACTGGCGCACGATGGTGTGGAACGCGGTGTTCAGCTCGTCGTTGTACTGGATGCCCTGGGCGTCGGTGGTGTTGTTGAACTGCGGCTCGTTGTTGCTCTCGAACAGCAGGGTCTGGGAGGAGTCCCTGAACTTGGCGGCGATCTGGGTCCAGGTCGCCTTGAAGCGGGCCAGGACGTTGTCGTGGTCGGTGGGCATGGAGGAGATCCACTGCCACGAGTCGTGGTGGACGTTGAGCACGACGTAGAGACCGTCCGCCTGCGCCCAGTCGACCACCTGCTTGACGCGGTTCATCCAGGTCGCGTCGATCGTGTACGGGGCCGTGGCGGACTGGTGGCCCGACCAGGTGACGGGAAGGCGGACGCTGCGGAAGCCCTGGGCCTTGATGGTGTCCAACAGGGGTTTGGTGACCGCGGGGTTGCCCCAGGACGTCTCGTCGGGGATGGCGTCCAGGCTGTTGCCCAGGTTCCAGCTGGGCTGCATCGCGGCCACGGCGCTCATGGGGCTGAGTGCCTTGGGACTGAGCGGCGCGGACGCGTCCTTGTGGGCCGGTGCCGCGAAGGCGGTGGTGCTGGTCAGCCCGATCGCGGCGATCAGCGCCACCACGAGGCCGAGCAGTCGGCCGGGGCCGCTTCTGCGTCGGCCGGTGGGGTAGTGCGTTCCCTTCATCTTCGATCCTTCTCTGTTGGCGAGCGGACGTTCCGCCCGTGGGGGGAATGGAGTTCAGGGGACGAGCGGCTCGTAGTCGAACCAGTCGAAGTGGACCGTGCCGGCCGCCGCGTACAGGCCGATGACCCGTCCGGTGAACCCGCCGGCCACCTCGGTCGACAGGTAGCGGCCGTCGAGCTCGCCGAGAGCGATGAAGGTGCCGTCCGGCTCCTCGATGCCGAACGTGAGGACGTCGGGACCGGTGCGGGGGCCCTTGGGAGGGGCGTCGGAGACCTGGAGGCGGAGCACCACGGGACCGGCGGGCACGGACCGTGCTCCCACGACCGTGCGCAGCGTTCCCACACGGCTGAGGACGCGCACCTCGCCCTCGGCCGCCTCGATCTCGAAGTGGTGCTCCTCGTCCAGGCGGACGGCGAGACCACCGCGCCCCTCGACCGGTTCGATCAGGGCCCGCACCCGGCAGGACAGGTGCTTCTGGCGACGGCCGACGAACACGACGTCCGGCTCGTCCAGGGAGTCGCCGCGGGCACGCAGGGTCAGGTGGCCGGACCGCTCCTTGGTGGTGCAGTACTCGGCGGGACGGTCGCGTACGGAGATCCACTGCGGCCGCAGCTCGCTGAGGTCGAAGTCGTCCCGGACCTCCTCGGCGGGGCCGGGGACGAGCGGCCAGGCGGGCACGGGCAGGACGGACGGCACCTCGTCGACGACGGGCCAGTCGTCCACCCACCTCACCGGCGCGAGGAAGGTCTCGCGGCCCAGCACATGCCAGCCGGGGGTCCCGCCGCGCGGCCGGACGCCCAGCAGCACCATCCACCAGGAGCTGTCAGGCCCTTGGACCAGATCCGCGTGCCCGGTGTTCTGGACGGGGTGGTGGGTGCCGCGGTGGGTGAGGACCGGGTTGTCCGGGCACGGTTCGAAGGGGCCGTCGGGCGTGCGGCCGCGTGCGATCGAGACACCGTGACCGCGCTCGGTGCCGCCCTCGGCGATGAGGAGATACCAGTAGGCGCCGATGCGATACAGGTGCGGGGCCTCGGGGGCCATCGCACCGGGGGTGCCTGCCCAGACCCTGCGAGGCGGTCCGAAGGTCTCCCCGGTGTACGGGTCGATGCGGACCTGTGCGCCGCCCGCGGAGGTGCACCAGCAGATGCCGTCCTCGTCCCAGGCCAGGTCCGGGTCGATACTCGGAACCCCGGGCAGACGGACGGGATCGGACCAGGGACCGGCGGGGTCGGTGGCGGTGAACAGCATGTTGCCACCGCCCTCGGTCACATTGGTGACGATCAGCCAGAAGCGGCCGTCGTGGTGGCGCAGGGTGGGGGCGTAGATGCCGCCGGACGACGGAGCGGCGGTGAGGCTGAGCTGGCTCGGCCGGTCCAGGGCGTTGCCGAGCTGTGTCCAGTGGACCAGGTCGCGGCTGTGGAAGACGGGGATGGCGGGGAAGTACTCGAAGGTGGAGCAGACGAGGTAGTAGTCGTCTCCCACGCGGCAGACGCTGGGATCGGGGTGAAAGCCGGGGATGACGGGGTTGGCCGCGGTGGCATCCGCCCGCAGTGTCTCTGACACTCGGTCAAGTCCCTTCGGAATGGGGTGGGTCGGCATGTTCAGGGGGTGTCCGGCGCCGCGTGGGCAAGGCGGAGCAGCACCGCCGAAGGGGCCGCGGGCAGCGTGAGGGTGAGGTCGGCGGTGTCCGGGTGCCAGGAGGTGACGGCCTGGCTCGCGGCGGGGTAGAGGACGTCGACGCGGGCCGCGCGGCCGTGCAGATGAGAAAGAGGGAGGGCGGCGGTGGTCTCCGCACCGGGGCGGCGCCAGACCGTGAGATAAGTGGTGGCCGGGGTGTGGAGCGCCAGAGCGAGCCACAGGTCGTCCCAGGCCGGCAGGCCCAGCGGCCAAGCGGGCACGGCCTGGGCCAGGTCGGTCCGGATGGCCTTGTACACGGTGACGGCCTCGTGGACCAGGGCACGGGCCTCGGGCGGCAGGTCCGGGAGCATCCCGGACAGGTGGATGCGGCCGAGGAGGGCGTTGGCCATGGTGAAGGCCACCTCGTCCGAGGAGTCCTCCGGCTGTGGATAGGCCCATACGGCACCCTGTTCGGGGGTGACAGCGGTGGGCGCGGAGGCCGCGATGGGGGCGTACAGCTGGAGGTTCTGCTGGTCGCTGGTGGACTGCAGTTGCAGCCGGGACAGCAGCGCGTAGTCCCAGCGCATGCCGCCGGAGGAGCAGTTCTCCACCACCAGGTGCGGATAGCGGTCCAGGATGCCGTCGAGCCAGTCGAGGTGCGCCCGGTTGTGGCCGAGCAGTCCGGCGCCCGGGGTCTCGCCGGGGTGGGCGCTGGTACCGGAGCCGGGGTCGATGTTGTGGTCGAGCTTGAGGTAGCCGACGCCCCACTCGCCGACCAGGCGGTCCACGACCTGGTCCAGGTGGGTACGGGCGGCAGGGTGGCGCAAGTCCAGGTGGTGGCGGCCGGTCTCGGTGACGCGGACGCCGTCGCGGCGGAAGAAGGCCTCGTCCGGAAGGGACTTGGCCATGGGGCTGCGGACGCCGATCACCTCCGGCTCCAGCCACAGACCGGGCACCATGCCGCGCTCCCGGATGTGGTCCAGCACCTCGTGGATCCCGCGCTCGCCGGGGAACCGGGACGCGGCCGGCTCCCAGGCTCCTACGCTGTCCCACCAGCCGCCGTTCTCGCCGTCGTACCAGCCGGCGTCGATGACGAAGTACTCCGCGCCCGCCTCGGCCGCCGCGTCGATCAGCGGCAGCAGCTTCTCCGTGGTGGGATCGCCCATCAGGCAGTTCATGTAGTCGTTGAAGATGACCGGGAGCCGCAGGTGGTCGGCGTGCGGGCGGCGGGCGGCCCGGCGATGGCGGGTGAGCGCGGCGAACGCCTCGTCCGGGCCCCCGTCGTCGCTGAACGCGAGGGCGACGGGCACGGTGCGGAACTCCGCGCCCGGCTCCAGTGGATGCCGCCAGCCGTGGTGGGTGTCGGTCGGGCCGAACAGGGCGAGGTAGGCCAGCGTGTCGCGCTCGCCGCACTCCCAGTGCCAGCCGCCTCCGTTGTGCTCGATCTGCCACAGCCACGTGCGGCCCATGCGACGGTCGGTCAGACCGCCCATGGGCAGCCGGCCGCAGCTCGACCACACACCCCGCCCGGTCCGGGTGAACTCGCCCTTGCCGTTGTCGTAGACCACACGGCCGGCGAGGACCGGCGAAGTCACCCGCATCGGCCGTCGCTGCCAGCGGCATTCGGCGACCCAGTCGTTCTCGGCCCACAGCAGGTCGGCGCCGTCGATGGCCTCCGGGCCGTCGGCGAGGGGACCGACGACGAGGGAGGAGACGGACTCCAGATGCAGGGTGGCGTCCCCCTCGTTGCGCAGGACCACCTCGCTGCGCAGTACGGGCACTCCGTCCGGCGAGCGGTAGATCACCTCGGCTGCGAGCCCGGTCTCCGGGTCGTGGAGTTCGACGGTGAGCACATGCCAGTCACCGTCGCGGGTCGCACGGTGCGCGCGGTGACGCAGCCGCCCGCCGATGTACGAGTCGATGAGGCGCCCGCCCGACCAGGCGCGGCCGTGGCCCGCCGCCGTCACCTCCACGAGGGGCAGCGAGGGCCACGACCGCCGCTCGGGATGCAGTCCGCCGGGGACGCCGAGACGTGCGAGACGGGCGATGCCGTCCTCGTCGACGACGATCTCGGCCTCCAGGGCCCGGTGGCCCCATCGGACGATCGGGGGTGCGCTGGTCATTGCTGCCTTTCCGAAGAGAGGGGGAAGGAGACGGTGCTCAGGAGATACGGAGTACGGCACTGCCGCCGGCGGCCAGTTCGGCGACCGTGCCGCCCGTGAGCAGGTCGTGGGCGGGCCCGGGCAGAGGCACGGGCTCGGTGCCGTGGTTGATCAGGAAGCGCCGGCGGCGGCCGTCCGCGGCGTGCCGGGTGACGGCCTCGACCTGCGGGTCAGCCCTGGCGTCTCGGGGCCCACTCCGGTCTCGTCGAGCAGCCGGGCGACCAGTGCGCCGTAGCCGACGTGGTCGGGGCGGGTCGAGAGATACCAACCGCGCCCGGTACCGAAGGCGTTCCGGGTCACCGCCGGGCTGCCCGAGGGCATCCCGTGGGTGTAGGTGGCGAGTGTCTTGGCGCCCTCGGCGTGCAGGGACTCGCTCCACGCGGTGCCCTGCGTGCCGTCCGACAACGTGATCCGTTCGTCGCGCCGCAGCGGCCGGTACTCCTCGACCCGGATGCCCAGCGCCTCACGCAGGGGGCGGCGGGACAGCCGTCGAGGCGGGCGCGGAGGCGGTCGTTCACGTAGCCGCTCGCGTGCTGGACGAGGAGTGTTCCGCCGCCCGCGACGTTGGGGCGCAGATTCTCGGCGGACCCCTCGGACAGCAGGAACAGGGCCGGGGCGATGACGAGCGGGTTGCTTGTTCGACACCGAGGGTCTGTCCGGCTTGACGGACGTCCCGGGAGCGTGGACGGGCAGTGCCTTCTTCAGGTCTGACGCGATGTCGGCCCCGGCCTGCGACCGTTCGCTGCTTCCGCACGTCGACAGGAGGCGGCCCATCGCAGCGGCCCCGGCCACGGCGGCCGTTGTGCCGACGAAGCCTGTCCGGTTCAACTCGTTGGTCATGACGCGGCGCTTCCCGTCGGCGGTTCGAAGCGCGTCGAAGCGCTTCACCTGGCGGGGAACGTTAATGACATGTTTCTCGCTAAACAAGAGGAGCAGCGCCAAGAAACTTTCATATTGCCTGGCCGTTGACGCTCCCCGAGGTCGATGGCGGCGTCGAAGCGCTTCGATTCCTCGCAATCAGGCTGCTCAGGGGCTTCCTCGCGGGTTCTCCCGCCGTACGGAGGCGCGCGGGGTGTCCCGGCTCGCTCGATCGCCGGAACCCGGCCACGTCAGTTGTAAAATTCGCGTGCATGCGTGTTCAAGGCGGGGGTAGACGGATGATCATCGGTCAGCGGGCAGGCTGACACGAGACCGACACAGTGGGAGGGGCACATCATGGCGACGACGACCGTGCGGACTGCCGGACAGACGGTGACCATGCCGGAGATCACCGACCCGTCCCAGGTGGCTCCCAAGGACGCTCGGGAGTTGTCGAAGCTGTTCTTCGAGCAGCTCGCGGTGCTGGAGGAGGGCACGCCCGAGTACCAGTACGCGCGCAACACACTGATCGAGATGAACATCTCTCTGGTCCGTTACGCGGCCGGCCGGTTCCGCAGCCGTGGCCAGGAGGAGATGGAGGACATCGTCCAGGTCGGCATGATCGGCCTGATCAAGGCGATCGACCGGTTCGAGTTGTCCCGTGAGGTGGAGTTCACCTCCTTCGCCGTCCCCTACATAGTCGGTGAGATCAAGCGGTTCTTCCGCGACACCTCCTGGGCCGTGCACGTGCCTCGCCGGTTGCAGGAGGCTCGTGTGCAACTGGCCCGCGCGAGCGAGGAGTTGAGCAGCCGACTGGGCCGGACGCCGACGACCAGGGAACTGTCCGAGCTGATGAGTCTGCCCGAGGAGGAGATCGTCGAGGCCCGACTGGCGTCGAACGGCTACAAGTCGGCTTCTCTGGACGCGGCGATCGGCGGCAGCGAGGAGGGCGAGAGTGTCCTCGCGGACTTCATCGGCAACCAGGACCCGGCGCTCGGCCTGGTCGAGGATTTCCACGCCCTCGCACCGATGATCGCCGAACTCGACGAACGCGACCGCAAGATCATCCACTGGCGCTTCGTCGAGGAGCTCACCCAGGCCCAGATCGCAGAACACCTCGGCGTCTCCCAGATGCACGTCTCCCGCCTGATCACCCGCCTTTTGGCCCGCCTGCGCGAGGGCATGCTCAGCAGCCACTGAACACTGAGGCCTTCGCAAGGGGAAGCCGCCCGAAAACGCTGCCCGGCCACGGCCCCGACGCTCAGCTGTCGAAGTCGACGGTGAGGTTCTCGGAGGCGGCATACGTCTGGCAGGTGAGGACATAGCCCGCGGAGACCTCAGCCGGTTCCAGGGCGTAGTTGCGGCGCATGTCGGCGTCGCCGTCGGTGACGAGGGCCCGGCAGGTTCCGCAGACGCCGCCCTTGCACGCGAACGGCAGGTCGGACCGGGCCTGTTGGGCACCGTCGAGGATGCTGCGGTCGCGGGGCGCGGTGAACGTGGTCGCCCGGCCGTCGAGGACCACGGTGACCATGCTCCCGGGGCCCCGGTCGGTGGTGTCCACCCCGTCGGTGGTGGTTGCCTCGGATGGTTCCTCGTCGGCGTGGAACAGTTCCTGGTGAACACGGTCCGCCGGGACGCCGAGTCCGGTCAGCAGCGCGCGGGTCTCGCGCACCAGACCGTGCGGGCCGCAAAGCCACCAGTGGGCGACCTCCCGGACGTCGAGGAGAGCGTCCAGCAGTGCGGTCAGCCGCGCGGTGTCGAGACGGCCGGAGAGCAACTCGGCCTCGCGCGGCTCGCGGGACAGGACGTGGGCGAGCTGGAAACGGGCCGGGTACCGGTCCTTCAGGTCGGCGAGTTCGTCCGCGAACATCACGGTGCCGGTGCGCCGGTTGCCGTACAGGAGCGTGACGCGCGCGTCCTCGTCCGCGGCGAGGACGGACGCGGCGATGGACAGCATCGGCGTGACGCCGGACCCGGCGGCGACGAGTACCTGGTGGCCGAAGCCACCGGCACTGGTCGGATCCGGCGTGAACGCACCGGCCGGGGCCATGACCTCCACGGTGTCCCCGGGGCGTACGTCGTGCACGAGCCAGGAGGAGAACAGGCCGCCCGGTACCACGCGGACGCCGATGCGCGGCGCCGTACCGGCCGGTGAGCAGATCGAGTACGAGCGCCGCTCGTCGCGACCGTCGATCTCGCGGCGCACGGTGAGGCATTGACCGGGCCGGAACGCGAACTCGGCGGCCAGGCGGTCGGGGACGTCGAAGGTGAGGGCGGCCGCGTCGGCGCACAGCGGTTCCACGGCCGACACCCGCAGGGCGTGGAAGGCGGAGCGACGGCGGACCCGAACGGGGGACGAAGTCATGGCAGGTCCTTGACGTGGGGGAACGGCTCCCGACAGCTAAGGCAGCGACGGAGTGCCGTGCAGGCGGTGGCGGCGAAGTGCGAGATCTCCTCGGTGTCGGCCGAGGCGCAGCGCGGGCAGGGAACCTCGGGCGGCTGGGTGGTGAGGCTCAGCCAGGTCCGGGCGCGTGCCGGACCCGGCGCGTTGCGTGGGCCGGGCGGCGCGATGCCGTGCTCCGCCAGCTTGCGACGGCCCTCGTCGGTGATCCGGTCGGTGGTCCACGGCGGGTCGAGCACCGTGACCACCCGCACGTCGGCGAAGCCGGCGGCCCGCAGCCGAGCCGCCACCTCGGCACGCATCTCGGCCATGGCGGGACAGCCCGCGTACGTCGGGGCGAGCCGTACGACGACGGTGCCCTCCGGAGTCACCTCGACGCCGTGCAGCACCCCGAGGTCGGCCAGCGTCACCATCGGCAGCTCGGGATCGGGAACCTCCGCGGCGATCCGCGACGCCCGCTCCGCGGACGCCGTCACCACGACGCGTCCGGGTGGGCGCGGGCCACGCTCTGCAGTTCGGCGAGGAGGGGCGCCAGGTGCGGGGTGTGCTGTCCGTTCCGGCCGGAGCCCGGGACCGGGGACGCCGAGGTGTCGAGCGGGGACACGCCGGCGGAGCGATTCAGTTCGGCATCGGCCAGCACGTGGAACAGCTCGAGGCGGGACCGCGCGGCTACGACGGCCGGTTCGGCGCCGAGGCGCGCGGCGGAACCGTCCGTCAGCAACTCGTCCAGCCAGGGGGCGACTTCGTCGAACCCGGCCCGCATCCGGGCGGCGGACTCGTCGGTGCCGTCGCCGAGCCGTACCGTCCACTCCGCGGCCCAACGGCGGTGATAGGCCAGTTCCTTGACACTCTTGGCCGCGATCGCGGCCAGCACCGGGTCGGGTGCGGTGGTGAGCGCCTCGCACACGGCCAGCCGCCAGACGGACAGCACCAGCAGGCGAGCGACGGTGAACGCGAAGTCGCCGCCCGGCAGTTCGGCGAGGCGTACGTTGCGGAAGTCCGCCGGGGTGCGGAAGTACGCGTACGCGTCCTCGCCACGGCCCGTGCCGTCGGCCCGGCCCGCCCTGGCGTACAGCAGACGCGCCTGGCCGAGGAGGTCGAGGCCGATGTTGGCCAGCGCCAGCTCCTCCTCCAACTCGGGGGCGCGGGTGCACCATTCGGCCAGCCGTTGCGCGGACACCAGGGCGTCGTCGCCGAGCGCCAGACAGCAGGCGGCCAGGTCTTCCGCGTCGACTCCGTCGGGCACCGTCTGGTCGATCCCGTGCAGCGGGTCGGTGAACCCGGTGCCGAACGCCCACCGTGCGCCGTCGCCGTCGACATACAGGTCCTCGTCGGTCATGCGCTGCTCCTCAAGGTTCTGGGATGGTCCCTAGATGTGGGGGACGTCGTCGGGGATGTCGTAGAAGGTGGGGTGCCGGTAGACCTTGTCGCCGCTGGGTGCGAAGAAGGGGTCCTTCTCGTCGGGCGCGGAGGCGGCGATGGTGTCCGAGCGCACGGCCCAGATGCTCACGCCCTCGTTGCGCCGGGTGTAGAGATCGCGGGCGTGCAGCAGGGCCATGTCGTCGTCGGCGGCGCGCAGGGAGCCGACGTGGACGTGGTTGAGCCCGCGCTTGCCGCGTACGAAGACCTCGTACAGCGGCCAGTCGGCCTTGCTCGTGGGGCTCATGCCGCCGCTCCTTGGCGTGACCGGGCGGTGCGCTTGGCGGCGTGCGCGGCGGCGGCCCGCCGTACCCAGGCGCCCTCGTCGTGCGCGGCCCGGCGACGGGCGATCCGCTCGGCGTTGCACGGTCCGTCACCGGAGACGACCCGCTTCAGCTCGTCCCAGTCGGGGGTGGAGAAGTCGTGGTGGCCGCGCTCCTCGTTCCACCGCAGGCCCGGGTCGGGCAGGGTGACGCCCAGCTTCTCGGCCTGCGGGACGGTCATGTCGACGAAGCGCTGCCGCAGGGCGTCGTTGGAGTGCCGCTTGATCCTCCAGGCCATGGAGCGCGCCGAGTTGGGGGAGTCGTCGTCGGGCGGGCCGAACATCATCAGGGACGGCCACCACCAGCGGTCCACGGCGTCCTGCACCATGGCGCGCTGTTCGTCCGTGCCGCGCATCATGGTCAGCAGCAGTTCGTAGCCCTGCCGCTGGTGGAAGGACTCCTCCTTGCAGACGCGGACCATGGCGCGTCCGTAGGGGCCGTACGAGGTGCGGCACAGCGGGACCTGGTTGCAGATGGCCGCCCCGTCCACGAACCAGCCGATCACTCCGACGTCGGCGAAGGTGCGGGTGGGGTAGTTGAAGATCGAGGAGTACTTCTGGCGGCCGTCGATCAGCCGCTCCGTCATGTCGGTGCGGTCGGCGCCGAGGGTCTCGGCCGCCGAGTAGAGATAGAGCCCGTGCCCCGCCTCGTCCTGCACTTTGGCGAAGAGGATCGCCTTGCGGCGCAGCGAGGGTGCCCGGGTGATCCAGTCGCCCTCCGGCTGCATGCCGATGATCTCGGAGTGGGCGTGCTGGGCGATCTGCCGGACGAGCGTGGCCCGGTAGGCGTCGGGCATCCAGTCGCGGGGTTCGATGCGCTGGTCGCGGGCGATGGTGTCCTCGAACACGGATATGTTCATGGAGGTGGGTGTTTCTTGCACGGGTGCTCCTTTCAAGGGGGACGGGCAGTCAGCGGCCACGGAAGACCGGGCCCCGCCGTTCGAGGAATGCGGTGACGGCCTCGTGGTGGTCATCGGTGCTGCCGAGCCGTCGCTGGACGACGGACTCGCGCTCCAGCGCCGCCGGCAGGGCCGTGGTGGCCGCCGTCCGCAGCAGCGCCTTGGTCTCCCGGTGCGCGGCGGTGGGCCCGGCGGCCAGCGTGCGGGCCAGGGCCACGCCCTCGGCGGCGGCCGAGCCGTCGGCCACGACGCGGTGCACCAGCCCCCACTGTTCGGCGTCCCGCGCGGAGAAGGTGTCGCCGAGCAGCATGAGTCCGGCGGTGCGGGAGGGGCCCAGCTGCCGGGACAGGGCGCGGGCCACGCCCGAGTCCGAGGCGAGCGCGACACCGCCGAACGCGGTGGCGAAGCGGGCACCCTCGGCGGCCACACGTATGTCGGCGCAGAGCGCGAGGCCCAGTCCGGCGCCGACACAGGAGCCCTCGACCGCGACGACGAGCGGGATCGGCAGCGCGTGGAGTTCCTTCACCAGCGGGTTGTAGTGCTCGGGGATGTTGGCGAAGGCGGTGGCGGGCGAGGTCTTGAGCAGGTGGGCGTGTTCCTTGAGGTCCTGCCCGACGCAGAAGTGCCGGCCGCGAGCGGTGATCAGGGCCGCTCGCACCTCGCGCCGGGCGTCCGTGGTCAGCCGCCGGGCGGCCATGAGGAGGGCGCCGCGCAGGTGGGCGTCGAGCGCGTTGCCACTGGTGCGTCCGCGCAGTTCGATCACGGCCACGGTGTCGGTGACCTCGTACGACACACCGTGCGAGGTGGGGCTTTCGCTCGATGCCCGCGGTCTTTCGCTCACTGCCATCGGTAGAACCCCTGACCGGTCTTGCGGCCCAGCTCACCGCGGGCGACTTTCTCCCGCAGCAGCCGCGGCGGCGCGAACCGTTCGCCGAGTTTCGTGTGCAGGTGCTCCGCGATGGCGAGGCGTACGTCGAGTCCCACCACGTCCGTCAGTCGCAGCGGGCCCATCGGGTGCCGGTATCCGAGGCGCATGGCCGTGTCGACGGCCTCCGGGTCGGCGACGCCTTCCTCGACCATGCGGATCGCCTCAAGACCGAGGGCGAGGCCGAGGCGACTGCTGGCGAACCCGGGCGAGTCCCTGACGACGACGTCCTGTTTGCCGAGGGCGTGGGTCCAGCGGACCGCCGCTGCCCGGGTCGCTTCGGTCGTACCGGGGGCCAGGACCAGTTCGACGAGGGCGGAGACGGGCACGGGGTTGAAGAAGTGCATTCCCAGGAACCGCCCGGGACTCCGCAGAACCGCCGCGAGTTCGGTGACGGACAGGGCGCTGGTGTTGCTGGCCAGCACGCATCCGTCGTGCACGACGTCCTCGGTTGCGGCGAGCAACTCGGCCTTGAGAGCGGCGTCTTCGAAGACGGCCTCGACGACCAGGTCGGTGTCGTGGGGCAGTTCGGCGATCGAGGAGGCGACGATGACACGGTCCGGCACTCCGAGGTCCGGCGGCCCGGCGAGCGTCCCGCGCTCGGCCGCCTGCCGAAGTCCCCTGGTCACCCTCTCCATTGCCGCGGCCGCCGCGGATTCGTCACGCTCCACCACGACCACACGTGATCCGGCGGCCGCGAAGGACTGGGCGATACCGGCGCCCATGCGACCGCCGCCGATGACCCCCACCACGGGGGGTGGTGTTGCTGCCGGGGTCATGCCCGGCCTCCCTTCTTCTCCAGGAAGCGCGTCATGCGCTGCTGTTTGTCCGGGCTCTCGAAGAGCACCGCCTGGGCGAGGTCGTCGGCCACGGGATGAGCCCCCGAGGCGTCGGTGACGAGCTTCGTCAGGCGCAGGGCGAGTGCCGAGGAGCGGGCCATCCGGTCGAGCAACGCGTGCGCCTCGGCGGCCAGCCGGTCCGTCGGTACGACGTCGATGACCAGCCCGCAGGCGAGGGCCGCGGGGGCGTCGAGAGTGCGTCCTGCGAGCAGGACCTGCTTGGCCACCGACTCGCCCACCAGCTCGCGCAGCCGCCAGCACGCACCGGCGGCGGCGAGGATGCCGAGGCCCGGTTCGGGGTTGCCGAAGACCGCGTCCGTCCCGGCGATCCTGAGATCGCAGGCGTACGCCAACTCGGCACCGCCGCCCAGCGCCCAGCCGGGCACGGCGGCCACGGTGGGCAGGGGCAGCCTGCGTACCCGCTCGAACAGGCGGCTGTTGATCCCCTCCAGCGCCTCGTCCCGGCCGCGCCGCCGCAGTTCGCCGATGTCGGCCCCGCCGGCGAAGACCCCGTCGTGCCCGGTGAGCAGGAGGAGTTTCGGGGTGCGCTCCAACTCCTCGCACACGCCGTGCAGTTCGGCGATCATGCGGCCGTTGATGGCGTTGCGGGCGCCGGGCCGCCGCAGGGTGACGACCACCCGGTCCGTGCGCTCCTCGACGGACAGTGTCTCGTACGACGGTCCCTCGCGCGTGTTCATACCCGCTCCACGAGCATGGCCACGCCCTGTCCGACTCCGACGCAGAGGGTCGCCAGGCCCCGTCGGCCGCCCTCCCGTTCCAGGCGGCCCAGCAGGGTGAGCAGGATGCGGGCGCCGGAGCAGCCCAGGGGGTGGCCGAGGGCGATGGCCCCGCCGTCGGCGTTGACGCGGTCCGGGTCGAGCTTCAGCCGGTGCGTGACCGCGAGGGCCTGAGCGGCGAAGGCCTCGTTGAGTTCGATCGCGTCGAGGTCCTCGGCCGTCCAGCCCGCCCTCTCCAGGGCCTTGGCCGTGGCCGGCACCGGGCCGAGCCCCATCAGGTGGGGCTCGACCCCGGCCGAGGCGGCCGTGACGACCCGGGCCCGGGGAGTCAGCCCGTGGCGCTCCACCGCCGCCCCGCTCGCCACCACCAGGGCGGCGGCCCCGTCGGACAACGGCGAGGAGTTGCCGGCCGTGACGATGCCGCCCGGACGGAAGGCCGTGCGCAGGCTGCTCAGCTTCTCCAACGTGGTGGTCGGGCGCGGCCCTTCGTCCTCGGTCACCTCACCGTCCGCCACCGGCACCGGGACGATCTCCGCCGCGAAGCGGCCCGCCGCGCGTGCGGCCACCGCCCTACGGTGGCTGCGCAGCGCGAAGGCGTCCGCCTCCAGGCGGCTGATGCCGTCCAGGGCGGCGAGCTCCTCCGCGGTCTCGCCCATCGACAGTGTCGTCGTCGCGGGGAAGCGGGGGTTGGTGAAGCGCCAGCCGAGTGAGGTGTCGTGGACGTCGCCGGGCCGGGCCCAGGGTGTGCCCGGCTTGGCCGTCACCCACGGCGCACGGGTCATCGACTCGACCCCGCCGGCCACGACCAGATCGGCCTCGCCCGCCCGTATCGACTGCGCGGCGGACGCGACGGCCGTGAGCCCGGACGCGCACAGCCGGTTGACGGTGTATCCGGGCACGGTGTGCGGAAGTCCGGCCAGCAGTACGGCCATTCGCGCGACGTCCCGGTTGTCCTCGCCGGCCTGGTTCGCGGCGCCGAGGATCACCTCGTCCACGGAGTCGGCCGGGGCCCCGGCGCGGCGCACGGCCTCGCCGACGACGAGCGCGGCCAGGTCGTCGGGGCGTACGGAGGCCAGCGCCCCGCCGTAACGGCCCTGCGGGGTACGGGCCCCGTCGATCAGATAGACCTCATCGGACATCGGCGTGCTCCTCGTGCTCCTGGTCGGGTGCGTGACGGCGGGACTGGAGGACGGCGAACCGGCCGGTGACGAACGCCGGGTCGGTCAGGGTCGCGTTGGCGGCCGGGTTGGCCGACGTGCCGTGGAAGTCGCTGAAGGCGGCGGACTGGTTGGGGAACACGTCGCCGGTCAGGTTCTCCGACAGGTGCACCCCCGCCTCCAGAGCCGTCGCGCGCGCCGCCGCCAGCACGTCCTCGCCGGTCGCGTACACGCAGGCGGTGAGGGCGCCGTGGCTCCGTACGGTGTCGTGCAGGACGCGCAGCGAGTGCGCGGTGTCGTCGGTGGCGATGACGAAGGCGACCGGCCCGAACCACTCGCTCGTGTAGGTCTTCTCGTCGGCCTCCGCGTCGAGCCGGGCCAGTAGTGGGGTGCGCACGACGGCGTCCGGGTGGTCGGGGTGTGTCACGGCCCGGGTGGGGTGGGCGGTACGGCCCAGGGCTGCCGCCTCCTCCAGGCGCGCGAGGACTCCGTCGTTCACGATCGCGCCGAGGGTGGCGGCGGAGCGGGCCGGGTCGCGGAGCAGGTCGTCCAGCGCGGAGCCCAGATCGGCGGCGAACTCGTCGGCGGTACGCGGCCCTTGGTCGGTGGGGAACCCGTCGCGGGGCACCAGGATGTTCTGCGGGGTGGTGCACATCTGCCCGCTGTAGAGCGACAGCGAGAACGCGAGGTTGCGCAACAGTCCGGCGTAGTCGTCCGTGGAGTCCACGACGACGGTGTTGAGCCCCGCCTTCTCCGTGTGCACGGCTGCCTGGCGGGCGTTGGTCTCCAGCCAGTCGCCGAACTCGCTGGAACCGGTGAAGTCCACGATCCGCACATCGGCGTGGGTGGCCAGGGCGGGAGCGGTGCGCTCCTCGGGCCCCGAGGCGGCCAGCAGCACCACGTCCGGGTCGAAACCGGCCTCCGCCAGCACCTCACGGGCGATCCGCACGGTGATCGCCAGCGGCAGCACGGCCCGCCGGTGCGGCTTGACGATCACCGGGTTGCCGGTGACCAGGCTCGCGAAGAACCCCGGATAGCCGTTCCAGGTGGGGAAGGTGTTGCAGGCGATGAGCACGGCCACACCACGGCCGACCGGGGTGAACGTCTTCTCCATCACCAGCGGACCGCCGCGCCGCCGGGGCTTGCTCCAGCGCGCGGTGGCCGGATGGCGCCGCTGCGCCTCCCAGGCGTACGCCACCGCTTCGAGGCCGCGGTCCTGGGCGTGCGGGCCGCCCGCCTGGAAGGCCATGACGAAGGGCTGGCCGGTGGTGTGCTGGACGGCGTGCGCGATCTCGAAGCTTGCCGCGTTGAGGCGGGCCAGGATCTCGGCCGCCACGCCGGCCCGGACAGCGGGGCTCGCCGCACGCCACGCCGGGGCCGCGGACTTGGCCGTTGCCACGGCGGCCTCGGGCGCCAGATGCGGGTAGCTGATGCCGAGGGGGAAGCCGTACGGCGACACCTCCGTGGCCGGGACGGTTCCGGTGGTGGGGTGCCCGTCGAGCGGGAACGGGCGGTCGAGGAGGGCGCGGAAGGCTTCCTCGCCCGACTCCGGCGCTCCGGCCCCGTACGCCGAGGCGCTGGGGATTTCCGGATACGGCGTCCAGTAGCCGCGGTCGGTGGTGCGGGCCACGGCCTGTTCGAGCAGGTCCGCGTGGCGGGCGTAGAAAGTCGATGACATGAAAGCTCCAGGCCGAACGTTCGGTCGGTTGGTGGGTGGAGTGCGCCCAGGCGCGAGGCAACAAAGAAGAGGGTCGGTCAGACGTCGGCGAGCAGGACCGCCGGGCGTTCCACGCAGTCGGCCACGAAGCGCAGGAAGCCGCCGGCGGTGCCGCCGTCGCAGACTCGGTGGTCGAAGCTGAACGACAGCTGTGTGACCTTGCGGACGGTCAACTCACCGTCCACCACCCAGGGTTTGTCGATGATGCGGCCCACACCGAGGAGAGCCGCCTCGGGGTGGTTGATGATGGGTGTGGAGCCGTCGACACCGAACACGCCGTAGTTGTTGAGGGTGAAGGTGCCCCCCGTCAGCCGGTCGGGCGGGAGGCTGCCGGTCCGGGCCAGCTCCGTCAACCGGGTGAGTTCTGCAGCCAGTTGGACCGTCGTGAGCCGGTGGGCGTCGCGGACGACGGGGACCACGAGGCCGCGGTCGGTCTGGGCGGCGAAGCCCAGGTGCACCTCGTCGAAGCGCAGGATCTCGCGGCGCTCGGTGTCGACGGTCGAGTTGAGCTCGGGGTAGCGGCGCAGACCGGCCACACAGATGCGAGCGAACAGGGCCAACAGGCCGATGCGGCGGCCGGGTTCGGCTGCCTCCAGCGCCCTCTTGGCCTGGAGCAGGCCGGTGGCGTCCACATCGACCCAGGTGGTGGCGTCGGGGATTTCGGTCCGGCTGCGCGTGAGCTTGTCCGCGACGGCTTTGCGGATGCCGCGCAGGGGGATGCGGACCGGACCGTCGGCGGCGGGGGCCGGGGCGGGTTCGGTCGAGGCGGGTGCCTGTTGGGCGACGGCCTGTTCCACGTCCCGCCGCAGGACGACCCCGGCCGGACCCGAAGGCGCCAATGCGGCGAGGTCGATCCCATGGTCCCGGGCCAGCCTCCGGACCAGGGGTGAGATGACGCGGGGAGCATGCGCCTCCGTGACCGGCGCGGGTGCCGGAGTCTCCGGTACGGCGGCCGTACGACGGCGGCGACGGCGCGGCGCCGGTTCGTGCCCGGTGCCGTAGCCGATCAGGACGTTGCCGGAACCGGCCTGTTCCTCCTCGCGGTACCGTTCGGCGGCGGTGTCCGGGACGGCTGGTTCCGGGGCAGAGGGCGGCGCTGCTCCTACCGTGATCAGCGGTTCGCCCACCCCCAGCGGCGTTCCCGCCTCCGCGTGCAGTCGCAGCACCGTGCCCGCGTACGGCACCGGCACCTCGACCGCGGCCTTGGCGGTCTCCACCTCGACCACGGTCTGGTCGATCGTCACGGTGTCACCGACGGCGACCTTCCACTCGACGATCTCGGCGTCGGTCAGTCCTTCGCCGAGGTCGGGCAGCCGGAACACCTGCTCGTTCAGTGTCGCGGTGGTCATGCGACCGCTCCCTTCGACAGGTGCCGGGTGTCGGGCTCGTCGCCGAACTGCAGGCGGTCGACGGCGTCGAGGACGCGGTCGACGCCGGGCAGGTGGGCGTGCTCCAGCTTCGGCGGCGGATAGGGGATGTCGAATCCGGCCACCCGCAGTACGGGAGCCGCGAGCGAGTGGAAGCAGCGCTCCTGCACGCGCGCGGCGATCTCCGCGCCGACTCCGGCGAAGCCCTGGGCCTCCTGCACGACTACGCAGCGCCCTGTCCTGCGGACCGACTCCGTGACCGTCTCGTCGTCGAAGGGCACCAGCGTGCGCAGGTCCACCACCTCCAGCTCGATCCCGTCCGCTGCGGCGGCATCGGCAGCCGCCAGGGCGACCGGGACCGAGGGGCCGTAGGCGACGACGGTGGCGTCACGCCCCGCCCGCCGGATCGCCGCCCGCCCGAACGGCAGCGCCCCGCGCGTCTGAAGGTCGGTGTCCTCGCGCGACCAGTACAGCTTCTTCGGCTCCAGGAACACCACCGGGTCGGGGTCCGCCACCGCGTCCCGCAGCAGCCAGTACGCGTCCTCGGCCGTGGCCGGGGTGACGACCTTGAGGCCGGGGGTGTGCGCGTAGTAGGCCTCGCTGGAGTCGCAGTGGTGCTCGACCCCGCCGATCCCGCCGGCGTAGGGGATGCGGATCACCATCGGCAGGCCGATCCGTCCGCGGGTGCGGTTGCGCGTCTTGGCGACGTGCGAGGCGATCTGCTCGAACGCCGGATAGGCGAACGCGTCGAACTGCATCTCCACCACGGGCCGGAAGCCGCCCATCGCCATGCCGACCGCCAGCCCGACGATGCCGGCCTCCGCGAGCGGGGTGTCGAAGCAGCGCTGCTCACCGAAGTCGCGGGTCAGCCCGTCGGTGATGCGGAAGACCCCGCCGAGCGGACCGACGTCCTCGCCGAAGACGAGGACCCGTTCGTCCTCGCGCAGCGCGTCGCGCAGGGCGGTGTTGAGCGCCTGCGCCATCGTGACCTTGGCCATGGTCGTCAGTCCTCCTGTGCCTGGATGGTTTCGGCGAGTTCGGCCGCCAACTGGGCTCGCTGCTCGCGCAGTTGAGGGGTCGGCTCGGCGTAGACGTGGTCGAACAGCTCCAGCGGGTCGAGCACGGAGTCCGCGTTCATGCCGGCGCGCACCCGTGCCGCCAGCTCCTCGGCCTCCTCCCGCAGCCCCGCCACATCCTCGTCGGTGAGCGCGCCACGCGAGCGCAGGTACGTCTCCAGCCGGTCGACCGGGTCGGCGGCCCGCCACTGCTCGACCTCGTCGTCCTGCCGGTAGCGGGTGGCGTCGTCGGCGTTGGTGTGCGCGTCCATGCGGTACGTGTGCGCCTCGACCAGGACGGGACCGTGGCCCGCCCGGGCGTGCTCCACGGCCGCGGTCAGCACCGCCAGCACCGCGACCAGGTCGTTGCCGTCGACCTGCTCGGAGCGCACCCCGTAGCCGATGCCCTTGTACGCCAGGGCGGGCGCCGCGGTCTGCCGGGCCAGCGGCACCGAGATCGCGTACTTGTTGTTCTGCACGAAGAAGACGACCGGGGCGCGGAAGACGGCGGCGAAGTTCAGCGCCTCGTGGAAATCGCCCTCGCTGGTCGCCCCGTCCCCGACGAGCGCCATCGCCACGCCGTCCTCGCCCTTGCGGCGCAGGGACTCGGCCATGCCGGTCGCGTGCAGCACCTGGGTGGCCAGCGGGGTGCACTGGGGGGCGGTGCGGGTGGCGGCGGGGTCGTAACCGCAGTGCCAGTCGCCGCGCAGCAGCGTGAGCACCTGAGCGGGGTCGATGTCGCGGGTCACCAGGGCGACGGAGTCGCGGTAGGTCGGGAACAGCCAGTCGTCGGGGCGCAGAGCGAGTACGGCGCCGATCTGGCACGCCTCCTGACCGCGGCTGGACGGATAGACGGCGAGGCGGCCCTGCTTGGTGAGGGCGGTCGCCTGGGTGTCGAACCGGCGGCCCAGGACCATCCGCCGCCAGGCCTCGAGCAGGGCCTCGACGGGAGGCTCGGTGTAGTCGGCCGGCGGCCTGGCGACCGGTGTGCCGTCCTCGGCCACGAACCGCACCGGCGTCAGGGACGGCAGGAGGCCCTGGACCGTCTGGCGGAGGCTCTTCACGGACATGGAGGGCACTCGCTTTCTCTGGACACTTGACAGGAGAATGGTGGCCACTGATGAATATGTGTTCAATAGCTCGGACGAATCGGCGATGAACTGCCGAACACGATGGTCTGGGAGGACAAAGTGTCCGAGGAAAGCTCACTGCCGACGGCAGCGGCCGGACGAACTGCCGTCCCGCTCGACGACATCGACCGGCAGATCCTGAGCCGGCTCCTCGAGGACGGCCGGATCTCGGTCCGCGCCCTCGCCGAGCAGGTGCACATCTCGCGGGCCAACGCCTACACCCGCATCGGCCGGCTCGTGGCCGAGGACGTCATCACGGGCTTCACCGCGCAGCTCAATGCCCAGCGGGCGGGCCTGGGCACGAGTGCCTACGTGACGCTGGCCACCGACCAGAACGCCTGGCGCGAAATCTCCCGCGAACTGCGTGAGATCCCCTACGTGGAACATGTCTCCCTCGTCACGGGCGACTTCGACGTGCTGGTGCTGGTGCGGGCGCCGGACAACCTGGCGCTGCGCAAGGTGGTGCTGGAGAGCATCCAGGCGGTGCCGGGCGTGCGCTCCACCCGCACCTGGCTCGTCTTCGACGAGGTGCGGGGGCGCGGCGCCACCTGGACGGACTGAGGACCGGCGCGGTCATACGTCGGCCAGCGCGGCGTCGACCTCGAGCCGGGTCGGTGCCGGGACGGGAGCCGACGGCGGGGCGTGCCGCCGGGAGCGCACCACGCGGAACCGGCCGGTGACGAAGTTGACGCCGGAGCCCGGCAGTTCGGCGAGGGCCGAGGACGGGTCGGCGGGCAGGTCGTCCAGGTTCTCCACCAGATGCACCCCGGCGTCCAGTGCCGCGGTCCCGGCCGCCGCCAGCACCAGCGGGTCGGTGGAGTGCACCGAGGTGTACAGCGCTCCGTGTCGCGCCACGGTACGGCGCAGGAGCGCGAGGCTGTGCGAGGTCGACTCGGTGCCCACCAGGAAGGAGACGGGCCCGGGCCACTCGCGGGTGTAGACGCGTTCGTCGGAGGCGCGCAGCCGCACCAGCAGCGGGCTGCGCAGGTCGGCGTACGGGTGGTCGGGATGGGCAACGGGGCCGGAGGCGTGCAGGACCGGGCCGTACCGTGCGGCATCCGTCAGGGCGCCGCGTACCTCGTCAGCGGTGATCGCGCCCAACGCCCTTGCCGCGCGGGCGGGATGGCCGAGCAGCCGGTCGACGGCGTCACCGAGGTCGGCCCCGAGGTCCCGCAGTGTCTTGTGCCCCTCGTCGGTGGTGAAGCCCCGCTCCGGAACCAGGATGTTCTGCGGCGTGGTGCGCACCGTCCCGTTGCACCGGCACGAGGCGAGGGCGAGACCTCGGACCAGGCGCCGGTAGTCGTCGGTCGAGTCCACGACCACGGTGTTCAGCCCGGTCCGGTTGGCGAACACGACGGCCTGGCGCGCGTGTTGCTCCAGCCAGTCGGCGAAACGCGCGGGGCCCGTGTAGTCGACGATGCGCACCGCCGGGTCCGTGGCCAGCCGCCGGTGCACCTGCCGTTCCGGTTCCGCCACCGCGAGGGTCACGAGGTCGGGGGAGTGACCGGCCTCCGCCAGCACCTGCCGGGCGACCCGCACCGTGATCGCCAGCGGCAGCACGGAGCGCGGGTGCGGAGCCACGACGACCGGGTTGCCGGTCACCAGGCTGGCGAACAGGCCCGGACAGCCGTTCCAGAGCGGGAAGTCGGGACAGCCCACGAGCAGCGACACCCCGCGGGGCACCAGGGTGCAGGTGCCCTGCAGTGGTTGCCCGCCCCGTTCGGCGCTCTTCCAGTGCAGGTCGGCCGGGACGCGTTCCGATTCGGCGAAGGCCTGGGCCACCGCCTCCAGGGCACGGTCCTGAGCACGTGGCCCGGCGGCGCGCAAGGCTCCCTGGAGGGGCTGGCCGGTGGTGTGATGGACCGCGAGGGCCAGTTCGTGGCTGCGGGTGTTGAGCCGTCGCAGGATCTCCACGGCGAGTCCGGCGCGCTGGTACGGTCCGGCGGCCCGCCAGCCGGCCGCCGCGCGCCCGGCCGCCGCGATCAGCTCCGCGGGATCGCAGCGGGGGTAGTCGATGGGCGGGGCGAGGCCGTACGGCGACGATTCCGTGCGCACACGGCCGAGTTCGCCGGGCTGCCCCAGCTCGAACGGCCGCCCCAGCAGTGAGCGGAACACCTTCCCCGCGGTGCGGGTCGACCTCATGCCCGCGTCGGCCGCGTCCTGGCCGGTGGCCTCGGTGAAGGGGCGACGGCACTCACCGGCGGCGATCGCGCGAACGACGCTCTGCAGCAGCTCGCGATGGCGCTCGTAGGGACCGGGGCGCATCGCCGTCAGCCCTGCCGGCTCGCCGCGAGCGTGAGGAGGGCGTCGTTCTCCTCCGGCAGTCCGATCGTCACCCGGACGCCCTCGCCGGGGAACGGGCGCACCACCACCTTCCCGTCGGCGCAGTGCCCGGCGAAGGGTGCGCTGTCCGCGCCGAGCGGCAGCCACACGAAGTTGGAGTGGGAGTCGGGCACGTCGTGGCCCAGCGCCCGCAACCGCCCGGTGACACGATCGCGTTCGGCGACCGTGAGGGCGGCCCGCCGGGCGACCTCCGCGCGCTCACCGAGGGCGACCACGGCGGCCCGCTGGGCGAGAGCGCTGACACTGAACGGCACCTGCGTCCGGCGCACATGCGCCGCGATCCCGGGCGGCGCGACGCAGTAGCCGACCCGCAGCCCGGCCAGGCCGTACGCCTTCGAGAAGGTCCGCAGCACCGCCACGTTGGGCCGGTCGCCGAGGAGGGCGAGGCCGTCGGGGACCAGGGCGGGATCGGCGTACTCCCGGTACGCCTCGTCGACGACGATCAGCACATCCCGCGGCACCCGGTCCGCGAAGTCGGTCAGGGCCCGCGCCCCGACCGCCGTGGAGGTCGGGTTGTTGGGGTTGCACACGAAGACCAACCGGGTCCGGGCGGTGATCGCCTTGGCCATGGCGTCGAGGTCGAGGGCGTGGTCACGCAGCGGCACCCGCACCGCCGTACCGCCTGCCACGGCGGTGAGGATGGGGTACGCCTCGAACGAACGCCAGCCGAAGACGACCTCGTCACCGGGCGCCACGACGGTGTGCAGCAACTGCCCGCACACCTCGGAGGAGCCGGCGCCCACCGCGATCCGGTCCGGCTCGACACCGTGGTGCGCCGCCAGAGCCTCGATCAGGGAGGCGGCGTGCAGATCGGGATACCGCGAAACACCGCCGGCGGCCTCGGCGAGGGCTTCGGCCACCCCCGGCAGCAACCCGTACGGGGATTCGTTGCTGGCCAGCACGACGGCCCCGGGCAGTTTGCGGCCCGGGACGTAGGCGGGCAGCTGGGACAGGGACGCACGGACACGCACCATGCTGGTCTCGCTTCTGCAGCGCTGGGACCCGAGGCCTGGCCGTCGGGGACTTGACAGGCACAGCGTGAAGAGCGGACGACAAGCGCTCAACTGTTTGGGAAATTCGGCTACGAATCGCCGAAAACAGGGTGCTGATCGGCAAACCGTCTCCCGGCCGACCCTGCCGGACCTGTGCCACGAGACGGACGGCAGACCCTCTGCCGTACCCCTGGCTCCCCCTTTGATCACGGGACGGACACAGCGGGCCCTCGATGCCCCCGCCGCGGCCAGGACACCAGCAGGCTGCTCGCCGTCCCGGACCACGCGACGTCCGCGGCCCGCCCCGTTCCGATCGAGGGAGACCATGCACAGCACCCAGACCCGCTTCCGCCACACAGTCCTGACGGCGGGCGCGGCGGTCCTCGCGCTGCTCGCGACCGGCTGCTGGAACGCGTCCGCGGGCGCGCAGACCGGCGGCTGCCGCGACGACGGCGACTGGTCGGGGCGGGGGAAGGCGGCCTGGCTGCGGACCGCGGTCGCCTTCCACGCGACGACCGACGGGACAGACCCGTCGTACGCAAGGGCATCGGTCGTCGTCCGCGGACCGCGTACGGGCGATGTCCGGGTGCTGTGCAGACCGCTCACCGTACAGGTCGAGTTCTGGACCCTGACGGCCGCGAAGACGAGGCCGGAGATGTCCTTCGTCATGCGCTACGGACTGTCCGCGGACGGCGGCACAACCCGCACCGTCGCTTTCCCGGCCGGCCTTCCCACCGGACAGGACGGCGCCTGCGTACGGGTCCTTGTCGCGGCCTACGCGGGCACACCCCTGGCCGATGGGGAACTGCCCCGGATGACAGGGGACTTGGCCACAGCCGGGGACGCGGACGTGCGGTTCGGGACGGCACGGATCGGTGTGCACCGGCTGCTCCCGGCACAGGGTCCCACGCAGTGCGAAACGGGCCGGTCGACGCCGAGCCCGTCACCCACCGCGTCGACCGGCTGGGACATCTATCATCCGTGACGCGGTCACGGCGGGGGCGCCTACTGGTAGCAGGGAGGCCCGCACTGGACGGTGAAGGTGCCGTTCTGTCCGTCGGCCGCGGCCGGGACGGCTGGGATCTTGCTGGTCTCCCATGGCATCGGTGCTGCCATGGCGGGTGCGCCGAGCGAGCCCAGGGCGGTCGCTGCCAGGAACACCACGGTGATCGCCCGCTTGTGCAGGTTCATTTGTTCTCCCCCTGGTCGTGTCTGTGTCGTGCCCCGTGGTCGTCAACGCTTGCAAGGAGAGTGCCACGCACCCGCACCAGCCGCTATGTTTTCGATCCCCCTCGAAACGTCGTCCCGGTGCCGGCCAGCAGGTTGCGGGCCAGTGGGGTCGCCGTGTGCTCGACGTGCTTGCCGTCGCGTCTGCTGACGACGAGTCCCGCACCGCGCAGGACGCCTATCTGATAGCTCGCACTGGCCGGTGCGAGCCCGAGAGCGCGCGCCAGCTCGGTGGTGGTACGAGTGCGATGACCGGCCACGTCGACCAGAACCGCGCTCCTCGTCCGCCCGAGCAGTCGTTCCAGCCGTTCCTCGCCGGCTCGCGCGATGTCGAGCGGCTGCTTCATGACGGGGTAGACGAGGACCGGATCAAGGTCGGGATCAGCAAGGGCCGTCGGTCTGCGCCAACAGAAATACGACGGCACGAGCGTCAGCCCCCGCCCGTCCAGCCGCAGTTCCCGGTCGACGGGATAGTCGACGTCCAGAAACGGCGGGTTCCATCGCGCGAAGGGGTGCAGGCCCTCCAGCAGGGCGGCGCTGCCTCCGCCGAGCACGTCGCGCGTGCGGACTGCGACGTCGTCGACCACCGCCGAACGGACGTGCCGCCAGTGGGGTTCCAGGAGTGTCCGGAACGAGGCCCGGAGAGCGTCGGAGACCAGTTTGAGCGAGGCGACGGCCGGTTCGTGGGGGCCGCGCATCCAGCCCGGCACCGGTCTTGTGCCGGCGAATCGCGTCAGTTCCGCGGCTAATCGATCACGGGGCGTCGCCCGCAGCTCGTCGAGCCCCGCCTCAAGGCACTCGCCGGTGACCGAAGGCGTGAGGAAGTCGGGGATGTAGCCGGAGGCCGGGATGACGGTGCGCAGGGTGTGCAGCGCATGTGAGGCACGTCGGTCCCGCGACAGCCGCCGACCTGTCTCGCGGCGCCAGTGCCCGAACTCCACGAGCCCCTGAGACGTCTGGAGGCGGCACACCGCGCACATCAACTCCCACAGGGGTTCGGGCTGCTGAGCGATCCGGATGTTCTCAAGATCGCGCCAGCCGAAGTGGATACGAAGCAAGTGGCTCCTTGCGAAAGCAGGTGTGGACCCCATAGATCCTGATGTAGTGGGTCTGGAGGGGAAAGCCGCGAGCTGGGAGAGGATGCCCTTCTTGTCGATAAACTTTCGTTTATGAGTCCTGGTGGCGGATCCGGTGGCAAACGAGAGCCGAGCTTCCACCAACTCCGGCTCTTTCTCGTTCTCGCGCAGGAGCTCCACTTCGGGCGCGCGGCAGCCCGGGTCTACGTCACTCAGCCCGCTTTCAGCCAGCAGATCCGGTCGTTGGAGCAGCGGCTCGGTGTCGTACTCGTCGAGCGCGGCGGCGGGAATGTGCGGCTCACCGCGGTCGGCCAGTCCATCGCCGAGGAGGCCGGGGCAGTGGTCGATGCCATGGCCCGGCTGCGCCAGGCGGCCGACCGTCATGCCGGTGCGGCGCGTGGGCTCCTGAGGATCGGCAGCCTCGGCGCCGAGGCCGCCATGCCCTACGCGCAGGCCATCCTCTCCCACCTCCGCGGAAAGCACCCGGACCTCGAGATCGAGGTCCGCAATCTGACCTTCGTCGACATGTTCGGCACTCTGCTCACCGGGGAGGTCGACGCCGCCTTTCTCCGCGGTCCCCTGCCCGGCGGCATCCAGTCCCTGCAACTCGCCACCGAGACACGGGTGGTCTGCCTGTCCGACGACGACCCGCTCGCCGACCGGGACACCCTCACACTCGGCGACCTCGCCGATCGTACGGTCGTCGACATGCCCCCGGAAGTGCCCCGGTCATGGTGGGACCACCTGACGCTCAATCCCCGCCCCGACGGCACAACGGTCCGCTTCGGCCCTGTCGTCAGGGACACCGAGGCCATGGTCCTCGCCGTTACCCAAGGCAGCGCGATCACCTTCCTGCCCTCCGCGGCCCGCCGCCTGTACCCGCGCGCCGGCCTCACCTATGTCGACTGCCCGGAACTCGGTCTCTCGACGGCCGAACTCGCCTGGCTCGCGGCCCACCGCAACGCACCGGCCGTCTCCGCCCTGCGCGAGGCAGCCCGCCAGACACTCCGGCCGTCCGGAAGCCCGGCTCTCGACTCCGCGTCCGAGGGGCGATGAGAGCGGGTCCTGGGGCGGTTGGTTCACTCGCGAGGTGCCTCACGTGATGGTGGCCACGGGTTCGAGGCCGTACGTTTGCGTAGCCGTTCTCGGTGGCGACGAGGAGATCGACGACCTCGAAGTACCGGTCCCAGAAGGGGGTTTCGCGCAGCGCGTCGACGAGGAGCTGGTAGGCGTGGTGGCCTTCGGCTTCCCACACCCAGACGTCGGTGACGCGAGCGGAGTAGAACTCCGTGTCGTAGAAGCGTGACCGGTGTCTGGGTGTGGGAAGCCGCCGACGTTGTACGCAGCCTTGGAGCTCTGCTCAGCCCTGGCGCGAGCGTCGACCCAGCCGGTCTCCGCAGCACGTTCACCCTCCAAGCCGCCGACCTTGTGGGCGCGGCGCTGGCCCCCGGACTGCTCGTTCCGGGGCCGGGCCGAAGAACTGGAGCCCGGCCCCGCACTGCGCGACGGCCGTATCGACCTGGAGATCGGATCCATCGACCACGTGGACCCGGAAACCCAGGTCGAAGAGCTGGTCAGCCTCCGCATGGTGGCGGTCGTCCGGCCCGGTCATCCGCTCACGGAAGGGGCGCTGACCCCGGTCCGGCTCGCCGCAGCCCAACACGTCGCGGTCAGCCGCCGCGGCCGGTTCACCGGCCCCCTCGACACCGCCCTGGCCGAGCAGAACCTCCAGCGGCGGGTCGGCGTGGTCCTCCCCAGCCCTCTGGCCGCGATGACCCTCGCCGCCCGCAGCGACATGGTCTGCCTCGTACCCGCCGCACTCCCCGGCGCTGCCCCTTCGCCCCTCACTGACGACGCCAGGGCCCTCGGACTGCACCTCCTGGACATCCCCCTGGCACTGCCACCGCTGACCATCGGCATGGCCTGGCACCCCCGACAATGGTGCTCAGCGGTGGCTCCGCAAGGCAGTCCGCCGAGTTCTCTGCGCGCGTCGAGAGGGTTGACCGCGGTGAGTGGCATCGTTAACTTTCGACTGGTCCGCCACTTGGACGGTGTTCACGATATCGAACGGCGTTGGTGTCTTACCGAGCTGTTGAATGCTGGCTGGGCGGCATTCAGCGGCACCTCCCATCAAAAACGGCACGGTAGGCATCCCTGGCAGTGGGAGCGCTCCCACCACAATCAAGAGGAGGAACCGTGACGCAGAGCCGCAATGAGCTCCCGGCCGGGGAGAAGAGGTCGACGAGCCGGAGGACCGTCCTCGCGACATTAGGGACCCTGCCCGTCCTCACCGCCGCGACGTCGGTAGCGAGAGCCTCTGATGCGGGTGCCGTGACGGCCGCAGCCACGGCGGTCATCGACCCGTCGGCCACACGGCAGACGATCCGTGGCTTCGGCGGCATGAGCCACGCAGCCTGGATCGGCGAACTCACTGCGGCCCAGCGGGACATGGCGTTCGGGACCGGAGACGGAAGGCTGGGGTTCTCCCTGCTGAGGATCCCGGTACCCGAGGACCGCGCGGCCTGGAACCGCGATCTGGCCACGGCGAAGCGCGCGGTCGAGCTCGGGGCCGCCGTCATCGCCTCGCCGTGGAATCCTCCCGCCTCCATGGTCGAGACCTTCGTCCACGGCAGCCAGACCAACGCGCGACGCCTCAGGTACGACATGTACGGCGCCTACGCCCAGCACCTGAACGACTTCAACACGTACCTGCGGAACAACGGCGTGAATCTGTACGGCATATCCGTGCAGAACGAGCCCGATTACGCGCAGGACTGGACGTGGTGGACCCCCACCGAAATGGTTCGCTTCCTGCGGGAGAACGCCGGCTCCATCGGCACCAGGGTCATCGCGCCGGAGTCCTTCCAGTACCTGAAGAACATGTCCGACCCGATCCTCAACGACTCGGCGGCACTGGCCAACGTGGACGTCATAGGGGCCCACCTTTACGGCACGTCGTTCGCGAACTTCCCTTATCCCCTCTTCAAGCAGAAGGGAGCGGGCAAAGAACTCTGGATGACGGAGGTCTACTACCCCAACAGCACGGATTCGGCGGACCTCTGGCCCCAGGCGCTCGACGTGGGGGAGCACATCCACCGCGCCATGGTGGACGCCGAGTTCCAGGCCTACATCTGGTGGTACATCCGGCGCAGCTACGGCCCCATGCGCGAGGACGGCCAGATCAGCAAGCGCGGCGCCACCATGGCGCACTACGCCAGGTTCGTCCGACCCGGGTATGTGCGGGTCGAGGCGACGGCGAAGCCGGCGACGGACGTCTACGTCTCGGCGTACCGGGGCGGTGGCTCCACGGTCGTCGTCGCCGTCAACAAGGGGGCCGCCGCGGTGAGCCAGCAGTTCACCCTGGCGAACAGCGCCGGGCCCACTGTCTCGTCCTGGCTGACCGACGCGAGCAGGAACGTCGCGTCCCAGGGGACGACGGCCGTGTCGAACGGCTCCTTCACCGTCATGCTCCCCGCTCGAAGCATGATGACGTTCGTGATCCGCTGAACCGGGAGTCCGGGGCTTGAGGCGTAACGGCGTCGTGGATGCCGCAGTACGTGAACAGATTGTCTGCATGACGGCGGCGCCGGCCACTGGGGTCGAGCCGTCATACATGCGGTACTTCTTCCGACGCTGCGTCGAGGCCTGATGCGACTCATCGACGACCGGCCGGACAAGTCCTAATGCCGCGTCAGCCAAGGTGCCGGGCGAAGAAACGTAGCGTGCTGTCCGTCTCGAATGCCGGGACCTCACCGTGCTTGCCGGGGTTGGCGTGCAGGGTCTTCTCGGTTGAGGCGAAGGCGTCGAACAGGGTCAGGCTCTGGGTCCGTGGCACTCGCTCATCGTCCCACTGCACGAGGAACTCCACCGGGACGGCAATCCGCGCGGCGGTCTCGGCTGACACCTCAGCACCGGCCAGGCCCAGCACCGCCGCCCGGACCCGGGACTCGGCGGCAATGAGCGGGACACCGATCACGCAGCCCAGCGACACACCCCAGTAGCCAACCGGGCCAATGCCAACATGGCTCAGCTTCTGGACCGCGTCGAGAACTGCCTGCCATTCCGGCACGATCTGGCGGACAACGAGCGCCTGGAAGCCGGCGATCAGCGGGGCCAGTGCCTCACCGGCGCCAAGCCGGGCCTCGTACTCGGTCGCAATCCGAGTGAACTCCTCATGTTCCGGCCGGTCACCGTGGCTGGGCGCATCGACAGCCACCACGGCGAAGCCGCACTCGGCCACGAAACGACGCGCATGGTCCACGATGCCAGTGGCCTTCTTGTGCTGACCGCCGCCGTGCCCCAATGCGATAAGGGGGCGGGTTCCGTCGGCACCTCGTGGAGTCCAAAGCACGCCAGGGATGTCGCCGAGGAGAAAGAGCTGTTCAAGGACTCCGTCGGACGACGTCTCAGAGGTGAAGCGCATAGCGTTTCGGGCCTTTCGGGATGCCTGCTGCGGGCGCTTTCTGCCGTACTCCGTCCAGGGAGCCGTTCTGCCGCTCCTGTTGAAGTGGGCTTGCTGAAGGCTCAGTTGGCGCCGCTGCTGCTGCGCGGAGTGCCCGGCGGACGAGCCACCGTTTGCCGCCGGCAGGTTCTGCACTGCCGCGGCCGAGGGGTCAGGCGATGGACGGGCCTGTCGCCTGGCGGGTCTGCTGGACCAGCACGGTAGTGGCGCGTTCCAAGAGCTCACAGAGTGCGGTGTGTTCGGAGGGCGTGAACGCGTCGGCAAGCGCGCGCTCGAGAACGACCACCTCTTGATAGGCGCGCTTCAGCACTGCCTGACCCTTGTCGGTCAGGGTGGCGATCTGCACCTTGGCGTGTACGGGGGATGCCTCGCGGCGGATGAGTTCCTTGCTCTCCATGTTGGTCAGCACACTGCTCATGCTCTGCTGCGTCACCCCGCAGCGGCGCGCCAGTTGGGCACCGGACAGGTCGCCTTGGCGTGAGAGGAACAGCAGCACGGTGTACTGAGTCATGGTCAGCCCGTAGGTGCGCAGCACTGCCTCGTGATGCGCCATCAGTGCCTGCTCCGACCGCCTGATCCGGGTGCAGAGGTCGTCCTCCACCGGTGCCGGTGCTTCCACGATGCACTCCCTCTCCGTTAACAGATTCATGTGTTGACTCAGGGACCTTATATACCTAGGGTCCTCGACTATAAGGATACTGAGTCAACACAAGGGGCTGTAACCGTGAAGGCTGTTCTTCTCGACGCCGCAGACCGCTACCAGATCGCTGACATTGACGAGCCCACCCCCGGCCCCGGCGAGGTGGCGATCCGCGTCGCCTACGTCGGGATCCAATGGGGCGACACCATGGTCCGGGACGGTCTTTTCCCCGTGCCGCGTCCCTATGTCCCCGGGTTCGAGGCGTCCGGGCACATCATCGCGGTCGGCCAGGGCGTCGAGCCAAGCCGTGTCGGCGAGCCAGTTGCCGCACTGACCACGGGAGGCGCCTACGCCGAGGTGGTCGTAGCCCCCGTCGTGTTCACGATGGACGTGGGCGACATCTCGCTACGGACGGCCGCAGGGATCGGGTGGGGGGGACCGACCGCCTACGACCTGATCAACACCGCCGCACATGTTCGTCCCGGCGAGAGTGTGCTGATCCACGCCGCCGCCGGAGGGCTCGGCACATTGGCCGCCCAGTTCGCCCGACTGGCCGGAGCCGGCCGGATCGTCGGCGTGGTCGGCAGTACCGCCAGGGCCGCCTACGCCGCCCAGTTCGGTTACGACCAGATCCTGCTGCGCGAGGAATTCCCGGCCGCACTCGGCGACGAGAAGTTCGACTCGATCCTCGACCCGGTCGGCGGACAGACCCGGCAGGCCGGCCTGGAACAGCTGGCCCCGCACGGCCGACTGGCGGCATACGGCAACCTCAGCACCTACGAACCGGTTTTGGTCAGCGCCAACGACCTCCTCATGCGCGGCACATCACTCGTGACGTACAGCAGCATCCTGCTCAGCCAGACCCACCCTGAGCGACTCGCCGACAGCGCCCGTCGCGCACTCGGCCTTGTCGCCGACGGCCGGGTACGCGTGGACATCACCGCCGAATACGACATGGCAGACCTGGCCAGTGCCGTACAGCGGCTCGCAGAGGGCGCCACTCTTGGCAAGAGCATCCTTCGCGTCGCCTGACAAGAGATGCCGATCCGCATCCCTGAGCCCGGGAGGACGATGTCTGGGGCGCCGCGGCGGCCGGGCGCGCGGGCCCTTCGCTGAGGCGGAACGGTTGGAGCGACACGGTGTACTTCTCGGATTGGCCGCCCCCATCGAGTGCTGCCGGGGTTGAGCCCACGTGCTGACTGGGGACGGTGGTTCGGCCGCTGGTGAACGCCGATCCGTCGGCTGGACCAGTCCGCATATTCTCCGGACATGGTTGATCAACGATCGGTCGACGTGGGCGGGGTCCGGCTGGCCTATCGGATGTCGGGTTCGCCGGATGCTCCGCCGCTCGTCCTGTTGCACGCGCTGGGCGAGGATGCCAGTGACTGGGAGGTGGTTGTGCCCGCCCTCGCCCGGAGTCGGCGGGTGTACGCCCTCGATCTTCGCGGTCACGGCCGAAGCGACTGGCCGGGGGACTACTCGCTCGAACTCATGCAGGCCGATGTGCTCCAGTTCCTGGACGCGCTGGGACTTGGCCCAGTGGATCTGATCGGGCACTCCATGGGCGGGATCGTGGCCTACCTGCTCGCGGAGGACCAGCCGCAGCGAGTGAGCCGGCTCGTCCTGGAGGACGTTCCCCTCCCGCGTCCTCGGGAGCAGACCGCCTTGACCAGGCCGGACGGCGCCCTGACCTTCGACTGGGAGATGGTGCCGGCCGTCAGGCGGCAGATCGACGTGCCTGCCCCCAGGTGGCTGGAGCGACTCAGCCGGATCACCGCCAAGACCCTCGTCCTCGCCGGCGGCCCACAGAGTCACGTTCCTCAGGACGGCGTCGCCGAGCTCGCCCGCCGTATCCCCGGCGGGCGAGTGGTCACCATCCCGGTTGGACACCTGATCCACCACGCAGCACCGGAGCTGTTCACCGAGGCGGTTTCGGCGTTCCTGCAGGAGGAGTGAGACTGGGGTCGGCCGCTCCATGTCATCGACTGCGGCGTCGCCGTCCCAGACCAGCCCGGACGGACTGCGCCTGCGAACGTCGCCCCGGTCACGGAAACGCTGTGACCGGGGCAAGGATCAGCTGTCGCGGAGGGTGCCGATCGCCGCTAGTTCCGGTACCGGAACACGATCCGGCCGCGCGTCAGGTCGTACGGCGGGAGCTCCACCAGCACCCGATCTTCCAGCATGATTTTGATGTAGTTCTTGCGGATCTTCCCGCTGATGTGCGCGAGCACCTGGTGGCCGTTCTCGAGCTCCACGGTGAACATGGCGCTGCGCAGGCACTCGATGACCTTGCCCTCGACTTCGATGACGTTCTTGTGCTTCGTCATCGCACCAGCTCCAGGTTGCTGCTCATCGGCTGGGCGCCGATGCCCTCGAACAGCGCCGTGGCCGCTTGGTTGGACTCCTGGACCTCGGTCCAGGCTGCGGCGGACCCTGAGTTGTGCAGCGTCCCCAGCGCGTGGGCCAGCAGCGCCCGCGCGATGCCGCGGCGCCGTTCGCCGGCCCGGACCGCGACCAGCCCGATGCGCGGCCGGATCACCGTCACCACCCGGATGAGACCCAGGTAGCGGTCCGGCGCCGCGGCCACCGCGTACTTCGACGGGTCGACGATGGTGTCGCCTTCGGGGCGGGGGATCACCTCCGCCGGCATGGACTGCCACCCGACGGTCGCCTCGACTTCGTCACGGATCGCGCGGTCCACCGCCCTCAGCAGACCCTCGTTTGCCTGGCCGGCGGGCACGATCCTCACGCCCGTAAGCGGCACGACTGCCTCGAGCCCTGTGACCCGCGGGTCGGTCGGCACGACGTACTCCCACTCGCGGCGCCGGACCGTGAAACCGGCCCGCCGCCAGCCGGCCGTCAGCTCGACGTCGGCTTCGTCGACCACCGTGTACAGCGGTGTCGGCAGTTCCGCCAGCATCGCCTCGGCGAGCCGGTCGAAAATGGCGTCGTGCCAGGCGTCGATGCTGACGAACAAGCGTCCGTCGGGCCGGTGATGCGCATGCCCACGGCCGACCACCAGGTCGTCATCCAGCGCATGCCATTGCCTGTCCGCGACGCGCGTGATCATCACCGCGTTCTCGCTCAGGCCAGATGTGAAAGGTGTTGTGTTCATCGGAGTCTCCCTCCAGGAGTGCCTCGATCTCAGGCGCTCCTGGCGACACCGAACGTCAGCCGCCGGACCGTGACGGGTTGAGGGAGCACCCATGGGTAACTGTGTTCACGGGTCTCACCTCCATACGACGACTTCACGGTCCATCAGGACCGTAGCAGCGGGGCGTCGCCTCTCTCCAACCCTTTTTCTGCAGGCGAGTTGGATGGGTGTGGGAGCAGGACCTGGCTGTCATGGACCTTGGCGGGAGGCGGCGGCGGTTGGGCGTGGACGAGAAGGACTTCGGGTGACGTGGAACCGACTCCACGATCACGCTCCACGCAGTCGACGAGACCCGCGGACACATCTCACCCGTGGCCCTGCTCCGCGAACTCGACGAATGCGGCTGACCAGGCAACTACTCCACGAGATGGATGCGGCGCCCATGCCGGTGTGACGGCGATCCAGCGCAGCGGCTCGACGACGGCCTTGCGGACGACGGCGACACCGGTGACCGCCACCCCGCCGGCCATCGAAGTGCACAAGCGCCGCACACAGGCGAGCTGCCGGTTCCGTCGCGGAGGTCGATCAGGCGACGGGCTCCAACCGGACACAGCACCGGCCCGGGCTGGGCGCCAGTCGGGCCGCGTACCCGCTCTCGCCCAGCCCGCCAAGGACACCGCGCAGCAGATGCAGGTTCATGCCGCAGACCGTCTGCGTGTACTCACGGGCCAGGGAGTGGAAGGGGCAGTTGCCGAGCACGATGGCGCCTTCTTCGTGCCGCGGTTCGAACCCGTACTGCTCCAGCAGGTCGAAAAGACTTCCGCTGCCCGGCCCGCCCAACAGCGTGCCGAGCTCCTCGGCCCTGCGGTGCAGCACCTCCTGCACCGGCGCGCCGGTTGCCGTGGATTCCTCCACGGACTGTGCCAGGAGCCGCCCGGCGAGTTCGTAGCGCCGGTCCGGCAGGCTGACCGCGATCTGTTTCGTGGAACGCCGGTACAGCTTGGCGGGTCGGCCCGCCCCCGGACCGGCCCGCCCGCTGCGCCGCTCGTAGACCACGTCGAGGAGGGACTCATCGGCCAGGCGGTCGAGATGGAACGCCGCGGTCTGCCGCGCCAGACCGAGTGCGGCGGCCGCCTCGTCCCGTCCGACCGGGCCGGGCTGGCGCACCACATGGTCGTACAGCCTCCTGCGTGTCGGCTCGTCCAGTGCGGCGATGGCCGAGACATCGGCGTCGCGTACTTCCTTCGGGTCGTCCACGAACACCAGTGTAAAACCAACAGCCATTGACTAAAGAAAGGACCGGCGCTTCTATAGGTAATGAGAGTTGCCGATAGAAGGAGAGCCCCTCATGACCTCCGCAACCACAAGCCCCGCATCCCCCGCCACCCCGCGGCGTGCGCTGCTCGCCGATCCGGGCTATCAGGCGTTCGTGATCCTGCGCACCGCCTTCACGGTGGCGCCGATCCTGTTCGGGCTGGACAAGTTCGCCAACCTGCTCGTGGACTGGCCCGCCTACCTCGCGCCCTGGATCAACGACATCGTTCCCGGCAGTGCCCAGGCGGCCATGTACGCCGTGGGCGTGATCGAGGTCGTCGCCGGCATCGCCGTGGGCCTTGCGCCCCGTTTCGGAGCCTGGCTGGTGGCCGGCTGGCTGGCCGGCATCATCGTCAACCTCCTGACCATCCCCGATTACTACGACATCGCCTTGCGCGACTTCGGCCTCCTGCTCGCCGCCGTCGCACTCGCCCGACTCGCCGAGCGCTACCACGGCAAGCGGCAGGACTGAACCGGCGCGACCCACGCCGATTGCCTCCCGCGGGCGGCGCTTGCAGGGGCCGCCCGCCAAGGCCCGCCGCCGCGAAAGGCAGAGCGGGCCCAAAGGTACGGAACTCATGAGCGGCGAAGGCGACGCGATCCGCACACTGCGCAGGCGAGTCCGCCACCACCCGGCGGCGCCGAGAGCGCTGTGGGCCGTAAGAATCCGCCGACGGCCGCCCGCCGCTCCGGGCTGCACAATGTTCCGCCACGGCCGCGGCGATCCGGGGATACGGCCGGTAAGACCGGTGAGGTGGAGCGGGGGCCGGGTCGACGTCCGTACGGCGACTTCGTGGTCCGCCACATGTTCGCCTTCTCCGGCTGATCACGCAGGTTGATCACGCAGGGCGTCGTGGCCGTCGGCCCATGTCGGACCACCGGGGCGGGCGCGGCCGCTGGCTCCTGTGATGTCTCCGTGCGGCAGGATCCTGACGTGCGGTCATCCGGCTCTCCGCACCCTCGGGAAGGTGTGGGAAGCGTGCGCTGAGGGCGAGCGCTCCTGTGGCCGTGGGCCGGCGTGTGTGGATCTTGAACCCGCTGACGCGCGACCCGCTCTCTGTGGAGGCGGACGAGCGTCGCCACCCCGTTCGGGCAGCGTGGGCGGTACCGGACCGGCCGTTCGGCCGCGCGTCACCTTGAGATGCGGGCTTCGATGCCGTCGAGCAGGAAGTCCAGGCCGATCCGGAAGGTGTCGTCGGCGTCCAGGTGGGCGGCGTCGCGCACCACGGTGGCCAGCGCGGGGAACCGGCCGGTGGCGAAGGTCCGCTCCAGATAGGGCCCGAGCGAGGCCTGCCAACGCTTCTCGTCCATGCCGGTGGCGCGCTCGGCACGCCGTCCGGCGATCTCCCGCCGCACCGCGCCGATCACGTAAGCGTCCACCGCGCCAACCACCGGCATGATGTCGTCCAGGCCGAAGTCGTCCAGTGCGGCCACGATGGCCTCGCCTCTGGCCAGCGCGTGCGGTCCGAGCTGCGGTCGTCCACCGAGCAGGTCCGCGAACCATTTGTGCTGGTGAGCGGTCTGCCGGGTGGTTTCGGCAAGAGACCGCAGCACCTCCCGCCAGTCGTCTCCGACCGGCCGGATCTCGGCATAGGCCGCGTCGACCATCAGGTCGAGCAACTCCTCCTTGCCGGCGATGTAGCTGTACAGCCGCATCGGCCCGACGTCCAGCGCGGTGGCGACCTTGCGCAGCGACACCGCCTCCAGGCCGTCCGCGTCGGCCAACTGGATCGCCGCTCGCACGATCCGCTCCCGGCTCAGTGCGGCCGGTACGGGTCGATTCGGTGGCTCCGGCCTCTCCCACACCAACACGCCGCTGACAATACATCGCATCGGGCGATACAGTGTATCGACCAATACAGCGTATCGAGGGGGGGCAACCACGACCATCGCCATCGTCGGAGCCGGCCTCGGCGGCCTGGCTCTCGCCCGGGTGCTGCACGTGAACGGCATCGACTCCGTCGTGTACGAACGTGAACCGTCACGTGAGGCGCGGGGTCAGGGCGGCATGCTCGACATCCACTCCGGTCAGCGGGCGCTGCGCGAGGCCGGCCTGATCGAGGAGTTCTACGCGATTGCCCGTGGTGAGGGCCAGGACATGCGTCTGCTCGAGCCGGATGGCACCTTGCTGCTCCAGGAGGACACGCCCGACGACGCCCCGCTCGATCGACCCGAGGTCGACCGCGCCGATCTGCGCGACCTGCTGCTGGATTCCCTCCCCGAGGACGCGGTGCGCTGGGGGCACGCGTTCACATCCGCCGACAAGGGCGTGCTGCACTTCGCCGACAGAAGCAGTGCGACATATGACCTGCTGGTCGGTGCGGACGGCGCGCAGTCCCGGGTCCGCCCGCTGCTCACTGACGCCTGCCCGGCGCACATCGGCCAGAACGTCGTCGAGATCGGCATTCCCGACATCAACCGGACGCACCCCGACCTCGCGGCGATGGTCGGGCGGGGCAACTACTGGGTGCTGGGCAACGGAATATCGCTGGGGGCGCAGCGCAACGGCGACGGCCGTGTTCGTATCGGCCTCAGCTTCTACAACACCGCCGAGGACTGGTTCACCAGCAGCGGGATCCCGTTCGACGACCCGGCCGCCGCCCGGGCGCGGCTGATCGAGCTGCTGCCCGGCTGGGACTCACAGGTCACCGCGCTGATCGCGGCCTGCGACGACACGGTCGTGCCGCGGTCGATCAGCGCTCTCCCGACCGGACTGACGTGGCCGTCGACGCCAGACGTCACGCTGATCGGCGATGCCGCGCACCTGATGCCGCCGGTGGGAGAGGGAGCGAACATGGCGCTGCTCGACGGCGCCCTGCTCGGTCTGGCGCTGGCCGCGCATCCGGGCGACTTTCCTGCCGCGGTCGAAGAGTACGAACGCGAGATGTTCGAACGCACCAGTGCCGCCGCCCGGATGTCCGCGGACATCCAGGAATTGCTGACGTCGCCCGATGCCGCCCAGAAAATGCTCGCATTCTTCCAACCTGGCTGAAGGCGTTCACCCACCGGGAGTCGGAGATCAGTACTCCAGTTCGGGTCGGAGGGGACCGCCGACCGCGTGGAGGTGGCGCAGCACCTGGGCGTAGGAATTGAAGAGCCCGGTCTCGTGGTAGGCGATGCCATGCCGGGCGCAGAAGGAGCGTACGAGTTTCTGGGCGTGGCGCAGGCCGGGCCGCGGCATGGACGGGAACAGGTGGTGCTCGATCTGGTAGTTCAGTCCGCCGAGCGCGAAGTCGGTGAACCGGTGCCCGCGGATGTTGCGCGAGGTGAGTACTTGCCGACGCAGGAAGTCGATCCTGTCGTCCTTGGCGAAGATGGGCATGCCCTTGTGGTTGGGAGCGAAAGAGCATCCCATGTACAGCCCGAACAGTCCTTGGTGCACGGCGAGGAAGACCACGGCCTGGAGGGGGGACAGGACCAGGAACAGCGCGGCGAGATAGCCGACCAGATGGGCCGTGAGCAGTCCGGCCTCGGCCAGTTTGGTCGACCGGGAGGTCGTGGTACCGGTGCGCTCGAGCAGTGCCCGTACGCCGGCGACGTGCAGGGCGAGTCCTTCCAGGAGCAGCATCGGGAAGAACAGCCACGCCTGGTGGCGGGCCAGCCAGGCGTACGCCCCGCTCCGGACCCGGGCCTGGTCCGCGGTGAACGCGATCGCGCCGTCGGCGATGTCGGGGTCGCGGTCGACGTGGTTGGGGTGGGAGTGGTGCCGGTTGTGCTTGGAGATCCACCAGCCGTAGCTCAGCCCGATCAGCAGGTCGGCGTGCACGCGGCCGAGGAGGTTGTTGACGCGCTTGGAGCGGGCGATCTGGTGGTGCCCGGCATCGTGCCCGATGAACCCGGTCTGGGTGAACATCACCGCGAGGAAGGCAGCGGTCAGCAGCTGCCACCACGACTGCCCGATCAGGGCGAACGCCGTCCATCCGGCGGCCAGCAGAAGCAGGTTCGCCCCTACCTTGACGGAGTAATAGCCCCGCCGCCGCCGCAGCAGCCCGCTCTGCTTGACCTCGCGGGACAGCAAGGCGTAGTCGCTGCCCCGGCCGCTGGGCGAGTGTTCCGTCGTCCCTGTGTGGTCCGCCGGCTCGGTGCCCCGGTTGACGGTGTCAATGGTCACGGTTTTCCCTTCGAACGCGCGTGAGGGCCGTCGCCGCCGGCGCGGGGGCAGGGCGCCGGAGCGAGAGAAGCCTGTACGGAAGCAGCGCGAGGCAGGCCCGCGCACGGGTCTGCCTCGGAATCGGGGCCCTCAGAACGCGCGAAACCGGTCGGCCTGCATGCCCTTCGGGCCCTGGCCGCCGGTGAATCACTTCGGCGTTCTGTCTTCAACTACAACCACCCGCTACAACGTCCCTGGCACCGGGCAAGTTCCCGGCGGGGCGGGAAGGGGGTCGGCGACGTCCCGACGGGTCGGTTCGGGGACCCGGAGGGGAGTACGGTTGCGGTACCGAGTGCACTTCGTACGCCGTCATCCGTTGCGGCGTCGCCCTCGGGGAACGGCAAAGGCCGGAGTGCACCGCAGCCGGCCGGAAGAGAGCCGCACCCGTATGAGTCTGATGAGCCTCGGAGTACTCGCCTCCTCCCGCAAGGAGAACGAGTTCCGCCTGCCCTTGCACCCTGCCCACCTCGACCGGATCGCCCCGGACATACGCGAGAGAATCTTCCTCGAACAGGGGTACGGCGAGAGGTTCGGCGTTGCCGACGACGCGCTGCGACCGCTCGTGGCCGGCCTGCGCTCCCGCGAGCGAATCGTCGCCGAGAGCGACATCGTGCTGCTGCCCAAACCCACGCATGACGACATCTCCGCGCTGCGCGAGGGCCAGGTGCTGTGGGGATGGCCGCACTGCGTGCAGGACGAGAAGATGACCCAGCTCGGCATCGACCGACGGCTGACCCTGATCGCCTGGGAGGCCATGAACCACTGGACCTCCACGGGCGCCTTCAGCGTCCATGTGTTCCACAAGAACAACGAGCTCGCCGGCTACTGCTCGGTGCTGCACGCCCTGCAGCTCGGCGGGCTGACCGGACACTACGGCCGCCGCCTGCGCGCGGTGGTGATCAGCTTCGGCGCCACGGCGCGCGGAGCGGTCACGGGGCTGGGCGCCATGGGAGTCACCGACGTCACGGTGCTCACCCAGCGTGCCGCCGCGGCGGTGGCCTCGCCGATGCCCTCGGTCGTCATGGCCCACTTCGAGGAGCAGGAGGACGATCCTTCGCGTCTGCGGGCGGTCACCGCGGCCGGTTCCATGCCGCTGGCGGAGTATCTGGCCGGGTTCGACATCATCGTCAACTGTGTCCTGCAGGACACCGACGCACCGCTCACCTTCGTCACCGACGAGGAACTCGCCCTGTTCCGGCCGGGCACCTTCTTCGTCGACGTCGCCTGCGACGAGGGCATGGGTTTCACCTTCGCCCGCCCGACCACCTTCGGCGCGCCCATGCACGAGGTGGGTCCGGGCTGCCACTACTACGCGGTGGATCACAGCCCGTCCCACCTGTGGAACTCCGCCACCTGGGAGATCAGCGAGGCGCTCCTGCCCTACCTGCGCAAGGTCATGAGCGGCCCTACGGCATGGGACACCGACGTCACGGTCAGCAAGGCCATCGAGATGCGCGACGGCGTGGTCCAGAACCCGAAGATCCTCTCCTTCCAGCACCGGGCGGCCGGCTACCCCCACCTCCCCGAGACCGCCCGACAGGGGTAGTAGGTCAAGGCGGTCACTGTGGCCGGGACGGTCCGCGGGCTGTCACAGCAGGATCGCGCCGGTCACGGTCGCCGCTGTTCCGGCGATCAGAAGGATGATGATCGTGCCGACGGCCCTCTCGTTGGCACGGCGGTCGGCCGCGGGGTCGGGTGTGTAGACGGCCGGGTCGGTGGGGGCGTAGTGGATGGTGAGCCGGCGACCGAGGGACCGGCTCGGGTCGGGGATGCCGTCCCGGGACAGGACGGTGACCTCGGTGCCCTCGATGGTGGTGAAGGTGACGACGGGGGCATGGTTGACGATCTCGTCGCCCTCCCCGTCGGTGTAGACGTCCCTGGTGACGGCCACGACACGTGCCGGGACGGCGATGGCCTCGGCCAGCAGGGTGTCGCGGGCGCGGGCCGTGCGGATGTCGGGGCTGAGTGCCGCGAGGGCCGTGACCAGGGCGCCGAAGCCGAGCAGTGCCCACGGGTAGCCCCACAGCACGGTCGCGTGGATCACCAGCCCGATGAGGAGCAGGAGCACTGTGCAGTACGGCCCGTACCGGCCGTTCTTGTCCTCCGGACTGTGCAGCACGACGCGGAACCGGTGCGGCCGCCCGCGCGGGTGGCGCACCTCCACCTCACGGCCCACCCAGGCTTCTTCGATCGAGTCGCCGTGCTTGCCGACGTTCGACAGGACGAACTCCTGACCGGTGGCCGGATCCCGGAACGCGATCGTCACCGGTATCCCGGGTCGCTTCGAGGCGCCGTGCGCCGGCTGCCCCACCTCCACGATGCGCCCCTTCACCCAGACCGCTCGCTGCGCCGGGGTCAGACCGACCAGGGCAAGCCCGTAGCCGAGCAGTGCCAGGCCCGTGGGCAGCACCCACCACAGTCTCAGTACGTCGTCCACGCCCATCCAAGTCCCGCCCCCTCCATGGAAATTCGGCCCGCTCCGATCCAGGCGCTCAGAAATCGACGCGGAACAGGTGATCGGCCGGGTCGACCACGGCCGGGAGCCGCAGGCCCACGCGCAGGGCGGGTTGCTTGGATCGCTTCCAGGTCGCCTCGAACGTCGGGCACCCCGGCCCGCTGATCCGCAGACCGACGATGACACCGGCCTCTTCTCCGTCGTCCCAGTCGGTCATTTCGGTGACTTCCGCCGTCGCCGCCACCCCGACGGTGTCGAGCCGCCGGTTGTACTCCCTCTCGTTGTCGGTGTTGGCCCACAGGACGACGCCGAGCGGAGCGCAGAGCACGGTGCACAGGACGCCCGCGAGCAGGACGCCGGCCGCGGAGCCGGTAAAGCCTGCGACGGTCAGCAGGACCGGCCCGGACAGGCAAAGACCCGCTGCCATGGAGTACAGGAACCGCGCTCCGCACGGACCGATCCTCGAGGTCTGCGTCGGCTCGCGGCCGCTCGAGTCGCCCGCCACCTCAAAGGCGCCGTTCAAAGACGCCCTCTCTCGGCCACGCTCCGCGCCAGCAGGTCCGCCATGGCGTGCAGGCCGGGGAGCCGGTCCGCGTCGTACGGCATGGTGTGATGTCGGCCGGACCTCACGATGATCGTCAGCCTGCGGATCCGCCCCGATTTGAACTCCAGCCGCGGCTCCTCCCGGACGTGGTAACGGGCGGCGTCGACGTAGCCGAACACCTCCAGCACCCGGCCGTCGAAGGAGAGCAGCACCGAGTCGGACGTCGGTGCCTCGTACGGTTCGTACGGTGTCGGGGTCACGGCGCCACGCCGTCCCCGGCGTACAGGTAGCCACCGGGCCGGTCGGGGTCGGCGATCAGCAGTACCTGGTCGCCGACCCGGGGAATCCGCAGCTTCGAGACGATGGTCTGGAGGGCGACCTGGTCGGCCGCTCCGGAAGGCTGGAGGACCAGGTCGACGACCGGGTCGAAGTTGACCAGCTTGCCGGTGTCGGCGAGCGACACGACCACGGCCTGCGTGGTCGGCGCCCCCGCGGCCAGCAACTGCTGTACGCCGAGGCCCGAGTTGTACGCGCCCATCGTCTGCTGGACCCGGGCGAAGTCGTCCGCGCCGAGGAACGCGCGCGTGGCGCGGCCGTAGAAGCCCTTGCCGTCCGCCACCTGGGCGGCGATCTCGGAGGCCCGCTCCTCGCGGCTCTTGCGCTTTCCGAAGATTCCCATGGTGTTCTCCCCTTCTGGTGGCCGGGTCACGCGGTGGGCCGTGCCGGTCACGGTTGGCTGTTCGCCGTCGCTCCTGCCTGACGAGAGAGACGCTAGGCGGCCGGCAACTCCTACCGATCCCAGGTTCGTTCGCCTGTTTGAGGTCGGCGTACGCTCCTCACATGCCACCGCCCCCGAGCCAGCCGACCGGCGTGCGCCGACCGCGCGCCATGGTCATCGACCACGCCTGGCGTGGTCTCGGTCCGGGGCTCGAATCGCTGAGCGGCCCCGGCGGGGCACCGTTGACCCGGACGGTCAAACTGATCGTGCTGCCGCTGGTCGTCCGGCCCGCGCTGCGCCCCGAATTCGCCGGGGACTTCCTCGGCCCGGCCGAGGCCGCCGGCCTCGACGGTCTGATCCGTCGGTCCGGTGCGCTTCTCGTGGCGACGGCACAGTGGTTCACGCTGCTCAAAAGGACCCGCCGGGCACTGGGCATCGTGGCGGGCAACCCCCAGGACCTGTACTTTCAGCGCTGCTTCGAACTGGCCACCGAGCACGGAGCGCCCTCGGGCGACGCGGACGCGACGGACAGGGCCAGGGCCGCCGTCGAGGACGTGGCGGAGACGGCCGACGGGCGCACGGTGGAAGCACTGAAGGGCTATCTGTCCGACGCCGCCCGGCGCGCCCGGCTCGACGGAGAGCTCGCCGCCGCTTGGGAGAGCCGGCTCTCGGGCCCGGCCCCGAGCAGCGACGCGAGCGCGGCGGTCGACCTGGCGGCCGTGGCTCTGGACGCCTGCGGCACGCCGGGCCGGTCGGGAGAGGCACCGGAGTACGCGGCCCTGGTCGAGGCCGGGCACGGAGAGCTGTTCGGCCGGGCTCTGTGGGCGCACGGGGGCGGAGTCTGGCGGCGGGGCGACCTGCCGGCACATCTGGGACTGACCGCGCACCAGGTGCCACCGCGTCCGCAGGTCGGCCGTGGCGCCTCGACGGCCACGCTTCCCGCCCCGCTGGACCGCACCCTCTTCGAACGGCTCTTCGTCGTCCTGCAGTCGTCGGCCCGGCGGGAGGAACTGCCGCCGGTACCGGAACTGGTCGGCCGGGAGACCGGCCGCAGCTGCGCCCCGCTCGGCCTGCACGACGAGAGCCTGCGCGTCGCCGTGGTCCTCGGCGGCCGGCTCGCGGTGGGCCTCGATCCGCTGGGCACCGGGGAACCCGTGCTGGGCGGGACCGCGGCACACCGAGCAGTCAACAGCCGCTGGCGCCGGGAGGCCTCGGTCCTGCGCGCCCGCAGAATGACCGTCTCCCCGCACCCCGATCCGGACGGCGGCGTCCTGGACGCCCTCGCCCAGGACCTCCGCACGCCGTGGGCCGCCTACATGCGGCGGCTGTGGGTACGGCTGCACGGGCGGGACGTTCGCGACGCGCCCCTGGAGGACCTCGCAGCAGCCTGGGCGGTGCTCGACGGGGTCGCCCGCTCGGTGATGATGGACCACCGCGCCAAGGTCCGGTCGGCGCTGCGCGCCCTGTCAAAGGCCCCCACACGGGTGGCCGAGCCGAGGAGTGCGTGATGGCGCGGGCCCACGTCGACGTCACGCGGCGCGAGGACGGCACGATCCGGATCGACGCCGCCCCGGTCGCCGGTTCCGCGGCCCAGGACGACGAGCCCGCCGGATCCGCGGTTCACGACGACGAGGTCGCCGGATCCGCCGGGTACGACGACGAGTTCGCCGGGGGCCCCGACTTCACCCGGGCCGTCCTCGATGTCGCGGGTGCCATGCTGACCTGGCCCGTTCTCGGCGTCCCCGGCCCGCCGTCCGCGGAGGTCCACGACAGGGGACGCGCCCAGCAGTGGCTGTGGGCTCTCTACGGCGAGCACGTCGCCACCGCCGTCCACGACCGTACGGCGGCGGAGCCGGACGGGGTGCGGGTGGCGGCGGATCCGACCGATCTCGCCGGCAGCGCGGCCCGGCTCGCCCTCGGGCACTGGGCGGCCAGGTGGTGGCCCGCGTCGTACCCGAACGGGATACCGGCACTCCAACCCGACGTCCTAGGACTGGAGTTGGCCGCGCTCACCCACCGGTGCCAGCAGCTCTTCGACGGCGAGGGGGACCAGCCCGACGACTGCACGGCCGAACTGATCGAGGAGCACCGGGACGCCCTCGACCCGCTCGTCCAGTGGTGGCGCGCGGCCCCCCAGTCGGCGGACACGGCACGCCACCTGGAGAGCGTCCTGCGCCTCATCGACCACGCGGCGGAGACCATCGGACTGGACGGGCCGGCCCTGCGCCACCTCCGGTCGTCCCTGGGCCAGCGCCGTCCGGCCGGTGTACTGCTCGACCCCGGTTCCCTGTTCGCACGGGACGGCGGCTACGCCCTCGCGGCGGGCGAACAGCTCGTCGCGGGCGGCCGGGTGATCGCCCGGGGCTCGGGGACCAACGACTGGCGCCGCTACCCGCCCGGCTTCGTCGACGCGGCCGAGGACGCGGTGTCCTGGACCGCCCGCGCGCTCGGCGCGCGACGCCGGATCGAGGTCGAAGTCGTCGCCCACACCGCCGCACCCCCCGCCGGTGCGCCGCTCGTCGCGGAGGTCCGCGTGAACGGTGGCCGCCCGAAGCGGGTGCAGCTCACCAGGACGGACGACAGGTGGACCGGCCGGGCGGACCTGGATCCAGGCCTGCTCGGCGGGACCGAGCCGCCGCGCATCGAGGTCGGTGTCCTGCTGCCCGGCTTCGATCCGGGCCCCTTCGATCCGAGCCCGTTCGATCCTGGCTCCGGCTCGGATCCGGTCCCCGGCGAGGACCGGGGCCGCATCGCCCGGGACGCGATCCGTGCCCTGGCCCGGCGGCGACTGAACGCCGCGGCGGAGCGCCTGACGTACGACACGTCGCCGTACGACGTCTCCTGGGGTCCGTTCCTCGCCGAAACCGTCGCCGCCGCCGGCCCTACCGGTGAGGACTACTGAGAGATGCCGGAAACAAGCCGGGAAGACGGCGAGCACGAAGAGAACGCGGCGGTGACGCAGTTGTACGGGGAGCCGTTCGACAGCGGTCTGGCCCTGGCCGAGCAGCACCAGCTGGCGGCCGATCTCACGGCCGCGTGCGCCGTCTACGAGCAACTGTTGACCTTGGCCGAGTCCATCGAGGACTCACCCGACGTGCAATTCCTGCGGGCGCATCTGCTGGCGAACATCGCCAGCGTCCGGCTCACCGCCACGGACCTGGTCGCGGCGGAGGACGCCGTCGAGCGGTCCCGTGCCCTGCTCGACGGCATCGCCTCGGCGCCGATGGGACCGCGTGGCCGGCAACTGTGGCTGGAGATGATGCTGAGGACGCTGCTCGCCAGAGCCGACCTGCTGCGCAGGACCGGACGCCTGGACGAGGCGCTGGCCTGTCTCGACGAGGCGGCGCTCAGACTGCCCGAGTTCCACGACCCCGAGGGACTGCGCACGTCCGAACTCGGTCTGAACCGGGTTCATCTGCTGATCGAGCGGAGCGAGTGGGGAGCGGCCGAGGAGCAGGCCTCGGCCCTGCTGTCCACCACACCGGCGACCGCGGTGGAGACCATCCCGCGCCTGCTGATCGCCCTCGGCCTGATCTGCGCCTCGACCGGGCGGTTCGATCCGGCCGAGGACTACTTCGCCCGCGCGGAGGACGCTCTGCGGGCGACGGGGGACACCGGTGAACTGCAATCGCTTCTCGCGCACCGGGCGTACACGGCGATGCACCGGGGCGACTTCGACCTCGCGGAGCAGCTGTTCGCCGAGGCCTCCGAGTTCTTCGAGCGGCAGCGACAGTACGGGGACCTGGCCGTCTGTGAACAGGCGCGGGCCTTTCTCGCCGGCCGGCGTGGTGACAGCACCGGCGCGGACGACCTGATGGCGGCGAGCCTGTCCCGGTTCGAACAACTCGGCGCCTCGATCGCCGCCGCCGACACCATGCTCCTGGGCGCCCAACACGCCTACGACCGCGGCGACATCACGGAGATGCAGCGGCTGGCCCAGGAAGCCCGGGACGTGTACCAGGCGCGAGAGGTCCACGAGCGGTGCGCACAGGTCGACCTCATGCTCGCGCGAACCCTTGAGGACAACCTGAACCGCACAGACCACGGCGACCACGAACGCAAGTCCGTCGACAACGCGCTCTCCCTCGCCCTGCCCGCCGCGCTGGCCCTGGAGGCGGCGCGCTACGGCTTCGCCACCGCCCATGCCCGCAGCCAATGGCTGGAACTCGCCGACGACGCCATGCGGTTGGTCTTCCGTCTCGCCGTACGCCGACAGGACCAGGGGCTGCTCTTCGAACTGGTGGAACACCGCTGCGCGGGCGCCTCCCTGGCACTGGACCGCACGCCGTCGGCGCCGCCCGCCTCGCCTGGCGGGGACGCCAGGGCCTCCGGAGAGACCGGAGAGACCGGAGAGAGCGTCTCGGTCTTCCCGAGTGCGGCGATGAAGATGTACGGGCACGTCGACGGCCCGACGACGCTCGGGGGAGTCGCCGCGGACGCCGCCGCATCCGCCGGCCTGCGCGTCGCGCCACCGCCGAAGGTGCGGATGTCGCAGGAGTCCGGCCGGGTCGCGCTCCAGGAGTACATCGCGGCGGCCGAGTTCCGCTATCACCGGCGGATCGTGGACGAGGAGGAGGTGCCGTTCTGGATCACCGACGACCTGACGAGCCGCCCGGTCGTGCAGGTCCGGCTGGCCGACGCCGGCGACCTGTTCATGACCTGGACGTGGGCCGGCGGAGCCCGGGGGTTCGGAACGGGCCACGGACCGGCCGAGGAGGTCGACCGGGCGGTGCGTGCGCTGGCCGCAGCGCTGCCGGGGCCGGGCGCGGCAACGGAGGGAATGCGGCAGGCCTTCGCGTCGGGAGCGATGACCGATCCCCGCAACGAGCACGCACTCGCGCGTGCGCTGGCCGAGGCGGTGTGGCCGGAGGGACTGACGGCGCAGATACGGCAGGTGTCGGCGCGCGCGGGCCGTCCGCTGGTGCGGATCCAGCCCTCCCCCCGGGTCGCCCAAGTCCCTTGGGAACTGCTCGCCGTCGACGCCGAGAGCGACGTACGGCTGATCGATCTGGCGGACGTCGTGACCACCGCGCCGACGTCACTGCGGCGGCCTGATCCGGGGCCGTATCCCCGTCCCGCCCTGGATGCCGGGGTACACCGCGACCCCGCCGCATCCCCCGACACCGATACCGACACGGTCGTTCTCGTCCTCGACCCACGGATCCCCGGATTCCGCGCCGACTCCCCGCTCGGCTCGGTCTTGGGACCGCCCGGCTCGGACCCTGAGCTGTTCGCGTTCGTCCAAAGCCGTCTCGACGCGGGCGCCGTCGTGCCGTCCGTCGCCACTCCGGCCGAGGCCTTCCGCCGTACCGATCTGGACCGGGACTGGCTGAGCGGCGCGCTCCGGAAGGGGGCACGCCGACTGATGTACGTCGGGCACGTGAGCGGCGCGCCGGTCGAGGGCGGCCAGAGTGAGGACGGCACGCTCCATCTGTGCTGCGGTCCGGGCACCGCCGGCCTGGCCGAGACGGTCCGTACCCATCGCCCCCTGTCCGCCAAGGATCTGTTGCTGGGCACCCTTCCCCTGCGTGCCGATGGAGAGCCGGGGGCGCGGATCTGGCCCGCGCCGCCGCGGGTCGCTCTCATCGGCTGCGAGAGCGGCGGCGATCTCCGGTTCGCCGAGTCGTTCGGCCTGGCCACGGCGATGCTCCACAACGGCGCCGAGTTGGTGACGGCCACCCGCTGGGTGCTGCCGACGAGCTTCGCGTTCCACCGCCTGGCCGGCCTGCCCGAGTCCGTCCGCCCGCTGTCCGCGGCGGTGGTCGCCGTCGACACCGCCCACGAGGACCAGGACCCCGTGGGCCGCCTCGGCCGTTGGCAGCGCGAACAACTGGACCACTGGCGGTCCGACGGCCGGATCGAGCACTCACCCCTGCTGTGGGCGGCCATGACCTGCATCGTCGTGTGAGCCTCACGATGCCTGCGCGCGAGGACGACGAGCGGCGGGCGCTGGTGGAGTGCGCGTTCCGACAGCTTCTCCCGGGGTTCAGCCCCGCTGAGGTCGGATGCCGGACTCACCAACCCCTCCTTCGCGAGTAATCACATCCGGGATCTCAGCACGTCGACCTCACAGCCCGGTGCGAACGCGTCGAAGCCGTGCTCGATCAGCCAGCGAACAATCAGCAGGCTTCGCAACGACCACCACCCGTGGATCACGTCGAGGTCGATGTCGGTGCCGTAACCGGCGATGACGTCATCGAGGTGTTCCTCGTGTCCGAGCGTGAAGGTGGCGAGGTCGTACAGTGCATCTCCCTGGCCCGCCTCGGACCAGTCGATGATGCCGGTGACCTCGTCGCCGTCGACGAAGACGTGCGCGATCTGCAGGTCGCCGTGCGTGAACGACGGAGTCCACGGGCGGAGCGCGGCCTCGGCGACCTGACGGTTGCGGGTGACCAGGCCGGCGGGCAGGACGCCGTTCGTCACGAGCCACTCGCACTCCTGGTCGAGTTCCGCCGTCAGCGCGGCGATGCTCCGGCCGGCCTGGCCCGGCCTGGGCGGCAGGGGCGCGTCGTGCAGCTTCCGGATGGCGGCGCCCGCCGCGGCCCACGCCGCCGGCGACCCGGTCGACGGCCCGCCGAGGCGCCCGAGCGTTGTCCCCGGGAGAGCGGCGATCGCGAGCACGGGCGGCTTGCGCCACAGCACCTTTGGGGTCGGGACCGGCGCGAGGGCCATCACTTCGACCTCGACGTCGATGCGTGTCTGATCGGCGTCCACCTTCAAGAACACGTCGCCGACGCGCAGAGTCGCGCGCTCGGAATGGGCGACCACGACTTTGACCTCATCCATGGGCGACCAGTATCCCGGGGACGATCGCCGACGTCGCCAGGTTTATCGCGTGCGATTGCGCCGGCGCGGTCCAGGCCAGGTAGCTGGAGGAACTCCTCGATCCCCAGGCGGTGGATCTTGCTCCCAGTCGAGTCGGCGCGCGTCGGCTTTCGTCGTCACCCACCAGGACGGGATCACCTCGCGCCCTCCGGGGCCCGCACGCCGACGTGGCGGAATCAGGCGGGTCCCGGAGGACGAGTGTGTGTCACACGGTGGCGCAGGCGGTGCCGTTGAGCGTGAAGGCGGAGGGCTTGGCGAAGGTTCCGCCGGAGGTGCCCTGGAACCCGAAGGTTGCCCGGCCGCCGGCCGCCAGCTCGCTGTTGTGGCTCACGTTGCTCGCTGTGACCGCGCCTGACGACCCGGAGAGGTTCGCGTTCCAGGCGCCGGTGATCTGCTGCCCGGAGGGGAGGGCGAACGCGAGCTTCCAGCCGCTGACGGGGGAGGCGCCGGTGTTGGTGATGGTGACGTCGGCGGTGAAGCCGCCCTGCCAGGCGCTCGTCCCGTAGGCCACCGCGCAGGCCGTGGAGCCTCCGGGGGTGCCCGGGCCGCCGGAGGTGCCCTTGTTGACGGTGGAGGAGAACGAGTTCACGGCGAGGCCGGCGCCGTTCTGCCAGGGCTCGAAACCGGCCTGAACACTCGTCAGGTACCAGCTGTTCTGGGCGATTCCCCGGGAGACGGCCTGCCGGACGAAGTCCATGACGTCGAAGTTCCAGCTGGTGATCGCCGACGGTGCGACGAAGGAGAGTACGTCGTTCGAGCCGTTGTTGCCCGACCACACCTGCCAGTCGCGCCCGCCCACGTTGGCGTTGCCGACCGGGGAGCCGATGGGCTGGACGGGCCCGACCTTGTTGAACCAGATCATGATCTCGGTCCGGTTCACGCCGTCGGTGCGGGGCGTGGGGTCGAGCCAGATGTCGTACGCGGCGTCGTACACAGCATTGTTGACGTAGTTGAAGGAGATGCTCGAGGGCGCGGTCGAGATGGAGCTGAGCTGAGCGGGGAGGTTGGTGCCGGGAGAGCAGTTGGTGTAGTGGCAGCCGTTGTAGACGGACGGGTAGGACTTCGGGGCGCCGTTCGTCGGGACGGATCCGTCGGCCTGGGCGATCCTGAATCCCGAGTCGGTCGCGGTGATGCACTGGGTGGCGCTGGTGCCCCAGCGGTTGTTCTGGACCACGTAGCGACCCTGGATGGTCGTCGTACCGAAGGTCTCGCAGATGGTGGTGTCGGCCTGCGCGACGGGGGCGGTGGTCAGCAGCGCGGCGAGCGAGACGAGCGAGGTGAGCAGCGCGCCGAGCAGGCCACGCGCGCGGCGGGCATGGTGCGTTGAAGGACGCATGCGGTTCCTCTTCAGGGGTGGGGGAGAGGTGACGGGGAAGCGCTCGCAACTCCTAGTGAATGGGAGCGCTCCCAATTTTGGGTTCGCCAGGACTGTAGGGAGTGCTCAGGTCCATGACAAGGCTGTCGGCAGGAACATCTTGAGCCGATTTGGGAGCCTCAGGTCGACTCGCGGACCACCAGCTCCGTCCGGAGGATGACGTGACGCCAGGCCACGGCGCCCTCCTCCATCTCCTCCAGGAGCAGCCGGATCATGGCCCGCCCGACCTCCTCGATCGGCTGGCGCACCGTCGTCAGCCGTGGTTCGGTCCGCTGAGCCAGCGGAAAGTCGTCGAAGCCGATCACGGCGACGTCCTCGGGCACCCGGCGTCCGGCCGCGCGGAGGGCCTCCAGGGCTCCCGCGGCTGTGGTGTCCGACGCGGCGAGGACACCGTCGATGTCCGGATGCCGTTCGAGGAGCTCGGCCATGGCGCGGCGCCCGCTCTCCGCCGTGAAGTCGCTTTCGGCGACGCGCGTCCGCTCGACCCCCAGGCCCGCCAGCGCCAGAGCCTCTTCGTAGCCGCGCAGCCGGCACTGGGCGGCGTGCAGGTCGAGCGGCCCGGTGATGGTGGCTATGATCCTGCGGCCCCGCTGTACAAGGTGGGAGACGGCACTGCGCGCTCCGCCGACGTTGTCCATGTCGACGTAGCTGACGTACTCGTCTCCGGAGCGGCGGCCCAGCAGCACCGTCGGCAGCCGGGCCTCGGCGAGCATGTCCGGCAGCGGATCGCCGGCGTGCACGGACATCAGCAGGACACCGTCGACCCGGCCGCCGCGCGCGTACTCGAGGAAGCGCTGCCGTTCGGTGTCCGAGCGGACCAGGGTCAGCATCAACTGCATTCCGGTGTCGGTCAGGGCGTCCCCGAGCGAGGTCACGATCTCGGAGAAGAAGGGCTCCGCGAACTGCCGCCAGTCCGGCTCCGTCATGACCAGGGCGACGGCGTCCGCCCGCCGCCCGGCCAGGGAACGGGCCGCGAGATTGGGCACGTAACCGAGTTCGTCGATGGCCTGCTGCACGGCCCGGCGTGTCGACTCCTTCACGCCCGCGGCGTTGTTGATGACGCGGGAGACCGTGCCTCGTCCCACCCGCGCGTGGGCGGCGACCTCCTCCAGCGTCGGTGCTTCCGGGCGTCGCCTGCCCATGCCACCTCCCCCAAGAGATCACCGATCTTACCGATCGGAGGGGATCGCGCACGGGACTTCACCAGGGGCGTGGTTACGGACGGTCGTCCTGCCCTCAATGGTTGGGAGCGCTCCCGAACCGAGAGGGCGGCCCCGGGGGTGGGGCCGCACGGTCGGGTGACCCCGTCGCCTTGTGACGCGGTCGTGTGCGCGAGCTCCGGCGGGGCCTGCTCAAGGCACCTTTCGGCCGGGCTCGTCGTCCAGCGGGCAAGGGTCGGTCATGCCGCGTCGGGAAGAGGTCGTCGGGCGACCTCGTGGGCCTCGTCGGGCGGCACGCCCAGCATCCGCAGGACCATCTCGGCCAGGTTCACCGCGGACTCGTCACCGTCCAGGTCGGGGCGGGCGAAGCGCAGCTCCACCAGGGACAGCAGGGTGCCGCCCAGTGCGGACAGGGCGACCGCGGGATCCAGGGCGGTGAAGCGGCCGGAGGCCATGCCGACCTCGAGGTCGCGCAGTGCCCGCCGGACCAGACCGTTGTCCGAGTGGAGGTGTCCGAGGCCGCGACGGCGCAGGACCTGCATCAGCTCCGGGTGCGAGTCGGCCATGCGGGCGCTGAGCCGGAAGCCCGCCGCGACGAGTTCCGCCGGGTCGTCGATCCCGGCCAGACGCTCGTCGAAGCTCTGGCCGAACTCCTCCAGGGCGTCCACCACCGCCGCCTCGAACAGCTCGGTCTTCGACTCGAAGTGGTTGTAGAAGGAGCCGAAGCCGACATCGGCGCGCTCCGCGATCGCCTGGATGCTGGCGCCGGTGTCCCCGGTCTCGGCGAGTATCTGCCGGGCCGCGCGAATGAGAGCGCCACGGGTTTCGGCGCGGCGCCGCTCGAAGCGATTGCTGGGCGGGGCTGACGTAGGCATGCGCGGAGTCTACCCGCGAGGGCGATGACAACAGCAGCTCTGATGGATTCATCAATTACCTGCCGGGAACGTCTTGACGAGGAGGCCGTCAATCTTGATGATTTCATCATTACGGCGATGTTGCTGGAGGGCACCATGTCTGAAATCCGCGTCCACGGTCCTGATGGCAGGACGGCCCACCAGGATCTGCACAGCGAACGGGGAGCCCTGCGCGGCGAACACCCCGGCCGCTCCCGCAATCCCGTGATCAAGGTGGCCGACCTGGCCTGGCTGGAGTTCGAGAAGCCCGACCTGGAACGGGCCGAGGTCTTCGCCCGGGACTTCGGCTTCGGCGTCGCCGCGCGCACCGAGAGCGAGCTGTGGCTGCGCGGCACCTTCGCCGGCACACCGTGCGTGGTGATCCGGCGCGGGCGGGGTTCGTCCCGGTTCATCGGCCCGGCTTTCCGTGCGGCGGAGCGGGCCGATCTGGACCGCCTGGCGCGGGCCACCGGCGCCGACGTGCGCGACGTGGGCGTGCCCGGCGGTGGCAAGGCCGTCGATCTGCTCGACCCCTCGGCCTTCCCGGTGCGGGTGGTGCACTGCGGCGAGCCGCTTGCGGCGCTGCCCGAGCAGCAGCCGCTGCTGCTCAACTCCGGTACCGAGCACCGCCGTACGAACGCCGCGCAGCGCCCGCCGCGCGAGCCGTCCCGCATCCAGCGGCTGGGGCATGTGGTGCTGGAGACAAGGGTGTTCGCCCAGGCGCTGTCCTGGTATCTGGACACCCTCGGGATGATCGTCTCCGACTTCCTGTTCCTCGACGGACAGCGGGACCGCGGCCCCACCATGGCGTTCGTCCGCTGCGACCTCGGCAGCGTGCCCGCCGACCACCACACACTGGCGATGCACCTGGGGCCGGGGACCGGTTATGTCCACTCCGCCTACCAGGTCACCGACCTGGACTCGATGGCCGCCGGCGGCGCATACCTGAAGGAGCGCGGCTACCGGCGAAGCTGGGGCATCGGCCGGCACACCCAGGGCAGCCAGCTGTTCGACTACTGGCGCGATCCCGACCACTTCATGCTGGAGCACTTCGCCGACGGCGACCTGTTCTCGTGTCACGTCGAACCCGGATGGGCGCCCATGTCGACGAGCGGGCTGGCCCAGTGGGGGCCGCCCGCCACGCGTGACTTCCTCGGCGCGAGCCCCTCCCCGCAGCGGATCCGCGAGGTCATCCAGGCCCTGCGCGGTGACAACGAGATGGACCCGGCGCGCCTGCTCGGTCTGCTCAAGGCCACCAAGTCCTGAACCCCAACCCCCTCACAAAGGCACTGACATGAGCACCAACGTCCTGCGCACCGCCGAAGGATGGTGGGTCGTCCTCGGCGACCGGGCCGTCCCCGTCGACACCAAGGCCGTCACCACCGCCAAGCTGATCGCCGACCGTGACGCCGTACAGGAGGCGGCTCTCTCGGGTGACGCGGGCACGCCCGTCGCCGATCTGGTCGCCCTCTCGCCGGTCACCACCCCCTGCCGGGTGGTCGCCCAGATGGTCAACTACCGCAGCCACGCCCGTGATTCGGGTTTCACCGGGGACATCCCGCCCGCCTTCTTCCGCAAGGCCTCCGGCTCGGTCAGCGGCCCCCGCGACGCCGTCGTCCGCCCCGAGCACGTGAAGTTCCTCGACTACGAGATCGAACTCGGCCTGGTCATGGGCGCACCCCTGCCGGTGGGGACCGTGGTCGAGGAACGGGACCTGCCGTCGTACGTCGCCGGGCTCGTGATCACCAACGACGTCAGCGCCCGCGACCTACAGCTGACCAAGACGCAGTTCTACGAGAGCAAGTCCTACCCGACCTTCACCCCGACCGGGCCCCACCTGGCCCTGCTGGAGCCGGAGGACTTCGCCCATCTCCTCGATCTGCGGCTGAAGTTGAGCGTCAACGGCGACCTGCGTCAGGACCGCACCCTCGCCGACATGATCGTCCGCCCGGCCCAGGCCCTCACCCTGCTGGCCCGCTTCCAGACCCTCGATGCCGGCGACCTGCTGCTGACCGGTACGCCCGGCGGCACGGCCCTCAAGGCCCCGCCCAAGCCCGTCGAGAAGATCGGCGCGCTGCTGCCGCCCGCCGTGAAGTGGAGGGCGTTCTTCAAGTCCCAGGCGAAGAACCCGCACTACCTCCACCCCGGTGACGTGATCACCGCGACGATCGCGACCCCGGACGGCCGGATCGACCTCGGCGAGCAGCGCACTCCCGTCGCCGGCCCGCGACAAGAGCCGAAGTGAGCCGCACATGACCCTCGAAGGCAACGGGGCGCACGTACCCGTGGTGATCATCGGCGCCGGACCGGTGGGCGTGACCGCCGCCCTCCTCCTCGCCCGGCGCGGCGTCCGCAGCGTCGTCCTCGAACGGCACCAGGACGTCTACCCGCTGCCCCGCGCCGTCGCCACCGACGACGAGGTGCGCAGGATCCTCCAGGCCGCGGGTGTGGGGGAGGAGTTCGCCACGATCGCCCGCCCGGTGAAGGGGCTGCGGCTGCTGGACGCCCGACACCGGGTGATGGCCGAGTTCCCGCGCTCTGAGGACGGCTACCACGGCTACCCCCAGACCAGCATGTTCGACCAGCCGGAGCTGGAACGACTGCTGCGTGACGCCCTGGCCCGGCGCCCGGAGTGCGAACTGCGCAGCGGCGCGGAAGTCACCGGCATCGGCCCGGACACCGCCGGCCCCGTGCGCGTGACCTACCGCGACGACGACGGCGAACACCGGCTGTGGGCCGAGGCGGTCCTCGGCTGCGACGGCGCCAACGGCCTCACCCGCGACGCCATCGGCGCCGTATGGGAGGACCTGCGCTTCGAGGAACGCTGGACGGTCGTCGACGTCCGGACGAAAGCCGACGTCCGCTGCTGGGAGGGCGTCGACCAGGTCTGCGACCCGCTCCGCCCGGCGACCTTCATGCGCGTCGGCGAGGACCGCTACCGCTGGGAGTTCCGGCTGCCGGACGGTGAGATGCCGGTGCGCGAGCTGGTCGCCCCATGGCTGCCACCGTCCTACGACGGGGACTTCGAGGTCGTCCGCGAGACGCAGTACACCTTCCGGGCACGGATCGCCGACCGGTGGCTCCGGGGCCGGGTCTTCCTCCTCGGCGACGCCGCCCACCTCACCCCGCCGTTCATCGGACAGGGACTGTGCGCGGGCCTGAAGGACGCCTACAACCTCACCTGGAAGCTCGCCCGCGTCCTCGGACAGGGCGGCGACGAGCGGCTGCTGGACACCTACGAGAGCGAACGCAAGCCGCACGCCCGGCATATGATCCGGCTCGCGGTCGCCATGGGCTGGGCCATGACCGGCGGACAGGACGGTGCCGCCGTGCTGCGCCGCAGACTTCTGGCCGCGGCCTGCCGCATACCCGCACTGACCGCGGCGGCCGGCCGCGACCTCAGCCCGTCCCTGACCGCCGGGCCCCTCGTCCGACGCGGCATCCGCCGAGGTCTGGTGGGCACCCACTGCCCACAACCGTGGATCACCGCCGACGGACGGCGAACCCGCCTCGACGAGGTGCTCGGCGATTCCTTCGCCGTGCTGACCGCCGCCGAACCCTGGTCCTCGCTCGACACCGTCGCCCACGCGCTCGGCGGCCGGGCGATCTCCGTGACCGACCTGGGCGACGACGGCACGCTCGCCGCCTGGCTGCACTCCGGCCGGGCGGACGCCGTAGTGCTGCGCCCCGATCGCGTCGTCATGGACGTCGTCCCCGCCGGCGGGCGCGACTTCACCGACACCGCCGCCTGGGCGGTCCTCCTGCACACGACGCGCAGCCTTCTCCCACCCCGACGGACCGCCGACGACCACCTTCTGAGGAGCGCCACACGATGACCCTGCCCTTCATGACGCCCGATCCGCAGGCCATCGCGGACAGCAACATCACGGACTTCGCCCGCCACGCCGGGATGGCCGGCCGCGACTACGTGGCCCTGCACCACTGGTCGGTCACCGATCTGGAGGGCTTCTGGGGCGCAGTGTGGGAGTACTTCGACATCGACGCGGACACGCAGTACGAGCGCGTGCTGGCCGAGGAGACCATGCCGGGCGCCCGCTGGTTCCCCGGCGCCACCCTCAACTACGCCCACCACGCCCTGCGGAACCTCGCCGACGACGCCGTGGCGATCATCGCCCTCGACGAGACCGGCTCCTGCTACGAGGTGACCGGGCGCCACCTGCGCGACCAGGTCGCTTCCGTCGCCGCCACCCTGCGCGAGCTGGGCGTCGGCGAGGGCGACCGGGTCGTGGGCTACCTGCCCAACACCCCGCACGCGATCGTGGCCTTCCTCGCCGCCGCGAGCCTGGGCGCGGTGTGGTCCGGGTGCGGGCAGGACTACGCCCCCAAGGCGGCCGCGGACCGCTTCGCCCAGCTCGAACCCACCGTCCTGATCGCAGCCGACGGCTATCTCTTCAACGGCACCGGCCACGATCGCCGCGACGCCACCCTCGAACTCGCCGGCGCGCTGCCGACCTTGAAGGCAACCCTGCTGGTGAACCATGTGGGCCTGCCCTGGCCGTCACGGGCGCACCTGTCGTTGGTGGTGCCGTGGGAGGACGCGGCCACCCGCACCGAGGAACTGGCCTGTACACCGGTGCCGTTCGATCACCCCCTGTGGGTGGTGTTCTCCTCCGGCACGACCGGCCTGCCGAAGGGCATCGTGCACGGCCACGGCGGCGTCCTGCTGGAGCACCTCAAGACCCTCGGTCTGCACTCCGACCTGGGCCCCGGCGACCGCCTGCTGTGGTACACCACCACCCACTGGATGATGTGGAACCTCGTCGCCTCCACCCTCCTGACGGGTGCCACGACCTGCACGTACGACGGCAGTCCCGCACCCCTCGCCCAACCCGACACCCTGTGGAGGCTGGCCGAGCGCCACCGGGTGACCGTCTTCGGCACCAGCCCCCAGTACCTGCTGGGCATGGCCAAGTTCGGCATCGACCCCTCGGTGTACGACCTGTCCTCGATCCGCGTGGTCGGCTGCACCGGCTCCGCCCTGCCCGCCTCCGCCTATCCCTGGGTCCGCGACCACGTCGGCGACCGCGTGCTGCTCGCGTCGATCAGCGGAGGGACGGACGTGGTGTCCGGCTTCGCGGGCAGCGCCCCCAACACCCCGGTCTGGGCGGGGGAGTTGTCCGCACCCCACCTCGGCGTGGCCTTGGCCGCGTACGACGCCGAGGGCTTGCCGGTGGTGGACCAGGTCGGCGAGCTGGTCGTCACCCGCCCGATGCCGTCGATGCCGCTGTACTTCTGGAACGACCCGGAAGGCACCCGCTACCGCGACGCCTACTTCTCCTCCTACCCCGGCGTGTGGCGGCACGGCGACTGGATCACCGTCACGGACCACGGCTCGGTGATCGTCCACGGCCGCTCCGACAGCACGCTGAACCGCAACGGCGTCCGGTTGGGCAGCGCCGACATCCACGACGTCGTCGAACGCCTCCCCGAGATCACCGAGGCGCTGGTCATCGGCGCGGAGCAACCCGACGGCGGCTACTGGATGCCGCTGTTTGTGGTCCTCGCGGCCGGAGCGACCCTTGATGACGCCCTCCGCGACAAGATCCGCGACGCCATCCGCACCGGCACCTCACCGCGTCACGTGCCCGACGAGATCCTCGAAGTGCCGGGAGTACCGCACACCCGCACCGGCAAGAAGCTCGAAGTCCCGGTCAAGCGCCTGCTCCAGGGCGCCCCGGCCGAGCAGGTCGTCAACCCGGCGGTCGTGGACGCCCCCGGCCTGATCGAGCACTACGCGCGCCTGGGCGCCGAACGCCGTAGCCGGAAGAGCGCCGAGTTGTGAGATCGGCCCAGATCACCGTCGCTTTGAGGAGGGAGCGGATGCCTTCTCCCTGGCCGACGCGGCCTCAGCCCCTGTAGACGATCTCGGCCTGGTCGCGCTTGGCGGTGTGCAGCTCCCAGTAGACGGAGGAGACGGCCTCGGGCGCGGCCGCCTTCAGCTTCGGGTCGATCGAGCTGCCGCCGAGCGCCACGTCGATGGCGACGTGGGCGGCCTGGATGCCGGTGCCGTCCAGCTCCTTGTGCAGGTTGACCACCCAGTTGCGCAGCGCCGCCGCGGCGGCGTTGACGTTGCCGACCATCGGTAGCGGGTCGAGGGAGCCGGCGCCGGTGGTGTAGAGCAGGGTGCCCGTGCCGGCCTCGCGCATCGCGGGCAGCACCGCCTTGGTGGCGGCCATGGCCCCGTACAGCTGCACCTCGATCTCACGCTGGATGTGGGAGGGGTCGCTCTCGGCAGGAGTGGCCAGCACGGTGGATTCCATGGCGAGCGGGGAGTACTCCAGGACGTCGATGCCGCCGAACCTGGCGGCGGCGTCCTTGAGCGCCTGGGCGAGCGCGCCATGGTCGAGTACGTCCGCGGGGAACGCGGCGGCGGTGATGCCCTCGGCGGTGAGCGTGGCGACGAGGCCGTCGAGCTTGGCGCGGTTGCGGGAGATGAGGGCGACGTCGAACCCTTGGGAGCCGAAGGTGCGGGCGATGGCCATGCCCATCTGGGGGCCGGCTCCGATGATGGCGATGCTGGTCACAGCGATCCTTTCGAAAGGCGCGGTAGGGAAGCGGCAAGAATCGGATAGGCCTATCCGATTTGGAACCGGATAGGCCTATCCGGCTCGCTGAAGCCAGGCTAGCACCAAAAATGGATAGGTCAATCCGATTGCTGGGACCGGTCGGCCGACATGAAGTCGGCGTCACGAGTCCGTGAGGTCCACCGCGGTGACGCGCCTGCCGGGCAGGTCCGGGGTGCCCGGGACCGGGTTGGGGGCCGAGTGCCCGTGCAGGACTGCCATGACATTGCGGGCAGCCAGGTCCACCATGGCGGCGCGGGTCGTCTCGGTCGCCGACCCGACGTGTGGCAGCACCACCAGATGCGGCTCATGGAACAGCGGGTCAGAAGGGTCTGTCCGCGGCTCGCCCGTCATCACGTCCAGTCCCGCCGAGTGCAGCTGTCCTCGGCGCAGAGCCACCAGCAGGGCCTCTTCGTCCACCACCCCACCGCGTCCGGTATTGACGAGGGTCGCGGTCGGCCTCATCAGGGCGAGTTCGGCGGTGCCGATCATGCCCTTGGTCTCTTCCGTCAGCGGAGTGTGTACGGACACCACGTCGCTGGTCCGCAGCAGTTCGCCGAACGGTACCCAGCGGGACAGTTCGTCGTCCTCCTTGCGCCGCGGGTGGTGGTGCTGCACGCGCATGCCGAAGCCGGCGGCCCTGCGGGCGACGGCACGGGCGATCTGACCGTATCCGATCAGTCCGAGGGTGGCCCCGTGCACGTCGAGCCCGAGGAACGCGTCCATGCGGAAGGCGCCCCATGCACCGCGGCGCAGCGCGTCAGTGGCGGCGGGCAGGCGACGTCGGGCCATGAGGATGAGTGCCATCGCGACGTCGGCGGTGGTGTCGGCGAGTACCTCAGGGGTGTGGGTGACGACGACGCCTCGTGCCACGGCAGCTGCGACGTCGACGCCGTCGTAGCCCATTGACGCGAGAGCGACGACCCGCAGGCCGGGCCCTGCCGCGTCGAGCAGCGCTGCGTCGACGTGGTCGGAGCCGAGCACGAGCAGGCCCTCGCAGCCCCGGACCAGCCCGGCCAGCTCGGCGGGCGTCGGCGGTGCGGTTCCCGCCCAGGCGGTGACGTCACAGCGGGCGGTGAGGCGCTCGACGCCCTCTCCTGGAAGGCCGCTGCGGCTGACCGCTACGCGGGGGCGGCGGGAGGGTGTGCCGGACATGGTGAACTCCGTTCCGGGTGGCGGGCTCAGGAGCGCGGGGGAGAGGGCGATACGGCGTCAGGCCGATGTCTGCTCGCCGAAGTCGAGCAGCACCTTGCACGAGCGGGCGGGGTCGGCCGCGAGCTCGAACGCCTCCTGGGTCTGGGCCACCGGGACCACGGAGGTGACCACCGGCTCGACGGGCAGGCGGCCGTCGGACAGCGCGTGCAGGACTTCGGTGAGCTCGTTGTCGAAACGGAAGGAGCCGACGAGGCGCAGCTCCCGGGTGATCAGGGCGTTGGCCGCCACCGGAGTGTCCCCGGGCGGCAGCAGGCCGAGGCCCACCACGAGGCCTCCCCGGTCGACCCCGTACACGCAGGTGCGCAGGCCCGCGGGACTGCCCGAGGACTCGATGGCGATGTCCGCGGCGAGTTCCTCCAGGCGGTCGGCTCCGGCGCCGACTCGTACGGCCGAGGTGGCCCCCACCTGCTTGGCCACGGCCAGCGGCGCTTCGTGCATGTCGGTCACGGTGATCTCGGCCGCGCCCGCGGCCCGCAGCGAGGCGACCACCAGACAGCCGATGGGGCCCGCGCCGGTGACCAGCACCCGCTTCCCCCGTACGTCGCCGGCCTGCCGTACGGCGTGCCACGCGACCGCGGCGGGCTCGGCCACCGCGGCCAGCCGCAGATCGAGGCCCTCCGGCAGCGCGAGCACCCGTCCCGCGGGGACGACGAGGACGTCGGCGAAGCCGCCCTGTACATGGGGGTTCCTGGCGGCGCTGCCCAGATAGCCGGTGTCCAGGCAGGTGTTGCGTCGACCCGCGTGGCACTGCCGGCACTGTCCGCAGGATGCCAGCGGGTGTACGGCCACCGGTGTCCCCGGCGGCGGCGCCTGGACGCCGGGACCCGCCTCGCGTACCCGGCCCACGATCTCGTGGCCGAGCACCAGCGGTTCGCGGAGCCGGAACTCCCCGACGGCTCCGTGGCGCCAGTAGTGCAGGTCGGAGCCGCAGATGCCGCCGTACTGGACGTCGACCGCCACCTCGCCCGGGCCGGGCACCGGCACCGGGCGCTCCTCCAGGCGGAGGTCTCCTGCGCCATGCGCCACCACGGCTCGCATCGTCGCTGAGTCCATGTTCTCGTCCCGCTCTCTGCCGAACACTTCGGCTGCTTCGGTTGGTTGCGTGTCTGCGTGCGGTGGTCGGCAGTGTGGGTCGTGGATCGCAGTGGGTTCAGACGACCGCTGTCAGTCCGCCGTCGACGGCGATCACCTGACCGTTGACGAAGTCCGACGCAGGGGCCGCGAGCCACACCAGCGTGCCGACCAGATCCTCGACCGTGGCCCAGCGGCCGGCCGGGGTACGGCCTCGGATCCATGAGTCGAAGGCCGGGTCGTCCACCAGGGGCCGGGTCAGCTCGGTGACCACGTAGCCGGGGGCGAGTGCGTTGACGGTCAGTCCGGATCCGGCCCACTCCGCGCACATGCTGCGCGTCAGCATCGCCAGGCCTCCCTTGGAGGCCGCGTAAGCAGCGATGCCCGGCCGGGCGAGCCACGTCTGGACGGAACAGATGTTGACGATCTTTCCGTGGCCGCGCTCGACCATGGCGGCGGCCACCGTGCGGCCGACCAGGAAGGCGCTCGTGAGGTTGGTGTGCAGCAGCCGTTCGAAGTTCGCCGCCGAGACCTCCAGCAGCGGCTCGCGGTGCTGCACGCCGGTGTTGTTGACGAGGATGTCCAGCGGGCCCAGGTCGTCCTCGATCTCCTGGACCGCGCGTCGTACGGCCGTCTCGTCGGTGACGTCGAAGGCCGCCGTGTGTACCTTGGCCCCCGTCTTCTCGGCCAGTTCCTGCCGCGCGCGCTCCAGCGCCCCTGCGTCGCGGCCGTTCAGGACGAGTTCGGCGCCGGCCTCGGCCAGTCCTGCGGCGAGGGCGGCTCCGATGCCTTTGCTGGAGCCGGTCACCAGGGCGCGGCGGCCGGTGAGGTCGAACAGCGCGGGAGCCTTCACGGCCGTACCTCCAGGGGAGCGTAGTAGTGCATGAGCGCGGCGTTGTCGGCGTCGCCGTGGCCGGCGGCGGCGAGCCAGCGGTGCAGTTCGGCGACGGCGGTGGTGATGGGCATGGGCACGCCTGCGGAGCGTGCGTGGTCGCGGGCGGCGTCGAGATCCTTGACCATGTTGCTGATCCGTCCGGTGGGGGAGAGGTCGGCCTCGGCGAACTTTACGAAGAACTCCTGCAGGAGCGCCGAGTCGGCTCTGCCCCCGGTGAGCGCGGTGAGCACCTGCCGGGACGGAAGGCCGGCCGCCCGCACCAGGGCGGCTGCCTCGGCGAGTGCGGCGAATCCGCAGCCGACCAGCACCTGGTTGACGGCCTTGACCAGCTGACCGGCACCGGCGGGCCCGAGATGCGTCAGCCGGGAGGCCAGCGACCCCAGGACGGGGAGTGCGCGTTCGACGTGCTCCGCTTCGCCGCCGAGCATCAGCGTCAGCTCGCCGCGCTCGACGGCCGGTGCGCCGCCCGACAGCGGGGCGTCGACCCAGCCGGCGCCCAGTTTCGCGGCACGTTCGGCGAACTCACGCGTGCGGCCGGGGTCGATGCTCGACATGTCGATCACCAGCACACCGTCCGGAGCCTCACCCAGGATCCCGCCCGGTCCGAAGACCGCCTGTTCCACGATCCGTGCGGTGTTGAGGGAGAGGATCACCACTCCCGAGGGGGAAAGCCGGGCCGGTGACTGAGCCGTGGCGGCCCCGTCCCGGGCGAGCTCGGCGACGGCCTCCGGCCTGATGTCGTAGACGCGCACCGCGCGCTCGCAGTCGAGCAGCCGTCGCGCGATGGCGGAGCCCATGACTCCGAGCCCGGCCACGCCGACCTCTGTATCTCCTGACACCAGACCTCCTGAACGAAATGCTGTGCGTAAAACAACATATTGGCCACTAGGGCACGAGAAGGCAATGCATCTCGCTGTGATCTGGGTAAAGCCACACCCTCGCGTACAGCATCTTGGAAACAGATCCACATGCTGTTAACGTCCCCACGTCTACTGAGCCGCCGAAACGGAGACCGCCATGAACGAGGTCGGCGAGGTGGTGCTCGGCATCGACCTGGGCACCACCTCCACCAAGGTGGTCGCGGTGAACGCCGCATACCGCCCGGTGTCGACCGTCGAACGCCCGGCCCCCTTGCGCACCGGACGGGACGGCGAAGCCGTCCACGATCCCGCGACCGTGCTCGCCGGGGCCGCCGACGCGGTACGCGAGAGCGTGGAGCAGTGCGCGCGACGGGGACTCACCGTGCGGGGACTGTCGTTCAGTGCCGCCCTCCACACCCTCCTCGCCCTCGACTCCTCCGGCGAACCGCTCACCCCCGCCCTGAGCTGGGCCGACACCCGTGCGGCCGACACCGCCCGGCGGCTGCGTGCCGAGCGCGGGGCAGCACTCCACCGTGCGACGGGCACCCCCGTGCACCCCATGGCGCCGATGGCCAAGCTCGCCTTCTTCGCCGAACATGAGCCAGAGCTGTTCGCGCGCACGGCCGCCTGGTGCGGCATGAAGGACTACGTCCTGTCCCGGTTCACCGGCCGACTCGTCACCGACCTCTCGTGCGCCTCGGCGACCGGGCTGCTGGACATCCACACCGCCGACTGGCACCGGCCGGCGCTCGAGGCGGCCGGGGTGGTCGGCGAACGGCTCCCCGAACTCGTGTCGCCCACCGCCGCCTTCCCGCTGCTGCCCGGCCCTGCCGCCGCACTCGGCCTGCCCGCCGGGCTGCCGGTGGTCGCCGGTGCCGGAGACGGACCGCTCGCCAACCTCGCGGTCGGTGCCACCGCCCCCGCCACGGCCGCGCTGTCTCTTGGCACCAGCGGCGCACTCCGTGTCGTCCGCGACCGGCCGGGCGTGGACGACAGGTGCCGCGTCTTCTGCTATCACCTCGCCGACGGGCTGTGGGTGCTCGGCGGAGCGGTCAGCAACGCCGGAGTCGTCGCCCAGTGGGCCGCCGATTCCTTCGGCGGCGTCGACGTGGCCGACCTGCTGAAGGAGGCCGCCGAGGTCGAACCTGGTTCCGAGGGCCTGACCGCGTTGCCCCACCTCCTCGGCGAACGCGCCCCCTGGTGGGATCCCGACGCCCGCGGCGCCCTCGTCGGACTGCGGCGCGGCCACGGCAGGGCGCACATGACCCGGGCGATGATCGAGGGTGTCGGACAGCAACTGGCGCTGGTACGGGACTCGGTGGTCGCGGCCGGGGCACCGATCGCCTCGGTGCGGGCCACCGGCGGGGCACTGCGGTCGTCGCTGTGGGCGGAGATCGTCGCGGCGGCGCTCGACATGCCGTTGGAGATCACCGACGACACGGCCGGCTCCGGGTTCGGCGCGGCACTTCTTGGCTGGCGCGCACTCGGCGCCGTGCCTCACCTCTCCGCCCTGCCCGCCGAGGTCTGGGCCCGTCCGCACCGCACCGTCCGCCCCGACCCGGTCGCCGTGCGGAGGATGGCGCGGTCCAGGCCACGGCTGGAGCGGTGCTACGAGTTGCTGCGCGACCTCTCCGCCTAGGGCGGTTGTCGAAAGCAGCGCCGTCCGCCCGAAGGGCAGACCCGACGACGCGGCGAGCGGGCGTGCCGGACACCGCCCCGCAGACGGCACTCTCGAAACACGCCCTGGCACCGCGGCCCGGGAGCGGCCGGGGAGCCCGCGCCGCTCGACGCGTGACGGGTGCGGTGACCGCGGCCCCCGCACCCTGTCGCAGCTGTCCATGAAGAACGCCGGTCCGGCGGTGATCCGGGTTCGGGTCAGGCCGAGTCGGCGGAAACGGTGGACGCCGCGTGGACGGCGTGTCCGCCGAACTGCTGACGCATCGCGGCGAGCGCCTTCAGCTGGGCGGCGTCCGGCTTGCGGGAGGCGAAGCGGGCGAAGAGCGCGGCGGTCATGGCGGGGGCGGACACCGACAGGCGTACCGCCTCCTCGACCGTCCAGCGGCCCTCGCCGGAATCGTCGACCCGGCCGGAGAGACCGGCCAGGTCCGAGTCCTGTTCCAGGGCACGGACCAGGAGGTCGAGCAGCCAGGACCGGACGACGGTGCCGTGCCGCCAGGAGGCGAGCACCTTGGGCACGTCGGGGACGTACTCGCTGGCCTCCAGCAGTTCGTAGCCCTCGGCAAGGGCCTGCATCATGCCGTACTCGATGCCGTTGTGAACCATCTTGGCGTAGTGTCCTGCGCCCACCGGGCCGGCGTGGCAGATGCCGTCCTGCGCCGGGGCGAGGGACTCCAGCAGCGGCCAGACGCGCCGGACGTGCTCGTCGGCGCCGCCGCACATCACGCCGTAGCCGTTCTCCCGGCCCCAGACGCCGCCGCTGACGCCGCAGTCGACGTATCCGACGCCGTGTTCGGCGAGCATCCGCGCGTGCTCGGTGTCGTCGGTGAAGCGCGAGTTGCCGCCCTCGACCACCACATCGCCCGCGGACAGCAGGCCGGCAAGGTGCCGGAGCGCCTCGCGCGTGGGGTCACCGGCCGGGAGCATCAGCCAGACCACGCGGGGGGCGGCGAGCTTGCCGACCAGTTCCTCCAGGGAGTTGACGTCACGGTCCGGCGAGGTGCGGCTGTAGCCGATCACCTCGTGGCCGCGGTCGCGCCAGCGGGCCGCCATGTTGCCGCCCATGCGTCCGAGGCCGACGATTCCTATCTGCATTGCTCAGTCCTTCGAGGTGTGGTGCGGGCGTGAGGGACTGTTGTCCTCACGCAACAGCCGGAGGACGACGCTGTTGTCCAGGTCGCCGAGGCCTCGGTCGTCGATCGCCGCGTACAGGCGGGCGACGGAGGTGGACAGCGGCAGCTCGACGTGCGCGTCCGCGGCACTGTCCAGCACGAAGCCGAGGTCCTTGTGGAGATAGCGCGCGGGGCCCGAGGGGGTGAAGTCGCTGTCGGCGAGGTGACGGCGCTTTTGCGCGAGCACCTCCGAGGAGGCGAGTCCGCCGGCCAGCACCTCCAGCAGGGCTGCCGGGTCGAGGCCGCCGTGCTCGCCGAGCACGACGGCCTCGGCGAGCGCCACGAGGGTGCCGGCCACGACGAGTTGGTTGCAGGCCTTGGCGAGCGACCCGGCTCCGGTGTCGCCCATGCGGCGGACGGTCGAGCCCATGGCGGTCAGGTACGGGCGGACGCTTTCGACGGCGTACGGCGTTCCGCCCGCCATGATCGACAAGGTGGCGTCCCGGGCGCCCGTCACGCCACCGCTGACAGGAGCGTCGACGACGGTGACGCCGAAGGAACGCAGTTCCTGGGCCAGGGCACGTACGGCGACAGGGGAGACGGTACCCATGACGACGAGGGTGTCCATGGCCTCGGCCGGCGCGGCGGTGTCCAGGCCTGCGAGCAGTCCGTCCGGGCCGGCTGACACGTCCCGGACCTGAGGCAGATCCGGGAGCATGGTGATGACAGTGCGCGCGCCGGCGGCGACGTCGGCGGGCCGGTCGGCGGCACGGCACCCGGCGGCGACGGCGGCGTCGAGTGGGATGCGGCCTCGGGCCCATACGAGGACGTCGAAGCCGGCCTTCGCGAGGTTGGCCGCCATGGGAAGGCCCATCGCGCCGAGCCCGACGAAGCCGACCGTGCCGGGAGGCTGAGGCGGGGAGTTCACGGACGGACCCCTGCCGGTGCGGGCTGCCCCGTATCCGCCGCGAGGGCGCCCAGCCGTTCGGAGAGGTACGCGTGTCCGAACACGTCCCGGTTGACGACGAAGCGCGGCAGGCGGCCGGTCGCCACCTCCAGGACGGCCCGGACCGCGCTCCCGCCGTTCCCGGCGGACATCTCGTCGGTCCACGCGAGGCTGTGCGGACTGAGGACGACGTTGTCCATGGAGAGCAGCGGGTTGTCGGCGCCGGGAGGCTCGGACTCGAACACGTCCAGTCCGGCGCCGCGGATGCGGCCGGTGCGCAGGGCGTCGATCAGTGCCGCCTCGTCCACGATCGGCCCGCGGGCGACGTTGAGGAGCACGGCCGAGGGCTTCATCAGGGCCAGTCGCCGGGCGTCCACGAGGTGGTGGGTCTCCTCGGTCAGCACGCACATCACGATCACCGCGTCGGCCTCGGCCATCACGGTGTCGGCGTCGGCGAGACGCACGCCGAGTTCGCGGGCCGTTTCCGGCGGGCAGTAGGGGTCGTAGGCGATGACCTCGGTGTCGAACGGCCGCAGCAGACCGACCAGGTCACGGGCGGTGTTGCCAAGGCCGAGCAGGCCGATCCGGCGGCCGGTGAGCCCGAGCCCCATCCACTGCTCCCGCTCGGACCAGCGTCCCTGACGCACCAGCCGGTCCTTGGCGGTGACGTTGTGCAGGACCGCCAGCAGCATGGTGAGGGCGGCGGTGGCGACGGGGCGTCTGGCGCCGTCGGGGGTGATGGTGACCAGGGCGCCGTGGCGCGTGCAGGCGTCGAGGTCGACGGCGTCGTATCCGACGCCGAAGCGGGCGAAGAGAAGCGGGGGCCGCGTGACGCCGTCGAACGTGCGGGCGGTGACGGCGGGGCCGGCGAACAGGACGGCGTCCAGGCCGTCGATGTCCGGGGCGAGGAGTTCGTCGGTGTCACGCGGGAGGTAGTGCCAGGCGATCCCGGCGGCGTCCAGTTCGCTGAGCCGGATGTCGCCCCACACGTTGCGTCCGTCCGCGTCGCGGAAGTCACGGCTGACCCCGACGGTGAACCGGCCCTCGGCCGGCTGGGAGTTCGTCATCACAGCACCGCGACGGGGTTGACGGGCGAGCCCGTGCCACCGGGGACGTTCAGTGGTGCCACGATCAGCAGGAACTCATAACGGCCTTCGGTCGCGCAGGCGGCGGACAGCGCCTCCAGGTCGAGGTTGTCCAGCAGCGGTACGCCCATGGCGGTGAGAGCGAGGGCGTGCACGGGGGAGTGCAGTCCGTCGACGGGGGAGGGGCGTACGTCGCTGTCGCCGTCGCCGCCGAGCAGGGAGATTCCGCGCTCGGCGAGGAGGGGTACGGCGTCCACGTGGAAGCCCGCACTGGCGTTGTCGGGGTTCCAGGCCCCGAGTTCCGCACGGCGTCGGAAGTGACCGGAGCGCAGCAACACCGCGTCGCCCTCGGCGATGGTCACACCGAGCGCCTTCTCCGCGGCGAGCACGTCCTCGGCGTGCACGGCGGTTCCCGGCTCGAGCCAGTCGGTGCCGAGGACGGCGGGCATGTCGATCAGAACGCCCTTGGTGACGAGGGGGCCCAGTTCGCTGACGGCGCCGAAGTGGGCGCCGGCGGCGTCGACCACTTCACGGGCGGTGCGGCCGTCGTAGAGCTGACCGCGGTACGCGATGTGGGAGAGCGCGTCGAGGTGGCTGACGCCCTTGCCGTGGTAGTCGACGGCGATGAAGTCCTTGTGGCAGGACGGCTCCGGGGCCTCGACGTCGCCGAGATCGGACATGTAATGCAGAGCGGGCTTGCCGTTGTCGGGGCCGGGAACCGTGTTCCAGGGCAGAGCCATGGGGACGGTGACGCCGCTGCGGACGAGGGCGGTGGCTCGCTGGACGTGGGCGGGGGTGACCCGGTTCCACGCACCGCGGTCGGCGGGGGACCACGTGCCCCAGGTCCGAACGGAGTCGAAGAGGGAATCGAAGTCCTCGCGTGACATGCGGGGGCCGTTGTCAGGCGGAGGAGGAGGGGAATGGGTTGGGCTGCTGGTCATGAGCTGCTCAGCGCTCCAAGGCTCGGAGGGTGTCGTCGATCGGCCCGGAAGGCGCGCTACGGTCAGGAGACTCGGTGAATCTCGATGGCAAAGCGCGTGGCGACGGCATTGTCGTTCGGTGACAGACGAGGGACACTAACAACATGCTGAACGACGAACAGAATGATGGGTGGAAACAGCGGTGAGCGCAAGCGACCCGGGAAGCCTCGTCCCGGCGGTGACCCGAGCGGTGGCGATTCTCGACGTCCTCGGCGAGGCGGAGGGTCGACCGCTGTCGGTCAGTGACATCGCGCGCGCCCTGGGCCTGCCGAAGTCCTCGACAGGGAATCTCTGCGCCTCCCTGGAGGCGGCGGGCATGATCACACGCAATGGCACGGGCTTCGGCCTCGGGCGCAAACTGGTGGAACTCGGTGGCCGCTATCTGTCCACGGTCGACCAGTTGCGAGACTTCTACGAGCTGTGCCGGCGCAGTGCGCACATCTCGCGGGAGACCGCCCGGGTGGCGGTCCTGGACGGCCTGGACGTTCTTTACCTGGCCCGGTACGACGGTACTCAGCCGCTCCGGCTCACCGCCAACATCGGCGACCGCTTCCCTGCCAACTGTACGGCGACCGGGAAGGCGATCCTGTCGACGCTGGATCCTGCGGTGGCCGAGGACCGGCTGCGCGGCCGCACCCTGCCCGCGCTCAGCGAGCGCTCCCTCACCTCGGTGCCCGCCCTGCTGGAGGACCTCGCGGCGACCAGGGAGCGCGGCTACGCGGTCGACGACGAGGAGGCCACCGCGGGCGTCCTCTGCCTGTCCGTGCCGGTCACCGGATTCCGCACCGACTCGGCCCCCTTCGCGATCAGCGTGACTGTGCTGAAGGCGCGACTCGACGACGAGTTCCGTGAGGCACTTCTGAAGGATCTGCGCGCCATCGCGGCAGGGCTGGAGAACCCCATGCTTCCGCAAGGGCTGCCGGCGGGGGGCGGGTGAGGTGACATGGGCTCCCCGCACCTGAGGGGGGTCCGCGACGATCACGACCACGGCGGCCGTACGGAACTTCTCCGTACGGCCGCCGTAACTTTGGAGCAATCTATGGCGACGGGAGTATTGACCAGGATGCTGTAACGAGTTCAGGATTCTGGTCGAGCCGATGGATTGGTCCTCGGCCTGCAGATCCCCCGGAGAAGTCCGTGAACGACGCTCCCGACGACACAGCCCCCAGTTCTCCGTCGCCCGACGGGGAAGTGGCCTCCCGTCCGCTGGTGACGATCCGCGGACTGCGCAAGCGGTTCGGCGGAACCCTCGCCCTCGCCGATGTGGACCTCGACGTTCAGGCGGGGAGCGTTCTCGCCCTATTGGGCCACAACGGTGCAGGAAAATCCACACTTATCAAGATCCTTGCCGGTGTCTATCGCGCCGACGAAGGCCAGGTCACCGTCGCCGGCCACCCACTCGGCTCCGGCGCCGCGTCCACCGAGATGTCCTTCATCCACCAGGACCTCGGTCTCGTGGAGTGGATGACGGTGGCCGAGAACGTCGCCCTGGGCACCGGTTACCCCCGCCGCGCCGGGCTTGTCTCGTGGCGGCAGGTACGCCGGCGCTGTACCGAGGCCCTGCAGATAGTCGCCGGCCACCTCGACCCCGACGCGGCCGTCGCCGACCTCACCCGCGCCGAACGCTCCCTCGTCGCCATCGCCCGCGCACTGGCCACCCGCGCCCGCCTCATCGTCCTCGACGAACCGACCGCCAGCCTCCCCGCCGCGGACTGCGCCCGGCTCTTCGACGTCCTGCACACCCTGCGCGACCGCGGACACGCCATTGTCTACGTCAGCCACCGCCTCGACGAGGTCTACCAGGTGGCCGACCGCTTCGCCGTCCTGCGCGACGGCCACCTCATCAGCCAGGGCCTCCTGGCCGACCACGGCCCGGACCGGATCGTGCACGACATCGTCGGCCGCGAGCCGGAGGGCCACCGCGCGCCGGGCCCCCGGGCAACCGGCACCCCCGCCTCCACCGTGCTGCGCCTGACCGGCGTCACCACCGAGGGCGCCGGCCCCGTCGAACTGGAACTGCGCGCCGGAGAAGTCCTCGGCATGGTCGGCCTCACCGGAGCCGGGCACATGGATCTCGGCCGTGCTCTGGCCGGGTCCCGGCCCCTCACCGGCGGCGAGGTGTTGCTCGACGGCAAGCCGTACCGCCCCCACTCGGTCGCCGCGGCCGTCGACGCGGGCATCGGCTTCGTCACCAGCAACCGTCAGGAGGAGGGCTGCGCCCTCGAGCTCACCGTGCGCGAGAACTTCCTGGCCAACCCCCGCGCAGACGCCCGGGCCCCCTGGCGCTGGATCAGCCCGGCGCGAGAGCGCGCAGAGGCCAGGTCGCTCGTCGAGCGGTTCGGTGTGCGTCCCGCCGACTCCGAGGCCCCGATCGCCACCCTCTCCGGCGGCAACCAGCAGAAGATCATGATCGGCCGCTGGCTGCGCTTGAGCCGCCGCGTGGTGATCCTCGAGGAGCCGACCGCCGGCGTCGACGTCGGCGCCAAGGCCGAGATCTACCGGCTCCTGGACGAGGCCCTCGCCGAAGGGCTCGCCGTCCTGCTCATCTCCACCGACTTCGAGGAGGTCGCCGACGTCTGCCACCGCGCGCTGGTCTTCGTCCGGGGCCACGTCACCGCGGAACTGTCCGGCGACGCCCTCACTGTCACCGAACTCACCCATGCCGCGTCGGCCATGCCGGCGCTGACCGGAACGGGCAATCACTGATGGCCACCGAGACCCAGTCCTCCCGCCGAGCCCAGCGGTCCACGACCGGCGGGGACGCCAAAGCGCCCAGGAGGAGCAGGCGTACGACCGGCGCCGCCCCCAGCGGACCGTCCCGCGGCCCGCGCGGCGGTCGGCTGCGCGGCCACGTCATCGGCACCTACGGCCTGCTCACCCTCACCGTCCTGCTCTTCCTCGTCTTCTCCCTCGCCCTGCCGAACACCTTCCCCACCCTCGACAACATCTCGTCGATCCTGTCCAACCAGTCGATCCCGGCCATGCTCGCCCTCGGCGCGATGATCCCCATCGTCACCGGCAAGTTCGACCTCTCCGTCGGCTACGGCCTCGGCCTCGCCCACGTCCTGGCGATGCAGCTCATCGTCAGCAACGGCTGGCCCTGGCCGCTGGCCTGCGTGGTCGTCATCGTCGGCGGGGGCGTGATCGGCGTGTTCAACGGCCTGCTCGTCGAGTTCGCCAAGATCGACTCCTTCATCGCCACCCTCGGCACCGGCAGCGTGCTCTACGCCTGCACCGGCTGGATCACCGACGGCGCACGCATCGTCCCCGGCCCGAACGGACTGCCCCCGGCCTTCACCGACCTGTACGACTCGAAGTTCCTCGGCCTGCCCGTACCCGCCTTCTACGTCCTCGGCCTCGCCGTCATCCTCTGGCTGCTGCTGGAACGGCTGCCGCTCGGCCGCTACCTGTACGTCATCGGCTCCAACGCCCGTGCCGCCGACCTGGTCGGCATCCCCACCCGCCGCTACGGCATCTACGCCTTCGCCGGATCCGGGATCGTGGTCGGCTTCGCCGGCGTCCTGCTCGCCGCCCAGCAGCAGATCGGCAACCCCAGCGTCGGCATGGACTACCTGCTGCCCGCCTTCGTCGGCGCGCTGCTCGGCTCCACCGCCATCAAGCCCGGCCGCGCCAACGCCGCCGGCACCGTCGTCGCCGTCGCCATCCTCGCCATCGGCCTCGCCGGCATCCAGCAGCTCGGGGCCGAGTTCTGGGCCACCTCCCTGTTCAACGGCGGCACCCTTCTCCTCGCCGTCGGTCTGGCCGGCTACTCCGCCCGCCGCCGACTGCGCGCCGGGGCCGACGCGACCCGCACCTCACTGTCCGGACCGTCGGCGTCCGCAGCGCCGGCCGCCTCCGTGCAGACCTCCGTCGCCGCCGCGGAATCCGCGCCCCCGCCGCCGTCCACGACGACGGACTAGAACCACCGAGCCACACGTCACAGCCCAGGCGGCCCGTCGTCCGGACGTCACCCGTCTCGATGAGCCCCGCCGCCTTCCTGCCCTCCCGTACATCAGCAAGGAGCCCGTCCGTGTCGTACCACCACACCCGCAAAGCGTCCATGAGAGCCGTGGCCGCATTCGCCGTGGTCACCGCGTTCGCCGCAGGCTGCACTCGAGGGTCGGAGGCCGGCACCTCCAGCGCCGTCGCCGACACGAAGGCCGGCTGCCCCGCGGTCCTCGCCACCGCCAAGACGGCCGTCAAGGCCGCGGAGGACGTCAACGCTCCCTGGGACGGCCCGACCACCGGCCCCAAGGCGGCAGCCGGCAAGACCATCGTCTACGTCGCCCAGAGCATGACCAACCCGGGGGTCGCCGGCGCCGCCGACGGAGTCAAGGAAGCCGCCAAAGCCATCGGCTGGACGGTACGGATCATCGACGGCCAGGGCACCCCGGCAGGCATCCAGGCCGCGCTCAGTCAGGCCGTCGCCGTCAAGCCCGACGGGATCGTGCTCTCCGGCTTCGACCCCAAGTCGACAGCGCAGCAGGTCGCCCAGGCCAATGCCGCAGGCATCCCGCTCATCGGCTGGCATGCCGTGGACGCCCCCGGCCCCAGCACGGACCCGAAGCTCTTCAGCAACGTCACCACCAAAGTGCAGGACGTCGCCAAGATCAGCGCCGACTGGATCATCGGCCAGTCCAACGGCCGGGCGGGCGTGGTGGTCTTCACCGACGCGTCCATACCCTTCGCCAAGGGCAAATCGGACCTGATCGAGAAGGAGCTCGCCACCTGCTCCGACGTGAAGGTCCTGACGACGTCCAACATCCCCATCGCGGACGCCAGCAACCGCACGCCGCAGGAGGTCTCCGCGCTGCTGTCCCGCTTCGGCACCAAGTGGACCAGCTCGGTGGCCATCAACGACCTCTACTTCGCCGACGCCGCCCCAGCGCTTCGGGCAGCGGGCAAGCAGGGCAACGGAGCCCCCTTCAACATCGGCGCGGGCGACGGCGACCCGTCCGCCTTCCAGCGCGTCAACAGCAAGCAGTTCCAGTCGGCGACGGTTCCCGAGCCGCTGTCCGAGCAGGGCTGGCAGATGATCGACGAGTTCAACCGCGCTTTCGCCGGCAAGCCCGCCAGCGGCTACGTCGCTCCGGTGCACATCGCCACGGCCGACAACAGCGGCGGCAAGTCAGCCTGGGACCCCAGCGGGTACCGCGAGGCCTACCGGAAGCTCTGGGGGAAGTGACCCGGGCGACCTGGGCCACATTCACCCTGAGCACCACCCCCGGCTGCCCCTCCCGCTCTCCCCGGCGGGAGGGGCAGCGCCGCGTCTCCGTCGCCCTACGCTGTGCCCGGTGCCGTGCCGGCCAGGTAGACGGTGTTGGCCGAGGTGCCGCCCTGCAGGGGGTTGTAGAAGTCGACGACATGGGCTGCCGACTGGGCGAAGACCTCTCTGAGTGCGGAGGTGAACTCCTCGTCGGGCGGGTCGTTCGACCACAGGGCGAACACCCCGCCGGGGTGGAGGTGTTCGGCGAGGGCACGGAGTCCCGCAGGCTGATAGAGCGCAGCGTGCCGGGGATGGAGCACATGGCGCGGTGAGTGGTCGACGTCCAGCAGGATGGCGTGGAAGCGGCGGCCCGGCTCCTCGGGATCCAGACCGCCGGGGTCGGCGGCCAGCGCGAAGAAGTCGCCGTGCACCAGGCGGCAGCGGGCGTCCGACGTCAGCCGCGCCCCGAGGGGCACCAGGTGCCGCTGGTGCCAGTCGATGACTTCGGCGAGCGCGTCGATCACCGTCAGCGAGCGCACTCGGGGGTCGTCCAGCGCCGCCTGGGCGGTGTAGCCGAGCCCGAGTCCGCCGACGGCGACGTCCAGTCCGGGCCGTTCGCTGTCCGGCAGCTGCGCCAGTGCGAGTTCCGTGAGCGCGATCTCGCCGGTGGTGAAGAGGCTGGACATCAGGAACTCGTCGCCCAGTTTCACCTCGTACACGTCGTCTCCCGAGACCGGGTGACGGCGCCGGCGCAGACTGATCTCGCCGATCGGTGTCGGTTGCCAGTCGATCTCCTCGAAGCGCAGGCTCATCCGCTCACCCTTCTGACGTTCGTTCGTGGATGCGGCCGTCTCAGGCGTCGATGACGACCGGGATGATCAGTGGCCTGCGGCGGTGGGTGCGGAACGCCCAGTTGCCCACGGCGCGGGCGATGAGCTGTTCGAGCTGGTGGGCGTCGCCGACGCCTTCCTGGGCGGCGGTGGCCAGCGTCTTCTCGATGACGGGGATCACCGGCTCGAAGGTGCTCTCGTCGTGGACGAAGCCGCGGGCCAGGAAGTCGGGGGGCTCGGCCAGCGCGCCGGTGTCGGCGTCGACGAGGGCCACGACCGTGATGACGCCCTCCTGGGCAAGGGTGACCCGGTCCTTGAGGGACGCTTCGGTGGCGCCGCCGACTTCCATGCCGTCCACGTAGACGTTGCCCGCGGGCACCTTGCCGACGATGGAGGCGCGACCGTCGACGAGGTCGACGACGACGCCGTCCTCGGCGATCACGACGCGCTCGGGGTCGACGCCGGTACGGATGGCGAGGTCGGCGTTGGCCCGCAGGTGACGGAACTCGCCATGCACGGGCATGACGTTGCGGGGCCGGACGATGTTGTAGCAGTAGACGAGTTCGCCGGCGCTGGCGTGGCCGGAGACGTGCACCTTGGCGTTGCCCTTGTGCACGACGTTGGCGCCCCAGCGGGTCAGGCCGTTGATCACCCGGTAGATGGCGTTCTCGTTGCCGGGAATGAGGGAGCTGGCGAGCAGGACGGTGTCGCCCTTGCCGATACGGATCGCGTGGTCGCGGTTGGCCATCCGCGACAGGGCGGCCATCGGCTCACCCTGGGACCCCGTGCACACCAGGGTGATCCGGTGGTCCGGCAGCTTCTCCAGTTCCTTGGCGTTCACGACCAGACCGGAGGGCACCTTGAGATAGCCGAGGTCGCGGGCGATGCCCATGTTGCGGACCATCGAACGGCCCACGAAGGCCACCTTGCGGCCGTGCTGGTGGGCGGCGTCCAGGACCTGCTGGATGCGGTGCACATGGCTGGCGAAGCTGGAGACGATGACCCGCCGCGGTGCGGTCCGCAGGACCTGCTCGATCGCGGGGTTCAGTTCGCGCTCGGAGGTGGTGAAGCCGGGAACCTCGGCGTTGGTGGAGTCGGTGAGGAACAGGTCCACGCCCTCCTCGCCGAGGCGGGCGAAGGCGCGCAGGTCGGTGATGCGGTCGTCCAGGGGGAACTGGTCCATCTTGAAGTCACCGGTGTGCAGCACCATGCCGGCCCGGGTCCGCAGGGCCACGGCGAGGCCGTCCGGGATGGAGTGGTTGACGGCCACGAACTCGCAGTCGAAGGGACCGAAGCCGCGCCGGTCGCCCTCCCGCACGCGCACCGTGCGGGGGCGGATGCCGTGCTCCTTGAGCTTGGCCTCCAGGAAGGCAAGGGTGAGCTTCGAGCCGACGACCGGGATGTCCGACCGCTCCCTCAGCAGATACGGCACGCCCCCGATGTGGTCCTCGTGGCCGTGGGTGAGCACGACGGCCACGATGTCGTCGAGGCGGCCCCGGATCGAGGTGAAATCGGGCAGGATCACATCCACGCCGGGCTGGTTCTCTTCCGGGAACAGCACACCGCAGTCCACGATCAGCAGCTTGCCGGCATGCTCGAAGACGGTCATGTTCCGGCCGATTTCGCCCAGACCACCCAGGGCGGTGACCCTCAGTCCGCCCTCGGGCAGTGGCGGGGCGGCTTTGAGTTCTGGGTGCGGATGGCTCATACCCTCACGTTACCGGAGGGTCTGCCGGGGTGATCCACTGCCTGGCCCAAGGCGCGTCCGGGTCCTGCCTGTGCACCCGTCAGACGTCGAAGCGGCGGCGGGCGGCCTCGATGTGACCGAGGTACTGGTGGGTCCAGTCGCACATGCCGTCGACTGTGGCTCGCAGGGCTTGGCCCGGCTCGGTGAGGGTGTACTCGACCCGCGGCGGCACCGTGGGGTGCACCTTCCGCTCGACCAGGCCGTAGCGCTCCAGCATGCGAAGGTTCTGGGTGAGCATCTTGTGGCTGACGCCCTCGACCTCGTTGCGCAACTCGCTGAAGCGCAGGGTGCGCTCTCCGAGAGTCTCGATGATCAGGAACGCCCACTTGTTGGCGACGTCCGAGAAGATCTCTCGCGCCAGAGAGTCCGCGCGCCTCAGGTCCGCGTCTTCGGGCGAGCCCGTGAACTGCTTGGTCGCCATCAGGTTCCCCAGTCGCTGAAGAGTGTGTTCTTACAGGTCAACGAACACTCTCCTATGGTTCCCGAGTAACCACAAGAGAGCATGGCTGCCTTCATGCCTGAACCGCGCCGGGCTCACCCGCCGAAGGAAGGCCTCGGCGTGAGCCCCGCCATCAGACCCGCCAGAGCCGCGCGTGAGGAGACGCCCGTCTTGCGGTAGACCCGGGAGATGTGGGTCTCGACCGTGCGGCGGCTCAGACAGAGTTGTTCGGCGATCGCCGGGCTGGTGAGGCCGTCGGCGACGAGCTCGGCGATCTCCCTTTCGCGGGCGGTCAGTTGGGCGAGCCGGCGCACCGGCCCGTCGTCGGCGGCGGCCACCGCCGGGCCGACCGCCTCGGCAAGCCCCGTCAGCATCCCGCAGCCACCGGCCGCGGCGAGCCGCCGCCCGCGGTGCCAGGCCGCCTGCCCGCGCCGCGCACCGCGCGGGTCCGCCGCCAGCAGAGAGGCGCCGAAGAGCAGGGAGAATGCCTCCCAGAACACCGCTCCGCTGCGTGCGCTCTCCTCGGCCGCCGCCTCGAAAAGGTCCGCCGCCCCGTCGTCACCGAGACCGAGGCGTAGGTGCGCGGCGCTGCGCATGGCCGAGGCACGCTGCACGGGCAGATCGAGCCTCTCGGCCTCTGTGTGGGCCCGCTCGGCCCACTCCTTCGCCGCGTCCAGGTCACCCATGGCGACGGCGGCGGTCACCAGGACCTCAAGGAACAACGGGCGCATGGAAGGCTGCATCCGTCTCAGGCCGGGGCCGCCGGCACGCAGTACCGCCTCCCGGGCGCGGGCCGGGTCGCCGGCGGCGAGCGCCGCGTAGCCGAGCACACACCAGGCGATGGACGCCCACCAGTTGACGCCCCCACCCGCCGCGGCCACCGCTTCCTCGGCGGTGGCCAGTGGCCGCGGATCGCCAGGTGGGCAGGCGTCCACGAGGGCGTGGGCCCTGGTCGCCAGGACGAAGGCGAGCAGTTCGTCGCTGCCGATGCCGCGGGCGATGTCCTCGGCCTCCTCGGACAGCTCCACCGCCGACGCGAGCCGACAGGTCTGGGTGCGCACGTGGGTCTTGCACAGCAGCAGGTGCGGCAGGAGGTAGAGCTGGCCGGTGCGGCGGGCTATGGCCAGGCCGCGATCGGCGTGCCGCTCGGCGTCGGCGAAGCGCTCCAGGAACGCCTCAGCCCAGGCCAGCCGGACCAGCGGCTCGCACACGTCGGTCAGATCGCCGTCCGGCAGCGAGTCCACGAGGGCCGCCGCCCGGCGGGTGAAGTCCTCCGCCGTGGCCGTCTCCCCCTCGTACGCCTCTCCCAGCGCCGCGACGCTCAGCGCACCCGCCACCCCCGTATCGTCCCCGAGGCGAAGGGCCACCTCCAGAGTGTGTGCCACCTCGGAGCGCACCGCCGGGTACGAGGTGTCGTGCGGGGCCGAGGAGCCCAGCTCCAGGCCCAGCGCCACCTGGTCGGCGAGCGACGGCGCGGGATCGGTGCGGTGCAGTTCGCGGCGGAGCAGGGCGGCCGCCTCCGCGTAACGGCCCAGATGGCGCTCCATGACGGCGCACAGTACGACAGCGGACGCCCGCGAGCCCGTCCCGTCGCCCGGGTCGGGCAGGGCGATCACCTGGTGCAACAGGTCCCGGCTCTCCCGGAGGCGGCCGCCGACGCCCAGCGCCCGGGCCCGCCGCAGCATCAACTCGCGCCGCCTGCTCGCGTGTTCCGGTGTGTGCGGGAGGTGCCGCAGCGCCACCTCGAGCCAGTGCGCGCTGCTCGCGGGGGCCGTCTGCGCGGCCTGCTCGGCGGCCTCGTCCAGCACGGCCGCCGCCCGCGGATCCCAGCCGGACAGCGACTGCTCGGCGTGGTGCGCCCGCTCGGCAAGTGGGGCGCCGGTCCGGGCGAGTTCGGCACCGACGAGCCGGTGGATCTGCGTGCGCAGCCAAGGGTCGGTGCCGTCGCGGACGAGGCTGCGCAGCACGGGGTGGCGCAGCACGATCCGCCCGTGCGCGCCGGTGCGCAGCAGGTCGCGCCGGGTCAGTACGGCGAGGTCCTCGGCCAGTTGTCCCGGCTCGTGGCCGGTCACCGGGCCGAGCAGTACGGGCGTGGCGTGGTCGCCCAGCGCTGCCACCACCTGGACGAGCCGGACCTGCGACGGCGTCAGCGGGGTCAGCTCGTCGAGCAGCAGCGCCCCGAGGCCGGTAGTGGACAGCCGGCTCACCGACGCGCCCTCGCGGTGCGCCTGGAGCAGGGTCAGCAGGTACAGCGGGTTGCCCTCGCTCGCCGTGAAGAGACGGACGGCCTCGTCGCGGGCCAGGTGGGGGGCGAGCAGTTCGACGCCCTCCCGCTCGCCGAGCGGGCCCAGGACCGTCCGCCGCACCGTGCCGGTGTCCATGCCACGGGTGAGGGTCGCGGTGAGCGATGCGGGACTCTGCCGGTCGCGGCGGGCCAGGACCAGCAGGACACGGGCGCGCACGGGGTGGCGTACGAGATGGTCGAGGAGTTCCAGCGACGCGGCGTCCGCCCAGTGCATGTCGTCCAGGACCACGACCAGCGCAGACCCCGCGGCGTGCGCCAGCAGGGCGGCGGTGGCCCGGTGCAGGTGGAAGCGGTCGGTGCGGCGGGGAGCGCCGCTGAGCACCGGGGCGACCTCGGCGGCCGCAGGGAAGGACTCCACGGCCCGCGGGTCGAGGTCGCAGAAGGCGTCGGTGAACGGCTGGAAGGGGATGTGGCTTTCGTACTCGGTCGCCCGGCCGCGCAGCACCGCCGCCCCGCGCCGCGTCGCGCCCAGGCACAGCTCATGGACCAGCCGGCTCTTGCCGATGCCCGCCTCACCGCTGATGTCCAGCACCGCCGGGCGCCCGGGCACGTCCCCGACCACATCCGCCAGCAGCCGGTCCACCCGCGCGAGTTCAGCCTCTCTGCCGACCAGCGGTGTCCGTTGCGTCGTCATGCCTCGCGCCCCCCACGGCAGTTGGTGCCCCCGCACATCCTCTCGTACGCCACTGACAACCTGCGGGTTCGTGTCCGCGATCTCACACCGTGTCGACGGCGGAAAGTACGTAACCGGGGTACGTAACAACACGATCGCCCCGACCCGACACCCGCGAAAGGATCAAGTCCCGTGGGAGCCGCGGCTATTGCCGCACCACGAAGGTTCAGGGGATTCGGGGGAGGACGGATGTTGATCGCCGGCATCGTGGCAGGCATCGCCCTGCTGGTTGTCCTGATCGTCGTATGGGTGGTCAAGCGGTCGGACGGCCGCTACCGGTTCCGGCCGTCGTTCGAGGCGGCCTGCGAGGTCACGCTCGGCGGCCGCACACTCGTGGCGTACTCCGGACACCGCAAGGTGATCCGGCTCGCGGACCCGGTCGCGCGCGAGGACACTGCGGTCCTCACGGACTCGCGCACCTGGATCCGCACGCTGTGCGAGATCCACGTCGACGGCAGGCCCCTGCTGGCGTCCGGCGGCCGCGACGGGGTCGTCCGGCTCTGGGATCTGGAGAACCGCGGCGAACCGGTGGCCTCCCTCACCGGTCACCGCGGCTGGGTGTTCGCGCTGTGCACCGTACGCGTCTCAGGGCGCGACCTGCTGGCCTCGGCGGGCCGGGACGGCGCGATACGGATCTGGGACCCGCGCGACGGCCGGCTGGTGCGCACGATCGACGCCGGCTCCCGGAGGGGGTGGACCTTCGCCCTGTGTCAGGTGCGTACAGGCGGGGGAACGCTGCTCGCGTCCGGACACGGTAACGGCACAGTGACCGTGTGGCACGCCGAGTCCGGGCAGGCGGCACTGGAGCTGACCGCGCACAACCGCGCCGTGTGGACCCTGTGCGAGGTGTCCGACGGCGACCGCACTCTGCTCGCCTCCTCCGGCTGGGACGGGGTCGTCCGGCTGTGGGACGTGGAGGCACCACAGGAGGTGCGGGCGTTCACGGCCGGTGTCGGCCCCGTGTACGCCCTGTGCCAGGCGGAAGCCGGGGACCGCACGCTCCTGGTCGCCGGCGGTGACGGACCGGGCACTGCGGTCTGGGACCCGTTCACCGGCGAGCGCGCCGGCGACCTGGGCATGGACCTCGCCGGCCTTCTCAGCGGCCACGGCTGGGTCCGCGCCGCCTGCCAGGTCCGGCAGGCCCAGGGCCCACCGCTGATCATCACCGCGGGGTACGACGACGGGGTACGCGTGTGGGACGTGGCGAAGGAGATCGGTGCACCTCCTCCGGAGAGAAGAGCGCCCTGACCGCTTCACCAGCAAACCCGATGTCGCCGGCCGCTACCGGGTCAGGGTGCAGGAGTCCGCGTGAGGCGCTCGACCAGTGTGGCCGCGAACTCCTCCGCCCGTGCCAGCTGGGTGCGCAGATCCTCGACCCGCTGCTGGGCCGCCTGCTCGAAGCCGCGAATCCGGTCCAGCAGTTTCTCGAGCTCCTCGGGCGACAGTTCCTCGCCCATGTCGAGGCGGTCGGTGGCCTCCAGCAGGGCGCGCATCTCGTCGAGGGTGAATCCGAGAGGCTTCATACGGCGGATGACCATTAGGCGGGCGACGTCGGACTCGGTGTAGAGGCGGAAGCCCCCTTGGGAGCGGGCGGAGGGGATGACGAGGCCGGTGTCCTCGTAGTGGCGGATGGTGCGCAGCGACAGCTCGGTCCGTGTGGCGACCTCGCCGATCTGCATGTGCTCGCTGCTCACGGGGAGTGCCTTCCTCGTCTCTCGTCCTGGCCGCGCACGGCCACCGATCTCTACCCTAACGTTAGGGTAGAGTTGCCTCGGTGCCAGGTCACCCGTGTCGGGGCCGAGGATGCCTCCGGCGAAGACCGATACCTGCAGGAGAGAGCGTGCGAGTGCCCATGATGCCCGGCGCCGCTGCCTGTCCGCCGTGACCCTCCATCCCCGCACAACGCACGATCCGGTGGCGGATCGCTTCTCCGCCCGCCCCTGACTTCGGTCCGCCGCTCGCGGACCCCGTGGTCGGCCGCCCCGCCTCCCACTCCTTCCCGTACGCCCGCCGTGATGCCGGGTGTGCCCGAGCACGACAGGTTCTTCTCGTCTTGTCCTCCTCCGCACTGTCCCCGGCCGCCTGGCTGCGCGGCTCCCGGCGTCCCACCTGGCTGTCCGATCCGAAGGTGCTGCGCACCGAGGTACTGGCCGGACTCGTGGTCGCCCTCGCCCTGATCCCCGAGGCGATCTCGTTCTCGGTCATCGCCGGGGTCGACCCGGCCATCGGCCTGTTCGCCTCGTTCACCATGGCCGTGACCATCGCGATCGTCGGCGGCCGACCGGCCATGATCTCCGCCGCCACCGGCGCGGTCGCCCTGGTCATCGCCCCGCTCAACCGCGAGCACGGCTTCGGCTACCTCGTCGCCGCCGTCATCCTGGCCGGCGTCTTCCAGATCGTCCTCGGCGCCCTCGGGGTGGCGAAGCTGATGCGGTTCGTGCCGCGCAGCGTGATGGTGGGATTCGTCAACTCCCTCGCGATCCTCATCTTCATGGCGCAGGTGCCGGAGATGACCGACGTACCGTGGCCGGTCTATCCGCTGATAGCCGCCGGTCTGGCGTTGATGGTGTTCTTCCCGAAGGTCACCAAGGTGATCCCGGCCCCTCTGGTGTCGATCGTGATCCTCACGGTCATCACGGTGGCCGCCGGGATCGCGGTGCCGACCGTCGGGGACAAGGGCGAGCTGCCCTCCTCGCTCCCCGTGCCCGGGCTGCCGGACGTCCCCTTCACCCTGCACACCCTCACCATCGTCGCGCCCTACGCGCTCGCCATGGCGCTGGTCGGTCTGATGGAGTCGCTGATGACCGCCAAGCTCGTGGACGACATCACCGACACACACTCCTCCAAGACCCGCGAGTCCGTCGGTCAGGGAATCGCCAACATCGTCACCGGCTTCCTCGGCGGCATGGGCGGCTGCGCCATGATCGGGCAGACGATGATCAACGTACGGGTGTCGGGCGCCCGGACCCGGCTGTCGACGTTCCTCGCGGGTGCGTTCCTGATGGTGCTGTGCGTCGTCTTCGGGCCGGTCGTCTCGGACATCCCGATGGCCGTGCTCGTCGCGGTGATGGTCATGGTGTCGGTGGGCACCTTCGACTGGCACTCCATCGCGCCGAAGACCCTGAAGCGGATGCCGGCCGGGGAGATCACGGTCATGCTGATCACCGTCGTGTGTGTGGTCGCCACCCACAACCTCGCCATCGGAGTGGTCGTCGGCTCCATCACCGCGATGGTCGTCTTCGCCAAGCGGGTCGCCCACCTGGCCGAGGTCACCGCGGTGACCGACCCCGACGGCACGTCTGTCATCTACCGGGTGACCGGCGAGCTGTTCTTCGCCTCCTCCAACGACCTCGTCGGCCGGTTCGACTACGCTGCCGACCCCGACAAGGTCGTCATCGACCTGTCCGCCGCGCACATCTGGGACGCCTCTTCCGTCGCGGCCCTGGACGCCATCGAGACCAAGTACGCCCAGCGCGGCAAGAGCGTCAGGATCACCGGACTGAACGAGCCCAGCGCCCGCATCCGCGACACGCTCAGCGGTGAACTCACCGGCCACCACTGATCGGCACACGAATCGACCTAGGGCCGCCGAGGTACTCCGCGGCCCTCGGTCGTTGTGCGGCGGATGCGTACCAGAGCCCTCGAAGGGGAGGTGCGGCATGTCCCTCAGGTCGGCGATCCGCCACACCACGGATCCCCAGCACCTCACGCCCAACCCCGCCGCCCGGCACGAGGCGCGCCCGGTCTCGGACCGCGTGCAGCGCTGAGAGCGGGCGGGTCCGTCGTACGGGGCGGACATGCTGCCGAGGCTTCAGGTGCTCTTACTGCCGGATCGGCCGGGTTCGCCTTCCCCCAGGGGTATCGCCGCTGTCCGATGTCGGGTTCCAATGGTGAGAGTCAGGCTCTTCCGCACCTGCACCCGCACCGGTGAGAAGAGGCACGCAATGGATCCATGGCTGATCTGGTTGGTCGTCGCAGCCGTGTTGGCGGTGGCGGAAATCGTCACCCTTACCGCTGCGCTCGGAATGCTGAGTGTGTCCGCCTTGGTCACGGCGGGATCCGCCGCGGTCGGGCTGCCTCTGCCCTTCCAGTTCCTGGTGTTCGCCCTCGTCGCCACGGGCACCGTGGTGTTCGTGCGTCCTATCGCGCTGCGTCACGTGCTCCGGCCGCAAGTGGAGCGGTTCGGCATCGACGCTCTGGTCGGCAGGCCCGCCTATGTCCTTTCGGAGGTGACGGGCCTCGGCGGCAGGGTTCGTATCGACGGCGAGGAATGGACGGCCCGCGCCTACGACGAGACGCTGGTGATTCCACCTGGAAAGACCGTCGACGTCATGGAGATCAGCGGCGCCACCGCGCTCGTCTACCCCCGGGACTGAAACCATGGAAACCTCGGCGTTCCTCATTGCCGGCCTGATCCTCGCGCTGATCGCGGTTTTCACCGTGGTGCGGGCGGTCCGTATCGTGCCCCAGGCGCGTGCTCGTAATGTCGAGCGACTCGGGCGCTACCACCGGACCCTGAGTCCGGGCCTCAGCCTTGTCATCCCGTACATCGACCGGGTTCATCCGGTGATCGATCTGCGGGAACAGGTCGTCTCCTTCAAGCCGCAACCCGTCATCACCGAGGACAATCTGGTTGTCGAGATCGACACCGTCCTCTACTTTCAGGTCACCGACCCGCGAGCGGCTTTCTATGAGATCGCGAATTTCCTTCAGGCGGTCGAACAGCTCACTGTGACCACGTTGCGCAATGTCGTGGGATCCATGGACCTGGAAAAGACGCTCACCTCACGGGACACCATCAACAGCCAGCTTCGCGGCGTACTGGACGAGGCCACCGGCAAATGGGGGCTGAGGGTCAATCGGGTGGAGATCAAGGCCATCGACCCGCCGCAGTCCATCAAGGACGCTATGCAGAAGCAGATGCGCGCCGAGCGGGACAAGCGGGCCGCGATTCTCGGGGCCGAGGGACAACGCCAATCGCAGATCCTCACCGCCGAAGGCGACAAGCAGGCCGCCGTCCTGCGCGCGGAGGGCAACCGCACCGCCGCGATCCTCCAGGCCGAGGGCCAGTCCCGGGCCATCGACGAGGTCTTCCAGGCCGTGCATCGCAACGACCCCGACCCCAAACTTCTGGCCTACCAGTACCTGCAGACACTGCCCCAACTGGCGCAGGGTTCGGGCAACAACTTCTGGGTGATCCCCAGCGAGATCACCTCCGCACTGCAGGGCGTGTCCCGCGCCTTCACCGAGGTACTGCCCCAGTCCCCGGCCACCCGCGAGAAACCCTTGGACGACAGCGCCGAGCGGGCCGCTGACGACGCGGCCCAGGCCGCGGAAGCCGCCGCCGCGGCCCTCGCCGACGCGGCCGAGGCCGACCGCGCCACCCCCGACGGACTCCCGTCCACCCCGCCTCGCTGACGGTGGGTGACGCACACCGGACGACGGGCGTGCGGGCCCTTGGGGGTTCTGTGCCGACCGGGCATCTGGCTGCTTAGGCGCGGGCGAGGACCTGATAGCTGCATGCCAACCGATCCAGGACGTACGACCGCGATGGTCCACCGAGGCGCACGGGAGGAGGAGCGCGTTCGGTGAAGCGACTGATATTAGTGGTGCATGCAGGAAGAGACCGCGCGGTCCGCCATCGATACGTTCATCTCCGCGTTCAACGCCTCGGACGACGGCTATGTGACTGAGTTGCTCTCCCAGGCGCTGACCTCCGACGTGGTCTTCTGGGGGCCGTTGGGCCGCAGCGAAGGGATCGAGACGGTCGAGCGGTTCGTGCTGGACATCCGGCGCCACCCAGCGGGGACCGGCACGATGGTGCGCTGCTCAGCGGTGGACATGCCTGATGAGTGGGCCCGGTATCAGTGGGTCTTCACCACGCCGGATGGAGGCCCCCGCCTGGCGGGAACGGACGTCGTCCACCTGCGGCGGAGCCTCATCGACCAGGTCATCGTCTTCGCGGGTGAGATCGAGCCGCCCGCCTCCTGAGTCATCCTTCTCTGACGCCGACCGCAAGGAGCCGGGACGTACCGCTTCGATGCCCACTGCTCCGGGCGGGAGCAGGCGCGGGAGTTGTCCGGCGGGCTTCGATACGGCGTAGCGTCAGAGCGGGCCTACATCGCCCTCGTCTACGGCGTGCACCAACTGGTCAAGACGCCGATCGTGCTTGTGTGGGTCGGAACGCAGTCGAGTACCTGTGGGCCAACATGAAACACAGCTTCGCGAACTCGCCATCGTTTCGCCGGGCGTCGCGGTAGCCGAAGCGAACTGCCAACCCACTCTCCCTGCTCTTCATGGGGCTTCTCAGACACTCACTAATCGGTTGCACGCCATCGAGACGGGGTGTCTGATCCCGGCTATGACGATTGTGCTGAGTACGCCGACGGCCGCCGGCGTGCGCGAGGCGATTGCGGCGCTGCGGGAGTGGCAGTACGACGAAGCGCCGATGCAGCTGCATCCCGGGGACATCGGCTGGAACTACCGGTTCGGTACGGCCGAGACGGCCGCGGTGGTCCGGACCTGGAGCCGGGACGGACGGATCCTCGCTGTCGGGATGCTGGATTCGCCGACGCTGGTGCGGATGACGGTCGCTCCCGACGCTTTCCAGGACGAGGACTTGGCGCGGCGGCTCGTCGAGGACTTCTCGCTGCCTGAGCACGGCGTGCTGCCGGAAGGAGCGGTGTCCATCGAGGCGCCGCAGGGCCTGCTGCTCCACGACCTGTTGACCAAGGAGGGCTGGGGTGTCGACGAGCCGTGGACGCCGCTCTTCCGCGACTTCGCCGAAGCGGTGGCGGACCCCGGCGTGCGGATCAAGGCGATCGGTCCGGAGCAGGCACAGGACTTCGCCGACGTCCTGCGGTCCGCGTTCAACACCAAGAGGCCCACGCGCGAGTACCGGCACAAGATGTCCGCGGGACCGTTCTACGCCGACGCCCGATGCCTGGGTGCCTACGACGACCAGGGCAACCCCGCGGCAGTGGTGACGGTCTGGTCGGCCGGCCCGGGGAAGCCGGGTCTGGTCGAGCCGATGGGCGTCCACGCGGATCACCGCGGCCGCGGCTATGGCCGGGCGATCACTGTCGCCGGGGCGGCCGCACTGCGGGAGATGGGCTCGTCGAGCGTGCGCGTGTGCACGCCGAGCTCCAACGTCGGCGGCGTCGCCACGTACAAGGCAGCCGGGTTCGCGGCGAGGCCGGAGATCGCCGACCGGATCCGGACGGCCTGACGTCGGAGCCTCCGGACCGAGCACGAGCGCAATACGTGGTGGTCGAGAACGGCGCCTGGCAGCGCTACTACTCGCACTGGGCCGCCGACCGGGTGGTCGACGATCTGCTGCCCGGACCGGTTGCGGCGACAGGCGGCTTCCGAGCCAACCGGGAGATCGACGAATGGCTCGACGACGTGTGGTGCGAGGGCGCCGCACTCGTCGACCACGACCGCCGAATCCTGCTCTGGTTCGCCTTCGCGGACAGCGGGGCGGATCACATCGCCGCCCGCGCCGTACTGGCCCGGACATGGCCTGGCTGGGACGTCCCCTTCGCTCACGACGGTATGGGCGATCTGACCCGCCACCTGGGCCTTGGCCGGTCCCTGACGCGTGCGCCGGGCTGGTTCGAGACCTTCGAGCCTTCCGGGTTCGCGGCCCCGGAGACCACCGAGCCCTCCTCCGTCGTCTCGCTGCGCCTGCCAGACGGAAGCGTTCGCACGTGGGGCAGCGACTGGGAGCAGCCCATCGACCACCTCGCCGCCGGCCCCGGCCTGATCGAGCTGCTCGTGGCGTCGCCGTCCATCACCCCGGCGCTCACCGACATGCCTTACGGCGGCGTCCACTTCGACCCGCAGGCCCGCACCGTATCGCTCTGGGCAGTGCAGACCGTGGCCGGCATCCACGACTGGCCGTTGGGGGCACCGTCCCTGTGGTCAACCCCGCAGCGCTGATACCGCACGAATCGGCCGATCCCACTCCGGCCGAACTGTCCGCCGTGCGTACGGCGCTCGATGCGCTGGTCGTAACGGCCTGACGACCTACATGGTCCAGGGCTGGTACTGCGCGCCCTGCTCGGGCTGAACCCCCAGGACGTCACCTTCTACAGCGTGCTCCCGTGCTTCGTGCTGCGCACACGCCGCCGGCGGCTCCCGAGCGGGGCGCTGGACGCAGTGAGAGGGAGCGCAGGCCGTACGACCGACCCGAGTGCGGTGCGGGCTCCGGTGCAAGGGTGGGTGTGCAGCTGACGATCGACGCGCAGACCGACGCCTGCTGTGAGGGCCCGCGCCACTGTCGTGACCATCGCCGACACGGATCCTGAATGGTCCGAGGTGGAGAGCCGTGTCCTGGAGGCCATCGCCACGCCGTTGTTGAGTTCTGTCACCGTGATGTCGTGTGGTGCAGCCAGCGTTGCAGGGTGGTGTTGATGCCGGGGGGCAGGGCGCTGAGCTGGTCGATGGCGTCGCGGTCCTCGGGCCGGGGCGGGATTCCGGCGGCGGTCAGTGCGGCGTGCAGGGCCAGGCGGTGCTGGTCGCGGGGGTCGATGAGGATGCTGAGGCGTTCGGAGGGGTTGGGCGGCGGCAGTAGGTGGTCCATGTCCTGCCCGGGCGCGGCCGGAGGCCAGGCGGGCTCCGCCGGGTCGGCGGCGTAGGGGTCGACGAAGGCCTGCGGCGCGTGGTGTTCAAGGGCGATGGTCACGTTGGTCTCCTCCAGCAGCGGGTGGATGTGCAAGAGGAGAGCCGTCCACGGCCATCTGCGGTTGCGGCTGCCGGGCGATGTCACGCCAACGGCGTCATCGGCGGCTCATCGTCTTCTCCGACCAGCACAGTGGCATCCGGCCACGCGTGAACAGCCGCTCGTAGGCACCGGCACAGAGTTTGAGCAGCAGTTGACCATCTACGTGCTTGGGAATGCTCACGACTCCGCTGCCCAAGTCCAGTCGCTCGCGATCCAGACGAAGATGCGATGATGTGTTCGTGGTGCCAGATGCCGAGTGGGTTCGGATTCGCAGGGGCCTGCGCTTCGGGCAGGTCTTCGAGGGCACCGTCGTGAACGTTCCTCGGCCCGGCGTGATCGGGTTCTTCGTGGACATCGGTCTGGCCGTCGGAGGCTTCGTCGATGTTGCGTTGCTTCCGGATCAGGGTGAGGACTGGCCGGCGGAAGGCACCGTCGCTGAGTTCGAGATCTGGTGGGCCGACAGCCGTCAGCAGATCCGGCTGAAGCCGGCCGATTCTCGGTATCTGCGTCGCGACTTCGCAGATTACGTTGAACGCTTCCGTCCAGGTTGGCCGTCCGAGGTTGGCCGTCCCGTCCCTGACCCCGGTTCCTCCGTCCGTCGATGAGTTGCAGGCCGCGCTTCGACCTGATGGGCCGTCGGCCGGCTCCCCATGGGGTCTGATGAGGCGGCCGGCTGCCTTGGTGTGAGTGCATGGCAAGGTGGTGCTGCGTCCACCCCTGTGGTGGTGCTGGACCGCTGGCGGGCCAAGCGGGCCGTTCATAGCGTCGTACTCATGACGAATGACACGAACGAAGAACGAACGGATGCCACCAGGCGGACGGCATTACGTGGGCTGGGACTCGCGGTGGGGGGCATGGCACTGGCCACCGGGCTCGGAACCTCGCCGGCCGCAGCGGACCCGCGTCGCGGGATCACCACCTACGTGCTGGTGCACGGCACCCACAGCGCCGGCGCGTTCTGGATGCCGATCGTGCGGGAGCTGACGCTGCGCGGTCACCGCGTCGTCATGGTGGACCAACCTCGGCATGGCGCGGAGGCTTTCGTGCCGGAGTCGTATCAGCGGCAGGACCTCGACGCGATGGCGGCCGAGCCTTCCCCGCTGAAGGGCCTCGGGCTGGACGACTACGAGGCGCGCGTCACGGGCATCGTGCGGCGGGCGGCACGGAACGGCCCGGTGGTGCTGGTCGGGCACAGCCTGGGTGGCGTATCGGTCAGCCGTGTCGGCGATGCCGTCCCGCATCTGCTTCACCACATCTGCTACATGGCGGCCTTCTGCCCCAGTCGCGTCCTGCCCACAGCGGACGCCTGCACGGCGGCACCCGAGAATGCGAACGCCGTCAGCCCGGTCGAGCTGACGGTGGGTGACCCGGACCGGCTCGGTGTGCTGCGGCTGAACTTCCGGACAGGTGACAGCCGTGAGCTGGCCCTCCTGAAGGAGATGATCTGCGCGGACTATCCCGACGCCGAATTCCGCCGGATACTGGCCGGCATGCAGACCGACGAGCCCGTCGCCGCTTATGCGGGCCGAGCGGTCGGCCGGGCCGGCAACTGGGGACGCATTCCCCGCACCTACCTGCGTTTCGGCAGGGACCGGACGATCGCCACGGCACTCCAGGACAGGATGATCGCGGAAGCAGACGCGTTCACGCCCGGCAACAGCTTCCGCGTGCACGATTTCCCCGGGGCGTCACACGTCGGCCCCCTGGATCCCGTCCCGGTCGCAGAAGCCCTGGACACGCTCGCAGGGCAGGGGGGTTAGGGCATTCGAAGAAATCGGAGGCCAAGAGTGCCCGGCCCCTTTCAAGATCTCCCATACGGTGGAGGGGGCGCCGAGCTGAACACGGCCGTACTGCGGTTCCTGGACCTCGCAGTTCAGCCCAGGTCGGACATGTCGAGTACGAGGCGGTAGCGCACGTCGTTGCGCCGGAGACGGTCGAGGGCCTCGTTCACCCGCGCCGAGGGGAGCAGTTCGATGTCGGCGGTGATGCCGTGCTCGCCGCAGAAGTCCAGCATGGCGGCGGTCGCGGGCCTGCCGCCGCTGCCTGCGGAGCTGAGCTTCTTGCGTCCCACGAGCAGGTCGGTGGTCTCCACGGTGACGGGTCCCAGGTGCCCGAGGTGGCTGAGCGTCCCGTCCATGGCGACCAGGCGCAGGTAAGGGCCGAGGTCGTGCGGGGAGGAGATGGTGTCGATGACGACGTCGAACCGGTCGCGGGCGTCAGCCATCTGTTCCGGGTCCGTGGAGACGATGAGACCGTGGGCGCCGAGACGACGAGCGTCGTCGGCCTTGTCCGGTGAGCGGCTGATGACCGAGGTGTCGGCGCCGAGCGCCACGGCGATCTTGACCGCGAGGTGGCCCAGGCCGCCCAGTCCCGCCACCGCGACGCGGGTTCCCGGACCCACACCGAGAGCGTGCAGCGGTTCCCAGACAGTGATCCCGGCACAAAGCAACGGAGCGGCGGCGGCCGGATCCAGACCGACGGGAAGTGGGTAGGCGAAACGCTCGCGGACGACGTACTCGCGGGAGTAGGCCCCCAGCGTGGTCGATCCGTCGATTCGGTCGGTGCCGTCGTAGGTCAGGGTCGGGAAGGTGTGGCAGAAGTTCTCCTGGCCGGCGCGGCACATGGTGCACTCGCCGCACGAATCGACGATGTTGCCCACCGCGACCGCGTCGCCGACGGTGAACCGGGTGACCGTGGGTCCGGTCTCGGTCACCACGCCCGTGAACTCGTGCCCCGGCACCAGGGGCCGGCCTCCTTGGCCGTCCCGAGCGCTGACGGCGTGAAGATCGGTGTGGCAGACGCCGCAGTATTCCACCCGGACCGCGAGGTCGTCGGGGCGCAGGTCGCGCCGTTCCAGTGGTGTCCGCCGTAGCGTCGTCGACGGACCTTCCACCTGCCAGCCCACGGTATTCCTCATGGCGTCTCCTCATAGACAGACTGGTTGGTCTATTTGAGAGTAGGACCATCCGACCCGCCAGGGCAAACCAACTGTTCTGTTTGGTAGCGTGGGGGCATGGCTGATCAGCCCCTGTCCTCGCGCGGAGCCGCGACGTACCAGCGCATCCTCGATGTGGCGACCCAGGAGTTCGCCGAGCACGGGATCGCCGGAGCGCGCATCGAGCGGATCGTGGCCGCCGCACGCACCAACAAGGCGCAGCTCTATGCCTACTTCGGCAGCAAAGAAGGGCTCTTCGATGCCATCTTCTTCGGCTCGCTGGAGCGGATCGTGAATGTCGTCCCGATCGATGCCACTGACCTCGCGGACTGGGCCGTACGCCTTTACGACGAGTATCTGCGCCGCCCCGATCTCATCCGACTGGCCACCTGGGCACGCCTGGAGCGACGCCCGGCCGGTCACCTGGTCGACGACCCCGACCGCCTCGACGACCGCAAACTGCGCGCCATCGCCGAGGCCCAGGCCGCCGGCCTGGTACGCCAGGGAGACCCGTTCGACGTCATGGCCATGGTTATCGCCATGTCCATGGCGTGGTCACCGGTCAGCAATGTCTACGCGGCGACCGCACAGGAGCCCCCCGAACTGCACGAGCAGCGTCGAACCCTGCTCCGGGAGAGTGTTCACCGCGCCATGAAGGCCGACTGATCCATCGGGAGTGGTGCAGCCCATCCCAGACATGCCGAGGAGGTAGCGGCGGGGCCCAGCGCCTGCCGGTGTCACTCGCGGGCCATCATCGCCTCGGCTTCGCGCTCGAGGTCCACGTAGGGCTCGCCGCTGACGTCCACCGCGACGCGGTGCAGAGCGCCGCCGGTGAAGGTCCAGGGAGCGGTGCCGGGGTAGTCGCCGGTGACGGCGTCGCCGTTGTCCCGGCCGACGTTGAGGCCCTCGCCGGCCAGGGTGAACCTGCCCGGCTGTGTCTTGATGCGGCCTTCGCCGACCTTGCGGTCGCCGTAGTAGAGGCTGAGGATGCCGGTGGCGACACCGGGTGAGTCCTCTCCGTCCTTCTCGAAGGACGCGGCCAGGATCAGCTTCTCACCGGTGGGAAGGTCCTCGCTCGCGGTGATCCGCTGCTCCTGGCTGCCGAGGAAGTTGTACACGTATCGCAGTCGACCGTCCTTGATGTAGAGGGTGTGGCCGCCGAACCGTCCGCCGTGGGCGAAGAGCACCCCGGACGCGCCCGGCTCGGGCAGGTCCACCAGCGCGCCGATCGCGTACGAGCGGTTGCGGATGTTGACCGCCACCGACTCCGGCACCTCGGAGCCGCCGGGCCGGTAGACGTAGCGGTTGCGGTGCGGGGTCAGCTCGGGGCGCGGGGTCATGAGGATTTCCAGCGCCGAGCGGTCGTCCAGGGGGAAGGCCTGGTTGACGCCCGCCTCGTAGAACCACAGGGCGATCAGCTGAGTGAGCTTCTCGGGTTCCTGCTCGGCGAGGTCGTGCACCTCCGCCCGGTCCACCTCGGTGTGGTAGAGCTCCCAGGTGTCCTGGTGGAAGCGGCTCCAGCCGCTGATCGCCGGGTGGGTGGTGACGGCCTTCCAGCCGTTGTGCCAGATACCGCGCGTGCCGAGCATGGAGTAGAACTGCGTGCTCTTGGCGGACGGAATGGTGGCCGCGTCGAAGCTGTAGCGCATGCTCACCCCCTGAAGGGGGATCTGGGTGTGGCCCTTGACGGTCTCCGGCAGCTCGAATCCCAGGCAGTCGAGCACGGTGGGGACGATGTCGACCGCGTGGTGGTACTGCTGGCGTACCTCGCCGCGTGCCTTGATCCCGGCCGGCCAGGAGATGATGCACGGGTCGCAGGTGCCGCCGTTGAAGGAGTAGCGCTTCCACATCTTGAACGGCGTGTTGAAGGCCATGGCCCAACCGTTCGGATAGTGACCGTAGGTCTTGACGCCGCCGATCTCGTCGATCATCGCGAGGTTCTCCGCCACGTCGTCGGCGACGTTGTTGAAGAACTTGTTCTCGTTCACCGAGCCGTTCGGCCCGCCCTCGCCGCTGGCCCCGTTGTCCGAGACCACCACGAAGATCGTGTTGTCCAGCTGGTCGATGTCGTCAAGGTAAGCCAGCAGGCGGCCGATCTGGTCGTCGCAGTGCGAGAGGAACCCCGCGTAGGCCTCGGCCATGCGGGCGAACAGGCGCCGCTCGTCCTCGTCGAGTTCACTCCACGGGCGGGTGAAGTCCAGCGGCGGGAACGGTTCGCCCCCGGGGCCGCTGCGCGTTTCGGGTGTACCGATGGGATTCAGCGGGGGAAGTTCCGTGTTCTGCGGGACCAGGCCCAGCTCCTTCTGGCGCGCCAGGATCTGCTCGCGCATGGCCTCGTAGCCCTGGTCGAAGGCGCCGCGGTAGCGGTCGATCCATTCACGGGGCGCTTGGTGCGGGGCGTGGGCGCAACCGGGCGCGTAGTAGAGGAAGACGGGCCGCTCGGGGGCGATGGCCTTGACGTCGTCGATGTACTGGATCGCCTTGTCGGTGATGTCGGTGCTGAAGTGGTAGCCCTCCTCGGGGGTGGCGGGCGCTTCGACCGGATGCTGGTCGTGGATCAGGTCCGGGTACCACTGGCTCGTCTCGGCGCCGAGGAAGCCGTAGAAGCGCTCGAATCCCCGCCCGGTGGGCCAGTTCCGCTTCGTGGCGGCGAGGTTCATCTCATCCTCGGGGCACAGGTGCCACTTTCCGGTCAGGGAGGTGCTGTAGCCCTTGTCGACCAGGATCTCCGCGAGGGTGGCGCACTCGGACGGAATGTGGCCGTTGCCGCTGGGAAAGCCGATCGCGGCCTCGCTGATGCAGGCCATGCCGTTGGTGGTGTGATTGCGCCCCGTCAGGAGGGCGGACCGGGTCGGCGAGCACAGCGCGGTGGTGTGCCACTGGGCATAGCGCAGGCCGTTGGCAGCGAGCCGGTCGATGTTCGGAGTCTCGATGGGGCCGCCGTAGCAGCTCATGGCACCGAAGCCCACGTCGTCGAGGACGATGTACACGACGTTGGGGGAACCCTCCGGCGCCTTGGGCTGCGCATAGGGAGCCCAGTCGGGTACGGAGTCGCGGACGTCGAGGTTGATGATGCCCCGGAACGTCTGAGCCATGGCCCGTCTCCATCTCTCCAGCAGAGTGCGTGCCAGGCCGCAGGGATCGTACTGGCAACCTCTCGCAGTCTGTTCGCGGCTGAGATGCGGCGCTTGTTCAGACGGGCACTCGGGTGACCGCGTGGCCTGCAGGTGGTGGGCCCTCTCCTGTGCTCGGTGAGCCGCCGGTTCCCCCGTCCGTTCAGGGGGCGTCGGGGTAGAGCCGGGCCCAGTCGTTTCGGACACTGACGGTCAGCCATGCGTGCCGCCCAGCCTCGGCCAGGGCCCGCTCCGCGCCTGCGTCGTAGGGGATGTCGTCCCGGGTTTCGTCGTCGTGGTGGATGAGGAGGGCAAGGCCGTGGCGCGCTGAGCAGGCGTACATGAGCATCTCCATGTCCCCGTTGGAGTTTCCGCAGGCCAGCACCGGGCGGCGGCCCAGTCTGCTCCAGATCTGAACCGGTTTCTCCGGACCGTCGTCCAGTACACGGATGGCGTCGCCGTACACGACGGTCCGCTGAGTGACGGACCAGCTCGCATCGGCGGTGGACCCGATGACCTGCTCGGGCCGGACGCCGTACACCTCGGCGGCGATGACCCGCATGAAGTCACGCCCGCCGCCGGAGACGATCACCGTGGAGAATTCCCTTTCCCGCAGGTAGGACAGAAGTTCCAGCATCGGCTGGTACGCGCAGGCCGCATAGGCACGCCGCAGGACCGGGTGCTGAGCGGTACGGAAGAAGTCCCGCATCATGTCGGCCACCGTGTCGGTGTCCAGGCCCCGTTGCGTTGCGATCACCGCCTCGGCGAGGACGGGCAACCGGGTGTCGTCCCCGGCGTAATGGTCCGCGATCACCGAGGCGATCCACGACGGGTCGCCCGCGAGCACCGAGGCGTACGGTTCATGGTCTGCCAAGGCGGGATCGGCCTGAGCCATCTGCCGCCACCGCTCGGTCAAGTAGTGCAACTGCACAGGCATCGGCCGCTCGGGCCACAGCGTGCCGTCGTTGTCGAAGACGGCGACCCGATCGGGAGGCTCGAGGAAGTTCTCCCCGGGAGTCGTCACCTCCTCGACGAAGCGCAGCAGGGCCGTGCGGGTGCGACCGTCCCGCCATGACGGAAGAACTGGATGACTCATGAGTGGATCCTTGGGTCACTGGTGAGGATGCGGGGCAGCGGGCGCGGAGTGGGGCGGGGGCGGTTCGCCGGGCGCGGTCAGCGAAGCACGCAACGGAAGCCCAGATGACAGGTGGCGCTGTCCTCGGACTGGCCCTGGCGGGCGGCGGGGCGGTAGCGCAGGCAGTAGTTCGGGGCGCACAGGTGTGAACCGCCCTTGATGACACGGCGGGGGAAGCGGTCGGCACCGGCCGGGGTTTCGGCCTGATGGTCAACCCGTGGATTCCGGGGTGCACAACAGGTCTGGGGGGCGGTATCGCGGTGGCGCGGGGTGAAGTAGTCGCAGGTCCACTCCCAGACGTTGCCGGCCACGTCGTACAGGCCGTAGCCGTTGGGCGGATACGTACGCACCGGGGTGGTTCCCGGGGTCGTCCGCGCCTTGCCGGCCGGCACGTATTGCCAAGGGAAGGTGCCATGCCAGGTGTTGGCCATACGTCGGCCCTTGGGAGCGAACTCATCACCCCAGGGGAAGACCGCCGACTCAAGCCCACCGCGGGCGGCGAACTCCCACTCTGCCTCAGTGGGCAGCCCTTTACCGGCCCAGGCGGCGTAAGCGTCGGCGTCCTCGTAAGCCACCTGGGTCACCGGGTGCAGCTGCTGGCCGTTGAGGGTGGTGTCACTGCCCAGCGGGCGGCGCCAGCAGGCGTCCGGGGCGTAGGACCACCACTGGCGCCAGTCGTCAAGGTCCACCGGCCCCGGCGTCATACGGAATACCAGTGCCCCGGGGACGAGTGCGGCAGGTTCCGCGTCCGGGTAGTCCGCCGGGTCCAACGCACGTTCGGCCACCGTGACGTAGCCGGTGGCCTTCACGAACCTCCGGAACTCGGCGACGGTGACCGGATGGGCATCCATCCAGAAGCCGTCCACGGTCACCGGGTGCACGGGCCGCTCCTCGGGATAGAAGTCGGCCGCCCCCATCAAAAACGTTCCGCCCGGGATACGGACCATGCCGCGGGTCGAGGACGCCGTACCGGGCTGTGCCGCCATGCTCATGGCCCTCACCGTGCCTCAGCCCTCACCAGCCTGAAGGCAGCGACGCGCTTGGACGTCGTTTCCCTCGGTGATGTGCGGCTGAACGGAGGCGTGGCCGGCCGGCCTTGCAGCAGCGAAACGGGGCAGCAGCACCGTATGAAGCCGCAACCGCGTTTCACGCTGGCCGCGACCACTCTTGACGCACCGGACGCCCACGAGTTGGCGCAGTTCTATCAGGGGCTGCTCGGCTGGCCGACGCGGAAGGAGGAACCCGGCTGGGTGGAGATCGCTCCACCCGATGGCGGTCCCGGGCTGTCGTTCCAGACAGAGCCACTCTTCACCCGCCCACGGTGGCCCTCCACACGGTCCGAGCAGCAGATGATGATGCATCTGGACATCGAGGTGAACGATCTGTCATCAGCCGTCGAGGATGCTCTTGCCCTGGGGGCGACGGTGACGGACTTCCAGCCTCAGGATGATGTACGCGTCCTGTTCGACCCGGCGGGCCACCCGTTCTGCCTCTTCGTACGCACCGGCCCGAGCGCCTGACAGGCTGGGTCAGGCGGACGGCCCCGGCTCCCCGGGCCATGCTCGCCAGGGAGCCCGTCGGGCAGCCGGTGCCGCCATGCGGGCGTGGCCTGCTTGACCAGCCGGGCCCCCGCCTGCACAGTCGGGATGCGGCACCGCAGCGGCAACGCCTCGAGCTGCCGACCGGTCCCGCTCATCCACCGGTGGCACACGGCCCTGATACCCAGGAGCGGCTGATCCGATGGTCCTCGACCTGGTTGTGATCGCTACGGCCGTCACCCTGGGGCCGTTGCACAACAGCGCCTTCATCCTGCTGCTCTCCTCACGGCACGGTGTTCGCCTGGGCCTGGCGTTCCTGTTGTCGTGGCTGGCCAATCTGATCGCGGTGATCGCCTGCGTGGTGCTGCTGACCGGTGGTCAGCCCCCGGCTCGTCACAGCGTGCCCTCGACCGCCGCCATCGATGCGAAACTCGCCATCGGCCTGGCTCTGGTGCTGTACAGCGCACACCGGCACTTCCGGCCGCCCCGCCCGCATGGCCCGCCACGCTGGACCGCCCGGATCGACAACGCCTCCCCGGCCACGGCAGCCGGCCTGGCATGGCTGCTGCAGCCCTGGGCACTGGTCGGCGCCGGCGCCGCGACCGCCGTCGACGCGAACCTCTCCACCTTGGCCGACTGGCTCGCACTGGCCGGCTACTGCCTGCTGGCCACCCTCAGCCTGATCGTCATGGAGATGTACGTGGCCCGGGCGCCCGCGGTCGCGAACGCCCGGTTGAGCGCCCTGCGGGACTGGCTCGCACAGCACCAGGAGCAGCTGATCGTCACGTTCGCCCTGCTCCTCGGCCTGTGGCTGACAGCTCGCAGTATCACCGAGCTGGTCTCCTGAGAGGGACGGTCCCGGCGGCGGCACCACCGCCGAACGCGTCCACGGTGGCATCTTGTGGGAGGGCTTCGGCGGCTGTCCCGTGAGGGTGACGGCACCGCAGGTTGTCCATGACCCAGTGGCGGCGAGCCAGTCCGCGGCTTCGACGTCGGTCCCGAGCATCACGTGCGTCTGGTGGACGGTGCCGGCCTGGACGACGAGACCGTCGTCGGCCCGGTGCTCCGCAAGCTGTCGCTGATACGAGGCCGGTCGTCACGCTTGATCGGCTGCAGGGGGGGGGAGTGGTGCAGCGAGCAGGTGCGGGCCAGCGGCTCGCAGCCTTGCAGGCGGCGCTGCTGCAGCTGGGGTCGCCGATGGCCGGCCGCCCGAAATTCCCGCTCCGTCGCAGTGCGTCAGTAGCCGGTGCCGCGCTTGACCTGGGCCCGCTCGATCCCGTGGGCCGCACCCTTGTCGTCCAGCGTGCGACACGCGTCGGCGATGTCCTGGCTCAGCCGCTCGACCTGCTCGCGGCTCAGGGTCTCCTTGACCAGGGCGCGCAGGATCTTCACCCGCTCCGCGTTGGGCGGGAGCGTGTACGCGGGCACCATCCAGCCGCGTTCGGCCGAGAGCTGCCAGGCGATGTCGGACTCGTCGTAGGCATGCTGGCCGGCGAGACGGAAAGCGACCAGCGGCAGCTGCTCGAGGTCGCTTCCGATCACTTCGAAGCGGCCGCTGCTGCGCAGGTTGTCCGCCAGCGCGCGGGCGTTCTCCTGCATGATCTTCATGACGTAGGTGTAGCCCTGGCGACCGAGCCGCACGAAGTTGTAGTACTGCGCGAGCACCATCGACGCACCGGTGGAGAAGTTCAGCGTGAACGTCGCGTCGGTCTTGCCCAGGTAGTTCTCGTAGAACACGAGGTCCTTGGCCAGGTCGGACTCCTCACGGAAGACCAGCCATCCGATGCCGGGGTAGACCAGGCCGTACTTGTGTCCCGAGACGTTGATCGAACGGACCTGCTCGAGCCGGAAGTCCCACTTCGAGTCCGGGTAGAGGAAGGGCCACACGAAAGCGCCGCTGGCGCCGTCGACGTGGATCGGGATGTCGAGGTCCCGCCTTTTGCGGATGTCCCGCAGGAGCTTGTCGATCCCGACGACATCGTCCTTGTGGCCGGTGAAGGTGGTGCCGAGGACGGCGACGACACCGATCGTGTTCTCGTCGAGATGGGGCTCCACGTCCTCGGGGCCGATCGTGTACTTGCCCTCGGCAAGCGGCACGATGCGCGGCTCGACGTCGAAGTAGCGGCAGAACTTCTCCCATACGACGTGGACGTCTCCGCCGAAGACCAAGTTGGGGCGGTCGGTGGACAGGTTCGCCGCCTGGCGGCGCTCGCGCCACTTCCACTTCAGCGACAGTGCGCCGAGCATGATGGCCTCGGACGAGCCCTGGGTCCGACATCCCGTCGTCCTGCCCGGCGCGTGGAAGAGGTCGGCGAGCATGCGCACGCAACGCTGCTCGATCTCGGCGGAGATGGGGTACTCCGCGTGGTCGATGAAGTTGCGGTGGAGGTTCTCGGCGATCAGTCGTTGGGCCTCGGGCTCCATCCACGTGGTGACGAATGTGGCGAGGTTGCGCTGGGGGTCGCCCTCCATGGCGAGATCCACATCCACGAGCCTCATTGCGTCCGTCGCGGCCATGCCTTCCTCGGGGAAGGTCTCCGAGGGAGCGGGCGCAGTCAGGAATCGGTTACCGAAGAGAAGTGCATCGTCGCGCTTGGTCATGCGGCGATTCAAACAGCGCGGGAGCGTTCCGCTGGCGAGGGACACACCCCGCACCGAGAGCTGGTGCGCGATGAGGGCCAGGCCGACGCGCTGTCCCGTGGCGGGATCGTCAAGCGGTCCGGGTGCGGAGGCTCCGCGCCAGGGTGGGGATCATCACCGTCGCAGGGACGAGGTGCAGCCCGAGGAGGGCGGTGGTGGTGGCGGTGTCGGCCCCGGAGAGGAGGGGCGGGACCAACGAGATCGCGGTCAGCGACACCGCCGTCCACACGAATCGCTCGGCGGGACGAGCGCTCCAATGAAGAAACGCGACGGCAATGACGACGCCCACGACCGAGAAGAAACCGGTCACCACGGCGAACCCGGACAACGGGATCGCCTCGCCACCATCGGGTACCTCGAAGTCGACGCCAAGGGCCTGGGCAAGCGCCGCGGCGAGGGTGGTGGCCACCCATGCCGCGAGCGTGGCAAGGAAGCCGGTGACGGCGAGCCCGCGGAGTCGGTGGGTGCGGCTGGTCTGGCCCGATACCGGGCCTGTGCCGACCCCGCTGTCATTCATGCTGTTCATCTCGTTCCGCGTCAGGCGCGTCACCGCGCAGCGCGAGCGTCCAGCGGGACTACTCCGCGCCGTCCGCAGCCAGGCGCTCCGGCAGCCCGAGCCGCGGGAACTGGTCGTCGTGGAAGATGACGATCTCGGTGATGGCCCCGCCGGTGATGCGCAGGACGTCGATCGTCAGCGGCAGGTATGCGCCCTCCTGCTCCCGCCAGAGGTAGAAGGCGAGGGCGGGCTGCCGGTTCACCGAGGTGAGGACGCAGCGCAGGCGCCCCAGGTCCGCGAACCCGTCCTCGACCCAGTTGTTCACCACCGCGTCGCGACCGGCGTACAGGCCCGGGGTGGGCGGCATCGAACAGCGGACGTCGTCCCGCAGCATGGCAGCGAGACCGTCGACGTCCTTGGCGACGCTCGCGTCGGTGAAACGGCGCACCAGCTCGCGCGTCTCCGGGTCCTCCTCGCCGCCGGTCCAGTCCTGCCGCTCGGCGGGAAGGTGCTCCCGCATGCCGGCGCGGGCCCGCTGCAGCGCGCTGTTCACGGAGTTGACGGAGTCCCCGAGGAACTCCGCGACGTCCTTGGCCGGCCAGCTGAGCACGTCCCGCAGGATCAGCACGGCCCGCGGGCGCGGCGCGAGGTGTTGGACCGCGACCAGGTACGCCAGCTCGATCGTCTCCCGAGCGACGGCGACGGTCTCCGGCTCGTCCGCGCCACCCGCGGGCAGCTCGTCGAGCAGGCGGTCCGGGTAGGGCTGCAGCCACAGCACCTCGCCACCGGTCGCAGGCTCCGGGCGGCACTTGGCGAGCAGGTCCAGGCAGGCGTTGGTGGCGATCCGGTACAGCCAGGCCCGGAACGTCGACCGCCCCTCGAAGGTCTCCCGTCGCCGCCAGGCACGGAGGAACGTTTCCTGCACGGTGTCCTCGGCGTCCTCGAACGACCCGAGCATCCGGTAGCAGTGCACGTGCAGCTCCCGCCGGTGCCGCTCGACCAGCCCGGAGAACGCCGGCTCGTCGACCTCGCTCAGCCCGCTCACGCCCAGCTCCTCCAGCCGTGTGTCCGCACTCATCACGTCATCCTTACGCCTCGTCGTGTCCCGTCGTAGGTGTGACGGGTACGGGCGCGAAAACTCATCACGCGACTTGCTCGTCCAGATGCTGGGCAGTACCACTGACCCGGGAGCCGGCCCCGGGTGCTTGGTGCGGCACTGGCAACCGGGTGTGTTGCCTGGCACCGAACGCGCCCTGGCAGCACACCCGGTTTGGGTCATTTCCAGGTGGATGCCAGTTGCCATGCCTGGAGGTGGGTGAGTTCGGCCGTTCCGTCGTCGGCGAAGACGTCGACGCCGGTACTGGAGGGGTCGGGGAAGATCTGGTCGGTCAGGACGACTTGCTCGCCGCGCGCGTTCTGGGCGTAGACCTCGACGGATGCGGCGTCGACGAGGACATGCAGGCGCAGGGGCTTGCCGTCGAGTGCCAGCGGGGCGTGTTCGGTGCTGGAGAAGGTGGGATCGAAGTCGGTCGCGCCCGAGGCGGTGCGGTCGAGGTAGACCTCGCCGGTGGTGGTGTCGTAGCCGATCCGGGTGCGCTGTCCGGCGGCGCCGGTGCGTACGTCGAGGCCGAAGCGGGTGGCGGTGCCCGGGGTGAGGTCGGCCTTGAGCTCCAGGGTGCTGCCGTGGACGTCGAGCGGCGTGGCGCCGTTGGTGACGGTCCTGGCGGGGACGCTGGTGGTGCTGCTGCGGAGGGTTTTCAGTTCGCTGACCGGGTTCTGGACCAGCTGGGTCTTGCCGTTCACGGTCCGCAGGGCGAGCTGGCGCGGGAAGGTGTCGGCGCTGCGCCAGGGGCTGGTGGGGATGTTCCCGCCGTAGTTCCAGCTGTTCATCCAGGCGATCATGACTCGGCGGCCACCGGGGACATCGGTGAAGGTGTTGGCGGCGTAGAAGTCCTGCCCGTAGTCGAGCCAGTGGGCGCGCCGGGTGGTGGACAGGGCGGGCTTGTCGGCGGCGGTGAACTGGTCGGCGAGGACGTGGCCCCAGCCGCTGGTGTTGGCGTCGACGATCTGGAGCTGGACCTGCTTGCCCTTGTAGGCGGCGGTGTTGAAGGAGGCCCAGTCCAGGTTCTCGGAGTTGGCGCCGGTGGCGCTCTGCACGATCTTGCCGTCCACGAGGAGGTTGACGCCGGTCTCGTCGGAGTGGGGCTTGGCCTGGGTGTCGGAGAGGACGACCTGGTCGAGGTTGAGGTGGCCCCAGCCGCCCGTGTTGGCGTCCACGACCTTGATCTGGGCCTGCTTGCCCTGCAGGTCGGACAGGTCCCAGGAGGCCCAGTTCAGGGCCTCGGCGTTGGCGCCTGTGGCGGAGCGCACCACCTTGCCGTCGACGACGAGTTCGACGGCGGTGGGGGCTTCGGAGCTCGCGGCGTGGTAGCCGCCGCCGATGAGGAAGTCCAGGTACTTCTTGTCGATGGTGAAGGTCGGCGAGGTCAGGGTGCCGGTGGTGGCGTCGCCGTTCAGGTAGGTGTTGGCGAGCCCACTGCCGAGGTAGCCGGTGACCTGTTGCTGGTTGGGGAGGGTGCCCTGGGCCGGGCCGGTGCCGAAGGCGTCGCCGGTGGTGGTCCAGTCGCCGAGGGGACTGGTGTAGGTGCTGCCCTCGAAGTCGGCGAGTGTTTCGCCGGTGGGTGTCGGCACGTCGCCCTGTACGGAACCGGGCTGGTACGGGTGGTTGCCCCCGCCGACCTTGAAGTTGATGTAGTTGCTGATCACGGTGAACGCCGGCGAGGTCAGCGTGCCGGTGGCGGCGTCGCCGCCGTGGAAGCTGTTGGCGACGTTCTTTCCGTCGAAGCCGGTGACCTCGCTCTGGCCGTCCAGCGCCCCGGTCGTCGGCGCTGTGCCGAACGCGCTCCCGTCGGCCGTCCAGTCGCCGAAGGAGCCGGACTCGAAGTCCTGCAGCGCGGTGCCGCTCGGCGGGGTGTAGGCGCCGCTGTCGTCGGCGGTGAACTTCTTGCCGTCGAAGTCGCCGACGAAGTACTGGGCGCCGGAACCGCCCGCGATGGCACCGGGGTTGAGGTTGACCGCCAGCACCCACTTGGTCTTCTTGGCGTTGCCGTCCACCGGCAGCGGGAACAGGTCCGGGCACTCCCACACCCCGCCGGTCGCGCCGGCCGGGCCGAAGTCGCTCTGGTGGGTCCAGTGCTTGAGGTCGGGAGACCTGTAGAAGGCGATCTTGTGCTGGTCGGAGAGGGCGACGGCCATCAGCCAGCTGTGGGAGGGGGCGTACCAGAAGACCTTCGGGTCACGGAAGTCGACGGAGCCCAGGTCGAGGACCGGGTTGCCGGAGTACTTCTTCCAGGTGGTGCCGCCGTCCGTGCTGTACGCCAGCGACTGCCTCTGGACGTTGGTGGACTTCACGAGGCTGGTGTAGACGGCGACCAGCGGCGGGTTCTTCTTGGTGCCGAAGCCGGTGGTGTTGTTCTTGTCCTGCACCACACTGCCGGAGAAGACCATCTCGTCGTCGTCCTGGGGTATGGCGACCGGGAGCTGCTTCCAGTGGAGGAGGTCGGTGCTGACGGCGTGGCCCCAGGAGATGTTGCCCCAGCTGTTGCCGGACGGGTTGTACTGGAAGAACAGGTGGTACTTGCCCTTGTACCAGATCAGGCCGTTGGGGTCGTTCATCCAGTGCTGGGACGGGGTGAAGTGGAACTGGGGCCGGTACTGCTCGTGATAGAGGGTGTCGGCGGCGGCCGGTGTGGCGGCGAGCAGGCCCAGCCCGGACAGGACGGTCAGAGCCGTGAGAAGTCTGCGGCGGGGACGGGTCGTTAGGGACATGGCGCTCCTTGTGCGGGAATCGGGTGGTGCGCGTGGAGGGCGTCCTGGGTCCCGGGGCCGGGTTCCGCGGGGGCGGCGAGATTCCATGCCTGGACGGTGAAGTCGACGGATCGGGTCTGCAGCGACCAGGAGGCGTCGGAGTCCGGGTAGAAGCGCAGGGTCAGGGCTTCCCCGCTGCTGAGGAAGACTTCGACGACGGACCGGTCGACCACCATGCGCAGCTCGACCGGTGCGCCGGAGCGGGCCGCCGGGTAAGGGATGCGGTATGCGCCGCCGACGGCCCGGGGGTCACGGGAGGCGTGGGAGCGGTCGACGATCACTTCGCCGGCGTCGGCGTCCACCAGGACATCCAGGTGTGCGCTTGCGTCGGCCGAGGTGGTCAGCCGGAGGCCGCCCGGATGACCCGGCGGAGGCGTGAGCCGGGCGGTGAGGTAGAAGGTGCTGCCGACTTCGCCGAGTGCGACCGGGTCCGCCTGGAGGGGGCCGGTGGCGTACAGGAGTTGCTCGCCGCGCAGTGCGGTGACTTCCCGGGCAGGTTGCTGGTGGACGGTGCCGTCGGCAGTGAGGGTGATCTCGCGGGGGAGGGTGAGCAGCCCGGCCCAGCCCGCCTCGCCGACCCAGGTGGGTTCGCGGGCTTCCCATGACCAGGCCCACAGCAGCCAGCGCCCGTCCGGGGCGCGCAGCAGTGCGGGGGCGTAGAAGTCCGGGCCGTGGTCGAGCCGGACAGGTGCCGCGGGGTGGAAGGTGCCGTCGAGGGACTCGCGGCCGGGGTAGGCGGCGGTGGCCTGGGGGCCGGTCTTGTGGTCCCAGGTACTGATGATCAGCAGGCCCTGCCGTCCCGCGCCGTCGGGCGCCGGCCAGAAGGCGTACTGGGGGCACTCCCAGCCGGCGCCGGTGTCGGTGCCGCCGGGCAGCGGCCTCGGGGCGTCGGCGGCGAACGGGCCGAGGTGCTGCCAGTTGTCCAGGTCCGTCGACTCGTACAACTGGGCGGCGCCCCGGCCGTCGGAGAGGGCCGAGCCGACCAGCATCCGCCAGCGGTCTTCCTCCTGCCAGACATAGGGGTCGCGGTACATCGTGGTGTGAGCGGGGGGCTGGGGGATGAGCAACTCCGGCCGCTTGGCCCAGGTGTGGCCGCCGTCGTGGGATTCGGCGGTGGTGACCGGCTGCCACCAGCGGTCGGTGCGGTTGGCGGAGTAGAACGCCACCAGCCGGCCGCCGACGGAGACGGCGTTGCCGGAGAAGCACCCGTCGGCGTCGTCACCGCCCGGGGTGGGGTTCAGGGCGACCGGGAGCTCCTCCCAGGTGACCAGGTCCGGGCTGCGGAAGTGCCCCCAGTGCACGTTCGCGTGCTGCGGACCGTACGGGTTGTACTGGAAGAACACGTGGTAGTGGCCGTCGTGGAAGACCAGCCCGTTCGGGTCGTTGATCCAGTTGCGCGGCGGGCGCAGATGTACAGCGGGCAGGTGGGGGTCGACGGGCGGCGTGGACACACGGAGCCTTTCGAAGGGTGCGCGAGGCACAGGGGGTGGCAGAAGAAGTGGGGCGGGCGCGGGCCCGGCGGGGGTCAGCCCTTGACGCCGCTGGAGGCGATGCTGCTGACGAAGACCCGCTGGAAAGCCACGAACAGCGCGAGCACCGGCACCGTGATCATCGACGAGTAGGCCATGATCTGGCCCCAGGAAGGGTTGAGCTGGAAGAAGTACTGGATGCCGACCATGACCGGGCGCAGGTTCTCGCTCTGGACGACCATCAGGGGCCAGAGGTAGGAGTTCCAGGCCGGCAGGAAGGTCAGGATGGCCACCGTGGCGATCGCCGGGCCGGACAGGGGCATGACGATGCGCCGGTAGATGCCGAACCAGCTCGCCCCGTCGATGACGGCGGCTTCGTCGAGCTCCTTGGGGATGCTCTGGAAGTACTGGTGGAACAGGAAGATGGAGAATGCGTTGGCGACGAAGGGCAGGATCTGCACCTGGTAGGTGTCCAGCCAGCCCTCGGTCAGGGAGAGGTGGAAGCCGTTCACCTGGAGCCAGGGCAGTTGGTTGACCCACCAGACCAACGGCAGGGCGAAGGTCTCGAACGGCACGATCAGCGTCGCGATCACGGCGGTGAGCACGATCTTCTTGCCGCGCCACCTCATCCGTGACAGGGCGAACGCCGCGAGGCTGTTGACGAAGATGCCCAGGACCACGGTGACGGCGGAGATCCCGATGGAGTTGAGCAGGAACCGGGCGGCGGGCACCCGGTCGAAGACTCCGCTGTAGTTGTCCAGGGACAGGTGGCCGACCGGCAGGAACGCCTTGACGCCGTCCAGGTCGCCGAAGATCTGCTGGTCGGGCTTGAGCGACGACACCAGCATGAACACGATCGGGAAGGCGAAGAACAACGCGAGCGCGATGCGCGCCGTCTGCACGGTGAGCGAGCGCAGCAGCGACCTCTGGCGGTTCGGTCGTGCGGGGGCAGGGGATACGGAGGTCATGTCAGCCCTTCTCCCTGGTGAGGAAGCGCTGGACGAGGGAGACCGCCAGCACCAGTACGAAGAAGACGAGGGAGATCGCGGACGCGTATCCGGTCTGCTGCTGCGCGTATCCCGTCTGCACGGCCTGGTAGACGACCGTGGTGGTCGAGTCCAGAGGGCCGCCCTGTGTCATTACGCTGACCTGCGCGAACAGGCTGAACGCGGCGATCGTGATGGTGATGAGCACGAACGTGCGGGTGGTGCGCAAGCCGGGCCAGGTCACGTATCGGAAGCGCACCCAGCGGGTGGCGCCGTCGATGTCGGCTGCCTCGTACAGGTCCTGCGGGATGGTCTGGAGTCCGGCCAGCCAGATGATCATGTGGAAGCCGACGCCCTGCCAGACGGACATGAGGATGATGGCGGGCATGGACGTGGACGGGTTGTTCAGCCAGTCCGGCCCTTGCACGAGTCCGAGGCTGAGGTGCGAGATGAGCTCGTTGACCAGCCCCGTCTTCTGGTACATGAACGTCCACAGGATGGAGACCACCACCATGGACGTGACGACCGGGATGAAGTAGACGGTCCGGAAGAAGTTGACGCCCTTGACCTTGGCGTTGACGAGCAGCGCGAGCACCAGCGCCAGGCCGCCCTGCAGTGGAACGACGACCGCGGCGAAGTAGAAGGTGTTGCGCAGCGACTTGTAGAACAGCGGGTCGTCCAACAGCGTGCGGAAGTTCTGCAGTCCCGTGAACTGGGCGGGGACCGGGGAGACCAGGCGGGCGTTGGTGAAGGCCAGCGCGAAGGCCAGCACCACCGGGATGACGAAGAACAGCAGCAGGAGGAACACGGCGGGGCTCACCATGCCGAGGGCGGTGAGGCTTTCCCTGCGCCGTGCACGCCCCTGCCGTGCACGGCGAACCGGTGGGGCATCGGCAGCGGGTCGAGTGGACATGGGGGTCACTGTGGTGGCCATGGGACATCCAGGCAGGTACATGTCCCGGCGGAGGCAGAGGGAGGAACCGCGTCCGCCGGGACGGGCGGACGCGGTCAGCTGCCGCTGGAGTAGTTGCTGGTCGACAAGTTGTTGTCGATCTGGCTGACGGCCTGATCAAGGGCGCCCTTCACATCGGCGCCGGCCAGGATGTCCATGGCAGTCTTGGAGAACACCGTGGAGATGTAGGGGTAGGCCGGGGTGACGGGCCGGACCACCGCGAACTTCTGCGCTTCCTTGAGGAAGATGTTGAACTGGCCGCCCGTCTCGTAGCCCTTCACCTGCTGCGCCGCCACGCTGGTGGCGGGGATGGTGCCGGTGGCCTTGGCGAAGTCCACGAAGTACTTCGTCTGCCGGGAGAAGTTCAGATACGCCTGGGCGCCCGCCTTGTTGGAGCAGCTGGAGCTCATGGCCCACTGCCAGGAGGCTCCGCCGATCTTCGGTCCGGCGCCGAAGTTGACCGGCGGGAGGATGGCGAGGTCGCTGCCGAACTTGTCGATGTTGGCCTGGGCGGACCAGCTGCCGTCCCACTGGATGGCGGTCTTGCCGTTGCGGAAGTCGTCGCCGGGGCTCTTGCTGGACTTCTGCGGCGCGTAGCCCTTCGTGACCAGTGAGCGGAACCACTTGCCCCACTCGACGGCCTTGTCGCCGTTGAGCGTGCCCTTGGCGCTCTTGTAGGTGGAGCGGTCGATCAGGTCGCCGCCGAAGCTCTGCAGCATCGGCGAGTAGGCGTACGGCCACCACTCGCCGGGGTCTCCCGTGCCGAGGTCCAGCGCGTTCTTGAACTTGCCGCCCGACTTCAGTTTGGCCAACGCGTCGCCGAACTCGGTCTTGGTCCAGGGCTTGTCCAGGGTGGGGACGCGGATGCCGTACTTTTTCAGGACCGACTTGCGGGAGTACATGGTCAGCGCGACGTCGTAGAACCCGGACGCGTAGGTCTTGCCCTGGTACGTGCCGACCGTGCTGGGCAGCTGGTCCTTCACCGCGACTTGGCCCTTGGACAGGTCCAGCGGCGCGAGGTACCCACCCCAGGCCCAGTTCGGGACGTTGGGGCCGTCGACGTCGAGGAGACACGGCAGCTTCCTGGCGGAGGCCGCAGCCACCACCGAGTCGTTGTAGGAACCCTGCGGGAACGCCTGGATCTTGACCTTGTACTTGCTCTGACTGGCGTTGAAGTCCTTGACGACCTGCTTCACGACGCCGTATTCGGCGGCGTTGCCGGCGTTGTGCGTCCACAGGGTCAGCGTGTTGCCGTCGGCGCCCGACGAGCCGGTACTGCCGCTCCCGCCGCAGCCGGCCACGAGCGCCACCGCGGCCAGGGCGGCTATGCTCGACACCGCGAGGCGCCTGGTTCTCGATTCCACCTGGGTTCCTCCAATTCACTGTGCACGGTCTGGCAGACCGTGCCGGCGGCCGGTGATGACGGCCGCCTGTATCGGTGGTGCTTCGCCGCTCCGAGGTCAGAGTCGGGGCGGCGAAACAACCGATGCCCGTGCCACCAGCGGGCAGGGCAGCATCTCCTGAGCGGCCGGACCAGCCCCCTGGTCCTGTGCGCCCGTGAGCGCGAGCAGCTGTACGACCGCGCGCGCCCCCATCTCGTAGTGCGGCAGGGCGACGGTGGTCAGCCCGGGGTACAAGCCGTCACAGATCAGTTCCTGGTTGTCGAACCCGATGACCGACAGGTCGGCGGGGATCGACAGTCCCAGTTCGGCGGCGGCACGGTAGACGCCCATGGCCATCCGGTCGGCAAAGCAGAACAGCGCGGTGGGCCGTTCCGCTGTCTGCAGAAGCCTGAGTGCCGCCCGGTACCCGCCGGCGGCGTCCGCGGTCTCCGTCACCACCAGCCGGGGGTCTTCTTCAAGGCCCGCCTCGGCGAGAGCACCCCGGTAGCCCTCCAGGCGGCCGTGGGTGGCCGGGATGTCGTCGACGTTGTTGATGAAGCCGATCCGGCGGTGGCCGTGGCGGAGCAGTTCACGCACCGCCGTGCAGCCGCCGAGGACTTCGTCCGGCACGACCGAGGGCACGCCGGGGTCGTTGGAGCGCGCGTCCAGCAGCACCGTGGGCACGGAACGCAGCTGCTCCGGCATCTCCACGACCCGGTGGTACATCGAGGCGTACAGCACGCCGTCGACCTGGCGCTGGAGCAGCAGGTCGATCTCCTTGCGCTCCAGCTCCGGGTCGCCGCCGGTGTTCAGCATGAGCAGCAGCAGGTCGTGCTTGGCCGCTTCCTCCTGGGCTCCGAGGATGATCCGGCCGGCGTGGGGCGTGGTGGCGATCTGGTCGCTGACGAACCCGATGGTGTTGGACCGCTTCAGCCGCAGCCCCCGTGCCAGTCCGTTGGGCGCGTACCCGAGTTCCCTGGCGGTTTCAAGGACGCGCTGCCGGGTCTCGGGATTGATGCGCTTGCCCTCGACCTCGTTGAGGATGTGGGAGACGGTCGTGGCCGAGACGCCGGCGGCTGCCGCCACGTCCTTGATTCCGATCCGCCCGCCCATGTCGTGCCCAATCGTTTTGGCAAGTGAGTGCGGGATGAGATTGCGCCCTGCGCGGCGCTCCTGTCAACGGCTCGTTACGAACTCGTGGCCAAGCGAAGTCGACGTGACGCCCCAGCGACGATCGTGGCTCCTGCTCCAGAGGGCGTCAGCGGGACCTTGCCCTTCGCCACCGGCACCTTCGGCGTCACGTCCTACGGATCCGCAATGTGCACCTCGGTCACCGGTCCGGGAGCGCCCATCGGCCGCTTCCCTGCCGGCACCGAGGAAAAGAACCGCCAACGCCTCTCTCGATGGCACCACGACCATGCCTGAGCAGCCAAAAGTCGACTCTTACGCCCGGAAAGGCAACGGCTTCTCAAGCGGCGACGTGGTCTGTCAGCCAGCTGAGCAGCGGGCTGATCTCCTCGTGAGTGGCCAGCACGCGGTCGACGACCTCCGGCGTCTGCAGCCATGCGTCACAGCCGAGGTGCCGCACGGCGAGAAGCGATCGGTGGCGCAACAACGCTGCTCGAGGATGGTCGGCGGGGTACTCCCGGGGCGCACGCTTCAGAAGATCCCCGGTGATCTCGTACCCCTTGTCACGTAATTCCGCAACCACATCGCCCAATACGGAACCGCTTGTCTCAGCGGCGACCGCCGCCCTGAACTTGCTGATCTGATCGGAGTCGGCGTACCACCACGCACCCTGCACCTTCAAGCCGTCCAGATTGAAGCGCAGCCCGATCTCGACGTTCCGGGCGATGCGTGCCACAGCGGACTGGTTCTGCCACCACCACGGTGTCTTCCCGTACCGCCACACAGAATGGTCCTCGAACGCGGGATCCGCCCATGCCAAGTCATGGAGCAGCGAGACCATCGGTTGCCGCACGAGACGTTCGCGATCCTTGCGGATTTCGCGCATCACCTCTTGTGACGGCTCACCTTCAAGACGCAACAACACGTCGAACGCCGACTCGTCCCAACCGGCGAACTGCCTCGGCATATCCGTCAACTCCAGCCCTCTTGTCGGTCCTTCACGTGACTGAGACATCTTCCTCGCTGCGATGCGGAAAATGATCCACCGGGGCTCCTGCGATCAGCCACGTCGAGCCACTGGCCGGCGCATCCCTCTCACAGCGTGAAGCCAAAGAGACAGAACTCAGCTGTGCCGCGGAAGTCCCGCCGATGAGTTTTCGGCGGTCGTACCGTCTACCCCTCGACGAAGGGAGCGCACCATGCGCAAGATCATCGTTTGCACGTTCCTGACGCTGGACGGCGTCATGCAGGCGCCGGGCGGCCCGGACGAGGACGCTGAAAGCGGCTTCGAGCACGGCGGCTGGCAGAAGCCGGTGGCCGACGACGAGGTCGGCACGGCCATCGCCGGTTGGTACGAGCACTCCGACGCGATGCTGCTCGGCCGCAAGACGTACGAGATCTTCGCGTCGTACTGGCCGACCGCCGATCCCGGCAACCCGTTCACCGATCGGATGAACAGCATGCACAAGTACGTGGCGTCTCGGACCCTGACGTCCGTCGAGTGGCAGAACTCCACGCTGCTGGAGGGCGACACCGTCGATGCCGTACGCAAGCTCAAGGCGTCCGACGGCGGCAACATCAACGTCGTCGGCAGCGGCGACCTGGCCCAGACCCTCATGCGGCACGACCTTGTCGACGAGTACCGGCTGACCATCCATCCGGTGATCATTGGCACCGGCAAGCGGCTGTTCGCCGACGGAGCGATCCCCAGTGCACTGGAGCCGGTCAGCGTCTCGACGACGAAGGGCGGCACCGTCCTCGGCGTCTACCGGACGAACGGTAAGCCCAGCTACGACAGCTACTAGATGTATGAGGCCAGGACGTTGGTTACGCCAGGGCTTCGGTGAAGGCAAGCCGACTGAAGCAGTCGACGGCGGAGTGCAGGTAGAGGTAGCCGCCGCCTACACCCTTGTTCTTGCGGTGCTCGACTGTCTTGGCCTGGTGGCTTCCGCGTCTGTGGATTCGCCGACCGCCGTCCGGGATCCGGCCGACCTTCTTCACGTCGATGTGGACCATGCGCCCCGGACCGCGAGCGATGGTCTTCCGACCGGCGCCGGTTCAGGCCGAGGGCGTGCAGATGGCGCGACAGGGTGCGGCACCTGAGCGTGATCCCCTCGGCCTGGAACTCAAATGCGATCCGGGACGCGGACCACTCCTCGGCACGGCGGGGCGCCTGGACCCTGGCAACGACCGCAGAGCTCGTCGCCGTCGGCCGGCGTCGTGATTGGGCGGTGCTGGCAACGCTGCACGAGTCGCAGCCGCACAGGCATTCCCTATCGCCAAGGATCGAGGGCGAGCTTGCCGCGGGTCCGGCCCGCCTCGAGTTCTTGCAGCACCATCGCCCCCTCAGCCAGAGGGTGAACCTGGGGGGTGCCCGGCGCGTACACGCCGTGGGCGATGAGGGCCTCGATCTCGACGAGCAACGACTGGTAGAGGGGCGGGGCCGTGACCGCCAGTGCACCGATGTGCAGACTCTTGACTTGGACCTGGTGGGTGAAGACCAGGTCGTGGGTGCTGAGGGTGGCGTCGCCGGAGGCGGCTCCGAACACGACGATGCGTCCGGTGAAGGGTTTGGTGACGGACAGGCTGGTCTTGAACGTGGCCTGTCCCACTGATTCCAGCACCAGATCGACACCGCCGGTCAGGCGGGTGATCTCCTCGGCCAGATCGGGGCGTCGGCTGTCCAGGACCTCGTCGGCGCCGAGCGCTTTGGCGGTGTCGTGCTTCTCCGGTGAGGCCGTGGCGATCACGCGTGCGCCGTAGTGGCGGGCGAGGCGGACGGCGGCCTGCCCGACGCCTCCGGCCGCGGCATGTATGAGGACTACCTCACCCGTCTTGATGTCACCCAGCGGCTTCAGTGCCGCCAAGGCGGTGGCCCAGTTCAGCACCAGGCCGACGGCTTCGGCGTCGCTCCAGCCGGACGGCACGGGAAGCACGCCCGCGGCCGGCATCGTCATGTACTGCGCGAAGGCGCCCGGGCCGACTCCGACGACGTGCGTGCCAAGCCGCAGCGGGCTGTCGACCTCCGGGCCGACACCCACGATCTCACCGACGGCCTCAAAGCCCGCCACATAGGGTGCCTGCGGGCCTCCTCCGTAGGTGCCATGGGTCTGCATGACGTCTGCGAAGTTGACCCCGGCGGCACCGACGCGGATCAGGTACTCGCCCGGCCCCGGGGTAGGGCGTCGATGATCGGTCGTGAGGGTCAGATCCTTCGGTCCCCGGTGCGACCGCTGGACCAGGGCTCGTACCGTCTGCTCAGCGGTTTGCCGGTGCTCGTTGATCTCCATGCACCGAACGTAGGAGTCTGACACTTGCGTCAAGGTCAAGCGGCGGTCAGAGATCAGTACGGCGGGCCTCTCGCAGGTAGACGTCGAGTGCCGCCTTCTGATCGCTGAGAACCGCGATGCGAGCAGCGAGCCGGTCGCGATGGCTCTGCACCTCGTGCAGGAACTCCGCGCACACCACGTCGGTGCCGGCATCGGATCCGTCGGTGAGGCCGGCCAGGACCTCTCTGATCAACCGCACGGGCAGCCCGGACTCCAGCAGCGAGCGGATGACGAGCACCCGATCGATGGTGGACTGGCAGTAGTCGCGGAATCCATTGCTGAAACGGCCAGGCACGATCAGGCCCTCGTCCTCGTAGTGCCGCAACGATCGCGCGCTCACACCGCTGACTCTGGAAGCTTCGCTGATCTTCATACCTGCAGCCAACGTCCAGGAGCACTGCGGTCTTCCGGCGGTTACGTCGGGTCGTGACGGTTGGTGTGGGCTGCGCTGCGCCCGAGAGATGAGGTATCCCGACCGCGGGACCTGGACCTGACCGGAGGAAGACCGCGCCGACCTGAAGACATCCTGGCCCGCTGCCCCGAGCTGGACACAGCCGCCGCACACGTCCGCGCCTTCGGTGAACTCCTGAGCACCGACTCGGCGCCATGCTCCCGACCCTGGATCGGCGCCGTCGACGCCAGCCACTTTATGCGCGAGCCGGGTTCGAACGACTCCGAAAAATGATTGTGCTTCAGTGACACTCCGCGTCCCGGACTGGCTCTACTCAGGCCTCAGTTGAGTACGTGTGCTCATTACCGGTGCGCGCTGCGCGGCCAGTATTGGTGCAACGGCGCAGCCTGGAGCGCCGGTCCGATCCAGCTGATTCGAGTAGGGAAACTTCTCATGTCGCGACGTGTCGTTCTCTCCGTGGCCGCCGGTGTCGTCGTTCTCGGCGGTGCCGGAGCCTTCGCCCTCGCCTACGCCGGGGAGCAGCCTCCTTCTGTGGCGCACAGCGCCGCCCGCTACGCTGCCCCCGACGGTGACCGCAGTGGCTCGTTGACCTTCACCACGGACGTCAAGGTGTCCTCCGGCATCAAGGACGTGAAGGTCCTGGCCTGGCCGGCGAACTCTACCTTCGCGAAGAAGGGGCTGACTGCCAAGGACATGGCCGCCGTGGATTCGGCCGTCTGCAAGCCGTCCGGTGAGGACACTGTGCGCTGCACTTATTCCGCCACTGTCACCCGCGCCGATGCCGAGGCGTCTCCGCGCGGTCTGTGGCACGTCGCGGTCCTGGCCACCGCCAAGGACGGCGAGACGACGCTGGACACCAAGGCGGCCGACTTCACCGTTGCGTGATGCAGATGCACATGTGCTCGCGGCACACAGGCAGTTGAGACCACGCGCGCTCTCATGCCGGAGCAGAGGAAAGCAGGTTTCACCTGGCTGACCGGTCCCGACCCTCAGTACGGGTTCGGGTTCCGCTGCCACCCTCCAGTGCAAGTCGGCAGGGCCGATCTCCAGGAGGCCATCCGGGACTTCCTCTCGCAGGTGGACCCCAGCACAGGACACATCGAGTGATCACCAGTCCAGGACTGCACCGCGTTCTGCCCGGATTTTAAAGGTCATCCTCCCCAGCGGGTTTGTAGGCGGAGAGGGCTAGGTTCGGATCATGACGATCACATATGAGTGGCGGGGCGACGTCGACAACTCAGCTCTCAACAAGCTGCATGCCGAGGGGTTCGATCACCCGGTCGGGCATACGGACTGGCGTGCAAGGCTGCAACGTCACAGCCTCGGCTGGGTCTGCGCGTGGGAAGGTGACCGTTTGGTCGGCTTCGTCAACGTCGCCTGGGACGGCGGCGTCCATGCGTTTGTCCTGGACACGGTCGTCGCCCAGCGCAATCGTTCGAACGGGGTGGGAGCCGCGCTGGTCAAGGCAGCTGCGGAGGGAAGCCGTGCTGCGGGGTGTGAGTGGCTGCATGTCGACTTCGAAGAGCACTTGCGATCGTTCTACTTCGATGCCTGCGGCTTCGGAGAGACGACGGCAGGTCTGATCGCCTTGTGACCTTGGGTTCCCCGCCCTAGGGACGTGCCCTGAGGCCGGGAGGGAAGATTTTCAACTGGCGACATGCCCTTTGGCTCGGGCCTGGGTGCCGGCTGCTTGTTCGTGGGGGTGCCGTCCAGCCAGCGGCCGTCTCTGCGGCGGCCGAGGGTGCGCTCCTGTTCGTCGATCGTGTCGCGGTCGCAGAAGTCGATGGCGAGCCGGATGATGCGCGGTCTAGCTGCCGCCCAAAGCCCAGGGCGCGGTTTTTCTGGCCTGTGTCCGGCCTGTCGCCAGGACCTCGATGGACGTCTGGGCCTGCCGGGCCTCCTCGCCTGCCGTCGGCGGGCCCGGAGTGTCCGGGCCCGCCTTCAGGTCACGCGGCTCTCCGGGCCTACTCGGCCTCCCCATGGACGGTGTGGACGCCGAAGTCGTAGGACCCCGAGCCGACCTCGAACACGGCGGCCCCCTTCTCCATGCGCAGGAAGCGGACTCCCTTGGCGGCGTCGGCCGGTCGGCCGCCTTCGGTGACCGCCCGGTGGGTCTTCGTCGGCACATGGACCTCCGCGACGGTGTTGACCGGGACGGTCACCTTCAGGTTGATGGCGCCGTTGTGGGTGCTCCACTTCGACGACAGGCGGCCGTAGACGGTGGTGAGGCTTCCGGCCCCTTCCGTCAGGTTCCCGCCGGGTACCGGCGCGATCCGGGAGCGCTGGTACCCGGGCTCGAGCGCGGAGATGCCGCCGATGTTCTGGAACATCCAGTCACCCACGGCGCCGTAGGCATAGTGGTTGAAGGAGTTCATGTCGACGGGGCCGAAGTCGCCGTTGGGCATGATCGAGTTCCAGCGCTCCCACATGGTGGTGGCACCGTTGGCGACCTCGTAGCCCCAGGACGGGTAGTCCTTGTGCAGCAGCATCTTGTAGGCCAGGTCGTCCCGGCCGATCCTGCTCAGCGCGGGCAGCAGCAGAGGGGTGCCGATGAAACCGGTCCGCAGGTGGTAGTCGGTGAGCGCCAGTTTGGCCACGAACTTCTCCCCGACCTTGTCGACCAGCGCCGGATCCGAGACAAGGTTCATGGCGAGGGCCATCGCGTACCCGGTCTGAGAGTTGCCCCTGACGGTGCCGTCGGCTGCGACATAGGCCTTGGTGAAGGCGTCGCGGATGTCCGCGGAGAGCTTGCCGTAGTCGGACGCCGCCGCGTCATCGCCCAGGGCCTTGGCCGTCTCCGCCATCATGCGGGCGTTCTCGGCGTAGTAGGCCGTGCCCAGGATGCCCTGCTCGGTCGGGTCGTCCAGGTTCAGCCAGTCGTTGGTGAAGAAGGTGGTGCGGCCGGGCTCGAGCAGGTCCGGTCCGGCGCTGGTGCGCACGAACTGGAAGAACTTCTGCATGGCGGGGTAGTTCTCCCGCAGGATGCGGGTGTCGTCGTAGGAGCGCCATACGTGGTACGGCACCGTGATCATCACGTCGGACCACCCGACACCGCTGTCGCCGAACTGGCCCTGAGGGGTCGGTACGACCGCCGGCAGATCGCCGTTGGCGTACTGGGAGTTGCGTACGTCCGCCATCCAGTGGGACAGGAACGCGCGGGTGTCGACCAGGTAGTTGGCCGTCGGTGCGAACAGGCTGATGTCTCCCGTCCATCCCAGACGTTCGTCGCGGGCCGGCGTGTCGGTGGGGATGGAGAGGAAGTTGCCGCGCTGGCTCCAGGAGATGTTGCTCACCAGTTGGTTGAGCATGCTGTCCGAGGTCTTCAGCGTGCCGGTGGTGGGGAGGTCGGATCCCCATACGACGCCCTTGACGTCCAGGAGAGCGGGGGGTTCGTTCACCCCGGTGATCTCGATGTAGCGGAACCCGTGCTGGGTGAAGGTGGGTTCGTAGGTGACCGTTCCGGTCTCGGCGAACGTGTAGCGGTCGGTGACCTTGGCACTGCGGAAGTTGTCGGTGTAGAGGGTGCCGTTCTTGTTGAGCACTTCCGCGTAGCGGATCTTGACCGTCTGGCCGGCGGAGCCGGTCAGCTTCAGCCGTGACACGCCGACCATGTTCTGACCGAGGTCGTAGACGTACGTCCCGGGGGTGGGCTCGGTCATCTTCCGGGCCTGGAGCATCTGGGTCTGGCGCACCGGCTCGTCGCTCTGCGGGACCAGTAGTGCGGTCCGTGAGTCCAGGCTCGCCGCGGGCTCCCACGTCGCGTCGTCGAAGCCCGCTCGGCTCCAGCCCGATGGCTCCAGACGAGCGTCATACGTCTCACCGTCCTGCAGGTCGGCCTTGGCGTAGGGGCCCTCCGACGCCTTCCACGAACCGTCCGTGGCGATCCACTGGACGGAGCCGTCGGTGTAGGTGATGCGCATCTTCGCCACGAGTGCGGGGGTGTCCCCGTACTCGTGGGTCCAGCCGAGCCCGACCTTGCCGGCCCACCAACCGTCCGCGAGGGATGCGCCGATGGCGTTGTCGCCGCTGTCGAGCAGCTTTGTCACGTCGTAGGTCTGGGACTGGATGCGCTTGTTGTAGTTCGTCCAGCCCGGTGCGAGCACCTGGTCGCCCACCGGCTTGCCGTTGAGCTTCAGCTCGTAGAGGCCGAGTGCCGACGCGTAGACGCGCGCGGAGGCGATCTTCTTGCCGGCCTTGGTCGCGAAGTCCTTGCGCAGCAGTGGCAGCGGCCGGGACGCGGGTGCGTAGAGGGCGTCCGTGGTGCCGGACACGACGAGGGAGGAGTCGACGATCTCACCGCCGGTGAACGGGTTGCGGCCGGACGTGAAGTCGGTGTCCAGCAGCGTGCCACCGTCGGCGCCGGTCACAACGGCGTCGTAGACGGTTCCGCGTTCGCCGCAGCATGCGTGGGTGCGGAAACCTATGTAGCCCTTCGTGAACGTGGAGTCAGTGAAGGTGTTGACCAGCTTGCCGTCGAGGGTCGTCGTGATGGTGGTGCCCGACACGTCGTAGCGGACTGTGTGTCGGCCGGCGAGGAGACTCGCGTCGGTGAAGCCGTAGGGCGCGAGGTCCACGTCCTGAACCACGGTGTAGTTGCCCTTGACCTGCTTGTGCAGCCTCAGCATCGGAGTGGAGCCCGTGACGTTGAACTGCCACATGTATCCGTTGCTCACATCCGGGGCACGCAGGAACATGCCGAAAGCGGCGCTGTCGAGCTTGAACTCGACCGTGGCGGTGTAGTCGGTCCACTTGTCCAGCTCGCTCGGAGCCGCAGGGCGAGTGATCCACTGGGCGCCGTCCCAGTCTTCGGGGTCCAGCAGACCGGTCTCGAAGTACGCGGTCGCGCTCCACGGGCTCGCGACTCCCTTGTCATCCCAGGCCCGAACGCGCCAGTGGTAACGGGTGCCCGCCTCCAGGTCGGGCCCGCCGTACCGCACGCCGACCTGGCGGTCGGACGCCACCTTGCCGGACGACCACACATCGGTCGAGCCCGGCTTGCGTCCCACCTGGATCTCGTAGGCCGTCTGCGATGTCGCCCGCCGGGCCGACGCCAACTGCCAGCCGAGGACCGGGTCGTCACCGCCGATGCCCAGCGGGTTCACCCGGCCGTTGGCAGTCAGAGCCTTCACTTCGAACGGCGCGTCCGAAACCGACGCCGCAGAGGACACGGGCGCCGGCAGGATCACCGCGCCTGCGACCACGGCACACATGACAAGGCCTCTCAGGAGTACGAGCAATAGTGGGCGTTTACGGAGCATGGCATCTCCTGCTGGTCCGTTTGGCGGAGTGCGTGTTCTCGGCTGAGGACACCGCGAAGTCATGTGCGTTGGAGAGGCCGGTCCGCTGTCCCACTCGGCAGGGCCGCCTCGAGTTCGGCAGCGGCGTCGGCGCCGCCGTCATCGAACAGGACCCTGTTGGTTCCAACCGGTTCTCGACGGTCCTGACGGCCGCCGGCTGGATGAGGTCCCAGACGCCGAGGTTTTCTGGCCTGCGAGGAGCTGCACGCCGCAGCAGGCGCTCAGTAGCAGGCTTGTGGTGGTAGCAGGGGAGCCAGGAGGGCGACACGGGCGGTTCTGAGGATGTTGTGCACATGTGCTCCTCGGCGCGGTGTATTGAAACGCTTCAATGGAGGGATGTCGGGAACCTATGGCCCGCTTCGGCGTGTGTCAAGGAGCTGTCGCGGACGTTTCCGAACCGCGCTGAGGGCCGCCGGGGCGGTCGGCTGGAGGGGCTGCCCTAGGCATGGAGCGGGGCACGACGCGGCCGCCGGGTCGGAGAGGCAAGTGGAGCCGGACGGCCGGCGTGGACCTTGGCGCGGGCTGACGACCAGGCATCGGGGCGGGCGATGCGAGCCGTGCGTCGGCCCGGACGATCAGTTCAGCGCGCCGCGCGAACGATCACTCGACGTGCCGGTGCCGGGCCCTCAGCGCGGCGCGCTGGCGCGGACGATGAGCTCGGGCTCCAGCACGACGGTGGCATGACGGTGCTGCTTGCCCGAGGCCACCTCGTCCATCAGTAGCCGGATCGCTTCCCGTCCCATCATCCGGCCCGGCATGTCCACCGCGGTCAGCGGAACCGCCGCGCCGCCGGCCGCTCGGTTGTTCTCGCACCCCACGACGGCGACCTCGTCGGGCACGCGGATTCCTGCCACGGTGTGCAGTTCGTGGATGATGGCATTGGCCAGTTCATCGGTGACGACAACGAGGCCGTCCGGCAGATCGCCGGGCGCTCTCCGTGCGAGATCCTGCCCGACCACATGGCCATGGGGTGTCGTCAGGCCGACACTGTCGATCTCCTCCAGGGTGACGCCGGGGCCCGCCTCCTCGACCGCCGCACGTACGCCCCTGCGTCTGTCGCGCACCGGCTGGTAGTGGTCGTGCGCGACCACATAGGCCAGTCGTGTGCGCCCCGTGTCGATGAGATGGCGGGCTGCCAGATATCCGACGTGCTCGTTGTTGACCAGCACCGAACAGCATGTGCCCGGCTTGGGGGAGTAGTTGAGGAGCACGACCTGGCGCCCGTGCGAACGGATGCGCGCGATGCCGGCAGTGGAGTCCTCCATCGGAGCCAGCAGTACGCCGGTCACGCGGGACTCGTCGAACAGGTCCAGGTAGTCGTCCTGAAGCGCCATGTCGCACGCCGTGTTCGCGAGCAGGAGGTTCTGGCCGACCGCCCGGGCGGCGTCCTGGGCGCCGTGCGCCATGTCGATGAACAGGGAGTTCTCGATGTCGGCGAGCACCATGCCGACGCTGTTGGTCGAGCCCGACACCAGCGACCGTGCCGCGTCGTTGCGCACGAAACCCAGACGGCTGATGGCTTCGCGGACCCGCTCGGCCGTCGCGGGGCTCACCTTCGCCGGATGGTTCAGCACGTTGGAGACGGTGCCCACCGAGACGCCTGCGGCGTCGGCGACGTCCTGCATGCTCGGACTGGCATGCCCCTGCACTGCTCGCGGACGGGCGGTTGCCACAGCGCTCCTCGACCTCCGGTCTCGTTCATCTCGCGACCGCCAGGCACTCGCAGAGACCAGGCTGTCGCGGACAAGCCGCAGAATACATGACCCGTGTTGAAGCGCTCCAATGTGTGCGTCCGGGGCACCTCTCACCAACGCGAGAACGGTCCGATATGTGCTGGTCACACGACACGGCCCGGTCGATGGACCTCCCCGGCGAGGCGCTTAGCACCTGCCGCCCGGCCGGTAGAAGAGCGCTTGCCGGTGCCGGGACGGCTGACCGCTGATGTGGGAAATCGCTGTTATCGATCTTGACGGTCCGAGGACAGCATGCGACCCTCCCGCCCTCGACCTGATTGAAGCGTATCAATCGAATGGGCGACGGTGGGCGAGGCCCAGGGGTTGCAGCAACACCGAACTCGGCTCCAGCCTCGTTTACCGAAGGCGGCGAAGCCCCGCGTCCCCACGCCGTCGCAGCGACCTGAACATCGGTCCCTGTCGCAAGGCCCAGAGCTGGGATCGGTATCTGAAAGTGCCGGGCGGGGTGGCGGCTCATGTGGCTGTGGGTGCAACTTCCGGTTCCGGCTCGGGGTTTGCGGCAGGGGACGTTCCGTCACTGCTCGACATCGAACAGCGGGATGGACGGTGATGGCGGGGCGGGCTGTGCGAAGGCGGTTGAGGTTGGCTCGCCACTGCCTGCAGCCACGTACGGCTCGAAGAGGCCTGGCTGTCACTCGGAGTGGCCGCGTCGCAGCCGCAGGCCTTTCCCCGGGCGTGTCCGTCACTTCCCGGTGCGGTTGGTGAGGGGCAGTTGAGAGGCGGCCGGTGGTGTGAACAGTGCCTGGACGGTTTCGGTGGCCAGGTCTCGTAGCCAGGTGTGGGCGCGGTCGTTGTCGTAGCGCTGGTGCCACAGCAGGTACAGGGGTACGTCGGGCAGCGGGAGTGGCGGCGGCAGTGTGGCCAGGCCGAGTTGTTCCCGGGCCGTGCGGGTGACCGCGTCGGGCAGGGTGACGATCAGGTCGGTGTCGAGGGCGAGTTGCAGTGCGAAGGCGGCGGTGGGTCCGACGGCGACGACGCGTCGATGGAGGCCGCGTGTGGTCAGGGCGTCATCGATCGGGTCGCGCAGGCTTCCGCGCCGCGAAACGGTGAGGTGTTCGGCGGCCGCGTAACGCTCAAGGGTCAGCGGGCCTGCGGTGAGCGGGTGACCTGGCCTGGTGGCGACGATCAGCCGGTCCTTGCCGACGAGGCGGTGGCGGATGTCGGGGAGCGTCGGAGCGCTGGAGCTTGATTCGAGGTCGACCTCACCCCGGCGCAACTCGGCGTCGTCCGACCCTGGTTCGGCGGACAGGCGTAGCCGAACGCCAGGGGCCTGATGGTGGACGGCCGTGGTCAAGGCGGTGCCGCATGCGGCGGTCAGGGCGTCGTGCCAGCGCACGGTGAATACCCGGTCCAGAGCCGCCAGGTCGAGTTCCTGCTGCGCGGACAGAAGGTGGTGGGCCTGCTGCACGAGGGCGTGGACCTCGGCGCGCATGGCCAGCGCGCGGGTGGTGGGGACCATGCTGCGGCCGGTGCGGACCAGGATCTGGTCACCGGTGACCTTGCGGATGCGGCCCAGGGAGCGGCTCATCGCGGGTGCGGTGACGTGGAGGCGTGCTGCCGCGCCGGCGACGCTGCCCTCTTCCAGAAGGGCATCCAGGGCGGTGAGCAGGTTCAGATCCAGTTGCATGCGAGTAACTCTACAAGTGACAAGCGTGCACTTGTTGTTAATGACCGGGCGGCCTACTTTCGAAGTGCGGGGCGAGCCAACTGCCCCGCTTCGACCGATCCCAGGGAGCCCACCATGAGCACAGCCATGCCTTTCGACGCCGGTACGACCCTCCTGTCCGAGGTGACAGCCGCGGTGAGGACCGCAGGCGTCACGCTGCGCGACCGCTTCACCTCGCACGCCCGGGGCGTGAGTCTGGACGAGGTCGTGGGCGAGATCCACGCCAACGACGACGCGGTGCTGGAGGTGCTGCGGGAACCGCTGCTGCGGGCCCGGCCGGGGTCGCAGTGGGCCGAGGACGAGCTGGCCGGCGGCGCGCTTCCGCCCGGGGAGTGGTGGGTCGTCGACCCCGCCGAGGGCAACATCAACCACGTCCACGGCATGGAGGACTGGGCCGTCACCGCCACCCTGGTCCGCGACAACCAGCCGGTTCTCACTGTCGTCCACCTGCCGCTGACCGGCGACACCTACACCGCGGTCGCCGGCGGCGGTGCCCGCCTCAACGACCGGCCCCTGAAGGTGTCCGCCAAGACCGACCTGGGCGCGGCGCTCATCGGCACCGGCCAGGCCAAGCCCGGCGAGGACGAGCGCACCTTCCGGCGGATCGGTGACTCCGTCACCGCGATGCTCATCAACGGCCTGGTCGTGCGGGTGTCCGTGCCCGCCACGATGCAGCTCATCCACGTCGCGGCCGGACGCATGGACGCGTTCTGGCAGTTCTCCGACGTCCGCTCCGGCCTGGTGGCCGGCGCCCTGCTGGTCTCCGAGGCCGGAGGCACCGTCACCGACCTGACGGGCGCCCCCTGGAACACCGGCAGCCGCGACTTCCTGGCCGCCGCCCCCGGCCTCCACGGCGCCGCCCTCAAGGTCCTCTCGTCGACCGCCTGACCGCAAGTCCCTCCTCCTCACCCCGAAACCGCAAGGAGCATCACCGCATGACCAGCATCGGCATCCTGGGCGCCGGCCGCGTCGGCGCCAACCTCGCCGGCAAGCTCTCCGCAGCCGGACACCATGTCACCCTCGGTGGCCGGAGTCCCGAAGACACCGCCGCCCGCACCGCCGGGCTCGCCCCGCGGATCGCCTTCGCCGACCAGCGCACCACTGCCCGCACCGCGGACATCGTGATCAACGCGACGCCCGGCGACAGCTCCCTGGACCGCCTCACCGAACTGCGCACCGACCTCGCCGGCAAGATCCTCGTCGACGTCTCCAACGCCACCCGCGACGACGATGACGGTCTGCCCGGCGACCTGTGCTATCCCGGCAGCAGCCTCGCCGAGAAGCTCCAGGCAGCGCTCCCCGACACCCATGTGGTCAAGACCCTCAACACCATGCTTTTCACGGTCATGACCGCTCCCGAGGCCCTGGCCACCCCACCGACCGCCTATCTCTCGGGCGACGACGAACACGCGAAGAGGACCGTCACCGGCCTGCTCGGCGACCTGGGCTGGCAGCCCGAACGGATCGAGGACCTAGGCGACATCACCACGGCCCGCGCCACCGAGGCCATGATCCTGGTCGTGCCCCACATTCTTCGCCGACACGGCTTCAAGCCCTTCGCCGTCTCCCTCGCCCGCTGACCCACCAAGACCGGGTTCAGACCAAAACCAGGTCGAGTGTGATGTGCGGGGCGAGCGCGTGCAGGAAGTCGGGGGCATCGAAGATCTCGCCGGCGGAGACGACGCCGACGGCCTTGGTACGGCCGGTAAGGACGCGCTCGAGGGCCTCGCTGACGAGAGGCGCCGTGACGGCGTAGATGTCCTGGCCGCGGGCCGTGGCCCGGCGTTCGGCTCCGCCGGAGCGGACGACGACGTCGACGAGGAAGGTCTGGTTCGAGCGCCCGCTCTCGTCGGTGGCCGTCGGGGCCGGCGTGTGGGGGGCGGTGACGTCTCGGGCCGCCTCGGCGGTCATGTAGGTGGTCACGTCGGGGATGGAGAGGTGCTGGGGGACGGTGACGACGTCCGCCATCGTGAACTCCCCGATCACCGGCCTGCGGCCCATCGGTTCCGGGAAGGTCCATTCCAGGACGGGCGCGGCGTCGGTGCGGTGTTCCCACTGTCCGCCGCTGTAGCGCAGGCGGTGGGCGCCGCGTCTCTCGCGGGAGACCGCGCCCGAGAGCCGGGTACCGGCGGTGGGGTGCCAGTTGCTGAGCGCGTAGGCGATGTGCGCCTCGTCGGCCTCGGTCCAGTCGCCCATCGCAGCGGTGGCCAGGAGGTCGCCGAGGCCGCCGAAGAAGGCCATGGCCGGGACGATCACCGCTCCCGCGTCCCGGGCCCGTTCGCGGTAATGGGCGAAGGTGTCGAGGTTGGCCTCGAGTTCGGCGGCCACGTCCAGGTAGGGGATCTTCGCGCGGAGCGCGGCCTCGATCACGGGGCCGACGGTCGAGGCGAAGGGGCCGGCGCAGTTGATGACCGCCGCCGTTCCCGCCAGGGCCCGGTCCAGCGAGGCCGGGTCGTCGACCGACGCCACCCGGGCCTCCAGCCCGTGCTCGTGGGCAAGTTCCTCCAAGGTCTGCACATTGCGCCCGGACAGCACCGGGACAAACCCACGCGCGGCCAGCTCCGCGACCACGAACCGCCCGGTGTGACCGTATGCGCCGAACACCGTCACCAGCTGACCTGACGCCATGAGACTGCTCCCCGTGTACTCGAACGCCCGCTGCGAGGTCGATCCGCTGCGGCCTGACACCCACATCCTGTCCCTCCGGCAGCGCCCCGCACGAGTGTCGGAAACGACATGCCGCGTACAGTTTCGGACATGACCGCTGTTGCACTGGCCATCACCGACGGCATGCTCCACTACGAACTGTCCGTGGCCGTCGAGGTCTTCGGAACCGACCTGACCCACATCGTGGACCCGTGGTACGACTTCTCCCTCTGCGGGAGCGGTCCGGTGCACGTGGGCCGCTTCCGCCTGGAACCCGACCACGGATTCGAGCACCTCGCGCACGCGGACACAGTGATCGTCCCTGGCTGGGCCGACACCGACCGCGACCCGCCCGCCGAGCTGGTCGAGGCGGTGCGTGCGGCCCACGCGGCCGGTGCTCGCGTGGCCTCACTGTGCACGGGCGCCTTCGTCCTGGGCGCGGCAGGACTGCTCGACGGCAGGCGCGCCACCACACACTGGGCCCACACGCGGGAACTGGCCCGGCGCCACCCGGTGGCCACCGTCGATCCGGACGTCCTCTACGTCGACAACGGCGACGTCCTCACCTCCGCGGGCAAGGCCGCCGCCATGGACCTGTGCCTGCACCTGGTCCGCCTCGACCACGGCTCGGCCAACGCCAACAAGATCGCCCGACGCCTGGTCATCCCACCCCACCGCGACGGCGGCCAGGCCCAGTTCATCGCCACCCCCCTCCCCGCCCCAGGCAACCACCCCCTGGGCGAGCTCTTCCCCTGGGCGCTGGAGCGGCTGGACCAGCCGCTGACCGTGGAGGACCTGGCCCGCCAGGCCCGCATGAGCTCACGCCACCTCGGCCGCCACTTCAAGCACCTCACCGGCACCACGCCACTGCAATGGCTCCACACCCAGCGCATTCGCCACGCCCAGGAACTGCTGGAGACCACCGACGCCACCGTGGACACCATCGCAACGGCCACCGGCATGGGCACCGCAACCACCCTGCGCCGCCACTTCCACCGCAGCGTCGGCGTCCCACCCGACACCTACCGCCGCACCTTCCGGCCCTGACCAGCGTGGTCTACAACGATGAACTGGCGGTGTCAGCCAGCGGAGCGGAAGTTACTTGTCGACCAGCGACATGTGGTGCTCGTTGTAGCGGTCTCCCTGCACCCCGACCCGGCCGGCCAGTTCGTTGAGGTCCGCCAGTTCGTCGGCGGAGAGCGGCAGCTCGGTGGCGCCGATGTTCTCCTCGATACGCGCGATGCGCCGCGTTCCGGGAATCGGGACGATCGACGGATGCCGCGCGAGCAGCCAGGCGAGCGCGACCTGCCCCGGTGTGGCGTCCTTGGCCCGCGCGAGCGCTGAGATGTGCTCGACGAGAGCCTGGTTCGCCGCTCGGTTCTCGGCTGTGAACCGCGGAATCGTCGAGCGGACGTCGCCGTCCGCGAAAGACGTCGACGCGTCCACTGCTCCGGTCAGGAACCCCTTGCCGAGCGGGCTGAAGGGTACGAAGCCGATCCCGAGCGCCGCGCACGTCGGCAGGACCTGCGGCTCGGGATCCCGGGTCCACAGCGAGTACTCGCTCTGCACCGCCGTCACCGGGTGGACCGAGTGAGCACGGCGGATGGTCTCCGCACTGGCCTCCGAGAGCCCGAAGGAGCGAACCTTGCCCTCCTGCACGAGCTCGGCCACCGTGCCGGCGACGTCTTCGATCGGTACCTCGGGATCCACGCGGTGCTGGTAGAACAGGTCGATCCTCTCGACCCCGAGCCGTTCGAGGGAGGCCGTGGCGACGGCACGGATCCGCTCGGGCCGGCTGTCGAGTCCGACTGAGGCACCGTTCTCGATGCGGAATCCGAACTTCGTGGCGATCACCACTTGGTCACGGACCGGACCGAGGGCCTCGCCGACGAGCTCCTCGTTGACGTAGGGGCCGTACACCTCAGCGGTGTCGAAGAACGTGACGCCGCGGTCGACGGCGCCGCGGAGCACGGCGATCATGTCGGTCCGATCACCGGGGTTGGGGCCGTAGCTCTGGGACATTCCCATGGCGCCGAGGCCGATGGCGGATACCCGGAGGTCCTGCCCGAGCGTTCGCGTGTGCATTTTTCCTCCTTGTTGATGTGAATACCGGTCGACGCTGGCCTTACCGCGCCGTTCCCGGGAACAGGCGCTGGGCGTTGGCCGTCGTCAGGGACCGCCATGTGGTTCCCTCCACCGGTGACTCGGCCGCGTCGATCGCCGCGATGTGGGCGTCGGCCAGTGGGGGAGGCGTCCAGCAGTAGTCGCTGCCGAACAGCACGCGGTCCGGATCGACGAGCTTCAGCAGCGCTGGGACCTGGCGTGGGAAGGCTGTGCCCGCCATGTCGTAATACAGGCCTCGTAGTTGCTGCACCGCGTCCTTGGCGGGTGTGTCCTCCGAGGGCAGGAAGAGTCTCATGAACTCGTTGATGCGGTCGGCCAGGACGGGTACCGCGCCACCGCAGTGCGGAACGATCACCTGGATGCGGGGATACCGCGTCACGACGCCCGCCATCACCAGGTCCGTGACGGTGCGGGCCGTGTCGAAGATGTACTCGACCATCGGCCGCGGTCGACCGAGTGCGGACTGTTCCCAGCCCACCGGCGAGGTGGGGTGCAGGAAGACCACGGCCCGGCGGCGGTCGAGTTCCGCGAAGACCGGTTCGAGGCGCTGGTCGCCCAGGTACACACCGTGCGTGTGGGTCAGCAGGGCCACGCCGTCGGCGTCGAGTTCGTCGTAGGCGAAGGCGATCTCCTCCAACGAGGCGTCCACGTCCGGAAGGGGGAGGGACACGAAGTTGCCGAAGCGGCCGGGGTGGTCTCGGGTCAGTTCGGCGGTGTACTCGTTGACGCGCCGCGCGAGGAGTCGGGCCGCCTTGTCGTCGCCGAAGTGCACGCCGGGGGAGGACATGGACAGCATCGCGGTCTCGATGCCGTTGCGATCCATCAGGTCCAGGTGCGCTTTCACGGACCACGACGGCCAGCCGCCCATGCCATCGGGGTGGGCGTGGCCCGCCGCTGCCGCCTGCTGGACGTAGAAGTCGGGCAGGAGGTGGGCGTGGACGTCGATGAGGCCGGAGGACATGACGGGGATCCGTTCTGGTGGGGCTCGGGGGGACTGGATGGCGAACTCGGCTTACTCCACCTGCTCACGTCCGGCCAGCCGCACCTCTTCGTTGTCCAGGGTGGCCTGGAGCCGGCGCAGCACGGTGTCGTCGATCTCTCGCTCGTCGCGCAGGCGTACGACGGTTGCGCGTCTGTGGGCGATCAGGGCGAGGCGGAGGTCGGTGTAGTGGCGGTTGTGGAGCAGGGCGGGATCGCCGTCGGTGCCCGTGCCTTTGGCCCGTACGGTCGCCAGGTGGGCCTCGTACTCCTGGCGCAGCCACTCCGTGACCTTCGGGGTGGTGCCCTGTTCGGCAGCGAGTCGGGGCAGTGCCTCGATGGCTTCCTCGGTCGCCTTGGTCTCGGCGAGCACCTCTTCCTCGTCGACGGAGGTGTCGCGCGGCAGCCGGGCCCAGCGCACGACTCCGGGCAGCAGCAGTCCCTGCACCACGAGGGTCACCACGATGACGCCGGAGGTGACGAAGACGATGAAGGCACGGTCGGGGAAGGGGGCGCCGGAGTCGAGGGTCTCCGGTACCGAGAGCGCCACGGCGAGCGACACCGCGCCCCGGAAGCCGGCCAACCCGCTGACGACACGCGCCCGGTGACTCATTCTCCGCAGCCGCTGCTCGGGACGCCGGTCGACGGCGCGGATCAGGTAGGCGGAGGAGAAGAGGAACACGAACCGGACCGCGACCAGCACCACGCTGACCACGCCGATCGCGATCAGGGCGTCTCGGAGGTCGGGCCGGCTCAGGTGCCGGAGCGCGTATTGGAGTTCCACTCCGACCAGGACGAACAGCGCGCCGTTGATGATGAACGTGGCCAGCGGCCAGAAGGCCAGTGCCTGGCGCCGGTGCTCGGCCCGGATGAGGCTCGGTGCCACCTGAGCCATGATCAACCCGCTCACGACGACCGCCAGGACACCGGAGGCGTGAATCAGCTCCGCGAGCAGATACGCCGTGAACGGCGCCAGGATCATGACGAGATTGCCGAGCAGGGGATCGTCCAGGCGGCGGCGCAGGTTCATGTTGATCCAGGCGACCGCCACGCCGACCGCGGCCCCACCGCCGTATGCCAGCAGGAACAGTGCTCCGACGTGCGGCAGGGTGAGGTGTTCCTCGCCGACGGTGATGCCGACCGCCAGGCCGTAGATGACCAGCGCGGTGCCGTCGTTGACGAGGCTCTCCGCTCGGAGCACGGTGATCTGACGCCGCGGCAGGGAGCCGGCCAGGGCGCTGACCGCTGTGGCGTCGGTGGGAGCGACGGCCGCGCCCAGCGCCCACGCCGGTCCCCATGGCAGTCCGAGCACGTGGCCGGCTACCGCCACAGCCCCCGCGGTGAGGATCACCAGGACCGTGCTGAGCAGGACGATGCCGCGCAGGTTCGTACGGATCTCCCGCATGGACGTGGTCAGGCTCTCCCAGTACAACAGCACGGGAAGGAAGAGCAACAGCACTACTTCGGGCGGGAGTTGGGCCTGGCGGACGGCCGGGACGAGACCGAGCAGCGCGCCCACGACGAGCAGCACGATGGGCGGCGCGACGTGGAAGCGCCGGCCCAGGACGTTGCCCAGCAGTACGGCCGCGCCCAGGGCGACGACGAGTTCGAGACCGAGCATGGCGCTTACTCCTGGGAGGGGACGGATGCCGATGGGGGAGCAGCTGCTGCCACCGGGATCGTCGTGTTCATCGGGGGAGCAGCCGCAGGGTTGTCGAGCGTGCGGCGACCATGGGGTTGATGTACGCGTCGCCGAAGCGGCCGTACTTGGTGCGGTACGCGGTGTCGATGCGGTCGTTGGTCTCGGAGTCCGTCACCTCGACGAAGGTGACGTCCTTGTCCACGCCGCCGGAGCGGATGTGCCCTTCGTGGGTGGTGCGCGCCGTGCGCCACCAGCCGCCGCTCGTACCTCGGAAGGAGCGGACGTACAGCTCCTCACCGTCGAGGACGACCCAGATCGGCACCGGCCTTCGCAGGGTGCCGTTACCGCGGCGCGGCGCCATCTCCAACTCGTCGGCCTTTGCGATGAGGTTGAGCTCGCCGCTCGTCCATGTCGGCATCGGTGATTCTCCAATCTCTCTGGATCCGGTGAGGGCGGATGAATCTCGCGGCGGTGGTTGGGGACGCGGAGAGCGGAGCGGGTCGCTCTTGCGAGGCGTACGGGCCCGCCCGGTGCCAAGTCCCGCCCAGGGCGTCAGCGCCGGGTCGCCCGGGATCGTCCAGGTCGCGTCGGGTGTGAAGTGGGAGAGGGCCCGCTCCAGGCCGCGGGTGCCGACGGCCTTGAAGCATGCCTCGACGGTGGCGATCGCCTCGCTGGTCATGACGGTCGGGTCTGCACTGCTCGGTGGTTGCGACGGTCCAAGGGCCGCTGCTGCTCGGTGGCTTCAGGTCACGGACGCAGCAGCGTCTTGATGGCGCGGCGCTCGTCCATGGCCTTGTAGGCTTCGGCGACCTCGTCCAGCGTCAGGGTGAGGTCGAAGACCCTGCCCGGGTTGATACGGCCGCTGAGGACGCGGTCGATCAGGTCGGGAAGGTAGGCGCGCACGGGGGCGGGGCCACCGCGCAGGCCGACGTGGGAGAAGAAGAGCTCTTGGCCGTCGATCTGCGAACCGTGCGGGAAGCCGACGAAGCCGACGTTGCCGCCCGGGCGGGCGGACTGCAGGGCCTGGTGCAGCGACTCCTGGGTGCCGACGCACTCGAGGACGGAGTCGGCGCCGATGCCGTTCGTCAGTTCCTTGACGCGGGCGACGCCTTCCTCGCCCCGCTCGGTGACGATGTCGGTGGCGCCGAACTCCAGGGCCAGCTTCTGCCGGGAATCGTGTCGGCTCATGGCGATGATGCGCTCGGCGCCCAGTTCCTTCGCGGCGATGACGCCGGACAGGCCCACCGCGCCGTCACCGACGACCACGGCCGTCGAACCGGGCTTGACCTCGGCTGCCTCGGCGGCGTACCAGCCGGTGCCCATGACGTCGGACAGAGCCAGCAGGTCCGGGATCAGCGCCTCGGCCGGCTGCTCCGGAACGGCGACCAGGGTGCCGTCGGCGAGGGGGACGCGAACGTACTCGGCCTGGGCGCCGTTCACCCACTGCGCGTGCTGGCAGGAGGTGTGGTAGCCGGCCTGGCAGATCGGACAGGTGTTGTCGGAGGCGACGAAGGAACCGATGACGAACTGGCCCGGCCTGACGCTCGAGACGTCGCCGCCTACCTCCTCGACGATGCCGACGTACTCGTGGCCGATCGGCTGCGCCTCGGCGACCGGCAGGACACCGCGGTAACTCCACAGATCGGAGCCGCACACACAGGTGGCGACGGTACGGATCACCGCGTCCGTCGATGCCGTGATCTTCGGTTCCGGGGCGTTCTCCACCCGGATGTCCCCCGGCGCGTGAAGGATGGTCGCTCTCATGTGCCTTCCCAACTCTTGGCGTCTGTCGTGGTGTCAGGGACGCGTACCGGTCCTGAAGCGCGGACCGAGTGGATCATGAACCGGTCGGGTCCGGCGCCGTGCCAGTGCTCCTCACCCGGGGGCGTCTGGATGACGTCGCCGGGTTGAGCCTCGATGAGGTCGCCGCCACGCGTGTGACGCTGCCGCGGGGGCGGGCGGAGGTGCATCAGCCGGACTGGTCGGCCTTGTCCACGATCTCCTTGAGCTGGGTCATCGCGGTCATGGCATTGGGCCATCCGGCGTAGAAGGCCAGATGGGTGATGGCCTCGATCAGCTCGTCCTTGGTCACGCCGTTCTCCAGCGCCTTGCCGAGGTGGAAGGTGAGCTGGTCGCCCCGGTACAGGGCGGCGAGAGCGGTGACCGTGACCAGGCTGCGATCGCGAGGGGACAGGCCCGGCCGCTCCCAGATGTCGCCGAACAGGACCGTGTCGGTCACCTCCGCGAGCTTCGGGGCGAATTCCTGGATCGCCGGCGGCGCGAACTTCTTCCGTTCGGACATGGGGTGATGCTCCTAGCGTGTGTTTCAGCCTCCGCCTGCCGCAGGGAAATACCAACTTCGGTGACGTGCGGAAAGCAATTACTACCTGGGGGTCGCGCATCGACCCTGCCATCCTCGTGCGAGCCCGCAAAGGGGAGAATTCCATCCTGGGAATGGCTTATCCAGGGGAGGAATCCATACCCCCCTCGGGCGGACCGAGCGGTGCGCGCCTCGGATCAGAACGTCAGGATCAGCCGACCCCGCACACCGCCCGCGGCGAGGAGCCGGTGCGCTTCGGCGGCCTGTTCCGCCGGGAACGTCTTCGCAATCCGGAGGGTGATGCGGCCTTCCTCCGCTTGCTGCCGGAGCTGGTCGAGCTTGGCGTGCTCCATGGCGTAGCTGAACACGACGATCGGCTCGTAGGCGACGTCTCGCTCGCCGGGGCCGTCGTAGCCGCGCAGTGTCACCACCCGGCCGCCGTCGCGGACCGCCCGAGCGCAGAGGGCGCCGAGCGACGCGGCGTCGACGAGTCCGTCGACGCCCTCCGGGACCTCCGCGCGTATCCGGTCCGGGTACTCGGCGCCGCGACGGAGTACGACGTCGGCACCGAGTTCCTTGATCAGGGTCTCGTCCTGGTCCGAGGCGTCGGCCACCACGTGCAGCCCGTCCGCCTTGGCCAGCTGGACGGCGTAGCCGCCGACCGCGCCGGCCGCTCCGGTGATCGCGAGGGTCTGGCCGGGTTCCAGGCCGAGCGTGTCCAGGGCCAGGCGCGCGGTGAGGCCGTTCATCGGCAGCGACGCGGCCTGTGCGTCGGTCGCGCCGTGGGGGGCGCGGACGACCGAGTTCACCGGGACCACGACCCGCTCGGCGTAGGCGCCGTGCACGCCGTCGGGGAGCACGATCGCCATCACGCGGTCGCCGAGGCTCAGATCCGTGCCCGTACCCGGGCCGATCTGATCCACGACCCCTGCGGCTTCCATGCCGGGAACGAACGGTGGCTGGGCGTCCGGCGACCGGGCGGGTCCGCTGCGCTGGAGGGCGTCGACCGCGTTGACGGTAGCGGCGTGCACCCGGATGCGCACCTCGCCCGGACCGGCCTCGGGCGTGGGCAGCTCCAGGATCTGAAGCACCTCCGGCCCGCCGAATTCCGTGAAACCTACAGCCTTCATCGAATTACCTCATTGCTCGGCATGCGGTCGTTGAGGTGTCCGACATTTCCGCCCCGCGCGCGCCGGGAAAAGGGGAAGGATCTTGGCCGGGATGCAGTTATTGGGGGGACGAATCCCTCCCTCCATGACACGGGCACCGGTGAGAGACGCGATGCTTCTGTTGGCCGCGCTGTGGTATGCCGTTGAGAGTAAGAGGGCAGTCTGAGGCAGGCTCATCCCGAGCGCGGATGGCCGCGGGGAGGGATTTCTCCCCCTGCGGACGCCCGCGGGCGGGGGCTCAGGTGACGGTGTCGGACGCCGCCCGTTTCTGGTCCGCGGCCCAGGAGGCCAGGAGGCGCAGTCCGTCGTGGGACGGGGATCCGGGTTCGGCGTTCCACACGATGATGTGCTGGTCCGGGTCCGTGCCGCAGGTGAGCGTGTTCCAGTCGAGGGTCAGCTCGCCCACCACCGGGTGACGAAGCTTCTTGGTGCCCTTTCCCCGCGCCGCGACGTCGTGTTCGGTCCACCATTGCCGGAACTGTGCGTCGCGGGCGGAGAGTTCCTCGACCAGTGCGGTGAGGCGCTGGTCGTCGGGATAGCGTGCGCTCTCCATACGCAGCTGGGCGATGGCCAGCCGGGTGACCTCCTCCCAGTCCGCGTACAACTCGCGCATCCAGGGTTCGATGAACAGCAGCCGGACGAACACGCGCTCCTGTTCCGGATAGTGTCCGAAATCGGTCCACAAGGCGGCGGCGAGCTGGTTCCAGCCCAGGATGTCGGTGCGTCGGCCGATGACGAAGGCGGGGGAGGCGGTGAGGTCGTCCAGCATGCGCTGCAGCTGTGTGTCCACCTGCTGGCGCTCGTGCGACGCGGACGGGCGCCCCCGATCTTTCGCCGCGAGGTCGAAGAGGTAGGTGCGCTGGTCGTCGTTCAGGCGGAGCACCTGTGCGATCTCGTCGAGCAGCGGGGCCGATGCCTGCAGGCGGCCCTGCTCGATGCGCGTGTAGTACTCGGTGCTGATCGCGGCGAGCAGGGCCACTTCCTCACGACGTAGACCGCTCACGCGCCGCCGTTGCCCTCCGCGAAGTCCGACCTGGGAGGGGCTGAGCTCGGCACGGCGGGCCTTGAGGAACTCACCCAGCTCGTTCAGATGGGGATTGCGGTTCATGATGTGCAGCCTTGCACAGAAGCCCGGCGCTGTGAGGAGGAGAGATCAGTTGTCAGCTCAGTGCCTTGACCAGTTCCTGAGCCAGGGGGACGGCCGAGCCCGGGTTCTGGCCGGTGTACAGGGTGCGGTCAACCTCCACGTGCGGGGCGAACGGTTCGGTCTCGCGGTAGTCCGCGCCGAGTTCGCCCACGAGGCGGTCCTGCAACAGCCACTTCGCGCGATCAGCGAGACCGTTGAGCTTCTCCTCGGCGTTGGAGAGGCCGGTCAGGCGGTAGCCGGCGAACGGGGACGTCCCGTCCGGGCCGATGGTGGCCAGCAGCGCCGCGGGGCCGTGGCACACCAGCGACACCAACTTGCCCGAGGTGAGCCAATCGGTGAGCAGCTTGCCGGAGGCGGCGTTGTCCGGCAGGTCCTCCATCGGGCCCCAGCCGCCGGGGTAGAAAACGGCCACGTAGTCGTCGATGGTCACGTCCTCGATGCGCATCGGGTTGGCCAGCTCGGTCGCCTCGCGCAGGGCGGTCCGCATGCGCTGGGCGCCTTCCTCGCCGCCGTTGAACTCCGCGGTGAGGCTGAGCGCATCGGCGGTGGGCGGCACGCCGCCGGGGGTCGCGGCCGCGATCTCGTATCCGGCCTCCTTGAAGACCTGGTACGGGCCGATTGCTTCCTCGGCCCAGAAGCCGGCCGGCTGCCGGGTTCCGTCGGCCAGCGTCCAGTGGTCGGACGCGGTGATCACGAAGAGGATCTTCGCCATGAGTGACTCCTAACGGGTAGGGGGGCTCAGCCCTTGAGGGCTTCCTGGAGGACATGGCTGTCGGCGGCCTGCCGCATGCTCACGGCCTTGCCGTCGCGGACGGTCCACAGGTGGATGAACCGGACGTCGGCCTTGATCCCGGTCTTCGTCTCGGCGTGGTAGTGCCCGAACACGAAGACGTGGCCTTCGTCGTCCGCGTAGAACTCCTCGGGCACCGCGCCGAACGACTCGTAGTTCGGCATCGTCCTGCCGAAGAAGTCCTGCGCCGCGCTGGCCCAACCGTGGTACACGCCGCTGTTCGGGAAGCCGGGGGTGATGTCCCACACGAGGTCGGAGGCCATGACCTCGCTGGTGACCTCCGGGGACATTCCGGACTCGTACAGCCGGCGGATGAGGGCGAGGCTCGGGGAGTCGGACATGGTTGCTCCTTGCGGGGGGTGGTGGCTCGAATACGGAAAGAAGGCCTGGTGATCAGGCGGCGAGAGCGGCCCGTCCGGCGCGGAAGACCGCTGCCTGGCGCGCGACGCGCGCACCCAGGTGCTCGGCGGTGGCGATGTCCGACTTGTGGACCGCTTCCGGACCGGCGTCGGTCGGGCTCTGGTCGCCGGCACCCATGAAGAACCCCAGCCGGTTGATGTCGTCCTCGCTGCCCGTGGTGGAATCCCAGCCCGGCATCAGACCCAGGCTGATCCAGTGCATGCCGTGCTGGGCGGCCAAGGTGGCGAAGTAGCCCAGGGTGGACGACTTGTCGCCGCTCTTGGCCCCGGAATTGGTGAAGCCTGCGGCAAGCTTGTCCCCCCAGGCATGGGAGAACCAGCGCTTGCTGCTGGCCTCGGCGAACTCGTGGAAGGCCGCGGAGGCGGTACCCATGTACGTGGCGGCACCGAAGATGATCGCGTCCGCGGCGTCCAACTGCGCCCACTGCTCGTCGGTGATGGTGTCCACGGGGATCGAGACCACCTCGGCGCCGGTTCCCGCCGCGCCACGCGCCACGGCTTCGGCGACGACAGCTGTGTGGCCGTAGCCCGAATGAAAGGCAATGGCGATATTGGTGCGGTTCGGATGGGGCATGGCGATCGGTCTCCTCGAAAATCTGTGGACCCCTAGAGGATGGTGAAGAACTCCGCCATCTTGGGGATCGCCTGATCCACGTACTCAGGCACGTCGTACAGTGCGATATGAGTCGCGCCGTCGACGACGAACAACTCCTTCGGTCCCTTGGAAAGCTCGTAGGCCTGGTCGCTGAACACCTTGGTGTCCGCCTTGCTCCCTGCGATGAGGAGCAACGGCTGTGTGAGCAGTTCCGGGATCTGGTCGAACGCCGAGAAGGCGAACATCTTGTCCATGCTGGTCAGCAGGAAACGGCCCTTCGAATTGGGGTGCTGACCTCGTGGCGTCCGGTAGTAGTCGTAGCCTTCGCGCAGGAGGTCCGGCGTGCTTTCGTTGATCTCCTCCAGCGTTTCCGGGACGAACGGGGCGTAGAGAGGCTGTGCTCCCGCTGCTTCCGCCGTGCGCTGCTGGGCGACCATTTCCAGCGTGCCGATCTGCTCGGCTACCGGGGACAGATGCCCCAGGAAGCCCCTGGAACCCTCACCCATCGGAGCCGCGCTGACGGTAGCCACTGCCTTGAAGCGACGTTCGGTCTGGGCCACGCTGATCGCGTAGCCGCCGCCGGCGCAAATGCCGAAGACCCCCATGCGGTCGGAGTCGACGAACGGAAGAGCGGTGAGGAAGTCGGCTGCACAGCGAGCGTCTTCCACCCGGGTCGTGGGGTCTTCCAGGAGGCGGGGTTCGCCACCGCTCGCTCCTTGGTAGGAGGAGTCGTAGACGACGGTGACGAATCCTTGCTCAGCGAGCCTCTTGGCGTAGTGGCCGATGGTCTGTTCCTTTACGCCGCCGGCCGGATGAATTCCGACGAGTGCCGGATATTTCTTGTCTTCGCTGAAGTTTTCTGGCAGATGGAGGTGTCCCGCAATCTCTACTTCCTTGTTTCTGAAGGAAACAGTTTCGACCATGGCGTGCCCCTTTCGTGGCCTCGGTTCGCAAATGCGTGGTTCGGTAAGGGGATCTGGACGATTTCGCCTCGGGTGTGCCGATGCTCCAGCTCCGCGAAGGCGTCGGCGACGCGGTCGAGTGAGTATGTGGCTGCGATGGGCGGCTGACGGCTTGTTCGCCTGCCGCGTGGTCGACCCTGCCATCCTCGTGCGAGCCTGCACAGGGGAGAATTCCACTGTGGGAATGGCTTATCCAGGGGAGCAATCCTTACCCCCTTGGCGCAGGCCAAATTCCTCAAGGTGCGGAGGGCCGAGTTGAGTCACCGATCCGTCCATGCGGACGCTGTACGCGGACTGGTCGCCCGAGGCTGGTCCGGTCGGCGAACGCCCCATGCCGGACAAGGACTTCGGGCAATGGTCGGGAAGCCGTCAGATGCCGTCGCGCAGGCTGGGCATGAAAAGGTTCCAGCACCGCGTCGCCGGCGAACTCGCCCCACCTCGCCTCACGGCCTCGCTCACTCGAGAAAAGCAAAGGCGACTGTCCAGACCCTGGGAGAAAACTCTCCCCCTCACTGTTCCGTTGAGCGCTGCGACACTAGCTGCTATGTACAGCAAGGCGCGTTTGCCTGAACTGGGAGAATTCCTCAAGGTGTGCCGGGCGCAACTCAGCCCGCGCACCGTGGGTCTGCCCGAGTCCCGGGCGCCCCGGCGAGTGCCGGGGCTTCGCAGGGAGGAGGTCGCCCAGCTCGCGGGGATCAGCACCGACCGCTACACGCGGTTGGAACAGGGGCGCGCGCCCGTGCCGACCTCGGTGCTCGCCACCCTCGTTCGGGTCCTGCATCTCGACGATGACCAGCGTGACCACCTGTTCGCCCTGGCAGCGAAGGATGAGTGCGCGCCGCGCCGCCTGCCGGCGCAGAAGGTCCAGCCGCAACTCAGACGTCTCCTGGACGAACTGACCGGGACCCCCGCGCTCGTCCTGGGTCGGCACATGGACATCCTGGCCTGGAATGCCCTGACCGCCGCTCTGCTCACAGACTTCGAGCAAATACCTGAGAAGAAGCGCAACTACGCCCGGCTGCTCTTCACCGACCCCCGCTTCCGGGAGCTCTACCCCGACTGGAGGACGATCGCCCGGAGCTGCGTCGCCCAACTGCGCGTGGAGGCCGCACAGAGCCTTGGCGACCCCGAGTTGACCGCACTGGTCGGCGAGCTGTCGGTGATCGACGCCGACTTTCGGCAGTGGTGGGCAGGCCGCCAGGTGCCCTTCCTGCAAGTCGGCTCAAAGAGGCTGAGCCATCCGGTCGCCGGTGACCTCACTCTCGACTGGGACAGCCTGACCTCGACAGCCGACCCGGCACAGCAGCTGGTGATCATGACGGCTGAGCCCGGGACCCCGTCCCATGACGGACTGCGCTTCCTTGCGTCGTGGACTGCTGCCCCGTATCGGCGGGCGGGGGATACGACAGCGTGACCGAAACGGCCGAGATCTGGCGACGCTCCCGCGAGGAGGGACGCGCCGGTCAGGATGCCGGACGGGTCCACCGGCGCGTGGCGGAAAGCCGGCCTATGTGCCCGTGCTTGCCATGGATCGCGGGGTCGGGTGTCACGACGGACTGCTTGAGCTCGGTTCTGCCGTGTGACCGGTCGTCCGTCGCCGGCGGACCCGCGACCAACCCGGGTTCGGCCTACGGCGCATGGACCCCGTCGGTGTCGATGTGGGCCTGCTGGCACGCGGCGTCGGCGCCGGCTCCCTCGCTCGGAGCTTCACGCATCAGGCCGCGGCCCGGCTGCCGCACCTGTCGCCGCGAGCCAGTCTCTGGAACTCTGATGACGCAGGAGCCTCCACTCGCCGGTCGTATCGCTGATCGCCCGCGACTGGGTCAGCGTGTTCCAAGACACCGCAGGATCTGACAGCGCCCCATCAAGCCAGGTCGCACTCCGCCGGAGGTTCACTTCTTGGGCGCGTTCCACAGCTCGCTCAGTTCCGCCCAGTCCGGAGCCGGGCTCCGCAACGCGGTGGGCCCGTCGGTGGTCGACGTGTGCAGTCCGGCGAGGATCAGATCCAGGTACCGCAGGTGGAGCGTGGTGGCGCGTTCGTCGGTGACGGGGATCCGCGCGGTGAGGTGTTCCAGCAGCAAGGGCACGTCGGCGGAGGTGAAGTCGGTGCGCAGCACGCCTGCGCGGTGGGCGCCGTCCACCAGGTCGTCGAGGGCGGCCCGAAGCAGACCGGCTGCGGCCACGATGTCGTCGGTGGCCGGCAGTCGGCCGCCCACCAGCGGGAGCAGCGGGCCGCCCGCACCCTGGGCCGAGAGCGCGTCCCGCAGGAAGCGGGCGAAGGCCGCCCATGGATCGGGTTCCTCGGCGAGGGCGGTGCGGGCCTGGGTGACGAGCTGTTCCATCCCCACGATCCGCATCCGCTGAGCCAGCAGTTCCTTGCTGGGGTAACGGCGGTAGAGGCTCCCCATGCCGATGCCTGCCCGGCGGGCGATCTCCGAGACGGGGGCGTCCCAGCCGAGCTCGGCGAAGACTTCGCGCGCAGCCCGCATGAGGCGGGCGTCGTTGCGGTCCGCCTCCCGCCGGCGGCCGCGCGGTCCACCGGTCTGTGTGTCACCCATGGACAGGTATTTTCCTCTACCGGCGAGCCAGGCCGTACCCACCGTCGACGGTGAGCACCTCGCCGGTGACGAAGGCGGCTTCCTCGCCGAGGAGCATCACGATCGCCCGGGCCACGTCCTCCGGTTCCGCGACCCGCCCCAGGGGCGTGTTCTCCGCCAGCCGCCGCTGGAACTCCTGCGGGACGCGCGCGCTGCTCTCCGTGCGGACGTAACCCGGTGCCACGACATTGACGTTGACGCCGAGCGGACCGGCCTCATGGGCGACGAAGCGGGCGAAGGTGTTCAGAGCGGCCTTGGCGGTGCCATGGGCGGCCATGCCCGGGGCGGGCGGACCATCGGCCACGGCGCTGGAGACATACACGATCCGGCCCTGCCCTTGGGCGCCCATGAGCTCCAGTGCCCGCTGGGTGAGCGTGTAGACGGATGTGAGTTCGTCCGTCACCTTCGTCCTGAAGTCGTCCCAGGCGAGGGTCTGCACAGAAGTGGGGGTGAAGCGAGCGCCGGCGTTGCAGACAAGGACGTCCAAGCGCCCGCCGACTGCGGAGTGCTCCAGCAGTTCGGCCGCCTGGATGGGGTCGTACACGTCGGCCTGCACGGCGAAGGCTTCGCCGCCGTCGGCCTCGATGAGCTTGACCACCTGGTCGGCCGCTTCGCGGTGAGAGAAGTAGTTGACGGCTACGCGGTAGCCGCGAGCTGCCAATGCACGCGACGTGGCAGCACCGATTCCCCGGCTGCCGCCGGTCACCAGGGCCGTGGGCTTGGTCGTGGCGTTCATGTGTCCTTCCATGTCGGGTGATCGGTCGCCGCCCAAGCTATCGGAGCGGAGCGCTCCGCTCAAAAAATTACCCGCGAAGGGGAATCGGCCCTTCCAGCACCGTGTTGTCGTCTGACATGAGCGAAGCAGTAGTAGCGCGTGCCTACGGTGGTCCCGAGGTGCTGTCGGTGATCGATGTCGCCGTAGCGGAGCCCGGGCCGGGTCAGGTGCGCATCGAGGTTCGCGCCGCCGGCGTCAACCCCTTCGACCACAAGACGTACAGCGGCGCCTTCGGAACCGATCCGGCGAACCTGCCGATGCGGCTCGGCGCCGAAGCGGCCGGTGTGGTGACCGCTGTCGGTGCCGACGCGACCGGCCCCGCGGGCCCGATCCGGATCGGCGACGAGGTGATCGCGTACCGAGCGTCCGGCGCGTATGCCGCCGAACTCATCGTCCCGGCATCCTCGGTGGTGCCCAAGCCCGCCGCTCTCTCCTGGGAGCAGGCGGGAGGACTGATGGTCACGGGCGTCACCGCTGTGCACGTCCTCGAAGCGATCGGCCTGCATGAGAACGACTCGGTGCTGATCCACGGTGCCGCGGGTGGCGTCGGCCTGATGGCCGTGCAGCTGGCCGTCGAGCGGGGCGCGACGGTACTGGGAACGGCGAGCCCGGCCAAGCACGACGTACTGCGCGACCTGGGGGCGATTCCGATCGCGTACGGGCCGGGTCTGGCGGACCGGGTGCGTGCGGCAGCGCCGCAGGGCGTCCACGCGGCGGCCGACCTGGTGGGCACCGACGAGGCGGTGGACGTCTCGGTGGAGTTGGTGGCGGACCGGTCCCGCATCGCGAGCGTTGCGGGGTTCGAACGAGGGGCCCGAGCCGGCATCAAGCTCCTGGGCGGCGGGCCCGGCGCGGACCCGGGCACAGAAGTCCGCGCCGCCGCGCGCCTGCAGCTCACCGAAGCCGCGGGGGCCGGGCGACTGCGGGTCCTGGTCGCCGCCAGCCATCCGTTGCGCGAGGTCGCGGCGGCGCACCGGCAGATCATGACCGGACATACGACGGGGAAGATCGTCCTCGTCCCGTGACCCGTCCCCCCGGCTGCACCGGCGGCGGCGCTGTGAGAAGAGACGGGGGAGTGTCCGAGGGGGAAGCGAAGGGGGGCAGAGAAGCTCTGCCCCCTTGCTCGCGGTGGTGGGGGCCCCTGGGATCTTCGGCACGCACCTGCTTCAGGAGGCGGGGCAGTCCTTCGAGCGAGTGGTCGCCGCTGTCGCCGCGGGGCGAGCCCCCGGGCAGCCGGCGAGACCGCGATGGAGGAGTCGGCGTGCGCCGGGCCGTGCCCCGACGCACATGCGTGGCCTGTCGACCGACGGGCTCAGGCGTTGCGCACCGCCTTGCTCACATGGCCGAGCAACGTCCGCAGCTGCGCGCTCTCTTCCGGCCCCAGCCCCTCGGTGATGTGGCGCTCGATGTCGGCGATCACCGCGTCGGCCGCGCGCAGCGCTTCCCGTCCGGCGTCGGTGAGGTGCAGTTCCTGCACGTGCCGGTGGCGCGGGTGCTCGCGCCTCTCCAACTGCCCGCGGCCCTCCAGGCGTGCCACGAGAGAGGCGACGGCCTGGGGAGTGACGTTGAGGCGGCGGGCCAACTCGGCGCCGGCCAGCCCTGGTTCGCTGTGCACCGACATCAGCAGGGTGTAGTGGGCGGCGGCCATGCCCAGCGGGCGTAGCCGCTGTTCCTTGAGTGTCAGCACCGCCAGGTCCGCGCGGCGCAATGCCCAGGTCACCCGGTCAAGCGCGCCGAGCCCCACAGGCTCCTCGTCATCACGTATCACCTGCCAAGTGTACGACACTTCATAACCATCAAGCGTTTGACACTAGGCTAACGCTTGAGGCATGCTCGATGTATGACTCGCACGATTGCTCTCATCACCGGCGCCTCCTCCGGCATTGGCGCCGAATACGCCCGTCTGCTGGCGGACGACCACGACCTCGTCCTGGTGGCGCGCCGCGCGGACCGGCTCGGCGACTTCGCAGAGGAGCTCCGCGCCCGGGGTGCAGCCGTGGAGGTGCTGCCCGCTGATCTCGGCACCCACGAGGGCATCGCCGCTGTCGCCGGTCGCCTCGCCGCAGGGGACGTGCGCCTGCTGGTCAGCAACGCGGGCGCCGGCGGCTACGCCCCGCTCGTCGATGTCGACCCCGCCGACGTCGACCGCCTGCTCACCCTCAACGCCGTGGCCCCCGTTCAGCTGGTCCGCGCCGCGCTTCCCGGAATGCTCGCCGCCGGAGAAGGCGCGATCATCACGGTGGCCTCACTGCTGGCCTTCAGCGGGGGCCTCACTGATTCACGCGCACCCCGACGCACTCTCTACGCGGCAGCGAAGGCGGCCACGGTCGCCTTCACCCGGACCCTTGCAAGTGAGCTGGCAGACACCCCCATCCGTACGCAAGTGCTGCTGCCCGGCGTCGTGGCCACGGAGTGGAACCAAGGCGTCGGCCGCGACATCCCCTGGGCGATGACCCCGCAGGATGTCGCCTCGGCCAGCCTTGCCGGGCTGCGCCTGGGGGAGACCGTGTGTGCCCCTGGTCTCGAGGACCAGGCCGCAGCCCTTGACGCCCTCCTGGCCGCGGAGGCCGCTCTGCTCACCGGCGGCAATCAGCCCGCCCCCGCGGCTCGCTACCGCAACCCGCAGGCGTAGCAGCGGGCGCCACCTCGGCGCTGCCCCCGACCCGGCCGCGGGTCGCCCTCCGACGGCCGCGCTACGCCCGTCCGCCGAGGGCGGTTCCGGATGTGCGGCTGCCGGGTGCCCAACTGCCAAACCTCCGTCACGTCGGCCCACGCCGACTGCAGTCCAGCGGCCACCAGTGCCGAAGACCATGTCCGCCACCTGCCCTCACTCAAGGTGCGCCTCACGCGGGCGGACGTAAGAAAGACAGGGGAAGACCCATGACCGACACCATCCCGACGACCACACGTGACGGCGTCATCGGATACGACGCGACCGAGATCGTCACCATCGACCAGGCCACCGGAGCCGAGTTCGCGCGATACCCCGTGGCCGGCAAGGAAGAGGCTCTCGCAGCCGTCTCCGCCGCACGCTCGGTCTCGGGGGCCTGGTGGGACCTCGGCTTCGAGGGCCGCGCGGAGCGACTGCGCGCGTGGCGGCGGCAGATAGCTTCGAGCGGTGAGGAGGGCGCCGCACTCATTCACGCCGAGAACGGCAAGCCCCTCGACGACGCCCGCGTGGAGGTGCTCGGCACGCTCGAGCATGTGCAGTACGCCGCTGACAACGCCGCGCGTGTCCTGGAGCGCCGGGAGGTTCCGGGCAGCCCCACCACGCCCAACCAGCGTGCGTGGGTCGAATACCAGCCCTACGGCGTGGTCGGCGTCATCGGCCCGTGGAACTTCCCCCTGCTCACTCCCGCGGCCATCCTCGTCGACGCGCTCGCAGCCGGGAACGCCGTCGTCCTCAAGCCCAGCCAGATCACGCCCGGCGTCGCTGAATGGCTCGTCCGAACCTGGCAGCGTGCGGTTCCGGAGCTGCCGGCCGTCCTGCAGAGCCTGAACGGATACGGGGCCACAGGTCAGGCGCTCATCGAGGCCGGCCTCGACAAGCTCGCGTTCACGGGCAGCGTCGCCACGGGTAAGACGGTGGCCGCCCAATGCGCTCAGACCTTGACCCCCGTTCTGCTGGAACTCGGCGGCAAGGACGGCGTCATCGTCGCCGAGGACGCCGACCTGGACGAAGCCGCCGCTCACGTCGTGTGGGGCGCCATGCAGAACACCGGGCACGGTTGCATCAGTCTCGAAGTGGCCTACGTCGTCGAGTCGGTGCACGACGAGTTCGTCCGGAAGATCAGCGAGCTTGCCGGGCAGGTACGCGTCGGCAGCGACGAGGATGCGGAGATCGGACCGGTTCCGCTGCCGAGCCAGACCTCGATCATCCGCGAACACATTAAGGACGCTCTGGAGCGCGGCGCGACAGCCACCGTCGGCGGCCTCGACGCGGTGGGTGACCGCTATGTCGCGCCCACCGTCCTGGTCGGAGTGGCCCCCGACGCCCTCGCGGCGACGGAGGAGACGTTCGGGCCGACGCTGGCGGTCATCAAGGTCGCCGACGCCGATGAGGCCGTCGCTCACATCAACGCCGGCCGGTACGGACTGGGCAGCGCCGTCTTCAGCCGCGACCGCGGTGAAGCCATCGCCCGTCGCCTCCGCGTGGGAATGACCAGCATCAACGATGCACTGGTGTTCTCCATGAACCCCGCGGTGCCTTTCGGCGGTCGCGGCGACAGCGGCTACGGGCGCAAGCAGGGGGAGGAGGGGCTGCGGGAATTCGCCTACGCGCACTCCTTCACTGCCAAGACCGGCCCCGCGCGGTTCTCCGCCTCGACCTTCGGCAGGCCACAGGGGGCCATGGCGGGAGCCCTCGCCGGCGCCCGTGACAGGATCCTGGCCGAGAGCGGCGAGAAGTCGGACTGATTCACCTCACGGGCTGCGACGGACGTTCCGGGCCGAGCGCAGTCCGCCGTGGGTTCCCTCACGAGGCAGGCCGTCGACCGGCCTGGCACCCGGGTCCGAGACGCCGCACGGTCTTGGAACCCGGGTGTGGGTCTGCTCACCCGCGGGCCAGGCCCCACTCGCCCGCGCGCACCCCGGCCTGGAAGCGGGAGTCCGCGCCCAGGGCGACGAGCAGTTCGGCGACCCTGCGGCGGTAGGTGCGCAGCGACATGCCCAGTTCGCGTGAGGCTGTCACGTCGGTCATTCCGGTGCCAAGTGCGTGCAGCACCTCGCGGGCTTGCGCGTCGATCCGGGGCCGGTCGGTATCGAAGAAGGACGCCAGGTCGGTGGCCGTCTCCCACGCGGCTTCGAACAGCGCGTACGCCCCGCTGACCAGGGCGGGTTCGGCACTCATCGTGTACGTACGATGCCGGGGACGGTGAGTGGACGAGGCCGAGGACGCGGGATCGGTCAGGAACATGGTTCGCCGGTCGATGAAGACCGTTCCCTGAAGCAACGGGGTGGTGGTGATCCGCACCTGCATGCCGTGGGCGGCCATCTCGCGCAGCACCTCCCGGTCGTGCTCGTCGGCGAGCGCGGCGGGACTGAACAGTTTGCGGGCCTGACGTGTTCCGTCGCGGCGTATCCGCAGACGCGCGGATTCGCGGGCACCGGGCCAGGTGTCGAGGTCGCGGGCGGCGCTGACCCATTCCGCGTCGTGCAACTCCACCAAGGGCGTGATCCGCGCGTGGAGTTCAAGATCACTCCTGAGGGCCATGTGCTGTGGCATGCGCTCATTGTGCCTGTGGCAGCAAGGTGCCACAGGCTCGTCGGCAGGTTGCACGCCGTACAGGCTGGGCCCATGAGCAATGAATTCCGCATCGGCGGCGACCTTGCCGTCAACCGGCTCGGCTTCGGTGCCATGCGACTGCCGTCCAAGGAGGGCATGGGTGGTCCGGCCCGTGACCCCGAGACCGGCCGAGCCGTACTGCGCCGCGCCGTCGAACTGGGTGTCAACCACATCGACACCGCCGACTTCTACGTCAGCGCCGGTGGTGCGGTGCGCGCGAACACCCTGATCCGCGAGGCCCTCCATCCCTACGCGTCCGACCTGGTCATCGCCACCAAGGTGGGTCCCGTCCGCCGCCCCGACGGCTTCCGCCAGGCCGCCACCCCGGCCGACCTGCGCGGCTTGGTGGAAGCCAACCTCGAGGGTCTGGGCGTGGACCGCCTCGATCTGGTCTACCTGCGCATCGGTCGGATGGAACCCCCGCACGGAGAGTCGCTCGCCGAGCGCTTCGAGGCCCTCGCCGCGCTGCGGGAGGAGGGCCTGATCCGTCACCTCGGCATCAGCAACGTCGACCTCGACCATCTCGAGGAGGCCCGCGGGATCGCCCCCGTCGTGGCGGTGCAGAACCAGTTCCACGCCGCCAAGCGAGACGACGTGGAGCTGCTTTCCGCCTGCGAGGAGGCCGGCATCGCGTTCGTGCCCTTCTTCCCGCTCGGTGGCGGGCGGGAACTCGACGACGAGCGGCTGGCCAAGGTCGCGGCCCGGCACGGCGTCGCCGTGTCGCAGATCGGCCTGGCCTGGCTGCTGGCGTCCTCGCCGGTGACCCTGGCCATTCCTGGCACGGGCTCTGTGTCGCACCTGGAGGACAACATGGCCGTCGCCGGGATCACCCTCAGTGAAGAAGACCTCGCCGGCCTCTCCTGACGTCCGCGGGCTGTCGAAGCGCCTCGCGGTCCGTCATCTCGCCGGCCGCCCCGAGGGTCCCGAACACTGACCGGCGCAGTACCGGTGGCCGCGGACAGCTTCTTGTCGGATGCCTGCCGCGACCACGGCGGAGCCGACGAACTCGGAAAGCACCGCAGGTAGGCGCGTAGTACCGCGGTACCACTCGTACGGCGCAGATCAGCCTCCCGGTACCACCGGATCGGGGTGATTCGGCACCTAGCGTTGCCGGTGCGGCGTCGAAGTGACGGACGCCGGAGCCAGACAGAAAGTACGCGGATGATCGACGCACGGCAGTTGACCAAGAAATACGGCGAGAAGACAGCCGTCGACGGACTGGACTTCGTCGTGAAGCCGGGCACGGTGACGGGTTTTCTGGGGCCCAACGGCGCGGGCAAGTCCACGACCATGCGCATGATCGTCGGCCTTGATGCCCCGACGAGCGGCTCCGTCACCGTGAACGGCAGCCACTATGCCCGCCACCGGGCGCCACTCCAGGAGGTCGGCGCGCTCCTGGAGGCGAAGTCGATCCACCCCGGCCGCTCGGCGTACAACCACCTCAGGGCCCTCGCGCTGACCCATGGCATTCCGGGCCGCCGGGTCGACGAGGTCATCGACCTCGCCGGACTGGGCAGCGTGGCGAAGAAGCGGGCCGGTGCCTTCTCCCTCGGCATGGGCCAGCGGCTGGGCATCGCCGCGGCGCTGCTGGGCGATCCGCAGACGGTGATGCTGGACGAGCCGGTCAACGGGCTGGACCCGGAGGGGGTGCTCTGGATCCGCAACCTGCTCAAGGGGCTCGCCGACGAGGGGCGGACGGTGTTCGTGTCGTCGCACCTGATGAGCGAGATGGCCTTGGTGGCGGACCACCTGATCGTCGTGGGGCGGGGCCGGCTGCTGGCCGACACCACCGTCGCGGACCTGATCCGCGAGGCGGGCGGGGACACGGTGAAGGTGGTGACGCAGGACCCGGCGCGGCTTCGGGACGTCCTGGCCGGGCCGGGGGTCGACGTCACCGGCCGGATCGGCTCCGAGGAACTGCAGGTGACCGGGCTGTCGGCCCGCGAGATCGGGTTGAAGGCGGCCGAGCACGGGATCGCCCTGTTCGAGTTGAGCGCGCGGACCGTGTCGCTGGAGGAGGCGTTCATGGAGCTGACCAGGGATGCCGTGGAGTACCACGGCTCCACGACCGGCATCGAGACCCTCGGAAGGTCCGCATGAGCACCCTCACCGCAACCGCCGAGGAACCCCGGACCACCCCTGCCCGCCCGGCCTACCGGGTGACCGGACGGCGCGTGCTGGCCTCCGAGTGGGCCAAGCTGTGGTCCCTGCGCTCGACCTGGATCACCCTGGGCCTGGGCCTGCTGTTCGTGGTGGCCTTCGGCGTGATCGCCGCGAGCCGCTACAAGTCGGGGATCGACTCCGGCAACCTGGACCGGGACTTCGCCGATTCGACGACCGTGAGCCTGTCCCTGTTCGGTACGAACTTCGCCCAGCTGGCCCTGGGCGTGCTCGGCGTGCTGGTCACGGCGGGGGAGTACTCGACCGGCATGATCCGCTCGACGCTGGCGGCGGTGCCCCGCCGACTGCCCGTGCTGTGGTCCAAGGCGGCCGTGTTCGGGCTGGTCGCGCTGGTGGTGGGGACGCTGGGCGCGTTCGTCACCTTCCTGATCGGGAGCGGCATCGTCTCGGGTACGCCCGCGGCCGTGAGCCTCTCGCACGCGGGTGTCCTGCGGAGTCTGCTGGGCGCGGGGCTCTACCTCGGCCTGGTCGGGGTGATCGGCGCCGCCCTGGGCGCACTGCTGCGGTCGGTGGCCGGCGGGATCTCGGTCCTGGTGGCCGCCCTGATGCTGATCCCCGGACTGATCTCCCTGCTGCCGAGCTCCTGGCAGGACGACATCAGCCCCTACCTGCCGTCCAATGCGGGGCAGGCGATGTTCGCTCTGACCCACGACTCCACGACCCTGTCGCCGGGCGCCGGACTGCTGGTGTTCCTGTGCTGGACGGCGCTGGCGCTGGGCGGCGCGGCGTACCGGCTCGTGCGCAGCGACGTCTGACGCCCGCACCATGGACAGGTGACGTCTGTGACCACCGATGACATCAGCGGAATGGGACCGCTGGTCGCCCGATTGTCCCGGGGCGGCCAGCGGCTGCGGCATGCCGACCGGACACATCCCTGGGTGCTGGACACCGCAGTCGTAGTGCTGGTCTTTCTGATGTTCTGCCTGCCCGACCTGATCCACGGCGGTGCCGACGACGGCGACGGTCCGCGCCGGTTCCGGCTCGCCTTCACCCAGCTGCCCGTAGCGGGAATGCTGGCCCTGCAGGTCGGCCTGGTACTGCCCCTGCTGTGGCGGCGGCGCAACCCCGTGGTGGCCTTCGGTGTCATCGCCGCGGTGTTCGTCCTCCAATGGTCCCTGGGCGCGGCACTGCGTGCGGATGTCGCCCTCTTCGTCGCCCTGTACAGCCTGGCCCTGCACGGGCGACTGCGGCAGCTGCCGTGGGCCTGTGCGGCCACGGCGGGCGCCATGGCTCTGGTCGCGGTCCGCGCGTCCTCGGCCGTGTCCGTCGGGGACGCGTTGTTCTTCCTGCTGAGCACGGCGACCGCGGCCGTCGCGCTCGGCCTCATGGTACGAATCCGCCGGGCCCAGCTCGCCGGACTGCGGGAGCGGGCAGCCCGGCTGGAAATCGAGCGAGACCAGCGCAGCAGGCTGGCCACGGCCACCGAACGCACCCGTGTCGCCCGCGAGATGCACGACATCGTCGGCCACAACCTGTCCGTCATCATCACGCTCGCCGACGCCGGCGCCTACGCCACGGACATCGCACCCGCACGAGGCAAGGAGGCCCTGCAGCTCATCGGCGACACCGGCCGACAGGCCCTCGGTGAGCTGCGACGCGTGCTCGGCGTGCTGCGCGAGGCCGCCGATGGTCCGCCGGACAGGCCCGAACTCAGCCCGCAGCCCGGCATCGCGGACATCGAAGCGTTGTGCGCCAAGGTGCGCGCAGCAGGACTGGAGGTCCTCTACCGGACCTCCGGCGACGTGGACGCTCTGGACAGCGGGGTGCAGCTGACGGTGTACCGCATCGTCCAGGAAGCCCTCACCAACACCCTGAAGCACGCCGACCCCGGCGCCCGGGTACACCTGGCGATCCTCGTCGAGGACAGCCGGCTGACCATCCGGGTCCTGGACACCGGCCCGGCCACATCATCCGGACCGCCGAACGAGGAAGGACATGGCCTGGTGGGCATGCGGGAGAGAGCGGCCTTGTACGGCGGCACCGTCAGCGCCGGACCGGCGGGCGGCGGAGGATGGAGCGTCGAGGCCGTCCTCGACCTCACGCCGGGAAGCGGTGGTGACCGATGACCACCGTGCTCATCGTGGACGACCAGCCGCTGCAACGTTACGGCTTCCACCTGCTCCTCGACTCCGTCCCCGAGACCGACGTCGTCGGCGAGGCCGCCCACGGCGCCGAGGCCGTCCGCAAGGCCGCCGAACTGCGCCCCGACGTCGTCCTCATGGACGTCCGCATGCCCGGCATGGACGGCATCGAGGCCACCCGCCGCATCGTCGCCGCCGGTGACCGCTCACGCGTCCTCGTGCTCACCACCTTCGACCTCGACGAATACGTCCACGCCGCCCTCCGCGCCGGTGCCAGCGGCTTCCTCCTCAAGGACGCCCGCCCCGAAGAACTCCTCGCGGGCATCCGCGCCGTCGCCATCGGCGACGCCGTCATCGCGCCCGCTCTCACCCGCCGCCTTCTTGACGAGTTCGCCCAGTACGTCCCCTCCCACAGAACCCACCCCTCCGAGGACCCGAGGCTCACCTCCCTGACCGACCGTGAGCGCGAGATCCTCGTGGCCGTCGGCAAGGGCTGGACCAACGGGGAGATCGCCGCGCGGTTCGTTCTGTCCGAATCCACGGTCAAGACGCATGTCGGCCGTGTCCTGACCAAGATCGGAGCCCGCGACCGCATCCAGGCCGTGATCTTCGCCTACGACCACGGCCTCGCCCGGCCCACCGTGGACTGACCCCAGTCACAGCACTCCTTCCTCCTGAGCAGGGCGTGACCGGCCGGGTGTCTAGACTCACGTGAGATGTGGTGAACTCACAGGAGGAGTCAGGATGCCGCGCAATCGCCAACAGATCCCCCGCGAGGAGCGCACGGGTGATCTGCTAGCCGCGGCCACCGAGCTCTTTCTGGCGAAGGGCTACGTCAAGACCACGATGGCGGACATCAGTTCCGCCGCCGGCGTGGCCCGGGGCAACGTCTATTGGTACTTCGACTCCAAGGACCACATCTTCGCCGCCGTCATGAACCGCATGCTCAGTCGAGAGATCCGCATCCTCAACGAGGAGCAGGCCGGTGCCGACCCACTGAGCCGCCTGGTGCGCGGGCTGTCCGACATGCGCTATTCCCGGCCGCTGCACCAGGCCATGCACGACCGGCTTCCTCATTCGGAGGAAGTCCGCGAGGCCCACAACACCTTCCTGAACTGGATCGTGGGACTGGTCGACGAGCTCATGGCCGAGCGCGGCCTCGATCACGCTCCCGGCATCGATGCCGCGCTCGTCCGCGATGTCGCGATCGCCGTGTTCGAAGGGGCGAACGTGCCCAACGACCAGAACAGACCGGCCCACGAGATGATCCGTTTTCTGATGGAGTCCGTCCTGGCCAGGTGTGCGGGGCCCCAGGGGCGGAAGCGCTGAGAGCGGTACCTCAGACGAGGTGAGTCCCGACTCCCGCTGACACCGCCCGCCCCGCACCGGCCGCTTTCCCGTCCGGAGGCGGGAGCGTCGCCCCGCGCAGCTTGTCGAGTACGGCGACGGGATCCGCGGGACTCTGCCGACCCCGCCAGCCGACGTGGCCGTCCGGGCGGACGAGTACGAGCGGCCGCTCGTACAGCTCGGCGGCGGCCGGGTCGGTGAGGCGCAGCACCGTCAACGGCACACCACACCGGCGGGCGGCCCGCACCAGCGGCGTCGGGTCCGCGAAACCCGAGACCACGAGCGTGAACCCGCGCCCGAAGCGGTCGAGCACCGAGCTGCCGTCGGGCAGCCAGACGTGCGGTGCGCGGCAGCCGGGCCACGTCGACGGCACGTACTCGTCCGGCTCGTCGGGCGGCTCCGGACTGCCGTCCGGCACGCAGATCGGGGAGCTGCTGTAGCGGTAGCCGAGCTGTACGCCCGTGCAGCGGAACTCCTTGCCCCTCGACCGGCGGATCTCCTCGCCCATCTCATGTCGGCGCCGTTCGCCTTCCGCGTCCATGCGGTCGAGCACTGGATCGGGGACGAGCCGCGCGTCGGCCCTCCAGTTGCTGGAGGCTTCCGTGACGTTGCGGACGGCGATCGGCCGCCGCTCCTGTTCGTAGCTGTCCAGGAGCGCCGGGCCTCCCCATCCCTGGAGTGTTGCGGCGAGCTTCCAGCCGAGGTCCACGGCGTCACCGATCCCGGTGTTGGCGCCGAAGCCCCCCTTGGGCCACAGCAGATGCGCCGCGTCGCCCGCGAGGAACACCCGCCTGTCACGGTAGGTGCGGGCCACGACGCAGTGTCCGCTCCAGGGCTGCGCTGCGAGGATCTCCACGTCGATCGGCGCACCGGCGGCCTCGCGTATCCAGGCGACCGCGTCGTCGGGGTCGGGCTCCTCGTCCAGGTAGACCGAGAGCCGCCACTCGTCCACGCCGTTGACGACCGTGATGTACGGCCTGCGCGCCGACGACAGGGTGTGGATCTGCACCGCGGGGCCGCCCAGCCGCTCCCGCAGCAAGTCCAGTAGCTGCGGCGCACGGAAGTGCACAGCGAAGTTGTGCCCCTGGGCGAACATGCCCTCGAACTCGATGCCGAGTGCCCGGCGTATGCCGCTGCGGCCGCCGTCACAGGCCACCAGATACGTGCCGGCGAGCGTCTCGGTGGCACCGCTCGCCACGTCGCGCACCACGGCCAGGACACCATCGGAGTCCTGCTCCATCGTCTCCAGGCGGGTGCCGTACCTGATCTCGACTCCTGGCAGTTCACCGGCCGTTCGGGCGAGCAACGGCACGAAGGAGAACTTGGACAGGAACGCGGGACCCTCCGGCGTCAGGGGGGTATACACACCTGCAGACCGGTTGGTGACCCCGTAGTCGAAATCAGTCAGGACGCGCCCCGTGGCGGAGGTGGCGAACACCGTGCGGTGCGGGTAGTCGGGGGCGGGTGCCGACTCGGTGCGTGCCTCTTTCGCGCAACCCCAGCGGCGCAGGTGTTCCATGGTGCGGGAAAAGATCGCCTCGCCTGCTGGAAAGGGCACGCGGCCGTCACCCTGGTCGATCACGGTGACCGGTACGCCCCGCCACCCCAACTCGGTCGCGAGGGCGAGGCCCACAGGCCCCGCTCCCACGACCAGGACGCGCCGAGATCCGGCTCTCTCGTGCTGGTCAGACATAGAAGATCTGCCTTCCTGAGCAAGGGTCGGACCGCTCATGGCCGACCTCTTGAACCGGGGTCAGAATTACACGCGCACGCCGTTGCATGGAAGAGCTGGCAAAACACAAGACTTTTGACGGGTCATGTGCGGTGCTACGCTCGTCTCGGGTTCAAGAGGCGGGGATGGTCATGGCGACTCCCGCTGATCAAGACGATGCCGGGAGCCACTGCCTGGCCCTGGTTGTCGGACACCACCGAGACATCACCACCCACCCGTTGCGCCGTACCGGCGGCAACTGGCACATCGCGCGCCGCGCCTGAAGCCGCTGCACCTCACCGTTCGACGGGCAAGGAGGCCCTCACGATGACGACGACTCCCCAGACCGAGGCCGGGACAGGGGCCGCCGGGACGCAAGCCGTCGCGCTGCAGCTCTCCGAGCTCGTGCTCAAGACCGCGCGCTACGACGACATGGCCGTCTTCTACGCCCACGTCCTCGGGCACGGCCCGTTCTACGAGCGGACGCCCGACCCGGACGCCCCGCCGCGCCCCGTCGGCATGCCCGAGCGGGCGGTCGACGTCCGACTGGGCTTCTTCCGCATCACGGACGCCCCGCACAGCCAGGTGTTCGCCCTGTTCGGCGTCGAAAGCCTGAGCGAGACGGAGTCCTCCGGACCCGGTCTGCACCACTTCCAGTTCGGCGTCAGCACCCTGGGCGACCTCATCTCCCAGCACGAACACATGGCCTCGATCGGAGTGCGCCCGCACCGTGCGGCGAACCACGGACAGGCCACCAGCTTCTATTACCGCGACCCGGACCGGAACATCGTCGAGTTCTCCTGCCCCAACTTCGCCACGTTCGAGGAGGAGATGGCCTTCATGTCCGGGCCCGTCTTCGCCGCGAATCCCTCCGGGCTGGAACTGGACCCCGACCGCTTCGCCGCCCACTACCGTGCCGGTGACCCCGAGGGCGAGCTGCTACGCCTCGACAACCGGGCGGTGGCCCTGTGACCAGGCTCGTCAGCACGGTCAAGGGCATCGGCAGGCTGGAGGACGACGGCGGGAGCATCGCCTTCCTCGACGTCGACACGACCGACCTCGGTACGGCTCTGCAGGGCAGCCTCGACCTCGGCGCCCTGGCCATGGCCCCCGTCCGCGACCGTATGCCTACGAAGCAGATCCAGCTCCTCGCTCCCGTCCCCCGGCCCTCGAAGATCTGGGCAGTGGGCTACGCGTACGCCGACCACCGCACCGAGGTGGACTACAACGGTGTGGCGGAGGAGCCGGTCGTCTTCCTGAAGGCGCCGTCCTCGGTCATCGGCACGGGCGAGCGGATCCGCTTCCCGAAGGCAGCCCCGGACGAGGTCGACTGCGAAGGCGAGCTCGCGGTCGTCATCGGCCGACGCGCTACCGACGTGTCCGAGGCGGAGGCATACGCGTTCGTCGCCGGCTTCACGATCGTCAACGACGTCAGCGCCCGTGACGTGCAGAAGGGCCGCATCCCCGGCCGGGCGGCCGATGTCACCGCAGCCAAGAGCTTCGACACCTTCACCCCCATGGGGCCCGCCCTGGTCACGCTCGACGAATTCACCGACCCCGACGACCTGCGCCTGCGCACCTGGGTCGATGGCGAGCTGCGCCAGGACGCGCGCACCTCGCAGCTCATCCACCCTGTTCCAGCGCTGGTCTCCTATCTGTCCCGGCAGACGACCCTTGAACCCGGCGACGTGATCAGCACCGGAACTCCTTCCGGTGTCGGCCACAAGCAGGGACTCTTCCTGCGGTCCGGCACCGAGGTGCGCATCGAGATCGAAGGGATCGGCGCCCTTGTCAACATCTGCGCTTGATGGACCGGGCGCTTCGGGGGCGGCATTTCAGCCGGAGAACGGCGCCCTCACCACACAATTCCGGCAGGCTAAGGAGGACATGACGACATGAGTACACAAGCCAAGGACACCTTCGGCGGCGGAGACCCCTGGAAATACATCCAGCCGTGGGACGAGGAGCGTTTCGGCCCGGAGATCCACGACGTCAACCAGCGGGTGAAATGGGAGATGGCCATGGCCATCGCCGGTGGCCTGCCGTACATCTGGCAGGAGCTGGCCCGGCCTATCTCTGAAATCGTCTACGGTCTCCTCGAACTCCGTGCCGGAGACCGGGTTCTGCTCATCGGTGAGGGCATCGCGCCCGCCGGATGGGTCGAGGACATGCAGGCCATTGCGGGGCCGGACGGCGTCATCGACACCGTGGAGATCATCAAGGACGGACGGAACGCCGTCCTGGGCAAGATCCCCGGCCGGAACGGCCAGATCGGCTGCTGGCGTTGGTCGTACACGGACGGCGTGGAGGACGAGGCATACGACTGCGTAGCCGTGTTGCAGGCGACACAGCACTGTGACGACTGGCACGAGACGGCTGCGGACCTGCTGCGGGTGATGAAGCCCGGCCGGCGCATCGTGCTGGCCGAAGCGGTCCTGAAGGGAGAGACGTTCTTCTCCCGTATCAACTCCGACGTCCACCTTCGGCAGTGGTTCGACAAACTCTTCGCGCACGTCCCCGTGGACGACATTCCCTACTACTCCGGAGAGCAGATCCGCGAGGCGTTCGGGGACAAGGTCGACAACCCTCAGTTGATGGAATGGAAGGGCATCGAGATGTACTGGGGCCGAAAGAGGTGACCACCCAAGGACAAGTACCCGAAGACAAGGAGGCCCCCGTGAGTGTCGTAGAAGACGTCATGGTTCTGGGCTCCGACCATCCGTTGCGCAGTATCGTCCGCGACGAGCACCTGCTGCTCTCGCCGCCGCATCCCCCGAAGGTGCCCGTCAAGCTGTGGGGGGAGCACCCGCCACTGACCGTGGTGCACTACCCGCAGCAGTACGAGCCGGAGGCATTCGCCCCGCCGCGCGGCGTCTACGAGAACGACGAGATCCGCGTCGAGTGGCAGAAACTCGACGGTCGGCAGCCGTTCTACCACCGCAACTGCGACGTCGACGAGATCTCCTACCAGATCGGTGGCGAGCGGACCCTGATGTCCGAACTCGGCGTGATCGAGTTCCAGTCCGGCGAGTTCTCCCGTATCCCGCGCGGCGTCGCCCACGACAACTACGGCCGTGAGGACAGCCACCTGCTGTTCTACATCCCCGCACCGGTCACCGAACTGGCACCGGCCCAGCGGGAGTCGGGGGCCATGATCCCGCCGTTCCCCGGCTGGCAGCCCGGCGAGGCAAACGAGGCGATCACTCAGTGCATGGCCGCGGCCGGCCACGACATCACCGTCTTCGCGGTCGACGAACAACTCCTGCTCGAGCAGGTGCACCAAGAGGACCGGCGGATGGCGGTACTGCGGGCCGATCCCGCCCAGGACGTCACCTGGCTGTACACCACCGATCGCATCCGCCTCGGTATGGTCACCACCATTCCTGGCGGGCAACGCCGCTACCGGCGCACCCTCGACGCCGACGAGATCCAGTACCAGGCCCATGGTCACCGCACGCTGATCACCCAGCGGGGCATCGTCGACCTCGGGCCGGGCGACTTCGTGCGCATCCCGCTCGGCATCTCCCACACCAGCGTCGTGACCGAGCCCGGTGACTACGTCAGTCTCCTCTCGCACCAGGAACTGCCCCAGGTCGCCGAGACCGCGCGCACGGCGGATGCCTACACCCCCGAACAACTCCCGAGCCTCACCGTGGAGGTCCGCTGATGGCCACGATGCTTGCCCTGCGAGCGCACCAGGGAGCCGAAGCACTCGTCCTGGAGGACGTGCCCGTCCCCGAGCCGGGCCCGCTCGACGTGGTCGTGAAGGTCGCCTCCGCCGGCCTGGCGCCGGGCATCATGCGTCTGCTGCGGATGGGGGCGCTCAAGCATCTGCCCACCACACTCGGCCACGAGGCCGCAGGCGTCATCTCCGCCGTCGGCCGCGACGTCACGGGCCACGCGGTCGGCGACCGGGTGCGGGTGCACCCCCTGCTGAACTGCCGTGAGTGCGACTACTGCCGTACCGACCGGGACATGATGTGCGCCCAGCAGGCCATGATCGGCCACGCCGCCTTCGGCGATGCCCCGATGCCCCTGTACGAGGAGTACCACGACGGGGGACTCGCGGAGTACGTCCGTGTCCCGCACTGGCTGATCGACTCCCTGCCGGACTCCGTCGGCTTCGACGTCGCGGCCAAGGTCCAGGACCTCGCCAACGCCGTGCGCGCACTCAAGTGCGCCGACCTTCCGGAACGGGCCACCCTCGTGGTCACCGCCGCGACCGGCACCATGGGAACCGCGACGGTCAAACTGGCGGAGCACTTCGGAGTCGCCCGTCTGATCCTCGTCGGCCGCGACACCGAGCGTCTCCACCGCGTCGCCGGGCTCGCCGGCGGCATACCGGCGAGTGTCGTCGCACTGGGCGAACTCCCTGAGAACTGGTCGACCGAGGGCACTCTCACCCGTCGGCTGCGCGAGCTGGCACCCGAGGGAGCCCATGCCGTCATCGACTTCATCCCGGAGGGCCCCGCCCTCGGCCAGACCATGGCCGGCATGGCCACCGGCGGCACACTCGTGCACATGGGCGGCAACTCCACCCCGCTGGCGCTGCCCCCCATCGCCCTGATGATGCACTGCTGGCGCCTCGTCACCACGCGCGCCTACACCCGCCAGGACGCAACGGATGTCCTGCGTCTGCTCGAGACGGGCGCCCTCACGGCCGACGAGCTCATCACCCATCGGTTCCCGCTCACCGAAGCGCTCAAGGCCGTGGACGCGATACAGCAACGCGTCGACGACCCCATGTGGATGACCGTGATCAACCCCTGACCCGACGCACAAGAACAGCGAGAGGAAGCCGGAAGTGTCCGAATCAGAATCCGTACACAGCCAGGGGCCGCCCCTGATCGCCGTGATCGGGGCGGCCGGGCTGTGCGGTACGTACGTGCTGGAGGCCGTGCTGCGAGCTCCATTCCGGGTCCGGGCCGTGGTGCACGGCCCGGCAGGGCGGGAACGAGTGGCTGCCCTGGGCGTGGACGACATCGTCGAGGCCGACCTGGAGAAGCCGGACACCGTCCGTCAGGCGCTGGAGAACGCCGACTTCGTGTTCATGATTCCGCCGGCGTTCCACCCGGCGGAAGACGTGCTCGCGATCAGGGCACTCGAGGCGGCTGAGCAGGCGGGCGCGCGCCGGTTCGTGTACCTGTCGGTCCTCCATCCGCACACCCCCGGGCTGCGCCACCACCTGCGCAAGGCGAACGCCGAGGCCGCCGTGCGGGCCTCGCGGCTGAACTGGGCGATCCTCCAGCCCTCGATGTTCGCGCAGATCGTCCTGTCGACGTGGGGGAGGGCTCCGGCCGGCCCCGTCGAGGTGCCGTTCAACGTCGACAACGAGTTCTCGTTCATCGACTTGCGTGACCTCGGGGAAGCCGGCGTCAAGGTGCTCTCCGAGCAAGGCCACGATTCGGCGACCTACGAACTCGCAGGGCCCGCCCTGACGTTGGCCGAGGCGGTGCGCTTCGCCGGGCGGGCACGAGGAGTGGATCTGGAGGCTAGGACGGTGGACTGGGCGGACGCACCGCTCCCGCCGGGAGTGGCCGACTCCGCGTCCCGGGCCTCGGACATGCGCGCCATGTGGCAGGACTACGACCGGCACGGCCTGCGCGGCAACAGCAACGTCCTGCGGATGCTGCTCGGCCGTGCACCCGCGTCCTTCGAGGAAGCAGCCACCGCGTTCGCCGCGCGAGGCTGAGCGCTTCAGCGGCCGCGCCCCCGTGCCTACGTGTTCAACTGCGCGGCGAGCTGACAGGCCGTAGACCATGGAGGACGGTGTCGACGATCTGTTCGGGCAGTCCATCCGGGAGGTCGGAGTCGTGGCGTACGAACGTGCGGATGAGCAGGGGGCCGACGAACATGTCGATGGTCAGTTCCAGGTCGATGTCCGTACGGAGTTCCCCGTTCAGCTGGCCTCGCCGGAGGATCTCCACTCCGAGGTCGCGCCGGGGAGCGATCACGCCGGAGTGGTAGGCGGCCCATATCTTCGGGCTGCTTCTCATCTGGGCGTGTGCGGTGTGCAGGACCGCCGACGAGCGGCCGGCCAGGCTGCGTTGGCGCAGTGACTCCAGCAGAACGACGAGGTCGTCCCGCATCGACGTACCGGGGAGTTCTCGCTCGGCGGGCTCGGCGGCGCGGATGACGTCGACGAAGAGGTCCTCCTTGTCGCTCCAACGGCGGTAGATGGCCGCCTTGCCGACGCCGGCGGTGCGGGCGATGCTCTCGACGGAGAGATCGGCCAGTGGGACGCCGTCCTCGAGAAGCATCAGCACCGCTTCCAGGATGGCCTGTTCCACGGCCTTGCTGCGGGGACGACCGCGGGCGGAACCGTACGACGGCGGACGGCTCTCGGCACGGCTCATGGCTTTGCGTCCTCTCGCCCCCGGAAGTGGCGGCCGCTGGACAGTCAGGGTTGGTTCAGCGATCGCGTGTCGATGGCGAGGGCGTCGGGGTTCAATTCCTCGACCAAACGGTAGAGCAGACGGTGAATGGCGTCCTTGTCATCAGGGGAGAGCGGCGAGGTCGTCTCCCGTTCGATCCGCCTCGCGATCGTCGTGGCACGAGCGGCCGCCGCGCCTCCCTCGGCGGTCGCGAACAGTCGCATGCTGCGGCGGCTGGTCGGATGGGGCTCCCGTCGCAGCAGCCCTCGCTCGACGAGCTGGCTCACCGCGGCTCCCATGGACTGAGCCGTGATGCCGGAGCGGCGCGCGATCTCCGCGGCGGACACCCCTGGCGTCCAGAGGACCTGCTGCAGAGCGTTGTGCTGCGCCAAGGTGAGGTCCTCCGCGCGCAGTGCCCGCTCCAGTCGTCCGGCGATGATCTGGGAGAACTGCCAGGCGAGGTATCCGGTGGTGGGAAACGCGGCGTCGGTCACGGCCGCAGTCTACGAGAGCGAGGTGCGCTGCTCGCGAGCGTGTCACCGGTCCATGGTGCTGGGACTCCGCCGCGTGGCGCGCAGGCTGACGGTCAGTCGACGGCTGCCCGACGGGGTCCGCGGGCATCAAGCACGAAGAGCACCACGGCGGCGACGAGGATCCACGCCACCAGGACGACGACGCCCGCGGTGAGACCGTCGTTGTTGAAGTGGGACAGGCCTTGGACGGCTCGTACGCCGACTCCCACCGGGAGGATCTCCGAGAGAGGATGCAGCCAGCCCGGCAGGTAGGCGGTGGGCAGCGTGCCACCGCTCGTGCTGTTGCCGAAGGTCAGCAGGACCACGGCGGCCAGTGACATCCCGGCGCGGCCGAAGAGACGCATGAACATCATGGTCGCGCTGCCGATGGCCGCGGCCATCAGTGTGATGACCCCCGCGATGCCCAGGAAGGGACCCGGCAGTGCCGAGAAGCCCAGGCTGCCGGCCATCGCCGCCACGAGGACGCCTGCGAGGATGCTGAAGGAGGCCAGGCTGACCAACCTCCACCGGTACTCCAGTCGCGGAGCCATCTGATAGGTCATCATGCCGAACAGGAATCCGGCCAGCACGACACCGAACCCGGCGTAGAACACCGACATACCGCGGGTGTCGCCCGCCGAGGCCGGCACGATGTCCTGCACTGCCAGACGGTCTCCGCTCGCCTTGGCGACCCCGGAGAAGGCACCGGTGACCGTCGAGGTCACCGAAGGGCCGTTGGCTCCGGCATACAGCAGCTCGGCGGACTTCCCGGGGCCGGTGACATAGGCGGCGTACACCTTTCGGTCCTGCAGTGCGTGGCGGGCCGCGTCCGCGTCGGGGTAGCGCTTGACCTCGAACCCGCCGGGCAGTCCGAGTTCCAGCCCTCCGGTGATCTGTTCGAGCCGTTGGGTCGTCCCGACCACGGCGACCGGTAGGTCGTGGGGCCGCGGTGCGTGGAATGCGGCCAGGAACACGCTGACGAAGATCGAGCCGATGGCCAGCACGATCGCGACGGGGAGCAGAACTCCTTTCATCCCCGTGGCGCCCTGCGGCGCCGGAGCGGTGTCCATCGCGTGGTGATGGGGCGCTTGGTGCGGCTCGGCGGAAGTGGTCGGTGGCGTGGACATGGGAGGGGCCCTCTCCAGCTCTGCTTGTAAGGTAGCTTCTAAGGTACCTTCTATTTGTACCATAGAAGTATCAGGCACCTTACTTTTGGAGTTGCTGATGGGGCGTCCTGCCGCACATCCCTCGACGCGCATGGGATACCTGGCGTGGCAGGTGGTGCACGTGATGGGAACGCGCCTTGAGAGAGCGTTGCGCTCGCTCAACCTCACTGCCGCCCAGCACAACGCGTTGCAGCATGTCGTCTGGACCCCGGGCATCTCCGCGGCGGAGATCGCGCGTCGGACCGGCTTCACTCCCCAGTCCATGGGCGCCGCTGTCAACGCACTGGTCGACCGCGGCCTTCTGGCTCGCCGTGAACACCCTTCGAGCCGCAGAACCGTACAGCTGACGATCACCGACAGCGGGGCGAAGCTCGCCGAGCGGGCGCGGGGTCTCGTGGAACGTCTCGACGATGAAGCGCTTGCGGTCCTTGCTCCCGCCGAGCGGGCAGTCGTACATACCCTGCTGCTCCGGATGCTTGCCGAGCTCAATCCCGATGCGTTGTCGACGATGGACCTGCGCGGCACGAGCTGAGCTTTCCTGATGCGGAGGGGCAGTCCGGCTCCCGCAGTAGGCGCGTACGAATGCCCCTGCGTCAGCCCGTTGGAGGCCCGTCCACTTTCTTGACTGCGAGTCATGAGGTCGAGTCGCGCGTGCATGGCTTCCTTACTGGTCTTGACTGGAAAGTGCCCTAGAACTAGCTTGGCTCACGTTCAAGAGACGGAACTGGCGGTGGCCCCACGTCACCCAGAAGCGCTCTGTAGCGGCATGAGCCATGGGCGTCGGCGAATTGCCCAGAGCTGACTGACGCCATCCCGTAGTGGCCGCGGCTCGAAGGGCCATCGGACCACTCCCGAACGACGCGCACCCTCGCGGAGCGCAACAGCCATTGGCAGGACCCCGGCAATCAACCGCGCGCCCTCGAGGGAGAGTGGACATGCCCGACGACCGTCCCGTCCAAGCCGTGACTCCGCCCGCCGAGCCTCGCCCCAAGCCTCCTACCGAGGCCACCCGGCGAAGATTCATCGCCGCGACCGCCGCTGCTTCAGGAGCCGCCGTGGTCGGCGGTCTGGTCGCGGGCTCGCCCGCGCGGGCAGCCGAGGCCGCGCCCGGCCGTCATGTCTCCACGGCGGTCGCCGGCGTCCAGGGAGCCGACCCCCGGCACCCGACGCCAGTTCCGCCGCCCCGGCCCGCAGGCGGCCGCTCGAAGGACCACCGGAACACTTCGGAGGAAAAGATGCGCATTGTGGCCGTGGAAGAGGCGTTCTCCGTTCCCGGAGCCATCCGGCAGGAGGCAGCGATCCGTCAGCACATGGCGGCGCCGGAGGCGATCAAGCAGGAGTGGTTCCGGCGCCTGGACGATCTGACCGAGCTGCGGCTGGCGGACATGGACGCCAACGGCGTCGACGTCCAGGTCCTCTCGTATTCCACGCCGGGCGTGGAAGTGATAGAGGATCCCGCGGAGGCGGTGGCTGCCGCGCGGCGGATCAACGACTATCTCGCCAAGGCGATCGCCGCCCATCCCAGTCGCTTCGCGGGCTTTGCCACCCTTCCGTTGCAGGACCCCAAGGCCGCGGTCGTGGAGCTGCGTCGGGCGGTGACGGAGCTCGGTTTCAAGGGCGTCCTCCACAACGACCATGTGCGGGGGCACTACCTCGACGAGCCGCAGTTCAGGCCGGTATGGGCCGAACTGGAGCGCCTCGGTGTCACGTTGTATCTGCATCCGGCCGTCGTTCCGGCCGACAACTGGCATGTCTTCGACGGGTATCCCGTGCTGGTCGGGCCGTCCTGGGGGTGGACCGCGACGACGGGTGCCCATGCGCTCCGGCTGATCTACGGCGGAGTGTTCGACGAGTTCCCGCGCGCGTCGCTGATGTTGGGCCACATGGGCGAGCTGCTGCCGTTCCAGATGGCCCGGCTCGACAGCCGCTACGACCAGGTGCACGCCGAGCACAGGGTGCAACACCTGCCCTCGTACTACCTGCGGAACAACGTGTACGTCACCACCAGCGGAGTCATGTCGCATGCCGCGCTGCTGGGAGCCGTCCATGCCGTGGGCGTCGACCGGGTGCTGTTCTCCATCGACTACCCGTTCGAGTCCAGTGCGGAGGCGGTGGGATTCCTGCGCTCCGCACCGTACGCGCCGGCCGATCTCGCGAGCATCGCGCACGGCAACGCCGAGCGCGTTCTGGGACTGTGACGAGCCACGATGCCGAAAGGGTGCGATGCGCGGAGCACGGGGGCATCGACGTACTGAACGTGGTGTGACGTTCTGGGAATCCCATCACCCGTCTCCACCGGCTCGACGACGTGCGCGAAGCAGGTCGTAGACATGCCCCGAAGATCCTACGGCGCACGCCACCACGCGGCTTGACGGTGGCGTGCGCCGCCGCCGTTCACAGACCCTGACCGATGTCCCGCGCGGTCGCGAGCAGAGGCTCCGACAGCTCAGCGAGCCTTGCGCGGGTGCAGCGGACGGACGGAGCCGCCACGACCACGGCAGCTACGGCGGCGTCTGCGCGGTCGCGCACACACGCGCCGACGGCGTGCACTCCGCGCTCGCTCTCCTGGAGATTGAGGGCGTAGCCGTGGCGGCGCACGGACACCAGCTCGTTCATCAGGCTCTCGAAGTCCTTGGGGGCCTTGGCCTGGTCCTCGGGAAGTCCGTTGGGGTAGAGGGCCCGGAGCCGGTCGGCCGGCAGTGCCGCGAGCAAGGCCTTGCCGCCCGAGGTCACGTGGGCGGGCAGGAGAGTGCCCGTGCGGAAGCTGACGCGCAGCGCCTGGGGCCCCTCCACGCCGTCGAGAAAGCGGCTGCCGTTGCCCTCGAGCACCATCAGGTGGGTCGTCTCCCGGACGGCCTCCGCCAGTCGTTGCAGGTGCGGGTGGGCGATGGTGATCAGGTCCGGGGGAGGGGCGGCCTGGCTTCCCCGGATTGCCTGCAGAGCCTGCCCCGGCCGGTACACCTTGTGGCGGTCCTGCACGGCGAAGCCCTCGAAGACGAGCATCGCGAGGATCCGGTGCGCGGTCGAGCGCGCGACGCCGAGCCGGTCGGCGACGTCCATCACCCGCAGCTCGTCGAGCTCGTGCAGCAGCCGGACGACGCGCAGGGCGTTGCCGGCGGCGCTCACCGGATACGAGGGGCCGACGGCACGAGCCGCAGAATTCTCCATAGCGGAATCCTATCCCTCGGTGATTCCGGTGAGAGGAAACATCGGCGTAGCGTCAGGAAACAGCGCCGAAAGACGCGCGCTTCTTCCGGCGGTCGCCGAACACACGACGTGGAGGTTTCCGTGACCGACACCACCAGCGAACAGACCGAGCGCAAGCTGCTCGACGAGCTGTACGCGGACTTCGAGGACGCGGGCCTGATCCCGCTGTGGACCCAGGTGGACGGCCTCATGCCGATGTCGCCGCAGCCCACAGCGGTTCCGCACCTGTGGCGGTGGGCGGAGCTGCTGCCCATCGCACAGCGCTCCGGAGAGCTCGTGCCGGTGGGGCGTGGCGGCGAGCGCCGTGCCATGGCCCTGTCCAACCCCGGCTTCCCCGGCCTCCCTTACGCCACTCCGACCCTGTGGACCGCGATCCAGTACCTGGGCCCGCGCGAGGTCGCCCCCTCTCACCGGCACAGCCAGGGAGCCTTCCGATTCGTCGTCGAAGGCGAGGGCGTGTGGACCAACGTCGACGGGGACGCGGTGGCGATGCGGCGGGGTGACCTGCTGCTCACACCGAGCTGGGCCTTCCACGAGCACCAGAACGTCACCGACCAGCCGATGGCCTGGCTCGACGGTCTCGACATCCCCCTCGTCTCCAAGCTGGACGCCGGCTTCTTCGAGTTCGGCCCCGACGAGCTCTCCACCCGCGAAACCCCCGAGCGCTCGCGCGGCGAGCGACTGTGGGGCCACCCCGGGCTGCGTCCGATCGGCCGGCCCGACCAGCCCAACTCCCCGCTGAACGCGTACCGCTGGGAGCACACCGACGCCGCCCTGACCGCCCAGCTGGAGTTGGAGCAGGAGGGCGTACCCGGCGTGCTCGAACCCGGGCACGCCGGAGTCCGCTTCTCCAACCCCACCACCGGCAGGGACGCCCTGGTCACGATGCGCACCGAGATGCGCCGACTGCGGGCCGGCACCCGGACCGCCCCGGTGCGCACCGTCGGCTCCGCGATCTGGCAGGTGTTCGAGGGCGAGGCGGTCGCCCACGTCGGTGACAAGGTCTTCGAGATCGCCAAGGGCGACCTGTTCGTCGTCCCGTCCTGGTGCGAGGTCTCGCTGTCCGCCCGCACCCAGGTCGATCTGTTCCGTTTCAGCGACGAGCCCGTCTACGAGGCCCTCGGCCTCGCCCGTACCTCCCGAGGAGAACTCAAGTGAAGCTCGCCACCATTCGGGTCAACGGCACGACTCGCGCCGTCCGTATCGACGACGACAAGGCGGTGGATCTGGGCGAGAGCGACCTGGTGACCTTCCTGCGCCACAGCGACTGGGCGGCGCGTGCCGCGGACGCCGACGGTGAGACGTACGAAGGCGCCCTGGACTACGCCCCTGTCGTCGTCGCGCCGGAGAAGGTCGTGTGCGTCGGTCTCAACTACCGCACCCACATCCTGGAGATGGGCCGCGAACTCCCCTCGCACCCCACGCTGTTCTCCAAGTTCGCGCGAGCGCTGGTCGGTGCGTACGACGAGGTGACCCTGCCCGCCGCGTCCACACAGATGGACTGGGAAGCCGAACTCGGCGTCGTCATCGGGGCCGAGGTCCGGCACGCCGACACGGAGCAGGCGCGGGCCGCGATCGCCGGGTACACCGTGCTCAACGATGTCACCGCCCGCGACTGGCAGTACCGCACCACCCAGTGGGACCAGGGCAAGACCTTCGAGGCCACCACCCCCATCGGACCCTGGCTGGTGACCGCCGACGACCCCGCGGTTTCCGCCCAGGGCCTGAGCCTGAGCTGTGAGGTCGACGGCGACACGGTCCAGAAAGCCGACACCGGTGACCTCGTCTTCGACCCGGTCGCACTGGTCGCGTACCTGTCCGAGATCGTCACGCTGGTGCCCGGTGACGTGATCGCCACCGGCACTCCGGGCGGGGTCGGCCACGCCCGCAAGCCCGCCCGCTATCTGCGGGACGGATCACTCCTCGTCACCCGGATCGAGGGGATCGGCGAGACCCGCAACACCTGCCGCCTGGAGACACGGTGAGCGCACATCCGGCCGCGATGCTGGAGCGTGCGGCCAAGGGCACGGCGGCCTTCGAAGCCGCCGTGCACCGGCTGACCGACCCGGGATTCACCAGGGCCTCGTACCTGCCGGGCTGGAGCCGGGCCCACGTCGTCGCCCACGTCGCCCGCAACGCCGACGCTCTCGTCAACCTGCTGACTTGGGCGCGGACAGGTGTCGAGACGCCCATGTACGCAAGTGGCGACCAGCGTGCGCGTGAGATAGAGGAGGGCGCCCGGCGGCCGGCCGAAGAGCTGCGTGCGGAGCTGCTCGCGGCCGACAGCCGCCTCGCCGAGGAACTCGCCGCACTGCCCGACGAGTGCTGGGCGGCGACCGTCCGCACCGCGCGAGGGCGAGAGGTGCCCGCCTCTCAGGTCCCCTGGATGCGGGCGCGCGAGGTATGGATCCACGCCGTCGACCTGGACATCGACACCAGCTTCGACGACGTACCGCACGACATGTGCGCGGCCCTCGTCGACGACGTGGCCGCCTCCTTCCGGGCGCGACCGGACTGTCCCTCCCTCCGGCTGCGGTCCGAGGACGGTGCCCACACCTGGCTCCTGGGCGACTCGGCCGGCGTCGAGCCGGTCGTGGTGAGCGGTGACCTGCCCAGCCTGGCCGCCTATGCGACCGGACGCCCCGTTCCCGGCCCCCTGTACCCGACCGGCGGGGCATCCCTGCCGACACTGCCCGCGTGGCTGTGAGCGCGAAGGAATAGCCATGAAAGTTGCCTGCATCGGCGCAGGTCCCGGAGGACTCTTCTTCGCCACCCTGCTCAAGCGCAGCCGACCCGACGCCGAGGTCGTGGTCTTCGAACGCAACCGGCCCGACGACACGTTCGGCTTCGGAGTGGTCTTCTCGGACGCCACCCTCGACGCCATCGACGCCGCCGACCCCGTCCTCAGCGAGGCACTGGAGAAGCACGGCCGGCACTGGAACGACATCGAGGTCCGGGTGCACGGCGCCCGGGAGCGCGTCGGCGGCATGGGCATGGCGGCCGTCGTACGCAAGACACTGCTGAGCCTGCTGCAGGAACGGGCCCGTGCCGAGGGCGTTCAGATGCGCTTCCGGCACGAGGTCCGCGACCCCGCCGAACTGGACGACTTCGACCTGGTCGTGGTGTGCGACGGCGCCAACAGCCGCTTCCGCACCCTGTTCGCCGACGACTTCGGACCGACCGCCGAGATGGCCAGCGCGAAGTTCATCTGGTTCGGCACCACCTACATGTTCGACGGGCTCACCTTCGTCCACCAGGACGGACCCCACGGTGTCTTCGCCGCCCACGCCTACCCGATCAGCGACTCGCTGAGCACCTTCATCGTCGAGACCGACGCCGACTCCTGGGCCAGGGCCGGACTCGACACCTTCGACCCCTCGACACCGCCGGGCACGAGCGACGAGAAGACCAAAAGCTACCTGGAAGACCTCTTCCGCGAGCAGATCGACGGGCACCCGCTGGTCGGCAACAACTCCCGCTGGGCCAACTTCGCCACCCGCAGGGCCAGTTCGTGGCGACGAGGCAAGTGGGTGCTGCTGGGCGACGCGGCACACACGGCGCACTTCTCTGTCGGGTCCGGCACCAAGATGGCCATGGAGGACGCGGTCGCGCTGGCCGAGGCCCTGGGGGAGGCACCGGACAGCGTGCCGGCGGCACTCGACCTCTACGAGGAGCGCCGCCGCCCCAAGGTCGAGAGGATCCAGAACTCGGCACGGCCCAGCCTGTCGTGGTGGGAGCACTTCGGCCGCTACGTCCGTGACCTCGACGACCCGACACAGTTCGCCTTCCACTTCCTCACCCGCAGCATCCCGCGCGGCAAACTCGCCGTGCGCGACGCGTCCTACGTGGACTGCGTCGACGGATGGTGGCTGCGACACCACGAGACGGAGCCCTTGAAGACGCCTTTCCGGGTCGGGCCGTACCGTCTTCCCTCGCGCCGGGTGACGGTCGGCGACGACCTCCTGACCGGGACCGACGGCACCGGCGTCCCGATGGTCCCCTTCAGCGGTCAGTCGTTCGGAGCGGGCGTGTGGATCGATGCCCCGGACACCGAGGAGGGGCTGCCGCTCGCCCTTGATCAGGTGCGTGAGACGGCAGAGGCGGGCGTCCTGCTCGTCGGCGTACGCGGCGGTACGGCACTGACCCGCGTACTGGTCGCGGAGGAGGCCCGGCTCGTGCACAGCCTGCCCGCCGCGATCACCGGCGCGTACGACGACGACACCGCGACCACGCTCGTGCTTTCCGGCCGGGCCGACCTCGTCGGAGGCAGCAAGTGAGCGCCCTGGACGAGCTGTTCGCACCCCGAGCCATCGCCGTGCTCGGTGCATCGGCCACGCCCGGGAAACTCGGCGCGGCGATGGCCGACTCCCTGGCGTCCTTCCCGGGCCCGGTGATGAAGGTCAACTCCGGCCGCCCGGACCCCGATCGGGGCTTCTTCCCCACCATTGGCGAGGCCGCCGCAGCCCACGGCATCGCACCCGACTTGGTCGTCTCCTGCATTCCGGCCGCGGTGACCGCCGACGCCCTGCGCGAGGCGGCAGCCGCCGGTGCCCGCGCCGCGCTCGTGTGCGCCGGCGGGTTCGCGGAAGCCGGCGGTGACGGTGCGCTGCACCAGCAGGCGTTGACCGAGGTGGTGCGGGACACCGGCATCCGGGTCCTCGGACCGAACACCTCGGGCTTCCTCGCCCCCCACCGACGGCTCACGGCCAGTTTCGTCCCAGGCGCACCCGACCTGGAACCGGGTCCGGTGGCGGTCGTGGCGGCAAGCGGGGGAGTGAACCACGCGCTGGCGTTCGCCCTGGCCGAGGCCGGCGTCGGCCTGCGCCTCGGGGTCGGTCTGGGCAACAGCCTGGACGTCACCCAGGCCGACGTCCTGCGCCACCTCGCCGACGACGACGGCGTACGGGCCGTCGCCCTGCACGTGGAGACCGCCGCGGAAGGCCGCCGCCTCACTGAAGCGGTACGACGCCTGACCGATCGTGTCCCCGTGGTGGCCCTGGTCGTGGGCCGCAGCGACATCGGCGACTTCGCCCGCTCCCACACCGGAGCCCTGGCCACCTCCTGGCGCGTGACCAGGACAGCCCTGCGCCAGGCCGGAGCCGTCCTCGTCGACGACGAACGCGACCTTGTCGACGCCGTCACCGCGCTCAGCCGTGTACGGCTCCCGGCCAACCCCCGCCCGGGCATCGGCCTGGTCACCGCACAGGCCGGACCCGGACTGCTGCTCACGGACGACCTGCGCTCCCACGGCATCCCGGTTCCGCCGCTGGTCGAACGGACGGTGAAGGAGCTGCGCGAGCTGCTCCCGGCCCTCACCTATCTCAACAACCCCGTCGACACCGGCCGCCCTTCGCCCGCGCTCACGCAGGTGGTGGAGCGGGTCTCGGAAGACCCCGGCATCGACGTCACCGCCGTGTACGGGCTGCTGGAACCCACGGCGGTGGACCTCCCGGCCGCGCTGATCGCCGCCCGTACGGCCACCCCGCTCGTCGCCGTCGTCGGCGGACCCGTGGAGCAGGCGCGGCGGACCCGCCGTGAACTCGGCGAAGCCGGCATTCCCTGCGCGGCCACGCCGGCCTCCGGCTCGGCGATGGTGCGCGCCCTCGTCGAGGACGCGGCTGCCCGCACCCGGCTGGGGGCGATCGTCACCGCCTCCGACGCCCCCACCCTGCCCCCGCTGGGCCCGGTCGACGAGCACACCGCCAAGGGCGTCCTCGCGGACCTGGGCATCCGTACGCCCGTACGGCGCGTGTGCGCCAACCCCGGCGGGGCGCACGCGGCTCTCGATGAGCTCGTCGGGCCGGTCGTCGTGAAGATCCTCGACGCGGAGATCCTGCACAAGACGGAGGTCGGCGGGGTCCAGGTCGGGATCCGCACGCACGAGGAACTCGACGACGCCCTCGCCCGCATGCCCGCGAGTCCCGCGCTGCTGGTCGAACAGATGGCCCCCGCAGGACCCGAACTCATCGTCGGCGTACGCCGCGACCCGGTCTTCGGCCCCGTGTTGGCCCTGGGCGCCGGGGGAACCGCTGCCGAAATCCTCGGCGACGTCTCCCTGCGCCTCGCGCCCCTGCCCGCGCACGAGGCCCACGCGATGCTCGACGAGCTCGCCACCCGCCAGATGTTCCTCGGCGCGCGCGGCGCCACTCCGGTCGACCGCGCGCGACTCACCCACGTGCTGCTCGCCCTCGCCTCCCTGGCCGCCGACAACGCAGTGGCCGAGTGCGAGATCAACCCCCTGCGCGTCCTGCCCGACGGCGACGTCGTCGCGCTCGACGCCGTACTGCTGCTGCGTGACCCCCGGGATCAAGGAGGATCCGATGACGCGTGAGGGATTCGTGCCCTGGCCCAAGGAGGCGGCCGACCGCTTCCGCGAGGCCGGGTACTGGCGTGGCAGGCCGCTCGGCTCGTACCTTCACGAGTGGGCCGAAACCTACGACGACACGGTGGCCGTCGTGGACGGCGAGATGTGCCTGACGTACCGTCAACTCGTCGACAGGGCCGATGGATTGGCGTGTCGCCTGCTGGACAGTGGTCTCAACCCCGGTGACGCGATGCTCGTCCAGCTGCCCAACGGCTGGGAGTTCGTCACACTCACCCTTGCCTGTCTGCGGGCCGGAATCGCTCCCGTGATGGCGATGCCCGCGCACCGCGGTCACGAACTGCGCTACCTGGCCGCGCATGCCGAGGTCACCTCGATCGCCGTACCGGACCGACTCGGCGACTTCGACCACCAGGCCCTGGGGCGAGAGGTCGCCGAAGCCACCCCGAGCGTACGGCTGTTGCTCGTCGCGGGAAGCACGGCCGGCACCGACGCCACGGATCTGCGCGCCCTGGCCGAACCGGCCGACGACCCGGCCGCCGCACGGGCCCGGCTCGACCGGATCGCTCCGGACAGCGGCGACATCGCCGTCTTCCTGCTCTCCGGCGGCACGACCGGACTGCCGAAGCTCATCACCCGCACCCATGACGACTACGAGTACAACGCGCGGCGCAGCGCCGAGGTCTGCGGCCTCGACTCCGACTCCGTCTACCTGGTGGCGCTGCCCGCCGGACACAACTTTCCCCTGGCCTGCCCCGGCATCCTGGGCACCCTCATGAACGGCGGCCGGGTCGTCCTGGCCCGCACCCCGGACCCTGACAAGGTCCTGCCGCTGATGGCCGCCGAGGGCGTGACGGCCACCGCCGCCGTACCCGCCGTCGTCCAGCGCTGGATCGACGCGGTGGCCTCCGGCCGCCACCCCGCCCCGCCCGCACTACGGCTGTTGCAGGTGGGGGGCGCCCGCCTCGCGCCGGAGGTCGCCCGCCGCGCCGAACCCGTGCTCGGTGGCACGCTCCAGCAGGTGTTCGGCATGGCGGAAGGGCTGCTGAACTACACGCGCCCCGACGACCCCGACGACATCAAGATCGAGACACAGGGGCGCCCCATGTGTCCGGACGACGAGATCCTCGTCGTCGACGCATCCGACAACCCGGTCCCACCCGGCGAGATGGGCGCCCTGCTCACCCGCGGCCCGTACACCCCACGCGGCTACTACCGGGCCGCCGAGCACAACGCCCGTGCGTTCACCCCCGACGGCTGGTACCGCACCGGTGACGTCGTCCGGGTGCACCCGTCGGGCAATCTCGTCGTCGAAGGACGGGACAAGGACCTCATCAACCGGGGCGGCGAGAAGATCTCCGCAGAGGAGGTCGAGAACCTCATCTACCGCCTGCCCGGTGTCGCCCGCGTCGCGGCCGTAGCGAAGGCCGATCCCGACCTGGGGGAGCGGGTGTGCGCGGTCGTGGTCGTCGAGCCGGGGGCTCGGTTGAGCCTCGAATCGGTCCGTGCCGCCCTCACCGCCATGCAGGTGGCCCGCTACAAACTCCCCGAAGACCTGCTGGTCGTGGACGAGTTGCCACTGACGAAGGTCGGCAAGATCGACAAGAAGCGCCTGCGGGATGTCGTCCGTGGCAAGACCGACTCCGTCGGGACGGTGTGACGGCGCTCGCCGCCGCCATCACCGTCCGTACTTCGAGCAACCGGCCGGTCGGTCAGCGGTCGTCATTCACCTTCGCAGATGCCCTCGACAGCGAACTTCTGGTACAGGTGCGGGTAGGCGACCGTGCCGGCCGGGTAGCCCGCCAGGTGCGAGGCGAACTCCGGCGTGCCGAGCGCGGCACGGAGGTGCTCGGTGGATCGCCAGACTGCGACGTTGGTGAAAAGCCGACTGCCGCCGATACCCCGGTACAGCTGCACCGAGAGGAGGCTCCCCGACTTCTTCATGTACTCCGCGTCGCCCGTCCAGGCGGCGACCACCTCATCCTCCTTGCCTTCCGGGGCGACAAAGGTGTTGATGATGGTGACCGGGCCGGCCTTCTCCTTCTGCTGGTCGTGGAAGTGGGTGGACTCGTCGAGGTGGCCGAAGCTGAGCATGATTCCTCCATGGACTCGCGTGTGGTGAGTGGTGATCGGTCGTGGTGAGGGGCCAGGTCATGTGCCCCCGCCCGCGGTGTGCGTTCAGGCGTGGTGCTTGTCGAGGAAGTCGGTGATGAGCTGCAGCCACTCGTCCGTCCGCTCCAGCATCGGCAGGTGGCCGGTGGCGATTTCCGCGAGCTGGGCGCCGGGGATGGTCTCGGCGAGCCGGCGGTGCAGGGCGCTGGAGACCAGCCGGTCGTCGGTGGTCGAGACGACCAGAGTGGGGACCGTGATGCCGGCGAGGTCGTCCCGGACGTCGACCTGGCCGACGAGGTCGGTCTGCTCGGAGCTGCCGTCGGCGATGGAGACGGCGGTGTAGCCGAGGGTCTGCTGCAGTTGCTCGGCCGGCATCGACTCCAGTGCCTGGGTGCCGAGGGCCGTCATGAGCAGGAATTCGGCGAGCAGCTCGCGGTCGCCGGACGCGGCGATCTTGCTCTGGATCGAGGAGGCGAGAGCGAGCCGGTTGTCGCGGTGCGGGAAGGCGGCGCTCAGGACGAGTGCGGTGACACGCTCGGGGTGGCGGGTGGCGGCGCGGATGGCGACCGGGCCGCCGAGGGAGTAGCCGGACACGGCGAAGCGGTCGAGGCCTTCTGCGTCGGCGGCGGCGACGAGCTGGTCGGCGAGGTCGTCGACGGACAGCGGGGCCGTGGAGCGCGGGGTGTCTCCGCTGCCGGGGTAGTCGATGCCGACGACGGTGTGGCGGGCGGCGAGGGCTTCCAGGACGGGGCCGTAGGTGCCGGCCAGGCTGCTGCCGGCGCCGTGGGCGAGGAGCAGACCAGGGCCGGAGCCGAGGCGAGTGCGGGCGAATGTGGGTGCGGTGAGGTTGCGAGGTGACATGGCTGTCTGCCTTTCGAATGGGCCTACACGCAAGAATCATCCAGTGCGTGTGATTACTTCCCTAGGTCTATCACACGGCACGTATGATTCGGGCCTGTGACGTCAATCACACGCGCCGTATGATGTGCCGGTAGGGTGGCGGCATGAAGCAGCCCCTCCACCGCCGACAGCCGACGCAGAGCAACCCGCGCGTGCAGCGCACCCGCAACCGCGTGCTGGCCGTCGCGCGAGAACTGCTGCCTCAGGTCGGGCCGGCCGGGCTGACCTACGCCCTGCTGGCCGAGCGGTCGGACGTCACCCGCCAGACCCTCTACCGGCACTGGCCCACCCGAGCCGCACTGCTCTTCGACCTCGTCCTCGAAGGCCCCGACCTCGGCACCTACCCCGAACCGGGCAGCGACGTGCGTGAGGTGGCCACCGCCTGGCTCAAGAGCCTGCGCGCCGGCGTCAGCGTGCCGGCCGTGCGAGCCGCGGCCCTGGCCGTCACCGCCCAGGCCGACCACGACCCCGACAGTGCCCGCGCGCTCGTCCGCATCGGCGAAGACCGCCACGTCGGCTTCAACACGCTGCTGGAGCCCGCGGGCATCCAGATCAGCGAAGACGAGTTCACCCTGCTGTACGGGCCAGTCCTCGCCCGGCTCTTCCTCGACCGCGGCCAGGTCACCGACGCCTTCATCGACGCCGTCGTGGCCCAATGGCTCACCATGCTGCGGCCTGCCGACGCACCGCAGGACTCCCCGGAGTAGCCGGGCGATACTCGCACCCTGCACGGCCGCCGATTGGCTTCATGGAAGCTTCATGTGCTGAGCGGTAGGTGCTTTATGACGCGCCTGTTGTCTGGCGGTCATGCACGCACTCCTCGTCCCGCCGGTGGACAACGTTGATCGCCCTGCTGTGCGGCGCGCTCCTTCGGATGGAGTCGGCCAGGCACGTGGGCCCCGCTGGGCACGAGGTCGGCGATGAGGAAAAGCCGACTGCCGGCCGGCGCCCACGCCTGAGCGCCGGATCAACCCGTCGCGACTTGGCCGCCTGCGCTCCCCAATCGGCCTGGACGGCGCGCACGCGCGCCCAGGAGAGAGCGGTCTCCACTACCGCGGGGACCGCCGCCCTCCTGCGCACGCCCTGCCGGCTTGGCGACGGCGCCGTGACGCACGCACATACGACCTGACTCGCACACAGAACGAAGAGGGGAACCGGAAATGAACCTGCGACGGAACATCTCGCGTCGAAGGATGATCGAAGGGGCGTCGGCCGCGGCGCTCGTCACGGCGGCCGCGGCCACGGTGCCTGCTGCCATGGCCAGTCCGGAGACGGCAGCTTCCGGCCCCGGGCTGCCGAAGGGCAACTGGCGTATCGATACCCACGCGCACTACTCCCCGGACGTGTACAACGACTACCTGAAGCGCTACGGCCTCCTCGGCGCCATTACCGGGGCGTACGGTCCGTGGTCGGTCGATCGGCACCTGGCCTTCATGGACCAGTACCGGATTCAGGCCAGCGTCCTGTCGTTCGGCGACCTCCAGGTCACCGTCGGCCCGGTCGACGACCGGCGTGCCACCGCCCGCGCGGTCAACGACTACGCCCGCGACCTCGTGCAGAGCCGTGGTGACCGGTTCGGGATCTTCGCGGTCACCCCGATGCCCGACATCGAGGGCTCGGTGGCCGAGGTGGACCGCGCGCTCGGCGAGCTGGATCTCGACGGCATCTGCCTGCTCACCAACTACAAGGGCACCTACCTGGGGGATCCGTCCTTCGCGCCCCTGTACGAGATCCTCAATGACCGCGGTGCCTACGTCTACGTCCACCCGACGGGTCCGGACGTGAACCCGGCTCCGAAGCTCTGTTTCGGGCCCGACATCCCGGCCGGCAACAACGTCTTCGAGTACACCTTCGACGCCACACGTGCGATGACGAGCCTCATCTACAACGGTGTCCTGCGGGACTACCCGAACATCCGCTGGCACTTCACGCACAGCGGCGGCGCACTGCCGTTCCTGGCCTACCGGCTCGCGACCCGGCACTCGGCCTTCCCGCCGTTCAACGAGGTGCTGCCGGAAGGCCCTCTCAAGTACATCAAGCGGCTGTACTTCGACGACGCGCAGGCGTTCACCGCCGCGCAGTTGCAGCCGCTGTCGTCCCTTGTGCCCGCCGACCACATCATGTTCGGCAGCGACTGGCCGGCGACCCGTCACCTCTACGCGGCCGACAACGTCGAGACGATGCCCTTCCTCAAGGGCAGCCTGCCGATTCTCAAGGCAGGTGACCCCGAGCCGACCGTCGACGAGATCTACAGCCGGCGCCAGCGGATCGCTCTCGAGCGGGACAACGCCCTCGATCAGTTCCCGAAGCTGAAGGCGCGTATACGCCGCGCCGGCTCTCGCTGAACCGCGACCGTACGCCCCCACCGCGGCCCACCCCGCCGCTGCCCTGCCGAGGGGAGCGGCCGGGGATCTGCGCAAAGGCCGGCGTCGGCTGACGGTGGAGGCCCGCGGGAGACAACGGGGTGCGGTGGGAGGCCGGCGCACAGAGTGTCGCCGGCTACGACGGACGCCGTACGCTGGCGGCAATCGCGGCCCTCTGCCCCCATGCCGCCGCTGCCCCCGCGGCGAGGACGGCCTTCCCCCTCCCTCTCCTCACCCCGGCGACGGAAAGCGAGCACGATGAGTACGCAGCGGGTTCTGGTCGTCGATGACGAACCCAAGATCCGCATGACCGTGCGCGGCTACCTGGAGGCGGACGGGTTCCACGTCGTCGAAGCCGCGGACGGGCCGTCCGCCCTGCAGGCGGTCACCCGCGACCGGCCGGACCTGGTGGTGCTCGACGTGATGCTTCCGGGCCTGGACGGATTCCAGGTCCTGCGCCGCATCCGGGAGGCGAGCCAGATTCCGGTGATCATGCTCACCGCCCGGGACGAGGAGGTCGACCGGCTGATCGGCTTCACCACCGGCAGCGACGACTACGTCACCAAGCCGTTCAGCCCCCGCGAACTGGCACTGCGCGTACGCGCCATCCTGCGGCGCACCGACAGCCGGTCCGAGGCGGACCACGAGGACGGCGTGCTGCGCTTCGACGGACTGACTGTCGATCCCGAGACACGGACCGTACTGGTCGACGCCGACCGGACGGTGGAGCTGTCCGCTCTCGACTTCGATCTGCTGTTCGCGATGGCCCGTACCCCCGCGCGGGTCTTCACCCGGCGCGGCCTGCTGGCCCAGGTGTGGGGCGACGACTTCTTCGGCGACGAGCGCGTCGTGGACGTGCACATCCGCACGCTGCGGCGCGCGCTGGGCGACGACGCGGGGGCACCCCGGTTCGTGGGGACCGTCCGCACCATCGGCTACCGGTTCATCGGGCGCCCCGCCTAGCGGTCAGGAAGGACACCCGCCCATGCCTGCCTCCCGCTTTCCCGCCTACCACCGGTCCCGTGCACGGCTGCGCCGAATCAAGGAGCGTCTGTCGCTCCGCAACCGGCTGGTGCTCTCGCACGTCATGGTGCTCCTCCTGGCACTGGCGGCCATGGCGGCGATCAGCGCGCTGATCGAGGTGTGGCTCGGTTTTGCCGACATCGAAGGTGATGTTGTCCTGCAGGTCGGCCTTTTGTTCGGTGGGGCCGCGGCTTTCCTGGCGTCCGTCGCCCTGTCCCGGTTTCTGCTGCGTCCCCTCGACAGGGTGCGCGCCGCCACGCGCCGGCTCGCCGAAGGACACTACGACGACGTCCTCCAACTTCCCAGCGAACCGGGCCTGGCAGCGCTGGTCCAAGACGTCAACACGCTGGCGGCAGCCCTCGCCGACACCGAGCGCCGCCGCGCCCGGCTGATCTCCGAGGTCGCCCACGAGATGCGCACCCCCATCACCATCCTTCGCGGACAGATAGAAGGCATGGCCGACGGCATCTTCATCCCCGATGAGGCGATGTTCGCCTCCCTCGCCGACGACCTCGACCGACTGCAGCGTCTGGCCGGCGACCTCTCCAGCCTGTCCCGGTCCGAGGAGGGCGCCTTCGATCTTCGCCGCAAGCCCACCGACGTGGCCATGTTGGCTCGGAACACAGCCGAGCGACTGCGCCCCCAGTACGACGACCAGAAGGTGACGCTTTCTGTCGACGCAGGCACACCCGTCGTCGCCTTCTGCGACCCGGACCGGATCACCCAGATCCTGGTGAACCTGCTCGGCAACGCACTGGCCGCATGCGATCGGCAGGGGCATGTGGCGTTGTCCGTGCACGCTGAACCGTCTCCCGCGCATCACGTGATCGTCCGCGTCATCGACGACGGCATCGGCATCGCCGAACACGACCGGGAGCGCATCTTCCACCGCTTCGAACGCCTCGAGCATCCCGGCCGACCCGCTGCCGCCGGCGGCAGCGGCATCGGCCTGACCATCGCCCGGGGCATCGCCCGAGCCCACGGCGGAGACATCACCGCGGAATCCGCCGGCCTTGGCAAGGGAGCGACGATCACGTTGCACCTACCGCAGGATCACGTTCCGGGGGGCGGCCTGCCTTCGGTCTTCCCTTGACCTATGGACTCCGGAGCGGCGGTGACGAGCATGTCTCGGTCGTCAAGGACGCCGAGCAGTGCGCTCAGTAGGCCCTCGCAGACTCCGGAGACCGCGTGCGGCTGCCGAGGTGCATGACACGGCCGGCGACGCTCGGATCAGGAGCAGGCGGCCGCGCCTTACGGCCGGCCGACCGCCGTTCCCGCAGCGCCGTCAATGTCCGGCGTCCGCTGCGGGACACCTCCGACTGCGCCTCCTTGACGTCACATGCGCCAGACCGGCAGGACCTTCCCGGGTCGCCAGCTCCCGCCCGGCAGGCGTACGCGCCTGCTGGCTGGTGATAGTAAACTCAGGTATGCGGTGCACGCTGCTGGGCGTATGGCCACCGGAACGAGTACCCGGCGTCGATGGAGAGGTGAGTTCTGTGCCGTCAGGAAGGCACGTGTCCGGCCCCATGGATGACGAGCCGGCCTGCTCCATGGAGCGGAGCCTGCAGGTACTCGGCGAGCGGTGGACTCTGCTGGTGCTGCGTGAGGTTCTCTACGGCAGGCACCGCTTCGCTGAAATTCAGTCGTCTCTCGGCATCGCGTCGAACCTGCTCAGTGACCGGCTCAAGGTTCTCGTCGACGCCGGAGTGCTGCGGACACTGGCTTACCAGGAGGCCGGCAGCAGGCCCCGGCAGAGCTACCACCTGACGCCGGCCGGGCTCGAACTGCAGCCCGTCCTGGGTGCGCTGCAGCAGTGGGGCGACCGTCACCGTCCGCGGCCCGCAGGTCCCTCCGTTTGTCAGCGGACCCGTTCCACGGGTCGGGCCGTCCATGTGGGGTTCCTCGATGACGAGGGTCGCGAGGTTCCCATGGAGGATGTGTCGCTGATGGCGGCACCCGACCCTCAGAGCTCATCCACCAGCCAGTCCGGCTGAACGCAGCCACCGCCAACGAGTGCCCGGGCCCGCCCGGCCGAATGCGGCGGGATCCGGAACGCGGCGGAACGGCGGGGCATCCGGCGGCCCACAGGACCCGGCCGGGGCGGTACACAGAGAAGCTGCCCGCATTCCAGTGAGCACTCCTGGATCCATGGATCTCTTGAGGGTCCGGGCACTCACTGAGGCTCCCTCCTGACCCTCCCTGCTGCCGCCCGCGTCAGGGTGCCCGAGAGCTTCGCCGACTGCGCCATGAACAGCAGCAAGAACCCCACTCGCGTCACCGCCCCCTCCGGCGGCTCGCGGCGCCGTCCGCGCAGCCGGAGGCCAGAAGTGCCTGCTCAGCACCGATGCGGCGACACCCCGACGCCCTCGAACTCACCGCCTCCCTCGAAAGTCGGGCCGAGTCGCACCCCTTCTGGATTGCATTTTTAAAGTCAGGCCCTCTAGGGTCGTCCCCAAACGACCGCTAGAGAATTGCGAAGGAGGCGCCGACATGGGCGTGCTTGCGGGCAGGACGGCTCTGGTCACCGGGGCGAGCAGGGGCATCGGACGCGGGATCGCGGAGCGGCTGGGACGCGACGGCGCACGGGTCGCGGTGCACTACGGCAGGAACGAGGCGGCGGCGAAGGAGACGGTCGCCGCGATCGAGGCGGCGGGTGGCTCAGCCTTCGCGATCGGCGTGGAGCTGGGGGTGCCCGGGGACGCCGAGGCCCTGTGGGAGGAGTTCGACCGGCACGCGGACGGGCTGGACATCCTGGTGAACAACGCCGGAATCGGCAACACCCGGTCGATCGAGGAAATCGACGAGGCGGAGTTCGACAGCGTCTTCGCGGTGAACGTGAAGGCGCCCTTCCTCCTCGTCAAGCACGGCATGACCCGCCTGCGCGACGGCGGCCGGGTCATCAACGTGTCGTCGGGGCTGGCCCGGAGCGCGAAGATTCCGAACGCCATCGCGTACGCCATGACGAAGGGCGCTCTGGACACCTTCTCCCTGTACCTGTCCAAGGTGCTGGGCCCTCGGAACATCACCGTGAACTCGGTGGCGCCGGGGGTCATAGCCACCGACGGCACCTATGAACTGCTGCACGCGAGCGAGGACGCGCGGGAGCAGCTGGCGGCGCTGTCCGCGCTGGGCCGGGTGGGGGAGACGGCCGACGTCGCCGATGTGGTGGCGTTCCTGGCCTCGGACGGGGGCCGGTGGGTGACGGGGAGCTGGGTGGACGTTACGGGAGGTTCACAGAGCTAACTGGGGCGTCGCAACCCGACCCGGAGCACGGCGCGGCGTGCGAACGGCCGCCGCGGTGCTTCCCCGTCACAGCTGCGATCCTGCCGGGCAGCGGCGGCAGTTGAGTGACGTCGTTACGGTTTTCACCGGCCGGCGACACCGCGAGCGGGATGCCCTGCCCGTCGGTGACGGACGTGGTGCTTGCTGCCCGGTCGCGCGCGTTCGACCGGGCTGGGACCACTTCTGGACGCGCCGAATCGCCCGGGCGTGGGAGGGAGCGGATGCCCGCGGAGGCACGGCAGGAGTTCCGACCGCACGGTGGGCGTGGATCGACCACATTGGCGAACTCCCCGTCATCGGGGGCACATTGACCGCCTGGAGGTCGACCGTCTGCCGGGCGGCCACGATCCACTTCCGGTCGTCTTGAGCACACCTTCCGGGTGATCAAGTAGACGCTCGACCGGACCCGCGCGAGGCCCGCCCGGCCGACGCACCCCCGCGCGGGTCCGCCGGCGGTTGAGGAACCTGCCCAGCTTCATGGAAGCTTCATGCGCGGAGCGGCAGGGGCTTTATGCGGCGGCTGTTGCCTGGTGGTTGTGCAGCCCAGCTCGGCGTACTCCTCGGGGATCCGGCTGGACACACGCTCGGCGATCAGCGACGTGCTCGCGGTCCGCTCCCGTGCCGTCTCCGTTCCATCCCGTGTCCGTCACTGGTGAGCGGCCTGCGATGAACCGCGTATCGATGTGAAGGAACGTGAGAGTGGAACAGACCATGATGGCGGTCCGCCTGTTCGAACACGGCGGGCCCGAGGTGCTCCAGTACATCGAGGCGCCCATTCCCGAGGTCGGCCCCGACGACGTCTTGCTGCGGGTGCACGCCACGGCCGTCAACAGCTGGGACCTGCGCTACCGTGCGGGCAACCTGCCGCAGCCGCTGCCGGGACGGCCGCCGTGGCCGCTGCCCTTCCAGCTCGGCCGGGACGCGGCCGGTGACATCGTCGCCACCGGAGACAACGTCACCCGCTGGCGCCCCGGCGACCGGGCGGTACAGCTCCCGCACCCGCCCTGCCGCACCTGCGCCCTGTGCCTGCGCGGACTGGAAAACCTGTGCGTCGACACCGCCTACCCCGGACACCAGGTCTTCGGCGGATACGCCCAGTACGTCGTGCGCCGCCAGGACGCCCTCCTGCCCATCCCCGACGGCGTCGACTTCCAGACCGCCGCGGCCACCATGTGGACCTACACCACCCCCCTCAACTGCGCCCGCCAGGCCCCCGTCGGCCCCGGCGACACCGTGGTCATCACCGGCGCCAGCGGCGGCATGGCGATCGCCTGCGCCCAACTGGCCAAACTCAGCGGAGCCACCGTCATCGGCACCACCACCAAACCCGACCACGACCAAGCACTCGGCAAGCTCGGCTACGACCACATCGTCCACTCCACCGACCCCCACCTGCCCGCACAGGTACGGGAGCTGACGCACGGCCTGGGCGCCGACGCCGTCTGGGACTGCGTCGGCGGCAACGACTTCTTCCAGCTCTCCCTCGCCTGCACACGGCTCGGCGGCACCGTCATCGTCCTGGGCACACCCACCGACCAGGGCTCCCGCCTCGAACTGGACGCCCTCGCCGTCATCGGCCAACAGGTCAAAATCGCCGGCGTGCGCGGCGCCACCCTGCGCGACCAGCAACTCTGCCTGGAACTCCTGGCAGCCGGAAAGATCAACCCGATCATCGACCGCGCCTACCCCCTGCAAGAAGCAGCCGAGGCTCACGCCTACCTCGAAAGCCACCGCCAGACCGGCAAAGTACTCCTCCTGCCCTGAGCCCGCGGCCGCCGGGAACCGGCGCTCAGGTAGCCGTGGTCCGGCAGTACTACCGCTGCCTCCTATCCGCTAACATAGAACAATTAGATAGATGAATAGCCTATGCTGGCGAAGGAGTGGCCGTGGACTTCGGGCTGACCGACGAGCAGGACCTGTTGCGTGCGACGGCTCGGAAGTTCGTCGCCGACGTGTGCCCGGCCGAGAAGGCCAAGCAGTGGGACGAGGAAGGCGTCGTACCACCCGAGCTGTTCCGGGGCATGGCCGACCTCGGGTGGTTCTCGCTGCCGTTCGCCGAGGACGAGGGCGGCGACGGTGGCGGGCCGCTGGAGCTCATCCTGATCGCCGAGGAGCTCGGGCGGGCCAGTTTCGACGTGGCCATGTGCTACATCGGGGTGCTCATTCCCGGCATCACGGTGTTCCGGTGGGGCAGCGAGGCGCAGCGCGACTTCATCCGCGAGCAGGTGATGACGGGCCGGCACCGGCTCGCCGTCGGTCTCAGCGAGCCGGACAGCGGGTCCGACGCCGCGGCACTGCGCACCACCGCCGAGGACCACGGGGACGACTTCCTCGTCCGGGGTCAGAAGGCGTGGTGCACGGGTGGCGGTCTGCCCGACACGACCATCGCCACGTACGTGCGGACCGGGCCCCGCGAGCCCAAGCACGGCGGCATCAGCCTGCTGCTCGTCGATCCCGCGACCGAGGGCGTCGAGGTGCGCCGGACGCCGACACTGGCCCGGCACATCCTGGGCACCAACGAGGTCTTCTTCAACGACGCGCTGGTGCCGAAGGAGAACCTCGTCGGTCCGCGCGACGAGGGCTGGAAGGTGATGCTCTCCAACATCGAGCTGGAGAAGGTGATCATCAGCGGGGGCTATCTGGGCGCCGCTCAGGCCACGCTCGACGAGATGCTCGACTACGCCCGCAACCGGCACGCCTTCGGCCGGCCGATCGGCAACTTCCAGGCCCTCGCGCACGCCATGGCCGACCTGCAGACCGAGATCGACTCCGCCCGGCTGCTCGCCTACCGGGCGGCCTGGCTGCTCGCCCAGGGCAAGCCGTGCACACGGGAAGGGTCGATGGCGAAGCTGAAGGGCTCGGAGACGTACGTGGCGGCCGCCCGGCTCGGGATGCAGGTCTGCGCGGGGCACGGGTTCTCGACGGAGAGCGTGATGAGCTTCCGGTACCGGGAGTCGATCGTGGCCACGATCTCCGGGGGCACGAGTCAGATCCAGCGCAACGGCATTGCCCGCAGCATGGGGCTCAGGTCCTACTGAGCCCAGTCGCCCGGGCCTGTCGGCTGTTCCTACTGAGCCTCGGCGTCCTGACCGGCCAGCCACTCCTGGTGCCGTGCGAAGTGGCCCTGGTCCCGGGTCACCCAGATTCCGGAGACCCGGGCCAGCACGGCCCGCGTGGGCAGCAGCACCATCTCGCCCGCGATGTACCAGCGCCTGCCCTCCCGCTTCTCCACCCAGGCCCGGACCTCCAGCGGCCGCTGCACCGGCACCGGCTTCACGAAGCTCACGGTCAGTTCCGCCGTCACGCTCAACACCCGGTGCAGCAGCGGCAGATGGCCGAGGCAGTCGTCCAGTACGGCCGCGGTCCAGCCGCCGTGCGCCACATCGGGCCCGCCCTCCTGGTCACGGGGGCAGGACAGCTCGAACCGTGCCGACCCGTCCTCCTCGAGCCGCTCGTGCTCCACTCCCAGCCGGCAGCAACCGGCGGCGCGGCACGCCCCGCACAGGGCCACCCCGCCGGGAGTCCGGGGCGGCTCCTGGAAATCGGCCCCCGCCCAGGGCCCGGTCGGTGGCGTCGTGGACATGGTGTGACTCCTCTAGTCGGGCGTCGGAGTGTCAGGGAACGGAGTGTCAGACATCTGGGTGTCAGACATCGGCAAGCAGCGGACGCAGCTTCCCGGCGATGAGCTGGACCTGCCGGGCCACCATCTCCTCGGGCATCCCGGCCAGCGAGGCCCACAGGAACACGCCCTCCACCGGCAACCCTGCCACGTACACCTTGATGGCATCGGCGACCTCCTGCGGAGTGCCGTACAGGAACTGACCGACACCGGTCGCGCTCAGCCCCGTCTCCCGCCACTTCTCGGGATCGATGGGTCGGGGAGGGGGCTGCTCGGTGCCCTCCACCATGTACCGGCGGTAGCTGTCCCACTGGTACGCCAGGTGCTTGCGTACGACCGGCCAGTCGCCGTCGGGGTCCTCGGTGACGAACGTGGTGAACGAGCCCTGCATACGGGCCGTCGACAGGTCGTACCCGCTCTCGGCGAGCCCTTCCCGGTACGGCGTCAGCAGTGCCGGGTTGAGGGACAGCAGACCGGTGCCGAGCCGGCCGGCCCGGCGGGCGCCCTGCGGGCCCTGGTAGCCGAGCCAGATCGGCAGCGGATCCTGGACCGGGCCCGGGGTGACCAGGGATTCGGCCCACAGGCCGCGGATCTCCCGTACCCGTTGATCGGTCGTGGTGTAGCGCTTGGTGAGGTCGCCGCCGTACAGCCGGTACTCGGGCACCCGGTAGCCGGTGCCGAGCCCGAGGTCCAGGCGGCCGTCGCTGATGATGTCCACGAGCGCGGCCTGTTCGGCGATCTCGGGGGCCGCGTGCAGCGGTGCGGGGATGACCGCGGTGCCCAGGCGGACGCGGCGGGTGCGGGCGGCGGCCGCGGCGGCCATGGTGAGCGGCTGGGGGAGATAGCCGTCCTCGAAGCCGTGGTGTTCGGAGAACCAGACCGAGTCGAGGCCGAGGCGGTCCGCCTCCTCGCACATCTCCAGGGCGAACCCGTACACCCGCGACCAACTTTGCTGCCACGGTGGCGGGTTGCGCAGGTCGAAGTAGATGCCCACCTTCACGAGGAACCTCCAGCTGCTGTGTTGTCGGCCAGTTGGATCGTCGCGTGCGCGACGGCCACTCCGTCCCCGGGCGGCAGGAGCCGTACCGGGCGCAGTTCCAGCGCCTCGATCTCGGGGTGGTCCTCCACCATCGCCGAGATGCGCAGGACGGTCTCCTCCAGGGCCGCGAGGTCCACCCCCGGGCCCCCGGTCCGGCCGTCCAGCAACGGGGCGGCCCGCAGCGAGCGGACCATCTCGCGGGCGTCGCGGTCGCTGAGGGGGGTGACGCGGTGGGCGACGTCCGCCATGAGGTCGGCGTAGTCCCCGGTGAGCCCGAAGGCGACCACCGGGCCGAAGACCGGGTCGGCGCGGACGGTGAGAAACGCGTCGGGACCGGGGCCCGGTTCACCCCCGCGTACGGCGATCCCGTACGAGGCGAGCAGTTCGGCGGCGACCGCTGCGGGGACCGGCCCGGGGGCACAGGAGGCGATCAGCGACCGGGCCCGCTCGGCGTCGACTCCCGCGAGGTCGGGTACGACGCCCGCGGGGGTGCTGCGCCAGGCCTGGTAGGCCGCCGCGTGTCCGAGCGAGGTGGCCGCGGCCTCGGGGAAGGTGTACGTCGGTACCACCAGGTCGCCCCGGTGCAGGAGATCGGCGACGCCCGCTCCGCCCAGGAAGCTGGCCAGCACGGGTTTGTCGGGCCGGGCCGCGGCCGCGTCGAGGATCGCCGACGCCACCTCGTCGGGCTTGTCCGCCAGCGGCGGCATGAACAGCACGACGGCCGCGTCGATGTCGTCGTCGGCCAAGGCGGCATCGAGCGCCTGGCGGTAGTGGGCGGCCGTGGCCGTGGGCGTCAGGTCGATCGGGTTGGAGACGTCGGCGTGGGACGCGAGGGCCGGACGGAGCGTCTGCCGAGTGCGCTCACCGAGCGCGGGCACGCACAGACCGCTCGCCGCGCACGCGCCGACCGTCAGCGCCGCCGGGCCGCCCGCGTTGGTGATCACGGCGACCCGGTTGCCGGGCGGGGGAGGCTGGTGGGCGAGCAGCAGGGCGACGTCGAACAGCTCCTGGAGGCTGCGGGTGCGGATCACGCCGGACTGGGCGAACAGCGAGCTCACCGCCGAATCCGCGTGGCCCGGATGGACCGCGACGATCGGTTTGCGCGGCGCGATCCGGCGGGCGACGCGGGCGAACCGGCGCGGATCGCCGAAGGTCTCGACGTGCAGCAGGATCACCGAGGTGCCCGGGTCCTCCTCCCACCACTGGAGCAGTTCGTCGGTGGAGACGTCGACGGCGTGGCCCACCGACACGAAGCCGGAGAAGCCGAGTCGCAGCCGCCGGGCGAAGTCGAGCACCGCGAGCCCGAGCGGCCCGGACTGGCTGGACATCGCCACCCGGCCGGGCGTCGGCAGGGCGGGCGAGAAGGTCGCGGCCAGTCGCGCCGCGGGGGTCGTGTTGACCACGCCCATACAGTTCGGGCCCACCAGCCGCATTCCGGAGGCGCGGGCGAAACGCGCCAGCTCCAGCTCGCCGGCTCGTCCGTCGGCTCCGGTCTCGCCGAAGCCCGTCGAGACGACGACCACCGCCTTGACCCCGACCTCCGCGCACTCCCGTACGACACCGGGTACGGCCTCGGCCCGTACGGCCACCAGCGCCAGGTCCGGCGGCTCGGGCAGGTCCCGGACGCTTGCGTACGCCCGCGCCCCGGCGATCTGCCCGGCGCGCGGGTTGACGGGGAACACGCTGCCGGCGAAGCCGCCCCGCAGCAGGTTGGCGACGATCTCGTGGCCGATCGTCAGGGGGTCGCGGTTGGCGCCGATCACGGCGACCGAGCGCGGTTCGAGCAGGGGCTTGAGCGAGCGCCGTACGGCCGTCTGTTCGCGGCGCTCGGCCCGCGCCACGGCCTGGGCCTGCGGATCGACGGCGATCTCGAAGTGGATGATCTGGCCGGGCGGACCGGCTTCTATCCGGTAGCCGGAGCCGAGGAACACGTTGATCATCCGGGCGTTGTCGGCGAGGACGTCGGCCTCCAGCACCCGAATGCCCCGTGCACGCGCGGCGGCGGCGATGTGCTCCAGGAGCAGCCTGCCGAACCCCTCGCTCTGGTGGTCGTCCCGGATGGTGAAGGTGACCTCGGCGTGCTCCGGTTCCTCCGGGTTGCGGACGTAGCGCACCAGGCCGGCGATCTCGTCCCCGGCCAGGGCGACGAGCGCCAGCTCGTTGAGGTAGTCCACGTGCGCGCCGCGCCGGATGACGTCGTCGCGGGCGCGGACCACCGGACCCAGGGAGCGGTAGGCCAGGGTGGCCCGGGACAAGGTGCCGACGAAGGCGACCAGGCGGTCGGCGTCCTCGGGCCGGATGGGCCGGACGAAGGTCGACCGCCCGGTCCTGACGAGCCCGGGCCGTTCCAGGTCTTCGGGATACGAGGGGTACGGGGGAGTGGTCACCGGAGGGGTTCCGTCGGCGCCGCTCAGACGGCCGCCTCCTGGGGAGTCTGCTCCGGCAGGCGGAAGAGCTCGTTGAAGGTGCCGCGCGTGACGCGCTCGCGGATGTCGTCCGGCACCCCGTCGAACAGGTCGTGGAGCGTGGACTGGGTGTGGCCGTAGGTGCCTTCCAGATGGGGGTAGTCGTCGCCCCACATCACGTTGCGGTAGCCGGTCGACTCGACGATCTCCACCGAGCTCTTGTCGTGCTGGAAGGAGGCGTACACCTGCTGCCTGATGATCTCGCTGGGCAGCCGGCTCAGCTTCGGCCGGACGAACATGCCGTGCTGGCGGTAGGCCTCGTCCATCCGGTCGCCGATGGCCGGCATCCATCCCGCGCCGCCCTCCGCGATGAGGATCCTCAGGTCGGGGTGGCGGTCCAGAGCGCCGCCCGCGACCATGTGGGACACCACGCGCATGCCCGGGTAGGTCGTCTCCATGTAGTTGACGACCGCACCGCCGGGTCCGCGGAAGACGACGTTCTGGCCGCCCGTGCCGATGTGGAAGGCGAGCACCAGACCGGCCCGCTCGACCGCCGTCCACAGCGGCTCCCAGCGGTCGAGGGCGTACTCCTCGCCGTCCCGCGTGGAACACGGCAGGAAGACGGCCTTGAACCCCAGCTCCGCCACCCGTTCCACCTCGGCGACCGCGTCGTCGATGTCGGCGGTCGAGAGGCAGGCGGTGGTGATGACCCGCTTGTTCTTGCTGAGGATCTCCTCGTGGGCCCAGTCGTTCCAGGCCCGTACGGTCTCCCGGGCCAGCTCCCGGTCGGTGATCGACACCAGCCAGAACCCCATGGAGGGGAAGGCCAGTTGGGACCACACACCCTCCTGGTCGAGGTCCTTGAGGCGGACCTTCAGGTCCCAGGCGCCCGGCGGACGCATGGCGTCCATGAAGTCGCCGAGCTGGCGGTCGATGCGCTCCCCGTCGATGTAGAGCATCTCGTACTTCTCGCCGCGCTCGCTGCGCGGGGCGCGGGCGCCGAGCCGTGCGGGCAGCCTCTCGGTCCACACATCGGCGGGTTCCATCACGTGGGAGTCCCCGGAGTTGACCCAGATCTTCGTCATGACGCTCCTTCGGGTCAAGGTTGCAAGCTCAATGGATGTAATCAGTTAGCGATTTTAGTTGTATGGGTGGCCGAAGGGAAGGCCGGGCCGTGAAAGATCAGCTCCGGCGCCGCTCGATCTCGTCCACCAATTGCGGCAGCACCACGAAGAGGTCCCCGACCACGCCGTGGTCGGCGAGCTCGAAGATCGGGGCGTCGGCGTCCTTGTTGACGGCGACGATGGTCTTGGACGTCTGCATGCCCGCCCGGTGCTGGATCGCGCCGGAGATGCCGGCGGCGAGGTAGAGCTGCGGGGAGACCTGGGTGCCTGTCTGCCCGACCTGGTGGCTGTGCGGGTACCAGCCCGCGTCCACGGCCGCACGGGACGCCCCGACGGCCGCGCCGAGCGCGTCGGCGACCCGTTCGATGAGGGCGAAGTTCTCGGCGCCGTTCACCCCACGACCGCCGGAGACGACGAGGTCGGCCTCGGTCAGTTCGGGCCGGTGGCCGCGCTCCCGCGGTGTGCGGGACAGGACCCGGACGGCGTGCGAGGGCGGGCCGAAGGTGACGTCCTGCTTCTCGACGGCGGGTTCGGCGGGGGCGGCCTCGGGGGCGGCGGCGTTCGGCTTGACCGTGATCACCGGCACGCCCTGGGTGACGTGTGCGGTGACCTGGTACGTCGCAGCGAACGCCGACTGCTGGGTGACCGGGCCGTCGGGTCCAGCGGTGACATCGACGGCGTCGGTGATGAGTCCGGAGCCGAGGCGCAGCGCGACCCGCGCGGCAATCTCCTTGCCGTCCGGCCCGGACGGCAGCAGGATCGCGGCCGGGCCGGTGCGCTCGGCGATCTGCGTGAGGGCGTCCACGGCCGGGGTGACGAGGTACTCGTCGACCTCGGGTGCGTCCACGACGTAGATCTTCCGGGCGCCGTACCGGCCGAGTACCTCGGTCGCGGTGTTCGTGCCCGCCCCCAGGAAGACGGCCGAGGGTTCGCCCAAGCGGCGGGCCAGGGTGAGCAGTTCGAGGGTCGGCTTGCGTACGGCACCGTCGACGTGGTCGACGAGGACGAGGATCTCGGCCACGGTGATGCAACTCCTTCAGGCAGGTTCAGGGCGGGGCGCGGTCAGATGAATTTCTTGGCCGTGAGGAAGGTGGCCAGTCCCACGCCGCCCGTCCCCTCGTCGGCGACGATCTCGCCCTTGGTGCGCGGCGGGCGCCGGGTCGTGGTGTCCACGGCCGACCGCGCCCCGGCCGGGCCGACCTCGGCGGCCTCGATGCCGAGGTCGGCGAGGTCGAGGGTCTCCACCGGCTTCTTCTTCGCGGCCATGATCCCCTTGAAGGAGGGGTAGCGGGCGTCCCCGGAGCGGTCGGTCACCGAGACGACGGCGGGCAGGGCGCCCTGGATCCGTACGGTCGCGCCGTCGCCTTCACGGCGCCCGGTGACGTTTCCGTCCTCGATCGCCAGGTCTTCGAGGTGGGTGACGGCCGGGACGCCGAGCCGCTCGGCCAGCAGCGCGGGCAGCACACCCATGGTGCCGTCCGTCGAGGCCATCCCGCACAGCACGAGATCGAAGCCGTGCCGCTCGATCGCCTTGGCCAGCACCAGTGACGTGCCGAACGCGTCGCTGCCCTCGATGTCCTCGTCGCTGACATGGATCGCCGAGTCACCGCCCATGGCCAGGGCCTTGCGCAGGGCGTCGCGCGCGTCGTCCGGTCCGACGGTGAGATAGCTGATCTCGGCGTCGGCGTCCGACTCGGCCAGGCGCAGTGCCTGCTCGACGGCGTATTCGTCGAGTTCGGACAGCAGTGAGTCGACCGACGCCCGGTCGGTGGTGCCGTCCTCGGTGAAGGTGCGGTCCGCCGTGGCGTCGGGGACGTGCTTCACACAGACAACGATCTTCACGGCAGCCCTCCTGTGGTTCAATGAGTGCTAATAGTTAACTATATAGATCGGCGGAGCGCGAGTCTCGCGCCCAATCCGTCGAATTGGTTGACTGATTGCGCTGATAGCTGGAAGATCTGGGCACTGAGCCGCGAGGAGGCGCCATGGTCGGTGACAGGGACACCGCTGACAGGTACTTCGAGCCCCAGGTGGAGACCATGCCGCGCCAGGAACTGCGCGCGCGGCAGGAGAAACAGCTCCTGGAGCTCGTGGAGTACGCCTACGCCAACTCGGCCTTCTACCGTGAACTGTGGGACGAGCACGGGGCCCACCCGCGTGACATCCAGTCCCTCGAGGACTTCCGGGCACGCATCCCGTTCATCACCAAGGACATGATCCGTGCCTACCGGAGCCGCACCGGCGACCCCTTCGCCGGCCTGCTCTGCGTCCCGGTCGAGGAGCTGACCTCGGTCTCCTCCAGTTCCGGAACCACCGGCGACCCGGAGTTCTTCGCCGAGATCTGGCAGGACGCCCCGCCCCTGGTGACCGCACAGGTACGGGACCTGTGGGAGCTGGGTCTGAGGCCCGGGGACCGGGTCCTGAGCCCGCCCGGCACCTTCCGCAACTTCATGGACGCCGGCTTCCAGGCGCTGGGCGCGGTGGTCATCGAGGTGGACACCTGGATGGGGAACATGCCCGAGGTCGTCGAGGCCCTGCGCACCTACCGCCCCGCCTACCTGCAGATGATGTATCCGCAGATGGTGGAGCTGGAGCACCTGGCCGAGAAGACCGACCTGAGGGAAGCCTTCTCCTCCCTCAAGGGCGCCTCCTGCGCCGGTCAGCCCCTCAGCCGGAAGATGCGCGAGAGGATCCGCGACGACTGGGGCATCGACGTCTACGAGTACACCAGCGCCGCCGACACCGGCACCGCGTGGGAGTGCCGCGAGCACGACGGCTTCCACCTCTGGGAGGACACCGTCTTCGCCGAGTGCGTCGAGGTCGACGAGCACGGCTGGCACGACGTCCCCGAGAGCGACCTGGGCGAACTGGTCGCCACCGACCTGGACAACCGGGCCGCGCCGCTGATCCGTTACCGCAGCGAGGACCTCGTCCGCCTCTCCCGCGACACCTGCGGCTGCGGCCGCACCCACGCCCGCATGTGGGTGGCCGGGCGGAGCGGCGACGAGACGGTGGTCCAGGGACGCTCCGTCGTCCTGCGGGACGTCTGGCAGGCGGTCGAGGACCAGCCGGAGACCGTCGCCGGCGTCTTCCAGATCGTCCGGGACCGGCGCGAGGTCGACGAACTGCGGCTGCGCGTCGGCTATGACCCCCATCTCACCGGCGACGTCGACGCGCTGGCCGGACGCCTGAGCGAGGCCGTGCGCGAGCGCACCGGAGTCAAGCCGGTGCTCGACATGCGCACCGAGGAGGACCTGTTGAAGACCATGACCAGCGTCGCCAAATTCCCCCGGGTGGTGAAGACCTGATGGCCCGCGCCGACACCCTGGCCCGCGCCAGGACCCTCGACCGCCCCGAACTCGCCTATCTCCTGCGCTTCCCCACCGCCGACGGCATGCAGGACCTGGAGCTGACCTGGGCGGAACTCGCCCGCGACACCGAGTGGGCCACCGCACGGCTGCGCGAACACGGCCTCGCCGCCGGGCAGCGGGCCCTGCTGACCGCCTCCGGCTTCGAGGGCTTCTGGGGACATGCGGTGATCGGCGCCCTGCGCACGCTGAAGGTGCCGTACGGCATCGCCGAGGCGATGGGCTGGGACCACCGCCGCACCGCGGTCTTCCACCGCGAACTGACCCCGCACGCGGTGATCGGCCTGTCGGCGGAAACGCTGGAAGGGCTCGCCGGCACGGCCGACATCGGCGAGATGTTCCGGTCCACGCCCGTAGTGCTGGCCCGGCCCGCCGCCGTACCCCTCCTGCGCGGAGTGGGGGTGACCGCCTCCGTGATCTCGGCAGTGGGACCGGCGCTCGCGCTGGAGTGCCCCGAGCGGAGCGGCGCACATGTCAATGCCGCCGAATGGCGGTTCGGCGAGCGCGATGGACAGCTGACCGTGGCGGCGGGGGAGGGGCGCACCTCGCCCCTGCCCGAGACACCTCTCGGCATCACCGGACGCGTCGTCGTGGGCCGGTGCGGCTGCGGCAGCGACAACCCGCGAGTCCTGCTCGCCGAGGCCAACTGACCTTTCCGATGGAGGAATTGAGCATGTCTGAAGGAGTGGTCGAAGGCCGGATCGCGGTCGTCACCGGCGCCGGCAACGGGATCGGCCGGGCACACGCCCTGGCGTTCGCCGCACACGGGGCGAAGGTCGTCGTCAACGACCTGGGCGGCGGACGGGACGGTGCGGGCGCCTCCGCCGGGCCCGCCCAGAGTGTGGTCGACGAGATCGTCGCGGCCGGTGGCGAGGCGGTGGCCAACACGGACGACATCTCCACCTGGGAGGGTGCCGGCCGGCTCGTCCGGCAGGCCGTCGACACCTACGGCGGTCTGGACGTGCTGGTCAACAACGCCGGCATCCTTCGGGACCGGATGATCGTGTCGATGACCGAGCGGGACTGGGACAGTGTGATCGCCGTCCACCTCAAGGGCAGCTTCGCCACCCTGCACCACGCGGCCGCGTACTGGCGCGAGCGCGCCAAGTCCGGTCACGACAACGACGCCCGGGTGATCAACACGACCTCCCCGTCCGGCATCTTCGGCAACCCCGGCCAGTCCAACTACGGCTCCGCCAAGGCCGGCATCGGCAGCCTCACGATCATCGCCGCCGCCGAACTCGCCCGCTACGGCGTGACGGTGAACGCCATCGCGCCCACCGCGCTGACCCGGCTGACCGACGACATCGAGATGATGAAGCAGGCCGCCGAAAGTCAGGACCTGACCCCCGAGGCCATCTCACCGCTGGTGGTGTGGCTGGGCTCGGCCGCCTCGCGCGAGGTCACCGGCCGGGTGTTCGGCGTCGTCGGCAACCGCATCACCGTGCTGGAGGGCTGGGTCAACGGCCCCGCCGCGAGCGCCGACACCCGCTGGACCCCGGAGGAGCTGTCCTCCGTCGTCCCGAACCTGGTGGCCAAGGCGGCTCCGAACGCTGACGCCCTCGGCAGCCGGAACGGGGCCTGAGATGACGACGACCCAACGCCCGGTCGCCGAGGGCCTGTTCACCTGGCCGCCCGCCGCCGCACCCGTCCGGCTGATCGGTTCCGAGTGCAGGGTGTGCGGCCTGGTGAGCTTCCCGGCCGCCGCGACCTGTGTCCGGTGTGCGAGCGACGAGTCGAAGGAACGGCTCCTGGCGGACCGCGGCACGCTGTGGACGTACACGACGCAGGACTTCCGCCCGCCGTCCCCGCCGTACGACGGCCCCGAGACCTTCGAGCCGTACTCCGTCGGATACATCGAACTCCCCGGCGAGCTGCTGGTCGAGGCCCGGCTCACCGAACCCGACCCGGAGAAACTGCGGATCGGGCAGGACATGCGGCTGACGCTCGTGCCCTACACCGTGCAGGACGACGGCACCGAGGTCGTCACCTTCGCGTTCACCCCGGTCGAAGAGTCCACCCAGGTCGAGGAGGAGGCGTCATGACCGAGGCCGTCATCATCGGGGTGGGACTCCACCCCTTCGGCAGGTTCCCCGGCAAGCCCGCCCTGGACATGGGCGCGGACGCGGTACGGCTGGCGCTCGCCGACGCGGGCGTGAACTGGCCGCAGATCCAGGGCGGTTACATCGGCAGCTACGAGGTCGCCAACCCGGACGCGATCGTCGGCCGGCTCGGCCTGACCGGCATACCGATGCGCGGTGTCTTCAACGGCTGCGCGACGGCCGGTACGGCGGTGGCGCTGGCCGCCCGTGCGATCGAGACCGGCGAGCACGACCTGACCATCGCGATCGGCCTGGACAAGCACCCGCGCGGCGCGTTCGCCGCCGACCCGTCCGTGGCGGGCATCCCCTCCTGGTACGGGCAGACCGGGCTCTTCCTCACCACCCACTTCTTCGGCATGAAGATCAACCGCTATATGCACGAGCACGGCATCTCACACGAGACGCTCGCCCGCGTGGCCTCCAAGAACTTCCGCAACGCGGCCGGCAACGAGAAGGCCTGGCGCCGCACACCCCTGTCGCCCGAGGAGGTCCTCGCCTCCCCGGTCCTCAACTACCCCCTGCGCCAGTTCATGTACTGCGGCCCGAACGAGGGCGCCGCGGCCATCGTGATGTGCCGGGCCGACCAGGCACACAAGTACACCTCCACCCCCGTGCGGGTCCGGGCCACCTCCCTGCGCAGCCGCAGGCTCGGCGCGTTCGAGGTGCAGAGCCCGTCCTTCCCGGTCGGGGAGCCCGTGGACAGCCCGAGCGTGGACGCCTCCCGGGACGCGTACGAACGCGCGGGCATCGGCCCCGAGGACGTCGACGTCGCCCAGCTCCAGGACACCGACGCCGGGTCGGAGATCATCCACATGGCGGAGAACGGCCTCTGCAAGGACGGCGAGCAGGAACGCCTCATCGCCGAGGGCGCCACCGAGATCGGCGGCCGGCTCCCGGTCAACACCGACGGCGGACTGCTCGGCAACGGGGAACCGATCGGCGCGTCCGGACTGCGCCAGATCCACGAGATCGTTCTCCAGCTGCGCGGCACGGCGGGCACCCGCCAGATCCCCGGCACCCCGCGCGTCGGCTACACCCACCTGTACGGCGCGCCCGGCGCGTCGGCGGTGACGATCCTCTCGACCTGACAGCGGAGCGAACGCGATGGAATCCGACGACATGCGGGACTTCGCCGCCGAGGCGCGCCGCTTCCTCGACGCGCACGTGGCGAAGGCCCCCGACCGCACCGCCGTCACCTGGGGCGAGGGCGACGACTCGATGGCGTACTTCAGCAGCCTCCCGCCCGAGGAGGAGCGGGAGTTCGTGCAACGCGCCCGGGAGTGGCAGCGGATCCGTTACGAGAACGGCTTCGGCTGGATCACCGGACCGGTGGAGTACGGCGGCCGGGGCCTGACCCCCGTCCACGACCTGCTCTACGACGCCGTCGAGTCGGAGTACGACGTCGCCGACACCGGTGTGCTCAGTGTGATCGGCCTGGGCATGATCGGGCCGACGATCCTGGCCCACGCCCAGCCCCACATCAAGGACCGCTGGCTGCCGGCGATGTACCGCGGTGACGCCATCGCCTGCCAGCTGTTCAGCGAGCCCGGCGCGGGGTCCGACCTGGCGAGCGTGGCGACGCGGGCCGTCCGTGAGGGCGAGGACTGGGTGCTCAACGGGCAGAAAGTGTGGACGTCGGTCGCCCAGCACAGCCAGATCGGCCTCGCCCTCACCCGCACCAACCCCGACGCGCCCAAGCACCGCGGCATCACGGCCTTCCTGGTCCCCATGGACACCCCCGGCGTCGAGGTACGACCGCTGCGGCAGATGACCGGCGGCGCCGACTTCAACGAGGTCTTCCTCACCGACGTACGCATCCCCGACGACCACCGGCTCGGCGAGGTCGACGGCGGCTGGACCGTCGCGCTGACCACCCTGATGAACGAGCGCGCGACGGTCGGCAGCGAGGGCGTGGGCCCGGTGGGCGCCGCCCTGTCCCCGGACCACCTCTCGGCACTGATGCGCGCCACCTGGACCTGGGACGACCGCGCCCTGCGCGCCCGCCTCGCGGAACTCCTCGTCGACGCTCTGGCCACCGAACACCTCAACGCACGCGCCCTGCGCAAACTGCGCGGCGGGGTAGCACCGGGCCCCGAGATGTCCGTCTCGAAGCTGATGTACGGCCAGAACCTGACCCACGCGGCGCACTTCGTGTCCGACGTGCTCGGCCCCCGGATCATCGCCGACACCGGTCAGTGGGGCACGTACGCCTGGACCGAACTCCTCCTGGCCACCCCGGCGTTGCGGATCCTCGGCGGCACCGAGGAGATCATGAAGAACATCCTCGCGGAACGCGTCCTCGGCCTGCCCAAGGAGCCGGTGACCGCCGCTGTCAAGGAGGTGCGGTCGTGACCGCCGACGAGAGCGAACTGCGGGAACTGCGGGCGTCCGTAAGGGAGTTCCTGGACTCCAAGTCGCCTGAGGAAGCGGTACGCAAGCTCATGGAGAGCGAGCCGCGCTTCGACCCGGCGGTGTGGTCCCAGGCGGCCGACCAACTGCGCCTTCCGGGCCTGGCGATCCCGGAGGAGTACGGCGGCGACGGCTTCGGCCTCGTCGAACTCGGTGTCGTCCTGGAGGAGATGGGCCGTGCGCTGTTCTGCGCCCCCTTCTTCGCCACCGTCCTCCTGGCCGCCCAGGCCCTACTGGCCTCGGGAGACAGGGATGCCTGCGCACGCTTCCTCCCCGGCATCGCCTCCGGACGGACCACGGCCACCCTCGCCGTCGCCGAGGACCACGGCTCCTGGGACCCCGCCATGGTCTCGGCGCGCGCCGTGCCGGACGGCGACGGCGGCTGGACGGTACGCGGTCGCAAGTGCTTCGTCATCGACGGTACGACGGCCGACCTGATCCTCGTCGTCGCCCGTACCGTCGCCGGTCCCACCCTCTTCGGGGTGGAGCGGGATGCCACGGGACTCGCGGCGGAACCGATGGAGACCCTGGACGCCACCCGGGCCATGGCCCGGCTGACCTTCGACGCCGTGCCCGCGACGCGCGTCGGGGCGGAGGGGGCCGGCGGCCGCATCATGGCCAAGGTCCTCGACATCGCCTCGGTGGGGCTGGCCGCCGAGCAGGCGGGTGGGGCGCGCCGGTGCCTGGAGGCGAGTGCGGACTACGCCCGCGTCCGTCATCAGTTCGGCCGGCCGATCGGTTCCTTCCAGGCGGTCAAGCACAAGTGCGCCGACATGCTCGTCCAGGTGGAACTGGCCGAGGCGTCCTCCCGTGAGGCGGCGCGGCTGGCCGACGAGGACTCCCCGGACTTCCCGGTCGCCGCGGCCGTGGCGCACGCCTGCTGCTCACGGGCGTACATGACCGCGGCCATGGAGAACATCCAGGTCCACGGCGGCATCGGCTTCACCTGGGAACACCCGGCCCACCTGTACTTCCGACGGGCGAAGTCCTCGCAGCTGCTGTTCGGCGGGCCGGCGGTGTACCACGAGCGGTTGCTGGACCGGCTCGGGATCTGAGCTTGTTCCGTAGGAGCGTGGGGCATCCCGGCCCTCGTTGGTGGCGGAGCCGGGTGGGCACGCTCGTACTGGTCGTGCCAAGCAGCGATCGTGAAAACAAGTGCAGCAGCTGCCACGAGCAGTTGGACCGCTCCTGCGACCGGATGCGCCGAGCGAAGGAAGATCACGGCGATCACGAGCACGCCCAAGGTGAACCCGCCGAGCCAGAGGACCGGAACCCAGTCCATGGGGGGTGCCACGGTTTGCTCGTCCGTACCGCCCCATCCACGGATGACGGACGCCAGCCCCAGCAGAAAGGCGACCGGGATTTCGATGAGCAGCACGATCAGGCTTATGCAGCCACCTGCGAACCCGTCGCCTCGCGAGTCTGAAGGCTGTCCAGGGCGGCAATCGTTCCCCGGCAAGCGCGGTATACGCGAACTCGGCTCGAAGCGCATGGTCACAGGCTCGTGGGTCACGCCGGGCGCTGCATCACGGTTCACCAGGCCGAAACCGAGTCGTGGCCGAGCTGAGCACCCGTCATGTCGGGTAGCCCGAGGCTGTCGTCACCCGCCGGCCTGGCCCACCGGTAAACCGGTGGCATCGACAGCTGTCCGTCCCTACTGTCCGGCTCATGGATGACACCAATGCCCCGCCGCGGCTGACCCGACTCACCTTCCACGGCCCTCTCTCCGAGGACCGGGCCACCAGATTGATCCGTCAGCTCACCGACGGAGTTGGACCAACCGCCCCGGCTACGGTGCTCGACATAGGTTGTGGTTGGGGAGAGTTCATGCTCCGTCTCCTCGAGGCCGTGCCCGGCGCGACCGGCGTCGGTATCGACCTCAATGAGGACGACCTCGCCCGCGGACGCGCCAACGCCGAAATGCGGGGGCTGGCCGAGCGCGTCGACTTCGTCCGTGAGTCCGCTGTCGACACCGCCCGAGGCCCCGCCGACATCGTTCTGTGCTTCAGCGCCAGCCACGCGCTCAGTGACGCCCAGCCACCGGAGCACACCACCGCTGCACTGCACGCCCTTCGTCGCCTGGTAAAGCCCGGCGGCCGTGTCCTTCTCGGCGAGGGTTTCTGGCAGCGTTCACCTGTTCCGAGCGAGTTGTCGGCCATGTGGCCGGAAGCCTCAGCTTCCGAGTTCCACGACCTCTGCGGCCTCGTCGACGTGGCCATCGCCGCGGGCTTTCGCCCTGCCTGGATCGAGTCCGCAAACCATGACGAATGGGATCACTTCGAGTCCGCCTACCAGTCCGACGTCGAGGAATGGCTCGCCGCCCATCCCGATCACCCCCTGGCCAAGGAGACCCGCGGCCGTGTGGATCGCCATCGCAGTATGTGGCTCCGGGGTTATCGCGGCGTCATGGGCCTGGCCTACTTGACCCTCGTTCCCGTGAAATACGGAGTCGGGAAGACGACCAGACGCCCCGAGAGCGTCAGCGAACGCGACGGCCTCAGACGTTAAAACAAGCTGAGAGCCGCAGCAAGAAAAGAGCTCCCCGAGGGATGACGAATCCCCGAAGCGTTTGCCTTGGGTCTCGCTCAGCCGCGCGCCGCCTCGCCCAGCAGCGCCTTCGCGATGATGACCTGCTGAATCTGGCTGGTGCCCTCGTAGATGCGGAACAGCCGGGCGTCCCGGTAGAAGCGCTCGACGGCGACCCCGCGCATGTAGCCCGCGCCGCCGTGGATCTGCACGGCGCGGTCCGCGACCCGCCACACCATCTCGCTGGCGAAGTACTTCGTGCAGGACGGCCCGATCTTGGTGTCGGTGCCGGCGTCGAAGGCGCGGGCGGCCTCGAGGACGGTGGCGCGGCCCGCGTAGTAGTCGGTCTGCGAGTCGGCGATCAGGCCCTGGACGAGCTGAAAGGAGCCGATGAGCTTGCCGGACTGCTTGCGGGTGCTCGCGTAGCCGACCGACTCGTCGACCAGACGCTCGGCCATACCGACCATCAGCGCGGAGATGTGCACCCGCCCGTGGGCGATGCAGCCCATCGCGGTGCCGAAGCCGCGGTTCAGACCCTCCTCGCCGCCGACGAGCGCAGAGGCGGGCACCCGTACGTCGTCGAAGAACACATCCGCGGTCCAGGCGCCGAGCTGGCCCATCTTGTGGTCCTTGGGAGCCACGGTGAGGCCCGGGGTACCGGCCGGGACCAGGAAGGTCGAGATGCCTCGGGTGCGCGGGGCGTCGGGGTCGGTGCGGGCGAAGACCATGAAGACGTCGGCGAGCGGGGCGTTGGTGATGTACCGCTTGGCCCCGTTGATCACCCATTCGTCGCCGTCCAGGTGCGCCTTCGTGGCGAGCGTCGAGGGATCGGAGCCCGCCTCGGGCTCGGTGAGCGCGAACGAGGCCAGAACATCACCCGAGGCGATCCTCGGCAGCCAGTGAGCCTTCTGCTCCTCCGTACCGCCGACCATGAGGACATGACCCGCGATGCCGTTGTTCGTGCCGAACATCGAACGCAGCGACGGGGTCGTGTAGCCCAGCTCGAACATCAGCTGGGCCTCCTCGAGCATCGACAGACCCAGTCCGCCGTACTCCTCGGGCAGCGCGAAGCCGAACAGGCCCATCTTCTTGGCCGCCTCGCGGATGTCCGCGGGCATCTCGTCCTTCTCGTCGATCTCCGCCTCGAGCGGCACGACACGGTCCCGGACGAAACGCCGGACCTCGGACAGCACCGCGCTGAAGTCAGCCGCGTCCATGTCGACTCTCCCTTGTTGCCCTCATCGGTCTCATTGATCTGTCTCGTCCGGCTTCTGCTCCGGCCGGTAGCACAGCGCCAGCAGCACCGCCGCGCTCGCCGTGCCGATCCCGGCCGCCAGCAACGCGTGCCGGGTGCCTGCGCGTTGGAGGCGCAGCAGGCCGTCGAGCGAGTACCGGCCGTTGCCCAGCGCCGCCAGTGCGACGGCCGCGCCGCCCACGACACCGGCGTACTCCCAGCCGCCCTTGAAGACGAAGAAACCCTTGCCGCGGTGGTCGGTCCGCGCGGCCACGGTCATCAGACCGACGGCCGCCGCGGCGGGGAGCGGGTTGGCGGCGCCGAGCGCGATGCCCACCCCGGCCGCCATCTCGGTGCCGGCCGCCATCCGGGCGTGCACCTCGGCCGGCTTGAGGCCCAGCGCCTCGAACCAGCCCGTGGTGCCCTTGAGTCCGCCCGGTCCGGCTACCTTGTTCCAGCCGTGTGCGAAGAGCATCGGGCCGAGGGTCGCGCGCAGCGCGAGGGCGGCGGCGTCGTGGCCCTTCACTGGCCGACGCCCGTCGCCCGGCCCGCGGGGACGGCTCCGTACAACTGCGGTACCGCGTCCACGAGTTCGCCGTAAGTGAGGGCCTGGCCGGACTGGCTGGGGTGGACGGCGGCGACCGTCCAGCCCTGCAGGCGGTTGAGCCGGTTGCCCTCGATGCGCAGGACCTGGCCGGTCAGCCAGGCCGCGCTGTCGGAGGCCAGGTAGACGACGACACCGGAGGCGTTGGCGGGATCACGCGGGTCGAAGCCCTCGGTGGCCTGGAGCGACTCGCCGACGGCCAGGCCGTCCGTCATCCGCGTGGCCGCGATCGGCGAGATGGCGTTCGCGGTGACGCCGTAGCGGCGCATCTCCAGGGCGGTGAGGACGGTGAGTCCGGCTATTCCGGCCTTCGCCGCCCCGTAGTTGGACTGGCCCTGGTTGCCGAACAGGCCGGTCCCGGAGGTCGTATTGATCACGCGTCCGGAGACCCGCTCGCCCCGCTTCGACGCCTCGCGCCAATACGCGCACGCATGCCGGGTGAGCGCGAAGGTGCCCTTGAGATGCACCGCGATGACGGTGTCGAACTCGGCCTCGGTCATCGAGAACAGCATCCGGTCGCGCACGATGCCCGCGTTGTTCACGACGATGTCGAGGCGGCCGAACTCTGCGACGGTGTCCGCGACCATGGTCTCGGTCGCCGCCCAGTCCGTCACCGAGGAGTGGTTGGCGATCGCCCGGCCGCCGAGTTTGGTGATCTCGGCGACGACCTCGTCGGCGGGGGAGTCGCCGGTCTGCTCGCCGTGTATGCCCGAGCCGAGGTCGTTCACCACCACGGTCGCGCCGGCCTCGGCGAGCGCCAGACAGTGCGCCCGGCCAAGGCCTCTTCCGCCGCCGGTGACGATGGCGACCTTGTCGTCGAGGATGCCCACGCCGTACCTCCAGAGATGTGAGTTCAGTTGAGTTCGCGGAGCACTTCGTCGGTGTGCTCGCCGAGTGTCGGAGCGCCGCCGCGCGGCTTCTCGTCGACGCCCCAGAAGGCGACGGGTGTCGCCACCGTCCGCAACGGCGGCGCGTCACCCATGCCGGGCTGTTCGACGAACGCCCCGACCGCCTCCGCCTGCGGATCGGCCGCGACCTCCGCCAGGGTCTGCACGGGCGCCCACCACACGCCCTCGGCGTCGAAGCGCTCGGCCCACTCGTCCAGCGGACGCTTGGCGAACTCCTCGTCGAACGCGGCGATCAGCTCGCGTACGTGGCCGCGCCGTGCCTTGCCGGTCGCGAACCGCTCGTCCGTCCCCAGGTCCTCGCGCCCGAGCGCCTTGACGACACCGGGCCAGTGGCGGTTGCCCTCCAGGCCTACCAGCCAGAACCAGCGGTCGTCGGCGGCCCGGTAGGAGTTGTAGAGCGGCGACTCGTGCTCGGTGCGGTGGCGGGTACGGCCGCGCTTGCCGAAGAAGTTCTGCAGGGCGAGGTCGTTGCCGTTTGCGTACGTGCCGGAACGCAGCAGCGATACGTCCACCACCCCACCCTCGCCGGTGCGTTCGCGTCGCAGCAGCGCAGCCAGCACCCCGGCGACCAGGTTGGCCGCGGCCGTACGGTCGCCGAGCCCGGGCCGGATTCCGGGAGGCGGCTCCCCGGCCGGGTTGAGCATGGCGGCGATGCCGGGCCGGGCCCAGAACGCGGAGACGTCGTACCCGGCGCGGTCGCGCTCGGCGCCCGTCCAGCCGTAGCCCGTCAACGTGCCGACGACCAGGCGGGGGTGGCGGGTGCGCAGTTCGTCCGGGGACAGGCCCAGCCGTTCCAGGGCGCCGGGGCGGAGGTTGGTGACGAACACGTCGGCGCGCTCCAGCAGCCGCTCCAGTACGTCCTTGCCCTCCTGCGAACGCAGGTCGAGGACGATCCCGCGCTTGCCGCGGTTGTCGGTCTCGAACGGGGGAGCGCTGTCGATGTCCTGCCCGACGTGCTTGAGCGTGTACCGGTTGGGGTCGCCGGTCGGCGCCTCCACCTTGATCACGTCCGCGCCCCAGTCGGCGAGCATGGTGGCCGCGGCCGGTGCCGCCACCCACATGCCCAGCTCGACTACGGAATAGCCCTCCAGTGGCCGCACGGCCCACCTCCAGATCAGTCGGGCGCTTGTACGCCTGCTACACGCCGCGGAAGTCGCCCGGTCGGCGTTCCCGGAAGGCCTTGAGTCCCTCGGCCCGGTCCTCGGTGCTGAACAGCACCGCGACGGTTTCGCGCTCGTACGCGATCGCCGCCTCCAGGTCCATGCCGAGCCCGTAGTCGACAAGCCGCTTGCCCGCCGCGAGCGCGAGCGGGGCCCCGGCGGTCAGCTTCGCGGCCAGGGCTTCGGCGGTCTTGAGCGCACCGCCGGGCTCGGCGAGTTCGTTGACGAGTCCGAGCGCGTGAGCCCGCTCCGCGTCGATCGGCTCGCCGGTGAGGATCATCTGCCTGGCGATCGCGGGCGGCAGGAGGCGGGGCAGCCGCTGGGTGCCGCCCGCGCCCGGCAGCACGCCGAGCTTCATCTCGGGCAGGCCCAGCCGGGTGCCCCGCTCGGCCACCCGCAGGTCGCAGGCGAGCGCCAGCTCCAGGCCGCCGCCGAAGGCGAACCCGTGGACGGCCGCGACCGAGGGCTTGGGGAAGTCCTCCAAGAGCGCGAACGCCTCGGTCAGGCGCCCCACGAAGGTGCGGAACTGACCTGGCGCGGTGAACGACTCGATCTCACCGAGGTCGGCGCCGGCCGAGAAGGCCCGTCCCGCACCGGTGATGACCAGGGCGCGTACGTCGTCGTTGTCGCGGACGTCGGCGAGCGTCTGTTTCAGCTGTTCAGCGGTCTCGGAGCCGATGGCGTTGAGCTGCCCCGGCCGGTCGAGGGTCAGCACGGCTATGCGGTCGCGGAGTTCGGTACGCAGCACGGTGTTCACGTCAGACCATCGTCAGTCCGCCGCTGACCGAGAGCGTCTGCCCGGTCATATAGGCGGCGTCGTCGGACGCGAGGAAGGCCACCACGCCGGCGATCTCGTCGGGCTGGGCGACGCGGCGCAGCGGGATGGCCCGCACGGTCGCGTCGTACATCTTCTGGCTGTAGTCGGCGACCTGGCCCAGCAGCGCGGTGTCGGTCGGGCCCGGGCAGACGCTGTTGACGGTGATGCCGTGCCGGGCGACTTCTCGGGCCAGCGCCTTGCCGAAGGCGATGACCCCGCCCTTCGTCGCGGAGTACACCACCTCGCCGGACGAGCCGACGCGGCCGGCGTCCGAGGCGATGTGCACGATCCGGCCGCCACCGCTTTCGATCATCGAGTCCAGTACGGCGCGGGTCACGGTGATCGTGCCGCGCAGATTGACGTCGATGATGCGGTTCCAGGTGTCCTCGGTGCTGTCGACGAAGCGGCCGATGACGTCGACGGCCGCGTTGTTGACCAGCACGTCCACCGGACCGAGCTCGACGGTCACCCGCTCCACGGCCGCGTGCACGGCCGCGCTGTCGGAGATGTCCGCGCCGACCCCCGTCGCCCGCACTCCGTACCGCTCGACGAGTCGGCCCGCGACCTTGGCGGCGGCCTCCGGGTCGAGGTCGCAGACGGCGACCGCGGCTCCCTGGGCGGCGAGCCGGTCGGCGATCGCCTCGCCGATCCCGCGTCCCGCTCCGGTGACGAGTGCCACCTTGTCCCGTACGCTCACGCGCCCTCCCTCGCCCATGTCTCGATACAGCGCTATCGTATAACTACTTCAGCTAAATAAGCGAGATGTATGAGTGGAGTCGAGCATGCGCCGAACGATCTTCACCGAGGAACACGAGCTGTTCCGCGAGACCGCCCGCACCTTCTACCTGCGCGAATGCGCCCCGTACGCCGAGCAGTGGGAGCACGACGGGCAGGTGAGCCGGGCCGCGTGGGCGGCGGCGGGCAAGGCCGGCCTCATCGGCTGGCAGTTCCCGGAGGAGTACGGCGGCCAGGGCATCCGGGACTTCCGCTACAACGCCATCATGGCGGAGGAGATGGCGGCCACCAGCACGGTCGGTATCGGACTCGGGCTGCAGAACGACGTCCTCCCGCCCTATCTGATGAACCTCACCACACCTGAGCAGAAGGCCCGCTGGCTGCCCGGTGTCATCAGCGGCGAGACGATCTGCGCGCTGGCGCTGTCGGAGCCGTCCGCCGGGTCCGACCTCAAGGCCATCCGTACCACCGCCCGCCGGGACGGCGACGAGTGGGTGATCGACGGCTCCAAGACCTTCATCACCAACGGCATCCTGGCCGACCTGGTGATCGTCGCCTGCAAGACCGACCCGGAGGCGGGTCACAAGGGCATCAGCCTGATCGTCGTCGAGCGCGGCGCCGAGGGCTTCGAGCGGGGACGCAAGCTCGACAAGGTCGGCATGAAGGCCCAGGACACCGCCGAGCTCTTCTTCCATGAGGTCCGGGTCCCGGCCGAGAACCTCATCGGAGAGGAGGGCCGCGGTTTCTACCACATGATGGGCAACCTCCCCACGGAACGGCTTGCCATTGCCGTCTCCTCGCTGGCGGCGGCCGAGCGGGCCTATGTGCTGGCGCTGGACTACGCCAAGACCCGTACCGCCTTCGGCCAGCCCATCGGGGAGTTCCAGGCCAACCGGTTCGCGCTCGCCGACATCAGGGCCAAGCTGAACGCCGCTCGCGTGTACGTGGACGGCTGCATCATGGCCCTGTTGCAGGGCGAGCTGACGCCCGACGAGGCCGCGGCCGCCAAGTACTGGACCTCGGAGACCGGCTGGCAGGTCATCGACCGCTGCATGCAGCTCTTCGGCGGCTACGGCTACGTCAACGAGTACGAGATCGCGCGCATCTGGCGCGACAGCCGGGTGCAGCGGGTCTTCGGCGGCACCTCGGAGATCATGCTGGAGATCATCGGGCGGTCGCTGGGCCTGTAGCCCACGGCCCTGAGTGTCTTGAACTTATTGACTACCTTGGCTAAATAGGTTAGCTATTTAGCCTGGATGTGCGCAGTGTTGCGCGGTCTCTAGGAGGTACCCGTGGTCACGGTCGATGTGAAGTTGCACCAGGACAGAGCCGAGCACGACCTGCCGCAACCACGGCTGATCATCGGTGGCAAGGACGTCACCGACACCAGTGGCGGACTCTACGAGCACCGCAACCCCGCGACCGGCCTCATCCAGGCGCACATCCCGCTCGCGGGACCCACCGAGGTGGACCGGGCCGTCGCGGCCGCACGCCAGGCCTTCGAGGTGTGGGGCACCATGCGCCCCGCCGAGCGCCGCCGGCTGCTCACCCGCTTCGCCGGCCTGCTGCGCGAACACATCCCCGACTTCGCGGCCATCTGCCCGCTGGAGAACGGCGTGTGCATCGGCGGCTGGGCGGAGAACGTCGGACCGCACGTCGCCGAGTGGACCGAGTACTACGCCGGCTGGGCCGACAAGATCGAAGGCATGGTCGGCGCGGCCTACAGCCCGCACGAGAACGTCGAGTACACGATCGCCGAGCCGTACGGCGTCATCGGCCACATCATCACCTGGAACTCGCCCGCGCTGTCGCTGGCGATGAAGGTCCCGCCGTCGCTCGCCGCCGGCAACACCGTGGTCATCAAGCCGGCCGAGTCCACACCGTTCTCCGCGCTGCTCTTCGCCGACCTGGCCCGCGAGGCCGGCATCCCCGAGGGCGTCATCAACGTCGTCACCGGGCTCGGCGACGCGGGATCGGCCCTGGTGACCCACCCCGGCGTCGACAAGATCTCCTTCACCGGCGGCCCCGCCACCGCGCGCCGCATCATGGCCGACGCGGCCCTGAGCCTCAAGCCGGTCGTGTTCGAGCTCGGCGGCAAGTCCGCGAACCTGCTCTTCGCCGACACCGACCTGGACACCGTCGTCCCGTACTGTGCGGCCTTCGCCATGAGCAACACCGGGCAGGGCTGCGCACTGCCCACCCGGCTGCTGGTGGAGCGCGCGATCTACGACGAGGTCATCGCGCGGGTCACCGGTGTGATCGCCCACCTGCCCGTGGGTGACCCGCTCGACCCGACGACGTACATAGGACCCCTCATCAACGAAGCCGCCCGCGACCGCGTCCAGGGCATGGTCGACAAGGCAGTCGAGGACGGTGCCGGCCGGCTCGTGTACGGCGGCGAACGCATCGCATCCGACGGCTACTTCGTCTCACCGACCGTCTTCGCGGACGTCGACAACCGCAGCGACCTCGCCCAGCAGGAGGTCTTCGGCCCGGTCCTGGCCATCACCCCGTTCGACACCGAGGACGAGGCCGTCGCGCTGGCCAACGACAGCGAGTACGGCCTGTCCGCCTACATCCAGTCCCGTGACATCGCGCGCGTCAACCGCCTGGTGCCGCGGCTGAAGGCCGGGACGGTCTACGTCAACCCCGGGCCGAATCCGATCACTTCGCCTGCCACGCCGTTCGGTGGGGTCGGCATGAGCGGGTTCGGGCGGGAAGGCGGCAAGGCCGGTCTGGACGAGTTCATCAACGTCAAGGGTGTCGGCATCGGTCGCGTCTGACGACCCCTCAACCTTTCGAATTCTTCGAAGCTTTTGGAGCCAACAGAATGCATTCCGCCCGCCGCCTGACGTTCGGCGACATCATCCGTGAGCACCGAAGGTCCTTCCCCGACGGAGTCGCGCTCGTCGACGGCGACGTCAGGCTGACCTGGCCCCAGCTGGACGAGCGCACCAACCGACTCGCGGGCGCCCTCACGGACGCGGGCGTCGGCTCCGGCGACCGCATCCTGTGGCTGGGCCAGAACTCCTTCCGGATCTGGGAGCTGCTCGGCGCCGCCGCGAAGATCGGCGCCATGGTCTGCCCCGGCTACTGGCGCTGGGCCGCCCCCGAGATGGCCTTCGCCGTCGAGGACTTCGACCCCAAGGTCGTCGTCTGGCAGGACGAGGAGATCGGCGACACGGTCGCCAAGGCGCGGGCCGAACTCGGCAGCGACCACCGGGCGTTGTGGCTGCGCCACGATTCCGAGGGCGCCGACTCCTACGAGTCCTTCCTGGCCTCCGGCTCGCCCGAGGACCCCGTTGCCGAGGTCGACCCCGACGCCGCCCTGCTGGTCATCTACACCGCGGCGATCTCCGGCCGGCAGTCCGGCTCGATGCTCTCGCAGCGCAACCTGCTCGCCATGGGCGCGAGCGCCGCCTGGATGGGGGACATCGGCACGGAGACGTCCTTCCTCGGCGCCGGTCCCATGTTCCACATCGGCAACTACCAGTTCTGGGGCGTCCCGGCCTTCGTCCACGGCGGCAAGAACGTGGTCGTCCGCCGCGTGGTCGCCGAGGAACTGCTCCCGCTGCTCGCGGCGGAGCAGTGCACCCACGCCTACCTGATGCCCCCGACCATCGCGCAGCTCGTCGCGCTGAACCGCGAGGCCGGCCACGACCTGTCCCACCTGCGCGCGAGCGTCGCCGCGCAGCTCTGGGAGGGCACCGTCCCCACCGATCAGAGCCGCTTCACCCGCAACGGCGGCGGCATGGGCCGCGGTTACGGGCAGACCGAGGTGACCGGCTTCGCCGTGACAGGCGCCTACGGCGGCTCGGGCGCCGGCAACGCGGGACGCCCCGGCCCCTTCACCGCCGTACGCATCCTGGACGGCACCGGCCAGGAGCGCGCGGTCGGCGAGGCCGGTGAGATCTGTGTCCGCGGCGACCTCGTGCACCTCGGCTACTGGAACCGGCCCGAGATCAACGAGGAACGCTTCCGCTTCGGCTGGTGGCACACCACCGACCTCGGCAGGCGCGAGGCCGACGGCACGATCAGCTTCCTCGGGACGACCACCCGCATGCTCAAGTCCGCGGCCGAGAACATCTTCCCGGCCGAGGTGGAGAACTGCATCGAGTCCCACCCCGCGGTCAAGGAGGCGGCCGTGATCGGCGTGCCCAACGAGCGCTGGGCGCAGGACGTCAAGGCCGTCGTGGTGCTCCAGCCGGGCGCCGAGCCGATCACGGCGGCGGACGTCATCGAGCACTGCCGGGCGCGGATCGCCTCGTACAAGAAGCCGAAGACGGTCGAGTTCGTCGAGGCGCTGCCGCGCACGAAGGACTACGCCAAGGACTACGAGGTGCTCGACGAGCGCTTCGGCGGGGGCGGCTACCCCGGCGGCGACACGCTCGGCGCGGGGCGGTGACGTCGTGAACGGACGCCAACCTGTCGTCGTCGGTGTGCACGCCACCGAACAGGCACTGACGCTGCCCGACCGCGACGCCATGGACCTCGCCCTCGAAGCGGTGCGCGGCGCGATCGCGGACGCCGGACTGACCCCGGCCGACGTGGACGGCGCCCAGGTCGACTGGCCCGGCCCCGGCGGCGTCCCCGGCGAGGGCAGCTCCTGGGCGCGGATGCTCGGCCGGGACCTGCGCTGGACCAGCGACTCGATGCTCGACAACGCCGGTTCGCGGGGCCTGCTGAAGGCGGCCGCAGCCATCAGCGCCGGATACGCGGACACCGTCGTCGTCGGCGGCTGCAAGCTGGTCTCGCGCGGAGCCGGTCCCGTCGGAGCCGGGGTACCCCTGGAGTTCGCCGATGTGTGGGGCAGCTACGTCGTCGCCCAGTTCGCGCTGGTGGCGGCCCGGCACATGCACGAGTACGGCACGACCTCCCGCCAGCTCGCCGAGGTCGCCGCCACCATCCGCAACAACGGCACCACCAACCCGGAGGCGATGATGTACGGCCGCGGACCGTACACCGCCGACGACGTCCTCGCCTCCCGGATGGTGGCGACGCCCTTCCACCTGCTGGACTGCTGCATCGTCGGCGAGGGCGGCGCCGCACTGGTGGTCACCACCGCCGAACGGGCCCGCGACCTGCCGCACCCGGCCGTCGCCGTCCTCGGCGGCGGCATGGAGTACCACCAGGCCGCGTACGCCAACCCGGCCCTGCACCGCGAGGTCGGACAGCTCGGCCGGGACGCCGCCACCCGCGCCTACGCCATGGCCGGCGTCGGCCCGCACGACGTGGACGTGTTCTCCCTGTACGACCCCAACTCCTTCGAAATCATCCGGCAGTTGGAGGCACTCGGCCTGTGCGGCGAGGGCGAGGGCGGGCCTCTGGCGGCCAGCGGTGCCATCGCCGTGGGCGGCAAGCATCCCGTCAATCCCGACGGGGGCTGTCTGTCGTACGCCTGGAACGGGACGCAGCAGATGACGCTCAAAGTCGTCGAAGCCGTACGGCAGTTGCGCGGCACCGCCGTGCACCAGGTCGAGGGCGCCGAGCTGGCGGTCGTCGGTAACGCCGGGTCCGGCGCGCAGCATTACGAGATGAGCCTGCTGGGGAGAGCGCGATGAGCCGGCCCGTACCCGTCCCCACCGAACTGTCCGAACCGTTCTGGAACGCGGCTCGACGCGGCGACTTGGTCATTCCCTACTGCCCGAGCTGTGACCTGCGCTTCTTCGTTCCCGAGCCCGCCTGCCCGCGGTGCATGGCGCCGGACTGGCACTACGCGGCGAGCGCCGGCCGGGGGACCGTCTACTCGGTGACCGTGGTCCACCGCGCTCCCGGCCCCGGCTTCGACACGCCCTTCGCGCTCGCCGTGATCGACCTCGACGACGGCGGCACCCTGCTCTCCCACGTCGACGCCGGCGATCCGGAGGCCGTGGCCATCGGCATGCGTGTACGCGTCGACTTCAGGCTCTTCACGGACGAGATCACGCTGCCGTATTTCGTGCCGGAGCGTTGATCGGGCGGGTTGACCCACTCTTGTGAAAATTTAGTGGGCTAAGTGTATTTAGATAGCGGTATCCATGGATAGCATCGGCGCGTCATCGTGCGGGCCCATCGGAGCGGCCCGGCACTTGGAGCATCGCTGGGGACCTCAGTGGCAGTGCACGCGCGTGCGTCGAAGAGACAAGGCCCAAGGGGCAGCGGCAGCGGAGCCCGGCGACAGCCGTCACTTCGAACGGTCCTGCTCATCCTGGCTCTGGTGCCCAGTGTGACCCTCGTGGCCCTGTGGCTGGCGAGTTCCGCTCAGCTCTACACGGAATGGCAGAGGCAGAAGGACCGCAATGCGGCCTCCAACGCGGCGGCACGTCCGATCATGGCGGCCTTCTTCGACCTCCAGGAGGAACGGCGGCTCAGCGGCGCGGAGTTGGCCGACCCCGAGGGCTACCAGAAGGCGTTGCGCGCGCAGCGCAGCCGCACCGACGCCGACGTCACGACGGTCCAGGAACTGCCCGACAGCGGCTGGAGCGCCCCGGACGACATCCGCGCCAACGTCGTCCAGGTGGGCAGGAACCTGCGGAAACTGGCCGACTTCCGGGCGGGGGTGGACCAGCGGACCGCCTCGCAGCAGCAGACGTTCGACCGCTACACGAGCCTCATCTCCGGCCAGTTGAACCTGTTCACCACTCTGAGCCACGTCGGTCTGCCCAATATCGACTACCTCGCCCGGCCGGCCATCGACTCGGTCTGGGGCATGGAGATGATCTCGCGGGAGAACGCGCTGTTCACCCGCGGCTCGGTGACCGGACGGCTCTCCGCCACCGAACGCGGGCAGCTCGCCGGATGGATCGGCTCCCAGCACTTCCTCTACGACAACAAGATCGTGCCCCTCGTCCCGGACGACCAGGCCGCGCTCTACCGGAAGCTGATGGCGGGCGGCGCGTGGAAGCAGAAGACGACGGCTGAGCAGAAGGTCCTGTCTGACTCCGGCTCCGGCTCCGGGGCCGACGCGGACAAGTTCTCCAAGGGACTCGGCACGACATGGAGCGACAGCGTAGGGCCGGTCGCCACCCAGCTCCAGCAGCTCAACACCACCTACTCGGTGACCCTGACGGCGGCCACCGAGAAGGAACTGAACGCGTTGGTACGGCGGCTGATCGTCACCAGCGTGATGGGCGCGGTCGCGGTGCTCGTGGTCGTCCTGATCAGCGCGCTGCTCACCCGGACGCTGCGCCGCCGGATCTCCGCGCTGCGCGTCGCCGCCCTGGACCTGCAGACCCGCATGCCGGCCGTGGTCGAACGCCTGCGCAGCGGTGACGTCGTCGACCTGGACGCCGAACTCCCCGCGATCCAGCACGGCGACGACGAACTGGGCCAGCTGGGCCAGGCGTTGAACCTCGCGCGCCACAGCGCGCTGGACACGACGATGGCCCAGGTCTCGCAGTTCCGCGGCTTCGAGAAGCTGCTCCAGCGCATCGCCCGGCGTACCCAGTTGCTCATCGGAATGCAGATGAAGAAGCTCAGTGAGCTGGAGCGTCGGCACGAGGATCCCGAGGTCCTGGAGGGCCTGTTCGACCTCGACCATCTGACCGCCAGACTGCGGCGCTACGAGGAGAACCTGGTGATCCTCGGAGGCGGCCAGCCGCAGCGACGCTGGCGCAAGCCCGTCCTGCTGCTGGATGTGCTGCGCTCCGCGCAGAGCGAGGTGCAGGACTACCGGCGGATCCAGATCGACGTCGAGGAGCGCGTGTGGCTGGCCGAGCGCGCGGTCGGCCTGGTGATCCATGTGCTGGCCGAACTCATGGAGAACGCGGTGGGCTTCTCGAGACCGCCGACGCCCGTGGAGGTGTATGCCGCCCGGGTGGGACGCGGTCTCGCGGTGGAGATCGAGGACCGCGGCGTGGGCATGGACCCCGAGCAGTACGACGAGGCCAACCGGTTGATGACCGAGCCGCCCCGCATGGACGTCATGTCCCGGGCGGACGACGTCAGGCTCGGCCTCTATGTGGTGGCCCGGCTGGCGCGTGCCCTCGACATCCAGGTGGAACTGCGGCCCTCCTCGTTCGGCGGCACCCGGGTCGTCGTCCTCATCCCCGACGAACTCGTCGTCGAGGCTCCCGGGCGGACCGGGCCCGCACCCGAAGCAGCCGACGCCGCCTGGCCGCCGCCCCCCGAGGCGGCCGTCGCGGACGTGCCCGGCGTGGAGCACGGGACGGCCCCGGACGCGGACACCCTGGTGACCGGCCGCGTTGGTCCACTGGAAGCCGCGGCCCCGGTGAGTGATGTGTGGACCCGGCCGCCGCGTCCCCATCCGGTGTCGCAGCCGGCCGGCGCACCGCGGGGGAGCGGCACCCTGCGCGTGGATGTCGCGCCGGACGTGCAACCGCTGCCCAAACGGGTGCGCCTGGCCAGTCTCGCCGACGAACTGCGGGACCCGGCCGCCGGCCCGGGGGCGCTGTCGCCCGACGAGCAGTCACCGGACCGCCGGTCCGCGCCCGCCCGCTCCGGCGCGACGATCGGTGCCTTCCAGCGCCAGTCCCGGATGGTACGGCGTGACCTTCCCCCGACCGACCACGAACCCATCGACGTGCTGCCGCAGCGTAGACGGATCCCGACGGAAGACTGACCATGACAATGCGAACGACCGCGACCCATCCGGACCTCGACTGGTTGCTGGACGGCCTGGTCGAACAGGTCCCGGGCACGCACCACGCCATCGTGCTGTCCGACGACGGGCTGGTGGTGAGCCAGTCCCGCACCATCGCCCGCGGCGACGCCGAGCGCCTCGCCGCCATCGCCACCGGCCAGCAGAGTCTGGCCCGCGGGGTCGGGCAGCTGTTCGGCGGCGGTTCGGTGCACCAGGTCATCGTCGAGCTGACCGACCTGTGGCTGTTCATCTCCGCCGCGGGCCGAGGCACTCATCTGGCCGTCGTGGCGTCCCAGGAAGTGGACGCCGAGTTGATGACCGTGGCCATGCACACCCTGATGCAGCAGGTGGGCCAGCGCATGAGCACCGAGACGCGCTTCGGGGCGCCCGTCGATGGGCGCGGTGTACGTGAGTGAGCCACTGGATGGACGGCCTGGAAGCAGGGGACGCTGAGGAGCTGTCGGTCAGGCCTTACACGATCACCCAGGGCCGGACGGCACCCGCGCGCGACGACCTCACTCTGATCACCCTCGTGACGACCGTCGAACCGGCACCCGGCCGGGCCGGTCTGCGGGGCCTGCAACCCGAGCACCGCTCGATCCTCCAGCAGTGCCGCACCCCAGCAGCGGTGGCCGAGATCGCCGCGGAACTGAACCTGCCCGTGGCGGTCACGAAAATCCTGATCGACGACCTGGTCGCGCTGGGCAGGGCGACCACCCGTCCTCCGATCGCTGTAGCAGTAGGAAACACAATGGACATGACACTTCTTCGGGCGGTGAGGGATGGCCTTCGCAGACTCTGACCCCGCGGGCCGGGCCTACGACGGCTCGGCACCCGCGGCGGTCAAGATCCTTGTGGCCGGTGGCTTCGGTGTGGGCAAGACGACCCTGGTCGGGGCGGTGAGCGAGGTGGCGCCGCTGCGCACCGAGGAGTATCTGACCGTCGCGAGCGTGGGCGTCGACGACGTCGAGGGCGTCGAGCGGAAGGCCACCACCACGGTGGCCATGGACTTCGGCCGCATCATGGTCAACCCCAAGTTGGTGGTCTACCTCTTCGGGACGCCCGGCCAGGAGCGCTTCTGGTTCATGTGGAACGACCTTGTGCACGGCGCGCTCGGCGCGGTGGTCATCGCCGACACCCGGCGGCTGGAGTCCAGCTTCGCGTCCATCGACTTCTTCGAGAGCCGCGGCATCCCCTTCGTGATCGGCGTCAACTGCTTCCACGGCCACCAGGAACGCAGCGAGCGGGAGATCCGCGAAGCGCTCGACCTCGATCCGGAAGTCCCCCTGGTGATGGGGGACATGCGGCAGCGGGCGGTGGGCCGCGATCTGCTGCTCGCGCTGGCCGAACATCTCATTGCCGCGAACTCGGTAACCTAGTTCAATCAGTTATCTAGTAGAGTGAACCGTCTACCCGGTGCTCGGGCCATGTCCCGCACCTGTGGGTCGGACGGAGGTGGGCCCGGTGACGAGTACGACGGGGCGGCAGGGCGGTGGTGGCGGGGGCGTGAACGGTGTCAAGGTCCGCGTCCCCAAGATGGCCGAGCTGGTGGCGGCACAGCTGCGCCGCAAGATCGTGCGCGGAGAGCTGGCCGAGGGCGAGGCGCTCCCGGCCGAGTCGGCGCTCATGGCGGAGTTCGCGGTCTCCCGGCCGACGCTGCGGGAGGCGTTCCGGGTGCTGGAGTCGGAGTCGCTGATCAGCGTGCGCCGGGGCGCCCGGGGCGGGGCCCGGGTGCAGACCCCGGAGGGCACGGTCGCGGCCCGGTACGCCGGCGTGGTCCTCGAATACCGGGGCACGACCCTCAAGGACGTCTACGACGCCCGTACGGTCATCGAGGCACCGTGCGCCGGACTGCTGGCCGAGGGACGCACGGACGAGGACCTGGAGCGGCTGCGGGCCGCCGTAGCCGAGGCCGAGGCACTGATGGACAACCCCTCCGCCTTCATCCGTGCCCACATGGAGTTCCACGCCCTGGTCGTCGAACTGGCGGGCAACGAGACGCTGAGCGTCCTCAACGGCATGGTCCGGCACATCATCGACCAGGCGAACTGGTCCCACGTCGACCTGGACGCAGGCAGCCCCGAGAACGTACGGGCCAACCGCCGGGGCTTCCGCGCCCACGGCGCGCTCGTCGAACTCGTCGCCGCGCGCCACACCGAGGCCGCCGAGGAACTGTGGCGCCTCCATCTCCAGGAGGCCGAGGACTACCTGCTGCAGAACAGGTCCATGACCACCGTCCTGGACCTGCTCGGCTGACCGTCATTCGGGTGTGCGCAGCTCCTGCACGATGGGCTCCCACACCGCGGCGTCGATCTCGTACGCCGTGTAGAAGGACACCCGGTCCACCAGTGCCCCGTACCGGCGCCGGATCTCGCCCGCCACCCGCTCCGGCTCCGCCACGACCGCGAAGGTGTGCAGCACCTCGTCGTCGACGAGGCGGCTCATCGCCTCCCACTTGTCCTCGCGCCGGGACGTCGACAACGCGTGCAGCTCGTCGCCGAGTCCACCCCAGCCGTGCAGCTCCAGCACCCCGCGGTAGGCGGGTGTGCTGCCGTAGAAGGCGATCTGGGCACGGGTGCCGTCGATCGCGCGGGTCATCTCCTCCTCCGTGCGGCCGGTCGCGGTCAGCAGCAGATGGGAGACGGCGAAGTCGGCCCGCGTACGGCCGGACGTGGCGAGCCCCGCCTCCACGGTCGGCAGGGTCACCTCCCGCAGGTACCGCTCGGTGGTGAAGCCGTGCGCGAGGAGCCCGTCGGCGACCTCGCCTGCCACTCGGGTCATCGCCTGGCCGACCGCGGCCACGAACACCTTGGGCGCGCCACCGGGAGCGGGCGGGGGAGAGAAGAAGGGCGACATCAGGGTGTGCGAGTAGAAGTCGCCGCGGAAGTTGAGCTTCTCGCCCTCGTTCCAGGCGGCCCAGATCGCGTGCAGCGCGCTCACGTACTCCCGCATGCGCGCCGCGGGCCGGCTCCACGGCATGTCGAAGCGCCGCTCGATGTGCGGCTTGATCTGGCTGCCGAGACCGAGCGAGAACCGTCCGCCCGCGTAGGTCTGCAGGTCGTGCGCGGTGTACGCGAGCTGCATGGGGGAGCGGGCGAAGGCCACCGCGATGGCCGTCCCCACCTCGAGGCGGTCGGTGTGCTCCGCCGCCAGCACCAGCGGCAGGAAGGGGTCGTGCTTGGACTCCGACGCCCACAGGCCGTCGTAGCCGGCCTTCTCGTGGTGCCTGGCCTCCTCCACGACCTCCGTGGTGCTCCACACGTTGAGCTTGCCGTCGACCTTCATGCCGCTCCCTTGTCCTTTTCCATGCCGATTCTCCGCGCGAGCAGCTCCCGGTGATACGCGGGATCCCCGAACAGCAGCTGTGACGTCTTGGCCCGCTTCAGATAGAGGTGGGCCGGGTGTTCCCAGGTGAAGCCGATGCCGCCGTGCACCTGGATGTTCTCCTCCGTCGCCTGTACACCCGCGTCGGAACAGAACGCCTTGGCCAGACTCGCCACGGCGGGCAGTTCCGGGTCCTCGTTCTCCGAGGCGAGCAGGGCGTAGTGGGCGGCGGCGCGCGCCGACTCCACCTCCAGGAGGACGTCGGCGAGCAGATGCTTGACGGCTTGGAAGGAGCCGATGGGCCGTCCGAACTGGTGGCGCACCTTGGCGTAATCCACCGCCATGTCGAGCGCACGGGACGCCACCCCCACCTGCTCGGCGGCCAGCGCCACGGCGGCCCGGTCGAGCACCTCCGACACCAGGTCCCAGCCGTCGCCGTGCGTACGCAGCCGGGTCGCCGGTACGTCCCGGTAGTCGAGGCGGGCCTGGCGGCGGGTCGGGTCCATCGTGGGCAGTGGCTCACGGGTCAGACCGGCCGCGTCGCCGTCCACCCAGAAGACCCCTACGCCGTCACCGGTGCGGGCGACGGTGAGGACGACATCGGCGGTGGCCCCGTCCAGGACGAACATCTTGTGTCCGGTCAGCAGCCAACTCCCGTTGCTTTCACGGACGGTGAGCTGGACACCCGCCGCGTCCCAGCGGGCGGAGTCCTCGGTCAGGGCAAGTGTCCCGACGAGTTCACCGGTGGCCAGGCCCGGCAGCAGGCGTTTGCGGGCGTCCTCGTCGGCGCAGCGCAGCAGAGTGGTCGTCGCCAGCACGGCCGAGGACAGGAACGGTGCGCACAGCAGCGCACGGCCCATCTCCTCCATCACCACGCCCACTTCGACCGGCCCGCACCCGGCACCGCCGTACTCCTCGGGGATCGCCAGGCCCTGCAGCCCGAGCTCCGTTCCCATCCGGCGCCACAGCGCCCGGTCGAAGCCCTCGGGCGCCTCCATCAGGCGCCGCGTCTCGGTCTCGGGCGAGGTGTGGGCCAGGAACGCCCGTACGGTGCGCCCCAGTTCCTCCTGCTCCTCGCTGAACGCGAAGTCCATGTCTCAGCCCTCCCCGGCGGTCCGGCGACGGGCGCGGGACGCGATGATCTTCTCGACGACGGCGATGTGGTCCGGCGAGTGCATGGTCTCCTGCTCGGCGAGCAGGGCGGGTTCGAGCACGGTGGCGAGCGCCTGCTCCAGGTGCAGGTTCACCGCACGTTTGGTCTCACGCAGCGCCTGCGCGGGCAGGGCGGCCAGCCGCGCGGCGAGGTCCATGGCCTCGTCCAGGAGCTTGTCCTTGGGCACGGCCCGGTTGGCGATGCCCAGCCGTACCGCGTCGTCGGCGCTCACCCGGTCGCCGAGGAACAGCAGTTCCTTCGCGCGGGTCAGGCCCACAAGCAGAGGGAGGACGAGCGCACCGCCGTCGCCCGCGACCAGTCCGACCTGGACGTGGGGGTCCGCGACATAGGCGTCGTCGGCCATCAGGACCAGGTCGCTCAGCAACGCCAGGCTGCATCCGAGTCCCACCGCGGGCCCGTTGACCGCCGCGATCACCGGCAGCGGGCAGCGCACCATGCCGGTGATGATCCGCCGGGCCTCGTCGACGTTCTGCTCTCGGAAGGCGCGGTCGCGCTGGACCCGGGTCATGATGTCGAAGTTGCCCCCGGCGCTGAACGCCCGGCCGCGCCCGGTGAGGACGACGACCCGGGCTTGAGGGTCGTCGGCGAGCGAGTCCCACAGCGACGCGAGACCCGCGTGCAGCTCCTCGCTCATCGCGTTGAGCTGGTCCGGCCGGTTCAGCTCGATCAGCCGGACCGGCCCGACGGCCGTCACCAAGAGGTCCGTCATCTCCACCGCCATCAGTCATCATCGAACGAGTCAGTAGAGTTGAATGCTATAACTAATTAAGCTTTCTGGAAACGGCTCGCTGGAGTGACGGAGGACGCGTATGCCGGAGCAGGAGTACGACACCGTGCGGGCCGAGGTGGCGGACCGGATCCTCACCGTCACCCTCAACCGGCCCGAGAAACTCAACGCCTTCAACCCTCAGATGATGGCCGATCTGCTCGACGTCCTGGACGCGGCCGACGCCGACGACGACATACGCGTGATCGTGGTGACCGGCGCCGGACGCGGCTTCTGCGCGGGCGCCGACGTCAGCTCCGGCGGCTCCTCCTTCGACCACCGCAAGGCGGGCGCCTGGCACCGGGACACCGGCGGCCGGGTCGCGCTGCGGATCTTTTCCAGCACCAAGCCGGTGATCGCGGCGATCAACGGCCCGGCGGCGGGCGTCGGAGCCAGCATGACCCTGCCCATGGACATCCGCCTGGCCTCGACCTCGGCGAAGTTCGGCTTCGTCTTCGCCCGCCGCGGCATCGTGCCGGAATCGGCGGCGAGCTGGTTCCTGCCCCGGGCGGTGGGCATGCAGCGGGCGATGGAGTGGGTGGCCACCGGTCGCGTCTTCGGCCCCGAGGAGGCTCTGGCGGCCGGGTTGGTCCGGTCCGTGCACCCGCCGGAGGAGCTGCTGCCGGCGGCGTACGAACTCGCCCGGGAGATCGCCGAGAACACCTCCGCGATCTCCGTCGCCCTCTCCCGCCAGATGATGTGGCGGATGCTGGGTGAATCCCACCCGATGGCCGCCCACCGGCTCGACTCCCGGATCATGAGCCAGATCGGGGGCGGCCCGGACCCCGTGGAGGGCGTCCAGTCGTTCCTCGCCAAGCGGCCGCCCGCATTCCCGGGTCGGGTCAGCAAGGACATGCCACCCCTCTATCCCTGGTGGCAGGAAGAGGAGTTCCGCCCCCTGGAGGAGCGGGCACCGGCATCGGAGGGCCAGGGATGACGACGTTCGACTACATCGTGGTGGGCGCGGGGTCCGCTGGCTGCGTGCTCGCGAACCGTCTCTCCGAGGACCCGAAGACGTCCGTACTGCTGATCGAGGCGGGTGGCCGGGACGCCGCACCGCTGATCAGGATGCCCAAGGGATTCGGCAAGCTGCTGGGCGATCCCCGGTTCGCCTGGCACTACCCGGTCGAGCCGGTGGGACCCAGTCGCCGTGTCGAGCACTGGGTCCGGGGCCGGACGCTCGGCGGATCCAGCTCGGTCAACGGAATGGTCTACAACCGAGGTGACCGGGCCGACTACGACGAGCTGGAACGCCTCGGCAACCCCGGCTGGGGCTGGGACACCATGCTGCCGGTCTTCCAGCGGATCGAGGACAACGCGCTCGGCGCTTCCCGGGCCCGGGGCGCTGGTGGTCCGCTGCACATCTCCACCGCGGCGCAGGCGGAGCCGCTCTGCGAGGAGGCGATCAGCGCCGGGACCGGACTCGGCTGGCGCCGCACGGACGACCTCAACGCGAGCGACGACGAACGCATCGGCTACGCCATGGCCACCATCAAGAACGGGCAGCGCTTCAGTGCCGCCCGCGCCTTCCTGCACCCCGTCGCGGACCGGCCGAACCTGACCGTCTCGGTGGACACCGTCGTGACGCGCGTCCTCGCCGAGCACGGCAGAGCCGTCGGCGTGCACGCCCGCAGCAAAGGCCGGGAGACCGACTTCCGGTCTAGACGCGAGGTGATCCTCTCCGCGGGCAGCATCGCCACGCCCAAGATCCTCCAGTTGTCCGGCATCGGCCCGGCCGAGACGCTGAAATCGGCGGGCGTCGACGTCGTGGTCGACAGCCCGCACGTGGGCGGCCGGATGCGCGAGCACCGGTGTTTCGTCGTCCAGTACCGGCTGAAGGACGACCTCGGCTACAACAAGGCGCTGAGCACCCCGCTGCGGCAGGCCCTGTCGGGGGCGAGATACCTGGCGACCCGGCGTGGACCGCTGGCCGCGCCCGCCTTCGACGTCATCGCCTTCTTCAAGACCCGGCCCGAACTCCCCCGACCGGACGCCCAACTGCTGATCGCGCCGGTGTCCCTGCTGCCCGACGTCCCCGGCAAGGAGACCGGCGTGGAACGCGAGCCCGGAGTGATGGGCCTCGGCTACATCCTGCGCCCCACCGCCGAGGGCAGCCTGCACATCACGTCGGCCGACCCCGACGCCCCTCTCACGATCACGCCGAACTACTACGGTTCCGACCACGACCGCACGGTGGGAACCGCCCTCTTCCGGCGCATGCGGGAACTCTTCGAGACCGAACCGATCGCCGGTCGGATCACGGCCGAGACCCTGCCGGGGGCCGGTGTCCGCGACGACCAGGACATCATCGACGCCGGTCTCGACCAGGGACGCTGCGGCTACCACGCCATCGGCACCTGCGCCATGGGCCCGGACGAGGACGACGTCGTCGACGGCCGGCTGCGGGTACGCGGCATCGAGGGACTGCGGGTCGTCGACTGCTCGGTCATGCCGACCATGGTGTCCGGCAATCTGAACGCACCGATCATGGCCATGGCCTGGCGGGCGGCCGACCTCATCCTGGAGACGGTCTGATCCCGTATCGGGAGATCTGGCCGAAACATTGTCGTAGTTTGTTTGACCTGTTAGCGTCCGGTCGGCGGACATTCAGTTGAATGCGCTAAACCATTCACCGCCTGGACGGTAACCATGAGCGATGGTTTCCTGCACGAATCCCTTCGCTGTGTCGACTGGGGGGTCGCCACCGCGGACACCATCGCGGCGCCACCGCCGCCCACGCCGGAACGCGGCGGGCACTTCCGGCAGTGGACCGACGACCTCCGGCAGCTGACCGGTGTCGTCGCGGACACCCACCGCATGGTCGCCGGATGGCCGCAGCTCCAGCCCGACGGCGCAGGCAGCTGGGACCGGGACGCCCTGGACCGCTGTGACCGGGCGCTGGACGCGCTGCTCGCGCACGGCACCCGGCCCGCTCTCACCCTGCTCGACCGCTCGTTGCCGCCGTGGCTGGACGCGGCCGGCGGCTGGCTCGCCCGCGACACCGCCGAGCACTTCGCCGCCTACGCGGCCGAGCTGGGCCGCCGTTTCGGCGACCGGGTGGAACGCTGGATCACCTCCACCGACCTCGCCGGCCCCACGCTCGCCGACCATGTGGCCGGAATGTATCCCCCGAACCGGGGCGCGGGCCGGGCCGGACTGCCCACGGTCCACCACATCCTGCTCGCGAACGGGCTCGCCGCCCAGGCCCTGAGGGCCACCGGCGCGCGAGGCCGGATCGGCACCACGGTCACCCTCGTGGGCGGCTACCCGGCCACCGACGACCCCTACGACCGTCTCGCCCTGGAACGCCTGGAGAGCTGGACCAACCGTCTCTTCCTGGACCCCCTGCTGCTCGGCGAGCACATGGTGACCGAAGACGGCGACTCACCGGTCGAGGACACCGGCTGCGTGCGCCCCGGCGACCTGGAGACCATCACCACCGAGCAGGACCTGCTGGGGCTGTCCTGGCACACCCCGTTCCGCGTCACCGCGCCGGAGAACCTGCCCCGCGTGCTGCCGACGAGAACCTGTCAGAGCGCCCTCAACGCGGTGAACCGCCTGCTTGTGGGCCTGGGCTTCGCGATCGTCCCGTTCGACGACGTGGAGACCACCGCCTACGGCTGGCCGATCATCCCCGAAGGACTCGCCGACGCCGTCGCCGGCCTCTACGAGCTGTACGGCGACGCCCTGCCGCCGCTGTCCGTCATCGACAACGGCATGGCCGACCTGGACCTCGTCGACGCCACGGGACACAGCGACGACGACCGGCGCCGGGCCCTGCTGCGCGCCCGCCTCTCCTGGCTGGCCGGACTCACCGCGGCCGGTGTGGAGGTGTGCGGCTACGAGTACTGGTCGGTCCTGGACAACCTGGAGGCCAAGTTCCGCTACACCCGCCTGTACGCCATGGCGGTCCCGGACCACGAGGCCCCGCCGCGTCCCTCGATGCCCTCGGACTGGCTGCAGCACGGCGCCTTCGCCGGCGCCGCCGTGCCCGAAGCGGGGCGGGCGACCGGGCTGAGCCTGGTGCCTGCCGCGCCCCGGGCTCAGGACAGCGGAACCTCGTAGCCCTGCCCCGGGCTCAGGATGCCGGAGCCTCGTAGTCCCTGCCGCGGATCAGTCGCACCGGCGTGTAGACGAGGACGTCCTCGTCCCGCTGGTTGCGTACCGTGATCCGGCTGGTCACCACGCCCCGGCCGGGCTTGCTGGAGGGCCGGGAGCCCGTGGTCTCCACGACGGCGTACACGGTGTCGCCGACGTACACCGGACCCAGCACGTCGAGTTCCATGTGCAGGAAGGCGAGGCCCGTGCCGTGCAGCACGTTCGTCTGCAGGACGAGCCCTTCGGCGATGCAGTACGTCAGTCCCCCCGGGACCAGCCGCCCCGTGTAACCGCCGTCCGCGGCGTGCGAGGCGTCCCAGAAGAGGGGCTCGGTGAAGCCGCCCCAGGTGACGAAGTTGACCAGGTCGGTCTCCGTGATGGTGCGGCGGGCGGTCCGGAAGACCTGCCCGACCGGCATCTCCTCATAGGTCAGTCCCTTGACCAGAAGGGGGACTTCGGTGCTGGTCTGCTGCGGTGCCATGATCGATCGGTTCCTCTCGTACGGTGGTCACAGGTCGAGCGGGTGCTTGCCGCTGACGCCCTCGAAGTCCGCGGGCCGCTTCTCGCGGTGCGCGGCGAGCCCCTCGACGACCTCGTGCCCGCCGAACCCGAAGAACTCCAGCCCGAGCGAGGCCTCGAAGATCGGCTGGGCGGTGCGGTACCAGTGGTTGAGGGACCGCTTGGTCCAGCTGATGGCGCTGGCCGGTCCGGCGGCCAGGGCGGTCGCCACCCGCAGGGCCTCGGTGTGCACGTCGGCGTCGTCCACGCACTTCGACACCAGCCCGATCCGCTCGGCCTCCTCGCCGGTGAGCGTCTCGCAGGTGAGGAGGTAGTACTTGGCCTTGGCCATGCCGCACAGCAACGGCCAGCAGATGGCGGCATGGTCACCGGCCGCGACCCCGAGCCGCGTGTGCCCGTCGACGATCTTCGCCGTGCGGGCGACGACGGAGATGTCCGCGAGCATGCCGATGACGAGCCCCGCCCCGACCGCCGGGCCGTGGATCGCGGAGACCACCGGCTTGGAGCAGTTGAGCACTCCGTAGACCATGTCCCGCGCCTCCCGCATCACCCGGGCGCGCACCGCGTAGTCCTCGGTCATGGCGTCGATGGAGTCGAAGGTCCCGCCCGCCGAGAACGCCCGGCCGGCCCCCTGGACGAGTACCGCGCGGGTCTCCTCGTCCCGGTCCACGACGGCCCAGATGTCGGCGAGCTCGCCGTGCATCCGCGGATCCACGGCGTTGAGGTTCGGGGCGTCGAGCACGATCCGCAGCACGCCGGGCGCGGGCCGCTCGAAGGTCAGGCTCGTGAACGGGGCGTAGGGATCGGTCACGTCGCGCTCCTGGTGTATTCAGTGTGGATACTATAATTATCTAACTGTATCGAGGGGTGGGCGGCAAGCGGCCCGCACGTGACGTTGCACGGAGGACGGGAAGGTCGGCATGGATCTCACCTTCAGCGAGGAACAGGACGAACTGCGCAAGGTCGTCCGCTCGTTCCTCGCCAAACACTCCGACGAGGCGACCGTGCGCCGCCTGGCCGCCGACCCCCGGGGTCACGACCCCGTCGTCTGGCGGCGGATGGCAGGCGAACTCGGCCTCCAGGGACTCGCCGTACCGGAGGTATACGGCGGCTCGGGCTTCGGCTACGTCGATCTCGGCATCGTCTTCGAGGAGGCGGGCCGCGCGCTGCTCGGCGGGCCGTACTTCGCCACCGTCGCCCTGGCCGCCGAGGCACTGCTGCGCTGCGCCGACGAGCAGGCACGGCACGACCTCCTGCCGGGCATCGCGTCCGGCGAGACGGTGGCCACGCTGGCGCTCACCGAGGACAGTGGCCGCTGGGACGAGCAGGGCATCGGGCTCACCGCAGTCCAGGACGAGACAGGCGGCTGGCGGCTGACCGGCGCGAAGACGTACGTCCCCGACGGACACCTCGCCGACCTCCTCCTGGTCGCCGCACGCACCCCCTCAGGTGTCAGCCTCCTGGTTGTCGAGACCGCCGACACCCTCGGCCTCACCCGCACCCCCCTCCCCACCCTCGACCAGACCCGCAAACAGGCCCGGATCGAGTTCATGGACACCCCCGCCCGCCTCCTGGGCCCCGAGGGCACGGCATGGCCCGGCCTCGAACGCACCCTCGCCACCGCCGCCGTACTCCTGTCCGCAGAACAGGTCGGAGGAGCCGCGGCCGCCCTGGACGCCGCCGTGGAGTACGCCAAGATCCGCGAGCAGTACGGCCGGCCCATCGGCTCGTTCCAGGGGATCAAGCACAAGTGCGCCGACATGCTCATGGAGATCGAGTCCGCCCGCTCGGCCGCGTACGGCGGGCTGTGGGCGCTGGACGCGGGCGACGAGACGGAGATCGCCATCGCCGCCGCCCTCGCGCAGGCCTTCTGCTCGGAGGCGTTCACCAAGGTCGCCGCCGACAACATCCAGGTCCACGGCGGGATCGGCTTCACCTGGGAGCACCCCGCCCACCTGTACTTCAAGCGGGCCAAGAGCTCCGAGGTACTGCTCGGCACACCGTCGTACCACCGGGAACTGCTCGCCGCCCGGCTCGGCATCTGAGACCTGAGGAGAAGCAGACATGGAGCTGGACTTCGGGCCCGCCGTACGCGACTTCCGCGACGAGGTGCGGGACTGGCTGGCGGACCACCTCGTGGGGGAGTTCGCAGAGAACCGGGGCGTGGGCGGCCCCACCGACGGAGCCGCCTGGGAGGTCCGCCTCGCCTGGGACCGTGAACTGTCCGCAGGCGGCTGGCTGGGCGTCGGCTGGCCCCAGGAGTACGGCGGACGCGGGCTCGGGCTGCTGGAGGAGATCGTCTTCGAGTACGAGTACGCCCGCGTGAACGCCCCGTACCGCGCCACCGTCAACGCCCTCGACCTGCTCGGCCCGATGCTCCTCAAGATGGGCAGCGAGACACAGAAGAAGCGCTTCCTGCCGCCGATCCTCGCCGTCGAGGAACTGTGGGGCCAGGGCTTCAGCGAACCCGGCGCCGGCTCCGACCTGGCGTCCGTGCGCACCCGGGCCGAACGGGACGGCGACGAGTGGGTGGTCAGCGGACAGAAGGTGTGGACGTCCTTCGGCATCCACGCCGACTGGATCTACGTCCTCACCCGCACCGACCCGCAGTCCGCGCGGCACAAGGGCCTGAGCCTGCTGCTCCTGCCCACGGACCAGCCCGGCGTGGAGATCCGCCCCATCCGCAACCTCGCCGGCCAGGACGAGTTCGCCGAGATCTTCCTCTCCGACGCCCGCACCGGGGCGGACATGGTCGTCGGCGAGGTCGGCCAGGGCTGGCGCACCGCCATGGCCACGCTCGGCATCGAGCGCGGCACCACGCTCCTGCCCCAGCAGCTCACCTTCGAGCGGGAGGCCGAGGCACTGATCGACCTGGCCCGGGAGCGGGCTGCGCTCGACGATCCGATGCTGCGCCGCCGCATCGTCGACGCCTGGATCTCCGTACGCATCATGCGCACCACCAACCTGCGCACCATTGCCGAACTGACCGCCGGCCGCACGCCGGGAGCACAGGCCACCACCGCGAAGCTGTACGCGTCCACACGGCACCAGCAACTCGGCCAGCTGGCCACGGAGCTGGCGGGCCCCGCCGGACAGATCGTCGGCGAGGACTACGCCCTGGACCGCAGGCAGCGTTCCTTCCTCCTCTCCCTCGCGGAGACGATCTACGGCGGTTCCAGCGAGATCCAGCGCAACATCATCGGGGAGCAGGTCCTCGGTCTGCCGAAGGAGCCGCGCCCGTGACGCCGATCGAGGACCGCATCGACCGCATCGAGTCGCAGCTCGCCATCCAGCAACTGCCCATCCGCTACGCGCTCGCCGTGGACGGCCGCGACCTGGACGCCTGGGTCGGCTGCTTCCGACCCGACGTGGACATGGGGCGCCACGGCCGCGGGCGCGATGTCCTACGGCAGCACATCGAACCCCAGGTGCGCGGCTTCCACCGGTCGGTCCACCAGATCTGCGGCCACCGCGTCGAGTTCACCGACCGCGACACGGCGACCGGCTCGGTGTACTGCCGGGCCGAACACGAGGTGGGGGACCGGTGGATCGTGATGGCGATCTGCTACCGGGACGACTACGCGCGCGTGGACGGTGACTGGTACTTCTCCAGGCGCCGTGAACAGCACTGGTACGCGGCCGACGTGACCGAACGCCCCCAGGCGGTGGGCTTCAGCGGCTGGGAGGGCGCCGGAGAACCGGCGCTGCCCAACGCCTTCCCCTCCTGGTCGGCCTTTTGGAAGGAGACGTGATGGGACGGTTGTCAGAGAAGACAGCGCTGGTCACCGGCGGCGGGCAGGGCGTGGGCCGCGGCATCGCGCTCGCGCTCGCGGCCGAGGGAGCCGCCGTGGTGATCACCGGCCGAACCGAAGCCAAGCTGAAGGACACGGCCGGGGAGATCATCGAACGCGGCGGCCGGGCGTACACCGTCGTCGGGGACGTGGGGGAGCGGGACGACGTCGACCGCATGGTGGCCGAGACGGTACGGGAGTTCGGCGGTCTCGACGTGCTCGTCAACAACGCGCAGTCCTCGGTGCAGCGCAAGCTGGCGGAGACGTCGTACGAGGACGTCGAACTCACCTACCGCAGTGGACCGTTGGCCGCCTTCCACGCGATGCAGGCCGCCTTGCCCCACCTCAAGGAGAGCCGCGGCAGCGTGGTGAACCTCGGTTCCTCCGCCGCCGTGCAGGGCGAGGCGACTTTCGCGGCGTACGCGATGGCCAAGGAGGCGATCCGCGGCCTGAGCCGGGTCGCCGCGCGGGAGTGGGGCGCGTACGGGATCCGCGTGAACGTCATCTGTCCAGCCGCGTTGAGCCCGGCGGCGGAGGACTACCTCGCCGCGCACCCGCAGAAGGCGGAAGAGATCTCCCGGCAGATCCCGCTGGGCCGGCTCGGTGACCCGGAGGCCGACATCGGCCGGGCGGTGGCCGCGCTCGTCAGCGACGACATGGCCTATCTGACGGGTGCGACGCTGATGCTGGAGGGCGGCCGGACCCTGCTCGGGTGACGCCGCTACACGACACCCCGGTCCCGCAGCGCAGCCAGCTGACGTTGCGTCACCCCCGCAAGAGAGGTGAGCACTTCGGCCGTGTGCTCACCCAGCGCGGGCGCCGGGGCGTACCCCTCGACCGGCGTCGCCGTGAACCGGATGGGGTTGGCGAGCATCGGCAGCTGCCCGGAGGCCGGGTCCTCGACCTCGATCAGCATCCCCCGGTGCTGTATCTGCGGGTCGGCGAAGACCTCGGGCATCTCGTTGTACGGGCCCGCGGGCACGTCGTGTGCGTCGAGTACGGTCAGCCACTCGTCCCGGGTGCGGGTGCGCAGGATCGCCTCCAGCACCGGCAGGATCTCCTCGCGGTGGGCGATCCGGGCGGAGGTCGTGGCGAACCGTTCGTCCTGGAGGAGGTCGGTGCGGTCGGCCGCCGCGCAGAACGCGGCGAACTGCTTGTCGTTGCCCGCGACCAGGAAGATCGGTCTGTCCTTGCAGGGGAAGGCCTGCGAGGGGATTCCGCCGTAGCCGCCGTTGCCGCGCCGCTGCGGAACCTCGCCGGAGACCAGGTAGTTCATCGCGAAGTGGGACAGCGAGGCCAGGCCGCAGTCCAGCAGGGACAGGTCGATGAACTGGCCCTCACCCGTGGCGTCCCGGTGGCGCAGGGCCGCGAGGACGGCCGTGGAGGCGTAGAGCCCGGTGAGGATGTCGATCATGCTGACGCCGACCTTCATCGGTTCCTCGGGGTGCCCGGAGACGCTCATCATCCCGGACATGGCCTGGAAGATGCCGTCGTAGCCCGGGCGGTCGGCGTACGGGCCGGTCTGGCCGAAGCCGGTGACCGAGAGGTAGACGAGGCGCGGGTTGAGTGCGCGCAGGCTCTCGTGGTCGAGGCCGTACTTCGCCAGCGTGCCCGTCCGGAAGTTCTCGACCAGGACGTCCGACCGTGCGGCGAGGGCGCGGATCAGCTCCTGCCCCTCGGTGGAGGCGTGGTTGACGGTGACCGACCGCTTGTTGCGGTTGCAGGAGAGGTAGAAGGCGGCGGTGTCGGTCCGGTCGCCCTCGGGCCCGGGCGCGAAGGGCGGTCCGTACGTCCGGGAGTCGTCCCCCGATCCGGGCCGCTCGATCTTGATCACCTCGGCGCCGAGGTCGGCCAGCATCTGGGTGGCCAGCGGCGCGGCGAGGATGCGGGACAGATCGAGCACGCGGATCCCGGCCAGTGCGGTCGACGGCATCTGGGTCTCCCTCTGTTCACGGACGGCGAATCAGTTATATAAATAATACATCTAGCGCGCGGCTGCGGTCCGCGTGATTGCCTCATCTATTCAATTCATGTAACTATATGGATCGGCCGCCAGGCCGGGACCGGAGGGCGGGCTGATGACCGTCGCGGCGAGGACCCTCACCGATCAGGAACAGCGCGAACGCCGGGCCTGGTTCCGGGTCCGCTGGGAGCGCGGGGTCGCCTTCAACCGGCGCTGCCGCATCCGGGTGACGCGCTGGGACGCGGACGGGGTCGAGATCGTGCTCCCTTACGCCGAGTCCCTCTCTGCCCACGAAGACGTCTTCCACGGTGGCGTCATCTCCGCGCTCATCGACACCGCCGGCGCCGGAGCCGTGATCGCCGGGCACGACTTCACCAAGGGCAGCCGGCTCAGCACCGTGTCGATGTCGGTGCAGTACCTCGCTCCGGCCCGCGGCCGTGAGGCGGTCGCGTACGCGCGCTGTGTGCGGCGGGGCGGCCGGGTGCACTTTGCCGACGTCGACGTGAAGGTCGACGGACGCATCTGCGCCCGCGGACAGGTGGTGGTGACCATCTCCGGGGAGCGGCCCGGTGTCGGCGACCCGATCGAACCGCTGGACGAGGAGTGACGTGATGCCCGAGGAAACCGTGGTGGCCCCCGAGGACCTGGATCTGGTCCTGTACGAGGTGGACGAGGACGGCGTCGCCACCGTCACCCTCAACCGGCCCGAGCGCAAGAACGCGTGGAGTCTGCCGATGGAGCGCCGCTTCTTCGCACTCCTCGACCAGGCCGCACAGGACCCAGCCGTCAGGGTGGTGATCATCACCGGGGCGGGCCGGGCCTTCTGCCCGGGGATGGACATGCAGCGCCTGGAGCAGAACTCGCAGCCGGGGGAGTCCCTCAACCTCCAGGCCCGCGTCCCCATGTACAGCAGGCGGAACATGCCGAAGCCGATGATCGCCGCCGTCAACGGCGCCTGCGCGGGGATCGGCCTGGTCCAGGCCCTCATCTGCGACGTCCGCTTCGCCGCCCGCGGGGCCCGCTTCACCACCGCCTTCACCCGCCGAGGCCTGGCCGGCGAGTACAACCTGCCGTACGTGTTGCCGCGCGTCATCGGTCTGGAGAACGCGCTCGACCTCCTGCTGTCCGGCCGCGTCTTCGACGCCGACGAGGCGAAGGACCTCGGCCTGGTCAGCCGCGTCGTCGAACCCGAGGACCTCCTCGACGCCGCCCGCGCCTACGCCCGGGACATCGCTCGCAACTGCTCGCCGCGGGCCATGGCTGTCCTGCGGCACCAGGTGTACGGCGACCTGGACCGCCCCTTCACCGACGCCCTCGCCCGCTCCTACTCCGCCATGGAGTACTTCGCGGGCTCGCCCGACTTCCGTGAGGGCGTGTCGAGCTTCGTGGAGAAGCGGGAGCCCAAGTTCGAGGGGCTTCCGCCGGACTTCGACCCGGACGAGGCCACGCGCGACGCGTTTCTGCCGTACTGATCTGCCGTACTGATTCGAGGAGCACACGCAGATGACAGGGCTACCGTTCCCCGTCGAGGCCGGGCACATCATGATGTTCGCCCGCGCCATCGGCGACGAGAACCCGGCGTACCAGGGCGAGTCCGCGCTCGCACCGCCCACCTTCACCATGGCGAGTGCCCACTACGACCCCGACTACCACCTGCGTCCCAAGCCGGAGCAGGAGTGGTTCGGGTCGGGGCGTGACGCCGGCGTCATGGCCGAGGGCGGTGGCGGGCTCCACGCCGAGCAGCACTTCGAGTACCACCGTCCGGTGCGCGCCGGCGAGACCCTCTACGCGCACAACAGCACCGGACGCAGCTGGGAGAAGCAGGGCCGCACCGGCCGCCTGCTCTTCAGTGAGCGCATCACCGAGTACCGGGACGCCGACGGCGAACCGGTCGTCAGCGCCGTGACCGTGGCCGTCGTCCCCGAGGGCCCGGCGACCCCGAAGGACGCCCGATGAGCCTGAGCCCGGACGACATCAAGGTCGGCGAGGTGCGCGAGAGCGTCCTCGTCGACGACCTCAAGCGCACCCGGATCGTGCAGTACGCGGGCGCCTCCGGCGACTTCAACCCCCTGCACACCGACGAGCGGTTCGCCGTCGAGGCCGCGGGCTATCCCGGCGTCTTCGCCCACGGCATGCTGACGATGGGCATGACCGGCCGGGTCCTGACCGACTGGGTCGGCACCGAGGCACTGCTGCGCTACGGCGTGCGCTTCAAGGCCCAGGTCTGGCCCGGAGACACCCTCACCGCCACGGCCACCGTCGAGTCCATCGAGGACACGCCGAGCGGCCCGGTCGCCCACTTCACCCTGCGCACCGTCAACCAGGACGGCGCCGAGGTGGTCAGCGGCACCGCGGCGGCCCGCCTGGAGCCCTGAGCCGATGGCCGCCGCGCAGGAAGGGATGCAGGCGGCCACCTGGACCGCCATGGTGAGCCGCGCCTACGACCATGCCCGCCCCGCCGTCCGTTTCGGCGACCTGACCTGGACCGGACGCGAACTCCTCGACCGGGCGGCCGGCGCGGCCGACTGGCTGGACACCCTCGGCCCGGAGCCGGGCGAGCCGGTGCCCGCGCTGGTCGCGACCTCCGCCGACGCCCTCGCGCTGGTGATCGGCGGCGCCGGATCCGGCCACCCGCTCGCACCGCTGGGCGTGCGGATGACGGCGTACGAGATCGCCGCCGTGGTCAAGGAGACACGGACCCAAGTCCTGCTGGCGCAGCCCGAGTTCGCCGACCTCGGCAGGCAGGTCGCCGAACTGTCCGGCCGACGGATCGCCATCGTGCCCGAACTGGCGCCCGGCGGAAGGCGGTTGACTGCCGGACCCGACGACCTCGCCGCCGTCCTGCACACCTCCGGAACAACGGGCCTGCCCAAACCCGTCCCCATGAGCCAACGGCGCCTGGCCGCCCGGGCCCGCGTGAACGGGCGGCTGTGTGAGCTCGGCCCCGACAGCTTCTACGGCGGCAGCGCGCCCTTCCACCACATCGCGGGCCTCGGCAATATCGCCGTCGCCCTCGCCGCGGGTGCGTTGATCACCGGCCTGCCCCGCTTCACCGTCGAGGGCTGGACCCTGCTGCGGGACCTCGGCACCACGCACACCAGCATGGTCCCCGCGATGCTGGAGACCCTGCTGGCGGCCGGACAGGCGCGCCATGAGTCGCTGCGGACCCTCCAGTACGGCGGCGCTCCCGTCCGCCCCGGCACCCTGCGCCGGACGTACGAGGCGATGCCCGGCGTCCGCATGCTCAACATGTTCGGACAGACGGAGGGCTCGCCGATCAGCGTGCTCACCCCGGAGGACCACCGGGAAGCGGTCGCCGGACGCACTGAGTTGCTGCGGTCGGTGGGGCGGCCCGCCCCCGGCGTCGAGCTGAAGGTCCACGACCCGGGGCCGGACGGCGTCGGCGAGATCCACGCCCGCGCCGAGCACCTCTTCCGGATCGACGCCGAGGGCTGGCTGCACAGCGGCGACCTGGGCCGCGTGGCCGAGGACGGCTATCTCTACCTGCTCGGCCGACGCACCGACATGATCATCCGTGGTGGCGAGAACGTCCACCCGCTGGAGGTGGAGACGGTCCTGTCCGCGCACCCCGGGGTGGCGGACGTCGCGGTCACCGGCGTGTTCGACGAGCGGCTCGGCCAGACCGTCGTCGCCTTCGTCGTCCCCACCGATCCCGACGCCCCACCGCAGCCCGCGGCACTCACCAGCCACACCCGCGCCCGGCTGTCCGGGTTCAAGGTCCCCGTCCGCTGGTGGTTCTTGGACGACCTGCCGCGCAACGCCAACGGCAAGGTCGTACGCCGAAGCCTTCGGGAACCCACCGCGCTCGAAGGAGAACCACGTGACGCTTGACCACTCGGTCGTCGCCCCGGAAACCGTCGGCGTCGACCCGCACCGGCTGGATGTGCTCCTGCGCCGGATCCGTCTGGAGGTCGAGCACGGACCGCTGCCGTCCGCGCAGGTCGCCGTGGCGCGGGGCGGAAGGCTGGTCGCCTTCGAGACCTGGGGGGACGCCGAACCGTCCACGCGATACGTCCTGCAGTCCGTCGGGCGGTCGATCGTCGCGGGCGCGGTCTGGAAGCTGATCGGCGAGGGCCTGCTGGACGTGGCCGAGCAAGTCGCCGCGATCATCCCGGAGTTCGCGCCCAACGGGAAGGAGGAGGTGACGGTGGAGCAGGTGCTCACTCACACCGCGGGCTTCCCCTTCGCGCCGCTCGGTTACCCGAAGATGCTCGACCGCGAGCAGCGCCTCGCCGCCTTCGGCCGCTGGCGGCTCGACCATCCGCCGGGCAGCCGCTTCCAGTTCCACCTCACCTCGGCGGCCTGGCTGGTCGCCGAGATCGTGGAGCGGCGTACGGGCCTGGAGTTCGCCGACTACCTGCACGAGCGGATCGCCGTACCCCTCGGCCTGTCCTCGCTCGAACTCGGCGTCCCGGTGGACCGCCAGGCAGGCTCCGTCGCCCCGATGACTGCCACCGACCGCACGAGCGACGAGCAGGAGCCCGACCCCTGGGGCCCCTGGTACCTGTCCGACCCGCGGGTACTGGCGGCCGGGGAGCCCAGCCACGCCCTGGTCGCCACGGCCGCCGACGTCGCCCTGTACTTCCAGGCGCTGGAACACTCGGGGCTGTGGAAGCCGGAGGCCGTGGCGGAGGGCACCCGGATCCGGCTGACGGACCACCCGCACGGGGAGCAGATCTACGGGGGCGGCTCCAGCCGCCGTACCAGCATGGGCCTGTTCGTCACCGTGGCCGGCCCGGACGCGGGCAGCAACCTGCCGTCCACCGGTTCGCCCGCCCTCTTCGGCAGCGCCGGAGCCGCCTACCAACTCGGCTTCCTGGACCCGGAGACCGGCCTGTCCTTCGCCTGCCTGAGCAACGGCTACCCCCTCGCCGGCTACGACCACTCCCGGCGCGGCACGGCACTGCTCACCAACATCGCTAACCTGGCGGCGGATCTCACGGGCTAGAGCCTGTCTCCTCGATCACGAGCGGAGCCAGATGAGGAGGGCCGCGGCGGTGACGGTTGCGAGGAAGACGTACGCCCTTTTGTCCTAGCGCGTTGCGACGGCTCTGAACTGCTTGAGCTTGTTCACGGCCCGTTCCACCGTGTTCCGCGCGGCATAGCGTTCGGTATCAAAGCCCGGTGGCCGCCCGCCGCGTGAGCCCCGACGCTCACGGGCAGCGATGGTGTCGCGCTTTTCCGGGATCGGATGGCTGATTCCCCGGCCTCGGAGGTAGGTGCGGATCTTGCTGTTGCTGTAGGCACGGTCCGCGCTGACGCTGTCCGGCAGCCGCCGTGGCCGGCCCGAACCCACGCGCGGGACGCGGATCTTGTCCAGGACGGGGATGAACTGAGTGGAGTCTGCCCGCTGCCCCGGGGTGACGAGCAAGGCCAGCGGACGGCACTGCCCGTCAGAGGCCAAGTGCACCTTCGTGGTCAACCCGCCGCGCGAGCGGCCCAGGGCCTCACCGGGTGCGCCACCGCCTCCCGGCGGCTGCGGCGCATGTGCGTGCGCACCTGAACTGATCTTCGCGCGGCCCCCTTTGCCCAGTCGGCAAGGCCGGTGGCGGCACCTTCGGTGCACCGGCCGCTTGCTGATGTGCGCGGATCGAGGTGGAGTCGACCGGGCACGTCATCCGCCGTGACCGGCCGAAGCAGCACCTGTTCCCCCCTCAGCGACGGCTTGCTGCGGAAATTCGGGCGTGAAGCATTTCGAACGTGATCAACCATGGCCGCATTGTGTCCGGCCGACCCGCCCGACGTCCTCCTGATAGTCGCCGCAGGAACCCGTCATCGGGGAGACAGGGCCTGGTTGCAGGAACGACGTTGCGCCCGCAGGCGGGGTTCGACGGGCGTCAGAGGCGCGTTGCGGTCCTTGGCGTGGCCGCCGGTTGCGTACGGCGTCGCGCGGGGACTCCCGTGCAGGGGATGAGGGCGGCCAGGGTCAGGCCGATGCTCCAGAAGAAGGCAGTGTGGAATCCGGCTGCAGAGCCCACCGCATCCGCGATGGTCGCCAGCAGCGCGGTGCCCGCAGCTCCGCCCAGTTGCTGGACGAGGCGGACGAGGGCCGAGCCGGCCGGGACCTCCTCGCGGGAGAGGTCCGAGAAGGCTCCCACGGTGATGGCCACGTTGACGGCGCTGAGAGCGCCACCACGAACGACCAGCGCAGCCCCCAGGAGTACCCAGCTGGTGCGAGTGGTGGCGATCGCGAAAGGGACGGTCGCTGCGGCGCACAGGAGGACGCCGACGACGGCGATGAGCCGGGCTCCGATGCGGTCTACGACGCCACCGACCCACCGGGTCAGCAGCGAGCCGACACCTTGCAGGGCGAGCACCACTCCCGCGGTCAGGGCGGTGAGGCCGCGCTGCTGCTGGAAGTAGAGCGGTATCAGGAACAGGGCGCCATAGAGGGCCACGCCGGTGAGGAACAGGGTCGCGGTGGCTGAGCCGAACGCCTTGTGCGCGAGCAGTCGGACCGGAATCGCCGAGCGCGTCCCGCGTACGAGGCTGCACGCCACGAACCCGGTCGTCAGCACCACGCCGGCGACCAGAGGTGTCCACACACGCACGCCTGCGTTGCCGTCCTGGGTGGCTGCATCGCTGAGCGCGTAGAGCAAGGCAGCGGTTCCGGTCCCCAGAAGGAGCACACCGGGGAGATCGAGCCGCTGCTCCGCCTGTGCCGGCGCGCTGGGCACGAAGCGCAGGGCAAGCAGGATCGCGGCTGCGCAAAGGGGCAGGTTGATCACGAACACCCACCGCCAACTGCCCGCGTCCACGATGGCACCCCCGACGAGAGGACCGGCGATCGGCGCGACGGTGCTGACGAGCATCACGACCGTGAGCACACGGCCGGTCCTGCTCGGCCCCGCCGCCCGGACCAGGATCGTCTGGAGGACGGGCAGCATGATCCCCGCCCCGGCACCCTGTAGGGCACGGAAGGCGACGAGCGAACCGAAGTCCCACGTCAGGGCGCACAGGCCGGAGCCGATCAGGAACAGCGCGAGACCGGCGATCCACAGGCGCCGTGAGCCGAAGCGGTCAGAGGCCCAGGCGGTGACCGGCACTGTCACGGCCAGGGCCAGCAGGTAGGCGGTCGTCACCCATTGGATCGCCTGTGTGTCGACATGGACGTCGCCGCTCATCGCATGCAGCGCGACGTTGACCACCGTGGTGTCCACCAAGGGGGCCACCCCGCCCACGACGACCACCAGAGCCAACCGGATCAGCGGCCACCCCAACGGCTCCAACTCGTCTCCGTCCGCCATTCCAAACCCCTTAAAGAGACACGTGTATCTTATCGCCATTAAGGTACACGTGTATCCTCTGGGTGTGGAAAAGGAAACCGATGCTCGCCCCGCTCGGCGTCGTCGTGGACACGCGCTGGACGACGCTCTGCTCGAGGCCGCGTGGGAGCAGCTGCAGCGCACGGGCTATGCGGCGTTCACCATCGACGCCGTGGCCCGGGCTGCGGGCACGAGCCGCGCGGTGATCTACCGCCGCTGGCCCGGCCGTGCCGCTCTCGTACACGCCGCCGTGCGCGCCCATACCGGTACGGTCATCGAGGACGTCCCCGACACGGGGAGCCTGGCCGACGACGTGCTCGCACTCGTGCACCGGCTCGCCGAGCGGATCGACCAGATCGGCATCGACGTCGCCACCGGCCTGCTCAGCGAACTGGAAGAGATCCCCGACGACGCCAAAGCTGTCGTCCCCGGTGTCTTCCAACAAGTGATCGACCGAGCGAGGGTCCGTGGCGAACTCGGCGACTCGCCCATCCCCGACGCCGTGCTCTCGATGCCCGGTGCACTGATCCGGTACAGCATGATCGCGGAGCGTGCGACACCATCCGATCGGGTGCTCGAAGACATCGCCAACCAGCTCTTCTTGCCCCTCGTGCGCCACCACGCCGCACTCTGACGGTCGGCAACAGCCGCGATTCCGCGGGGAGAAGCCCGTTTTCAGTCGTTCCGGCCCGCATGACCTGCCGAACGGTCCCGGCTCCACCACCAGATGAAGGCGACGCCGGCGAGGAGGCCGAGCGCGTAACGGATCGTCCGACCGTGGAGGCCGTGAGCCGGCTTCACGGGCGGTGCTGCGGGAATCTTCTCCCTTGCGGACAACTCCTCTGTGATGTGCTGCCATACCCGCTCTGGAGGGGCGGCCGGTAGATCTGACTCCTCAACGCCACGGGCGGAGACAACGACCCGCGTGATCTGGCTCAGTTCCTCCCGGCACCGGTTGCAGGCGGCGATGTGCTGCAGGGCGCCGGGGTCGTTGCTCGAGATGTCGTTTCCCAGTGCCAGTTCCATCAGGTGTGCGGGCTCGACATGTGGCACCGTCACCCTCCTGTTCCCGTGCTGTGCTTCAGGCCGCGAGTGGTTCGGCGGTGACGATCAGGTTGGCCTGGTAACCGCCCTTCGCCGGGCGGAACGGAGGCGCACACGTGACGAGGGTGAGGACCGGGGGGCCGCTCCGGCGGCTGTTTCGTGCGCCGGCGCCGCCCTGGATGCGCGCGGCGGCGGTTCCGGCGCGTGCCTACGCGGTGTTCTCGGCGGCGCGGCCTCGTTCGATCCCCTCACGCAGCCGATGCAGGCCACGTCGGGTGTGGCTCTTCACGGTGCCCAGGGGGATGCCGGTGTGCTCGGCGATCTGGGCCTGGGTCAGGTCCTCGTAGAACGCCATGCACAGCACCTCGCGTTGATGGCGCGGCAGCCGGGACAGGGCGTCGACCAGGAGCACCCGGTCCAGGACGTCGTCCGGGGCCGCCACCTCGTGGCGGTGCACGTCGGCGTCGGACACCATCGAGTCGATCAGCGTGAGACGCCGCGTCCTGGCCGACAGTGCGTCGATGATCTTCCGGCGCGCGATGCCGACCAGCCAGGCGCCCAGCGGTCCCCGCTCCGGGCGGTAGCCGTCCCGTCCGCGCCAGGCGCCGAGGAACACCTGCTGGGTCACGTCCTCGGCCTCATGGGCGTCACCGAGCGAGCGGGTGGCCATGGTGTGGACGAGTGCGCCCCAGCGCCGGTAGACGGCCGCGAACGCGGTCTCGTCCGCGGCGCACAGGCCGCGGGCCAGTTCGTCATCGCACGGCGTCTCCTCCGCAGCCTCGGTGCGAACACCGGCGGATCGCGTGTTCGTGGTCATGGGCTTGTCCCTCCTGCCGTGCGTCCCGTGTCGGGGCCGGAAAGCCGCCTGCCGAACCGGTCCGGTCGGCGGGCGCCGTAGCGGCCGAGCGCTTGCATGCCAGTCTTGTGAGCTGGAACGACGCATACAACATGCGTCGTTTGTGCGTCGTACTATGGGGAGTATGAGCCGGGACAGGGACGACGGTGATCACCAGGACGTGCCGCGTGTCGGCGGCGGGCTGACCACCGGTGAGGTGGCGAGGCGTCTGGGGGTGGCACCGACCACGGTCCGCTCCTGGGACCGCCGCTACGGTCTGGGCCCCACGGCGCACACCGGTGGCCGGCATCGTCGCTGGACCGCCGTGGACGTGGCGCGGCTGGAGCGGATGTGCGCGCTGACGGCGACCGGGTTGCCGCCCGCCGAGGCCGCCCGTCTGGCGCTGGACGAGGCGGGTCCGCAGGCGCCTGCCCCTCAGGTGGATTCCGTTCGGTCCCCATTGCCCGCGGCTCGCGGCCGGAGCCGGGCCGGCACCGGTCTTCGCCTCGGCGACGTGCGCCAGGAGTGCAAGGGAGTCGCCCGCGCCGCCCTGCGTCTCGACGCCGTCGCGCTCGACGGGTTGCTGAGCGCCGCGATCGAGGAACACGGCCTGGTCGCGGCGTGGTCGGAGGTGATCATGCCGACTCTGCAGGCGGTCGGCCGCAAGTGGGAGAGCTCGGGCGAGAGGTACGTCGAGGTCGAGCACTTCCTGTCCTGGCACGTGTCCGGTGTGCTGCGGCGCCATGCCCCGCCCGTGGTCGCCGACCGGCCCGGCGCCACGACGGTCCTCGCCTGTGTCCCCGCCGAGAACCACACGCTGCCGTTGGAGGTCCTGGCCGCAGCCCTGTCCGAACGGGGCCTGCCGGTACGCATGTTCGGTGGCGCGCTGCCCGTCGAGTCACTGGTGGCCGCGGTCCGCAGAACCGGTCCGGCCGTGGTGGGGCTGTGGGCGCAGTCGCGTACCACAGCGAGCCGGCCGCTGGCTCAGCACGTGGCCGCGATCGAATGGGGAGTGCGGGGTGCTCGCAGGAAGCCGGTCGTCCTGACGCTCGGGCCCGGCTGGGCCGGACAGACCGTGCCGGGGTCGCCGCATCCGCCCGGGCTGGCACAGGCGCTCACGGCGGTGGAGTCCATCGCGCTCAGGTGACGTGGTGCGTCCGTGAGGACAGCGCCAGGTCCACTCCGGTTGGTCTGTGTCCCGCGCATCCGCCGGCGGCCGGTTCACGGAAGAGAGGACAAGGAGAGGAAAGCCGTCGGCCTGCCTGCGATCAGGAGTGAGACGTGGACATCAGCGTCGCCCGGGTACTGGGGCCCGCCGCCACCCGCGGCGGCCTGTTCGACGCGTACGACCTCGCGTCCCGCGGCCTCGCTGCGGTGACGAGGCCGCCGACAATCCGATGGCCGTCGCCTGTCTCGCGCCCGCCACGGACTGTCGTCATACGGTGCCTGGCCGTCCGGCCCGGACACCGGGACGGAGGCTTCGCCGACCGTTCGGTCGCGGACACGGCTCCGCCGACGCCCGGGGGAGGCGATCCGCGCCAGAACGTCGGGGCCGTCGCCGACACGATGACGGCGGACACCGGACCGCCGCGCACGGCTCCGGACGGGGCACCCGCCGCCGAACGGCGTGCCCGGTGAGCCGACGTCCCGAAGCGCCCGGCGAAACCAACGACGACACCTGCGACGTGGTCATCGTCGGCGGCGGCGCGTCCGGGCTCAGTCTCGCGCACCACCTGGCGGCGACCGGTTCCTCCACCGTCACCGTGGTGGAGGCGCCGGACGGTCCGCGGCGTCCGCCCGAGCGGACCTGGTGCTACTGGGAGCGCGGATCAGGCGACTTCGCCGAGGCGGTCAGCGCCTCCTGGTCCCGGCTCCGCGTGCACGGCACCGACGGCCGGGCGAACACCGTGGACCCGTCTCCGCTGCGCTACCGCATGCTCCGGTCCACGGTGTTCGAACGGCTGGTGCATTCCCGGCTGGCCCGCTCATCCGGCTCGCGCGTCCTGCGCGCCACCGCGGACACCGTGCACGACACGGCCGACGGCGCGGAAGTCCACTGCACGACGCCCGACGGCCGGACGCTGACACTCCGCGCCCGCCATGTGTTCGACTCCCGCCCGCCGCGCTCCCTGCCACCGGCCCGGACACAGCTGATGCAGCACTTCCGCGGCTGGTTCGTGCGTACCGATGCGGACCGGTTCGACCCGGCGGTCGCCGATCTGATGGATTTCCGGGTGCCGCAGCCGCGCCACGGGCTCGCCTTCGGCTACACGCTGCCGCTGGCGCCGGACCGGGCGCTCGTCGAGTACACCGAGTTCTCCCGTGCTCCGCTGACCACGACGGCGTATGAGGCCGCACTGGCCCACTACTGTCGCGACATCCTCGGCCTCGGGGCGTTCACCGTCGAATCGGCGGAGCAGGGCGTCATTCCCATGACCGACGCACGCTTCGCCTGCCGGACCGGGCCCGCCGTCTTCCGGATCGGGGCCGCGGGCGGTGCCACCCGCCCGTCGACCGGCTACACCTTCGCTGCCGTGCAGCGGCAGAGCAGGGCCGTCGCCGCCGCCCTGCGCGACGGCCGCGCGATCGTGCCCGCACCGCACGGGCGCCGGGCGCTGGCCATGGACGCCGTGCTGCTGCGAGCGCTGGACACCGGGCGGATCGACGGTCCCGGCTTCTTCACCGGCCTGTTCCGACGCGTTCCGCCGGAACGTCTGCTGCGCTTCCTCGACGGTGACACCTCGCTCAGCGAGGAGTGGGGCATCGGCCTGTGCACCCCCGTGGGAGCCATGCTCCGGACCGCCGTCGAACTCCCCTTCCTGCCCCGGCGTTCCCAGCCCGACCCACGAATCGGAGAGAGCCCCCGATGACACTGCTGCGCGACGACGATCTGGCACGCGCCTTCGACCACGCGTCGCACGCCTACGACCGCCTCACGGCTCTCAACCCCGGCTACCGCACCGACCTCCTGCGCTCGGCCCGACGGCTCCGGCTGCCCCGGGACGGGGCCGGCCTGCACCTCCTCGACCTCGGTTGCGGCACAGGCGCCTCCACCAGGGCCCTCCTGCGGGCCGCGCCCCGCGCCCGGATCACGGCAGTCGACGCCTCGTCGGGGATGCTGCGGCGCGCACTGGCCAAACCGTGGCCGGCCCATGTGCGCTTCCTGCACCTGACCGCCGAGGAGGCGGCGGCCGGTGAGGAACCGTACGACGCGGTGTTCGCCGCCTACCTGTTCCGCAACGTCACCGACCCGGACGGCGTCCTCGGAACCGTCCGGTCGCTGCTCCGGCCGGGCGGACGGCTCGCCGTCCACGAGTACAGTCTCAGCGGCTCGCCCGCGCACCGCGCCGTGTGGACGGCCGTGTGCCGGGGGGTGATCATCCCGGCGGGCACCCTCAGCGGTGACCGTGCCCTCTACCGTCACCTGTGGCGAAGCGTCCTCGACTTCGACACGGCCCCCGCCTTCAGCGCGCGGCTGACCGACGCCGGTTTCACGGGCGTGCGCGCGGCACCCGTCGCCGGATGGCAGACCGGCATCGTGCACACCTTCCTGGCCCGCAACGGCTCCGCCGCGGCGGCGGGGGACGCCCGGTGAGCACACCGCCGCGAGCAGCCCGGCGGGGCCGGGACCGCAAGGCCGAGATCGTGCTGCCCGCGCCGGGCCGGGATCGTTTCGACCCTGCGGACGCGCCGGGCGTCGCCGTGGTCGGCGGAGGGATCGCCGGTCTCGCCGCGGCCACCCTGCTGGCCGAACGCGGCGCCCGCGTGACCCTCTACGAACATGACGAGTCGCTCGGCGGCCGGCTCGCGGGGTGGCGCACCCGCCTCGCCGACGGTTCCGAGGCGACCATGAGCCGCGGCTTCCACGCCTTTTTCCGCCAGTACTACAACCTGCGCGGCCTGCTGCGGCGTACCGATCCCGGCCTCGACCGTCTCAGGCCGCTGCCCGACTATCCGCTGCGCCACAGCGGCGGGCTGACCGACAGCTTCGCCCGCGTCCCGCGGACACCGCCGTTCAGCGCGCTCGGCTTCGTCGCCCTCAGCCCCACCTTCGGCTGGCGCGACCTCGCCGCGATGCACGCCCGGGCCGCGCTGCCCCTCCTGGACGTACGCGTGCCCGAGGTCTACGAACGCTTCGACGGCATGAGCGCGACGGCCTTCCTGGAGCGCGTCCGCTTCCCCGAAGCCGCGCACCATCTGGCCTTCGAGGTGTTCTCGCGCAGCTTCTTCGCCGACCCGAGTGAACTGTCCGCCGCGGAACTGCTGCTGATGTTCCACATCTACTTCCTCGGCTCCTCGGAGGGCCTGCTCTTCGACGTGCCGAACGAGCCCTTCCCCCAGGCCTTGTGGGAGCCCCTCGGCGACTACCTCCGCAGCCTCGGGACGGAGGTCCGCACCGGCACCCCCGTGCACGGCGTCCACCCGTGCGACGGCGGGGGAGTGGAGGTGCGGACCGACAGCGCCGCCGACCGGCACGAGGCGGCCGTACTCGCACTCGACCCCGGGGCGCTGCGAGGGGTCGTCGCGGCGTCACCCGGCCTGGGCACCCCCGCCTGGCGCGACGACATCGCCGCCCTCGTCACCGCCCCCGCCTTCCTCGTCTCCCGGCTCTGGCTGGACCGGCCGGTCCGCGCCGACCGCCCCGGATTCCTCGGCACCAGCGGCTACGACGGCCTCGACAACATCAGCGTCCTCGAACGCTACGAGGGCGAGGCCGCCCGCTGGGCCGACCGTACCGGCGGCTCAGTGGTGGAACTGCACGCCTACGCCGTCCCCGCCGGGACCGCACCGGAGGCGATGCAGAACCGCCTCGCCGACAGTCTGCGCCGGGTCTACCCGGAGACACGGCACGCACGGGTCGTGGACGCCCGGCACGAGTGGCGCTCCGACTGTCCGTTCTTCCCGGTCGGCTCCCACTCCCGGCGGCCCACCGTGGTGACGCCCCACCCCCGGGTGACGCTGGCCGGTGACGCGATCCGCTGCGACCTGCCCGTGGCCCTGATGGAGCGCGCCGCCACCACCGGCTTCCTGGCAGCGGGGGCCTTGCTCGCCGCCTGGGGCGTCCGGGGACAGGTGCTGTGGACGGTGCCCCGGACGGGCCGTTCACCCGTGCTGCGCGCACTCGGCGCGACCGGGAGACGCTGACCCCCTGGCCGGCACCGGCCCTTCCCGGCGCTCAACGCCCCACCGGCTGCCGGGGTGACCGTCCGCACCGCGCTCACCCCGGGAACCGTCCCGTGCTTCGCAGCGTCCAGCGCCGCTCCGCGTACGTCAGGTCGTCGCGCCACAGTCGGCCGGCCGTCCGCCGCATCAGGGGGCGCAGTACGGGCGCGGCGGCCCGCGCGAGGGCGAAGCCGCGCCGGTTCGAGGCGGCGACGACCGCCTCGACCACCGCGGTCCGTGGCCGCTCGTCCGCCTCGCGGGTCAGCGGCGTGGCATGAGTCTCCACCACGGACGTGGACCCCTCACCCTCGGTGATGCGCATGACGACCGTACGCGGCCCGGGCGCCGTGAACTCCGCCCGGACCGGCACCACCAGACGGCCGGTCACACGGAAGGAGACGTCGACGACGAAGGTGTCGTCCTCGCCCGTCGGCGGCCGGGCCACTGTCAGGTCGACGAACGAGTACGGGTGGAACCACGAGCCGTGCCACGGGTCGAGCCGGTTGGCGACCACGTCCTGCGGTTCGCACCGCCCGACCGCCGTGAACACGGCGTCGACCCCGCGGCCCGCCGCCGGCCGTTCCGCCACCACCGGACGCTCGGACGGCTCCTCGCCGCCGACCGCGTCCAGCCGGACCCACACCAGGACCCCGTCGTCGTGGGCCGGATAGGGATCCCAGCCGGCGAACGACCCACCGTCCAGGGCGAGTCCGTGCCAGTGGCACACCAGCGTGCCGCACACCACCCGGCTGTCACGCAGGGGCGCACCGAGGTGGGGGCAGGCGCCCGGGCCGGCGTGCAGCGCACCGGTGTCCGACCGCCACAGCACCACCTCGACACCGCCCACCGTCCTGCCGTACGGGCGGCCCCCGGCGCGTACGTCCCGGGAGGCACCGACGACGAACCAGTTTCCGGACCGGCGGGCCGACGCCCGTTTGAGCGCGTCGGCGATCAGCGCCGGACGTGCCTCCCGCCAGGTGGGCGTCTGCGTCGCCCAGTCCGACCGCCGGCACCGCCGCAACGGCGGTGTCCAGCCGGTTCGTTCCGCTCGGTCACTCATCGCGCCGGTCCTTTCGTCGGGATGGCCGCGCCATCCGCCCGGGGTGCTCCGCGCGCGGGGCGGGCACACCACCGAGCGGCCGCGATCTGTACGACTCCGGCGGCAGCCGTGGCCGCCCGGCGCCCGCGGGACACCACCGCACGCCGGTGCAGCACCGTGTAGTCCTGATCCGCGATCGCGTCGAGAATGCCGCCGTACAGGGTGAACGCGGTGCGGATGCAGGGGCGTGTCCGCGGGTCGAGCATGGCGATGCCGGGTTCCGCCGCCCGGTACACCTCTCTCGTCATGGCCTCGGCGGCGATCAGCGCCGCGCGGATCCGCGGGTCGCCGCGCCCGGTGCGGCGGCTCCACTCCAGCAGCGGCCGGTCCACGCCGTGGGCGGCGAGCAGGTCGGCCGGCAGGTAGACGCGGCCGCGGTCCAGGTCCTCGCCCACGTCCCGCAGGAAGTTCGTGAGCTGGAACGCCACTCCGAGGTCAGCCGCGTGGGGGGCGGCCTCCGCGCGGGGTACGACCGTGCCGAGGACGGGCAGCATCTGCAGTCCGATCACCGCGGCCGAGCCGTGCATGTAGGCCCGTAGGTCGGCGCAGGTCGGATAGTCCGTGACGTGCAGGTCGCTGCGCATCGAGACCAGGAAGTCCGCGAACAGCGCGGCCTCGACGCCGTACCGGTCGGCGGTGTCGGCCACGGCCCGGACCACCGGCTCGTCTCCGCCGCCGGTACGCAGCCCGTGCGCGAGATCGCTCTCCAGGCGGCGCAGCAGCCGGTCGCGCTCCGCGGGCGTCCGGTGCCCGTCGATGTCGTCCACGATGTCGTCCGCCCAGCGTGCGAAGCCGTACAGCGCGTGCACCGCCGAGCGGCGCTCCACCGGGAGCAGACGCGTGGCCAGGAAGTAGGTCCGGCCGTGGCGGGCGTTGAGCCGCCGGCAGTGCGTGTACGCGGCGCGCAGGGAGGGGTCGGTGATCCCGGCGGCGTCCAGTTCACGACGGGTCATGGGGGCCTTCCGCGGTCGAGGGGGTGGGGACATGTGCTGCGCGCGGCGCCGGGCGGGTGCGGGCGGAAGGGTGTCGATCGCCCCCCGTGATGCGCGCCGCGGCGAGTTTGCCGCTGATGAGCACGGTCGGAACGCCGACGCCGGGGGTGGTGCCGCAGCCGGCCAGTACGACGTTGTCGACGGCGCGCACCAGATTGCGCGGGCGGAACGGGCCGGTCTGGGCGAAGGTGTGGGAGACGGAGAAGGGGCTGCCCGCCGCGTGACCTTGGGCCGCCCAGTCCAGCGGGGTCACCAGCAGCTCCTCCTGGACGCTGTTGGCGAACCCGTCCAGGCCCCGGCGTTCCAACTCGGTGACCAGGCTCTCCCGGTAGCGCGGCCCCAGGTCGCGCCACGCGTCGGCGGAGGGGCCGACGTCGGTGTTGGGGCAGGGGGCCAGCACGTAGTGGAGGTGTCCGCCCGGCGGCGCCAGGGCGGGATCGTGGGTCGTCGGCCGGGTGATCAGCAGGGACGGGTCGCTCATCAGCCGCCCCGAGCGGGTCAGCTCGTCGAACGTGCGCTCCCAGGCCCCGCCGAAGGACAGGGTGTGGTGGGCGAGGCCGGGCCAGGTGCGGTCGGTCCCCGCGTGCAGGACCACGGCGGACGGTGAGTGCCGCAGCCCCACCGGGCGCCGGGGCGCGCGCCCCAGCAGCCGGTGCGCGGCGGACAGCTCGCAGGAGAGCACCACCGCGTCGCAGGCGATCCGCTCGCCGGAGGCCAGCCGCACGGCACGGGCCCGTCCGGCCGAGCGCTCCAGTGAGGTCACTTCGGCCGACCAGCGGAACTCGGCCCCCGCGTCGGTCGCCGCGTCCGCCATCCCGCGGGGCAGCGCGTGCATGCCGCCCTTGGGGAACCAGACGCCGGCCACGGTGTCCATGTAGGCGATCACCGCGTAGGCCGCGAGGGCCCTGGCCGGGGCGACTCCGGCGTACAGGGACTGGAAGGAGAAGACCCGGCGCAGGCGGGGGTCGGCCAGGAAGCGGGCGATGCTCCGGTCCAGCCGCCCGAAGCCGCCCAGAGTCGCCAGGCGGGCCAGGTCCGGGTGGAGCAGCTGGAAGGGCGAGTCGAAGTTCGTGTCGATGAAGCGTCGCATCTGCGCCCGGTACAGTCGCTCCAGCCAGTCCCGCAGTCCGCGGTAGCCGGCCGCCTCGGCCGCTCCGGCGAACCGTTTGACCTCCGCCTCCATCGCCTCGCCGTCGGTGTGCACGTCGAGGGATGTCCCGTCCGCGAAGCACGCCCGGTAGGCGGGGTGCAGGGCAGTCAGCTCGACGTGGCGGTCGAGGCTGTCGCCGACGGCCGCGAAGGCTTCGTCGGCCAGGTGCGGCATGGTCAGGACCGTGGGCCCGGTGTCCACCTCGTAGTCGCCGAGGCGTACGCGGCCGGCCCGGCCGCCCGGACCGGCGTCCCGTTCGACGACCGTCACCCGGCGGCCGGCACCCAGCAGGTGCAGGGCACAGGCGAGGCCGGACAGCCCCGCGCCCACCACGACGACATGGTCCGTCGGCCCCGGCACGGTCCTCACGCGGCCTCCCCGGCGCGCTCCAGTGCCACGCCCGCCGCCCGTTCGACGAGGGTGGCGAACTCCCGCCGTACGAAGGGCTCCGCGCCGGTCCGGTCGAAGTGCCGCAGACTCGTCGCCCCCAGCTGCGTGATCTTCGACTCCACGACGGCCCGCGCCCCGGTCCGCTCCAGCGCCGCCCGCATCCGCGCCACGGCCTCGTCCGACGGGAGGGGGGTGCCCGGGGCGAGCGCGTCGGCCGATTCCTCGTCACCGGAGGCGCCGGCGAGCCTGACACCGACGGCGAGCAGGTAGGTGAGCTTGCGCGTCCGCAGGTCGTCGTCGGCCGGCTTGCCCGTCACGGCCGGGTCTCCGAAGGCGCCCAGGAGGTCGTCGCGGAGCTGGAAGGCCAGACCGGCGCACCGTCCGGCGGAGCGCAGCGCGTCCAGGGCGGAAGCGTCGGCTCCGGTCAGTGCCGCACCGAGGGCCAGGGGCCGCTCGACCGTGTACAGGGCGCTCTTGAGCGTGGCGATGCTCACCGCCTCGTCGAGTCCGGATGTCCCGGTGGCCTGGGCGTGGATGTCCCGGTACTGCCCGGCGACCATCTCGCCGCGCATGGCCTGCCACTCGCGGTGCAGTGCAGGGCCGTGCGGTGAGCCGAGGGCCGTCTCGGTCAGCAGATCGTCCGCCCAGGCCAGGGCCAGGTCGCCGGCGAGCACCGCGGCGGACGTCGCGAACGCTTCGGGCGGGCCCGTCATCCGTGCCGACCGGTGCATGCGGGCGAGGTCCACGTGCACCGCCGGTGCGCCGCGGCGCAGGGGTGATCCGTCCATCACGTCGTCGTGGATGAGGGCGCACGCCTGGAGGAGTTCGAGGGCCGCGCCCGTACGCAGGACCGCTGTGACGTCGCCCGATCCGCCGGTGGCCAGCCATCCGCACCACGCGAACGCCGTGCGCAGCCGCTTTCCGCCGCGCCGGACGAAGGCGGAGACACGGTCGGCGACATCGCGGGCGAACACCGGATCGGTCTCCCGGGCCCGGCACATGCGTTCGTCGAGAACACGCCCGAGCTCCGCCTCGACGGCACGGACAGCCTCATGGGCCGTGAACGGCCGGTCGACCGACCCGGCCGGTTCGGCCGCCGTGGGCCGCGGTCCCCGCATGCGCCACCCCTTCTCACTCCCGGTCACCTGCACACCCATGCTTCTGCCGAGCGCCCCTGTACGGATGCGCCGATTCACCGCTGGGTGTGCGGGCCGTTTCGGGGGCGGCCACAGCACTGAGCCCGGTACCGAATCCGGTACCGGGCTCCACGTTTCTCTCCCGCGGCGCTCAGCGGGTGATCAGCTGCTGGGCGTTGTTGTACATGATGTCGTCCTGGGCGGACTCGTCGAGCTCGGCGATGAGCTTGCGGAAGTCGCCGGGGTTGGCCAGGCCCTCAGCGTGCGGGAAGTCGGAGCCCATGACGATGGACTCGTGGTAGCCGAGGCGCTTGACGACGTTCACGATGTCATCTTCGGGATAGGGCACCACGCGGACGTGCTTGCGGAAGACCTGGCTGGGTCGCTCGTCCAACTGCCCGCCGATCCAGGGGCCGTTGCGGCCCATGCCCCGGCTCTTGTCCATGTGACGCACGAAGTGCGGCACCCACTCGGAGCCGAACTCGGACACCAGGACGTTGATGTCGGGGAAACGGCCGAAGAGGTTGTCGAAGATCAGCGCGGACAGCGTCTCCTCGACGGGGCGCTGGCCGTAGGTGTTCTGCCACTGCCAGGCCGACATCCGGAAGTGGATGGGGTTCGGGTCGTAGCCCCAGGAGGGCGCCACCTGCGAGTTGTAGTAGAACTCGCTGATGTGGTAGCAGACGCTCGCCTTGGCTTCGTTGACCAGCTTCCAGAACGGGTCGAAGTACGGGTCGCCCGGCGAGCGGCCGTACACAGGGCCGGTGGGCAGCAGGATGAAGCGGGCGCCCTGGTTGAGGACGTACTCCAGCTCCTTGACGGCGCTGGGCAGATCGCGCAGTGACAGCAGCGCGGGGGCGTAGATGCGGCCCTGGTGGTTGAAGCCCCAGACCTCGTTCATGTACCGGTTGAAGGAGTGGTAGTTGGCGTAGAGCGGCTCCACGCCCTTCACGTACTCCTCGGCGACCAGCGCCCAGCCGCCCGGGTAGATGATCGTCTGGTCCAGACCCTGCTCGTCCATGACCCGCAGCCGGGCCTCGCGGTTCTGGTACGACTCGTGCATCGGCTCGAACTGGTAGGTCTCCTCGGGATTGCCCGAGGCCATCGCCTTGAGCATCTCCTTGAGCGAACCGGGACGGTAGACCTGCCCGAACTCCGGCTCCAGGCATACGACGATGCGGTCCCCGGCGAGGATCACCTCCCGCCCGTCCGGCAGGGTCACCGGGGCGACCGCCGAACCGAGGAACTCCTTCGGAAGGTAGCGGGTGAAGGAGTCCCGCTCCTCGTACATGTGCTGGTCGCAGTCGAAGATGGGCTTGCGCTGTTCGGCCATGGCGTCGCCTCCGGGCCCCAGGAACTATTCAGTACGCCTTCTATAATTATCTAACTGATTAGAGAGCGCAAGGGGGGAGTGGAGGCGGGTCCGCCGCGAGGTCGGGCCGGTCAGTCGAGGAGTTCGAGCACCGTCTTGGGTCCTGCGGCGTTGACGACGTCGTCCGCACTGGCGATGTGCCGCTGCCACAGCTTCTCGGCCTCGTCCGCCTTGCCGGACTCGATCAGGCCGACCATCCGCACATGCGCCCGGTGTCCCTTGAGGGCCTGCGTCTTCTGTGCCTCGGCATCGGCCGCGCCCGCCGTGTACGAGGCGTTGGCCCGGTCGATGATGTTGCGCAGCATGCCGCACAGCAGGATCAGGGTCTGGTTGCCGGTGAGCTCGATCAGCAGGGCGTGGAAGGCGTCCTGCGCGTCGACCAGGGCGAGCGGGTCATCGAGGACGGACTTCTCGGCCGCCACCGCGTCGCGCAGCCGCTTGATGTCGTCCGCCGTGTGCTTGGTGGCGAGCTGGCGGGCGCAGGGCGGCTCGATGAGGGCCGCGGCGCGATAGATATCGCCCAGGGTGGCGCCGCGGTACTCGAGGATCAGGCCGGCGAAGCGGGCGGCGACGTCCGCGTCCGGAGCGCTCACCCGGGCGCCGCCGTGGGCGCCGCGGCGCACCGTGATCAGGGACTCCGACTCCAGCACCCGGAACGCCTCGCGCAGCGTGGGCCGCGAGATGCCGAACTGCTCCATCAGGCCCGACTCCGGGGGCAGCGCGTCGCCGGGCTTCAGCTCGCCCCGTACGATCTGGCGACGCAGGTGTGCGGCGACCAGCTCGGCGGTCTTCGGTACCCGCACCTGACGTCCGACGCGGCTGCGGGCGGGGACGGGCACGGTCGCCGTTTCTGCGGTGCGGGCTGCCTCGGCCACGGTGGCTCCTCGTATAGCTAAATGAATCGTCTTAGTGCATCGAGGGTACCAGGTCAAGCCATCGGTGATCTTCTCCTTGCGCGACCTGATCTGGTGCCCTGGCGGTCGTTTGGTATATAGATGATTCATCTATCTATAAAGCCGGTCCAGCCGACGGATACCGCGGGAGTGACCTCGATGACCGAGAACCCGGCCCCGGAGATCCTCACCGATCTCACCGACGACGGGGTCATGCTGCTGACCCTGAACCGGCCCGAGCGGCACAATGCCTGGACGCTCGGGATGGAGCTGCTCTACAACGAACTGTTCGACCGGGCGGAGCACGATCCACGGGTGCGGACCGTCGTGCTCACCGGCGCCGGGCGCAGCTTCTGCCCGGGAATGGACATGAGCGTCCTGGACGCCGCCTCGTCGGGCGCCCGCCCCTGGCCGACGGACCAGCTGCCCCCGCGCACCCGACCCATGTCCTTCCCGAAGCCCGTGGTGGCGGCCGTCAACGGCGCCTGCGCCGGCATCGGGTTCAACCAGGCGCTGATGTGCGACGTCCGGTTCGCCGTACCGCACGCCAAGTTCGCCGCCGCCTTCAGTGCCCGCGGGCTGGTGGCCGAGGACGGCGTGTCCTGGATCCTGCCCCGGCTGATCGGCTACGGCAACGCCGCCGACCTGCTGCTGTCCTCGCGCCGGATCACCGGGACGGAGGCCCTGGCGATGGGGCTGGTCAACCGCCTGGTCGAGCCGGCGGAGCTGCTGCCGGCGGCCATCGCGTACGCGACCGAACTGGCCCGCTCGGCCAGCCCGTACGCGATGTCCCTCATCAAGCGGCAGCTCGCCGACGACCAGGCGAGGACCTTCACCGAGAGCCGCGACCACGCTGCCGCCCTGCTGGCCACGGCGAAACGCGCCCCGGACTACCGCGAGGGCGTGCGCAGCTTCATCGAGCACAGGCAGCCGGAGTTCGCCGGGCTGGGGGAGACTCCGGCCGTGGTACCGGCTCTTGCGCAGGACACGTCGTCATGACGCGCTCCGAACTCCCGCTGCACCGTCGCACGATCACCGTCACCGCGTACGCGGAGGGTGGCGACGAGATCTCGGTCGAGGCGGAACTGAGCGACGTGCGCCCCTGGGCGGAGCCGTCGGCCGACGTCGTCCACCGGATGGTGCTCGCCGTGCGTGTACGTCTGGCCGACATGGTCATCGTGCACGCCGACGCGGACATGCGGACCTTCCCGCACGCCGAGTGCCCGTTGATCACCCCCGTGTTCGACGGGCTGACCGGGCTCAGTGTCGCCGCCGGGTACAACCGGGCCATCCAGGAGCGGTTCCGTGGGGTGTCCGGCTGCTCGCACCTCCACGAGCTGGCCCGTGTCCTGGGCCCCGCGGTGGTGCAGGCGGCCATCTCGGCGAACGCGGGGCTGCGTTACGCCGGCGAGCAGTCCCACGACCCGCGCTCCACGGCCGGTGTGCTGAACAGCTGCCACATCTGGGCGCCGGACGGCGTGGGTCTGCGCAAGCTGGACACGGGCTGGGTCCCGGGCACCGGCCCGCGTCCGGTGCCGCCGCTCAGGACCTTCGAGGGGCGTGACCCGGGGACGACCGACACCTGAATGCTTTGCCGTGCGACGCCTGCATCCTCGCGGGCATCGCGTCGACGAGCGTATCTGTCCGGTTCGCGGCGGAGTGTGCGTCGCGCCAGGGTCATCGTCGACGACGCCTCCCTCGGCGGAGCGGTGGTCGAGACCTTGCCATCGCAGCCACCGTCGTAGCGCGGTGCTGGATCAGCGTCGCAGCCACTCGTCGAGAAGCGCGGCCTCGGCTTTGCTGAGACCGGGCAGTTCCGGCAGGAGGGTGCGGAAGGTCGCGACGACGGCCGCCGGGTCCTGGGTGGGGACAACAGCGGGCTCATCTACGAGGATGGCGCGAGCGATCGCGTCGAAGGCGGCGTCGGCCAGGCCCGGGTCGCTTTGCTCTGGTGGCAGGGTCAGCAGCGTGTGGACGGTTCCGATCCCCGCCGAGCGGATGAGGTTGACGGCGCGTTCCTCGCTCACCCGGAGCCGCCCGGCGGCGGCGATTCTGTGCACACGCTCGGCGAGGATCAGCACACCCTTGACCTGTGCCGGGGTGGCGCGTGCGCGGGCCGGGTCGAGCAACAGGCCGTAGACGTACGGGTTGGCCAGGCCGAAGCTGATCTGCGTGTTCCATCCGGCGCGGAGGTCTTCCACAGGGTCGTCCGAGGGCGCGGTGGTCTGCTTGCTCGCCACATGTTCGACGAAGACATGTTCCGCGGCGACGTCCAGCAGGTCGTCCTTGTCCTGAAAGAAGCGGTAGAGAGCGGGAGGCTGCAGCCCGGCCTCGTGCGCCACGCGGCGCGTGGTCACCGCGGCCGGACCCTGGTCGCGCAGCAGGCCGGCCGCAGCCTTCACGATGCGGTCCCGGGTGATGTCTCGCCGCTGCGTGTTCGGTGCCATGGACACGATGGTATCGCCGGTGCGTGACAGGTGATGTTATCGCTGATATCGCCAACGTGCTTAAGAACCCCTGACAGCAGGGACGATGCAAGAGGCGCTCAGGGCCTTCGCGTTCGGTTGATGAGAAGCAGGGCCAAGCAGACGACGGAGCAGGCCAGTCCTGCGTACAGCAGGAGTGTGGCCCAGAACCACACCTCTTCGGTGCTGTGGCCGCTGGTCCAGTGACAAGTGATGGATGGAGGGAAAGCGTGCACGTTCACCGATGTCAGGCTGTAGTCCCGTCCAGCATCCATGTACACGCCGTTGCCGGTCCTGGACCCGCACACGTCGAGCGGGTTCGTGAAAGCGAGCCCGTAGACGGTTCCGGCCCCGTACGCGGCGATGGTTGATGCGCTGCCGATCACGGCCCAGCGGGCCGGCTGCGAGGGCTTCTTCCTGGTCACCCACAACGCGTAGGGGAGTGTCCCGGCGGCGAAGAGGAAGATGGTAATCGCGGGCGGACCAAACAACGCGAACAAAGACACCATGCACCCTGACACTACTTCGAGCGGAGAGACCGCTGTTGGTTCGCTCCGTCCTCAGCTGGCCGGAAAGCCACTGGAGTCCGTTCAGACGCCGCCAGCAGGTAAGGACACATCCGAGAGTGAGGAAGGCTCCGGAATGTGCGCTCCACTACCCAGCGTTGGGCGCCCAGCCCGGAGCCGTGCCCTCGTGGTCGTAGCCGCGGTCGCCAAGCACCACGTGCGGGCGGTACCGCCCGAAGCAGCGGGATCAGCTGGGTGACGTCGTTGGGGTTGCCGCCGGTGAAGGTGGCGGCGAGCGGGATGCCGGTGGCGTCGGTGATCAACCGCCCGGGAGAAGTCCGGGGCGTCCACGCCGCGGACCTTGGCCAGGAGGACCTCGCGCAGCCGGGGCCACACCCCGGCCTCGGTCCACTCGGCCAGGCGCCGCCAGCATGCTCCCACGTCCGCGCGAAAAAGGGGCGCCGACACCGGTCCGTCGCCGGCAGACCGGCGGAAAGCAGGCAGCAAACACCACCTGATCTGTGACGGACGCGGCACCCGCTCAAAGTCATCACGACAGCGGCCAACGTCAACGAAGCCACCCAGACCCTCGCCCTCGTCGACGACATCCCGCCCGTCGCGGGCTGCCCCCGCCGGCCCCGCCGTAGACCGGAACTCTGCTCGGTGACAAGGGCTACGACTCCAACGCCCACCGCGACGAGTTGCGCCGCCGACAGACCCTGCCCGTCATCTCCCGCAAGGGATCTCCGCGCTGCTGGAGCGGGTACCGGCCGACACGATCGCCGTCAGTGTGCGCGACGTGAGAAAGGCCGCGGACCTAGCCGAGCGCGGCGTCCGAGTCCGAGTGGGAGACTTCACCGAACCCGACAGTCTCAAGCCCGCCTTCGAAGGTGCCGAGTGCGTCCTGGTCGTCTCGGCGGCTATTCGAGACGGCGGCGCGGTGACCGCCAACAGCGCCGCCATCGACGCCACCAGGCTGGCTCTCCCACCTCGCTCTTCCCCGCCGCAGAAGGTCCACGCGGCTACCGAGGAGCACCTCAAGGCAGCAAGGAGTCCCCTACACCGCTCTTCGCAATTGGTTCTATGCCGCCACCTTGGGCTCCTACATCGGCGCGGCGCTGGAGACCGGCACGCTCGCCGTTGCCGCAGGATGGCCCGGTGTCCTGGACGGCCCACGAGGACCTGGCAGAAGCCGCGGCCTCCGCCCTGACCGAAGACGGTGCGCTCGAAGGGATGGCGCCACCCCTGACAGCCCCCCCCCACACGCTGGACTTCGCCGACGTTGCCGAAGTCCTCAGCCGCATCACCGGCCGGACCATCACCCGAGTCGTCATGGACGACAACGAGTGGATATCCGCAGTAGTCGCCTGAGGGATGCCGCGGCCGGCTGCGGAGTTCCTTGACGGGTTTCGCGGCATCGCGCAATGGCGAGTTCAACGCCACCGACCCGACACTGGAAGCCATCATCAGGCACCCCGCGAAGACCGTCTACGCCCCCCTTCTGGGCGAGCATTCCCGGCGGTCAAAGCACTAGCGCCCCAGGTAGGCGAGCTCCGGGAAATGCCGCTGGTACGCGTCCAGCAGGCGCTTGGCGACGGTGTACGAGTCGATCAGCGGGTGGATGGTCAGTGCCTTGACCGCGTGGGCCCGCTCCGCGGTCGTGGCGGCGTGGATCACCGCGCGTTCGACCGCCTTGACGGCGCACACTAGGCCCTGGCCGTGGTCGGGCAACGGGGCGCCGGCGATGGGGCGTGCGCCGTTGGCGTCCACGTGGCAGGGGACCTCGATGACGGCGTCGTCGTCCAGGGCGGGGATCCGGCCGCGGCCCCGGACGTTGAGGATGAGCGTGGTGCGCTCGTCCCGGGCGATGGCCCGCATGAGAGCGAGGGCCACCTGCTCGTACCCGCCGGATTCCAGGTCGCAGGAGTCCCGTTCGCCCATGCCGACGGCGTCGCGGTTCTCCGCCATGTAGGTGGTCTCGCGCTCCAGCCGGGTGGCGTCCCAGGCGTTCCAGGCGGCCCGGGGCGCGGTCGGGCCGCCGCCCGCGGAGTCCAGCGAGTCGTAGAAGCGCTGCTGCTGCGTGTGGAGGAAGGCGCCCCGGGTGTGCTCGGCGGCCCGCGCGGTGCCGACCGACTCGCGGTGGAAGTAGTAGTAGTGCAGGTACTCGTTGGGCAGCGCGCCGAGCGTGCGCAGCAGGTCGGCGCCGAAGAGCTTGCCCTCCTCGAAGGAGGTCAGGGCGGCCTCGTCCGCGAACAGGGACGGCAGCAGGTCACGGCCGTCGGCGTACAGGCCGCACAGCCAGCCCAGGTGGTTCAGACCCACGTAGTCCAGGCTGGTGCGCGCCGGGTCGACGCCGAGCGCCCCGGCCACCCGGCGGCCGAGACCCACCGGGGAGTCGCAGATCCCGATCACGCGGTCGCCGAGGAGAGCGGTCATGGCCTCGGTGACCATGCCCGCGGGGTTGGTGAAGTTGATGACCCAGGCATCGGGCGCCAGGGCGGCGATACGACGGGCGATCTCGAGCGCCACCGGGATGGTGCGCAGCCCGTAGGAGATGCCGCCCGCGCCGACGGTCTCCTGGCCCAGCACGCCTTCCTCCAGGGCGATCCGCTCGTCCGCCGCGCGGCCGGCGAGCCCGCCGACCCGGATGGCGGAGAACACGAAGTCGGCTCCGGTGACCGCCTCGTCCAGGTCGGTGGTCAGCGTGACTCCGGGGGCGTCCGGGTGCCCGACCGCCTGGTCGGCCAGGACCTTGCCGATGGTCGTCAGCCGGGAGGCGTCCAGGTCGTACAGGGTCACGTCGGTGACGCGTCCCTCGCCGCGGTCGCCGAGCAGGGCCCGGTAGACCAGCGGGACGCGGAAGCCGCCGCCTCCCAGGATCGTCAGTCTCATACCTCGACCACCTCGACTCCCGCCTCACGCAGACGGCTACCGGTCTTCTCGTCCACCGGGGCGTTGGTCACCACGACGTCGAGTTCCTCAGGACCGCACACCCGGGCCATTCCGGTGCCGGGGAACTTGGCCGCGTCCGCCAGCAGGACCACCTGGGCGCTGGCGGCGATCATCGCCCGCTTGACGGGCACCTCGACGGCGGTGGTGTCCAGCACCTGGCCGTCGGGGCGGACCCCGCTGGTGCCGAGGAACAACCGGTCGGCGTGGACCTGCCGCAGGTTGTCCTCGGTGAGGAAGCCGACCAGCGAGCGGTAGTCGCGGCGGACCACGCCGCCCAGCAGGATCAACTGGACGTCCTTGTCGTCCTGGAGCTCCTCGTAGACGGCGAGGTTGCTGGTGATCACGGTCAGCGAGCGGCCGTGCAGATGGCGGGCCACCCGGTGGGCCGTGGTGCCGATGTCGAGCAGCACGGTCTCGCCGTCCCTGACGAGGTCCGCGCACCAGACGGCCAGCGCGTCCTTCGCCTCCACATGGACGCCGGCGACGTCCGCGAACGGGTCGTCCTCGCCCGTCACGGGGGCGGCACCGCCGTAGACGCGCTTGAGCAGTCCCTCGTCCTCCAGTTGTACGAGGTCCCGACGGATCGTGGCCTGACTCGCCCCGACCTTCTCGGCCAGGGCGACCACCGAGAGGGGGCCGTCCGCGCGCAGGGCGCGAAGGATCAGCTGGTGTCTTCGGTCAGCGAGCATGCCGCTGACCATACTCGCGAACTCTTCAAACTCAAGCAAAGTCACGCATGAATGTCTCGATACTCGCTTGACCCTTGTCAAAGTCGCGCATCGGGTGCACTCTCTTGCGTAATTCAAGCGAGGTCCGGACCCCACTCCGGTCGGCCGAAGCGGATGAACGGCGTATCCCGCCGCCATGGACGCGTCGGCACCGTCTGAGAGGACCAGCTCACACGCCCCGGGTGGCTGAAGGGTTCCCACCACGCCGATGCTCTTCAGCCACCCGGCCCTCCCGTCACACCCCTCCACGGCTCACGACTCACAGGTCCTGTCGGACATACCGGTTATGGCCGATGTGCAGAACCCGCCCAGAACTAGGAGAAGATCGTGGATCTTTCCCGCAGACGATTCCTTCAGGCCGCCGCCCTGACGGCTGCCGCGGCCGGCACCACCGCAGCGTGCGGCGGCAGTTCAGGATCGAGCGGCAGCAAGGACGGCAAAGACCTGACCCTCTGGTACTGGGGAGGCGCGCTCAGCGACAAGGTGGTCGCCGAGGCCAAGACGCACTTCAGCAGCCAGGTCAAGCTGACCACCAACTCCATCGGCGGCGACTTCAAGCAGAAGCTCACCACCACCCTCGCGGCGGGCGCGGCCGTGCCTGACATCACCGGCATCAAGGGGGAGGACATCGCCTCCTTCCTGCCCAACGGCAGCCGCTTCCTGGACCTCAACGACCTGGGCTTCAAGAAGCTCTCCTCCCAGTACCTGGACTGGAAGACCAAGCTCGCCCAGACCACCGACGGCAAGCAGATCGGTTTCCCGATCGACATCGGGCCCACCGCGCTCTACTACCGCGCGGACCTGTTCGACAAGGCCGGGCTGCCCTCCGACCCCGCCAAGGTCGCCGCCGTGACCAAGACCTGGGACGACTACTACGCGCTCGGCGCCGAGCTGAAGAAGGCGTTGCCCGGCACCTACCTGATCAACAACCTCGGCTCGGTGTTCAACATCGCTGTCGGTCAGGGCACCAAGCGGTTCATCGACGAGAACAACCACTTCATCGGCGACCAGGACCACATACGCGCCGCCTGGGATCTCTCCGTCCGCCCCTACCAGCTCGGCCTCGACGGAAAGATCAACGACAACACCCACAACGCCGCCCTCAGTAAGGGCACCCTCACCACCGAACTCGGCGCAGCCTGGCACGCGTTGGACATCGAGCAGGCCGCCCCCAACACCAAGGGCAAGTGGCATGTCAGCCCGAACCCCGGAGGGCCGGCCAACCAGGGCGGCTCCTACCTGGCCCTGCCCAAGCAGTGCCGCAACCCCGAAGAGGCATTCAAGATCATCAGCTGGATCCTCAACCCGGCCAACGACGCCCGAGGCTTCACCGACGCCGCCATCTTCCCGGCCTGTCCCGCCGCTTACGCCATGCCTGCCATGACGGGACCGGACGCCTTCTTCGGCGGGCAGAAGATCATCGAGGTCTTCGGCCCGGCCGCCGAGGCCATCCCGGCCAGCTACGAGGCGCCCGCCGACGCCGCCGTCATGGCCCCCTACCTGACCGAGTTGACCAACATCGAGGCCAAGGGCAAGAAGCCCGACGACGCCTGGAAGGACGCGGTCAGCCAGGCCAAGCAGATCGGCCAGCGGCAGGGAGTGAGCTGACATGTCCTCACCTCCGGTCACCGGACCCGCCGCGGTGCCCAGGCACCGCGGCGGGCCGGGCCCGACCCGGTTCCGCCCGCGGCGCACCCCGCCTCCGGGCGCCGTACGGGTCAGGCGTCGCGGGGTGCTGTCCCACTGGCGGCAGTACCTGGCGATCTCGCCCTTCTACCTGGTCTTCCTCGCCTTCTCGTTCTTCCCGGTCCTCTACTCGCTGTATCTGGCCTTTCAGCGCTGGGACGGCATCGGCGACATGCACTTCGTGGGGCTGCAGGAGTTCCGGTTCCTGTGGAAGGACCCCGTCTTCTGGCTGTCGATCCGCAACACCCTGGTGATCTGGGTGCTCTCCACCGTGCCCACGCTCGTCGGTGCCCTGGTGCTGGCGACGCTGCTGCATTCGGTGCGCCGCTTCAAGGGCTTCTACCGCATCGCCCTCTACGTGCCGAACGTGACCTCGATCGTCGCCGTGGCGATCTTCTTCGGCGCGGTCTTCAGCAACAACTTCGGCCTGGTCAACGCGATCCTGGACACGGTCGGCATCTCGCCCGTCCCGTGGTTGAGCAACCCGTGGCTGATCAAACTGGTCATCGCGCTGCTGATGACCTGGATGTGGACCGGGTACAACATGATCATCTACCTGGCCGGGCTCCAGACCATCCCGAAGGAGATCTACGAGGCGGCCAAGCTGGACGGCGCCGGCCCCGTCCGCACCTTCCTCCAGATCACCATGCCGATCATGCGGCCCATCATTCTGTTCACCGTCATCATCTCGACCATCAACGGCCTGCAGAGCTTCAGCGAACCCCAGATCCTCTTCGCCAGCGAGGCGGCCAACCCCAGCCTCGGCGGCCCCGGCCAGGCGGGCCTGACCACGCTGCTGTACTTCTACCAGTCGGCCTTCGTCAACAACGACTACGGCTACGGCGCGGCCATCGTGTGGGCCTTCTTCGTACTGATCATCGTGCTGGTCCTCATCAACTGGCGCATCGTGCAACGAGGGAGGAAGGCATGACAGCAGCGGGCACGACGCCGGGTCAGGTGGGCACGAGACGGTTCCGGCGCCCCAGGGGCCTGAGCGCGCACGTCTTCCTCATCGTGGCCGTCCTGATCTCGGTCTTCCCGTTCGTGTGGACGATCATCATGGCGACCAACACCACCCAGGACATCTACAAGAGTCCGCCGAAACTGACCTTCGGCTCCCACCTGCTGGAGAACATCCGGCACATGCTCAAGACCATCGACTTCTTCGGGTCGATGCTCAACACCATCGTCGTCGCGTCCGTCACCACCCTCCTGGTGCTGTTCGTCGACTCCCTGGCCGCCTTCGCCTTCGCCAAGTTCGACTTCCCCGGACGCAGGGTGCTCTTCGCCGCGCTGCTGGGGTTCATGATGCTGCCGTTGCAGCTGGGCATCCTTCCGCAGTTCATCCTCGTCTCCAAGATCGGCTGGGTCGGCACGCTCAGCGCACTGATCCCGCCTGCCCTCGCCAACGCCTTCGGCATCTTCTGGCTGCGCCAGTACATCCAGAGCGGCGTGCCCGACGAACTTCTCGACGCCGCACGCATCGACGGCGCCGGGTTCTTCCGCCAGTACTGGAACATCACGCTGCCCATGATCAAGCCGGGCTTGTCGTTCCTCGCCATCTACGCCTTCGTCAACGCCTGGAACGACTACATCTGGCCGCTCGTCGTGCTCACCAAGCCCGGCCACGTCACCCTGCAGGTGGCGCTCGCCCAGCTCAACGTCGCCCACAACACCGACTACAGCATGGTCATGGCCGGTGTGCTCATGGCCTCCGTCCCGATGCTCGTCGTCTTCTCGATCTTCGCCCGAGGCTTCATCGCGGGTGCGACGGAAGGGGCTGTGCAGGGCAGCTGAGCCGTTGAGGTATCGAGAGAGGTGAGGAATGACGGATGTCGATCCGCCGGGGCGGCCGGCGCCCGGTGACCACGCCGAGGAGGGGACGGCGGACGGCGAGAAGCGCGGCAAGGTGCTCGTAGTGGGCCTGGACGGGGTGCGCTTCGACCGGCTGACCCGCCCCCAGCCTTCGGCCGGGGGGACCCCCATCTCGCTTCGCTCGCCGTTCAAGGCGCCCGTGTTGCACGGCCTGATTGCCGCGGGTTCTCACGGCACCAGTCTGCTGCCCTACGGCGAAGTGGACGGGCAGGCGGAGGACGGGCCGTCGACCAGCATGGCCTACACCGACTCCGGACCCGGCTGGTCGAGTGTGCTGACCGGGGTGTGGCCCGACCGTCACGGGGTGACCGGCAACGACTTCACCGGTGCCGACTACTCCCGCTACCCCGACTTCCTCAGCCGCGCCGTCACCGCCCGACCCGGTCTGCGCACCGCGGCCGTGGTGTCGTGGCCCGACCTGGTCCATCGCGGCACGCTCGGCCCCGCCGTCGGTCGGCGGGTACTCCACGACGGCGAGGCGCAGGGCTACGAAGCCGCGGACCGCCTCGTCGCCGACACCGCCGCACACTGGCTCACGGACGGCGACCCGGACGTCATGTTCGTGTACTTCGGCGCCGCCGACGAAGCCGGCCATGCCACCGGCCCCCTCAGCCCCGCCTACGACCACGCCCTCCTCTCCCAGGACGCCCACCTCGGGCGGCTGTTGGACGTGATCGCCGCCCGACGCTCCCACCCCGGCCGTGCCGACGAGCACTGGACTGTGCTCGTCACCACGGACCACGGCCACCTCGACACCGGTGGCCACGGCGGCGACACGCATGCCGAGCGAGAGGTCTTCGTCATCCTCGCCGAGCCCGGCGTGCCAGGCGGCACGCTGCTCGACACCCCGCGCCTCGTCGACCTGGCCCCGACCGTCCTGGACCGTCTCGGCATCCCCATCGACCCCGCCTGGGGCCTGCAAGGCCGCATCCTGCCCAGACCCTGCTAGAGGCTCCTGATCGAGGGAACCCACTCAGTCGACGTCGACCGGGCCGTCGTCCGCCTTGCCGTCCTTGCGCGAGTGCAGCTGGAGCAGGCCGTTGCCGCTGCCGTTGCCGTTGCTCTCCGCGGGACGGCGGCCGTCGGAGGAGTCCTGGCCGCTCAGGTTCTGCCGGACCGAGTCGAGGATCGTCAGGCCCTGCGACACCAGACCGGCGGCGATCTCGCCGAGCCCGTCGGCGCCGTTGAGGACGTTGACGTTGGCACCGGCGAGGCCGCCCGCGGCCTCCTTCACGATCTGCGGGAGCTGGTCGATCAGCATCCGGTCGAGCGCGACCCGGTCGTAGGAGGCCGCGGCCTCGGCCTGGATCTTCATGCGCTGCGCCTCGGCGGCGGCGAGCACCCTGATTCGTTCGGCTTCGGCCTCGGCGGGCTTCACGATCTCCGCCACCAGCTGCTGCTGACGCAGTTTCGCCTGGCGCAGCGCCAGTTCCGTCTGCGCGTCGAGGACCTCCTGCTGGGCGTGGGCCTGTGCCAGCGGCCCGGCCTGCGCGGCCCTCGCCTGGGCACGGTCCACCTCGGCCGAGTACTCCGCCCTGACCACGGCGGTCTGCCGGGCGTACTCGGCCTGGTTGCGGGCCGCCACCTGCTCCGCCTCGACCGAGGCCTGGGTGGCCTGGGCCTGGGCGATCTGCGCCTGCCGCTGGATGGCGGCCTTGTGCGGCGCGGACATCGCGTCGATGTAGCCGGTGTCGCCGTCGTCGATCGACTGGATCTGCAGCGAGTCCACGATCAGGCCGATCTTCGCCATCTCGGTCTTGGAGGTGTCCAGGACCTCCGCGGCGAGCTTCTGCCGCTCGGTGACGATCTCCTCGACCGTCATCGATCCGATGATGGCCCGCAGGTGACCGGCGAAGATCCGGCCCGTCAGCACCGACATCTGGTCCTGGTCGGAGAGGAACCGCTGGCCCGCGTTGATGATGCTCTCGTGGTCGTTGCCGACCTTGAAGGCGATGACGGCGCGGACGTGCAGCGAGATGCCCTGCCTGGTCACGCAGGTCTCGGTGACCTCGGACTCGCACATCGACAGGGTGAGGAACCGGGTCTTGCGGAAGATCGGGAGCACGAACTTGCCGTGCCCCGTCACCACTCGGAACGGCGCGCCCCCCAGTCCCCGCCGTCCCCCCGAGATCAGCATCGCCTCGTCGGGAGCGGGAACCCGGTATCCGAACATGGTTACTCCTCAGCCGGCGCCGGCGGGATTGCCGCGAGCGCGTCCAATGGATCCGCCCACTCGATGACGCCGACCGCGCGGCATCCACGCGACTCGATCACGAGCACGGTCGCTCCGGTGGGCAGGGGATCCTCGGACCAGGCGAGGAAGGTCTCCGAGCCGCCTCTGACCCGCACGAGGATCTCGCCGGGGCCCGCGGAGCCGCGGGTTCCGATGAGCAGCTTCCCCGTGCAGCCGATCACGGCCTCGTCCTGCGGCATCGCGGCCGCCCTTCATCGTCTGGCCCCAGGATCCCGACGATAGACCTACTGCGGCCGGGGGCCCAACGGGCATGACGATCAGGCCCACTACGCTCCGCCCGTCCCGCCTCCGACGCGGTCCACCGCCGCAGCCGGCACAGGCACCCGGCCGGGTTCTAACCCGCCGCTGCCCTCGGCTCGCGCGGCAGCCCCAGCACCTTCTCCGCGAGGATGTTCCGCTGCACCTGCGAGGTCCCCGCGTAGATGGTGCCGGAGCGGGCGATCAGGTACGTCGTCGACCAGGACGCCGAGGAGTTCGCCGCGCCGGGGTCGTCGGTGCGGTAGGTGCGCAGGGGCGGGCGGCCGACCGGCACCTGGCCGTGCAGGCCCATGATGTCCATCGCCAGATCGGTGACCTTGGTGTGGTACTCGCTCCAGTACAGCTTGGCGATCGACGACTCGGGGCCGGGCTCGGTGCCCTTGAGCCAGCCGGTGAGGATCCGGTAGCCGAGATAGCGCATGATCTCGACCTTGGACCAGCACCAGGCGATGCGCTGCCGGATCACCGGGTCCTGGTCCTTGCCGTACAGCCGGGCCAGCTCGACGAGGCGTTCCACCTCCGCCTTGAAGAGGATCGGGTTGGTCGCCGCCTCCTCCCCGCGCTCCACGCCGAGCAGGCTCTGGGCGACGGTCCAGCCGTTGTCGACGCCGCCCACGACGAGGTCGGCGCGGGTGCGGGCGCCGTTGAAGAACACCTCGTTGAAGTGCAGCTGTCCGCTCATCATGCGGAAGGGCCGCACCTCGACGCCGGGCTGGTCGAGCGGGACGAGCAGGAAGGAGATGCCGCGGTGCCTGGAGGCGTCCGGGTTCGTGCGGGCCAGGACGAAGATCCAGTCACTGTGGTGGGCGCCGGAGGTCCACACCTTCTGGCCGTCGATCACCCACTCCTCACCGTCACGCACCGCGCGCGTCCGCAGGGAGGCCAGGTCCGAGCCCGCGTCCGGCTCCGAGTACCCCTGGCACCAGGTGTCCTCGCCGCTGAGGATGCGGGGGAGGAAGTGGGCCTTCTGCTGGTCCGTGCCCCAGCGCAGCAGTGTGTTGGCCAGCATCTTCACGCCGAAGGTGTCCTGCGGCAGCCCGAACGGCACACCGGCCAGCGCCAGTTCCTCCATCAGCACCACCTGATGGAGCTTGGTCAGGCCCCGGCCGCCGTACTGTTCGGGCCAGGTCAGCGAGAGGTAGCGGCGCTCGGCCAGCAGACGGCGCCAGTCCCGGGCGAAGGCCCAGGCCGCCTCCTCGTCGAGGGCGCCGATGCCCTTCCAGTCCGGCGGCAGTGTCTCGGAGAGGAACGCCCTGACCTCGGTGCGGAACGCCTCGGTCTCCGGGGGATAGCTGATGTCCACCTGCGTACTCTCCTCGTCCGGTCCCGTGCGCACAGCTCAGTCGCTGTATTGATTGTTTCAGCATAATAGGTTATCTATTTGAGAGGAATAGCGTCGAGCCAGGGCGGGCTGACATGGGACTGCTGGACGGCCGCAACGCGGTGATCACCGGCGGCGCACAGGGCATCGGCTTCGAGATCGCCGGAGTCCTCGGCGCCGAGGGGGCGTCCGTCGTCCTCGGCGACATCAACGAGGACGCGGCGGCGGAAGCCGCCGAACGCCTCGCCAAGAACGGCGTGGCAGCCACCTCGCTGCGCTGCGATGTCACCGACGAGGACGAGGTCGCCGCCCTCGTCGCCCACTGCGCCGACAGCTTCGGACCGGTCGGCGTCATGGTCAACAACGCCGGGATCACCCGGGACGCGACCCTGCGCAAGATGGCTCTCGGCGACTTCCGCGCCGTTGTCGACGTGCACCTGACCGGCGCGTGGAACGGCACCCGGTACGCCGCCGAGGCGATGCGCGCGCACGGTCAGGGCGGCAGCATCGTCAACATCTCCTCCATCGCCGGCAAGGTCGGCAACTTCGGCCAGACCAACTACAGCGCCGCCAAGGCCGGACTCGTCGGCCTCACCAAGGCCTCCGCCAAGGAACTCGCCCGGGCCGGGATCCGCGTCAACGCCGTCCAGCCCGGCCTGATCCGCACCGCCATGACCGAGGCGATGCCTCCGGCCGCCTGGGACGCGAAGCTCGCGGAGATCCCCATGGGACGTGCCGGAGAGCCCGCCGAGGTCGCCCAGGTCGTCCTCTTCCTCGCCTCCGACCTGGCGAGCTACGTCACCGGAGCCGTGGTCGAGGTAACCGGCGGCCGGTACATGTGACCCCTCATGAAAGGCAGTGCTGATGCCCGCCCTCCTGCGTGACGCGGTGATCTGCGAACCCCTGCGTACCCCCGTCGGCGGCTACGGCGGCGTCTTCCGCGACGTGACGGCGGCCGAACTCGCCGCCACGGTCGTACGCGCCGTGCTGGAACGCACCGGCATACCGCCCGCAGCCGTGGACGACGTCCTGCTGGGCCAGTGCTATCCCAACGGCGAGGCCCCGGCCATCGGCCGAGTGGCCGCCCTGGACGCCGGTCTGCCCGTGGAGGTGCCGGGACTGCAGATCGACCGCCGCTGCGGCTCCGGACTGCAGGCGATCATCACCGCGGCCATGCAGGTGCAGACCGGCGCGAGCGACCTCGTGCTGGCCGGGGGCGTCGAGTCCATGAGCCAGGCCGAGTTCTACACCACCGACGTCCGCTGGGGGGTACGCGGCGCGGGCACCACCCTGCACGACCGCCTGGCCCGCGGCCGGGTCACCTCCGGGGGCGTCAACCACCCCGTCTCCGGGGGCATGTTGGAAACCGCCGAGAACCTCCGACGCGAATACGCCATCCCCCGCGAAGAGCAGGACCGACTCGCCCTGCGCTCGCACGAGAAGGCCGTCGCGGCCCAGCGGGAAGGCCGGTTCGCCGACGAGATCGTGCCCGTCACCGTACGCACCCGGAAGGGCGAGACGGTCGTCGACACCGACGAACACCCGCGCCCCGGCTCGTCGTTGGAGAAGCTCGCGTCGCTGCGTCCCGTGCTCGGCCGCCAGGACCCCGAGGCGACCGTCACGGCCGGCAACGCCAGCGGCCAGAACGACGGCGCCGCGCTGTGCGTCGTGACCCACCCCGAGCGCGCCGCCGAACTCGGCCTGCGACCGCTGGGCCGCCTGGTCTCCTGGGCCGTCGTCGGCGTACCACCCGAGACGATGGGCATCGGCCCGGTCCCCGCCACCGCCAGGGCCCTGGAGCGAGCCGGACTGAAGCTCGCCGACATCGACCTGATCGAACTCAACGAGGCCTTCGCCGCCCAGGTACTGGCCTGCACCCGTGAATGGGGCCTGACCGAGACCGACTTCGAACGGTTCAACGTCAACGGCTCCGGCATCTCGCTGGGCCACCCCGTCGGCGCCACCGGCGGCCGCATCCTCGCCACCCTGCTGCGCGAACTGGACCGCCGTCAGGCCCGCTACGGCCTGGAGACCATGTGTCTCGGCGGGGGCCAGGGCCTCGCCGCGGTCTTCGAACGGCCGACCGACGCAACCCACGCTCTTGGAGGACGCTGACATGGCCGGACTGATCGCATACGGCGCCTACGTGCCGTACCACCGCCTCGCGAGGACGGATGTCGCAGCCGCCCTGGGCGGCAAGGGAGGCAAGGGAACCCGCGCGGTCGCGGGCTACGACGAGGACACCACGTCCATGGCCGTCGAGGCGGCCCGCGGCGCCCTGGCCAGCGACGGCCTGCGCGCCCGCGTCAGCCAGCTCTTCCTCGCCACCGCCGCACCCGCCTACCTCGACAAGACCAACGCCACTGCTGTCCACGCCGCGCTCGGCCTCGACCGGCACGTGCTCGCCGCCGACATGGCCGGCTCCGTGCGCTCAGGCCTCGGCGCCCTGGTCACGGCCGCCCGGTCCCCGGTACCGACCCTCACGGTCCTGTCCGACCTGCGCACCGGCCTGCCCGGCGGCAGCGACGAGGTCGCCGGCGGCGACGGCGCGGCGGCGTTCGTCTTCGGCGGACACCGCAACGGGGCCCCGGTCATCGCGGAGTTGCTCGCCCACGACACGGTCAGCGACGAGATCCTGGACCGCTGGAGGCTGCCGGGCACGCCCGTCTCCCGGGTCTGGGAGGAGCGCTTCGCCGAGGAGATCTACGTGTCCCTCGCGGACAAGGCGCTCACCGCGGCCCTCGACCACGCGGCGGTCGACATCGGCTCGATCGACCACTTCGTGGTCGCGGGCCTGCACGCGCGCGCGTGCGCGGCGGTCCGGCGCACAGCCGGTGTCCGCCCTGAGGCGGTGACCCCGGACCTGGCCGGAGCGATCGGCAACGCCGGCACCGCCCAGCCCGGACTGCTCCTCGCCGACGTCCTCGACCGGGCCCGGCCCGGCGAGCTCATCGCCCTGCTGGTGCTCGGCGACGGCGCCGGAGTCCTCCTGCTGCGCACCACCGACGCGCTCCCGGCCCACCGGGCGACCCGCCCGGTCGCCGCGCAGATCGCCCAGGGCAGCGCCCCGATGCCGTACGCCACGTATCTGTCCTGGCGCGGTCTCCTCGACCGCGAACCACCCCGCCGGCCGGACCCCGAGCCGCCCTACGCCCCGCCCGCACACCGACGCACCGCATGGAAGTACGGCTTCGTCGCCTCCCGTTGCGAGAAGTGCGCCACCCGGCATCTGCCGCCGGACCGGGTGTGCACCTCCTGCCACAGCGTCGACGCCATGACCGACGAGCCGATGGCGGACGTGCGCGGCACGGTCGCCACGTTCACCGTCGACCGCCTGGCGGCCACGCCGAGTCCGCCGATGCTCGTCGTGGTCGTCGACTACGACGGCGGCGGCCGGTTCCGCTGCCAGCTGACCGACGCCACCGAGGCGGACGCCGTCATCGGCGCCCGGGTCGAGATGACGTTCCGGCGCACGGTCACGGCGTCCGGCGTCCACAACTACTTCTGGAAGGCCCGGCCGGTGCGCACGGGCGAGACCGAGGGGACACACTGATGGGCTCGCACGGAATACGGGACCGGGTCGCGATCGTCGGCATGGGCTGCACGCCCTTCGGCGAGCACTGGACCCGCTCGGCGGACGACCTGCTGATCGACGCCGTCGGCGAGGCGGTCACCTCGGCCGGTATCACCCTCGACGACATCGACGCGTACTGGTTCGGCACCCAGGCCTCCGGCGTGTCCGGGCTGACCCTGAGCCGGGCGCTCCACCTGCCCAACAAGCCGGTCACCCGCGTCGAGAACATGTGCGCGACCGGCTCGGAGGCGCTGCGCAACGCCTGTTACGCCGTCGCCTCCGGGGCGTACGACGTCGCGATGGCCGTCGGCGTGGAGAAGCTCAAGGACTCCGGCATGTCCGGACTGTCCGGCACCGTCATCCCGGGCGCGGGAGACGACAGCCGCGGCGAGATCACCGCCCCGGCGAACTTCTCCCTCCTGGCCCCCGCCTACGCCGCCAAGTACGGCCTGGCGGGGGAGGAGATGAAGGACGTCATCACCCGCATCGCCTGGAAGAACCACGTCAACGGGGCCCGAAACCCCCGCGCCCAGTTCCGCAAGGAGGTCCCGCTGGAGCGCATCCGGTCGGCCCCGATCGTCGCGGGCATGCTGGGCGTGTTCGACTGCTCGGGCGTCTCGGACGGTTCAGCGGCGGCGATCGTCGTACGCGCCGAGGACGCCTACAAGTACACCGACAAACCGATCTTCGTGAAGGCGCTGTCCTTCGTCGCCGGTCCGGCCGACGGGCTCCTCGACCCGGAGTACGACTTCACCACCTTCCCCGAGGTCGTCGCCTCCGCACGGGAGGCCTACCGGCAGGCGGGCATCACCGACCCGCGCGCCGAGCTCGCCCTCGCCGAGGTCCACGACTGCTTCACGCCCACGGAGTTGGTGCTGATGGAGGACCTGGGCTTCTCCGAGCGCGGTCAGGGATGGAAGGACGTCACCAGCGGGGCGTTCGACCTGGACGGCCCGCTGCCCGTCAACCCGGACGGCGGCCTGAAAGCCTTCGGCCACCCCATCGGCGCCTCGGGCCTGCGCATGATGTTCGAGGCCTGGCTGCAACTGCGCGGCGAGGCACCGGCCGAGCGGACGGTGAAGTCCGTGGCCGAGGGACGTTCGCTCGCGCTGACCCACAACCTCGGCGGCGGACCCGGCGAGTGCGTCTCGTTCGTGTCGGTCGTCGGCAGCCAACTCACCGCATAGGGAAGGTGTTTCGACCATGGGGCGACTCGAAGACAAGATCGCCGTCATCACCGGGGCCGCGTCCGGCATCGGCGCCGCCACCGCGCGTCGCGTCGCGGCCGAGGGCGCGCTCACGGTCGTGGCCGACCTGAACCTCGAGGGCGCCAAGGCGGTCACGGAGGAGATCCGCGCCGCCGGCGGCTCCGCGACGGCGGTCCCGGTCGACCTCGGCGACATCGAGAGCGTACGGGCCATGGTGGCCGCTGCGGTCGAGACGTACGGCGGTCTCGACGTCCTGCACAACAACGCGGCGGCCACCCACCTGGCCGCCCGTCAGGACCTCGCCGTCGTGGAGGCCGACCCGGCGGTCTGGGACGACACGATGCGCATCAACCTGCGCGGGACGATGGTCGCCATCCAGGCCGCCGTCCCGCACATGATCTCCCGCGGCGGCGGCTCCATCATCAACACCTCGTCCGGGTCCGGGCTTTCGGGCGACCTGCGCAATCCGGCGTACGGCGCCTCGAAGGCCGCCCTCATCAACCTCACGCAGTACGTCGCCACCCAGTACGGCAAGCAGGGCGTGCGCTGCAACGCCATCGCGCCCGGCTTCATCATCACCCCGGCCAGCTCCGGTTCGGCGCACGGGGCGATCCGCGAGGCGATGCTCCGCCATCACCTCACCCCGCGCCTGGGACGCCCGGAGGACGTCGCGTCGGCGGTCGTCTTCCTCGCCTCCGACGAGTCGGAGTTCGTCACCGGGCACACCCTGCGCGTGGACGGAGGGCTGCTGTCCCATCAGCCGTACGTGGCGGACCTGCGCTCCGAGTGAGGACCTGGCTGATTTCTTTCCCTCGCTGGACGGGGCGGCGTTTTTACCGGGTGGCAATTGCAGAGAAATGAACCTTTCCTACGGTCCGGGCACCAGGTGTGATGGTTCCGCTTCTGATCCCCGCGAGGCCGCCGTGACCGATGTGCCCGTCTCCACCCGCCCGCTCGCCGAGCCCCAGGCCACCTCCGAATCCCAGCACGGCCGTCTGGACTCCGCCGCCCTCGGACTGCCGTCCGTGCTGTTCTGCATCGTGACCGGTGCGGCACCGATGACCGCCATGCTGTTCAACGTGCCCGTGGCCGTGATGGGCGGGGGCTACGCGGCGCCCGCCGCGTTCCTGCTGGCCACCGTGGCCCTGACGGTCTTCTCCGTCGGCTACATCGCGATGAGCCGCCGGGTGACGTCCACCGGCGGCTTCTACACGTTCATCAGCCGCGGTCTCGGCCGGATCACGGGTGTGGGCTCCGGCGTGCTCATCGCTCTGTGCTACATCATCTTCTCCGCCGCCGTCATCGGCGTGATGGGCTACTTCGCCGCCACCAGCGTGGAGGAGTGGACCGGAGTGTCCGTCCCGGTGGCGGTCTACATGTTCGGCGGGCTCGCGGTGATGAGCCTGCTCGCGTGGTTCCACATCGAGCTGACCGCCAAGGTCCTCGGCGTCCTGCTCGTGTCGGAGGTGCTGGTCCTGCTGGTGCTGGGGGTCGGCGTCCTGATCGACGGCGGAGCCCACGGCTTCTCGGCGGCCCCGCTCAACCCGGGCGAGCTGTTCGGCAACGACGACGCGACCAAGGTCTTCGGCTCGGCGGCCGCCGGCGTGGCACTCTTCGCCGCCTTCTGGTCCTGGGTCGGCTTCGAGATGGCTCCCAACTACGCCGAGGAGTCCCGCGACCCGCACAAGATCGCGTCGCGCGCGACCTACGGCTCGGTGATCGGCCTCGGCGTGTTCTACATGTTCGTGTCCTACGTCTACGTCACCGGATGGGGCCTGCCGGAGTCGGTGCAGGCGGTGAAGGACCAGTTCGCGGGCAAGTTCGCCTCCGCCTTCTATCCGCTGTCCGACCGGTACGTCGGCTCTCCGCTCACCACGGCCATGGAAGTGCTCGCGATCACCAGCTCCTTCGCCTGCGCCATGGCGTTCTACAACACCGGTGCGCGCTATCTGTTCTCGCTCGGCCGGGAAGGCGTCCTGCCGTCCGTCCTGGCCCGCACCTCGCGCCGGCACAGCCCGATCGTCGCGGCGATGACCGTGAGCGCCGTGGTGGGTCTGTACGTGCTGGGATTCGTGATCTACGACTCCAGCGCCGAAGGGGCCCTGCTGAAGCTCGGGACCTGGTCGCCGCTGCTCGGTGTGCTGGGCATCCTGGCCGTGCAGGCCCTGGCCTCGGCGGCGATCATCCGGTACTTCCTCACCACCGCGCGCGACGGCTTCCACTGGTTCGCCACACTCGTCGCGCCCGTCCTCGGCGGAGCGGCGATGGTCGGCGCCTGCTATCTGCTGATCGACAACCGGACCGTGCTGGCGGGCGCCGAGGACGTCCCGTTCATCACGTATCTGCCGTGGACCGTGCTCGCCATGTTCCTGGCCGGCGTCGTCATCTCCGTCGTACTGCGCTCGCGCAGCCCCGAGAAGTACGCGGCCCTCGGACACTTCACGCTCGCCGACCCCGACGTGGAAGACGCCGCGGGCGAGCCGGCCGTGGCCGTCTCATGACCACGATCACCGCCACCGGTGACCCTGCCGAGGCCATCGGCCCCACACGTCCCGCGCATCCCCTCGAACCGCTGTCGGCCCCGGAGATCGCGGCAGCCGCCGGACTGCTCCGCGAGGCCAGAGGACTCACCGATGCCGCGCGCTTCGTCTTCGTGACGCTGCACGAGCCGCCCAAGTCGGACGTCCTCGCGTGGCAGCCCGGCGAACCCCCGCTGCCGCGCGAGGCGTTCGTCCTGCTCTACGAGCGAGGGGAGCGGCGCACCTACGAGGCGGTGGTGTCTCTCACCGCCCGCGAGGTGGTCTCCTGGCGGCACATCGAGGGCGTTCAACCCCCGATCATGGACGAGGAGTTCAACGCCTGCGAGGACATCGTGCGCGACGATCCCCGGTGGCAGGAAGCGATGCGCCGCCGCGGTGTCGAGGACTTCTCCCTGACGATGGTCGACCCCTGGGCGGCGAGCTGGACCGGGCCCCAGGACGCCCCGACGGCCCGGCGCATCGCCCGCCCGCTCACCTGGGTCCGCTCCGCGCCCGGCGAGCACGGCTACGCGCGCCCCGTCGAGGGCCTGGTGGTCGTCGTGGACCTGGACGAGCGCAAGGTCGTCGAGGTCGAGGACCACGGCGTAGTACCGTTCCCGCCCCGTCCCGGGAACTACGAGCCGGAGTTCCAGTTCGCCCCGGACAACGTTCCCGCCTTCCCGGCGTACCGCGACGATGTGCGGCCCATCGAGATCACCCAGCCCGAGGGCCCCAGCTTCTCGGTCGACGGACACGAGGTGCGCTGGCAGAAGTGGCGCCTGCGGATCGGCTTCACGCCCCGCGAGGGCCTGGTACTGCACCAGGTCGGCTACGACGACCGGGGCACGCTGCGTCCCGTGCTCTACCGCGCCTCGCTGTCGGAGATGTACGTCCCCTACGGCGACCCGGCGCCGACCCACCGCTTCAAGAACGTCTTCGACCAGGGCGAGTACGGCGTCGGATGGCTGGCCAACTCCCTCACCCTCGGCTGCGACTGCGTCGGGCACATCCAGTACTTCGACGGGGTGGTGAACGACCAGGACGGCGCCCCGGTCACCATCCCCAACGCGGTGTGCATGCACGAGGAGGACGCCGGAATCGCCTGGAAGCACACCGACTTCCGTACCGGCGCCGTACAGGTGCGGCGCCGGCGACGGCTGGTCATCTCCATGATCGCCACGGTCGGCAACTACGAGTACGGCTACTTCTGGTACCTCTACAACGACGGCACCATCGAGTACGAGGTCAAGCTCACCGGCGTCATCTCCACCGGCGCACTGCCCCCCGGCGAGAAGCCCCGGCACGGCACGCTCGTGGCGCCCGGCCTGTACGGGCCGCACCACCAGCACTTCTTCTGCGTCCGGCTCGACATGAGCGTCGACGGCCCGGCGAACACCGTGGTCGAGATCGACTCGGTGGCCAGCCCGCCGGGGCCGGAGAATCCGCACAACAACGCCTGGGAGACCCGGCGGACCGTCCTGGCACACGAGTCGGCGGCCCAGCGGCAGATCGACCCGCTGAAGGCGCGGTACTGGAAGATCGAGAATCCTCAGAAGCTCTCCGGGCTCGGCGAGCCGGTGGCGTACACGCTGATGCCGGGAGGCAACACCGTACCGATGTACCCACCGGAGGCGCTGTTCGCCCCCCGCGCCGGATTCACCGCGAGCCATCTGTGGGTGACCGCCTACGATCCCGCCGAGCGCTACGCCGCCGGTGACTACCCCAATCAGCACCCGGGCGGTGAGGGGCTGCCCGCCTACGCCGCCGCCGACCGTCCGCTGGAGGACACCGACGTGGTGGTCTGGTACACCTTCGGCGCGCACCACGTCGTCCGCCCGGAGGACTGGCCGGTCATGCCGGTCAGCACCATCGGCTTCATGCTCAAGCCGAGCGGCTTCTTCGACGGCAATCCGGCCCTCGACCTGCCGCCGAGTCAGAGCGCGCACTGCCACACCGACGACGCCGCGGCCTGCTGCTGACCGCGCTCCACGCGCTTCAGGCGCTCACGGTGTCCTCGTCGGCGGCTTGGTCCGCCGCTTCGTCCGGCGTCAGGTCGCCCAGGTAGGCCGCCCGCACCGCCGGATCGCGTCGCACCTCCTCGGGGGTGCCGGCGCAGATCCGGCGGCCGAAGTCCAGGACGACGACCTGGTCGCAGACGCTCATCACCATGTCGACGTCGTGCTCGACAAGCAGCACGCCCATGCCCCAGTCCTCGGCCAGCCGCCGTACCAGATGGGCCAGTTCCCGGGTCTCGTCGTCCGACAGGCCCGCCGCCGGTTCGTCCAGGAGCAGCACGGACGGCGAGGCCGCCACCGCGCGGGCGATGGCCAGCAGCCGACGCTCTCCGTACGACAGGTCGTCCACCGGCCGGTCCAGGCTGTCCTGGAGACCGAACTCCCGTACCGCGACGAGCACATGGGCAGGGAGGGGGCGGCTGCCGGGACGGATCAGGTCCGTGAGGTACGCCCATCGGCCGGGGCGGTCGCAGGCCGCGTACAGGTTGTCCAGGACGGTCATGTCCTCGAACAACTCCAGCGACTGGAAGGACCGGCTCAGACCGGCGGCGGCCCGCCGGTGGACCGGCAGTCGGGTCGCGTCCCGATCCCCGAGACGCACACTGCCCGAGGCGGCCCGGGTGAAGCCGGTGATCGCGTCGATGGCGGAGGTCTTGCCGGCGCCGTTGGGACCGATGAGCCCCACGACCTGGCCCGGTCCGACGTCCAGTGAGAGCCCGTCGACGGCGACGACACCGCCGTAGCGGACGGTGAGGTCCCGTACCTGGAGGGGGAGTGGGGCGGCACGGGTCACGGCCTGGGCGGCGGACGGCTCGTCCCTCGGGACGGTCACCGGCCGCTTCGCAGGCAGCTTGCGCCGGCCCCCGACCGCCCGTGTGCTGAGCCCCTTCCCGATGCCGTCCTGGTTGCCCACCAGCGTCAGCACCAGGATGATTCCGCCGATCAGCGGCATCCACTCACTGAGCCCGGGCAGTACGAGGTCCCCGAACCGGGCGCCCACCGTGCCCGCGGCGAAGGTCGCGCCGAACAGCGGACCGACGAGGTAGCCGACACCGCCGATGACCGCCAGGCCGAGCGCGGTGATGGAGCCGAAGCTCGCGAAGTCGGACAGGACGACCGAGGTCGAGCGGAAGCCGGTGAGCACTCCGGCGAGCGCGGCGATGGCCGCGGACAGGCCGAAGGCGTAGAGCTTGGCGGCGCGGACGTCGATGCCGAGGGCGGCGGCGGCCCGCTCGTTCGCCCGTACGGCGATGAGCCGGCGGCCGGTGCGGCTGCGCCGCACGTTGGCGACCACGAGCGTGGTGGCGACGAACAGCACGAGCACCACGGCGGCGTACCGCTGCGGATGGTCGACGCCGGAGATGCTGATCCCGAAGAGAGTCTGCTTGCCCACCGCGATGCCGTCGCTGCCGGGGGTCGTCGACAGATCGGTGTTCTGGAAGACCATCGCCTCCAGCGTGGTGCCGAGGCCGAGCGTGATGATCGCGAGATTGACGCCGCGGGTGCGGACCGCCGGGAGCGCGAACAGCAGACCGATCGGGACCGTGCCCAATACCCCTGCCAGCAGGCAGAGTTCGAACGGCCATCCCCAGTCGGCCGCCGCGTGTCCGGCGAGGAAGGCGCCGGTCCCGGCCAGGGCGTAGGCCGCGAGAGAGACCTGTCCCGCGTACCCGGTGACCACGACGATCGACAGGATGATCAGTGACAGCACCAGGGTGGTGGTGATCGCGTCGGCCCACAGCGGCGTCGCCAGGCTCACCAGCGACAGCCCGGCCACGACGGCGAGCGCCAGCGGCAGGGGACGGACCTTCCCGGAGCCCAGACCGGGCAGCCGGTCCAGGAACGTGCCGCGCAGCGGCAGCGCCCGGCCGCTTGCGACCAGCACCAGGGCGATGAACAGGAAGGGAACCGAGGCGGCGAGCCCGGTGACGTCGGAGCCGAAGCGGGTCAGTTCGGACTGCACGACGCCGATGACCAGGCCACCCGCCAGGGTGACGGGGAACGACGAGAACTTGCCGACCAGGGCGGCTGCCAGGGCGCTGAGCAGGAGGGTGGTCAGCCCGGTCACCGACAGACCGATGACCGGGACGATCAGGATGCCCGTCAGCCCCGCGAGCGCCGATCCCAGCGCCCAGTTGCCCGTGGCGATCAGGTCCGGGGACCAGCCGAGCGAGGCGGCCGCGCCCTCGTTCTCCGCGACCGCGCTGGTGCCCAGGCCGAACAGCGTGCGCTTGTAGAGGAGGTGGAGGAGCACGGTCACGGCGACCGCGATGCCGATCAGCCACATGCGGTCCTCGGAGACCGTCGCCCCGGCGATCGTCAGCAGCTTGGTGGGCAGCTTGCCCAGCACCAGCTCCAGGCTGTCGCCGTAGCGCTTGACGGCGATCGCGGTGAGCACGATGAAGACCGCCAGGGTGCCGACCAGACGGGCCAGCGAGGAGGCTCTGCGCAGCGGGCGGAGCACCAACAGGTGGGTGAGTACGCCCAGCACCGCGGAGGTGAGCACGCCGCAGGCGGTGGCGGGCCAGTACGGCAGACCGTGCTGGGTGGCGAGCTCCCATTGGACGTAGGCCCCGGCCATTCCGATCGCGCCGTGCGCGAAGTTCAGGACGCCGGAGCCCCGGTAGACCAGCACGATGCCGTGCGCGGTGAGCGCGTACAGGGCCCCCAGACCCAGGCCCAGCAGCGCGAAACGCAGGACGTCGTCCATCGAGGAACCTCCCAGAGTGCGGGACCAGACAGTGCATTCATTTAAATAATTGTGCCGAGAGTACTTCACTAACTGGAAAACGCACCCCATGCTGTTCGGCATCTCGACGACGAGCACAGCGGAGGAACCATGAACCACTCACGCCGACGCAGAACCGCCGCAGCGAGCGCCCTCGCGGTCACCGGAGTCCTGCTCGCCGCCGGCTGCGGGGGAGAGGCGTCCGGCAGTTCGAAGGAGGAGACCTCCGCCCTGAAGGGCACACCGGTCAAGGTGATGGTCTGGGCGCCGGAGGACACCCAGGGCAGCGCCCAGCCCGGAGTCCGGCTCACCGCCCAGGCGTACGAGAAGTGGATCAACGCCAACGGCGGGATCAAGGGCGCCCCGCTGAAGGTGCTCACCTGCAACGAGAAGGGCAACCCCGACGAGGCCGAGAAGTGCGCCCAGCAGGCGGTCGCCGAGAAGGTGGTCGCGGTGGTGGGCTCCTACAGCCTCGCCGGTGACCGCTACATGCCCATCCTGCAGAAGGCCGGCATCCCGTACATCGGCGGCACCGGCGTCTCGGCGGCCGAGTTCTCCAACCCGCTGTCGTTCCCGGTCAACGGCGGCACTCCGGTGATCTTCGCGGCCCACGGCCGGCAACTGGTGGAGAACGGCTGCAAGAAGATCTCCGGCGTGCGCTACGACGTGGCCGCCGCCGCCGTCGTGTCGCAGTTCCTCACCGTCGGCGCGGTCTCCGCCGGAGCGCCGGCACCCAAGGACATCAAGGTGCCGCTCACCGCCACCGACCTCGCCCCGCAGGTCGCCGCCGCGACCAAGGGCAGCGACTGCGTGAGCGTCATCATGGGCACCGCCTCGGGCCTGTTCGTGAAGTCGTACGTGCAGTCGGGCGCCAAGACCAAGCTCGGCAGCGTCGTCGGCAACCTGACCCCGCAGCTCGCCGAGAGCACCGGCGGAGCCGGCGGCCCGCTGGAGGGCGCCGCGATCACCGGCTACTTCCCGCCGACCTCCGACGCCGCCTGGAAGGACTTCCTCGCGGCCACCGACGGCGACAAGGACATCGACACCAGCAACGGTGCCAACGAGACGACCTGGGTGGCCTTCAAGGTCTTCACCGAGGCCGCCAAGAAGCTCCCGACGATCACGGCGAAGGCCCTGGTGCAGGAGCTCGACACCGCCCCGGGCATCAGCACCGGCGGCCTGACCCCGCCGCTGAGCTGGAAGGCGTCCACGGCCCTGCCGATCAAGGGCCTCAACCGCATCCACAACACCACCGCCACCGAACTGACCATCCGCGACGGGAAGATCGAGTGGGCCAAGCCCGGATCGACCTTCGTCGACGTCCGCAAGGTCCTCACGGCCCTGCCGTCCAGCTGAGGGAGCAGGCCCGTGCCGGACACCGACGCACCCCTGATCGAAGCACGCTCCCTGTCCGCCGGATACGGCAGCCAGCCCGTCGTACGCGACCTCGACCTGGAGGTCCGGCCCGGCGAGGTCGTCGCCCTGCTCGGCCCCAACGGGGCGGGCAAGACCACCACCCTCAGAGCGCTCTCCGGCAGCCTCGCCCCGATGGGCGGCGAGGTGCGCTGGCTGGGCGAACCCGGCCGCTCACCGCTGCACCGCCGGGCCCGCCAGGGCCTGGCGTACGTCGGCGAGCGGGCGGTCTTCACCCGGCTCGACACCGCGGACAACCTGCGGGTCGGGCGGGTGAGGTCCCAGCAGGCGCTGGAACTCTTCCCCGAGCTCGAAAAGCGCCTCAGGACCGGCGCGGGCATGCTCTCGGGCGGCGAGCAGCAGATGCTGTCGCTGGCCCGCGCCCTGTGCCGCGCGCCCAAACTGCTCCTCGCGGACGAACTCTCGCTCGGCCTCGCCCCATTGGTGGTCGACCGCCTCCTGCGCGCGGTCCGCGAGGCGGCCGACCGCGGCCTCGGCGCGCTGCTGGTCGAACAGCACGTGCGCAAGGTGCTCGACATCGCCGACCGCGTGTACGTCCTGCACCGCGGCCGCGTCACCATGACCGGCACCCCGAAGGAACTGCGCGGCAACCTCGACGCGATCGAGTCGTCGTACCTCGCGCAGACCACAGCGGAAAAGACAACGTACGCAACTGATTGAGGTGAACGCTGTGCCAGGCGCACGCGAGCAGATCCGATCCCTCGTCCTTTCCGGCGACACCTTCGTCCAACCCGCCGCCGAACTGAGGGAGTTGCAGCTGGAGGCCGCCCGGGAGACCTTCACCGCCCACCGCGAGCGGGTTCCGCTGCTGCGCACCCGGGCGGCGGAGACCGGCGTGGAGGAGGTCACCGGCCTCGACGACCTGGTGCCGCTGCTCTTCTCGCACACCAGCTACAAGTCGTACCCCGTCTCCCTCATCACCGCCGGCCGCTGGGACCGGCTCCTGCGCTGGTACACGACCGTCTCGGCGGTCGAACCCGGCGACGTCGACATGGACGGCGTCCGCGACATCGACGAGTGGACCGACCGCATCACCGCCGCCGGCCACCGCCCGTACATCACCAGCGGCACCTCCGGGAAGGTCTCCTTCCTCAACTGCGACGCCAGTGACCTGAGTTTCCTGCACGACATCCTGGAGCACCTCACCTGCTGGCCCGACCCGCTGCCGGCGAAACCCACCCGCCGCGGCTATCTGCTCGCACCCGCGAGCGGCCCGATGCGCTCCATCGACGGCTTCCGCTGGCACGCCGACGTCTTCGCGCAACCCGGCGAGACCCGGCTGCTCACCGAGGACGCGATGCGGGTGTCCGAGCTGATGAGCAGCGCGCTGCTGCGCCGCCGGATCGCGGAGGGCGCCGCCACCCCACAGGAGATCAGCTCCTTCGAGACCGCCTCCGAGTCCCGCGAGGGGGAACTCGGCGCGGCCATGGCCCAGATCGTCGACGACATCGCCGCGCACCGCGACGAGCCGCTGCTGATCGCCGGCATGAACAACCAGCAGTTCACCCTCATCCAGGCCCTGCGCGCCCGCGGCGTGCCCGACGGGAGCCTGCACCCGGACACCCTGGTGCTCAGCGGCGGCGGCAACAAGGGCCGCGCGCTGCCCGACGACTACCAGCAGCAGCTCACCGCCTTCTACGACGGTGTACGCCGCGTACGCAGCTACGGCATGACCGAACTCCAGGGCTCCTGCCTCGCCTGCGAGCAGGGCAACTACCATGTGCCGCCCTGGGTGATCCCCCTGGTGCTGGACGAGCCCGGCGAGAAGCTGCTCAACCCCGAACAGGGAGTGGTGGAAGGGCGGTTCGCCTTTCTCGACGTCTCCCTTGAGGGCCGCTGGGGCGGGCTGATCAGCGGCGACCGGGTCTTCGTGGACTTCTCGCCGTGCGGTTGCGGCCGCCCGGGCCCGGCGGTCCTGCCGGACATCCGGCGCTACGGCGACCTCGGCGGCGACGACAAGATCACCTGCGCCGCGACACTCGACTCCTACGTGCGGGGGATGATCCACTGATGAGCGGTACGGCACTCGACGACACCGCGGCCGCCCCCGTGACCGTCGTCCACGTGATCCGGGGCGAGACCGACCACAGCACCCCCGTCGACCTCGGCCGGTTCACCGCACCGGCCCTCGACCTGGACCGTCTGGTCTGGCCGCGCTCCGAACCGGGCCCCGCCTTCCACGTGCCCGTGGCGGAGATCGTCGACCTGCTGGTGGAGACCGGTGAGGCCCTCAAGGCGGACAGCGGAGGCCTGCTCGCCGAAGCCCTGGAGCGGATGATCCCGGTCAGCCCGCTGCCCGCGGAGGTGCTGGAGCGCGCCTACGCCGTGCTGTGGCGCAGCTTCCAACGCCCCGGCCTGTACGCCCAGATCGACCACGAACTCGGCGGTGCGAACGTGCTCGACGGCTGGCGCGAGGTACGCCTGCCCGACGACCGGATCGCGGCCACCCGCGCGTTCCCGCCCCGCCTGGTGCACATCATCGCCGGCAACGCACCCGGAGTCGCGGCGATGTCCGTCGTGCGCGGCGCCCTCACCAAGGGCGTCAACCTCCTGAAGCTGCCCTCGAACGACCTGTTCACCGCGACCGCGATCCTGCGCACCATGGCCGCGGTCGCCCCCGGCCACCCGGTGGTGCGGTCGTTCTCCGCGGTGTACTGGCGCGGCGGCGACGAGGCGGTGGAGAGCGTGCTGTTCCGCCCGCAGTTCTTCGACAAGCTCGTCGCCTGGGGCGGCGAGGCCACCATCCGCAGCGCGCTGAAGTACGTCGGCCCGGGGTTCGAGCTCGTCTCCTTCGACCCCAAGACCTCCATCTCGATGATCGGCCGCGAGGCCTTCGCGTCCGAGGAGAGCCTGGCCCGGGCGGCCGACGCGGGCGCCGCCGACGCCACGTTCTTCAACCAGCAGGCCTGCGTGGCCAGCCGCTTCCAGTTCGTCGAGGGCTCCTGGGACGACGCCGACCGGTACGCCGCCCTGCTGTGCGAACGCCTGGGCGTGGCAAGGGAGTTCAGCTCGGCCGGCGGCCCACGCGTCGCCTCGGAACTCCGCGAGGAGATCGACGTCCTGCGGTCCATGGAACCCGAGTACCGGGTGTGGGGCGGCTACGACGGCCAGGGCCTGGTCATCCGCTCACCGGAACCCGTGGACTTCCACCCCGACGGGAAGATCGTCGACGTCGTCCCGGTCGCCGCCCTGTCCGAAGCCGTCACCCATGCCGGGGTCGCCACCCAGACGGTCGGCGTGTACCCCGACACCCGCAAGGCGGAACTACGCGACGCCCTCGCCTGCGCCGGCGTGCAACGCGTGGTCTCCCTCGGCAGGGCGGGCGGCATGCCGCCGGGCCTCTCCCACGACGGCTTCTACCCCCTGCAACGGCTCATGCGCTGGGTGAACGACGAGTGACGCCTTCCCCCGCGGCGAACCCGGCGACCCGCGTTCCGCCGGGACCGCGAGACCGGCCATCCGGAAGACCGCGGACATCGGAGCCCGTCTGACCTCGGGCGGAGCTCCAGATGACCGCAGGACGGGCACCGGTGGGCGTCGATCCGGTGGCGAGGACGCCCCCTGCGCTTAAGCCGGCACTCCTGCCGCAGCTGTGGGCGGTCTGCCCGTCGGCCCACCGCCGGGTCCCCGTCGAACGGCGCGACGCCACCTCGTACTCCCTGGCGCAGGGGCGCAAGCGGAAAATCTCGTTCGGCACGAAGGCCCGTCCGATGGTCCGCCTGCTGTACGCCGCACGGCGCCTCCGCGGCTCTCGGCTGGACCTCTTCGGCTACCACCCGGTGCGCCGCATGGAGCGCGAACTCGTCGTGCAGTACCGGCGAGAGGTCGAAGCACTGCTGCCCCGGCTCAGCCCTCTCACCCTCTCGACACGCTCGACAAGACGGTGAGCGGGTCGCCGGAAAGGTGAACCAAGGGCCTGTTGCTCACCAGGTCGTGGCGGCTGAGCGGATCACGGACCACGTGTCGCCTTCGCGGGCGTAGTCCATGGTCATCTGCAGCCGCCACTTCGCGCGGGTGCCGTGGTAGAGGAACTGGCCGGCACGCGTCTGCGACAGCCATTCGTCCTTGGGCTGTACGTAACCGGTGATGTGGGTGAGGGTGCAGCCGTCGGCGAGCAGGTTGTCCAGGGCGTGGGTGTCGCCGTCGAGCATTGCTTGCAGGTAGGCGCGGAAGGCCGTGGTGACGTCGTCATGGGCGTTCTGGTCGGGGGACGGTTGCACGGTGGCTCCTGTTGTTCGGCAGATCGGTCGAGCTCTGAGCCCCTGTTGTTGTCAGGAGGCGGCCCGTCAGCAGCGACATGGCTTTCCGGGACGTCGAGCCGGGTTCGGCGTGATAGGTGACGAGGGTCTGGTCCGGGTCGCCGTGCAGCCCCATGGCTTCGAAGGAGAGGGTGAGTTCGCCCAGCACCGGGTGCCGTAGCCGCTGGACGCCATGGCCCCGGCGACGCGCGTGGTGCCCGGCCCACAACCGTCGGAAGTCATTGCTCCGTTCCGTCAACTCTCCGATCAGAGCGGCGAGTTCCGTACCCTCCGGGTGCGTGCCCGCTTCCACGCGCAGGACGCTGACGATGTCCAGCATCGTGGCTTCCAGGTCGTTGAAACGGTCGCGTGCCGCGGGGGAGAGGAAGACCAGCCGGGACAGGTTGCGCTCCCGAGGCGGTAGCCGGGACCAGTCGCCGAAAACGGTGGTGGCGAGCCTGTTCCAGCCCAGGACGTCCAGGCGTCGCCCGCAGACGTACGCGGGGACCCCGTCGAGCGCGTCCAGCAGTCGCTGAACGCCTGGCCGCAGCCTCTGTCGCCGGGGCACGGCGTGCCGATTGCCGTGAAGTTCCGGCCGGGCAAGGCGGAACAGGTGGGCGTGCTCGTCTCCACTCAGGCGCAGGGCACGAGCGACGGCGTCCAGCACCTCGACCGACATGGTGTCACCGCGGCCCTGTTCCAGGCGCGTGTAGTACGCGAAGGACACTCCCGCCAGCCGCGCCAGCTCCTCGCGGCTCAGCCCCGGCACCCGGCGTCGCCCGGACGCCGACAACCCCACGTCCTCGGGCCGGAGTCGGGCCCGCCGGGACCGGAGGAACTCCCGCAGCTCGGTGCGCCGGTCCAGTCCTGTGCTCATGCGTTTTGGATGGGCTGCCAGTCGGGTGAGCGTCTCGCGGCGCGCTCGGACTCGGTGGCGGCCAGGTCGAGCAGGGCCAGCTTGTCGTGTTCGGGCGTTCCGGACTCGGCGTAGTACACGACCATGCACTGACCCGGGGTGCCCTGCAGTTGCATGGTCTGGTAGCCCAAGGTCAGGTCAGCGACCTCGGGATGGTGGAAGGTCTTGCGCCCGTAGGTGTGGCCCTTGACGTCGTAGCGCTCCCACATGCGCGCGAACTCGGGGCTCTTGAGCAGGAGTTCGCCGACCAGTTGGGTCAGGTCCGGTGCGTCCGGCTCCATGCCGGCGAGGGCGCGCAGTCCGTTGACGCAGCTGCGGACCTGGTGGTGCCAGTCGTCGAACAGGCCTCGGGCGGCGGGATGCAGGAAGACGTAGCGCGCGATGTTGCGCTGCTTGGCCGGCCAGTCGTCCATGCCGGGGAGCAGCCGCAGACCGGCCGGGTTGTAAGCCAGCACGTCGCCGGTGCGGCTGAACACGTGCGCGGGGTAGGGGCGCAGGCTTTCCAGCAGCAGTTTGACGCCGGGCCGCACGGTGCGGTTGGGCGCTGACGGCGGTTCGGGTGCCGAACGGGCGGCGAGAGCCGCGAGAGCGCGCCGGCAGTCGTACGAGTTCGCGCTGACCTCGGCCGCCGTCGCCCTGCACATTCGCGGCGGCGTGATCCGCGAGGCGAAGGTCGCCGTCGGCGGCGTGGGCACCGTGCCCTGGAAGCTGCCTACCGTCGAGCGTCACCTCATCGGCGAGCGTCCCTCGGACGCGCTGTGGGCCGAGGCGTCCAAGGAGGCGTCGGACGGGGCCCGCCCGCTCCAACACGACGGTTTCAAGGTCGAGTTGCTCCAGCGGACCGTCGAACGCCAGCTGCGCATCGTAGGAGGTACCAAGTGAGCCCGCAGCCGCAGGCAGCCGTAGGCGCACCGCTCTCCCGCGTGGACGGACGACTGAAGGTGACGGGTCAGGCGAAGTACGCCGCCGACCACGACCCTCAGGGGACCGTGCACGCGGTCGTCGTCGACAGCTCCGTCGCCCTCGGACGGATCACCGGCATCGACACCCGCACGGCCCTCGCCCAGCCCGGCGTCCTGACGGTGATCAGCCACCTCAACGCACCCAAGCTGGCCTATCGCGACAACCCGGGCGGGTACAAGGACAGGGCGGTCGCGGCGCAGGCCCACGCTCTGCGCCGGGCGGGCCGCGCCGGGCTGGTCGAGGTCGGGGGAGATGCCGACACCTGCCCCGAACGGCTGTCCGTCCTCGTCCACATCAGCGCGCCCCGCCCCCGCATGCTGATCTTCGGCGCCGTCGACTTCGCGGGCGCGCTCAGCCGGGCCGGGCGCTTCCTCGGCTACCGGATCACCGTCTGCGACGCCCGCCCCGTCTTCGCCACCGCCGCCCGCTTCCCCTACGCCCACGCGGTGGTCGTCGACTGGCCAAGCGCTACCTGCGCGATACCGAGGTGGACGCTCGGACCGCCGTATGCGTGCTCACCCACGACGCCAAGTTCGACATCCCGCTCCTGTGTCTGGCCCTGAGCCTGCCGTGGGTTACGTGGGCGCGATGGGCTCCCGGCGTACCCACGACCACCGCCTGGGCTTGCTGCGGGAGGCGGGCGTACCCGAGGCGCAACTGGCCCTTCTCCACTCACCGATCGGCCTCGACCTGGGCGCCCGCACTCCCGAGGAGACTGCCGTCTCCATCACCGCGGAAATCATCGCCCATGTCCACCACGGCACCGGTCTCCCTCTCTCCCAGGGCACCGGGCCCATCCACGAGCCCATTGCCGCGAGGGGTGCCCTGACAGGTCACTGAACACCGCTCCAGGGCACAGACCGGTCTGCCACATCGCGACGCCGAGCAGCAGGCTGAATGGTCGTAGGAGGACTCTTCCTCGGCAAAGCCCCTTCTTTTGGATCACAGGAGTAATGACGATGGACAAGGACGTAGCGGTCATCATCGGCGCGGGCGGCATCGGCCTGGCGATCGCCCGGCGTGTGGGCATCGGCCGCATCGTGCTGCTCGCCGACTACAGCGAGAAAGCCCTGGGCGTTGCCGCCGAGCAGTTTCGCGGGGCGGGCTACGACGTGACCACGCACGTCGTCGACGTGTCCGACCCCGACGCGGTGGCCCGGCTCGCCGACGCGGCCGCGGAGCTGGGTCCGGTCACGCAGGTCGTGCACAGCGCCGGGGTCTCGCCCGTCCAGGGCACCACGGAGCAGGTCCTGCACGTCGACCTGCTCGGCACCGCGCTGGTCCTCGACGAGTTCGCCCGCGTCATCGCGCCCGGCGGCGCCGGTGTCGTCATCTCCAGCATGGCCGGCCACATGGCGGGCGCCCACCCGTACGACACCGAGCACGCGCTGGCGAGCACCCCCGTCTCCGAGCTGCTCGCCCTGCCGTTCCTGGCCCCCGACGAGGTAGGCAACTCCGGCGCCGCCTACGCCCTGTCCAAGCGGGGCAACGCGCTGCGCGTGCAGGCCGCCGCCGTCGAGTGGGGCAAGCACGGCGCCCGCATCAACTGCATCAGCCCCGGCATCATCTCCACGCCGCTGGCTCAGGACGAGATGTCCGGCCCCGGTGCCGAGGGGTACCGCCAGATGATCGAGACGTCGGCCGCCGGACGCATCGGCACCCCCGACGATGTCGCCGAGGCAGCGGCCTTCCTGCTCGGTCACCAGGCCGGCTTCATCACCGGGTCCGACCTCCTGGCCGACGGCGGCGTGATCGCGGCGCTGCGGGCCGCGCAGGCCTGGCCCGTGGGCCGGGCGCAGAGCTGACGCCAAGGGCTCCGCCGGAAACGCGTGAGGGCCCGTCGTTCGTCTGCGGCATCGTCGTGGCTGGTCGCGCAGTTCTCTGCGCCCCTTTGGGCGCTGCCCAACCGTAGTCGGCAGGCGCCCGCTGTCTCACCGCCCCTCAAACGCTGCCATCCGCGCCCCTCGAGAGGAACCCCGCCGTGCCCCGTCCCACTCCCAAAATGCCCTGGGCCGCGGCCTGCGCCGCCACCGTACTGATGCTCGCGGGCTGCACATCGGGGAGCTCGGGCGGGGAGGAAGAGCCCGCGTCGGCCGCCGGGACCGACAACGCGGGCGCGGGTTCCTCACGCGTGCGAGTCCTGCGCACCGTGACGCAGGGACTGAACACCCCGTGGGGCCTGGCCGCGCTGCCGGACTGCGACCTGCTGGTCTCCTCCCGAGACGGCGGCACGATCACCCGTGTCGACGCGGGCAACGGCCGGAAGACCGAGGCCGGCACCGTGCGAGGAGCGCAGGACCTGCCGGGCGAGGGCGGTCTGCTCGGGCTCGCCGTCTCCCCGGCCTTCGCATCCGACCGCCTGGTGTACGCCTACTTCACGACCGCCTCGGACAACCGCATCGTCCGCATGCGGTACGACACCTCGCGCCCACAAGGCGAGCAACTGGGCCGTCCGGAGACGGTGTTGGAGGGAATCCCCACCGGGACGTACCACAACGGCGGCGGATCACCTTCGGTCCGGACGGCATGCTCTACGCCGGCACCGGTGAGACGTGGGACAAGCCCATCGCACAGGACAGGGACTCGCTCGGGGGCAAGATCCTGCGCATGACCCCCGAGGGCCGCCCCGCCCCCGGCAATCCCGAGTCCGGCTCGACGGTGTACTCCTCAGGTCACCGCAACCCGCAGGGCTTGGCCTTCGACGACGACGGGCGGCTGTGGGCCTCGTAGTTCGGCCAGGACACCTGGGACGAGCTGAACCTGATCCGGCCCGGCCGCAACTACGGTTGGCCGGAGGTCGAGGGCACAACTCACCGTGCGGGCTTCACCAACCCGGTGGCCCAGTTGCGCCCCGCCGACGCTTCACCCAGCGGCATCGCCTACGCAGAGGGCGCGATCTGGATGGCGAGTCTGCGGGGCGAACGCCTGTGGCGCATCCCGCTGGACGGCTCCAGGGTCGCGGGTGAGCCGTCGGCCGCGCTGGAGGGCTCGTACGGCAGGCTGCGCACGGTGGTCGCGGCGGGCGGCGACCGGTTGTGGCTGGTCACCAGCAACACGGACGGCAAGGGTTCGCCGGAGGACGGCGACGACCGGATCCTGCTTCTCCGGGTGTCCTGAAGGCACACCAGCGCGGGCACATCGGGCTTGCTCCGTTTCCCCGGCCGGAACAGCCCATAGACACCCGGGAGTTCGGTCGGGTACGGGAGGACGCTGTGCCGCGCTGTTCGGTTGGCGTGGCCGCTCAAAAATGTTGGCGGTGTCCCAGAAGGTGATGCCGAGTTCGACGGTCTGCCGGGAGATCGGCTCGGCCGCTGTGTCGTCGAGCACCCATGGCATGCGCTTCGCGGGGTCGCCGAAGCTCATGCAGCCGAGGGCGACGCGGCTGACCTTCAGGCCCGAGGTGCCCAGGCGCGTGTATTCCATGAACAACTACCTCTGTCCGTCTGTCTGTCGGGGTCTGTCTGGCCGAACGCGTCGACTGCTGTCCTGCTCGGGTCGGTGTCGGCTCAGTAGGGGCGGTCGCCCTGTGGGGTGTGCAGGGCGGTCCTCGACGCATGGGCGGAGTCGGACGCCGCCAGATCGAGCAGGACCATCGCGTCGTACTCGGCGCTGCCGGGCTCGGCGTGGTACACGACCATGCGATGGCCGGGGGCGCCCTCCAGTTGCAGGGACTGGTAGCCGAGCGTGAGATCGCCAACGTCGGGGTGGTGGAACGTCTTACGGCCGTAGGAGTTGCCCTTGACGTCATAGCGTTCCCACAAGCGCGCGAACTCGGGGCTTTTGAGGAGGAGATCACCGGCAAGCCGGGTGAGGTCGGGGGCGTCCGGGTCAGTGCCGGCCAGGGCCCGCAGGCGGGCTACGCAGCCGCGGACCTGGTTTCCCCAGTCGTCGAAGAGGTCGCGGGCGGCGGGGTGGAGGAAGACGTAGCGTGCGATGTTGCGCTGTCTCGCGGGCCAGTCCTCCATGCCGGCGAGCAGTCGAAGTCCGCCCGGATTCCAGGCCAGTACGTCACCCGTGCGGCTGACCACGTGCGCGGGCAGGGGCCGCATGGCCTCCAGCATGATCTTCACCCCGGGGCGAACGGAGCGGCTGGGTGTGGGCCGTTCCGGAGCGCTGGGCGTCCCCGCGCTCGAGCGAAGCCGAGAGTGGGGGAGGGCGGCATGCGTGACCAGGCTGCGCAGGTGGTCGTGTTCCTCCTCCTCCAGCCGGAGGGCGCGGGCGAGGGAGTCGACGACGGATGGGCTGGGGTGGGTCTCCTTGCCGCGCTCCAGCCGGGTGAAGTAGTCGATGCTGATCCCGGCCAGGGTGGCCAGTTCCTCGCGGCGCAATCCAGGTGTGCGACGCACCCCCGCGCCGGGTGGAAGGCCGACCTCCTCGGGGGTCACCTGGGCCCGTCGGGCGCGTAGGTAGCGCCCCAACTCGGTGCCGCCGCTGTGCTGCTCACGATCCATGTCTTCCGAGTGTGGGGATGCCACGACCTGGGCGGAAGGCGGATGGGGTGCCCTGTCACGGCACTGAACAGCACTCCGGGCTCGGACCCAACCCGACGGACCGGCGTTCTCCTCACGAGGCAGGGACCGCCGATCCATGGATGAACCTTCCTCTCCCGCCTCTGTGCGGGCGCCCCTACGGTCGAGGCTGCGGGCGTTCACCGGCCCGCCGTAGCGGAGGAGCAGGACCCCTATGAAGATGACCGGTAACACGATTCTGATCACCGGTGGCACCTCGGGTATCGGCCTTGGTCTGGCTCTGCGTCTGCACGAGGCCGGCAACAAGGTGATCGTCGCCGGCCGGCGCAAGGAACTCCTGGACGAGATCACGGCCGAGCACCGGGGCATCGACGGGCTCGTCCTGGATGTCGCGGACCCCGACTCGATTGCACGGGCCCGTGAGACGGTGGCGGCGAGCCATCCGGGGCTGAACGTCCTGGTCAACAACGCCGGCATCATGGCGTTGGAGGACCTCCTGGACCCGGCCGGACTCCAGGTGGCCGAGGATCACGTGACGACGAATCTGCTCGGCACGATCCGGATGACGTATGCGTTCCTGCCGCTGCTGGTGGGCAAGGACGACGCGGTCGTCATGAATGTCACCTCGGCGCTGGCGTTCGTCCCGTTTCCGCTCACGCCGGCCTACAGCGCGACGAAGGCCGCGCTGCATTCCTTCTCGGAGAGCCTGCGTATCCAGCTTGCTGGTGCTGATGCCGGTGTTCAGGTGATCGAGGTGGTCCCGCCGGGTGTGCGTACGACCCTGCTGGGCCAGCAGGACAGCGACCAGTCCATGCCGTTGGAGGATTTCCTGACCGAGACCCTCGACCTGCTGCGTGAGAAGCCCGAGGCGAAGGAGTTGGTCGTCGAGCGGGCCAGGTTCATCCGCGACGCGGTGGCGAACGGTTCCTACGACGACGTCCTCGCCATGATCGCCAGCAGCTGACCGACCTGACATGCCGGACGCGGAAGGCTCGGGAAGCGCCTTCGGGTTTGCCCCGGTCGTCGCACTGGAGGCGACCGGTTCCGTCCTGAGCGCCGACGGCAGGTCGAGCGCCCATCACACGACGAACATCGTCGTGTCGGCCGGGCCGGGCGACGAGTCCCGCGGCCGGTCCCAAGCGTTGGGCGTCCTCGACGGAGAACCGTCGCGGCGGGCCGTCTTCCAGGCCGACGGCCTGCGGCGCACCGCCGACAGCCGGCGAATTTCCCAGCGGGTCATGCAGGTCATGATCAACGGATCGTCTCGCTGCGAGCACTATCGGCGTCGGCCGTATGAGCGGCTTTGCGCGGGCGGGACAGGACTGCTCAGCCATGGATCGGCGGTCTCTGGATAGCCGGGCGGGATGCGGCGAGGATGGGCGCATGGACAAGAAGGAACTGGCGGAATTCCTGCGCCACCGGCGTGAGACCTTGCGCCCTCGCGACGTCGGGCTGGTCGCGGGGTCGCGCAGGCGTACGCAGGGGTTGCGCCGCGAGGAGGTCGCGCAACTCGCCGGCATGTCCACCGATTACTACGCCCGGCTGGAACAGCAGCGTGCTCCGCAGCCCTCCGTCCAGATCACCGCGGCTCTCGCCCGGGCGCTGCGGCTGACCCTGGACGAACGCGACCATCTCTTCGTCCTCATCGGCCACAACGCCCCGGCCCGCTTCGAGCGCTCCGAGCACGTCAGCCCGACGCTGCTGCGGGTTCTGGACCGCCTGGACGATTCCCCGGCCCTGGTAACGACAGACCTGGTCGACACCCTCGCGATGAACCCCTTGGCCGTCGCGCTGCTCGGCGACCAGACCCGCCACACCGGTCTGGCCCGCAGCGGCTACTACCGCTGGTTCATGGACCCCGCCGAACGTCTCGTGTATCCCGAGGAGACCCACGAAAGCCACGGCCGCGCCCAGGCGGCACGTCTGCGGGCCGCGCTGACAGCCGGCAGCGACACCCCTCGAGCCGCCCGGATCCTCGCCGAACTCCAGGAACGCAGCCCCGAGTTCGTCCGCATGTGGGAACTTCAGGAGGTCGCCCGCTACGGCCACTGCAAGACCATCCTCCATCCCGAACTCGGCCGCATCGACGTCGACGCCCAGCTCCTTTACACCGAGAACCGCGCCCAAACGCTGGTGGTGCTGACCACTCGCCCCGGCACGGAGAGCCACAGCAAGCTCGAACTGCTCTCCGTCATAGGGCACCAGCAGCTCACCCCCTGACGTCCTGGACCGGGGCGGGCTCCGCGCTCAGGTCGCCGGTTTGACCGGATGGGGCCTCCGTTTTAGTCTCGGATGTGTACGGAGGCAGCATCCGTTTTGGTGCGGCCGCAGGATCAGGGCAGGCGGGAGGGCGTATGAGCGCCGGTGAAGTGCGGGGACGCAAGCTGCGTGCGGACGTTCAGCGCAACCGCGCCGCCCACCGCTGAATCACCCGACACGCCTCGCGTGCACCCAACGGCACGAGAGCGGCAGCGCCGTTACGCCTCAAACACACACGACGAACACGAAGAGCGCGCTCAGTTCGGCAAGGTCGTCATCACCCACTGGCACCACCGCGTCCGCAGTCGGCCGCAGGGACCAAGCCCCGGAACCCCGGTCACCGAAACCCGGGTTCCGTTCCGGACAAGGAGTTTCACCATGAAGATCGGCATTCTCGGCACCGGGAACATCGGCAAGACGTTGGCCAGGCGGTTGAGCGCGGCCGGGCACGAGGTGAAGGTGGCCAATTCGCGCGGCCCGGAGACAATCGAGGCGGACGTGCTGGCCTCGGGCCGACGAGCGGTGACAGCGGCGGAAGCCGTAGCGGACGTCGACGCCGTGATCCTCTCCATTCCCTTCACCCGCATTCCGCAGGTCGCACCCCTGATCGCCAAGGTGCCGGCTGACACGGTTGTCATCGACACGTCCAACTACTTCCCGCATCGGGACACCGACATCGCGGCGATCGAGGCCGGCCAGGCCGAGAGCGTTTGGGCTGCCAAGCTGCTGGGCCGAACCGTCGTCAAGGCGTGGAACTCGATCGGAGCCGAGTCGTTCGCGCACAGGAACAAGCCGGCGGGAAGTGCGGACCGCATCTCGCTCCCCGTCGCGGCCGACAGTCCGCGAGAGCGTGACCTGGCAATGGCACTCGTTGAGGACACCGGGTTCGACGCCTTTGATGCGGGGCCCCTCGCGGAATCGTGGCGGCAGCAGCCCGGCACACCCGCCTACTGCACGGATCTCACCCGGCAGGAGCTGCCGGACGCACTTGCGGCGGCCGACGCGGCGCGATCACCGAAGCGGCGCGACCTCGGGCTCGCCGTGGTCCAGGAACGCTTCGGGGCCGGCGTGCAACCAGACGCGGAATACCTTGTCCGCCTGAACCGCGCAATTTCCATGTGAGGAGGGACGGGGGCTGACGCGGTGACCCGTCAGAGGCCCTCGTATCTCGCCCACCCCCTTCTCCAGCTGCTCCGCGACGAACGCCGCCGCCCCCGGCGGCACGTCGGCCGGCCAGCCGGAAAAACTCCTCCAGCTCCTGAACGGACGGCTCGCCGGCGAAGCGCGCGTACCGGGCCTTCTGCTCAAGGGTTCTGCAGGACGGCGAGGGTGAAGGAGACGGGATTGAAGGCGACGATGGTGTCGGTGGCCGACAAGCCCAGCCAGGTTCAGAACCTTGGGGGCCCGGTTGGCAAGTGACCGACTCTGAGAGTCGCTGCACGCCGAGCGGACACGCGGAGTTTCCACACGTCGGCCCGACAGCCCCGGCCGATCAAGGCGCCCGCTGAGGCAAAACGCGTTGGGAGGCGCGGAAGGCCAGGGGGGTGTGACCGGTGTGGCGTTGGAAGAACTTGCCGAAGTGGGTGGCGCTGGTAAAGCCGAGGTGGGCTGCGATGGTGGCGGCGGGTTCGGTGCCGTGGGCGAGGAGGCGCTTGGCCTCCAGGGCGAGGCGCTCGTCGAGGTAGTCCTTTGCGCTGAGGCCCGCTGCGGTCTGGGTGGCGCGGGTGAGGGTGCGGGTCGAGTAGCCGAGCTCGCGGGCGTAGTCGTCGATGCGGTGGGTGCGGGAGAAACCCCGCTCGACAGCGTCGCGGAACCGCACGAAGGGCTCGGGTGCGGATTCCGCGGCCTGACCGTCCTGCTGCAGGTTGGCCAGGCGCAGGAGTACCACGTCGAGCAGGCGGTGCAGCAGGGCGGTGTGGACCGGCAGCGGATGGCGGTCCGACTGGGAGAACTCCGCGGCCAGTTGTTCGGCCGCAGAGGCCAGTGCGGGGGCCTCCGAAGGATCGGGGCTGTACAAGGGCATCGGGGCAGTCGTGGCGCCGAGGCCGGCCAGTTCCGCGGTCTCGGGGGCGACGAAGTCCTCCTGGAGCATGATCATGATGGCCTCGGCCTGGTCGGGGTTCTGCCACTGGTGCACTTGGCCGGGCCGGATCCACAGCCAGGAACCGGGCGGCAGTACGTACCCGGTGAAGTCGACGCGGTGGCGCAGAGTGCCGGAGGTGACCAGCAGCAGGGCGTGGAAGTCCTGCCGGTGCGGGGTGGCGATGTGCCAGGGCCAGTCACGGGTGCGGTCGCGGAAGTCGGCCAGAGTCATCACCTCCAGGCCTGCCGGGGATCCGTCCGGAGGCTGGAAGACCACCTTCGGAAGCCCCAGCTCCCGTCGACCGGACTTCTGCCGCGCCTGTCGCCTGTGGACCATCACGAGACCGCAGCGTACCTCGCCAGACGTCGGGTTCCACCCCAGTATGGAGCTGTTACAAGGGGCGGCCCGCCCCAGGCGTGGGAGCCGGAGCCGTGTCCGCTGCAGCCGATGGCCGGTCGTAAGCCGGGACACCAATGGCCCCGCCTCTTCCCCCGTTGCCTCACCGCACTTCGACAGGAGCAGAGCCATGCACGGCACCTTCACCGTCATCGACAAGGGCCCGGTCCGCATCCACAGCTACGCCGCGCCCGAGGACGGTCTGGACGTCAACACCCAGCTGATCGAGACGCCGTCGCGGATCATCGCCGTCGACGCGCAGTTCGTCCTTGCCTACGCCGACGAGGTCGTCGCCCACGCCAAGCAGCTCGGCAAGCCGCTCGACCGCCTGGTCATCAGCCATGCACACCCGGACCATTACCAGGGCGCGGCCCGCTTCGGCGTCCCCGTGCACGCCCTGCCGGAGACCATCGCGGAGATCGTCGCCGTGGGCGCCAAGACCGACCTGCCCACCGGCACCCCGATCCCGCTCGCCGACATGACCCCGACCGTGGAGATCGCCCCCGGCACCGAGGTCATCGACGGCATTCCCTTCGTGTTCGAGAAGGTCACCGGCGGCGAGATCCACACCACTCTCGTGATCAAGCTGCCCGAGCAGGGCGTCCTGGTCGCCCAGGACGTCGTCTACAACCGCACCCATCTGTGGTTCCTGGACAAGGACTTCGACGGCTGGCAGGCCAACATCGACCGCTTCGCCTCCGAGAGGGAGTACGACACCATCCTCCCCGGCCACGGCGAGCCGGCCACCCCTGCCATCTGGGCCGAGCTCACCGACTACGTCAACGCGGGCCGCGAACTGCTCGGCGACGACGGCGACGCCTACAAGAAGGCCATCACCGAGCGCTATCCCGCCTACCAGGGCGCAGCCCTCATCGACGTCGCCAACGCCTACATGTTCGGGCCCAAGGGCTGACGCGTCTCCCGGGCCGGCGACGCCCGCGTCCACGCTCGCCTGCAGCACCAGCGGCGAAGGAGGCAGGCGCTGGAGAACGTGCCGATCCGCGAGTGCGGCGGGCACCTGCGAGTTCCCGAGAATGGGCAGAGCGTCGAGGAGGCGCGCTGTGATCTGCCGTGGCCGTGATGAGGACGTCGCCGTGAGCCGCTACCACGAGCTGGTGGCCTCATCGTCGCGGACGTGGACGAACGGTGGGCGGCGATCGAGGACGCGCCGTTCAACCCGCGCACCGGGGCGAGGCAGTGGAGGCCGGACGGCGCGAAACGGGTCGTCGGCCGGCGGGTCGACCGGCCGGTCACGGTGGATGAGCAAGTCCAGGCCGTCGCCGACCTGACCCGGGACGACGAGGTCGCAGCCCAGGTCGCCACCGACCTGCTGAAGCGGCATGGCGGTCACCGAGCACGTCACCCTGGCCGAACGGGTGCGGGTCGTCACGGAGCTGACCGGGGATGGCCGTGCCCAGCAGGTGACCACCGACCTGCTGCGCCGGCCGGACGACCATGCGGGACGACACCACTCGAATGCTCGTCAACCGCGCGCAGTTCGACAACTCCGCCGAGACCCGGGACCGCCGGATCCGGGAACGCACCCCGGCGGTCCGCGCGATCGAGCACACCATCGAGTACCTCGACCTGGTGGGCTCCTGCCACGGCTTCGTGGCCACCCTGAGCAGGCTGGTCCCGCAGCTGCGCGGGCAGGAGTTCACCGAGGACGAGCGCGAGACTGTCCGCCGTCAGATCGGCCGGGTCTGCGCGGCGGCGCACTGGCTCGAAGGGGCGCTCGACAACGGCGAGTTCACCCAGGACGAGCCGCTCTTCCAGCTGCTCAAAGACGCCCGCGCCAGCATGTCGACCAAGAGGCCCACCTCGGGCTAGGGGCTGATCACTGAGTTGGACGCCCACGCCGCCGCTTGGCGCGCCCGGATCCCCGGAGTCCGTCTCGCAGGTTGATGAACTCGAGGACTCCAGCGATCCCCCGGCCGATCCATCGCAGTAGACGGGGCGCTGAACTCGTCAGGTCATCCACGGTGTTTCCCCCCAGCGGTTTCACAGCGGAGCCTGCCGCCAAGATCAGAACTCTCCTCCACAAGGTATCCGATGTCACCGAGCTGAGTCCGACAGCCAGTTCGATGCGAGAAGCGCCTGCTGGCACGCCGGTTGAGGATGCCGACGCACTCACGCAGCGCAGACGTCGGGCGATCGGCACGCTCTGGTCTCCGGGCCGAGAGCCTCTTCCCGTCCGCCCGCCGAGGCGCCATCTGGCTACGGTGCTACCTTGCGCTCTCTACGGGACCGAAACCACGAGAACAGTGACCCGGCGGCTATCACCGACGCGGACGTCACCGCAGTGGTCAGCCAGCCCCGGTAATCGCCCGTGAGATCAGTGGCGAAGCGCATGATAAGGGTAAAAACAACCCAAATAGCCAGCCATCGAGCTGTCTTGGTCATTCGCCTCTGCCCTCGCACAGTGTGAGCATATCGGTGGGCCTCCGGGAGAACAGGCCAGTCCTTGACCTGTCGTGCTCCACGCGAGCCGTAGACGGTCTCCCTGCCGAGAACCTGCCGACGACATCCGGGGACATGAAACGCTGGCGGCCCTGAAGGCGGCACGGTCGGTGGAGTGCTGTTCGGCCATGCCCAGCGTCGTCGCACTATCTCAATGATCCGCATGCACCGGCCCTATCGCCAGAGGATCCGGCGTCCCGATCAGATAGCGACCGCGACCGAACCGCTCGTCCCCACCAGCCTCGAGCGCCGCGACGTCGGCCCGCACGACGTCCTCATCGAGATCAAGTACTGCGGCATCTGCCACGCCGACATCCGCCCCCATCGTCCGCGGCGAATGGGGCCCGCAGACCTACCAGGTCGTCCCCGGCCACGAGTTCGTCGGCATCGTCACCGAGGTCGACTCCGAGGTCACCAAGCACGCCGTCGGCGACGGGTCGGCGTCGGTTGCGTGGTCAACTCCTGCCGTGAGTGCGCGAATGGCGGCCCTCGTCAAGGACGGCACGCGCACCCAGGGCGGCTACTCCACCCACGTCGTGGTGACCGAGGACTTCGTCGTACGCGTTCCCGAAGAGCTCGGGCTGGACGAGGCGGCCCCGCTGCTGTGTGGGGGCGCCACGACGTACTCCCCGCGCACGCGATGGGCGCCGAGGTCGACGTCCTGTCGCGCCGGCACCTTCGATGGCCTCCTGAACCCCGTGAGCGGGAACCTCGGCCGGGGCGCCTACATGAACCTGCTCGCCCTGAACGGTGCGTTCGTCGCCCTGGGCGCCTCCTCGGAACCGGAGATCTCGTTCCCCATGTTCGCCGTGGCGGCCAACCGCCGTGTGTTGACGCACTCGCTGATCGCCGGCGTCCGCGAGAGCCAGGAGATGCTCGACTTCGTGATTGACCCTTCGACGCTCGCTTGATCAGCAGACCTCACTGTGTGTCAGGGGACAGTGAGGACGATCTTTTCGTGGGCCCGGTGGGAGCGGAGCCGTTCGGGCACTTCTCCTTCGCGTACGGGGTCAGTGGCTGCGGGTGCGCGGGCCCGCGTACTGCTCGTCGGTGATGTGCTCCAGCCAGGTGGTTTCGGGCCGGTCGTCGTCCGGGGCGGTGCCGTCCCACAGAGCGAGGTGCTGCATGAAACGTTCCTCGGTGGCGCCGTGCCAGTGCTCCTCGCCGGGCGGGCAGGTAACCGTCTCGCCGGGGTGGGCCTCGTAGACGGTGCCGTCGCGGGTGCCGATCAGGGCGATGCCGGCGACGACGTGCAGGGTCTGGCCGACGGCGTGGTGGTGCCAGGCGGTGCGGGCGCCGGGGGCGAAACGCACCATGTTGGCGCGGATACGGGACGGCTCCTGGCCTGCGTGGACGACGTCGAACCAGACGTCACCGTTGAACCAGTCCGCGGGGCCCTTTCCGGTGGGCTGCGGCTTGACGAATTCCATGAGTGCTCCTCGAGTTCTTCGTAGGGACCGGGGTGGTCAGGCGGCGTCGTCGTGGGAGAGGGCGATGCCCAGGGAGCGGGATGCGCTCGCCTGGTCGGCGATTTCCTTGCCCTTGCCCTCTGCCCTGGGAATCGCGTCGTCGCCGGCGACGAACCGCAGCGGCGGCTGGTCCAGGTCGATCACCTTCAGCAGGGCGTCGGCAAGTTTGGTGGGATCGCCGGGCTGCTGACCGTTCATGGACTGCCACATCTTCTTGGTCTCGGCGGTGCGCCCGGCGTAGTCGTCGAGGGACAGTTCCGCCCAGCTGGTGCAGGCGTCCACGAGCAGTTCGGTGCGGAAGAAGCCGGGCTCGACGATCGTGGTGCGGATACCGAACGGTTCCAGGTCGAAGTGCAGGGACTCCATCCAGCCTTCGACACCGAACTTCGAGGCGGCGTACGCGACGCAGAACTCCTGGCCGACCAGGCCGGCGATCGACGAGATGGTGACGACGTGACCGGCGCGCTGGGAGCGCATGACGGGAAGGACGGCGCGGGTGACGTTCATCGGGCCGAACAGGTTCGTCTCGATCTGCGCCCGCATCTGGGCGTCGGAGATCTCCTCGAAGTAGCCGGCCTGGAACGTGGCGGCGTTGTTGATCAGCACGTCGATACGGCCGAACTTCTCCGTGGCGGCCTCGGCCGCGGAGCGGGCGGCGTCCGGGCTGGTGATGTCCAGGCCGGTGGCCAGCAAGTTGTCCTGCTGCCCTCCGAGGGCGTCGATGACCTTCTGCGGGTTACGGGCGGTGGCCACGACCTGGTGGCCGGCGTCCAGAGCCTGCCGGGCGATGTCGGTGCCCAGGCCGCGCCCGGCACCGGTGACGAAGATGACCTTGCTCATGGGGAGTGCTTCCTGCTGTTGAGGGGGGAGGGGCCGCCGAGAAGGGCTCAGCTCAGCGTCGCGATGTCGATGACGAACCGGTAGCGCACGTCGGAGGCGAGGACGCGCTCGTACGCCTCGTTGATCTTCTCGGCGGGGATCACCTCGACCTCGGAACCGATGCGGTGCTCGGCACAGAAGTCGAGCATCTCCTGCGTTTCGCGGATGCCTCCGATCAGGGAGCCGGCGAGGGCCCGCTGTCCGCCGAGGAGGGCGAAGACGTTGAGTGAGACCGGCTCGGCGGGAGCGCCGACGTTGGCCAGGATGCCGTCCGTGGCAAGCAGCGACAGGTAGGCATCGAGGTCGATCCGGGCGCTGACCGTGTTCACGATGACGTCGAAGCTCCCGGCGAGCTGCTCGAAGGTGGCCGGGTCGCTGGTGGCGTGGTAGTGGTCGGCGCCCAGACGCAGACCGTCGTCCTGCTTCTTGAGCGACTGGGAGAGCACGGTGACCTCTGCGCCCATCGCGTGGGCGAGTTTGACGGCCATGTGGCCCAGCCCGCCCAGGCCGACGACGGCGACCTTCTTGCCGGGGCCGGCACCCCAGCGGCGCAGCGGTGCGTAGGAGGTGATGCCCGCGCACAGCAGTGGCGCGGCGGCGTCGAGTCCGATCCCATCGGGGATGCGGAGGACGAAGTCCTCGGTGACGACGATGTGGGTGGAATAGCCGCCCTGGGTGAGGCGGCCGTCCTCGCCGAGGGAGCCGTAGGTGAGCGTGTTGCCCTTGAGACAGTATTGCTCCCGGCCCTTGCGGCAGTTGACGCATTCGCGGCAGGAGTCGACCATGCAGCCGACGCCGACCCGGTCGCCCACGGCGTACCGCGTGACGTCGGAACCGACCTCACTGACGACGCCGGCGATTTCGTGGCCGGGAACGAGGGGGTAGGTCTCCTCCCTCCAGTCACTGCGGGCGTGGTGGATGTCGGAGTGGCAGATGCCGGTGTACTCGACCTCGATGAGGACATCGTGCGGGCCGACTTCGCGACGGTCGACCGTCATGGGGACGAGCGGCTCGGTCGCGGAGGTCGCTCCGTACGCGTTGACGGTGAACATGGTTCTCCAATCAGTACCGGTGCGGGTACGTGACGGGTGGTTGTTGTCCGGCAGCGCAGGACGGGTTGGGCGGTCCGTGAGGCGGTTGTCGGTCACTCCCCGGCGGGGTAGTCCGTGGACTTCGCCAGGTCCCGCTGCGACTCGAAGTCGGCGGTCCTCCTGCGCAGCACGTCGAGGGTGGCGTCCAGAGCCTGTGAGCCGAGGACCATCCGCAAGGGGGCGGGCTCGACGTCAACGGATTCGATGATGCGCGCGGCCATACGCTGCGGATCGCCGGGCGCGAGGCCGTTCGCGGGGTCGAGCATCGCCTTGAAGGCGTGGGCGGGGGTGGCGTCGTAGACCTCGGTGAGGTCGGCGACTCGTGCGCTGCCGCAACGGAACTCGGTGCGGGCACCGCCGGGTTCGACGATGGTCATGCCGATGCCGAACGGAGCGACCTCCTGTGCCACCGACTCGACGAAGCCTTCGATGCCCCACTTGGTCGCGTGGTAAAGGGAGTTGCCGGGGAACGCGACCTGACCGCCGTAGGAGGACAGTTGGACGACGCGTCCGCCGCCCTGTGCCCGCAGATGGGGGAGGGCCGCACGGATCAGGGTGATGGATCCGGTGAGGTTGGTGGCGATGATGTGGTCCACCTGCGCGTCGGTGAGTTCCTCGGCGGCGCCGAACAGCCCGTACCCGGCGTTGGAGACGATCACGTCGACACGGCCCGCCGCGAACGCCTCGTCTGAGTGGTCAGGGCGTGGCCGAAGCCGCTGCTGACGCCCGTGATGAGCCAAGTGCCTGTGGTCATGCTTGTTCCTTTGGGGCCTGGGCGCCCGGGGACGGGGTGACGGCGTCGAGGGCGCTCAGGGCGTTGAGGGTGCGGGGATAGCCGATGAACGGCAGCAGGCCGGTGAGAACGGCGATCAGGGTGGCGCGGGTGTTGCCCACGTTCAGGTTGGCCGCCACATGTCCGCGCACCTGTGCGTCTGCTCCGCCGAGCGCGGTCAGCATGGCGAAGGTGAGCAGCTCGCGGGTGGGGACGTCCAGGCCCGTGCGGGTGTAGTGATCGCCGAAGCAGTTGGCGCTCAACAGCTCCTGGACGTGCTGTTCGTCCTTGGGAGCGTTGGCGTACAGGGCGTCCACTGTCTCGTCGCCCACGATCCGCTTCTGCACCGCCAGACCCTCCGCCATACGGGTGGCGGGCGTGGTCGTGGACTGGCCTTCCAGCGGCAGGCGCACACCGCGGTCGGTGAGCGTTTCATTGGTGGCGTGCAGGAAGTCGAAGACGCGGGCCATACCGGCGTACGGCACCGCCTGGTAGACGATCTCCTTCGCCTCCACCGGGGTGACCCCGATGGTGAGGGCGGCGCCGAGCATGATCCGGTACTCCGCCACCGCGCCGACGCCGATCATCGCGGCGAGCTGCGTCATCAGGCGGGTGCGCTCGGGCAGATCAGAGGTGTGGCGCTGTACCTCGTCGAAGGCGAAGTTGTCGAAGTACTCGATCAGCTCCGGATCGGTGAGCGCGAGGCTGGAGACGTGGCCGGGGAACAGCCGCTCATGTGCCGCTGCGGCGGCTTCGTTGGGCTTGCCGACGGTCACGGCTGCCTCCAGGACCCGGTGCGGGGGACGGATGGACTGCGCCTCGCCGGTGCCTGGGTCGGCGGTGCCGTGGGACATGCCCACGGCACCGGCCCCATCCGGGCAAGGTTTCGCAGCTGCATCGCTCGTTCCCTCTCGTCGTTCGTCTTCCCGGCGCGTCACCGAGGCCTGGACAGGCGAAGCGGTACCTGCCAGGCGGCAGCGCCTTCCAGTCGGTCGGTGCTCCATGTGCACAGGCACCGACGTCCTCCAGAGTGCCCCTGTATGCCGGTGACAGGCAGGCCCCGGTGTTCCGGGGAGTGGCCAGCCAGGGTGTGACAGGGCACCCCTGACCGGGCGTGTGACAGTGACGGCGGGGAACGACCGGCTCCTCGGTCTTGAGGGCGCGCTGTCAGGCGTAGACGAGCTCGGCCTGCCACTGGTCCTTCGGCTGGTGGTGCAGGTCGAGGTAGGCCGCGGCCAGGACGTCGGGAGCGAAGCGCGGGTCCTCGCCTCCGATGGCGCCGGCAACGGTGACGGTGGAGGCGTGCACGTCCGAGCCGTGCTGGTCGGCGTGGAGGGCCTGGACGTAGGCGCGCAGAGCGGCCTTGCCGACCGACAGCGTGGTGTATTCGGGCGAGGGCTGGAGGGCGAAACCGCCACCGGTGAAGAGCAGACTGCCCCGGCCGTCCCGCAGCAGGGGAAGGACCGTCCGGGCGGCGACCACGGCCCCGGTGACGTTCACTGCGAGGGTTCGCACCCATGACTCGGCGTCCACCCCTGTGGGCGTGTCGGGCTGCAGTAGGGCCGCGTTGTAGACGAGCACCTCCGGCGCGCCGAAGTCGTCCACCGCCCGGCCGAGCGCGGCCCGCAGATCTTCGGGGGCACCGGCATCGGCCTGGTAGGCGCCCGCCGTAAATCCCTGACCGGTCAGCTCGGCGGCGTGTTTCTCCAGCCGTTCCGCGTCGCGGCCGAAAAGTGCGACCCGGTGACCGTCCCGCGCGAAAGTTTCCGCGAGTGCCAGGCCGAGGCCGGGGCCGACGCCGACGATGAGGGCGGTTCCTTTGCTCATGTCTTGCTCTTCTCCAGATGCTCTGCGGTCCCGCGGGCAGCGGTGATCGAGGTCGTGCATGCGGCAGATGTTCGCGCGTGCGGTGCGCCCCTTCATGGAACAGGCTCGGCGGCCGATGAGGGAGTGCCTGCTGATCCAGGCACTGACAGGGCACCCCACGCGCGATGCCCGTGGGGTGCCCTGGCGCACCACTGAACACCGTTCCCCGGCACAACCCGACCTGCCATCCGACGAGCGTGGCGAGCACGCTGGACGTGAACTGAAGATCTGTTTCGAAGCCACCTGCGGAGCACTGGAGCCATGAAGCACATCAAGCTGGGGGACCTGGACGTCTCCCGCATCGGCCTCGGCACCATGACGATGTCCGGCGTCTACCTCAGCCCGGGGGAGACCCCGGACGACACCGAGTCCATCCGGGCCGTCCACCGGGCACTCGACCTCGGGGTCACCCTGCTCGACACCGCGGAGGCCTACGGACCCTTCGTCAACGAAGAACTCGTCGGGCGGGCCATCAAGGACCGCCGCGCCCAGGTCGTCCTGTCGACGAAGTTCGGCATGTACTCGCACACCAGCGGCGGCATGGGCCACATCGACGGCACCCCGGCCAACCTGCGCACCGCGCTCGAAGGCTCCCTCAAGCGGCTCGGCACGGACTACATCGACCTGTACTACCAGCACCGCGTCGATCCCAACACGCCCGTCGAGGAGACCATCGGCGCCCTCGCCGACCTGGTCACCGAAGGCAAGGTCCGCCACATCGGCCTGTCCGAGGCCGGCCCCGAATCGATCCGCCGTGCCCACGCCGTGCACCCGATCGCCGCCCTGCAGTCGGAGTACTCGCTGTGGACGCGGGATGTGGAGGCGGAGATCCTGCCGCTGCTGCGGGAGTTGGGCATCGGCCTGGTGCCCTGGTCGCCGCTGGGCCACGGCTTCCTCACCGGCAAGATCCGTGCCACCGAGCACTTCGAGGCGAACGACTGGCGGGCGAACAACCCCCGCTTCACGGAGGAGAACCTCAAGAGCAACCTGCGCATCGTCGAGGAGGTCGAGGTCGTCGCCGCCGAGGGCGACGCCACCCCCGCGCAGGTGGCCCTGGCCTGGCTGCTGGCCCAGGGAGACGACATCGCCCCGATCCCCGGCACCAAGCGGGTCTCCCGCGTCGAGGAGAACACCGCCGCCGACGCCGTCGTGCTGACCGCAGAGCAGCTCGCCCGCCTGAACAACCTCGCGCCGGCCGCCGGCGACCGCCTCCACGAGGCGGGCATGCGGCTGGTCAACCGCTGACCCGACACGCCCGACGACCCTCGGAAGGAACACATGCGCACCACCACACTCGGCCCCGACGGACCCGAGGTCGGCGTCATCGGCCTGGGCTGCATGGGCATGAGCTTCGGCTACGACCAGGCCACCCCGCGTGACGAGGCCGAGCTGATCTCAGTGATCCACCAGGCCCTCGACCAGGGGATGACCTTGCTGGACACCTCCGACGTGTACGGCCCGCTCACCAACGAGGAGTTGCTCGGCCGGGCGCTGGCCCAGGGCGGGCGGGAACGCGCGGTCCTGGCCACCAAGGTCGGGGCTCTCACCCGTAACGCCCAGGGCGAACCCGTACCCGGCCTGAACAACCGCCCTGAGCACATCCGCCGCTCGATCGACGAGAGCCTGGGCCGTCTCGGCACGGATCACGTGGACCTGTACTACCTGCACCGCGTCGATCCGAGTGTGCCGATCGAGGAGAGCGTGGGCGCGCTGGCGGAGGCGGTGGAGGCGGGCAAGGCCCGCGCGATCGGTCTGTCCGAAGTGAACGTCGAGCAGATCAAGCGGGCCCAGTCCGTCCACCCGGTCACGGCGGTGCAGTCCGAACTGTCCCTGTGGACACGGGACTGGATGACCGAGGTGCTGCCGTACTGCAAGGAGCAGGGCATCGCCTTCGTGCCGTACTCACCGCTCGGCAAGGGCTTCCTCACCGGCCGGTTCACCTCCTTCGACGACCTGCCCCAGGACGACTTCCGGCGCGGCCTGGCCCGCTTCCAACAGGACGCTCTGCGCGTCAACTTCGCCCTCGCCGAGAAGGTCCGGCAGCTCGCCGAGCGCATCGGTGCCACTCCGGCGCAGGTGGCGCTGGCGTGGGTGCTGGCCCAGGGCGAGTACGTCGTCCCGATCCCCGGCACCAAGACCCCCAAGTACCTGCTGGACAACGCCGGCGCGGCCGACGTGCAGCTCAGCGCCGAGGACCTCGCCGAGCTCGACGCCCTGCCCACCCCGCAGGGCGGCCGCTACTACTGAACCTCCGCACCTGGCCCCCGATAGCGGGGCCCACAAGGCCATCGTGCTGCACTCGCTGTTCGCCGGACACGAGTCGTTCAGCCCCTGGTGGCCGTACCTGGACGGCACCCGCTTCAGCTACGCGTTCATGGACGCCCGCGGCTTCGGCGACGCCATCGACGTAGAGGGCTCCTACACCTGCGACGAGATCGCCTCGGACGTCCTCCTGCTCGCCGACAGCCTCGGCTGGCGCGAGTTCTCCCTGATCGGGCACTCGCTCGGCGGCATGCCGGTCCAGCAGGTCGTACTCAAGGCGCCCGAGCGTGTGCGCAAGCTCGTCGGGCTCAGCCCCGCGCCCGCGAACGGCCTGGGTATCCCGGACGCGGCCTACCCCGTGCTCGCCGAGGCCGCGCGCAAGGTCGAGAACCGCCGCATCATCATCGACTCGTCCACAGGCGGCAAGCTGTCCCCGCACTGGGTTGCCTCCTGGGCCGAGCAGTCGATGAAGGCTGTCGGCCCGGACGCCTTCCGTGGCTATCTCGACTCCGTCAACACCACCGATTTCTCCGCCGAGATCACGGGTGCTCCGCTGCCCGCGCTGGTGGTGGTCGGTGAGAACGACCCGGCGACCAATGCCGACGCCATGAACCAGACCTGGATGCGGCACTAGCCGAACGGACAACTCGCAGTCGTCGGCAACGCCGGCCACCACCAAATGGTGGAGACCCCGATCGCCCTCGCGACCCTCGTCGAAAGGTTTCTCGGAGACTGACCGCAGCGTGGCGGCCTCGTGTTGCGGACACCGGAAGAAACCGTGCTTGTCGTGGCGGACCTGTCTCCCGCCTGCCAACCGGTTCGAGCATGTCCGCTGCTTATATAGAAAGGAGGAACGCCGGTTTCCGATGCGGCTGATATATTCCGAGTTATGGATGACAGCGTGTATGTAGGGAATGCCGGTGATGATGCGCCGTTGGATCGAGGATGGCTTCTTGGTCATTTCAAGGACGTCGATGATCCTCGTCACACCAGTGCGGTAGAGGTCAAATGGGGCGTTCATCCACGTGGTGACCAGCGACTGCAATGGGTGAGAGGTGAAGCGCGGACGGCCCTTTTGGTGCTCGTCAGTGGCAGGTTTCGCGTGGATTTCGCGGGGCGCAGTGTTCTTCTGGAGAAGCAAGGGGATTACGTTGTTTGGGGGCGCGGCGTCGACCACTCGTGGTTCGCGGAAGAGGAATCCGTATTGGTGACGGTTCGATGGCCATCTGTATCCGGTTATGCGGTGACGCGAGAATAGTGAATGGGGTCGAGTATTTCACGGTCTCATTGGGCGGTTCCGGCCGACCCTAGGTGGTCGGCCGGAACCGCCCCGGCATCGCGGACAGCGTTCGTCACGTGGAAGTCGCCATCTCCGGGTTGCCGTAGTAGGCGTCGGGGCCGTGTTTGCGGGTGTAGTGGCGGTTCAGGAGGTGCGGGGGTGGCGGGGCCGTCGGGGACAGGGCCATGGTGTGGACGGCGATATCGGCGACGGCCTCGCAGATGATGGCGTGTTCGAGGGACTTGCGGGCGGTGGTGCCCCAGGTGAAGGGGCCGTGGTGGGCGACGAGGGCGCCGGGGACCTCGACTGCCTTCTGGTCGTCGCCGTCGAGCATGTCGACGATGACGCGGCCGGTGTTGTACTCGTAGTCCTTCGCGCACTCCTCGGGGGTGAGGTCACGAGTGACCGGGATGGGTCCGTTGAAGGTGTCGGCGTGGGTGGTGCCGAGGACCGGGATGTCGCGGCGGGCCTGGGCGAAGGCGACCGCGTGGGTGGAGTGGGTGTGGGTGACGCCGCCGATGGAGGGGAAGGCGCGGTAGAGGCAGCGGTGGGTCTCGGTGTCGGTGGAGGGGCGCAGGTCGCCGTCCACCACGGCGCCGTCGGACAGACGGACGGTCACCAGGTGGTCGAGGACGAGGTCCTCGTAGGGCACGCCCGACGGCTTGATGACGAAGACACCGGCCTCCCGGTCGACGCCGCTTACGTTTCCCCAGGTCAGTGTGGCCAGGCCGACCTGAGGGATGGCCAGGTTGGCGTCCAGTACCTCTTGCCGCAGGCCGTCGCGGACGTGAGCGGTCATCGGTCGTTCGTCTCCTCGGATGCGGTCCACCGGCTTCACAGGGCCTGTGCGAGGCGGTGGTAGGCGGCGTTCCAGCGGACTTCCTTGGCGAACTGGTCGGTGCTGGTGTGCTCGTCGATGGTGAGCAGTTCGACGCCGGTCATGGCGGCGTAGTCGGTCAGGGTTTCCAAGTCGACCGCCGAGCTGAGCACGGTGTGGTGCGGGGCGCCGGCCAGCAGCCAGCTCTCGGCGGACTCCGCGAGGGAGGGGCGGGGCTTCCAGACGGCCCGGGCCACCGGCAGACTGCGCAGCGGCTCGCTGGGGGCGATGACGTCGACGGCGTTGGCGGTCAGCCGGAAGCGATCGCCGAGGTCCGAGAGGCCAACCACGACGGCGGATCCGGGCGCGGCGTCGAAGACCAGACGAACCGGGTCCTCGCGGCCGCCGATGGACAGGGGATGGATCTCGCAGCGGGGGCGGGCGGCGGCCACCGAGGGGCAGACCTCCAGCATGTGGGCGCCGAGCACGCGCGGGACGCCGGGGCCGAGGTGGTAGGTGTAGTCCTCCATGAAGCTGGTGCCGCCGGACTGTCCCTGGCCCATGACCTTCATCGTGCGCAGCAGCGCGGAGGTCTTCCAGTCGCCCTCGCCGCCGAAGCCGTAGCCGTCGGCCATCAGGCGCTGGACGGCCAGGCCGGGCAGCTGGCGCAGCCCGCCGAGGTCCTCGAAGTTGGTGGTGAAGGCGGTGAAGCCGCCCTCGGTGAGGAAGGTGCGCAGGCCCAGTTCCTGGCGGGCGGCATACAGGAGCGAGTCGCGGCGGATGCCGCCGGGGCGCAGGGAGGGGACGACGTCGTAGGACTCGACGTATTCGGCGGCGAGTTCGGCGGCCGCCTTGTCCTCGACGGCGTCGACGACGGCGACCAGGTCGTTGACGGCGTAGGTGTTCACCGAGAAGCCGAACCGCAGCTGAGCCTCGACCTTGTCGCCCTCGGTGACCGCGACATCGCGCATGTTGTCGCCGAAACGCGCCAGGCGCAGGCTGCGCGAAGTGTGGCGGCCGACGGCGGCGCGGGCCCAGGCCGCGACGCGTCGGACGACGCGCGGGTCGGTCGCGTGACCGGCGACGATCTTGCGATCGACGCCGACGCGGGACTCGATGTGGCCGAACTCGCGGTCGCCGTGAGCGGCCTGGTTGAGGTTCATGAAGTCCATGTCGATGCTCGGCCAGGGCAGCGACAGGTTGTACTGGGTGTGCAGATGGAGGAGGGGCCGGTCCAGGGCGGTGAGTCCGGCGATCCACATCTTGGCGGGGGAGAAGGTGTGCATCCACACGATCACGCCCACACACGCCTCGGAGGCACTGGCCTCCTGGCACATCCGGCGGATCGACTCGGCGTCGGTGAGGACCGGCTTCCACACGATCTTGACCGGGACCTTGCCGGGACGGCCGAGGGTCTGGGAGATGCTCCGGGACTGGTCGGCGACCTGACGCAGGACGTCGTCGCCGTACAGGCCCTGGCTTCCGGTGAGAAACCAGATCTCGTGGTCGGGGTAAGGGGTGACGTCGGTTTCCATGAGGGTTTTCCTTCCAAGGGGGCGGCCACCGAGCAGTTGGCTGCCGGGCAGAGGGGGTGTTGCTCAGGCGGAGACCTCGACGCGGATGCGGCGCAGGCGATGCATGACCTCGTTGGCGCCGCGGCCGAAGTAGTCGTGCAGGAGCCGGTACTCGGCGTACAGGCGGTCGTAGGCCGCGGCCCGCTCGGGGTCGGGCAGGTAGACGGCCGGGCGGGCCTTGCCCATGGTCCGAGCGGCGGCCCGGATGTCCGGGTACGCGCCGGCCGCGACTGCCGCATGCATCGCCGCGCCCAGTGCCGGGCCCTGCGCCGAGTCGATGACTCCGAGAGGCTTGCGCGTGACGTCGGCGTAGATCTGCATGAGCAGCGCGTTCTTCGTCAGCCCGCCCGCGATGATGAGCTCCTCCACCGGCACGCCGGCGGCCTCGAACGCCTCGATGATGGTGCGGGTGCCGAAGGCGGTGGCCTCCAGCAGCGCCCGGTAGACGTCCTCGGGGCGGGTGGACAGTGTCAGGCCGACCATCACACCGCTCAGGTCGTGGTCGACCAGGACGGAACGGTTGCCGCTCTGCCAGTCCAGCGCGATCAGGCCGTGCTCACCCACCCGCTGCCCGGCCGCGAGGGCCGTCAGGTGTTCGTGCGCGTCGCGCCCGAGGGCGGCGGCCTCTTCGGCGTACGACGCCGGGAACCCGGTGCGCACGAACCAGCCGAAGATGTCGCCGACGCCGCTCTGCCCGGCCTCGTAGCCCCACAGCCCCGGCAGGATGCCCCCGTCGACGACCCCGCACATGCCGGGCACTTCGGCCCACTGGTCGGAGCTCATCACATGGCAGGTCGAGGTGCCCATGATGGCCACCATCCGGCCCGGCTCCACAGCCGTGGCGGCGGGCGCCGTCACATGGGCGTCGACATTCCCGACGCACACCGCGATGCCCTCCGGCAGGCCCGTCCACGCCGCCGCCTCAGGCGTCAACCGCCCGGCCAAGTCACCCAGTTGACCGATGGGGTGCTCCAGCTTCGCTGTCACGAAGTCGGCGAAGCCCGGATTGAGTGCCGCCGAATACTCCCTGGACGGGTAGGCGCCATCCTGGAGTTGGCCCTTGTATCCGGCGGTGCAGGCGTTGCGGACGTAAGTGCCGCACAGTCGCCACACGATCCAGTCGGCGGCCTCCAGCCAGCGGTCGGTCAGCGCGTAGAGCTCCGGATCCTCCTCCAGCAACTGCAGCGCCTTCGCGAACTCCCACTCCGAGGAGATCTTTCCGCCGTACCGCGCCAGCCACGGCTCCTTGCGCTCCGCTGCCAGCGCGGTGATGCGGTCGGCCTGGGCCTGCGCGGCGTGGTGGCGCCACAGCTTGACGTAGGCGTGCGGACGGCCCGCGAGGCCAGGCAGTTCACACAGGGGGGTGCCGTCGGCGAGCACCGGCAGGACCGTGCAGGCGGTGAAGTCCGTGCCGATCCCGATGACCTGCGCCGGCCGTACGCCGGCCCGGGCCAGCGCCTCGGGCACGGCGATGCGCAGGACGTCGATGTAGTCGGCGGGCACCTGCAGGGCCCAGTCGGGCGGCAACCCCGTACCGTCGGGCAGCTCCCGGTCCAGGACCGCGTGGGCGTACGGGTGCTCTGCCGTCCCCAACTCCGCCCCGTCGCGGACGCGGACCACCACGGCCCGCCCGGACAGCGTGCCGTAGTCGACTCCGACGACACAGGGTTCGAGGTTCGCGCGGTCATCGTGGTCTGTGTTCACAACCAGCCGTCCTTCCGGTGAGGAGCTCGTGTCGGCGGACCGTCCGGACTGGATGTTCGGAATGTCGGCCAATGTTCGATCATGAGAATGAGGGTGGGGGGCCTGGCAGCGGGTGCCAGGCCCCGGCTTCGAACGAGGTGCTGCTACTGGACGAGCTCCCAGTCCTGCGAGCCATCCGTGGCCGCGGTCTGCAAGGTCAGCTGCGACCCGGCAGTCGCACCGGTCAGGTACAGGCTCGTGTTCTTGACGGACTGGAGCTTGTAGAACCCGTCGCTGGTCTTGACGAGGTTCCAGCTGCCGGTGGCACTGTTGTCGACCCATTGGCCGATCTTCTGGCCGGCCGTGGCATTGCCGGTCCAGATCGCCGCCGCGCGGCCGCCCGACTTGTTCAGCAGGCTCACGCCACCGTTCGGCTCGGTCGTCACGTGCCAGTACTGGGTGTCCGCGTTGCCCGCCGAGCCCGGGGCCTCGAGCCGGACGTCGGGAACGTCCGCGTTGCCGATGTTCGCGTCGTTGGTCTTGTTCCCGGTGCCGATCACCTGGTCGGTCTTGCGGTTCACCAGCTGGTAGTAGGCGCCGTCCGTGTGGCCGAGATCGACCTCGGCGAACTTGAGCGTCGAGGTCCCCTGGTTGTTGAGGATCACGATGCGGCCGGTGCCGTCGACGTACTGGAGGTTGCGGCTGTAGCCGGCCTGCGAGGTCGTCTGGTATTCCTTCCAGGCGCCGTCGCTGCGTCCGCTGTCGTTGACCCAGACGTTGCCGCTGCCGGCGGCGTTGTAGACCAGGCGGCCACCGGGCAGCTTGATGAGGACCGGGCTGCCGCCCGTCGCGAGGGCGTGCGAGCCGGTGTCGAGCGGCAGGCTGGTGACGCCCGTGCCGGTGGCGGAGCCGGTGTAGAACTTCAGCGGGTCGTCGGCGAGCACGTACTTGGTGTTGACTCCGCCGCCCCAGTACTCGAAGGTCAGCAGCCACTTGCCGTCCGTCGTACGGACGACGTTCGCCATGCCCGGCCGCCCGCCGCCGATCTCCGTCTTGCCGCCACCCATGGTCTGGGTCAGCCCCGCGATGTCCACGACGGGGGCGCTCCACACGGCGCCGGTGCCGTCCCAGGTCTTGTGGGCCAGGATTTGGCCCTGCGAGTCCGTGGCCGTGTCGTTGGCGGGGTCGAGGGTCGGGACACCGGTGGTCGCGTTGAAGCCGGTGTAGTCGTTCTCGTCGGAGTAGTAGCAGACGAGCTTGCCCTTGTAGACCATCAGGTACGGCTCCCAGACAGGGTCCACCTGCTGGTTCGTGTTCGCGGCCGCGATGTTCTGGCCGACGGCGCCCGCGCTGCCGCCCTGCCAGCCGCCGGTCGCGACGACGTTCTCGACCTTCCACGTCGCACCGTCGTCGGTGCTGGAGTACAGGGCGATCGCCAGGTCCTTGCGGTCGCCGTCGTTGGTCGGCGTCCAGTTCGGGTCGGCCGCCTTGTGCTCCTTGTAGTAGTAGTCGTCGCCCGAGACGACACTCGCGAGCAGCAGCGTGCCCTGCTTCAGGTTCCCGACGTCCTGCGGAAGGACGTACAGGTAGGGGTTCGTCCAGTTGCTCGTGTACTTCGCGTACTGCGGGTCGCTGGAGAGATATGCCGGAGCCTTGACCTCGGACAGCGGCTGCCAGCTGGTTCCGTGGTCATCGCTCTTGTAGACGGGGAGCGTCTGCTTGTCGGCGCTGCCCGTCGCCGTCACGACCGTGGACTTCTCGAAGGACGCGACCAGACGTCCGCTCGGCAGCTGCGCCGACTTCGGGTAGACCGCGCAGTTGCCCCGCCCTTTCAGGCACGGCTCGGTGCCCAGCTGGTAGAGGGTTCCGCCCGTTGGGTTGTACGCCTGCGCGCTGACCATGGGTATCGCGAGGATCGCGGACGTCGCCGCGAAGGTTCCGAGGGCTCGTCCAAGCCTTCTTCTCTGCATGGCCCCTCCTCAGGGGATGGATCAGGATCGGTTGGTTGCTCCAGGAGTCGGCGCGCTGTCGGCGTCGGTGGAGACGAGTACGCGTACGTCCCAGGCGCCGAGGTCCAGCGCCGTGCCCGTCAGGACGGGGGTGTCCGTCAGGACGTCGGAGAGGTCCGCCGGGGCGGGGACGCTCACGGGCTCCCAGCTCCAGTTGTGGACGATGTGGACACGGCGTCCGTCGGGTGAGGTGCCGGTGGTCGCGGTGACCGATGCGGGGAGGTCGCGCCACCCGCTGCTCGCGGCCGGGACCAGCCATTCGGCCAGCGCCCGGGCGAGGTCGCGGCCCGGCACCGTGCCGACGGTGGTGACGCGGCCCGCGCCGTGGCCGCGGGTCGTGACCGCGGGCCAGCGGCCGTAATGGGGGTGCTCGTACACGGCGAGAACCTCGGCGTCGGTGACCGTGAGGCCCTCGATCCACTGCGTCGCCGTGGCATCCGCGGGCACCTCGAACGGGCCACCTGGCACGGCGCGGATCGGGACGTCGTGCGCGAGGTTGCCGAACTCGTCGTACTGGACGCCCGCGGCTTCCACCAGCCGCCCGGGGGCCGGTTCGTGACGGGCCCGGGCCTCGTGGTCGGCGTAGGCGGTGCGCGGACCGAGGACCAGGTGGCCGCCGGCGTGAGCGTAGGCGGCGAGCCAGTCGATGGTGGCGTCGGCGGCGATGTACAGCGCCGGTACCACCAGCACGGGGTGGCGGCGTGCGGCTTCCTCCGGTGCCATCCGCTCGTGCAGCTGGCGGGCGTGGATGATGCGGACCTGGCGGCCCGCGTCGAAGGCGCCGCGGTAGAAGGGGTCGAAGATGCGGTGGTAGGCGGCAGCGTCAGGTTCGCCGTCGGGGGTCGCGAGCGGCGGATACTTCTGCATCAGCCACTTGCTCGGCATCGAGTAGACCATCGTGATGTCGGCGTCCGGCTCGAGCCCCGCGACGAGCTCGCCCGCCGTCTCGAACTCCGCGCCGAGGCGGGCGATTTCGGCATAGGTACGGCCGGGCCGGCCGCTGTGCGGGAGGACGCCGCCCCAGTAGGTCTCCGCGCCGAAGCGCAGGGTCTGCCACTGCCAGTACTCGATCATCCGCGCCCCGCGCGCGACGTGCGCCCAGGCGGCCTGCCGCCACTGGCCGTCGTAGCCGGGCCGGTTGTCCCATGCGAAACCGATGCTCTGGGCGTTGGTCTCGGTGACCAGGAACGGCGCCTGGCGGGAGGAGAACATCCAGTCCGCGGTCTGGTACATCGACCACACCCCGGTGGTCTTCCACTTCTGCTCGTGGGCATCCGGAGTGGGATCGGGCAGCAGCAGGCCGTCCTGCATGTCGTAGTACGGGTTGCCGGAGGCGATGTCGAGGCGGTCCGACATCTCGTCGTCCTCCACCCCTTGGCGGGTGTAGGAGATGCAGGTGGTGACGAACTGGCCGGGCTGGGCGTACTCGCGGACGATGTCGGCCTGCCAGCCGATGAACTCGGTGACCTGCCGGGCCTGGAACTCCCGCCAGGCGACGTCGTACTGGGGCTGTTCGTTGCCGTCGGGGGTCCACAGGTCGGCCCACGTGGACAGGCGGTGCGACCAGTAGACCAGGCCCCATTCTCGATTGAGGGTCTCGACGTCTCCGTACTTCTCCCGCAGGTGGTCCACGAAGCGCTCGAAGACACCGCGGTTGTGCAGGAGGTGCAGGCCGGGCTCGTTGTCCACCTGCCAGCCGATGATCGCCGGGTGGTCGGCGTACCGGGCCACCATCTTGCGGATGACCCGCTCGGCGTGGAAGCGGAAGGCGGGGTGGGTGAAGTCGATCTCCTGGCGTGCACCCCAGCCCAGGCGCTGCCCGGTGGCGTTCTCGGCGGTGATTTCCGGGTACTGGCGGGCCAGCCACGGCGGAGCCGCGTATGTCGGCGTCCCGAGGACGACGGAGATGCCGCGTTCGTGGGCGCCGTCCAGCACCGGCTGGAGCCAGTCGAGGTCGAAGCGTCCGTTCTCCGGCTCCCAGGTCGACCAGACCGACTCGCCGACCCGGATCACGGTGAAGTTCGCCTCGGCCATCAGGTCCAGGTCGGTCTTGAGCCGTTCGTCGGGCCGCAGTTCGGGGTCGTAGGCGGGCGTGTACTCGTGGTAATACGCGGCGCCGAAGAGGACGCGGGCAGGCAGAGCCGCCATGAGGGGACACCTCCGATAAATGCAGGGAGTGGTACGAGGGCTGCGGGCCCTACTGCTTGACGCCGCCGGCGGCCAGGCCGCTCTGCCAGTACCGCTGGAGCAGCAGGAAGGCCACGACGAGGGGCAGGATCGAGATGAGGGAGCCGGTCACGACCAGTGCGAGCATGTCGCTGCTGGCACCGGCCCCGCCGTTCTGCGCCTGCGCTGCCCAGGAGGAGAGGCCGACGGTGACGGGGTACAGATTCGGATCATTGAGCATGATCAGCGGCAGGAAGTAGTTGTTCCAGGTCGCCACGAGCGTGAACAGCAGCACGGTGACCAAGCCCGGGGCGAGGAGCCGCAGCACGATCGTGCCGAAGATCCGCGCTTCCCCGGCGCCGTCGATCCGTGCCGCCTCGAGGAGGCTGTCCGGGACGGCGTCCTGTGCGTAGATGCGCATGAGGTAGAGACCGAAGGGGTTGACCAGCGAGGGCAGGATGACCGCCCACGGGGTGTTGACCAGACCTGCCTTGGCGAACAGCAGATACGTCGGGATCGCCAGCGCGGTGGCCGGGACCATGACGGCGCCGAGCACCAGGTTGAAGGAGAACCGGTCACCACGGAAGCGGAACTTCGCGAAACCGTACCCGCCGGCGGCCGCGAGCAACGCGGCCCCGACCGCGCTGACGCCCGCGTACATGACCGTGTTGAGCAGCCAGTGCACGAAGACCCCGTCGTCCTGGGCGAAGGTCTGCTTCACGTTCGTCAGCAGCTGCGGGGCGTGCGAGAACCACAGACCGAAGCTGTTGAACAGGTCCTGGGTGCTCTTGGTCGAGGCGACCAGCAGCCAGAACAGGGGCAGGAGGAAGTAGGCCAGGACCGCCAGCATGGCGATTGTCAGCGGGGTGCTGCGGCGCCGGGAGGCGGATCCCCGCCGAGGTGGCGCGGCGGAAGGCGGCTTCGTCAATGGCTCGGCGGTCGTGGCCATGCGGGTGGCGGTCGTCACGAGGACCTCCTGCGGTTCGCGGTGAGCAGGACGGCGTAAGAGGCGATCACGATGACGAGGCCGAGGAGGAAGGACACCGTGGCTGCATAGTTGACCTGCTGGCCGGTGAAGGCGAGCGTGTAGGCGTAGAGGTTGGCCGTGTAGGAGCTGCTGATCACGTCCGGGGCGATGGTCATCAACAGCTTCGGCTCGTTGAACAGCTGGAAGCTGCCGATCACCGAGAACAGCAGGGTGAGCATCAGCGCGGGGCGCAGGGCCGGCAGTTTGATCGACCAGGCGGTCCGCCATGCGCCGGCCCCGTCCATCGCGGCGGCCTCGTACAGCTCCTCGGGGATGGTGCGCAGGGCGGCGTACAGGATGATCATGTTGTAGCCGACGAACTCCCAGGTCACGATGTTGGCGAGGCTGCCGAGCATCCAGCCGTCGCTGAGGAAGTGCGGGACGGGCAGGCTGAGGTTGCGGCTGAACTGGGCGAAGGGGCCGAAGTCCGGTCCGTACAGGTAGCCCCACATGAGCGCGGCGACCACGCTGGGGACGGCGTACGGGACGAAGATGCCCAGTCGGATGACACGGGCGAGCCGGAGCAGCCCGCTGTCGAGGACGAGGGCGAACACCAGCGCCAGCAGCAGCATCACAGGGACCTGGATGACGAAGAACAGTGCGACGCGTCCGATGCCGTGCAGGAACTGCGAATCGCTCAGGGCCTGGGCGTAGTTGTCGAGCCCGACGAACGCCGTGCCGCCGATGAGGCGTTCCTGGAACAGGCTGAGATAGGCGGCGTAGCCGAGCGGGGCGAGGAAGAGCAGCAGGAACAGCACCATGAACGGTGCGACGAACAGCGGTCCCGCCGCCCGTTGACGGCTCTTGCCGCCGCGCCCGAGGCGTGTCGACCCCTCTCGCCTCCTGCCCTTGGGGGAGGCCGCGGTTGTGGCAGTCATCATCGGGCCTTTCTGAGGGATGGGACTGTGTCAGTGGGGGCGGGTCCCGCGCCTCCGCACGGGACCCGACGGGCCGTTACGGCGTCTCGACGGTGAAGCCCTGGCTCTTGGCGTAGGTGGTGAGTCGCGTCTGCCAGGTGCCGAGCGCGCGGACTGTGTCGGTCTTGTCGGCGAGGGACTTGCCGACCGTCTCGGTCCAGTCGGTCGCCGCCTGGTCGAGGAACGGGGGCCACTGGAAGGAGGAGTTGACCGTGGAGCTGATGTCGGCGAAGACCTGGTTGACCTTCTGGCCGCCGTAGAAGGCGGGCGCGTCGCCGGTGAACGTGGCGTCCGTGAGGAGGGCCTTGGTGGCGGGGAAGAAGAACTGTTCGGTGGCGAACATCTTCGCGCTGGCCGGGTCGCTGTTGAGGAACTGTGCGAACTGGGCGGCCGCGATGGGGTTCTTGGTGGAGCGGATGACCGCGGTGGTCGAGCCGCCCCAGTTGCCCGAGCTCGGCTTCGACGCGTCCCACTGCGGGAGGGGGGCGGCGCGCCACTTACCGGAGGTGGCCTTGGCGGAGCCGGAGAGGAAGGCCGGTCCCCAGGCTGCGGTGATCCAGGTGGCGTACTTGCCCTTGTTGAACCCGGCGTACCAGCCGTCGGTGAAGTCCGGGTCGGTGCTGACGACCCCTTCTTGGGCCAGGCCACCCCAGTACGCGCCGAGCTTCCTGGAGACGGCGTCGTCGACACCGATGGTGATGTCGCTCCTGTCGGACACCACGTACGGCTTGGCGCCCGCCTGCCACAACAGGCCGTGCCAGGCGGCGACCTGGTTGGCCGCGAGGTTGGTCAGGTAGACGTCGGGGTCGGCCTTGTGGAGCTTGCGGGCCGCGGCGGCGAACTCGTCCCAGGTCGTGGGGACCTTGATGCCGTGCTTGTCGAAGATGTCCTTGCGGTACAGCATGCCGAGCGGGCCGGTGTCCTGGGGGATCGCCCACACCTCGCCCTTGCTGCCGCTGACCTGCTGCCAGGTCCAGTCGACGAACTTCTCCTTGAGCGCGGAGGCGCCGTACGGCCGCAGGTCGAGCAGACTGTCGGTGATGGTGAAGGTCGGGATGGCCTGGTACTCGATCTGCACCATGTCCGGGGCGCCGCTGCCGGCCTTCAGAGCCGTACGCAACTTGGTGTACTGCGGAGTGCCCTGGCCGGCGTTGACGACCTTGACCTTGATGGCCGGGTACTTCGCCTCGAAGAGGGCGACTTCCTTGTCGATGTTCGGGACCCAGGTCCAGAACGTCAGCTCGGTCGGCGTCTTCATCGCCTTGTCGATGTCGGCCTGACTGACAGGCTTGGAGGACCCGGACGAGCCGCCGGAGTCGCTGCCACCGCAGGCGGTGAGAGTGAGGCCGAGCGAGACGGCACCCGTCGTGGTGAGGAACAGCCGACGGCTCATCGAGGAGCGGCCGGACATGGATGTGGACGTGTTTCTGAGCATGGTGAACTCCCGCAGGTGGCGAAGATGACGGCACGCCTGGCAAGGGCGCACGGAGGTGTGGTGAAGGAGAGGCGCGGACGCGCCTACCGAGGCTCGGACACCGACGGGGCCGGGTGCGGGTCCTCGTGGACCGGGGCCGGCACGCCTTCCGTGTGCGGAGGTGGCGGTCGCGGCCGAAGAAGAAGGGGACGAAACCAGAGGCAGAGAAGGCGGGGAAACCTGGCTCAGTGCCTGCTGGGTTCAGGAACGGCCCCGCGGTGATCGTGCGGGGGAGGCGTCGAAAGGAGGCGGGGCGTGACCGGAAGAAGCGGCTCGTCCTGAAGTCACGCGCCCGCCTTGAGCTTGCTGTTGTTCGGGCTGACCGGTGGGGTCAGCGGTGGGTGGACGGGTCTCCGCTCGGGAGCGGCGGATGGTCCGCACCCCCGAGTGAACGAGAGGCGATGTGCCGGCCAGGAACCGGGGTCGTCCGGCTCGGTGGTGGCGCGGTCGAGGCGCGGATGACGAGATCGATCGGTGGATCGCTCGTCGCTAAGGGATCTGCGTTCGGGTTCTCGATGGCATGCACCAGACGCTTGAGTCCCTCCTGCGCCACAGCGTCGAACGGCTGCCGCACCGTGGTCAGGGGAGGAGACACATAGGCGGCGACCGGAATGTCGTCGAAGCCGACGACGCTGACGTCCTCCGGCACCCGACGTCCGGCCTCCGCCAGCGCGCGGATCAGGCCGATCGCCATGTCGTCGTTGGCGACGAACACTGCTGTGACGTCACTGTCTTCGGCCAGTTCGCGTCCCGCCCGGTACCCGGACGCGGCCGACCAGTCGCCCTCGACGACCGGCGGTACGGTCCTGCCGTGAGCGGTCAGCGTCGCCCGCCATCCCTCGAGGCGGTCCCGGGCGGCGTACCACCGCTGCGGACCGGCCAGATGATGGACTGTCAGGTGCCCGAGATCCAGCAGGTGCTCGATGGCGGAGTGTGCCATCAGGTCGGCACCGCCCCCCGCGATCAGCGCCCTGGGCGCGGTGACGGGTAGTGGCGCACCCAGGACGAGGACCGGAACGTCGATGCGGAAGGAAGCGTCTCCTTCGGCACCCGCTTCGTCGATCGGTTCGGAGATGACGATGCCGTCCACGCCCTGATCGAGGAGTGAACTCACGGCACCGGTCACGCCCGCGGCGTCGCCCTCCATCGTGTTGACCACGCGCAGCGCGTATCCCGTGTCCCGGACGACCCGCTCGACACCCATGAGCAGCGAGGCGGGCCCGTACAGGGCCGTGCCCAGAGTCACCACACCGATGGAGCGAGTGCGCCCGGAGGCCAGTGCCCGGGCGGCGTTGTTACGCCGGTAGCCGAGCTCTTCAACGGCTTCGAGGACGCGCCTGCGCACATCGGCGGAGACGTACTGCTCGTCATTGAAAACCCGCGACACCGTCTTCTGCGAGACCCCCGCCAGACGGGCCACATCCACGCTGCGCGGAGCCGCGGTGTTACCGCTCCGTGCCGTTCCTCGCGTCATGGTGTCTCCCGATGGCCGGATGTACGAGCCAGATGATGTCAGAACCGCCAGTGACTGGTCACGCGGTCTGTCTGCGCTGTCATGTCTACGCAGTCATACGGCTGTCGTCAAGAGTTCGGAACGGATCCGTAACCAAGCGCGGGACGGGCACGGCGCGCGCGGGGGGCGGTCGGTGCGGTGTGTTTCCTTTGAGTTCCAGCCCTGCGGCCGAACTGCTCAGGTGGGGAACTGAAGGCGATAGCCGCTGAATGCGGGCGAACGCACTGGGCGACGTCGGACGCTCACCCGGCCCGTCCGTGGCACCGACCCGCCTTTGGCGATCGCGACCGACGTGTGGCTGGAGCACCCCGGCCGAACGCGTTTACCAAAATCCCCACGTCATGGTCAGGAGGTCCCAGACCTGCTCACGGGCCTGGGGAGGGTGGCGGCAACGGGCGCGGCGGGGAACATCGGTTCCGGGGTGCGTGAGGCACTGCGGCGTGATGCGGCGCGTTTGAGGGACCCGGCCGCCGTGGAGTGGACGCTCGCGGGGACCGACCGCGTGCTCCACCTGGGCGGCGCGCCGGGCGAGGCGCCACTTGCGGACCTGCTTCAAGCCAATGTGCTCGGCAGGCACAACGTGGAGGCGGCGCGGCGCACAGGAACCGAGCGGGTGGTGCCGGCCGGCAGTAACCGCGTGACCGGCTTCTACCCCGCCGCACATCTCACCGGGCTACTGCCTGACATGCCACAGATCTGGCACATGCCATGAGGCTCCGACCGTAAGGACGAACACTGACCATGTCCGAGGAGGAGCAGCTGAGGGGCAGTCCGGGGGACGTCGTGCTCACGGCGAACGACCCGGTGGGCCCTGGCACGATGCCGCCTCCACCGACTACTTGGTGAGCACCGCGGTGCGCCGGGACCAGGAGCCCTCGGTGGCGGCGCTGAGCAGGAATGCGGCGACATCGGCCCGGGAGATCCTGGGCACGCCGGGCAGGCGGTCGAGCTGCTTCAGGTCGATGGCCTGGACGGCCGTGGCCGGCTTGTTGGTCAGCAGCACCGGATAGACGAGCGTCCAGTCAAGGGCGGAGGCGGCGAGGATGTGCTCGCCCGCGGCCTTGTCGGCGAAGTTCGCCTTGCCGCCCTTGTAGAGGAACCGGAGGATCCCGGAGGCCTTTGCCAGGGATTCGCCGACGCCGAAGGCCGACATGATCACCACTCGCTTGGTGCCGCCGGCCTCGGCGGCCTGGACGAGCGCGCGAGTGCTGTCGGTGATCAAGTTCGCCGGATCCTTGGCCTTGCCGATCCCCAGGGTGCTGACCACGGCGTCCACGTCGCGCATGGCCCCGGCCAGCGCATCGGCGTCGCGGACGTCACCAGCGACCGCGGTCACCCCCTCCCGCTCGGCGAGCTTGGCCGGGTCGCGCACGAAGGCGATCACCTCATGTCCGGCGGCGGTGGCCGCGTCCGTGAAGAGGCCGCCGGTCGCGCCAGTGGCGCCCAGGAGGAGAATTCTCATTGCAGTCGGTCCTTTCAGGAGCCTCGACGGGCACTCGTATGACGAATCTGTTCGTGCGCCGCGCCACGCCTCCGGCACGGGGATCGGCCCCCGCCCGCGGGGAGGCAGTCCGGGCAGGTGCGTCCACTGCCGACTGAACGTCTCCGCACAGCAGGGCAGTTGGTGTGCGGTCAGCGCCCTGCCCCGGCGGAGGCTTTGGCTTCCGCCCAGTCCTTGAGGTGCTGGTTCATCCGCTCGAAGTTCTCCAACGTGCGGTCGATGATGCTGCTCATCACGGGTACCAGCAGCTCTGAGAACCTCTCGTCCTGGGTCACCCGCGTCCCGCCGTCGTGCGGACTGAAGGCGAAGCCGTGGTCGCCGCCGAAGAGACCCGGAACGGGTAGCCCGCCGGCCCAGCGCAGTTCGATGCCTCCGTCACGGCTGTCACCCGCGCTCTGAAGTTGACCGGGCCACCCTTGGCGGGCTGAGTCCGAAGGGCCGGCGTGCCCCCGACCCGGATCTCTCCGGTCACCTCGCGGACGTACGGATTCCAGTCCGGACAGCGGGCGAAGTCGGTGAGGACCTCCCACACGATCCGGGGTTTCGCGTCGATGTCGACGTACGTGCTGATCTCTCGCATTGCCACTCCCCGCTGGTCGCGCCGACGACGACCAGCTCGTCCGGGTGTGCATACCGGTAGTGACGCACGATAGTAAAAGTGGAACTCAGTATCAAGTTAGAGATGGAGATTCTGAGGTCGATGGGTAGTGGTGGACACGAGTGGGATTGTCAGGTGGTCGATCGGCGCGTACCAGCACCGGAGAGATCGCACGGGCTCGTCAGCGAACGCCCGGGTTGCGGCAGGCGTTCGTGATCCACCCCAGGGTGCGTTCGACACGCCGGCGGCGCGGGAGGACGACAACTCCCTTGGGCGGGAGACGGTCTTGAGGTGATCTGGAGGAAGGCTCTGGCCCGACCGAGGCCAGGGTGATCAACCGGCGCAGCATCTATGCCGCCTACGGCAACAAAGAGCCCCCGGCTCTTGTGGGGCGGGTGATCACCGGCTCGTCGGTCCGCCCGCGGACTCGTCTGCCTGCATGCCCTCGCGGTCTTCGAGGGCGCTGATGGCGGTGGCGGTGAGGCTGTGGGTGATGTGGCCTCGCATCAGCTGGGCGGCCTCGGCGGCGCGGCCGTCCACGATCAGGGAGACAAGTTGGTGGTGCTCCTGAAGGTCCCGGGTGCGGGGTTCGTCACCGGGCGGGAGTTCGAGGCCGAGGCGCCGGTAGCGGTCGGACTTGTCCCACAGGTCGTCCAGGAGGCGGATGAGGACGTCGTTGTGCGAGGCCCGGTACAGCGCCTGGTGGAAGGCGCGGTGGGCGGTGAGTGCCTCTTCCCCCCATTGGCGGGTGACGGGAAGGAGCTTGTCGACGGCGGCCTGCATGGTGGCGATGTCGTCGTCGGTCCGTCGCTGGGCGGCGAGTTCGGCGGCGGTCGGGTCCAGGGACAGGCGGACCTCGAACAGCTGGCGGGCCTCGTTCGAGTTCATGACGGAGACCCGGACGTCGCGGTGGGTTTCGACGGTGAGGAGTCCCTCGCTGCTGAGGCGGCGGATGGCCTCGCGCAGGGGCGTGATGCTCATGTTGAGGGACTCGGCGAGGTCGTACTGGGCGAGCCGTGACCCGGCAGGAAGAGTGCCGGAGAGGATCCGATCGCGGAGCTCCGCGTAGGCGAGGTCGCTCTTGCTGAGGAACAGGTTCTGCCCTGCCATAGCCCCCTGACCGTCCCTTTCCGGAGATTCCCCACCCCTTGACATCCCTCAACGGACCAGCTCACTCTAACAGGCGTCACATCTTATAAGATATGAGAAAGGCTCCGCAGTGAAGATCACCAACGTCTACGAGGGCGTCGTTCCGATCAACTCCTCGATCCGCAACGCCTGGATCGACTTCAGCTCCATGGACTGTTCGATCGTGGCCATCCAGAGCGACCTCATCCGGGACGGCAAGCCCGTGGTCGGCTACGGCTTCAACTCCAACGGCCGCTACAGCGCCGGCGAGATCCTGCGCCGCCGGGTCCTGCCCCGCCTCCTCGAGGCCGAGCCCGGCACTCTGCTCGACGAGCAGGGCGGCCTGGACCACGCCAAGGCGTGGGACGTGATGATGAACAACGAGAAGCCCGGTGGGCACGGCGAGCGCTCGGTCGCGGTGGGTGTGGTGGACATGGCCCTGTTCGACCTGGCCTCCAAGATCGAGGGCAAGCCGCTGTACCGGTATCTGTCCGAGCGCTATGGCGACGGGCAGCCCGACGACGACGTCTTCGTCTACGCCGCCGGCGGCTACTACGCCCCCGGCAAGACCCTCACCGATCTTCAGGACGAAATGCGCGGCTTCCTCGACCTGGGCTATGACGTCGTCAAGATGAAGATCGGCGGCGCCGACCTGGCGGAGGACCTGCGCCGTATCGAGGCCGTCATCGACGTCCTGGACGGCGACGGCTCCCGGCTGGCCGTCGACGTCAACGGCCGCTTCGACCTCAACACGGCCCTGGAGTACGGACGGGCCATCGAGCCCTACGGGCTGTTCTGGTACGAGGAGATCGGCGACCCGCTCGACTACCACCTCAACGCCACCGTCGCCGAGCACTACACCGGCTCCATCGCCACGGGCGAGAACCTCTTCTCCCTCCAGGACGCCCGCAACCTGATCCGCTACGGCGGCCTGCGCCCCGACCGCGACACCATCCAGGTCGACCCCGCGCTCTCCTACGGTCTGGTGGAGTACCTGCGCATCCAGGACATGCTCCGTCAGCACGGCTGGTCATCGAGGCGCTGCATCCCGCACGGCGGGCACCAGTTCTCCCTGCACATCGCAGCCGCCCTCAAGCTCGGCGGCAACGAGTCCTACCCGGGTGAGTTCCAGCCCACCGGCGGCTTCGCCGACGACGCCGTCGTCGAGAAGAGCCGCGTCGGCCTGACCGGCACCCCCGGCATCGGCTTCGAGAGCAAGGCCGCCTTCTACAAGGTGCTGCGCGCCCTGCACAGCTGACCGCCACCCCACCGCAGACGCGTCCGCCATCGGGCGGGCGCCGTCGGCCGGCACCGCCGGATACGGGCGCCACACACGAGATAGGGGCGTCACACACGACATAGGGGCGCGCGTACGCGTCGCGTCCTCCGCACCCCCCACGGGACAGGGCTACACACAATCGTCGTGCAAGGGAGCACCAACGATGACAAGCACCACCACCGCCGGCCGCCCGCAGCGGTCACGGCTGAGCCGTCTCATACGGGAGCTGTGGTTCCAGGTCGTACTGGCCGCCGTCCTCGGCATCGCCGTCGGCATCCTCGTGCCCGGGCTGGGTGAGGACCTGAAGCCGCTCAACGACTGGTTCATCGCGCTGGTCAAGATGATCGTGGTCCCGGTCGTCTTCTGCGTGGTCACCACCGGCATCGCCTCCATGGACAACCTGCGCAAGGCGGGCCGGATCGGTGTGAAGGCGATCGGCTACTTCCTGGTGCTGTCCCTGGCGTCCATGCTGATCGGGCTGGTCGTCGCCAACATCTTCCAGCCCGGCTCCGGCCTGCACGTCGACCCCTCGTCCCTGAACGCCGACGACGTGCCCAAGACCGCCACCGAGCACGCCACCTTCACCGGCTTCGTCTCCTCCCTCATCCCCGCCTCCCTGCTGGGCGCGATCACCGGGGATGCGATCCTGGCCGCGCTGATGGTCTCGATCGTCTTCGGTGTGGCCCTGAACATGGCCGGCGAAGAAGGGGCACCGCTGACCCGCGGCATCAAGGCGCTGTCGGACGTCGTCTTCCGCATCGTGGGCTGGGTGATGCGGCTCGCGCCCTTGGGCACCTTCGGCGCCCTGGCCACCGTGGTCGCCACCTACGGCGCCGAGAGCCTCAAACAGCTCGGCTTCCTCATCATCCTGTTCACCGCGACCTGCGTCATCTACGTCCTGGTCGTCCTCGGCGCCATCATGCGGGCCTGCCGCCTGAGCCTGTTCGGCCTCATCCGCTTCCTCAAGGCCGAACTGCTCGTCGCCCTCAGCACTTGTTCCAGCGAGGCCGTCCTGCCCCAGCTGGTACGCAAACTGGAGATCCTCGGCATCGGCCGGCCCGTGGTCGGCATCGTCATCCCCTCCGGGTTCTCCTTCAACCTGGACGGCTCCGCGGTCTACCTCACGATGGCCTCCCTCTTCCTCGCCCAGGCCATGGGCATCGACCTGTCCTGGCAGCAGCAGCTGATCATGGTCGGCGTCATGATGCTCACCAGCAAGGGCACCGCCGGGATCGCGGGCGGCGCGTTCATCGTCCTCGCCAGCACCGTCACCGCGGTCGGCCACATCCCGCTCGCCGCCCTCTCGCTGATCGTCGGCATCGACCGCATCCTGAACGAGGGCCGCGTCTTCATCAACGTCCTTGGCAACGCCGTCGCCACGATCGTGATCGGCAAGTGGGAGAACGACTTCGACACCGAACAGGCCCGCAAGGTCCTGCACTCCCGAGCCATCACGCCGCCGCAGGGCGAGTTGGACACCGCCAAGGTCGGCGCGGACAAATAGCCGTGCCCGGCGATCTCTCAGCTGCTCGTGCGAGGCGCCACGCAGGTTGACCCTTTAGGTAATTGACAGGGTACGAACGTACCTCTTAACGTACCCAAATCCGGAGGCGATGCCGTCAGCTCAACGAGGAGCACCGATGCAGCACCTGTACGAGATAGATGTCCGGGTTCCGATGCGTGACGGCGTAGCCCTTGCCGCCAACGTGTGGCGTCCGGCCGAGGGGAAGGCGCCGACGCTGCTCGTGCGTCTGCCGTACGGCAAGGACGTGATGGGCCTCGCTCATGAGTCCATGCCCGGGTTCCTCGCGTTGCTGGAGGCCGGGTACGCGGTGGTGGTGCAGGACTGCCGGGGCACCTACCGCTCGGAGGGCGAGTTCGTACCGCATATGGCGGACCGGGCCGACGGTGAGGACACCGTCGCCTGGATCGCCGACCAGCCGTGGTCGGACGGCACGGTGGGCATGTTCGGGGCGTCCTATAGCGGGATGGTCCAGTGGGAGACCGCCGCCACCGGCGCCCCCGCTCTCAAGGCGATCGCGCCGACCTTCACCTCGATCGACAACTACGAGGCGCCCTGGTTCTCCGCGGGCGGCGCGTTGTCACTGAGTCTGGTCACGTGGTGGAACGCCCTGATGTACGCGGCCGACGCACAGCGGTCCCTGGCGGCCGGCGAGGACACCCTGTCCCAGCTGCAGCAGCTGGGACAGGCGGCGCTGTTTCCCGAGTCTCTCAACGATGTGCTGCCGACGGGCGAGGTTCCGGTCCTGGCGGCGTACGGCAAGTGGTGGGACGACTGGATGGCCCACCCCTCCCACGACGGGTACTGGGACGCCATGGAGCTCACCCCCGAGCTCAAGAACGTCACCGCCCCGGCGCTGAACATCGGTGGCTGGTACGACCTGTACATCGGCCAGACCGTGCGTACCTACACCGCCGCCCGCCAGAAGGCGGGCAGTGCGCAGGCGCGTGAGGGGCAACGGCTGGTCATCGGTCCGTGGGATCACATGTCCACGAGTGGCGTCTACTCCGACCGCTCCTTCGGTCCGCTGGCCGGTGCCCAGATGATGGGCCTGACCGGCCTGCATGTGAAGTTCTTCGACCGCTGGCTCCGGGGCGACACCACCGCTCTGGACGACGTGGCACCCGTGAAGCTCTTCGTGATGGGCATCGACCAGTGGCGTGATGAGCAGGAGTGGCCGCTGCCCGACACGCAGTGGACCGACTTCCACCTGACCAGCGCCGGTCACGCCAACACAGCGGACGGCGACGGCGCGTTGACCACCGAGCCGCCGACCGGTGCCGGGCACGACACCTACCTCTACGATCCGCGCCGCCCGGTTCCCACAGTCGGCGGGGCGTGCCTGCCGATGACGCCGGGGTTCGGCGGCCCGGTCGACCAGCGGAGTGTCGCCGGCCGCGAGGACGTCCTGTGCTTCGCAACCGCCGTACTCAATGAGGCTGTCGAGGTCACCGGTCCGGTCAGCCTGACCCTGTTCGTGTCCTCATCGGCGGTGGACACCGACTTCACCGCCAAGCTCATCGACGTCTTCCCCGACGGCAAAGCGATCAACCTGTGCGACGGAATCCTGCGCGCCCGCTACCGCGATGGTCTCGCCACGGAAGAACTCATGAAGCCAGGCACGGTCTACGAAATCACCGTCGACATGACCGCCACATCCAATGTGTTCCTCCCCGGACACCGCATCCGCGTCGACGTCTCCAGCAGCAACTTCCCCCGCTACGACCGCAACACCAACACCGGCGGCGTCATAGCCCGTGAGAGCGAGGAACAGATGATCCCCGCGGTCAACCACATCCATCACGGCCCGAACCACCCCAGCCGCCTGCTCCTGCCGATCATCGACCGCAAGGACCAGCAGTGAGCACCGCCGACCGGGTCACCGAACTGACCGCGACCTCCACGTCCCGATTCGCCACACCGGCAGGCCCGAGGACATCGCCGAAACCGCGGCATTCCTCACGGGCGAAGCCGCCGACTAGGTAACCACGAACCTGGCGGGCAAGCAGGTACACGCCCACGCCTGCTCCGAAGCCGGGTGAACGTCGGAGACAGTCACCCCGCCGACCCGGTCAGCAGTTCTGCAAGCACGCAGTGGTCTCGAGATGGTCCTGGGGCCGGGAGGTATTGATGCAGGGTGTAATCGTCACCGCTTTCGAGGGTCCTGACGCTTTGGTCGTACGAGAGCTTCCGGAGCCGGAGGTCCAAGAGGGCCAGGTTCTCATCGACGTCGAGTGGGCGGGCGTGGTTTTCCCGGACCTCCTGCAGACTCGCGGGGAGTACCAGACGCGTCCCGAACTGCCCTTCGTGCCCGGCTGGGAGATGTCCGGAACGGTCCGCACGGACGGTGCCGGATTCCGCGCCGGTGACCGCGTCGCAGCGCTGCCGGTCACCGGTGGCTTCGCCCAGACGGCCGCTGTCGACGCATCGATGGTCTTTCCACTCCCGGACAACGTCGACACCCGCAGTGGGGCGGCCCTGCCCCTGAACTACCTGACCGCACATTTCGCCCTCATCCACCGGGGTGCTCTCCGCCCTGGCGAGGTCGTCCTCGTCCAGGGAGCCGCAGGCGGAGTGGGGAGCGCGGCCTGCCAGCTGGCCGCGGCGTATGGCGCGCGCGTCATCGCCGTCGTGTCCACCGACGAGAAGGCCGAACTGGCCAGGTCGGTAGGAGCACACGAGGTCGTACGTGTCGGCGGATTCCTCGACAAGGTCAGGAGCCTCACCGACGGCCGAGGAGTCGACGTGGTGGTCGACCCCGTCGGCGGGGATCGCTTCCCGGACTCGCTTCGTGCGCTACGGCACGGGGCGGGGCGCCTCCTCGTCCTGGGATTCGCGGGCCGGGGCATCCCCATGGTCAAAGTGAATCGACTGCTGATGACCAACACCTCGGTGCTCGGAGTCGGGATGGACGAGTACTGGCGGCAGGATCCGGAAGCTGCCCGCGTCTATTGGCACGAACTCTGGCCGTTGCTGAAGTCCGGCCGGTTGGACCCGCCCATCTCGTCCGTCTTCCCTTTGGAACAGGCGTCGGCCGCGCTGAAACACCTGGACCAGCGAGAGGTTCTCGGCCGGACACTGCTGCAGATCGGTGCGTGACGACACTGCGGGTACGTTAGGCGGTACGTTAGTACCCAGTTGTAAGGGTCGGCCTTCCGGCTCGGACGACCACCCGCCGCTTTGGGCGGGGACGCCCATGGGAGACTGCTGCGGTGACGGCCCAAACTGACTCGCGCGACCGACGCCCGCGCCGGACGGCACGCAGGCGCGTCGTCGACACCCGTCGGCGGGACGAACTGCTGCGCCAGGCCGAGGCGATCATCCTGGCCGAAGGCTTCACCGCGGTGACCATGGATGAGCTCGCCCAGCGACTGGGGTGCTCCAAGGCGACGCTGTACAGCCTCGCCTCCACGAAGGAACAGCTGGTGCTGGCGGTCACCCGCGCCTTCTTCCGGGACGCGACGGCCGAGATCGAACACGCCGTCCAGGCCGAGCCGGACCCCCGGCAGCGCATCAGGGTCTATCTCACCGGCGTCGGCACGGCCATGCGCCGGCATTCCCACGCCTTCTACGACGACATGGTCGGTTACGAACCGACCGCACAGATCTACCGCAAGAACTCCGCCGCCGCGGCGCACCGGGTCCACGAACTGATCGAGGAGGGCGTGCAGACCGGTGTTTTCCGAGCGCTCAACGGCCATTTCGCAGCCCAGGTCGTGGCGGTCACCATCGACGCGGTCCAGTCGGGGGTCCTTCTGGAGAGCACCGGCCTGACCGCCGGCGACGCCTTCTCCGAACTCGGGGACCTCCTGCTGGACGGACTCAGCTCGGGGCAGGGCACATCCGTGCCTCCTTCTACGACTGTCCGCGCACCCAAGGACGAGACCCCGGCGTCGAGTTAAAGCCTGGGGGAGTGGCGCACCTCGCGGATCGTCTCCGACCAGGCACCATCCCCAGATCCAAAACGACGTGCGCTGTTGTTGCATGGGCAGACCTCGGACCCGTTCAGACAGCGGGTGCTCGTCAGGACGAGACCCGACCAACACCATGTGATCGTCGATCGATGCCATCAATGTGGTCGACCTCGACCACTGTCTTCTCAAGCCGTGGAGCCCGGCCGGAGGAGCATCCGTACACAGTCGTCGGCAGCCTCCTGGAGGCGTGGTCGGGCACTGCTGGTCGGCGATGTGCTCTGTCCTGAGCGCTGAGGGGCACGCGAACGCCCGACTGACACGGCCAACATCGTCCTGTCAGCCGGGCCGGGCCGGGTGACGAGGCCCGGGCCGGTCAAAGCGTTGGGTGCAGAGCGTTGGGCCCAAAGCGTTGTGTGTCCTCGAGGGGGATCGTCGCGGCGGGCCGTCTTCCAGGCCGACGGCCTGCGGCGCACCGCTGACAGCCGGCGAATTTCCCAGCGGGTCATGCAGGTCATGATCAAGGGGTCGTCTCGCTGCGAGCACTATCGGGGTCGGCCGTATGAGCGGCTTTGCGCGGGAGGGACAGGACTGCTCAGCCATGGATCGGCGGTCTCTGGATAGCCGGGCGGGATGCGGCGAGGATGGGCGCATGGACAAGAAGGAACTGGCGGAATTCCTGCGCCACCGGCGTGAGACCTTGCGCCCCCGCGACGTCGGGCTGGTCGAGGGGGCGCGCAGGCGTACGCAGGGGTTGCGCCGCGAGGAGGTCGCGCAACTCGCCGGCATGTCCACCGATTACTACGCCCGGCTGGAACAGCAGCGTGCTCCGCAGCCCTCCGTCCAGATCACCGCGGCTCTCGCCCGGGCACTGCGGCTGACCCTGGACGAACGCGACCACCTCTTCGTCCTCATCGGCCACAACGCCCCGGCCCGCTTCCACCGCTCCGAACAAGTCAGCCCGACGCTGCTGCGGGTCCTGGACCGCCTGGACGACGCTCCGGCCATGGTGCAGACCGACCTGTTCGACACCCTCGCGATGAACCCCTTGGCCGTCGCATTGCTCGGCGACCAGACCCGCCACACCGGTCTGGCCCGCAGCGGCTACTACCGCTGGTTCATGGACCCGGCCGAACGCTTGATGGTTCCCGAGGAGACCCACGAACGCCACGGCCGCGCCCAGGCAGCCCGCCTGCGGGCCGCGCTGACAGCCGGCAGCGACACCCCCCGAGCCGCCCGGATCCTCGCCGAACTCCAGGAACGCAGCCCCGAGTTCGTCCGGATGTGGGACCTTCAGGAGGTCGCCCAACGCTACGACGACTGCAAGACCATCCTCCATCCCGAACTCGGCCGCATCGACGTCGACGCCCAGGTCTTGTTCACCGAGAACCGCGCCCAGACCCTGGTGGTGCTGACCACTCGCCCCGGCACGGAGAGCCACAGCAAGCTCGAACTGCTCTCTGTCATAGGGCACCAGCAGGTCACGCCCTGACGTTCTGGGCCGGGGGAGAGGACGAGCTTCTGGGTGATCTGCGGTACGGGCACGCCGTTGGCCGGCAGGGACCGCGTGTACGTGGCCATGTCATCGTCGACGCCCTTGGCCCGCCCGCCATCTGGGCGCGGCACCGCCGACCTCCTGGCCGTCCCCAAGAACCTGCGCCACCACGATCTCCAGCTTGGGCTCCGGAGCGCGGCCACCGCGCTTCACCTCCGTGGCCGGGTCGCCGATTTGACCGGATGGGGCCTCCGTTTTAGTCTCGGATGTGTACGGAGGCAGTATCCGTTTTGGTGCGGCCGCAGGATCAGGGCAGGCGGGAGGGCGCATGAGCGCCGGTGAAGTGCGGGGACGCAAGCTGCGTGCGGACGTTCAGCGCAACCGCGCGGCCCTGCTGGAGACCGCGCAGCGTCACTTCCTGCAGTACGGGGTCGGGACCTCTCTCGAGGCGGTGGCGAAGGAGGCGGGCGTGGGGCCCGGCACCCTGTACCGGCACTTCCCCACCCGGGAAGCGCTGCTGGCGGCGGTGCTGCAGACGCGCTCCGAGGAGCTGGTGGCCCGTCAGGCGGACATCGACCGGCTCGGCGACCCGGTCGTGGCGCTGGAGCAGTGGCTGCGGGCGATGGAGGAGTACTTCAGCGCCTTCAGCGGTCTGCCGGACCCGCTCATGGCCGCGGCCCGGGCGCAGGAGCCGGACAACCCGCTCACCATTCCCTGCCACATCCTCATCACCGCCACCGATCAGTACGTGCGCGCCGCGCAGCGCGCGGGGCGCGTGCGCGCCTCCGTGCGGGGCAACGACCTGTTCCTCGCGGCCTGTTCCGTTGCCTGGATCAAGGGCACCGGCACCGAGGAGGAGTCACTCGACCGGCTCCGCACCCTCATCGCGAGCGGCTACCGCCAGCAGGACAGCCCGGCGTAAACCGCCGGGCACTCCTGCCCAGCCCCGACCCGACCCGCCGCAAGGCCAGGCGGCACCCCCACCCAGCCATCACCTCGTGCTGCCCTGAGGGCCGGCACAACCATGCAAGGGACAATTCATGAAAATTACTGTCATAGGTGCCGGTGCCATCGGCGGGAGCCTCGCTGCCAAGCTCAGCACGGCCGGTCACGATGTCCAGGTGGCCCACGCCCGCGGCCCCGAGACCATCCCGGCGCAGGTACTGGAGTCCGGGGCGCGTGCTGCGGAGCTCGCCGACGCCGTCCAGGACCGGGACGTCATCATCCTGGCCATCCCCTTCGGGGTGGCGGGCCAGCTGGCCGGTCTGTTCGCGTCGGTGCCCGCCGAGACGGTGGTCATCGACACCGCGAACTACTACCCCGGCATGCTCAGCGAGCCGATCGAGGCGGTGGACAACGGCCAGGTGGAGAGTGTGTACACCGCCGAGCAGCTGGGCCGGCCCGTGGTCAAGGCGTGGAACGCCGCGCTGGCCGGAACCCAGCAGACCCGGGGTGTTGCGGCCGGAACACCCGGCCGCCTCGCCCTCCCCGTCGCCGGCGACACCGAGCAGGCGCGGCGCGTGGCCATGCAGCTCGTGGACGACACCGGCTTCGACCCCTACGACGCCGGCACCCTGGCCGACTCCTGGCGCCAGCAGCCCAACAGCCCCGCCTACTGCACCGAACTGACCCTCGACGAGCTGCCGGCGGCCCTGGCCGCGGCCGACCGCGCCAAGGACGCGCGCGTCCGCGACAGCCTCCCGGAACGCCTCGCCGCCCTCGGTGCCAACCCCACCGTCGACGACGTCGTCGAGATGAACCGCGCCGCCCACCGCTGAGACACCCGACGCCGCTCTCCGGAACCGAACGAGAGCGGCCACATAAAGACGAACACGAAGAGCGCACAGTCCCCGCGCTGCAGCCCGCAGTCTCGGCACGCCGCTGCCCGCGAGCATCCGCATGCCCGCCGGCACCCGAGGGTGTGTCCGCAGCCGGCTCATACACCGCCTGCCTCCGTGCACGGCTCGCCGTACTGCGCTGCGCCGCGGCCGCCGTTGCGGTGACTGCACGCCACGGAGAGGAACCGCCTTGCCCGGCACCGCATCACCCTTCACCGACATCGCACGCTCCCGACGCTCCCCCCGAAGGTTCCTGCCCACCGCCCTGTCGCCTTCGGACATCCGCGGCGTACTGGAAGACGCACAGACGGCGCCCTCGAACAGCAACACCCAGCCGTGGACGGTGCACGTCGTCTCGGGTGCGGCACGGAACGCCCTGGCCAAAGAGCTGCTCCTGGCCGAGGAGGAGGGACGGACCTCCCCGGATTTCACCGATGGCTACGGCGAGGGCATCTACCTCGAGCGGGCGCAGGCCCTGGGCGCGAGCCACTTCCGGGCCCGGGGCATCGAGCGCTCGGACCGGGACGGCAGGAGTGCGGCGGTCCGCGAGAACCTGGACTTCTACGGCGCTCCCCATGCCGCCTTCCTGTTCATGCCGGCGCTCGGAGACGGGGTACGGACGGCCGGCGACATCGGCATGTACGCCCAGAACTTCCTGCTCTCACTGTCGGCCCGGGGGCTGGCCGGCATCCCGCAGACCGTACTCGGCGTCTACGCCGACACCGTCCGCGAGTTCCTGAGTGTCTCCCCGGAGCTCAAGCTGCTGTTCGGCATCTCCTTCGGCATGGCCGACCCGGCGGCACCGGTGAACTCGCTTCGCACAGAGCGGGTTCCGCTTCGGCGGAGCGTGGTCCTGCACGACACCCCGGGAGTCCTCGAGAGGCCGTAGGCCCTGTGCCCGCACCGCTATTTTCCTCGCCTGGTCTGGAGAAGTAACCGTGACAAGCCGACAGATGGTTCTGGGCATGCAGTTCAGCGGCGGATACGGCGCCGCACCCGGGGCTTGGCGGCTGCCGGGTGCGAACCTGAACAGCTACACGGACATGGACCAGTTCGTGCGTTACGCGCAGGCCGCCGAGCGCGGCAAGGTCCAGCTGTTGTTCATCGCGGACACCCCGGTCCTGGACGTCGACCTGGACCACCATGCCCCGCACCACATGATCGACCCGCTGCTGATCCTGACCGTCCTCGCGCGCGAGACCGAGCGGATCGGCCTGGTCACCACCGCCTCCACCACGTTCACCGAGCCCTACAATCTCGCCCGCCAGTTCAAGGCCCTGGACGTGATCAGCCACGGCCGGGCCGGATGGAACGCGGTGACCACATCCGACCCCGCCGCCGCGGCGAACTTCGGCGCGACGATCCCGCCGCGCGCGGAGAAGTACGAGCGTGCCCACGAGGTCATCCAGATCGTCCAGGCACTGTGGGGCAGCTGGGAGAAGGACGCCTGGCTGCTCGACGTCGACGGCAAGCGGTACGCCGACATGGACAAGATCCAGCCGGTCAACCTGCAGGGCCAGCACGCCGCCTCCCGCGGCCCGCTGCCCATCCCTCCGTCCGAGCAGGGCCAGCCGGTCATCTTCCAGGCAGGCGGCGGCAGTTACGGCGTGGAACTCGCGGGCCGTTACGCCAGCGGCGTCTACGCCAACCCGTACACCATCGAGGACGCCCGGGCCCAGCGCCAGGCCCTGCGGGACGCCGCCACGCGCGCCGGACGCGACCCGGACGAGGTGAAGATGCTCGCCGGCTTCATGTCGACCATCGCCCCCTCCCGCCACGCCGCCCTTCAGCGGCGCCGCTTCCTGGACGAGGTCGTCGACCTGAACCAGCGCGTCCGCTACCTCGGCGCCATGATCGGCCTCCCGCTCGGCCCCGCCCAGCTCGACGAGCCCCTGACCGCGGACCAGCTCGCCGACGCCAAACCCAGCCCACACGACCCGCGTTCCGCCCGCGCCCTCGCAGTGGCCCGGGAAGGCTGGACCCTGCGCGACGTCCTCGCCCACGGCGTCATCGACTACCACCCGGTGGTCGCCGGCACCGCCACCGACGTGGCCGACCACATGCAGCAATGGTTCGAAGCAGAGGCCTGCGACGGCTTCTCGATCGCCGTCGACAGCTACCACGACGGCTTCGACGCCTTCGTCGACCAGGTCGTCCCGATCCTGCAGCAACGCGGCCTGTTCCACGACGACTACGAAGGCCCCACCCTGCGCGAGAACCTCGGCGCCCACGAGCAGTACGGCCTCGACCCACGCCTCGCGACGCCGACCCGGCAGTGACCACCACGCAGCCCATCAGCGCCCGGCTGCGCTGCTGGAGGGGACCCTCGCCGAGTGCGACCGGGTCGGCGACGGCCGCGGCGACTACTCGCCCAAGCACCGCCGCTACGGGGTGAACGTCCAGGTCGTCACCGATCACGCCGGCGAGCTACTGCTCAGCTGTGCTGCCGGACCGCGCCCATGACCTGACCGCGGCCCGCGGCAACCGGATCATCCGGATCTGCGAGCGGCGGGGCGTCCCGCGCGCACTGGCCCAGGCCCGGGCTCCCGTCGAACGCGGCATGGCACCGGGCTCAGTGTTGCTGTGATCGCCCGGTACGAGTGAAATACGGTGGGCCTCACCCCATGTTGACTTTGAGGCCCACCGCTATCGTGTGTCGGTCGCACCACTAAATGGTGGTCGCCGATGCGCAGGGTGCTGGCGGGTTTGGTGAAAGAGGCCGCCCGGCGGAGCGGCGGCGTGCTGGCCTTCTTGGAGGCGACGCCGACCGGCCCTGCGAGGTCGCCGCGATCCCAGTGAACTTCTTGCGGGACCTGGCCGCCGATGAACACCGGCTTGTTGGTCGGCCAGGTCGGGGGTTCGGTGTCCCAGGCAAGGCGTTCGGGGTCCACCTCGGTGAGCGCCCATTGGTCGCCCGCCCCAACTCGCCGCTGTCACACGGGATACGGCTCCTGACAGGCTCTTGACACTGAATCGATGGAGGATCAGCATTCAGAAACCTCCCCGTCTTCGACTCGGTAGCCCCACGTCAGGACGGATGTTTACGTAAACATCGAGCAATCGAACAATGGAGTTCGTGTGAATCGCCTCCGCTCTCGCGCCCGTCTGCGCGCCTTCCTGATCGCAGCACTCCTCGCGCCACTGCTGACGGTTTCCCATGGCGCATCCGCCGCCACCAACTCCTTCCGCGGAGTCAACTGGGCGGACAGCCGCGACAATTACGTGGACGGCTGGGTGATCCCGACCGGCCTCACGGCCGGGGACAGCTACGACAGCGTCCGCTCCAAGGCCGACGGCATCATCAGCGGCTTCCAGCAGCAGCTCGGCGCGAACACCGTGCGGCTGCCGATCAACCCGCAGAGCGTCAACTCGGACTGGTGGGGGCGGTACAAGGGCGCCGCCGACTCGGCCCTGTCCCACGGCATGAAGGTCATCTTCGGCTACTGGGAAGCGAACAAGGACGGCAAAGTCGATGACATGAACGCGTGGAACACCATGTGGGACAAGGTCATCAGCGACTACGGCAGCAACGGCAACGTCTACTTCGAACCGATGAACGAGCCGTTCGGTTACAGCCTGAACGACTGGGTGTCGCTCTGCTCGTCGTGGCTGTCCCGGCATTCGAGCACCCCCCGCGGGCGAGTCCTCATCAGCGGCACCGGTTACAACGACAACGTCACGGGCGTCGGAGCGGCCAGCGCCCTGAACGGCACGCTGCTGTCGCTGCACTTCTACGGATACTGGGCCTCGGACACGACCCGCTCGGCGTGGACCACCAACCTGAGCAACCGGCTCGGCTCGTACTCGTCCCGCACCATCATCGACGAGGCCGGTGCCCCGATGACGACCGGGCTGAACTACTACGGCGGGAACCAGGACGGCAACACCTTCACCGCGTACTTCGCCGCCACCACGGACCTGACGAGGTCCCGTCAGATGGGCGTCGTCTACTGGCCCGGCCTGCGCTCGGACGACAGCTATTCGATCACCCGGCAGAGCGGCAGCGGTCTGGCGGTGAACAACTCCTCGGGCGTGGCACAACTGCGTTGGGGCTGGGGCCTGTAACGGGTCACACGGCCAAGGGGGCTTTCCGCCCCACCTTGACGTTCTTCGTCACAACCGTGCGCCCCGACGGATGCCCGCACTCGGCAGCCGTCGGGGCCGTAACTTCCTCCTGGTACTACCAGCGCGGCACGGCGGGCGTCTCCCATCCCGGCTCGGCGCCCCGCATCGCCGCCGCGTCGTCCCGCTCGCGCAGCGAACCGTCGTCGTCCAGACAGCGCCGGTGGAGGAAGAACGAGGCCGACGCGGTTGCCAGCCCGGTGGAGTACGCCTCTTTGGAGTTCTCCTGCCACCAGGCGGCTAACCTCGGATCGGTGTGCTTGGCGGCGTTGAACGCCTTCCTCAGCGACGCCAGCGACCACGGCCACCACTGTGTCAGCCCGGCCTGCGGGACGCCGTAGGACTCCTCCGCGTGGGCGCTGCCACCAGGAGGCGGTCACCCAGCCCACGGCCCAGTTGTACGCGGCACGCGCGGCGCCGCAGTGCGAACGCAGCGCCGCCTCCTGGCGGCGTTCGGGTCCAGAGCGAACCGGAACGCCTGCACCCCGAACCCTGGCTGCGGATACGGCGCCGCACCCGGCGCCTGGCGGCTGCCGGGTGCGAACCCGCCACGGCCGAGGGAACAGCATCACCGACACTGGTCGACCCTGAGCTCGGAGGACGGCGGAGTCGAGGCGGCCGAGAGCCCGGTACCTACGCCCGATGCAGTCCGGCGAGCCGTTCGGCCAGGAACGCGCGCTCGGTGTCGTTCCCGGTCAGCTCCAGCGCCTGGCAGTAGGCGATCGAGGCATCCTCCGAGCGGCCCAGCCGTTGCAGCAGGTCCGCCTTGATCGCTGGCAGGTACTGGCATCTCGTAAGCCGGCCGTCCTTCTCCAACGCAGCGACCTGTTTCAGCGCCTGTTCTGGCCCGGCGACCATCGACACGGCGACCGTGCGGTTCAACGCCACCACCGGTGAGGGCCACACCGACAGCAGCTCGTCGTACAGGGTCACGATCTGTGGCCAGTCCGTCTGGTCGTAGGACGGCGCCTCGGCGTAGAGCGAGGCGATCGCCGCCTGCAGGACATAGCGACCCGGTCGCCCGCCGCGTAGCCCGTCCACGATCAGGTCGTGCGCCTCGGCCATCGCCGAGCGGTCCCAGAGCGATCGATCCTGGTCCTCCAAGCGGAGCAGACGACCATCGACGTCGACCCGGGTGGCACGCCGGGCGTCGGTGACCAGCAGCAGAGCGAGCAGCCCCCGCACATCCCGCTCGTCGGGCATCAGCTCCCGCAGCATTCGGGCCAGCCGCAGCGACTGGTCCACTAGGTCTGTACGCACCAGCGATGCGCCGGACGGCGCGGTGTGCCCAGCGGTGAACAGCAGATGGATCACGCCGAGCACCGCGCGCAGCCGATCCGGCAGCTCAGCTGCCCCCGGCAGTCGGAAGGGAATCCGCGCAGCCGAGACCTTCTTCTTCGCTCGGGTCATCCGGGCGGCCATCGTCGGCTCCGACACCAGAAACGCCCGAGCGATATCAGCGGTCGTCACTCCGCACACCAGGCGCAGCGTAAGCGCCAACTGCGCCTCCTGCGCCAACGCCGGATGGCAGCACATGAAGATCAGCCGCAGCCGCTCGTCCGGCACCAGGTCTCCCGGCTCGACGGGGGCCGGTTCGGCGAGGGCCACCTCGTCCTTCGTCTCCTCTGGTACTACCAGCAGCGGGAGCTTCGAGCGGAACGTCTGCTCGCGCCGTACCGCGTCCATCGCGCGGCGCTTGGCCGCGGTGGTGAGCCAGGCCGCCGGGTTGTTCGGGATTCCGTCGCTGGCCCAGCTCGCCAACGCCGCGGCATACGCTTCCTGCACGCACTCCTCGGCCAGGTCCAGGTCGCGCGCGACGCGCGCCGTCGCGGCGAGCACCAGGGCCCACCCTTGACGGTGCGCGTCCGCGACCGCCGTTTCGACGTCTGCCGGGGGCGTCATGCGGCGGCGGGTCGATCCGCGATGAAGCCGCCTTCGACGGGCCGCACCTCGACGCCGCCGCCCTGCTGGGTGGCGGGATTGGCCCGAGCGATCTCCAAAGCGGCGTCCAGGTCGGGCGCCTCGATGATGGCGAAGCCGGCGATGACTTCCTTGGCATCCACGAACGGGCCGTCCGTCACCACGTCGCCGCGGATCGAGGTCGCCGTGTCGGCGGCCGGCTGCAGCGCGAATGCCGTGACCAGGGCTCCGGACTCCACCATGTCCTCGAAGTGGCGGTCATGGGCTTCACGCGCCCCGGGAATGACCTCGGCCTCCTCGACTTGGGCCTTGGCGTAGATGAGGATCGCGTACTGAGCCATGGTGGCTGTCCTTCCAGGTGGTTGTTGTTGCCCGACACCCCTACGTCGAACGGTCAGCCCCGATTCGACAGCCTCCCTCGAAATCTCTCCGGCCGATTGCACGCCACGTGACGATCATCCAAGCAGGCCCTCTTCCGCCTGCCCTCGAAGCGCTCCACAGTTTGCAGCCGTAACCGCTCCCGCGTGCCCCTCTTCGCGTCGGTTAGCCCACCGCCTTGTGCATACCTCACGCCTCCACAGCTACCGGCATCAGCCTTCAGCCGTCAGGCGAACGTCACCGACATCACCCAATCAAGTTCAGTACCTCAGCCGCAGGTCACCCAGGTCTGGGCCGACCGCGGCCACGCCGACGGACAGGTGGACCGGGCCCGCCGTTTCCGGCCCTCGTCCCAGCCTCGCGTGCTGTCCCGGCGTGCGCCGTGCGCGTCAGTGCCGCACCTGCCACGGCCCCGGCCAGGAGCCCTCGTCAGGCCGTGCCGCGTCCCCAACTGTTGCTTCGGACATGCTGTTTCTCCCTCGACTCAAGGGCAGTCAAGCGCCCCGGACGGCTCGGGGAGGGCCGTCCGGGGCGGTCTGAGGCGGAGTGGGAACGGCGGTCGCCTCTCGGCGAGTGGTTCCGTGGGGCTTCAGCCGAGCGGTGCCCCCACGGGTAAATGGTCCGGCGTACCGGCCGCACGGGAGATGCGGGCCTGTCGGTGCTTAAGTGGTCGATGGCGCCACCTCCTCGGTCAGGTGCTGCTCCGGCTCAGGAGCGGGAGGTGGCGCGAACATCAGGCGCAGTCCCAGGACGGCGCAGAGCGGGCCGAGGGCGCACATCGCGGCGGCGCTGATGAACGCGGCGCCCAGGTTCCCCCCGTCGTAGCCGAATCCGCCGAAGTACGTGGCGAAGGTCGACGCGAAGCCGAAGAACATTCCCGGGATGAGAGCGAACGGCTTCAGCCGGCCGGTTGCCAGTAGGGTGCCGTTGACGAAGAAGATCACCACGCCCAGTGCCAGGGTCCGGGCGAGCTCCCCGGTGCCGAACATCGTGCCCGTCTCCCGGTTGAGGAGTACGGCTGCCACCGCGAACCCCGCGCCTGTCGTGGTGGCGGTGATCATGGAGATGGCGTTGGCAATGCTCGGGCCACCTTGCAGGAACGTTCCCGCCCAGGTGATGAAGATCGCCCAGGTCGGCATGTGGAGCGGGCTCAGAAGCAGGAGGACCGTGGCGAAGGCGACGATCGAGGCGCTGACCTCGTGCGGCAGTCTGCCCTTCATGGCTACGCCAACCCGCCCGGCTTGGCGAGCAGTTCCCTGATGCCCGTGTCGATGAACGCGGTGTCCTCGGGGCTGCTGCCGCCGCCGGCGAAGTGGCCCCAGATGCCGGGGATCACGCGGAGTTCGGCGCCCGGTATGTGGCTGACGGCCCAGGCCTCGTCCTCCGGCGGGAAGTAGAGGTCCTTCTCGGCGGGCATGTCGAGCGTGGTCGCCTTGATGGAGCCCAGCGCCGCCTCTGTGTCCCCGCCGAAGCCGGGGGTGAGTCCGACGTCGCCGTTCTGCCAGGTCCAGAGCATGGCGAGCAGGTTGTTGGGGTCGCGGCCGTCGAGGAAGAAGCCCTCCCAGAAGCCGATCAGGAAGTCCTCGAGGGAGGTGTAGCCGAGCTTCTCGTACTCCTTCTCCCAGTAGAACGCCTGCGAGAAACCCCACCCCGCGTACACCCGGGCGAGCGCGCGCAGTCCGGTGGTCGGCCACTTGCCCTCGTCGTACCAGCCGCCGTTGAAGACTGCGTCGGCGGTCAGTGCGGCCTTGACGCCCTCAAGGAAGACCTTGTTGTGGAGGCTGGTGCGCGGGGAGCCGCAGAACGGGGCGATCCGCTCGACCATCTCCGGGTGGCTGACGGCCCACTGGAAGGTCTGCCCGGCACCCATCGACCAGCCGGTCACCAACTGGATCTTTTCGATGCCGAATTCCTCGGTGACCAGCTTGTGCTGGGCCTCGATCTGGTCGTACACGGTGATGTGCGGGAAGCGGGCGCGGTCGTACGGCGGCGGTGTGTTGCTCGGCGAGGTGGACAGGCCGTTGCCGAGCATGTTCGGGACGATGATGAAGTACTCGGCCGGGTCGAGGGCCATGCCGGGGCCGATGAGCCATTCGTTGTCCCAGTGGCGGCCGGAGTACCAGGTGGGGTAGACGATGACGTTGGACTTGTCCGCGTTGAGTTCGCCGTAGGTGGTGTAGGCGAGGTGCGCGCCGCGCAGGGTGGCGCCGTGCTGGGTGGTGAAGTCGCCCAGCTGGAAGGTGAGATGGTCACTGCTCATGGGGCTGCCTTTCGGGACGTTCAGGAAGTGACGGCGCACTGGCCGCGGTCGGCCTTTCTCGGCCCTTCGGCCGTCGGCCGGATGTCGAAGTCGAAAATCGCCGTGGGGAGGTAGAGGGTGCTGCACGCGTTCGGGATGTCCACGACGCCGCTGAGGCGGCCCTCGATCGGGGCGGAGCCGAGCAGCAGGTAGGCCTGTTCGCCGCTGTAGCCGAAGGTCTTCAGGTACTCGACGGCGTTGAGGCAGGCGTTGCGGTACGCCATCGTCGCGTCGAGGTAGTGGTTGGTGTCGCTGGCGTGGTCCACGGAGATGCCGACGAACGAGATGAACTCGGTGTACTGCGGGGCGACGTTGCCGGGCATGAAGATCGGGTTGGTCGTGACTCCGTACTTCTCCATGCCGCCCTTGATGAGGTCGACGTGCAGGTCGATGAAGCCGCCCATCTCGATGGCGCCGCAGAAGGTGATCTCGCCGTCGCCCTGGCTGAAGTGCAGGTCGCCGCCGGAGAGCAGGGCGCCGGGGACGAGGACGGGGTAGAAGACCCGGGAGCCGCGGGTGAAGTTCTTGATGTCGTGGTTGCCGCCGTTCTCCCGGGCCGGGACGGTACGGGCGCCCTCGGCGGCGATCCGCCTGCCGACGTCGCCGCTCGCCGTGCCGGCCAGGGCGTTGTCGGCTAGGGGTGGGAGCGCGAGGGCCGGTACCCGGTGCGGGTCGGTGTCGATGAGGGCCTGCTCACGGGCGTTCCATCGGCCCAGCAGTTCGGCTGAGGGCGCGGTGCCGAAGAGGCCGGGATGGGTGATCCCGGTGTAGCGGACACCGGGAATGTGGCGGGAGGTGGCCTGCTGGCCGTGGAAGTCCCAGACGGCCTTGTAGGAGTCGGGGAAGTGGTCGGTGAGGAATCCGCCGCCGTTGTTCTTGGCGAAGACGCCGGTGTAGCCCCAGCCCTCTCCGGAGCCGTCGCCCTGCGCCTGCGGTACGGGGCCCAGGTCGAGGATGTCGACGACGAGCAGGTCACCGGGTTCGGCGCCCTCCACGGCGATGGGGCCGCTGAGCATGTGCGCGTGGGTGAGGTCGACGTCGCGGACGTCGTTGGCGGAGTCGTTGTTCCCGATCTGGTTGTCGGTCCAGTCCCGGCACTCGATACGGAACTCCGAGCCGGGCCGCACGGTGACGGCGGGCGGGATGTCGGGGTGCCAGCGGTTGTGGCCGGGCACTTTCTGGTCACGCATGGACAGGGCCTGGTCGACACTGAAGACGACTTCGGGCATGGACTGCCTCCGTAATCCGGTACGTCGCTGTGCGTGTGGGGATCAGGGCTTGGGGAGCCCGGCCTGCCGGGGATCGGCCGGCGGGGTCGGCCGGCGGCGGGCCGCGGGTACGTCGGTGACGACCCGCGGCTCATGGGCGCTGGCCTCCTGGGCGTGCAGGGCACGGGCCAGGTGAGTGGAGGTGCGGGCGAGCAGCGGAGCGGTGAAGACCCGGCGGGCCGGGCCTGCGCAGCTCCCGCACGGCTCCTCGGCTAGAGCCCGGCCGATCGGCCGGATCACGTCGAAGGTGCCGCAGCCCGCACAGCGGTACTGATACGTGGCCATGGGCTATCAACCTCCAAAAGCTTCGAGAAAAAAGTATTTCTAGCCGAAGCAATTGGGCAAGGGGGTCGCGTGTTGCGCACAGGTAAAAAAGAACTCCCGCGGGTCAGGGAAGCTGCTGCAGCACGTCCCACCGCAGCCCGTCGGCCGCCGCGAGGAAAACCCGCTGCTCGAGGTGGCGGTCACGGATCTGGACCGTGCCGCGGGGGCTCTCGTACTCCAGCCCCTCGGCGGTCGCCTGGATGCGCCGCACATCCGTGTCGCCCGCCCGGCGCAGCAGTTCGGTGAGCATGCGCACGCCCTCGTAGCACGACTCGCCGAGGCTGTTGAGCACCGGTGCGCCGGGGCCGAACCGGCGGAAGTAAGCGGCGGCGAAGTCCAGCCCGGACGCGGTCGGCAGGTCCTCGAAGTAGCCGGCCGAGGTCATCAGACCCCGGGTGTTCTCCGGCCCGGTGGCCAACAGGACGTTCTCCTCGATCAGAGAACTGAACCGGATGAGGTCGCGGTCCAGCCCGGCCGCGGTGAAGGCACGGTTGAAGAGGACGGCGTCCTGTCCGATCAGCAGCATCAGTACGGCCTCGCAGCCGCTTGCCGCGACTCGCGCGAGGACGGGCCCGAAGTCCTGGGTGCCCAGCGGCACGTACATCTCGTCACAGACCTCGCCGCCCAGTTCGCGCAGATAGCGGTGGGCGGCGCGGGCCGACGAGCGGGGCCAGACGTAGTCGTCGCCGACGATCGTCCAGCGGCGGATGTCCAGTTCGCTCGCGAACCACCGTAGTGCGGGCCGTAGTTGACGGTTCGGGGTCTCACCGGTCAGGAAGACGCCCGGGGAGCGCTCGCCGCCCTCGTACAGTGCCGTGTAGACGTACGGCACCCGGCCGTCGATGCGCGGGGCGACGACCTCGCGGACGGCGGAGATGTGCCAGCCGGCCACCGCGTCGACGACGCCTCCGGAGATCAGGGCGTCGACCTCCGTGGCCACCTGCTCGGGCGGCGCGCCGCCGTCGACGAGGACCAGGCGCACCTCCCTGCCCAGTACGCCCGATGCGGCGTTGACCTCCTCGGCCGCGAGCTGGGCGCAGCACTCGCAGGAGGGGCCGAAGATGCCGGCCGGGCCCTGGAGCGGTATCACCAGGGCGACATCCAGTGCGTCACGGGCCCGGTTCGCCGGGGCGCCGAGCCGGACAGACGCCTTCTCGATCATAGGCGCTCACCCTAGCCATTGCTTGCTACGGGAATATTTCACAGCGATAAGGAAAGGACTGTATCGTGGAATCACTCCACCCGTAGATCACGACGACTCTGGCAGGGCGATGACCACGACCACCCCGGCGGCCGTAGCCGATCTCGACCTCGCGCGAGCGCTCACCCTCGTCGAGCGCAGCGTCGTCCTACGGCTCGGTGAGGCGCTGAAGGCCGAGGGCGGCACGCTCGAGGAGTGGCGGGTGCTGTCGTTCCTGGGCGACGGCGAAGGTCGTGCCATGACCGAGATCGCCGAGTTCGCGCTGCTGTCCGCACCCACCCTGACCAAGGTCGTCGACCGCATGGTCTCCCTGAACCTCGTCCTGCGCCGGGTCGACGACCAGGACCGGCGGCGCGTGCTGGTCTTCGCGTCCGAGCGGGGCAACGAGGCGCTGACCCGCTGGACGGCGGCGGTGGAACAGGAGCAGGAGGGCATCGTGTCCGCTCTCGGTGCGGAGGAGACGGCGCTGCTGAGGGCATTGCTCCAGCGGGCATCCCGACGCCTCGGCTGAGCGGTCGCCCCGAGCCGCGTGGGGGCGGTGTCTTCCGGCCGGCCGTTCGACGCGGGACGTGCCGGCCGTACGTCCCGCGGTGATCAGCCGCTTGGTCACCTGCCGCAGTTGGGTGGCCGTGACGGCTGCGCCGTCGTCGGTGGGCCCGAGGCGGACCGAGTCCAGCACCGCGGTCCACGAAGTGCGGTTTGGCGTCAGCGCGGCGACGAAGGACGACGGCCGGCCGGCCCGGGATGATCTGCGCAGCCGCTTTGAAACGTCGCATGCGAATCCTGCGCACTCGCCCCCAAAGCGTGTCGGGGCAGAGGCGGCGCGCGGCCGATACCGAGCCGAGTAGCGGAGATCCCGTCAGACGCCGTTCTCACGGACAGGGGTGACGATCTCGTCGACGAGCCAGCGGGCGGCATTGCCCGGATAGGGGCGGGGCAGCGCGAGCACGACGTGCCGGATGCCGGCAGCGGCGAGTGCGCGGACGTGGGCGCGGGTGGCGGCCGGGTCGGCGTAGTCGACGATGATCTGCGCGGAGCGGGTGATCTCGGCAGGGTCGCGGCCGATCGCCGCGCAGTGCGCCTCCAGGACGCGGGCGCGCTCCGCGATCCAGTCGGCGCCGTTGTGGGGCGGGCCGGGGACGTTCCAGATGTCGGCGTGTTCGGCGATGATGCGCAGCGTGCGGTCTCCCCAGCCGCCGAGCAGCAGCGGCGGGCCGCCGGCCCGGACGGGGCCGGGACCGTTGCGGGTGCCGCGCAGAGTGGTGAAGAGGCCGTCGTGATCGAAGACCTCCTCGGTCCACATGCGACGCAGAATGTTGATCGTCTCGGTGAGGCGGGCCAGGCCCTCACCGGGACTCGGGAGCGGGAGGCCGTAGGCGGCGTACTCGGCGACGGCCGGGTTGGGACCGTCCGGCTGTCGCGTGCCGCCGACGCCCAGGCCCATGACCAGGCGCCCTTTGGAGATCACGTCCACGGTGGTGGCGATCTTCCCGAGGTGCGCGGGGGCGCGGAGTCTGTTGCTGGTGACGAGCAGGCCGAGGCGGAGCCGAGTGGTGCGAGCGGCCAGCGCGGCCAGCAGTGTCCAGCCCTCCAATACGGCGCCGCCGGGCGGTCCGGCCAGGGGCATCAGGTGGTCCCACAGCCAGGCGTCGTCGAGTTCGGGCAGTTCGTCGGCCTCCTCCCAGACGCGGACGATCTCGTCGTAGGCCAGGTGCATGGGCGTCGTCTTGACGCCGAAGCGGAGCGTGCGGTGGGGCACATCAATTGGCATAACCGTCAGCCTAGAAGATCGTCAGTTATGCTGACGATCAGGAGAGGGTTAAAATTTCGGAATGGCGGAGAGCGACGACGGGGCCGCGGTCGAGGAGTTGCTCGGCACGCGGCTGGGCTACCTGCTCAAGCACACGCAGCTACGGCTGGCCGAGCACGCGGGGCCCGCACTGGCCCCGTTCGGGCTGGACGCGCGGGAGTTGGCGGTGCTCGCGGTGCTGGCGGCCGGCCGCCAGCTGTCGCAACTGGAAGCAGCGCGGCGGCTGGGAGTGGACCGAACGACGATGGTCGCACTCGTCGACGCGCTGGAGGGCAAGGGATTGGTGGAGCGGCGCCGCAGTGAGGAGGACCGCCGCCGCAACGTTGTTGAGTTGACGGAGAGGGGCAGGCGGGTGCGGGCCGATGCGGAGGACGCCCGCGAGGCGGCGGAACGCGAGTTCCTCGCCCCGCTCGGCGCGAAGGACGCGGCACGTCTGATGCAGGCGCTGCGGGTGCTGACCAGAACTCCGAACAGACCCTGAAGGCCCGCATTCGACCGGAACGCCCCGGCGGAGATCACGGAGCTGTACGAGAGCCAAGGCGAGTCCGTCCGGTTCTTCGAGCCGAGCGGCCTGCCGGGGCCGGGCCGGTTGGGTTTGGGTGCACGGGTCGGACAGGGCAGGTTCGGGAGGAGGGTGCGGGCCGCGACGACCCCCACCCTGCCAGCGCCGGACGGAAGTTGAAGAACAACCAGCTTCCTGACCTGCCCGGCGGACTGCGGCCCCAGGCGCTCGGGACGCCAGCGAGTGGTGAGGACCTTCCCGGCCTGACGCACCTGCGTACTGCGTGACCCCACGGCCCGGAGTTTCCATTCGCCGCAATGCGCCGACCGGGGACTGAGGGCCGGCCCGAGAACCCGGGGCAGTGCCCATGACGATGATCTCTACGCCGTAGATTGGGCACATGGTGGAGGGGACGCCGGGCGCGTCGAGAACACGGTTGCCGGGGAAACAGAAGCGAGGGCGGCACGCCGCCACGAAGTCTGGCGCGGCAAAGGGCGGGCTGATGCGCTCGTCCATGCTGATGGCGGCAGGGACGGTGGTGTCCCGGGCAACGGGCCTGCTGAGAACAGTCCTCCAGGCCGGGGCACTCGGGACGGGACTGCTGGCCACGACGTACAACCAGGCCAACGTGGTGCCGGCGAGCCTGTATTTCCTGCTCATCGGCGGTGCGCTGAACTCGGTACTGGTACCGCAGTTGGTGAGGGCCAGGGTGGAGCAGCCGGATGGCGGACGGGCCTTCGAGCAGCGTCTGGTCACCCTCACGATGTCCGTGCTGGGAGTCGGCACGCTGCTGGCCGTTTGGGCGGCGCCGCAGATCATCAGCCTCTATCAGAGCGACTCACCGGCCAACCATGAAGCGTTTCAGCTGACGGTGGTCTTCGCGCGGTTCCTGCTCCCGCAGATCTTCTTCTACGGGCTGTTCAGCATCCTGGGCCAAGTGCTCAACGCGCGGGACAAGTTCGGCGCGATGATGTGGACCCCTGTCCTCAACAACGTCGTCCTCATCTCCATGTTCGGCGTATACCTCGGCATGATGACCGTCCCGGACTCCGTCCAGGACATCACGCAGACCCAGGTCACGCTGCTCGGCGCGGGCACCACAATCGCCCTGGCGATCCAGGCTCTTGCCCTGATCCCCTTCGCCAGGGCGGCCGGCTTCCGCTTCCGCCCACGTTTCGACTGGCGCGGCACAGGCCTGGGCAAGAGCATCAGCGCAGCCCGTTGGACCCTGCTGTTCGTCCTGACCAACCTCGTAGCCAGCACGGTGGTGACCCGCTACGCCTCCGCCGCGGACACGGAGCTGCCCAACGGCGGCGTGGGCTTTTCCGCCTACACCTACGCGCAGACCATCTGGTCGCTGCCGCAGTCGGTGATCACTGTCTCGCTGGTCACCGCCCTGCTGCCGCGGATGAGCCGGGCCGTCGCCGAACACCGCCTGGACGACATGCGCGGTGACCTCTCCCGGGCCCTGCGGATCAGCGGCGTCGTCATCGTCCCCGCCGCCTTCTTCTTCGTGGCCCTCGGCCCGCAAATGGCGCAGGTGATCTTCGCTCACGGAGCAGCCGACGCGGCGTCCATCGTGCCGCTGGGCCAGATGCTCCAGGCTTTCGGACTCGGCCTGATCCCCTTCTCGGCGCAGTACATGCTGCTGCGCGGCTTCTACGCCTTCGAGGACACCCGGACCCCGTTCTGGATGGCCGTGTGGATCAGTACCGCAAACATAGCCCTGGCCACCGCCTGCCATCTGCTGATGCCCCCCCGATGGGCCGTCACCGGCCTGGCCGGCGCCTACGCCGCCTCGTACGCCATCGGCCTGCTCATCACCGCCATGCTGTTGCGACGACGACTCGAAGGTCGGCTGGACGGCAAGAGACTGTGCCGCACCTACGGCAAGCTGACGGCTTCTGCCCTCGCGGCTGGAGCACTGGGCTGGTTCGTGGCCCGCTCATCCTCCATCGCCGTCACGTCAACCACCTGGGCACCCGCTCTGGGACTCGCCGCGGGAGGCCTCACGATGCTCCTCGTGTTCGTGCTGCTCGCACGCATCATGAAGATCAGCGAGCTGCGGAGCCTGCCGGGCCTGGGGTGAACGCCCGGTCGCGACTGCGTGGCAGCGGCCGGTCATCGGCGGCTGTCACCGGGCGCGAGCAGGCTGGTGACCTCGGCGACGGCCTCCGGCGACGGCTTGAAGTACGGCGCCCGCTACGGAGACGCCCGTGTCCTGGCCGTCACCGACTCCGGGCACGACGTGGTGCTGCTCCTTGGTCCGTTGTACCACCTGCCCGAACGGCCCGACCGTCTGCGGGTGTTGGCCGAGGCGTGCCGGGTGGTCCGGCCGGGCGGGGCGGTGGTCGCGGCCACGATCAACCGGTTCGCCGGTTTGCACGACGTGCTGCGCGAGGAGCGCTGCTTCACCCCGCCGCACCGCGAACGCACCGGCGCCGTCACGGTGGACGGCCGCCACCGCCGCGCCGAGGCCGGGCTCACCGTCGGGCGCCAGTACGGCGTCGAGGGCGTCGCCTGGCTCATGGGTGTGCCGAGGATTGGCTGGACGACCCGGAACGCCGCGAGGCCGTCCTCCCGGCGCCCGGCGCCCCGAGTCCGAGCCGACGCTGCTCGGAGCCGGCGGGCATCTGCTCACGGCGGGTCGGTGGCCGAGTCGGCCGTCCACGATCCGTCGAGGGTGGCCGCCGGCCCGTCAGGGGCGGCTGGTCAGGTAGCCGCCCATGGAGGTGAAGTACTCCGTGGCGGGCATCTCCAGGCCGTCCTCGGTGCGCACGCGCGTGATGGCCAGGCCCGGGTTGCGGCCCGTGCGGGCATCGGCTCCGGCGACGATCACCACGCCGTCGCCCTCGCGGTAGAAGATCCGGCCGGGCGTGCCGCCGTAGCGCCCCTGGGACACCACGGCGGCGAGGACCTCGAGCCGCTTGCCCTTGTGGAAGGTGAAGGCGCTGGGGTACGGCTCGGACTGGGCACGGACGAGGCGTTCCAGGTCCGCCGCCGGCCAGGTCCAGTCGATGCGGATGTCCTCGGTTGAGCGCTTGTGGAAGAAGCTGGCCTGGGACCGGTCCTGCTTGGTGAACTCGGTCTGCCCGGCGGCGATGAGGTCGAGTGCGCCGATGGTGACGGGGGCGATGAGGTCGACGGTCTTGTGGAAGAGGTCGGTGGCCGTGTCCGTCGGTCCGACCGGCACCGCCTCCTGCCGGACGATGTCGCCGGCGTCGAGTTCATCGTTCATCATGTGCGCGGTGACGCCCACTTCGGGCTCGCCGTTGATCAAGGCCCAGATCAGCGGTGAGAAGCCGGCGTACTTCGGCAGCAGCGAGTCGTGGACGTTCAGCGTGCCGTGGCGCGGAAGGTCGAAGATGCGCGGGGGGATCCACGTCCGCCAGTTGTTGGCCACGATGATGTCCGGGTCGGCGTCCTTGAGGCGCTCGAACAGTTCGTCGTCGTCGGGGCGGTTGCGGATCAGCACCGGGACGCCGTGCTCCTCGGCGAGGTCGGCGACGGAGTCGCTCCAGATCTTCTCGTACGCGTGCTCGCTCTTGGGATGCGTCACGACCAGGACCACGTCGTGTTCGGAGTCCAGGAGGGCTTGCAGGGTGCGGTGCCCCCACGTCTGGTAACCGAGCATGGCGACCCGCATGGGGGTTCCTCCTCAGAGCAGGGATTGACCGGAAGCAGTAAAGCAAGGCTTACCTTAGTGTGCAATGCCCTTACGTGGCGGCCCAGTTGACGGGGTGAATCGGCGGTCGGCTGTCCGTTTCGCCCTATCGACACCCTCACGGGTTTAGCTTAGGCTCACCTAAGTTCCTGGCAAGTCGCTCCGTCGGCGTGCCACTTTTCGTGCTTTCCCCACGCCCGGCAGACGACTGCCCCGCACGATGGGAGTGACATGTCGCAGGTTCTTCCTGGTGACGTACCACCGATCCACGACCTCATTGGCATCGGCTTCGGACCGTCCAATGTGGCCATGGCGATCGCGCTCAGCGAGCACAACGCACGTGTCGGCGGGCAGGAGGCGATCAGCGCTCACTTCTTCGAGCAGCAGCCGCGCTTCGGCTGGCACCGAGGCATGCTGATCGACGACGCGACCATGCAGGTGTCCTTCCTCAAGGACCTGGTGACACTGCGAAACCCGTCCAGCGAGTTCAGCTTCCTCTGCTACCTGCAGAGCAAGGGACGGCTGATCGACTTCATCAACCACAAGAACCTCTTCCCGCTGCGGGTTGAGTTCCACGACTACTTCGAGTGGGCCGCCGCCAAGGTCGACGACATGGTCTCCTACGGCCACGAGGTCGTCGGCGTCGCGCCCGTCGTCCGTGACGGAGCCGTGGAGTACCTGGACGTGACGGTCCGGTCGGGGGAGGGGCTTGCGGTGCACCGGGCCCGCAACCTCGTCATCGGTACCGGTCTGCGTCCCCTCATGCCGGAGGGTGTGGAGCGCGGTGACCGCGTCTGGCACAACTCCGAACTGCTGGCCAAGGCCGACGGGTTGGAGGGCACCTCGCCCTCCCGGTTCGTCGTCGTGGGTGCCGGGCAGAGCGCCGCCGAGAACGTCGCCTACCTGCACCGCCGCTTCCCCGAGGCCGAGGTCTGCGCGGTCTTCTCCCGCTACGGCTACAGCCCCGCCGACGACAGCAGCTTCGCCAACCGGATCTTCGACCCCGAGGCGGTCGACGAGTACTTCGCCGCGCCCGAGGACGTCAAACGCCGACTGATGGACTACCACGGCAACACCAACTACTCCGTGGTGGACATCGACCTGATCGACGACCTGTACGGGCAGATGTACCGGGAGAAGGTCCTCGGCACCGAGCGGCTGCGCTTCCTCAACGTGTCCCGGCTCACCGACGTCAAGGAAACACCCGACAGGGTCCGTGCCACCGTGACGTCCCTGGTCACCGGCGAGGAGACCGACCTGGACGCGGACGTCGTGGTCTTCGCCACCGGCTACAGCCCCGCCGACCCCATCGGCCTGCTCGGCGAGGTCGCGGACCGCTGCCTGCGCGACGACGAGGGCCGCGTCCGCGTCGAGCGCGACTACCGCATCGCGACCGAATCCGACCTGCGCTGCGGCATCTACCTGCAGGGCGGCACGGAGCACACGCACGGGATCACCTCGCCCCTGCTGTCCAACACCGCGATCAGGGTCGGCGAGATCCTGGACTCGGTCCTCGGTCAGGGTCTCAAGTCCGCATCCGGCCAGGCCCGTCCGGTCGCCGACGGAATCGGCAGCACCGCCCGCTAGCCCGCCACCGGTCCCGCCCCCCACAGCCCCGCCCTGCCCGGTGGTACCGCACCCAACAGGCGCGGCACTGAGCAACCCCCGTGAAAGCAAAGGGATAACGTACCTCGCCATGGGCACGACTGCAGTGGAGCGCCCCGCGCCCAGGGGCACAACAGAGGCCCGTCGGCGGCGGGTTGTGGGTTTGGGCACGCTTGTGGTGATCCTCGTGGTCACGGGGGCGGTGTCGTTGGCGGTGGGGGCGCGCGCGCTGAGTCCCGCAGAGGTGTGGCACGGGTTGTTCGCGGCGCCGGACTCCGACCGGCGGCTCACTGAGATCAGGCTCATCGTGGAGACCGTGCGGGTGCCCCGGACGGTGCTCGCGATCGTGGCGGGCGTCGCCCTGGGGATCGCCGGGGCGTTGATCCAGGGCTACACGCGGAACCCGATCGCCGACACGGGCCTGCTCGGGGTGAACACCGGCGCCTCGTTCGCCGTGGTGTCGGTGATCGCGGTGTTCGGATTCTCCAACCCGTTCCAGTACGTCTGGTTCGCCTTCCTGGGCGCGGCCCTCGCCGGTGTCGTCGTGTTCGGGCTGGCGAGCATCGGGCGCGGGGCCGGCAACCCGTTGACGCTCGCCCTGGCCGGGCAGGGGATCACGGTGTTCCTCATGGCGATGACCACGGCGGTCGCGCTGTCCAACCAGGCGTCGCTGAACGCGCTGCGGTTCTGGAACGCGGGTTCCGTCGCCGGTGTCGGCTTCGACGTCATCTGGCCGGTGACCGGGTTCATCGTGGTCGGCCTGGTGCTGGCACTGACCACTCTGCCCACCATCAACCTGCTCAACCTGGGCGAGGACGTGGCGCGGGGGTTGGGCGCGAACATCGCGCTGAGCCGGACCGTCGGCATCGTGGCCATCACGCTGCTGGCGGGCGCGGCGACGGCGGCGTGCGGCCCCATCGCGTTCCTCGGGCTCATGGTGGCCCACGTGGCCCGCTATCTGACCGGGCCGGACTATCGCTGGCTGGTGCCGTACGCGGGTCTGCTCGGAGCCATCATCCTGCTGGTCTGCGACATCGTGGGGCGCCTGGTGGTGCGGCCGGGCGAGCTGGACGCCGGTGTCGTCGTGGCTCTCCTCGGCGCCCCGTTCTTCGCGGTTCTGGTGTGGCGCGGAAAGTTCAAGAACGCATGAGCGGGAGAGAGTTGAAGCCGGACGGAACAGACCTGAAGCCCTCGGTGGCGCCGGGCGTGCGGCTCGGCCAGGTGTCGTTCGTATGGCGACCGTGGCTCGTGCTCGTCACGCTGCTGCTGGCGGCGGCGACCTTCCTGGTGTTCTGCGTGTCCATCGGCGTCGGGGACTTCCCCATCGGTCTGTCCCGGGTGATCGCCACGATCTTCGGCGGGGGCGAGCGGGTCGACGAGTTCGTGATCATGGACCTGAGGATGCCGCGGACCCTGGCCGGGCTCGTCGTCGGCATCGCCCTGGGGGTTTCCGGGGCGATCACGCAGTCCATCGCGCGCAATCCGCTGGCCAGCCCGGACATTCTGGGGATCACCGGGGGCGCGAGCGCGGTCTCGGTGTTCCTCGTGACCGTGTCGGGCGGAGCCTCCGCGGCGATCGTCAACTCCGTGGGCCTGTCCGCGGCGGCGCTCGCCGGCGGACTCGGCACGGGCCTGCTCGTGTACTTCCTGGCGTGGCGACGCGGCATCGACGGCTTCCGGCTCATCCTCATCGGCATCTCCGTGAGCGCCGTGATGGAGGCCATCACGACCTGGCTGCTGGTCACGGCGGACATCAGGGACGTGGCCCGGGCCCAGGCGTGGCTGGTCGGCTCGCTGGACAACCGGTCGTGGGACGAGGTGTGGGTGGCGCTGTGGTGCTCGCTCGTCCTCCTGATCGTCGTGTCGTGTGCCGCGTTCCAGTTCAAGCCGATGCACTTCGGCGACGAGGTCGCTGCGGGCCTGGGCGTCCGGTACGCGATGGTGCGGGCGGTCCTGCTGTTGTGCGCCGTCCTGCTGGCCGCGGTGGCGGTGAGCGCGGCGGGCCCGGTCCCGTTCGTCGCGCTGGTGGCGCCGCAGGTGGCGATGCGTCTGGCGCGGTGCCCGACGCCGCCGATGGTGGCCTCCGGCCTGGTGGGAGCGTTGTTGCTGATCGGCGCGGACCTGGTCGCGCGCGCGGCGCTGCCGATCAGTCTCCCGGTCGGCGTGGTCACCGCCGCGATCGGCGGCCCCTTCCTCGTCTATCTGCTGGTGCGGGCGAACCTCCGATAGCTGGTACAAAAGTTAGGCAGACCTAATGCAGGGGGATCCCATGGCCGCTCAGTACATCACCGAGATCGAGTCCGGGGTCCGTGACGCCTCGCGGCTGGCAGCCAGAGACGTCACGGTCGGGTACGGCGGCCGGATGGTCATCGACGGTCTCGACGTGGCGATCCCGCCCGGGGTGATCACCACGATCATCGGTCCCAACGGCTGCGGAAAGTCCACCCTGTTGCGGACCCTGTCACGGCTGCTCAAGCCGACCAGGGGGACGGTCGTGCTGGACGGCGACGACATCGTCAGGCTCAGGACCAGGGACGTGGCGAAGAAGCTCGGCCTGCTGCCGCAGGCACCGGTCGCGCCGGAGGGGCTGACGGTGTCCGACCTGGTCGCCAGGGGCCGTCATCCGCACCAGAGTTGGCTGCGGCAGTGGTCGTCCGACGACGCCGCCGTCGTGGAGCGGGCGCTGGCCATGACCGGGGTGTCCGACCTGGCCGACCGTCCGGTCGACTCGCTGTCCGGCGGACAACGTCAGCGCGTCTGGATCTCGATGACGCTGGCTCAGGGAACCGACCTGCTGCTCCTCGACGAGCCGACCACCTACCTGGACCTGGCCCACGCGATCGACGTGCTCGACCTGGTGGACGACCTGCACGAGTCCGGGTGCACCGTGGTCATGGTTCTGCACGACCTCAATCTGGCCACGCGCTACAGCGACAACCTCGTGGTGATGAGGGAGGGGGCGATCCTGGCGCAGGGGCACCCGCGTGACGTGATCACCGCCGAGTTGCTGCACGAGGCGTTCGGACTGCGCGCCAAGGTGATCGACGATCCGGTGGGCGACCGGCCGCTCGTCGTGCCGATCGGCCGTACACACGTCCAACTGGGCTGATTCCTCGTGAAGTTACGCGAGTTAGGCTAGGCTTACCTCACCTGCGCACGGTAAGGTTTGCCTGCCCTTAGACGGGGGCGCAGTGGACAGCGCGAAAGCAAGGGATTTCGAATGCTCCTCCATCGAACGACGCTCAAGAGATCCCGGCGGCTGGCGGCCATCTTGTCCGCCGCAGCCCTTGGCGTCGGTCTCCTCGCGGGATGCGGTTCCGACTCGTCCGACTCGAACAAGGCGGGCGACAGCACCACAACCGCCGCCGGCGCATTCCCGGTCACCGTGGAGCACGCGTTCGGAACCACCGAGGTGACCAAGGCTCCCGAGCGGGTCGTCTCCGTCGGCTACACGGACGACCAGACCATCCTGGCGTTCGGCATCAAGCCGGTCGGCATGGTCGACCAGTACCCGAACCCGGCGGGCAAGTCCCCCGACATCAACACCCAGTGGCCCTGGGTGAAGGACAAGTGGGGCGACACCAAGCCCGAGGTCATCATGGCCAACGGTGACTCCGGCCCCAACTACGAGAAGATCGCCGCCCTTCGGCCCGACCTGATCATCGCGGTCTACTCCGAGATCGACCAGGCCGCCTACGACAAGCTCTCCCGGATCGCCCCGACGGTGGGCCGCACCAAGGCCGAGAAGGAGCCGTTCAGCGCGCCCTGGCAGGACAACGCGCTGCACATCGCCAAGGCGCTCGGCAAGGCCGAGGAGGGCGAGAAGATGGTGGCGGACATCCAGGGTCAGCTCGACGCGGCCAAGAAGGCGCACCCCAAGTTCGCGGACCAGAAGGCCGTCGCGCTGTCCTGGTACGAGAACTCCGTGGCGCCGTTCACCTCCACCGACGTGCGTGGACGGCTGGTGACGGGCATCGGCTTCACGTACCAGACCGAGATCGACAAGGTCGCGGACGGCAGCTTCTACACCAAGCTCTCGCCCGAGCGCATCGACCTGATCGACGTCGACCACATCTTCGTCATCAACGACAAGGCGGACACGGAAGCGCTGAAGAAGTTCAAGCTGTTCACCAACCTGGACGCCGTGAAGAAGGGCAACGTGTCGTACCTGCTGGACAGTGAGGGCCCGGCGGTCGGCGCGGCCATCTCCCAGGGAACCCTGCTGTCCATGCCGTACGCGATCGACGAGCTCGTCAAGTCGGCCGGGTAGGTGAGCGCCACCGACACGCGCCTCGCCCCGCCGACCCTGCGCACGGCGACCGGACGCGAGGCCGGCCGATGGGTCGCGGCGCACTGCCGCGAAGTGCCATGGCTGACGGTCGCCACCGTGCTCACCACGGTGGCCGGGGCCGCGCTCCAGGTGCTCCCGGTGCTTCTGCTCGGCCGGGTGGTCGACGGGGTCGTCGAGGGCGAGTCCCGCTCGGTCCTGGTCACGGTCGGGGCGTGGATGGTGGCGGCCGCGCTGCTCGGCGCGGCGGCCACCGCTGTGTCGACCTACCTGATCGGGCGGCTGGGCGCGGATCTGCTGGCGCGGCTGCGGGAAGGCGCCGTCCGGGCGGTGCTCGGGATGCCGAGCGCCCGGATCGAGCAGGTCGGCCGGGGAGACGTGCTGTCCAGGGTCGGTGACGACGTGGCCGTGATCTCCAAGGGCATCCGCACGGCCGTCCCCACGGTGTTCTCGGCGGGGGTGCTGGTCGCCATCGCCACGGCAGGCATGTTCGGCCTCGACTGGCGGCTCGGCCTGGCGGGCGCCGGCGCGCTGCCCGCGTACGCGCTGGCCCTGCGCTGGTATCTCCCCCGATCCGCCCCGCTCTACCGGAAGCAACGGGTGGCCCAGGCCGACCGTGCGCAGGCGTTGATGAGCGGTCTGAACGGGATCGACACGGTCCGGGCGTACCGGCTCGAAGGCGCCTTCCGCGAGAAGGTCACCGGGGAGTCGTGGCGGGTGCGCGAACTCGGCATCGAGGTGTTCCGGTTCTTCGGCCGGTTCGTCGGCAGGGAGAACCGCGCCGAGTTCATCGGACTGGTCCTGATCATCGTCGTGGGGTATGCGCTGCTGGAGGCCGATGCCGCCAGCCTGGGCGAGGTCTCGGCGGCCCCGCTGATGTTCCACCGGCTGTTCACCCCGCTGGGCTCCATCATGTTCACCTTCGACGAGGCGCAGAAGTCGGGCGCGAGCCTGACCCGGTTGGTCGGCGTACTGGGGGAGGCCGCGGAGGACCGGCTGGTGGGCGACGCGGCCGTCGCCGCGGCGGACACCGCGCCGTACCCGGTGACCGTACGAGGGCTTACGTTCAGCTATCCCGGCAGCGAGGAGCCGGTCCTGCGGGAGGTCGACCTGACGATTCCGGCCGGCGGTTCGCTCGCGCTGGTAGGGGCGACGGGCGCGGGCAAGACGACCCTGGCCGCGCTGATCGCGGGCATCGGAACACCGCAGGCCGGATCGGTGCGCGTCGGGTCGACCGACCTCGCCGGTCTGGACGAGGCCGGCGCGCGGGCCCTGGTCAGCATCCTGACGCAGGAGACGCACGTGTTCTCCGGTTCGCTCGCCGACGATCTGCGGCTGGCCGCGCCGGAAGCGACCGACGCCGAGCTGATGGAGGCGTTGCGCACGGTGGGCGCCGACGGCTGGGTCGACGCGCTGCCCGACAAACTGAACACCCTGGTCGGTGAAGGGGGCGAGCGCCTGGACGTCACCAAGGTCGCCCAGATCGCCCTGGCCCGGCTGGTGCTGGGCCGCTCGCCGGTGGTCGTACTCGACGAGTCGACCGCGGAGGCGGGCAGCGAGGGCGCCGCCGCACTGGAGCGGGCCGTGCTGGCCGCGTGCGCGGGCCGGACCACGTTGTTCGTGGCACACCGGCTGACCCAGGCGATGGCCGCGGACCGGATCGCCGTGCTGGACGCGGGACGTGTCGTGGAGCAAGGAACGCACGAGGAGTTGGTGGCGCTGGGCGGCCGCTACGCGCGGCTGTGGCGGGCCTGGCGAGAAGGTAGTTAGTCACCCCGAGTGGATCCCTGAGCAGGTTAGGCCGACTTTCATGCCTTGGAAGGGGCGCTGAGTCTTCGATGGTGGAACCGAGCGCTGGTCTCGTACTGCTTTCTCCCACGCGCCTGGCCGACGTGCGCCGGCGAACCGGCGACTTCTCCGACAGGACCGTCGCCGAAGCGTGCGCCATCGGGCTGTCGTACTGGGCGACCGGCCGGAGCCCCGACGGCATCGACCTCACCCCCGGCACTCTGTTCGCCGACGTCCTCGGGTGGGTCGACAACGGCGGGGACGGGCCCGGAGGTTGGGAGACCGGAGTGGACGGCGTGGGCGGCTGGAGCATCGCCGTCCCGGAAGACGTCGTACCGGCCGAAGCGCAGCTCGCGCTGGACGACCTGGCCGACTTCCCGGACCGGCCCCTCGGCACCATCGGCCCCTCCGGACCGTCGGCCAGGCTCGAGGCCCTGACAGAGTGGAACGACACCCGGGCCGACCGGGTCCGCCCGACCATCGTGGAGATGTTCCGCGAGCAGGCGCGGACCAGGCCGGACGCCGTCGCCGTCGTCGACGAGCACCGATCGCTGACCTACCGTCAAGCTGCCGAACTTTCGGGCCAGTTGGCCCACCACCTGATCGCACGCGGGCTCACCGACGAACAGGTCGTGGGCATCTCCCTGGGCCGCTCCGCCGACATGGTGATCGGGCTGCTGGGTGTGCTCCAGGCGGGGTGTGCGTTCGTGCCGCTCGATCCGCAGTGGCCCGCCGCGCGCCGGGCCGTCGTCATCGAGGACGCCCGCGTTGTGGTGCAGCTCAACGACTCCGGCGAGCACGACCCGGACGAACCCGAAGCCGTGGCCGTCGACCTGGGCGACTGGCGGTACGGATCCCAGCCCGCCGAAGGGACCGGGATCACCGTCCCCGGCAACGCCCTGGCCTACGTGATCTTCACGTCCGGTTCGACCGGGCGGCCCAAGGGTGCGATGATCCGGCACGAAGCGATCAGTGAGCGCCTGCTGTGGCAGGTCGACGAGATCCTGGGCTTCGGCCACGACGACGCGTCGCTGTTCAAGGCGCCCTTGTCCTTCGACATCTCCATCAACGAGATCTTCCTGCCGCTGGTGTCCGGCGGCAGGCTGGTGGTCCTGCGGCCCGGCGGCGAACGCGACCCGCACCACCTGCTGAGCGTGATCGCCGAACACCGCGTCACCTTCACCTACCTGGTGTCGTCCATGCTGGACGTGCTGCTGGAGATCGCGGGCGACTCCGGACAGTTGGACAGCCTGCGACACGTGTGGTGCGGCGGCGAGGTGCTGACCCCGGAGCTGTACGAGCGGTTCCGCACCCGGCTCGACATCCCGATGTACCACGGCTACGGCCCGGCCGAGACGACGATCGGCGTCTCGCACGTCATCTACCGGGGCGCGGCGGAACGCCTGTCGACGTCGATCGGCAAGGCCAATCCCAACACCCAGTTGTACGTGCTGGACGACGAGTTGCGCCCGGTCCCGGTCGGGGTCGGCGGCGAGCTGTACGTGGGCGGCTTCCTCCTGGGGCGCGGGTACGTGGGTGCGCCCGGCCTGACGGCGTCCCGGTTCGTGGCGAACCCCTTCGCCGACGACGGCTCCCGGCTGTACCGGACCGGTGACCTCGCACGGTTCGCCCCGGACGGGTCCCTGGACTTCCTCGGCCGGGCCGACAACCAGATCAAGATCCGCGGTATGCGGCTGGAGATCGAGGACGTCGAGGTCGGTCTCGCGGAACACCCCGGGGTACGGCACACCTGTGTCGTCGCGAAGAAGAACGCGGCCGGCGGCACCTACCTGGTGGGCTACGTGATCCCGGCCACCGGGAGCGAGGACCTACGGGCGGACGAGGTCAAGGCGTGGGCCGCCGCGCACATGGTCGAGTACATGGTGCCCGCCCACATCGTCGTGATGAAGGAGTTCCCGCTCACCGCGAACGGCAAGCTCGACCGCAACGCGCTGCCGGAGCCCGCGGTCGGGGCGGGCTCCCTCATACCGCCCAGCACCGAGAACGAGCGCGCGGTGTGCGCGGCGGTCGCGTCCGTACTGCGGCTGGACGAGGTCGGAGCCGACCAGGACTTCTTCCAGCTCGGCGGAGACAGCATCCTGGCGATCTCGCTGCTGAGCGCGCTGCGCGAGGCGGGTCTGTACGTCACGGCACGGCAGATCTTCGCCCACAGTACGGCGGGGGCGCTGGCGGCGGTGGCGAGCCGAGAGGACGTCTCCATCGTGGACCACCGCGACGTCCCGACCGGCTCCGTCGTGGGATCGCCCATCGTGCAGTGGCTCGGCGAGACCACGGACGCGATCGACGGCTTCGTACAGTCGGTGGTGCTGAACACCCCGGCCGACCTGACCGCCGACGCCCTCGACGAGATCCTCGCCGCTGTGGTGGGACGGCACGACATGCTGCGCGCCAAGTTGGTGCGCGGGAACCGCTGGAGCTTCGACATCCCGGAGGCGGACCAGGCCGCAGCCGTATGGAGTGAGAGCGAGCGGCCGCTCGACGAGTGCGTCGCGCTCGCCACCGAGGGGCTGGACCCGGCGAGCGGTGTGATGCTGTGTGCCGTCTGGCGCCGCGAGCCACGTCAACTGGTCCTGGTCGCCCATCATGTGGTGATCGACGGCGTGTCCTGGCGGGTCCTGATGGAGGACCTGGTCACGGCGTGGCGGCAGTTCGCCTCGGGCGCGCCCATCGAACTGCCCCCGGTGGGCACCTCGTTCCGGCGCTGGACGCAGCTGCTGGAGCGTGCGGCCTTCGACGCGGACAGCTCTTACTACTGGCGTCCCCTGCCGGGACCGGACGGGCCGGTCGGCCGGCGCGCGCTGTCCGAAGCCGACACCGTCGCGCGGGAACAGGTGCGGACCATCTCGGTCGGACCCGGCGTCACGGCCGCGCTACTGGGTGAGATTCCCGCGAGGTTCCACGCGGGCGTCAACGACGTGCTGCTGACCGCCCTCGCCGTGACTCTCGCCCGGTGGCGCCGCGACCTCGGCCAGGACCAGACGTTCGCGCACATCGAACTCGAAGGCCACGGCCGCGAAGGACAGTTCGTGGCGGGCACCGCCGGCTTCGAGCCGGAGCTGTCGCGGACCGTCGGCTGGTTCACCACCCTGTTCCCGGTGACCGTGGACCCCGGCGCGGCGGCCGACCTCACCGCACCCGAGTACCTGGCCGCCGCGCTCAAGGCGGTCAAGGAGGACCTCGCCCGGGTGCCGGACAACGGAGTCTCCTACGGCGCCCTGCGATACCTGACCCACACCGAGTTCGACCCGCCCGCACCGCAGGTGCTGTTCAACTACCTGGGCCGCTTCGACGCGGGCGCTCCCGGCGACTGGCAACTCGCGTCCACGACAGGTCAGTTGGGCGAGAAGCGCGACCCGAGGATGCGCCTGCCGCGCGCCCTGGAGTTCAACGCGATCGCCGAACCCGCCCCGAACGGCGGCGAGTACGAGCTGGTCACCAGCATCTCCTGGCCCGAGGGGATGTTCATGGACGAGGACATCACGACCCTCGGCGCATACTTCCGGGAGGCTCTGTCCGGGCTGGCCGCGCTCGACGAGGGCGGCCACTCGCCCAGCGACTTCGGCCTGGTGCGGCTGACGCAGGACGATGTCGACGCCCTGGACGGCCCGGCGCTGCGGGACATCCTGCCGTTGACCCCGCTGCAGGAGGGCCTGTACTTCCACTCGGTCTTCGACGACGACTCGGCGGGCGCCTACGTCGAGCAGCAACTGCTCACCCTGGACGGCGAGGTGGACGCCGACCGGCTCGCGGCGGCGGCCACCCGGCTGCTCACCCTGTACCCGAACCTGGCCGCGCGGTTCGCGGCCCTCGCCGACGGCCGTGTGGTCTCCGTGCTGGAGAGCGGCGTGGAGGCGCCCTTCACCACGCTGGACCGCCCCGGCATCACCGACGCCGAGATCCGAGACCTGGCCGAGCGGGACCGCCGCGCCGGGTTCGACCTGGCCGCCGGCCCGCTGATGCGGTACACGCTCATCCGTGCGGGCTCCGGCAGGAACGTCCTGGTGCAGACCGTGCACCACATCATCGCCGACGGCTGGTCGGTGCCGCCGATGCTGCGCGCGCTGCTGGCCGAGTATCACGCCCCGGGCACCCGGTACCCGCTCGGCGGCTTCCCCGACTACGTGCACTGGCTCGCTGGGCGCGACGAGGACGAGAGCGACCGCGTATGGCGCGAGCAGCTCGCCGAACTGCACGGGCCGTCGTTGATCGCCGAGGAACACACCCCGTCCGACCGGTTCGCCGACACCGCCCTGGAGCCGGAGGCCGACATCGACGCGGCCGTCCGGTCGGCCGGGGTGCCGCTGAGCGTGGCCGTGCACAGCGCCTGGGCGGTGACATTGGGAGGCCTCCTGCACGACACGGACGTGGTGTTCGGCTCCACGGTGTCCGGGCGCGACGCCGAGGTGCCCGGCATCGAGGACGTGGTGGGCCTGTTCATCAACACGATTCCCGTACGCGCCCGTTGGACCGGCACGACCACTTCCCGCGACCTGCTCGTCTCCGTGCGGGAACACCAGAGCGCGGTGCTGCCCCACCAGCACGTCTCGCTGGCGAGGATCGGCCGCCAGACCGGCGCCGGCTCATTGTTCGACACCCTGGTGGTGTTCGACGTGGCGACCGATGTGGACGCCCTGCGCGGGCCCGACGACACGCTGGTCGTCACCGACATCGTGAACGAGGGCGCCCCGCACTACCCGTTGACGCTGGTGGTGGAGCGCACGCCCGACGGCCGTCCGCGCTTCAACCTGATCTACGACGGTGAGCTGCTGCGGGAGGCGAGTGCCCGGGCGATCCTGCGGACGTTCACCTCGGCCCTCACCGGACTGCTCACCAGGCCGGACACCCTGGTCGAGGACCTGGCGCCCGAGAGTACCCGTAGTCCCGCGCACATCACTCCGACGACCCTGGGCGGGCTGTTCGACGCCGCCGCGCGCCGCGCCCCTGGGGCCACCGCCGTCACCCAGTGCGGTCTCGACGGCGGTACCAGGTCACTGACCTACGGCGAACTGGCGGAGGTCAAGGACGAGTTGTCCGCGGCCCTGCGCGCGGCCGGTGTCGGTCCGGGCAAGCGAGTCGCCGTCGCCGTCCCGCGCTCCCTCGAGCAGGTAGTCGCCCTGATCGCGATCGTCACCGCGGGCGGTGCCTACGTACCGCTGGACCTGGCGTACCCGGACGAGAGGCTGGAGTACATCCTCGCCGACGCCGCTCCGCAGGTTGTCCTCGTGGAACGTGAGCAGCGGGACCGCTTCACCGAACTGCTGGCCCGGGCAGGTGTGTCGGCCCGCGTGCTCGTGCAGGGGGACGAGCTGCCGCCGGCCACCACCGATGCTCCCGAGCCCGGGGCCAGTTGGCACGACCCCGCGTACGTCATCTACACGTCCGGGTCGACCGGGCGACCCAAGGGTGTCGTCGTCCCGCACTCCAGCGTGGTGACGTTGCTCGCGAACACTCAGTCCGACATAGACTTCGGCCCGCACGACGTGTGGGTCCAGTTCCACTCCTTCTCCTTCGACTTCGCGGTCTGGGAGTTGTGGGGCGCCTTGGCGCACGGCGGTGAGCTGCTGGTGCCGGAGTACGGGCTGACCCGCTCCCCGGTCGACTTCCACCGGCTGGTCCGTGAGCGCTCGGTGACCGTGCTCAACCAGACACCGTCGGCGTTCTACCAGTTCATCGAGGCCGACCGGCAAGCTGACGAGCCGGTCACCGCCCTGCGCCGGATCATCTTCGGAGGCGAGGCGCTGGATCTCGGGCGGCTGTGCGGCTGGGTCGAGCGGCACGGCACCGGTTCGCCGGAGCTGGTGAACATGTACGGCATCACCGAGACCACCGTCCACGTCACGCACCGGGTGCTGACCGACGAGGACTTCGACCGCGGGGACGACGTCAGCCCGATCGGCGGTCCGATTCCCGGCCTGGTCACCTACCTGCTCGACGACCGGCTCCGGCCGGTGCCGCCGGGCCGGGTGGGCGCCATCTACGTCGCCGGCGACCAGGTGTCGCTCGGCTATCTGGGCAGGCCGGGGCTCACCGCGGGCCGGTTCGTGGCGAACCCGTTCGCCGGCGACGGCTCCCGCATGTACCACACGGGCGACCTCGCCCGCCGTACGCTCGACGGCGAGCTGGAGTTCGTGGGCCGCGCCGACGACCAGGTCCAACTCAAGGGATTCAGGATCGAGTTGGGCGAGGTCGAGTCCGCGATCAGGGAACTCGACGGCGTGGTCGACGTGGCCGTCACCGTGGCGGACAGCGACGACCACCTGGTTGCGCACGTGGTGGGCCGGGTGCCGGGGGACTTCGTCGAGTCGCTGTCCACGAAGTTGCCCGTGCACATGGTGCCGGGCCGGGTCTTGCCGGTCGACGTGCTGCCGTTGACGGTCAACGGCAAGCTGGACCGCAAGGCTTTGGCCGAGCAGGCCGAGTGGGCTGCCCGGGACGAACCCCCGGTTGCCGCGAGTGATTCCGCGCTCGCCTCACTGGTCGGCATCTTCGCCGACACCCTCCCCGGCTCCGACGTGGACGCCGACACCGACTTCTTCCGGGCCGGCGGCGACAGCATCGTCGCCATCACCGTGATCAACCGGGCCAGGGCGCTCGGCCTCCAGATCGCGCCCCGGGACGTGTTCCTGTTCAGGACGCCGCGCGCGCTCGCGGATCACCTGGCGACGAGCACACCGCAGGCCGCGCTCTCGGCGCCGGTCCGCCGCGAGGACGGCCCCCTGCCGCCGACGCCGATCATCCTGCGCCAGCGCGAACTGGGCGGATCGCTCGCCCGGTTCGCGCAGGCCAGGGCGCTGACGGCCCCCGACGGCACGGGGTTCGCCGACGCCGAGCGCGCCGCGAACGCCGTAGTGGCAGCGCACCCGGCGCTCCGGTTGCGGCTGCGCGTCGAGCACGGGGTGTGGGCACTGCGCACCGAGCCCGCCCGCGAGGTCGCCGTGGTACGGCCGGACGCGACCGACGCGACGACCGCGGCGAACGAGGCCGCCACACGGCTCGATCCCGAGTCCGGGGACGTCATCGCGTTCTCGTGGCTGGAGGCGAGCCGCACCCTGGTGGTCACCGTGCACCACCTCGCCGTCGACTCGGTGTCCTGGCTGGTCCTGCTGGACGACCTGGCCACCGCCCTGCGAGGGGATCCCCTGGCACCGCCGACCACGTCCTACGCCGAGTACGCCGAAGCACTGACGCTCCGGGCCGCCCAGGTGACCGACGACCTCGGGCACTGGCTCACCACGCTCCAGGCACCCGCGATGTTGCCCGCGGTCGAGGGGCTGCGCGAGAACACAGTCGTGCTCGCGCCCGACGTGAGCGACCGCGTGACACGCACCGCCCCCGCCGCGTTCGGCGTCGGTCTCACCGAGTTGCTGTGCGGCGCGCTGCGCACCGCGCTGACACACATCCAGCCGTCGCCCACCGATCTGGCGGTCGAACTGGAGCGCCACGGCCGGGTCCCGGTCCTCGAAGACCACGACTACACCCGCACGGTCGGCTGGTTCACCTCCATCGCGCCCGTGCGGCTCACACCGCACACCGACCCCGTCGCTGCGGCGCGCGAGGTCGCCGAACGCCAGCCGGACGAGCGCGCGCACGTCGCCTACGGCCAACTCCGGTACCTCAACCCGCAGACGGCCTCCCTGCTCGACGCCCGCCCGCAGGTGCTGTTCAACTACCTCGGCCGGGGCGGCGAGTCGCAGGCCCTGCACATCACGGGCGGCGAGCAGAGCAGCCCGTACGCCGTCGAGGTCAACGCCTGGACCGACGCGGCCACCGGAAGCCTGCACGCGGCCTTCACCCTCGCCGAGGGCATCCCCGACGAGATCACCGAGCACTGGCTGAGCGCACTGCACCACATCGCGGACGCCTCCGCGACGGCCGAGCGCACGGCACCGGTCACCCCGCTCCAGCGGGGCCTGTACTTCCAGGCCCAGATGGCCGGCACGGCCGGACACTACGTCGCGCAGAGCTGGTTCACCTTCGACCGGCGCCTGGACACCGACGCGCTGGCCGAGGCGATGGCGTACGTGATCGCGCGGCACCCGGTCGTGGGGGCGGGCTTCACCACCGACGACGACGGAGACCCCGTCCAGGTCCTCAGCGCGGAACGGCAAGTCACCGTACATACAGTCGAGTTGGTGACGGAGGCGGAAGTAGAAGCCCTGCGCGCCAGGGACCGCGACACCGGCTTCGACCCGGGCGAGCCACCGCTGATCCGCCTGACCGTGGTACGTCTGCCCGACGACCGCGACGGCCTGCTGCTGAGCTACCACCTGCTGCTGTGGGACGGCTGGTCCCGCGAGATCGTGCTGCGGGACCTGTTCGACGCCTATCGGGCCGTCGTCGCGGGCGAGCCCCTGGACGCGGCCCCGGCCACGCCGAGCTTCGAGGACTACGCCCGGGCGCTCGACGCCAAGGACCCCGCCGTATCGGAACGCTTCTGGGCGGAGCACCTGGCCGGCCTCCCCGGCCCGACACTGCTCGCCGGAACGGCGCCCTCCCTCTCCGACGACCTGCCGCGCGCGCTCGTGCACACCCTCTCCGTCGAACAGTCGGAACTGCTGCGGGAAGCGGCCAGGGTGCACGGCGTCACGCTGAACTCGGTGCTGACCGGCGCGTTCGGCCTCCTGCTCGGCGCGCACACCGGACGTGGTGACGCCGTGTTCGGCGTGACCGTCTCCGGCCGGGAGGGCGAGGGCCTGGGCGATGTCGTCGGCGTGCTGCTCAACACCGTGCCCATGTGGACGCGGGCGCGGCCGGGCGACACGGTCCGTGCGTACCTGACGGCCGTACAGGCGGCCCGGGTGGAGGCGATGGAGCACGAGCACCTGGGGCTCGGCGAGATCCAGCGGGCCAGTGGGCACGACACCCTGTTCGACAACCTGTTCGTGCTCCAGAACTTCCTGGACGTGGACGCCTTCGCCGAGATGAACGCCAGGCATGGCATCACCTCGGTGAAGGCCGATGACTCCACCCACTATCCGTTCACGTGGGTCGTCACGCCGGGCGAGCGGCTCACGGTCAAGCTGGAGCATCGCGACGACGACACCGAGAACGCTCGTCGTCTCCTCGACGACTACCTGCGGGTGCTCGAAGACCTGGCTCGCTCGACCGGACCGGTCGGCGCGCTGCGGGGACCGGGGCCGCGGCCCTCGCCGGAAGCACGCACGGACGTCGGCACCGACACCGTCGTCGACCGGTTCGACCAGGCGGCGGACCGCGACCCGCGGCGAGTGGCACTCGTCGCCCACGGCTCGACCATGACCTTCGCGGAGCTCCGGGACCGCAGCCGTGCCGTGGCGGGTGTGCTCGCCGGGCGCGGCATCGGCCCCGAGACGACCGTGGGCCTGGCGATCCCACGCTCCCTCGACTCGATCGTGGCGCTGTTCGCCGTGCTGCGCGTCGGCGCCGCGTACGTACCGCTGGAGCTGGACCACCCGGACGAGCGGATCGCCGCGATCGTCGCGGACGCCCGCCCGGAGGTGGTCCTCACCGTGAGCGCCGTGTCGCCCCGGCTGACCGGCACTCCGGTGGACCTGATCGAGCTGGACCGTCCCCTGCCCGAGGCCGAGCCGTATCCGACGTTCGCGCCGGACGACCCGGACCGCCTGCGGCACCCCGCTTACACCATCTACACCTCCGGATCGACCGGGAAGCCCAAGGGTGTGGTGACCGAGTACGCCGGGCTCACCAACATGCTGATCAACCATCAGCGCCGGATCTTCGAGCCGGTACTGGCGCAGCACGGCAACCGGGTCTTCCGGATCGCGCACACCGTGTCCTTCGCGTTCGACATGTCGTGGGAGGAGTTGTTGTGGCTCGCCGACGGCCATGAGGTGCACATCTGCGACGAGGAACTGCGACGTGACGCACCCCGGTTGGTCGAGTACTGCCTCGAACACGGCATCGACGTCATCAACGTGACCCCGACCTACGCCCAACAGCTCGTCGCCGAGGGACTGCTGGACAATCCGGCGCGGCGCCCGGCTCTGGTGCTGCTGGGCGGCGAGGCCGTCACCCCGACGCTGTGGCAGCGGCTCGCCGAGACGGAGGGGACGGTCGGCTACAACCTGTACGGGCCCACCGAGTACACCATCAACACCCTTGGCGTCGGCACCTTCGAATGCCAGGACCCGGTGGTGGGGGTGGCGATCGACAACACGGACGTGTACGTGCTGGATCCGTGGCTACGTCCCCTGCCGGACGGCGTCCCCGGGGAGCTGTACGTGTCGGGCATCGGCATCGCGCGCGGCTACCTCGGACAGTCCGCCCAGACCGCGCACCGCTTCGTCGCATGCCCGTTCGGCGAACCCGGCGAGCGCATGTACCGCACCGGAGACCTGGTGATCCGGCGGCCCGACGGGAACCTGATGTACCTGGGCCGCACCGACCAGCAGGTCAAGATCCGCGGGCACCGGGTGGAACTCGGCGAGGTGGAGGCCTCGTTCGCGGCGCACCCGGCGGTGCGGTTCGTCGCCGCGGTCGCCCAGCCCGACCCGCAGGTCGACGGCGCGTACCGGCTGGCCGCCTACCTCGTGCTCGCCGGCTCCGATCTCGCGGCGGTCGCCGCCGAAGTCGGCGCCGGGCTGCCGGACTTCCTGCGCCCGACGCACTACGCCCAGGTCGACGGCATCCCGCTCACGGTGAACGGGAAGGCTGACACCAAGGCGCTGCCGGAGGCCAAGCCGCTGGGCGCGCTGACCACGGCGGCCGAGCGCGGCCCGGAGACCGAGACCGAGACGGTGGTGTGCGAGTTCTTCGCCGAGGCACTGGACCTGGACGACGACGAGGTGAGCGCGGTGAGCGACTTCGTGTCCCTCGGAGGGCACTCCATGCTGGCGGTGCGGCTGATCGGGCTGCTCCGCCGGGAGTACGGACCTGTGATCACGATCCGCGATCTGTTCACCCTGCGAACCCCGGAAGCGATCAGCCGCCACCTCGATGACAACTCCTGACACGATGACAACTCCTGACACGCAGCGGCCCCACCCGGGGTCCCACATCCTCCGGACCGCACTGCGCCGCAACGTCGGCGCCATGGTCTGGGGCACCGTCCTCATGGGCCTGTACCAGGCGGGGGAGACCGCCTTCCCCATCGCGCTCGGCCTGATCGTCGAACACACGATGAAGGGGGACCGGAACCTCGGCTCGCTCGGTCTGTCGATCGCCGCGCTGGCCGTGATCATCACGACCGTGTCGCTGTCGTGGCGGTTCGGGATGCGCGTCCTGCAGAAGGCCAACACCACCGAGGCGCACCGCTGGCGGGTGCGGGTCGCCTCCTGCGGACTCCAGCCGGTGGCCAGGGACGTCGACCTCAAGTCCGGTGAGGTGCTGACCATCGCCACCGAGGACGCCGACCAGACCGCAGACATCATCGAGGTGGTGCCGCTGCTGATCAGCTCGCTGGTCGCGGTCGTGATCGCGGCGGTCGCGCTGGGCCTTGCCGACGTCCGGCTCGGCCTGCTGGTGATCGTGGGAACCGTCGCGATCCTGTCGATCCTGAGCGTGATGTCCAAGCGGATCGGCGCCAGTACCCGCGAACAGCAGGCCCGGGTGGCACGGGCCGGCGCCAAGGTCGCCGACCTGATCATCGGCCTGCGTCCGCTGCACGGCTTCGGCGGCAACCACGCCGCGTTCCGGTCCTACCGGGACGTCAGCACGGAGGCCAAGCACCAGGCGATCACCGTCGCCCGGGTGAACGGCGTGTACGCGGGCACCGCGCTGGCCCTCAACGCGGTCCTCGCCGCCGCCGTGACCCTGACGGCGGGCTGGCTGGCGTTCGAGGGCCGGATCACCATCGGGGAACTCGTCATGGCCGTGGGTCTGGCGCAGTTCATCATGGAACCGCTCAAACTGTTCTCGGAGATGCCGAAGTACGTGATGATGGCGCGCGCGTCGGCCGAGCGGATGGCGCTGGTGCTGACCGCGCCGCCGGTGACGACCCCGGGGTCGCGGCGCCCGGCCGCGGGCAAAGGCCTGGAGATCGACGGCGTCCGCCACGGGTCCTTGCGCAGACTCAAGTTCCAGGTGGCCCCCGGCGAGTTCGTGGCGATCGCCGTCTACCAGCCGCGCGCGGCGGCCGACCTCGCGTCGGTCCTGGCCGTGAGCGTGCCGCCGCACGCGTACGAGGGAGTGGTGCGGGTCGGCGGGCAGGAGCTCGCGGACCTGTCGGCCGAGGCGGTCCGTGAGCACATGCTGGTGAACCCGTATGACGGAGAGATCTTCGCCGGCACGCTCCGCACGAACATCGACCCGGCGGGCACCAGCCGGATGATCCCCGAGGCCGTCGAGGCGTCCATGCTGACCGATGTCGTGGCCCTGCACCGCGAAGGCCTCGACCACCCCGTCCGCGACCGCGGCGCGAACCTCTCCGGGGGCCAGCGCCAACGTCTGTCCCTGGCCCGCGCCCTCGCCGCCGACACCGACGTCCTCGTCCTGCACAACCCGACCACAGCCGTCGACGCCGTCACCGAACAGCTCATCGCGCGCAACGTCGCGAAACTGCGCCGGGGGCGCACCACCCTCGTGATCACCAGCAGTCCCGCCCTCCTGGACGCCGCCGACCGTGTCCTCGTCCTGGACGACGGCGTCATCACCGCCGAGGACACCCACCGCAACCTCCTGGCCACGGACGCGGCCTACTGCCTGGCGGTGGCCCGGTGACCCGCCGCGGTGGACGGCCGTCGAGGCCAACCGGCTTACGGTGACCGCTTCTTGGGCGCTTTTCGGCCATGCTCGGAGCGCATGGAACGCTGCCGTCCGTGGACGTTCCGCTGCCCGAATAGACGACCAATCCAGCGGCCTGTGGCGCCGGCAGGCCGCGCCAGCGGTGAAAGTACAGGCGCCGTAAGAGGTATGTGAAGCACTTGCGTGCAAACGGGTCCGTAACCCACACCGCAGTACTTTAATCCTCACCGACCTCCGGCAGGCAGTGGCGCGATCTCGTTCCCCCGGGTCTCTGTTACCGGTGGTAACTACGTGCACGCTGAGCTCTCCGCCCGGCGGGCGAGAGGGGTCCCCGTGGGACACATGGACCATTTCAGTGCAGGGTGGGTCACCCCTGTCCTCTCCTACGTCATGGCCTGTGTCGGCTCGGCGCTCGGCCTGCGGTGCACAGTCAGGGCCCTGGAGGCCGACGGCACCTCGAAACGGAACTGGCTGACGCTGGCCTCGTTCGCGATCGGCTCCGGCATCTGGACCATGCACTTTGTCGCGATGATGGGCTTCAGCGTCGAGGGCACCCCCATCCGCTACGACGTCCCGCTCACCGTACTCAGCCTCGTCATGGCCATCGCCGTCGTCAGCGCCGGCGTCTTCACCGCCGGATACGGGCGCTCGCGCATCATCTCGGTGGCGCTCGGCGGGCTCGGCACCGGACTGGGCGTCGCCGCCATGCACTACGCCGGCATGGCCGCGCTCAACCTGCATGGGACGGTCGGATACGACCCGTTCCTCGTCGTCACCTCCGTCGTGATCGCCGTCGTCGCCGCGACCGCCGCGCTCACCCTCACCCTCATCGTGCGCGGCCCCTTCCTCGCGGCCGTCGCCGCGCTCGTCATGGGGCTCGCGGTCAGCAGCATGCACTACACCGCCATGTACGCCGTCGACGTCCGCCTCGCGCCCAGCAGCGCCGAGCTGCCCGGGGCCACCGCCACCGAGTTCCTCTTCCCGCTCGCCGTCGTGCTCGGCTCGTTCCTCTTCCTCACCTCCGCGTACGTCGCGCTCTCCCCGACCGGCAAGCGCGCCGAGTCCGTCGCCGCCGAACTGCTGCGCGAGGTCGAGCTCTCCACCGCGACCGCCGCCACGCCCGCTCCCGCCACCACCGCGACCGCCTGAGGCGCACGTCCGCGAAGCCGCACGCACCCCCTCGAAGAGGTATCCCCATGTCTGTCACGCGTGCCACGGAACGGCTGCGCCCCAGATCGGTCCGGGCCAAGATCGTCGCCCTGCTCATGCTGCCCATCGTGTCCCTCATGGCACTGTGGGGCTTCGCCGCGGTGACCACGGCCTCCAGCATTGGCGACACCCAACGGGTCAAGGACGTCAACGCCGAACTCCTCGCCCCCCTCGACGGGTTCGTCACCGCCCTGCAGAACGAGCGCACCGCCGCCGCCCGTCACGCCGCCGCGCCGAACACGGCCGGCCTCGACACGATCGAGGTAGCCCGGAACGCCACCGACAAGGCCGCCGACGCCTTCCGTGACGGCGCCGACGCCGCCACCGCTGACGCCGAGCTCCTCGACGCGGGACTGCCCGCCCGCATCGACCGCCTGGAGGCCGACGTGCGCGGACTCACGGCGCTGCGCGCGCGGACCGACGCCAAGGGCGCCGCCCAGGCAACGTTCACGGGGTACTCGACGGTCATCGAGGACGCCTTCGCCGTCACCGGGGCGCTCACCGGCGAGAACGGCATCCACGCGGCATCCGAAGCACGGGTCGTCCTCGAACTCGCCCGCGCCCGCGAGGCCGTGGCCCAGGAACAGGCCCTCCTCGCCGCGGGGAGCGGGGCAGGCAAGCTCACCACTGAGCAGTACACGCTGTTCGCCGGGGCCGTCGCCACCCAGCGGGAACTGCTCAAGCCAGCGGTCGCCGACCTGAAGCCGGCGCACCGGGGTGCGTTCAACGCGGTGCTCGACAGCGGAAGTTACGATGCGCTCGCGGCCGGCGAGGACCGGTTGCGCAGCGCCGGGCCCGGCACCCCGGTCATCTCCGCGGGCTTCCTGAGGGACTGGGACAACGGCGCCGACGCCGTGCTGAAGGGTCTCGCCGAGGCCCAGTCGGACGCCGGCACCGGCGCCACCGCCAAGGCCGACCCGTTCGGCTGGGACACGCTGGGCGCCTCCGGCGTCGCCGTCATCCTCGGACTGGTGGGGGTGCTGCTGTCGCTGCTGGTGTCCGTGGGCGTCGGCCGCGGGCTCATCGTCGAACTGCTCGACCTGCGCAACTCCGCCCTGGAGGTCGCCGGTCGCCGACTGCCGCGGGCCATGCGCAGACTGCACGCCGGACAGGGCGTGGACATCGACGCGGAGGCCCCGATGCGCCGCCTCGTCGGCGACGAACTCGCCCAGGTGGGCACCGCACTCACCGCCGTGCAGCGGGCCGCGCTCAAGGCGGCCTCCGAGCGCGCCGAACTGCTCAGCGGCATCTCCGGGGTGTACGTCAGTCTCGCCCGCCGCAGCCAAGTGCTGCTGCACCGCCAACTCGACCTGCTCCACCAGCTGGAGCAGCGCCCGCGCGACCCGGCCGAGACGCAGGACCTGTACCAGGTCGACTACCTCGCCACCCGGATGCGCCGCCACTCCGAGAGCCTGCTCATCCTGTCCGGCGTCGCACCCGGACGCGGCTGGCGCGACCCCATCCCGCTGGCGGACGTCCTGCGGGCCGCGGTCGCGGAGATCGAGCAGCCGGGCCGGGTCCAGATCTGGGCGGTACCTCGCGTCTCCGTGCACGGCGGCGCCGTCGCCGACGTCATCCACCTGCTCGCCGAACTCGTCGAGAACGCGGCCTCCTTCTCACCGCCCAGCGCCCATGTGCAGCTGCGGGCCGCCCGGATGCGCGAGGGCCTCCTCATCGAGATCGAGGACAGCGGCTTCGGCATGAACGAGGAGGCGCTGGCCGAGGCCAACCGCAAGATCCAGTCCGAGAACGTCGACCTGCTCGACGCCAAGCAGATCGGACTCTTCGTGGTCAACCGCATCGCTGCCCGGCAGGGCCTGAGCGTCGAACTGCGCTCCTCGGCGAGCGGAGGCGCCACGGCGGCCGTCCTCATCCGCGAGAACCTGATACGCGACGACATGCCAGTACACGAGGCGGTGTTCCCCGACGGCCAGGACGGCGGCCGGGCACTGGCCCCTGCGGCCGCGTTGATCCCGCAACAGCGGGGATGACGCTGGACCATGGGCAGCAGGCCGCACCGCCGAGGTTGGCGTCCCGCTGGTCGGTCGGCACGCCCTAGGCGAGCGCCCAGGCGACATCCCTGAGCAGAGCGTGACGCCAGCCCGCCCGGTCGTGGCCCGAGGGTGATCGGGAGACCCGTACGGTCGCGCCGGCCCGTTCTGCCAGGGTCTCGGTCAGTTCGCAGTGGGGCAGCATCCGCGTCTCGTGTTCCCCCACGTCGAACGCGACCCGCAGACCGGACAGGTCAGGGCGCTCCCGCAGGCGCGCGGCCACGGCGCCGCCGACCGGGCCGCCCAAGGGGTCGGCCAGACCGGGCGCGTCGGGTGTCCACCAGAACGACCCCGACTGGCAGGCGACGCGGGACACCAGATCCGGGAACTCCAGTGCCGCGTACAGCGCGCTCAGCCCGCCGAGGCTCTGCCCGGCGACCACCAGCCGGTCCCGGTCCGCGGATACGCCGGTTTCCGCCACCAGCGGCAGCAGTTCGTCCCGGATCGCCTCCCACAGCTCGGGCCGGCACCCGAACTCGCCCTCCCTGTCCGTGGTCGGAAGAAAGACGAGCGTGACCGGCGGCATCTCGCCACTGGCGACGGCCGAATCGAACGCGGTCATGGCCGGGTGCAGGTACAGCCAGTCGTCCCCGTCGAGCAGTAGGACCACCGGCCCGCCGCCGCCCGCCGGGTGGACCCGCACGGTGCGCCGCCCGCCGAGCCGCGCGCTGTTCCAGCGGATCCGGGTGCGCGGGACGGGCAGGACGTCATCGGCGCCGAGGTCGGGCCAGTGCGGCTGGGCGGGCGCGTCCGGGGTAGCGGCGACGGACCGGTCACCGCCCGCACCGACCGGGTTGAGCGGGTCGGCGTATGCCGCGTCCCCGGCCAGGAACTGATAGGTCACCCGCAGCCGGGCGGGCATGCGCACCTCGGCGTACCAGCAGTCCGTGTCACCCCACCTACGCAGGGGGATCGGCTCCGACCAGCTCTCGAAGCCGACGTTCGCCGGTTCGGACCCGCGCCGCAGGAACAGGGTCACCCACCCCTCGCCGTCAGGTATCGAGGCGGGTGTCCTCGCGCTCGCCCAGAACGCGGCGGTGCCGGGCGCGCCCGGCAGTCCGAACGCGGCGAAGGTGTCGTCCCCCACCAACCTCATGAACCCACCAACCTCATGAACGTCTCCTTGTGGAGCGGAAAGCGAGAAGGCTAAGCTCACATTTGATTAGGCGAGCCTAACCTTATTCTTTCAGGAGGCACCGCACATGAGCACCAACCCCTTCGACGACGCCGACGGCCGATTCCTCGTCCTGGTGAACGACGAGGGCCAGCACTCGCTCTGGCCGTCCTTCGCGGAGGTGCCCGGCGGGTGGACGGTCGTCTTCGACGAGAACACCCGGCAGGCGTGTCTGGACTACATCGAGACCCACTGGACCGATCTGCGCCCCCGGTCCCTCGCGACGTCCATGGACGCCTGACCTCCATGCTGCTCTGCACCAGACTGACGAACGCCCGCTTCCTCACCATGGACCCCGGCCACCCCGTCGCCCACGACCTGGGCATCTGGCAGGGCCGGATCGTCGGCCTGGACGAGGCCGTGACCTCCCTGCCCGCACGCGAGGTGATCGACCTGCAGGGCGCCACCGTGCTGCCCGGGTTCATCGATGCCCATGTGCACCTGGCCTGGACCGGGTTCAAGGAGAACACCCCGAGCATCGCGGGGTGCACGCGCGTCGACGAGGTGCTGGCCGTCGTGGAGGAGGCCGTCATCCGCAAGGGCACGCCCGGCGCCTGGGTGAGCATCGCCGGATACGACCAGCGGGCCCTGGGACGTCATCTGACCGCCGCGGAACTCGACACGGTCAGCCACGGACACAAGCTGTTCCTGCTGCACGACTCCGGGCACGGCTGCGTCGTCAACTCCGCCGTGCTCGACCTGCTGCCCGCCGACCTGTCCCGCGACGGCGGCTTCCTGGCCGAGGGCGCCATGGGCGCCGCCCGCGCCCTGCGACTGCCCTACTCCCAGCGGGAGTTGGCCGACGCGATCGGGCGCGCTGCCCGGACCTGCCTGGCCGAGGGCGTCACCGCCTGCGCCGAGGCGGGCATCGGTGGCACCCTCGTGGGCCACAGCCCTGTCGAGCTGGGCGCCTACCAACTCGCCCGCGAAGAGGGTTTGTTGCCGCTGCGTGTGCAGCTCATGGTGTCCGCCGACCGGCTGCACCCGGTCGCCGCACACGAGGCCGACGGCATTCCCCGGTCCCTCGACCTCGGTCTGCGCACCGGGTTCGGCGACGACCGCCTCTCCGTGGGCGCGCTGAAGATCTTCACCGACGGCGGCATGATGGCCCGGACCGCCGCGCTCAGCAGCCCCTACGAAGGTCTCGACCACGCGGGCCAGTTGCAGGACGACCCGGACGTGCTCGCGGACACGATCGTGGACGGCCACCTCGCCGGATGGCAGCTCGCCGTCCACGCCATCGGCGACCGCGCCGCCGACCTCGCCCTGGACGCCCTGGAACGCGCCCAGCGCCTGCGGCCGCGCCCCGGCGCCCGGCACCGCATCGAACACGCCGGCCTGATCCGCCCCGACCAGCTCCCGCGCTTCGCTCGCCTCGGCGTCAGCGCGGTCGTCCAGCCCAACTTCCTGCGCTACTTCGGCGACGACTACGCGGCGATCATGGGGGAGGAGCGGGCTCCGTGGCTGTACCGAGGCAGGGCGTTCCTGGACCGGGGCATCACGCTCGTCGGCAGTTCCGACCGTCCCGTCACGGACGGATCCCCGCTGCGAGCCGTCCAGTTCATGGTCGAGCGCGCCTCCGAGTCCGGCCAGGTGATCGGCCCGGACGAGGCCCTCACCGTCGACGAGGCCCTGCGCGCCTACACCGTCGCCGGCGCTTTCGCCTGCCACTGGGACGACCGCCTGGGAAGCCTCACCCCGGGCAAGCTCGCCGACCTGGTGGTGCTCGGCGACGACCCACGGCGCGTCGATCCGTCGCGCATCGGAGACATCGAGGTCGTGGCGACATACGTCGACGGCCGCTGGACCGGAAAGGCGGCGTCGTGAGCCGGAAGACGATGGCTGTGGAGAGCTACGCGCATCTCTGGGACGACGGCACGTCCCGGTATCGCTGGGTCATCTGGCACACGGCGGGGGAGACGCTGGTCTTCGACCGGGAGACCAACTGCCCGGCGGACACCGGCGACGAGTCGCTCCTGCCCGAGGTGCTGCGCAGGATGCGCGAGGCGGGCGTCCCCGAGACGGACGACTATCCGGGGCGCCCCTGCGGGTGAGCGAGACGCCGAGCGCGCGCCCGCACGTACCGGGTCGACTACGCCGGCAGGACGGTCGACAGCTCACCGGGGCGTCCCGGGGGTGGGGCGCTGATCGGGGCCTGTCGTACTGCGGTGTGTCAAAGGTGACCCAGTACAGCAGCTCGCCGCTGAGCGCCTGGCCACGGACCGTCCAGTCCGCGGCACGAACGACGACGCCCCGACTGCCGGGTGCCAACGCACCCATCGGTCACGTTTGCGCAAGGGATGACCGAGGGTGTGCTCTGCTGAGTAGCTGTGCCTCACCCCGTCCAAGCGGGTCGCGTCGGCAGCGGTCGCAACGGACGGGCCTTCCCGGGTCATTCAGGGGGCACCGCGGTTGCTGGTCCGAACTGCAACGCCCTGGCGACAGTCCCGGCCGGCACTGCGTACTGCGCCCCTTCGCCGGGTTTCCCGATTCGGGCCTCATCGCAGTAGAGGGTGTAGTCGGGGTCTGTCGGAGCTAGCCACCCTCGTTGTCACCCCGCAGGGAATGGATCATGCTCTGCAGGATCCGGAACGCGTCTGACTGCTGGGTCTCGGTCAGGCCGGCCAGCATTCTGGCCTCGACGGACCGGACGGCTGCGCTCGCCTTCTCGAGGCTTCGTCGGCCGCGAGGCGTGAGCCGCGTGGGAAGCGCCTTCCCGACGGGTGCCTCCGCAGGCCTGGTCACGTAGCCGTCTCGTTCCAGGGTCTGGAGCAGCACGTTCATCGTCTGCCGTGTCACGAACGCGCCCCGCGCGAGCTCGGAGTTCGACAATCCCGGTCGCTGCGCCAGCAGCTCGAGGCAGGAGTAGTGCGTCACGCTCATACCGAGCGGCCGCAGCACTTCCTCCATGGCCGCGCGGAGGGCGCTCGACGCTTCTTTGAGCAGGTAGCCCAGTGACGTCTCCAGGTCGACGCCGACACCTTCTTGACTCATGTCAGCATTCTGACATAGCTTGATGCATGTCAGGAAACTGACACGACAGAAGGAGCGTCATCATGCCCGCCACCGGCCCCGACTTCATCTCGTTCCAAGTACGCGACCTCGACGCTTCGCAGGCGTTCTACGAGCAGTACCTGGGCCTCGTCCGCTCGCCGGCCGGTCCTCCGCACGCCGTCGTCTTCGAGACGAAGCCGATCGCGTTCGCACTCCGCGATGTCATTCCCGGCACCGACCTCGCATCCGTCGCTCAGCCCGGCATCGGTGCCGCGATCTGGCTCCACGCCACCGACGTCCAGGCCATCCACGACGCGCTCGTCGCCGACGGTCACACCATCGTCTCCGCACCGATCGACGGCCCCTTCGGCCGGACCGTCACCTTCGCCGACCCCGACGGGTACCAGGTGACGCTCCACGACCGCGCCTGATCGGCCAAACGCCCCCGGACGATCTGCTGCCCTGACGACGTTCTGCCGGCTGGATGACCTCGGCTTGGAAGTGGTCGGCCAACAAGCTCCATCCCGACCACGCAGTGTTGCCCTGTCGAGCGGTCGACCCTGTCGTGGTGATGGACCCGTTTGATGTTGTCGCCCTGGCCGGCATGCGCCGGACCGATGCCGCCAACGCGTCCAGCAAGACACCGCGTCGGCAAGACCCAACTCGCCGCCGTCATCAAAACGATCAGCCAGGTGTCCTGGTCGGACTGCCCGAACTGAGTCGACTCGGCAGAACACTGAAACAGCGCGCCGCTGACGTGCTGTGGCCGCACGTGCGCATCACGGCACGGTGTTCGAACAGGCCGTCCCGGACACGCGTGAGCTTCCCCAGACCCCGTCCATGCCGCTCGATTGGTACCGGTCGGGGTCCGTTCGACCGTGGACGGGTGCGGTGAACGCGCCTCCGGTCAAACCGCCGGTGACCTTTGACCACCCGCACATCATTCACCACCGCCCGTCAGTCACAACGGAGTTGCTCTCTCCTCGCCGTTGCGCGGGCAGACGGGGCATTGCGGCTGTTGAGCTGGATTTTGACGCGGAGCCGCGTAGAAATCAGCCATTGGGGAGGAGCACCAGGCTCAGGATGAGTCTCCGTAGCGCGTGGCAATCGCGGCGGCGCGGTTGTGCAGGGAGGTGCGCAGCGACTGCGGGGCCAGGGCTTCCGCGTCCGTGCTGAGCTGCCAGAGCGCCCATTCGGCGTGTCGTAAATCTTGGAAGGTCACCTCCAGCCGCAGCCAGCTGTCCGCGCCGGGTTCTTCTGCGCGGACGGCCACCGCAGTGTCCAGCAGGTCCTCTCGTCGCGCCGGGTTCACGCGTACCCGCACGGTGATGTGGTCGCCGGAGAGAAACTGCGCGGAGCGTTCCCGCCAGATCCGGTCCAGATCGACCCGGTTGGGTCGCTGTGCCGTTGCGTCGAGTTCCTCGGCGGCCAACACCCGCGACAGCCGGTAGGTGCGGTCCGCGCCGGATCTCGTGGCCAGCAAGTAGACCCGGTCGCGCACGGTGACCAGGCCGATCGGGTCCACCGTGCGCCACTGTGGTGTCTGGCCTGTGGCCGCGTAGTGGATGCGCAACTTGTGTCCGGCGAGCACCGCGCGCCTGACCTCGACCATTGTGGTGTCGGGTACCTCCTCGGTGACCAGCCGACGTGAGAGCAGGTCGGACTCCGGGTCGACGAGAAATCGCTGTGCCGCGTCGCTCGCGGTGGCCCGGTGGCTTTCGGGCAGCGCGTCGACGACCTTCCGCATGGCCGAAGCGAGCGCCGAGCCGAGGCCGAACACCTGCTCGCCGCGCCCCGATCCAGCGGTCAGCAGGGCAAGCGCCTCGTCGTGGTTCAGACCGGTGAGTTCGGTCCGGAAACCGGGCGCCAACGCAAAACCGCCGTGCCGACCGCGTTCGGCGTAGACGGGGACGCCGGCCGCGGACAGTGCCTCGATGTCGCGCAGCACGGTGCGGGTGGATACCTCCAGCTCCCGGGCCAGCGTGTTCGCGGTCAGCCGACCGCGCTGACGCAGCAGCAGCACCAGCGATACCAACCGATCGGCGCGCATACGAGAACTCTATCGACATACATGACTAAGGATGTCGTGTTTCTTTGCGAGGCTCATCAGCACGACGTCGAAGCCGGCGGCTACCGAGCCGATGGCCGTACGTACTTCCCATGAATCGAATGGAGCTGACGTGGCAATGCAACGAACGGCGGTCAACCCGGTGACGTGGTCGACGGAGATGGGATTCAACCAGGGTGAAGTCGTCTCCGGGCACGCCCGGACCCTGTACATCTCGGGGCAGACCGCGATGAGCGCCGACGGCAAGCCCCAGCATGACGGTGACATGGCGGCGCAGTTGGCGCTGAGCATCGACAACCTGCAAGCCGTGCTCAGCGACGCCGGCATGTCTCTCGCGAACCTCGTACGGCTCAACGTCTACACGACCGACGTCGATCTGCTTTTCCCGCACTACGGCGTGCTGGCGGCGCGGTTGGGCGCTGCCGGGGTGGCGCCGGCCACCACGATGCTCGGGGTGGCGCGGCTGGCGATCCCCACCCTGATGGTCGAGCTCGAGGGGACCGCCGTCGCGTGATGCGCCCTCGCCACCCCTGCTGCTCGCGCCGGCTCGACCGGCACGAGAGTGCCTAGGTGTTTTGTCGTCACCTGGTCGTACGGCAGTGGGTGGCGCTGACGGGGGAAGGGCAGTGACCTGGACAGGTCGAAAAGTCCTTCCCCGTTGTCAGTTCTGTTGGGTGGCGGGTGGTGTGTGTGCCGGGCCGGCCGGTCGGGACTTCACGTCGCGGTCAGAACTGGTCCTCGCCGCCGTTGACGCGCAGGGTGGTGCCGAGCATGAAGCTGCTGTCTGCGGAGGCGAGGAAGGCCACGGCGGCGACCTCCTCCGGGCGCTCCTTGATGGCGGCCGCGTTCGTAGGACATGCAAGAGGGGATCAGGGACCACTGATCGAAGTCGGCGAGTGTCCCCAGTCCAACCCACGTAACCGGCGGTTGTCACATACGTGGGCCGGGCGGTGTCTTCATGCCGAACAGCCCCACAAGGGGCGCATAACAAGGAGGGACAGCATGACACCGCGCCTGCCGAAGGCCGAGCTCCCCGCCGAGCTCAAGGAGAACATGACCAAGCAGCTGGGGGCCGTGCCCGAGAACGTCGAGGTGCTGTGGCACAGCCCCCGCGTGACCCATGACAACCTGGAGTTCGGAGCCAGGGTGGGGGCGTGGGACGCGGTCGACCCGGGCCTGAAGTCGTTCGCGCACATGGCCGTCGCGTCGCAGGTCGGCTGCAGTTGGTGCTTGGACGTCGGTTATTTTCAGGCACAGAACGAGAACCTGGACCTGGCCAGGGCGAGCCAGGTGCCGCGGTGGCGGGAGGCGGAGGTGTTCACTGCGCTGGAGCGCGACGTCATGGGGTACGCCGAGGCGATGACCAACACCCCGCCGACCGTCACCGACGAGCAGTACGCCGCCCTTCTTGAGCGGCTCGGGCTGCCGGGCATGGTGGAGCTCACCGCGTTCATCGCCTACGTCAACCTGGCGGCCAGGGCCAACGTGGCGAACGGGGTCACCTCGCAGGGCTTCTCCGACGCCTGCGAGATCCCGCTGGCCAACCGCCCGGGGACGTCCGTCGGGTCCACGGCATGATCGTGGACCCGTTCGTCGCCCACCGTAGCCTGCTGTTCACCGTCGCCTACGAGATGCTCGGCTCAGCGGCCGATGCGGATGACGTACTGCAGGAGACCTGGCTGAGGTGGGCCGAGGTCGACCGGTCACAGGTCCACGACCCGCGGGCGTACCTCGTCCGGGCCGTCACCCGGCAGGCGCTCAACCGCAATCGCACACTCTCGCGCCGCCGCGAGGACTATGTGGGGGAGTGGCTGCCGGAGCCTCTGCTGACCCACCCCGACGTCGCCGAAGACGTCGAACTCGCGGAAAGTGTCTCCATCGCGATGCTGACCGTCCTGGAGACGCTCGGCCCCACTGAGCGGGCCGTGTTCGTGCTCCGCGAGGTCTTCGACATCCCGTACGAGGAGGTCGCCGGGGCCGTGGGCAAGACCCCCGCTGCGGTTCGGCAGATCGCCCGGCGGGCCCGGAGCCACATCGCCGCTCGGCGGTCACGCGTCAGCGTGAGCCCGTCGGAGCACAGGGCCGTGGTGGCCCGGTTCGTCACCGCGCTGCACACCGGGCGCATCCAGGACCTGATGGAGATCATGGCGCCGGACGTGGTCCTCATCGCTGACGGCGGCGGGCTGGCCGGCGCCGCACTGGCCCCCGTCCACGGGGCCGACGTGGTGGCGACGATGCTCGCCCGCACCGACCGGGTCTCCTCCGAGACCACGGAGGTGTGGCTCAACGGCGCCCCGGCGATCCGGATCGAATCCGACAGCGGGCGGGCCGCGGTCAGCGTCGTGGTCGAGAACGGGCGCATCATCCGGATCTACGCGACATCCAATCCGAACAAGCTGACGCGGCTCGACAAACCGGCCGACCTCACCAGGTAGACCGCGGCGCGGGTGTTCCCCGCGGGACTGCCCTGAGGCGGGGCGTGGAGTCGCTTCGGGCGGTCAGCCGGCCTTGGAGGGGTGCTCGGCTCGTGCCCGGTGGAGGGAGGTTCTTGGGTTGCCGGGCTTGCTTGAGCGCGAAAGCGTGAGGGGACAACAGCATGCTCGGACAGGGGTGTCCGTCTCGGTCGGCTTCGCCGTCCGGCTGCTGACCTGGCGCCACCAAGGGTCCGTCGCTGCCATCCGCGGCTTCTGGATGTCATCGCCAGGCGCTCGGGGTTGTCGCCGACCGCGATCAGCAGGGCGGCGGCACTGTCGGGACCGACGCCTCTTGAAGCGGGTCGAACCCAATCTCCCTTCGGCCCTCCCGCCCCCGATCACGATGACGAGCCGACCCGTCAGTAAACCCCCTCCGGGGCCGGCCGTTCTGCCTGCGCCCGGCAGGATTTTGCACCTGCGACACCCAAGTCACCGTGAGGCCGCACGGCGGGGCCCAAAAGCCCGGTTTCGAGCAGCAGGACGGCAGCACGGGCACGGCCGTCCTCGTGATCACTGAGCGTAGAGACTCCATGATCACGTGGATCCGTGCCCGCTCTGCATCCGCTCCCACTCCCGATGCCAATTGCCGATCGTTCTAAGTTCGACGACACAACGTCCCAGCGTCGCGCCCTGGGTGCAGCGTTTCGAACCGCTGCGAACGCGATGCGTGTTGCGGACGGCCTCATTGCGGTGGCGAAGCCGTCGATGGGCCGTGGCCGCTGTGAGATTCGTCAGGCTGGGCTGGGTGTAGTGAGGTCACAGGCTGTGCGCGATGGGGTGCAGCGGTTCGTACAGCGGGAGTTCGGCGCCGCTGGGGAGCCGGATCGCCGTCAGTTTGCCCCAGCGCTGCTCGCTGACCGGGCGGGTGATCTCGACCCCCTGCGCGCGGAACTCGTCGAGCTGGCTGTCAAGGTCGTCGCACATCAGGAAGAACTCGTGCTGCGGCGGGCCGTCGGTCGGGTGCACGGCCACCTCGGCCGGGGGCAGCTTGAAGATGAGCCAGCCGCCGCCCGCGTCGACCCCGGGAAAGCCGAGGACGTCACGGAGAAAGGCGCGGTCCGCCTCGGCGTCCTGGCTGTAGAGGATGACATGCGCACCGCTGATCATGGCCGGCTCCTGCTCAGTCGACGTGCTGGCACTCGTGCCCCCTCGGCATCCTGGCACGCTCAGGTCCCGGAAGACCTTCGGCTGCATGCGCTGACACGCCGACCGAGTTGCATGACAACGGACACGAACTGGCGAATGAACCGATTGTGAGGGCTGAGATTCTGTGGCCGAATCTCAGGGCCGATGGCCAGTCCGATGGCCGGTCGGCCACGAGTGGCGATCAGGTCGTCGACGATCCTTGAAGACGTCGCGTTCCGTGTGAACGTCTGCGGGTGCAACGACAACCGATGCTTCTGGGTGCTGCGCAACGACGACACCTTCGACGACTTCTCCGGCCGGAGTGCGTGAAGAACGCTCCGAGACAGCCGCCTGCACAGCCGAACGCCTACTCTCAGGGAATATCACCCAACTGGCCCACCACACTGCGCACCGCACCCGCGCCGACGGCACGCTGGCCTTATGGCGTCCGATCAGCCCGTCGTCGTATACCCGCCCACCGAAGACGGAGGCCGACGCGTCCGCATAGGCGACCACTTCGTCGGCATCGCCTACGGTCTCCTCGACATCGCCGCCTACCTCCAAGAAGCCGGCTTGCAGGACTGGGACGAGATGGACGTCGCCCGATCTGGGCTCATCGAATGGCGCGGCGGCGGTCCCGACGTCTGGGAACACTGACCGGGCCGGCGGCCAAGGAGCGGGTCGCGGTCGCACCGTCGAAGAGATCCGAATTACCGCACGACGCTGCTGGAGCTGCCCGAGCCGGTCCTGCGCGCGCCGCCAGCCCCGAAGCTGCGCCCGATGCCCCGATGCACCCCGCTGCGGTCACGGCAAGTGTGCGAGGCGATGGGCATGGCGGTCACGCCCGACAACAGCAACGACACCCGCCCGAAACTCAAACGGCCCGCCGAGCGGGGCATCCTGATCGAGACCGAGCAGGGATTTGTTCGCCCAGCTGCGGCCGTAGCCGCCCGGCGGCCTACCGACCAGCCCGCCTACCGCAGCTGCCAGAGGCGGCGGCGTGATCGCCCCCTGCCTCACGATCCCTCGTGGGCCGGATCGTGCCGCCCGGCATGCTCACCGAGGTGCACACTTGGATCGCCACGGCCCCCGCCGCAGCCAACGCGGTCGGTGGGGCGATGGCGGGCATCATCGTGGACGGACCGGGCGGCGTGATCGTGACCTTCGTCATGGCGGGCACGGTGGTCGCCATCGCGGGGGTGACGGCTGCATGGCCGTCCGGGCTGATCACCCGGACCGACAGTGAAGCCGAAGAGGCGGCGTTGGCGTGGGCGACGGGCGACACGTCGCGCCATGCGGCCAACTGTGATGCGCAGAAGCGCCACGGCACGGGTGATGACCGCGTAGCCGTGAAGGCCACGGGCGTTGCACTCGGGCCGTACCTCAACCCTGACAGGACGCCAGAAGTCCGCCGGTCGGACCGGCAAACAGCCCCGCGATCGGAACCGGCCCATGGCCTCGACGTGCGGAGCCGACACGAGGGACACCGGCGGACCGACGTCTTGGGATGACCTGGCGCCGACGGGCAGCACTGGCAGGTGCGGTGCGCCGGGAATGTGCTCGGCGCGGGGCTCAGCCGCGTTCCTGCACGAGCTTCACGCGGTGACCCTCAGGATCGAGCAACCAGGCATAGCGAAGACGCCCGTCCGGGGAGTCGGTCGGACTCGTCAGTGGCCGGCCTCCAGCGTCGAGCGCCAGGCGATGCAGGCCGTCGACGTCGTCGCACCACAACACCACCTCGGTGTTCTCCCCAGGCGTCGTGGCGATGCCGAACAGTTCGTCGCCCACCCGGGCTGAGCTGAACCCGATCCGCACGCCGGCAGCCTCCACCTCGACCTGGTGCGGCTCGCCGTCCGGGGGAAAGCGGAAACGCTCGGGCATCCCGAGGCGCCGGAAGAACGCCGCGCAGCGTTCCACGTCGTCGCACCACAGGTTCACCTGAACGGCGTCGAATTCCACCATGCCCGTACGCTACTCCCGAGCCGGGCCAGGGACAGGGGCTGCCCGCTCGGCCGCGCAGGTGGCCAGGTCGGTGTAGGCGCACGGCAGGTTCGCGGCGCGGTTGAAGTCCAGGACGACTGTGCCGTCGGCGGCGGGCGGCTCGACGGCCAGGACCCGGTTGGCGGCGTAAATGGTGACCCTGGACGTCGCGTCGGTAAACAGCACCATCGACCCCCCGGGGAAAGCAGTCAGGGACAACTGCTGCCTGTCCAGCTCGAACTCGACCCTGCCCGGAGCGTCGTACACGTGCCCAAGGCTCTCGTCCGCGACGTGTCGAAGGGGGATGTACCGGCCTCGCGCGGGTCAGGCGCGTAGGCGGGGTTCCGGCGAAGGCAGTGCGCAGCGGCGCGTCAGGTGCCGGGGACGCACGATGTCGCTGCCACCGCACTTGGCGACCTCGATCACGCCGTCTCCCCAGCCCGCGTCGACGCCGCCGCGCTCGGGCAGTACGCCGAAGCGGTGTTCACCCCGGCCCGGCGTTCCGGCGACGACCGGTTTCTCGCGTCGTCGAGGACTACCACGACCCCGTCGGGGCCGGTGTGCGCCGGGCGTGTCGGGGAAGCGCTGCGGCCGGTCGTCGAGCCGGTGCAGGCCGGATCGCTTGGAACTCCGTGGGCCGGCGAGCCGGCCTCCTGGGCGCGGTACCAGTCCTCCTCGAGGGGTACGGCGGCATGTCGGGCGTACTCAACCGGTCAGTTCGCCGAGGAGTGCCCAGGTGCGTCGGCGATCCGCCTCTCCCGCGATCTCGGTGCCCGAGAACACGACCTCGGTGGCGCCCGCGTCCCGATACCTCTGTACCTCGGCCTGGACTGTCTTCTCGTCGCCGATCACGGCCAGGTCGGCGGCCCGTCGGCCACCGGAGAGTTCGATGACCCGGGCGTAGGACGGGATCTGTTCGTAGAACGCGAGGTTCTCGGTGGCCCGCGCCCGCACCGCGTCCACGTCGTCCGTGACCACGCCTGGCACCAGGGCCACGATCCGGGGCGCGGGACGGCCGGCGGTCCGGGCAGCCGCGGTCAGGGCGGGAACGATGTGTTCCGCCAGGGCGCGCGGTCCCGCCAGGTAGGGCAGGATCCCGTCCGCCAGCTCACCGCTGACCCGCAGCGCCTGTGGCCCCATCGCGGCGACCAGCAAGGGGATGCCGCTCTCGGCGCCCGGTACGCGCGCTGGGATCGGGGTGGTGGCGGTGAGCAGTTCGCCGTGGAAGTCGGCCGTGCCGGTTTCGGTCAACTGCCGTAGCGCGGTGAGGAATTCACGCAAGCGGGCGATGGGGCGTTCGAAGGGCAGGCCGAAGCCGCTCTCGGTCAGCAGTTTCGTGCCCAGGGCCAGACCGAGGTGGTAGCGGCCGTGCGTCGCGGCCTGGGCTGTCTGGGCCTGGCTGGAGACCAGCAGCGGGTGCCGACCGAAGACGGGGATCGCGGAGGTGCCCACCTGCAGTCCGGGCACCTCGCGTCCGACGATCGCTGCGAGCTGGGGTGAGTCCGCGCCGAAGGTCTGGCCGAACCAGGCCGACCGCAGCCCGGCGGCCGCGGCCTCCTGGGCCAGCTGCACGCTGGCGTCGACCTGGTTCTGTGCGTCGGATGCGTTGAGTGCTACTCCCACAGTCATGTCAGTCATCTGGGTCTCCCTTCGTGGATACCCCGGTCTTCAGGCCGGGGAGGAAACGAAGCTCCTGCGGAGCAGGGCAGGAAGAGCTGGTTCGCCGCCGGGGCGGACGGGCGTCCACCGCCCAGCGTTCGACATCGGTCGCTCACGCGGGAGCTGATAGGTTGTGAGGTATGGCGGAGCAGGTCAAGCGGGCGTTCAAGTACCGCTTTTACCCCACCGGCGAGCAGGCGGCTGAGTTGTCGCGCACGTTTGGCTGTGTCCGCCTCGTCTACAACAAGGCGCTGGAGGAGCGCACCCGGGCTTGGTATGGCGAGCAGCGCCGGATCTCCTATGTGCAGTCCTCGGCCGCGCTGACGGAGTGGAAGAAGACCGGCGAACTGGGCTTCCTGGCGGAGGTGTCCTCGGTCCCGCTGCAGCAGGCGCTGCGTCATCTTCAGACGGCGTTCGGGAACTTCTTCGCCAAGCGCGCGAAGTACCCGCGCTACAAGTCTCGGAAGAAGTCGCGGGCGTCGGCCGAGTACACGCGTAGCGCCTTCACGTGGCGCGACGGACAGCTGACGTTGGCGAAGATGACCAAGCCCTTGGACATCCGCTGGTCGCGTCCGCTGCCGGAAGGTGCCGAGCCCACGACGGTGACCGTGTCCCGCGATGCGGCGGGTCGCTGGTTCGTGTCCTTTCTGTGCGAGGACACCGTCGCCCCGGCCGCCGCCACCACGGCGGCCGTTGGCCTGGACGCCGGGATCACTTCCCTGGTGACGCTGTCCACCGGGGAAAAGGTCGCCAACCCGAAGCATGAGAGGCGTGATCGCGCGCGGCTGGCACGCGCGCAGCGGGAGCTGTCGCGCAAGGCGAAGGGCTCGGCGAACCGCGAGAAAGCCCGCCGCAAGGTCGCCCGCGTGCATGCGCGGATCGCCGACCGGCGCCGCGACTTTCTGCACAAGCTGTCGACTCGTCTCGTCCGTGAGAACCAAACGGTCGTGATCGAGGACTTGAGCGTCCGCAACCTGCTGAAGAACGGCACGCTCGCGCGCGCCATCTCGGATGCGTCGTGGGCGGAACTGCGCTCCATGCTGGAGTACAAGTGCGCCTGGTACGGGCGTGAACTCGTCGTGATCGACCGCTTCTTTCCCAGCAGCAAGCTGTGCGGGAACTGCGGCACGGTCGCGGCGAAGCTGCCGCTGAACGTCCGCGCGTGGACGTGTGATTGCGGCGCGGTGCATGACCGCGACGTGAACGCGGCGCGTAACATTCTGGCCGCCGGGCTGGCGGCGTCTGCCTGTGGAGACGGTGTAAGACCTCAACGGGAGTCCTCCCGGACGGGGCAGTCGTCGGTGAAGCAGGAACCCCAGCGGGCGACCGCTGGAATCCCCCGCCTTTAGGCGAGGGAGGAAGTCAAGTGAGGCTGTCAGCCCGCCTGCCGGTGGTCCGGTGCGGACCGGTGGGTGAGGGGTGCGCGCAGTCCGAGGTGGTCGCGGAGCGTGGTGCCGGTGTAGTCGGTGCGATACAGCCCGCGTTCCTGCAGTTCCGGGACGAGCAGGTCGACGATGTCGTCGAGACCGTCGGGGATGAGGTACGGCGTGATGTTGAAGCCGTCGACCGCGCCGTGTCGTACGAAGTGGGCGAACTTGTCGGCCAGCGCGGAGGGGGTACCGACGTGGCCGCGCTGCGGGCCGAGCGCGATGACGGTCTCGCGCAGTGACCAGCCGTGCGCCTCCGCCTTCGCCCGCCATTCGGCCACGACCTCGCGCGGGTCGGCGACGCGCCGTGCGCCGAAGGAGCCGTCGTTGTCGCTGACGACGGGATCCTCCTTGGGTAGCGGTCCGTCGGCGTCACGGTCGGACAGGTCGATGCCCCACAGCAGCCCGGCGATCCCCAACGCCGTGGCAGGGGTGACCTGTTGGAGGCGGATCCAGCGCTTCTTCTCCTGGGCCTCCTCCTCGGTGGCACCGATGATGATCTCTGTGCCGGGCAGGATCCGCAGGTCGTCGTCGGGCCGGCCGGCGGCGCGCAGACGGGTGCGGATGTCCTCGGCGAAGGCCAGGGCGTCGTCGAAGTCGGTGCCGTGCGCGGAGAAGATGACGTCGGCGTTGCGGGCGGCGAAGTCGCGCCCCTGGCCGGAGTCACCGGCCTGGAAGATGACCGGGTGGCCCTGGGCGCTGCGCGGCAGGGTCGGCGCGAGGTCGACGTCGAACTGCGCTCCATGGTGGCGCACTTGGTGTACGGCATCGGGCGTTGACCATGTCCGTGCGCCCGCGGAGTGGGCTACGGTTCCGTCGTCCCAGCCGTCCCAGAGGGCGCGGGCCACGGTGAGGAACTCCTCGGCGCGCCGGTAGCGGTCGGCATGGTCGAGGTAGCCGCCGCGGCGGAAGTTGGCGCCGGTCCAGGCGTTGTCGGTGGTCACCACGTTCCAGCCGGCGCGGCCTTCGGAGAGCAGGTCGAGTCCGGAGAGGCGGCGGGCGAGGTCGGCGGGCTCGTTGAAGGTGGTGTTGGAGGTGGAGACCAGGCCGATCCGGCGGGTGACCGCGGCCAGCGCTGCGAGCTGGGTGATGGCGTCCGGCCGTCCGGCCACGTCGAGTTCGTGGATCTTGCCGTCGACCTCGCGCAGCCGCAGCCCCTCGCCGAGGAAGAAGGCGTCGAACAGTCCGCGTTCGGCGGTCTGGGCGACCCGGCGGAAGGAAGCGGGGTCGATCTGGGAGCCGCTGTCGGGGGCGGACCAGATGGTCCAGTGGTTGACGCCCTGGAAGAACACCCCGAAGTGCAGCTGGGCGTCGGGCCGGGGGACGTCGAGGGGATCGGTGCGGGTCATCGGGCTTCCTCTTCCTGGACGGCCGCGGCGGCGAAGCGGTTGGCGGGGCGCTCCAGGCCCAGGGTCGAGCGCAGGGACGTGCCGGGCAGGGGGCTGGCGGCGAGGCGCCGTTCGGACAGGGCCGGCAGGACGAGGCGGGACAGGACGGGGAGGTCCTCGTCCAGCACCAGCGGATGCAGCCGTACGCCGTCGACATGGCGGCCCAACTCAGCGAGCAGGGCGATCAGTTGGTCCGCTGGGCCGATATGCCGCAGCCTGCCCCGGCCGGCCCACGGCGCGTGCCGTTCCAGGTCGGCGACGCGCTCGGTTGCGGTGGTGTCAGGGGTGTCCAGCGCCACCTCGATCTCCGCGAAGACGCGGGGCGTGCCCGCGGCAGCGGCGGCCGTGGCGACTGCCGTGAGGTCGCGACCCTCGACGAGGGCGACGTCGAGTTGTGCGGCGGGCACCCGGTCGGGTCTGCCCAGGACGACGAGCTGCCCCTGGGGCGGGCGCGGCACGATCGCCGGGCCCTTGACGGCGTAGGTCTCTCCGGTGAAGTCGATGTAGTGGAGCCGTTCGCGGTCGAGGTAGCGGCTCGTGGCCACGGACCGGATGACCGCGTCGTCCTCCCACGAGTCCCACAGCGCCCGGGCCACCTCCACCCCGTCCCGGGACTCCAGGGCCCGCGCGTCGGCGTCGGCGACCAGGTGACGGCCCCAGGCGCGGGCCGCCTCGGGGCTCTCCTCCTCCGTCACCACCCATCCGGCGCGGCCGGCGGCGATGTGGTCCAGGGACGCCAACTGGCTGGAGACGTGAAAGGGTTCGGCGTACGTGACCGGGACGACGGGCGCGATCCCGATGGTGCTCGTGGACGCCGCGAGGAAGGCCGCCCGCTCCACCGCGCCGATACGGCCGACCGGATCCGGTGAGGCCCCGGGCGGCAGCACCCCGTCATCCAGGGTGACCAGCGTGAACCCGGCGTTCTCGGCCACGGCGGCGATCTGGGCCACGCGGCGCGGGGTGAGCAAGTGGTCGGGCGAGTGGGCGGCGCGGCGCCAGGCCGCGGGATGGGCGCCGTCGCCGTCGATCTCGACGGCGACGTGCAGGGTGGGGCCGGACAAGGGGAGTTCCTTCCGAGACACACGCGAACTCGCGGCTGCAAGGCACAAGGCCTGAGGCCACGACGAGACGACCGGCGGGACGGGCCGGCAAGGGTCAGGCGCGTGCGGAGGGACAGACGGCGGAGGAGGTGCGGCAGTAGTCGACATGCCGCCGGGTGATCAGCCGCGCACCCGTGCAGGCACCCTGTGGTGCCGCGCCAGGTACGCGCATTGAAGGCCTCCACCCGTCAGAATATTGCAAGTTCAACGTACGTCGTCTGCCCCTGCGAGTGTCAAGGGCACTGTTGTCGAGGAGTCCGGTGTCGTCCACGATCAGGGCGCCGAGCCGCTGGGCAACGTACTCCCTGCATCGGGCCCCTCGCAGCCGTATCCGGCCGATGAACCCTGCGGGTGTCACCCAGGTTCGGCCGTGGTGCCGCGCAGGACGAGGTGTGGGGTGAGGACGACCTCGCGGGGTTCGGTGCGGTCCTGGTCGAGGCGCTCGACCGCCGCGGTGACCGCGTGCCGGGCCTGTTCCTGGGCGCTCTGGCTGACGGTGGTGAGGTTGAAGCAGCTCAGCCGGGACAGCGTGTCGTCGTCGTAGCCGACGACGGAGACCTGGCCCGGCACGGTTACGCCGGCGCGGGTCAGGGCGGTCAGCACTCCGATGGCCGACTGGTCGTTGAACGCGACGACCGCGCTGGGCAGTCGGGGGCCGTGGAGGAGTTGGCGGGCGGCGTGCTCGCCGGCCGCCTCGGTCTGGTCTCCGGTGAGAACACGGATGTGCTCGCCCAGGCCGTGGCGGCGCATGGCGGTGCGGTAGCCGCGGCGCCGGTCGGTGGCGATGACGCCCTTCCCGCCGTCGATGTAGACGATCTCGCGGTGGCCGAGACCGACGAGGTGGTCGACGATCTGGCCCACGCCGACGTCGTCCGCGGTGCGTACGACGTCCAGGGCCGCGTCGGCGATGCGGCGGCCGACGGCGATGACGGGGGTCTTGTTGTCGAGGGCGGCGAGCGTGTCGGCGGGTGAGGTCGGTCCGAGCAGGATCAGCGCCTCGCTGCGGAAGGCCAGCAGTGTCTCCACCGCGGTCTGTTCGTCACGGGTGCGGGTGAGCGTGCTCAGGACGAGGTCGTAGCCGACCTCCTCGGCCGCGGTGTGCAGGTGCTCGACCAGTTCGGCATGGAACGGGCTGCGGACGTCGACCATGACACCGAGCAGTCGGCTGCGCCTGCTGGCCAGCGTGCTGGCGGTGCGGTCCACCTGGTAACCGAGATCGGCAGCCGCCTTGAGGACACGCTGCCGGGTCCGCTCGCTGGGGCCGGACACGCCGCGCAGCACTAGGGACACCGAGGCCGTGGACACGCCCACCCGCGCGGCCACGTCCTCCAACCGCGGACGCTTGTGCCCGCCGTTGGGGTGACGCATGGAACCACTGTCGTCCACTTGTACCTCCGCGCGGCACATCTTCTCGTGCAACACCCTTGACACGATCGGGAAACAAGGCTGATAGTACCAGGACTTAAAGCGCTTTAAATTGTCCTGATGTTCTGAAGAACTCAGCCAGTGAGTCCGAGGCCCTACCACGGTCTTGGCACCTGGACGTCGGCCTCCCTCGCTCCACCACCTGCTCCGAGGCCTTGATCGCCACTCCTCTCCAGCGGCCCACCCGGAATCCGCGGATCCCTCTCTCCCCTCCATGCACAGTGAGGTGCACGCCCATGACCCGCACACCGCTTCCCCGCTCGCGCAGAATCGTCCCCGCAGTGGCCGTGGCCGCCGCGGCCGCCCTGACCCTCGCGGGCTGTTCCAGCAGCTCGGGCGGGAGGAAGGCCGAGGAGAGCGCCGGCAACGTCTCCGCGGGCAAGGCCTCCACACCGCGCATGACGATCGCGATGGTCACCCACGCGCCCTCCGGCGACACCTTCTGGGACACCATCCGCAAGGGCGCCGAAGCAGCCGCGGCCAAGGACAACGTCAAGCTGATCTACTCCAACGACGAGACCGCCGGCGACCAGGCCAACCTGGTGCAGAACGCGATCGACCAGAAGGTCGACGGCATCGCGGTCACCCTCGCCAAGCCCGACGCCCTGAAGGCCGTCGTCGCCAAGGCCGAGAAGGCCGGCATCCCCGTTGTCGGCCTCAACGCGGGCCTGGGCGTCTGGAAGCAGCAGAGACTGCTGTCGTTCTTCGGCCAGGACGAGTCCGTATCCGGCGAGGCCCTCGGTTCCAAGCTCAACGGCACCGGCGCCAAGCACACCCTGTGCGTGATCCAGGCCCAGGGCGACGTCAACCTCCAAGAGCGCTGCGACGGCGTGAAGAAGACCTTCAGCGGCAAGACGGACATCCTCTTCGTCAACGGCACGGACATGCCGTCGGTGAAGTCGACCATCACGGCCAAGCTGAAGCAGGACTCCTCCATCGACGAGGTGGTCACCCTCGGCGCACCCATCGCGCTGACCGCCACACAGTCGGTGTCCGAGTCGGGCAGCAAGGCCAAGGTCGCGACCTTCGACCTGAACAAGGCCCTGGTGTCCGCCATCGAGGAGGGCACCATCCAGTTCGCGGTCGATCAGCAGCCCTTCCTGCAGGGCTACCTGGCGGTCGACTCCCTCTGGCTCTACAAGACCAACGGCAACTTCAGCGGCGGCGGCCAACAGCCCGTGCTGACCGGCCCGGCCTTCGTCGACAAGTCCAACGTCGACGCCGTCGCCCAGTTCGCCGCCAAGGGAACCCGGTGATGAGCATGACCCAACAGGCTGCGCCGGCGGTGACCACACCGCCGGCCTCCGGCCCGCAGCAGACCGACGGCCGGACCGCTGAACGGCCCCTTGCCATACGTCTGTTGGCCCGCCCCGAGATAGGCGTCTTCCTCGGCGCCCTCGCGGTATGGGTGTTCTTCCTGGTGGCCGCTCCGCCGGTACGCGACGGCGACTCGATGGCGAACATCCTGTACCAGTCCTCCACCATCGGGATCATGGCGCTGCCGGTGGCCCTGCTGATGATCGGCGGGGAGTTCGACCTGTCGGCCGGTGTCGGAGTCATCACCTCGGCCCTGACCGCGGCCATGCTCAGCTACCAGCTGACCACGAACGTCTGGGTCGGTGTGATCGCCGCGCTGATCGTGTCCCTGGCGGTCGGCTTCTTCAACGGCTGGCTGCTGGTTAGGACCGGCCTGCCGAGCTTCCTGGTCACGCTCGGCACCTTCCTCATCCTCCAGGGCGTCAACCTCGCGGTGACCAAGCTGGTCACCGGCAATGTCGCCACCGACGACATCAGCGACATGGACGGGTTCAACCAGGCCAAGAAGGTCTTCGCGAGCTCCTTCGGCGTGGGCGGCGTCCAGGTGAAGATCACGGTCGTGTGGTGGCTGGTCTTCGCGGCGATCGCCACCTGGGTGCTGCTGCGCACCAAGTACGGCAACTGGATCTTCGCGGTCGGCGGCAACAAGGAGAGCGCGCGAGCCGTCGGTGTGCCGGTGACCTTCACCAAGATCTCCCTGTTCATGCTGGTCGGGTTCGGCGCCTGGTTCGTCGGCATGCACCAGCTGTTCTCCTTCAACACCGTGCAGTCCGGCGAGGGCGTGGGCCAGGAGCTCATCTACATCGCCGCGGCGGTGATCGGCGGTTGTCTGCTGACCGGCGGCGCGGGCTCCGCGATCGGTCCGGTCTTCGGCGCCTTCATGTTCGGCATGGTCCAGCAGGGCATCGTCTACGCCGGCTGGAACCCCGACTGGTTCAAGGCCTTCCTCGGCGTGATGCTCCTCGGCGCCACGCTCATCAATCTGTGGGTCAGCCGCGCGGCGACCCGGAGGTGACCCACCCCATGACAACGACCCACGACGAAACCCTCACCAAGGACACGGAAGCCCAGGACGACACCCCGGTCGTCGAGCTGAAGACCGCCGGTAAGTCCTACGGCAACATCCGCGCCCTGCACGGGGTGAGCCTGGCCGTCCGCCCGGGCAAGGTCACGTGCGTGCTCGGCGACAACGGCGCCGGCAAGTCCACCCTCATCAAAATCGTCTCCGGGCTGCACCAGCACACCGAGGGCGAGTTCCTCGTCGACAACACGCCGGTGCGCTTCTCCACCCCGCGCGACGCCCTCGACAAGGGCATCGCCACCGTCTACCAGGACCTCGCCACCGTCCCCCTGATGCCGGTGTGGCGCAACTTCTTCCTGGGCTCCGAGATGACCAAGGGCCCCTGGCCCGTACGCCGTCTCGACATCGAGAAGATGAAGAAGACCGCCGACGAAGAGCTGCGCAACATGGGCATCGTCCTGGACGACCTGGAACAGCCCATCGGCACCCTGTCCGGCGGGCAGCGGCAGTGCGTTGCCATCGCCCGCGCCGTCTACTTCGGCGCCCGAGTGCTGATCCTGGACGAGCCGACGGCGGCGCTGGGTGTGAAGCAGTCGGGTGTGGTGCTGAAGTACATCGCCGCCGCCCGCGACCGCGGCCTCGGCGTCATCTTCATCACCCACAACCCGCACCACGCGTACATGGTCGGCGACCACTTCAGCGTGCTGCGCCTGGGGACCGTGGAACTGTCCGCCTCCCGCAGCGAGGTCAGCCTGGAAGAGCTCACCAACCACATGGCCGGCGGCACCGAACTCGCCGCCCTCAAGCACGAGTTGGCCCAAGTGCGCGGCGTCGACGTCGAGGAACTTCCGGAAGCGGAAGACATCACCGCGCCCGTGACCGCCTCGTCCGAGGTCTCACCTTCCTGACAACGGCGTCGCCGCACGCGTACGGCGACAGCGACACCCCACCCCCGCCACCCTGATCCGAAGGCAATGCCCCATGAAGATCGCCCTCGACCCCTACATGATCCGTCACGTGTCCCTGCTCGAACTACCGTCTGTGGTAGCTGAGTTGGGCTACGAGTGGATCGAGCTGTCGCCCCGAGAGGACTTCATCCCCTTCTTCCGCCATCCGCGCGTGGACGACGCGACGGTGCGGAAGTTCCGTAAGGCGCTGGACGCGGCGGGTGTCGGCATCTCCTCGTTGCTGCCGCTGTTCCGCTGGTCCGGCCCCGACGAGGACGCCCGGCAGGCCGCCGTACGGTACTGGAAGCGCTCGATACAGATCGCCGCCGACCTCGGCGTGGACAGCATGATCTCGGAGTTCAACGGGCGTCCGGAGGACCCCGACCGCAGTGAGGCGCAGTTCTGGAAGTCGCTGGACGAGCTGCTGCCGGTCTTCGAGCGGGAGGGCGTCAAGCTGGCGCTGGAGCCGCACCCGGACGACTTCATCGAGAACGGCTACGACGCGATCAACCTGATCAGGGGCATCAACAACCCCAACGTCACGTTCCTCTACTGTGCCCCGCACACCTTCCACATCGGCAACGACGCCCCCGGCATCATCAAGTACGCGGACGACCTGCTCACCCACATCCACCTTGCCGACGCGTTCGACCACACCGCGTCCTCGGGCAACCGCTACATCCTCAACCCGCCCGGCACAGCGGCCCGTATCCACCAGCACCTCGACATGGGGCAGGGCGAGGTGGACTTCGACGAGCTCTTCCGTGAGCTGCGCGCGAACGGCTTCGACGGGACGCTGACCGCCTGCGTGTTCGCCTGGGAGGAGCGCGCCAAGGAGTCCTCGGTGTTCATGCGCAAGAAGATCGACGAGTACTTGTCCGCCTAAGTCGCATTAGATCCAACATCCCCGGAGTCTCCGGAGCGAAGGGAAACCAGAGAAATGCCGTTCGACGTACTGACCATCGGCCGGGTCGGAGTGGACGTGTATCCGCTCCAGACGGGTGTGGGGCTGGCGGAGGTCACTTCGTTCGGCAAGTACCTGGGAGGCAGCCCGACGAACGTGGCCGTGGCCGCCGCCCGCTACGGCCACTCCGCCGCCGTGATCACCAAGACCGGCCGCGACCCGTTCGGCGAATTCGTCCGGCAGGCTCTGGAGGGTTACGGCGTCGACGCCCGCTTCGTGGGTACGTCGGACATCGCGCCGACGCCGGTGACGTTCTGCGAGATCTTCCCGCCGGACGACTTCCCGCTGTACTTCTACCGCCTGCCGAAGGCGCCCGATCTGGACATCGAGGCCGGTGAGCTGGACCTGGACGCGGTGCGGGACGCGCGGATCTTCTGGGTGACCGGGACCGGGCTGAGCGAGGAGCCGAGCCGTTCGGCCACGCTGGCGGCGCTGGCCACCCGGGCCAAGGCCGGGGCGACGGTCTTCGACCTGGACTGGCGGCCGACGTTTTGGAAGGACACAGCCTGGGCCGATCCGTCCCAGGCCCGCGCGTACTACGCCGAGGCGCTGCGGCACACGACGGTGGCGGTGGGCAATCTCGACGAGTGCGAGGTGGCCACCGGTGAGCGTGAGCCGTACGCCGCCGCGAAGGCGCTGCTGGTCGCCGGGGTGGAGTTGGCGGTGGTGAAGCAGGGACCCAAGGGCGTGCTGGCGATGGACCGGGACGGGGCGACGGCCCAGATCCCGCCGGTTCCCGTGGACGTGGTCAACGGACTGGGCGCCGGCGACGCCTTCGGCGGGGCGCTCTGCCACGGGCTGCTGTCCGGCTGGGACACCCGGCGCACGGTGACCTTCGCCAACGCCGCTGGTGCCGTCGTCGCGGGCCGGCTGTCCTGCTCCGACGCCATGCCGATCGAGGCCGAGGTCGACGCCAAGCTCCGCGAGGCCTCACTCGCCTCCACCTCCGTAGAACGAAAGGCGTGACGCCGTGCTGTCCGACAACCTGAGCCGGATCGTGTCCGCCCGCGTGGGCGACCCCGGCGCCATCGCGGCCACTGCCGCCCGCCGCGTGAGAGCCTCTTCGCTGCTCGGTGAGCACGGCAAGGCGATGATCATCGCCGCGGACCATCCGGCGCGTGGCGCCAACGGCGTCGGTGGCGACCCGAGTGCGATGGCCGACCGCTCCGAACTGCTCGACCGTCTCTGCATCGCCCTCGAACGCCCCGGTGTGACCGGCGTGCTGGCCACCGCCGACATCCTCGAGGACCTCCTCCTGCTCGGCGTGCTGGACGGCAAGAGCGTCTTCGGGTCCATGAATCGTGCCGGTCTTGCGGGATCGGTGTTCGAGATCGACGACCGGTTCACCGGCTACGACGCCGCCACGATCGCCGCGATGGGCTTCGACGGCGGCAAGATGCTCACCCGGATCGCCCTCGACGACCCCGCGACGCCCTCTGCGCTGGAGAACACCGCGCGTGCCGTGGACGAGCTCAACGACCGTGAGCTGATCGCCATGGTCGAGCCCTTCCTGTCCGCCTGGGTGGACGGGAAGATCCGCAACGACCTGTCGACGGACGCCGTCATCAAGTCGGTCACCATCGCCTCCGGACTGGGCCGGCGCACCGCCTACAGCTGGCTCAAGCTGCCGGTGGTCGACGACATGGAACGCGTTCTGGCCTCCTCAACCCTGCCTGCGCTGCTGCTGGGCGGCGAGGTCACCGACCCCGACGCGGCCTTCGCCTCCTGGGGCAGGGCGCTGAAGCAGCCGACCGCGCAGGGCCTGGTCGTGGGCCGTTCGCTGCTCTATCCCCTGGGCGGCGATGTCGCCGGTGCCGTGGACAAGGCGGTGAGCCTGCTGTGAGCGACGCCGGCAAGTACCACCTGCCGAAGGGGACTTCGGCCGACGGCCCCTACGACCTCCTGGTCACGCCGGAGTCGGCGGGCTGGGCATACTCCGGCCTCAGGATCCTGACCCTGAGGCCGGGCGAGGAGCACGCCCTGTCCACCGGGGAGAACGAGTTCCTGGTCCTGCCCCTGAACGGCGGTTGCACCGTCGCCGTCGACGGGCGGAGCTTCGAACTCGGCGGCCGGACGGACGTGTTCTCGGCGGTCACCGACTTCGCGTATCTGCCCCGCGAGTCGCAGGCCGTGATCAGCAGTGCGGACGGTGGAACGTACGCACTGCCCTCTGCCCGTACCGAGCAGGGAGGTCACTCGGCTCGGTACGGGCGCAAGGAGGACGTCCCCGTTGAACTGCGCGGCGCCGGCGCCTGCTCACGGCAGGTCAACAAGTACTGCCTGCCCGGCACCTTCGACGCCGAACAGCTGCTGGTGTGCGAGGTCCTCACCCCGGGCGGGAACTGGTCCTCGTATCCGCCGCACAAGCACGACGAAGTCCGCCCGGGCGTCGAGTCGGAGCTGGAGGAGATCTACTACTTCGAGGTCGCCGGCGATGGGAACGGCTTCGGTTACCAGCGGGTCTACGGCACCGACCAGCGGCCCATCGACGTGCTCGCCGAGATCCGATCGGGCGACACCGTCCTGATCCCGTACGGCTGGCACGGCCCGTCCATCGCCGCGCCCGGCTACGACCTGTACTACCTCAACGTCATGGCCGGTCCCGGACAGGACCGCGCCTGGCTGATCTGCGACGACCCCGCCCACGGCTGGGTCCGCGACACCTGGCAGGCCCAGGACCTCGACGACCGGCTCCCCTTCGAAGGATCCCGCCAGCGATGAACACCGTACGACTGACCACCGCCCAGGCCCTGGTGCGCTTCCTCGCCCACCAGTACAGCGAGCGCGACGGCCAGGAACAGCGGCTGATCCCCGGCGTGTGGGGCATCTTCGGCCACGGCAACGTCGCCGGCATAGGGCAGGCCCTGCTGCAGGCCGCCACCACCAAAGAGGCCGACCTCCCCTACTACCTGGCCCGCAACGAACAGGGCATGGTCCACGCCTCCGTCGCCTACGCCAAGATGCGCGACCGGCTGGCGACCTTCGCCTGCACGGCGTCCACCGGACCCGGCTCGACGAACATGATCACGGGTGCGGCGCTGGCCACCACCAACCGCCTGCCGGTACTGCTGCTGCCCTCCGACATGTTCGCCACCCGCGCCGCCGACCCCGTGCTGCAGCAGCTGGAGGACACCCGCGGCGGCGACGTCACCGTCAACGACGCCTTCCGCGCCGTATCGAAGTACTTCGACCGCATCTCGCGCCCCGAACAGCTCATCCCCGCCGCGCTCGCGGCGATGCGGGTCCTGACCGACCCCGTGGAGACCGGGGCGGTCACCCTCGCCCTGCCGCAGGACGTGCAGGCCGAGGCGTACGACTGGCCGGTGGCCTTCTTCCGGCGCCGGGTGTGGCACGTGGGCCGCCCGGTGCCGGAGGCCGCCGCGATCGAACGGGCCGCGCGGCTGCTGCGGAACGCCAAGAAGCCGCTCATCGTCGCCGGCGGCGGAGCCGTCTACTCCGGCGCCGAGACCGCGCTGCGCGCCTTCGCCGAGGCCACCGGCATCCCAGTCGCCGACACCCAAGCCGGCAAGGGCGCGGTGCCCTGGGATCACCCCTATGCGGTCGGCGGCATCGGCTCCACGGGCTCCTACGCCGCCAACGAACTGGCCCGAGAGGCCGATGTCGTACTGGGTATCGGCACCCGCTACTCCGACTTCACGACCGCCAGCCACACCGTTTTCGGCCGGCCCGATGTCACCTTCGTCAACCTCAACGTGGCCCGCCTGGACGCCGTCAAGCATGCGGCGGAACCCCTGGTGGCCGACGCCAGGCTCGGTATCGAGGCCCTCGCCGGAGCGCTCATGGACTGGGAGGTCCCAGCGGAGTACCGCGCGCTCACCCGTCAACTCATCGCCCGCACACGGGAGATCGAGGAGGAGTGCTTCGCCCCCGACCGCATCACCGGTGACCTCCCCGCCCAGACCCAGATCCTCGGCGCCCTCAACGACGTCCTCGACGACCGGGCCGTGGTCATCAACGCGGCCGGCTCCATGCCCGGCGATCTCCAGCAGCTGTGGCGGGCCCGCGATCCCAAGGCCTACCACGTCGAGTACGCCTACTCCTGCATGGGCTACGAGGTCGCCGCCGGCCTCGGCGCCAAGATGGCCGACCCCACCCGCGAGGTCGTCGTCCTGGTCGGCGACGGCTCCTATCTGATGATGGCCCAGGAGATCGTGACCATGATCTCCGAAGGCATCAAGGTCATCGTCGTCCTGGTCCAGAACCACGGCTTCGCCTCCATCGGCGCCCTGTCGGAGTCGCTCGGCTCGCAGCGCTTCGGCACCAAGTACCGCTACCGCGACGGCGATTCAGGCCTCCTCGATGGCGAGGTGCTCCCCGTCGACCTGGCCGCGAACGCCTCCTCCCTGGGCGCGGACGTCCTGCACGCCACCTCCGTCGACGAGTTCCGCTCGGCCATGGAGAAGGCGAAGGCGGCTACCCGCACCACGGTCGTGCATGTGGAGACCGACCTGTACGGGCCCAACCCGCCCGGCCACGGCTGGTGGGACGTCCCCGTCAGCCAGACCTCCGCCCTCGACACCACCCGCACCGCCTACGCCACGTACGCCGCTCGCAAGCAGACCCAGCGCCACTACCTGTAACACCCTCGTCCCCGAAGGAAACCCGCACCGTGACCACCATCCAGCACTGGATCAACGGCTCCCTCGCCCAGGGCGCCGCCACCGCCACTCAGCCGGTCTTCAACCCGGCCACCGGCGCCGAGCAGGCCCGGGTCGTCCTCGGCGGGTCCGCCGACGTGGACGCCGCCGTGCAGGCCGCCGGCCGCGCCTTCGAGACCTGGTCGGAGTCCTCCCTCACCCAGCGCACCCAGGTCATGTTCGCCTTCCGTCGGCTCCTCCTCGACCACGAGGAGGAACTGGGCCGGATCATCTCCGCTGAGCACGGCAAGACCGTCGACGACGCCCGCGGCGAGATCACCCGCGGCCGGGAAGTCGTCGAGTTCGCCTGCGGCCTCGGCGACGTCCTCAAGGGATCCTTCTCCGACCAGGTCTCCCGAGGCGTCGACGTGCACGACTTCCGCCAGCCCCTCGGCGTCGTCGCGGGCATCACCCCCTTCAACTTCCCCGCCATGGTGCCCCTGTGGATGCACCCCATCGCCATCGCGACCGGCAACACCTTCATCCTCAAGCCGTCCGAACGCGACCCCTCCGCCGCCAACTTCGTCGCGGGGCTCTACCAGAAGGCCGGCCTCCCCGACGGCGTCTTCAACGTCATCCACGGCGGCAAGGACGCCGTGGACGCGATCCTCACCCACCCCGGCATCGAAGCGGTGTCCTTCGTGGGATCGACGCCGATCGCCAAGTACGTCCACGAGACGGCCACTTCACACGGCAAACGCGTCCAGGCCCTCGGCGGCGCCAAGAACCACGCCGTCGTCCTGCCCGACGCCGACCTCGAATTCACCGCCAACCACATCACCGCCGGCGCCTACGGCTCCGCCGGCGAACGCTGCATGGCCGTCTCCGTCGCCGTGGCCGTGGGCGACGCGGCCGACGCCCTGGTCGCGGTGCTGCAGCGCAAGGCCCTCAAGGTCGAGGTCGGCCCGGGCGACCGGCCCGGCACCGACATGGGCCCGCTGGTCACCAAGGCCGCCCAGGAGCGCGTCGAGAAGGCCGTCGGAACGGCTGGAGCGCAGGGCGCCACCATCGTTGTCGACGGCCGCGGCCTCAAGATCGACGGACACGAGGACGGCTTCTTCACCGGCCCCTCCCTCCTCGACCACGTCACCACGCAGATGGATGCCTACCGGGAAGAACTCTTCGGCCCGGTCCTCGCCGTCGTCCGCACCGAAACCCTCGACCAGGCCATCGACGTCATCAACGCCAACCCCTACGGCAACGGCACCGCCCTGTTCACCGCCTCCGGCGAGGCCGCCCGCCGCTTCCAGCGCAAGGTCAAGGTCGGCATGATCGGCATCAACGTCCCGGTCCCGGTCCCCATGTCGTACTACTCCTTCGGCGGCTGGAAGGACTCCCTCATCGGTGACTCCCCGATCCACGGACCCGAAGGCACCCGCTTCTACACCCGCCCCAAGGTCGTCACCACCCGCTGGCCCCAGCCCGCCCAGCAAGTCACCGCCGGCTTCGACTTCCCCACCTCCAACTGAGAGACGCGACATCGCGTCCCACGTCCACCGGCAGTTCGCCGCCTGCTCACCACTCCTTACTCCTTTGAAGGGCACCGCCATGACCACGTCCGCCAAACCCCTCTCCGTCGCTGTGATCGGCGCCGGAATGGCCGGCCGCAGTCACGCTGCCGGATACCGCAACGTCAACACGGTCTTCGGGGCAGGTCTGCCGCCCGTCCGGCTGGCCGCGATCGCCGATGCCAACATCGCACTCGGCGAGGACGCCGCCCGCCGCTACGGCTACGAGAAGGCGCTGCCCAGCTGGGAGGCCGTCGCCGAGGACCCGACGATCGACGCGGTCTCCATCGTCGTAGGAAATGATCTGCACCGTCCGATCGCGGAGGCGCTGATCGCTGCCGGAAAGCATGTGCTGTGCGAGAAGCCGTTGGCCGGGTCGCTCGAAGAAGCCCGTGCCATGGCCGAGTTGGAGCAAAGTGCCGAGGTGGTGACGGCCGTCGGGTACTCCTTCCGGCGTTCGCCCGGCATCGCCGCAATCCGTGAGCATGTGCGTGCCGGTGAGCTGGGTGATCCGACGTTGTTCAGCGGCCGTTACTGGTGCGACTACGCGACCGACCCGAACGGGCCGCTGAGTTGGCGGTTCAAGGGCGGCGCCGGTTCCGGTGCGCTCGGGGACATCGGTTCGCACATCATCGACACCGCCGAGTACGTCGCCGGGCCCATCATCTCGGTCTCCGGTGCCTCGTTGTCGACGCAGATCACCAAGCGGCCGCTGCCGCTGGGCGCGCTCGTCGGGCACAACGCCGCTCCCGTCTCCGACGAGGTGGGCGAGGTCGAGAACGAGGACACCGCGTCCTTCACGGCCCGTTTCGAGTCCGGTCTGGTCGGCACCTTCTCGGTGACCCGCACCGGCTTCGGCCTGCCCAACGGGCTCGCCTTCGACGTTCTGGGCGCGGGCGGGCGGGCCGCGTTCGACCAGCATCGGCCCGCCGAGTACCTCTTCGACGATGCGCAGCCGGCGGGCCGTACGCGCGGGGCCCGGCAGGTCATCGTCGGCCCGCAGCTGCCGTACTTCGCGGGCGGTGTCCCGATGGAGGCGCCGGGTGTGGGCGCCTCCAACGCCGACCACTTCACCTACCAGGCCCGGGCCTTCCTCGACCAGGTCGCGGGGGTCGCCGAGCCGTTGTCGGCCTGCGCCACTTTCGCCGACGCGCTGCGGACCATGGAGATCATCCGCGCGGTCGTCAAGTCCTCCCTGGGCGGTGGCGCCGCCGTACAGGTTCCGCCCGCGGTCTGACCCTCACGTATCAAGGAGCACCCTCATGGCCCTCAAGCTCGGCGCCTACACCGCCTGTCTGCACGACCGCACCCTCACCGAGGCGCTCGACATCCTCAAGGAGAACGGCCTGACCTCCGTCGAGGTCAACACCGGCGGCTTCATCCCCGCCCCGCACTGCCCGGTCGACCTGCTGCTGTCCTCGGCCACCGCGCGGGAGGAGTACCTGGCCACCTTCGCGGACCGCGGGATGGAGCTCACCGGCCTCAACTGCAACGGCAACCCGCTCAACCCGCTCCCGGGTGTCGGCCCCAAGCACGCCGACGACCTGCGTCGCACGATCCGCCTCGCGGGCCTGCTCGGTGTGAAGCACGTCGTGACCATGTCCGGTACGCCGGGTTCGGACCCGGATGCCAAGTACCCCTCATGGGTCGTGAACCCATGGGACGGCGTGTACATGGACGTCCTGGACTACCAGTGGGGTGTGGCCGTCGAGTTCTGGAAGGAGATCGACGCGCTGGCCCGGGAGAACGACGTCCGGGTGGCCGTCGAGATGCATCCGCACAACCTGGTGTTCTCACCGGTCACCCTGAAGCGGCTCGTCGACGCGACAGGCGCGACGAACGTCGGTGCCGAGATGGACCCCTCCCACCTGATGTGGCAGGGCATGGACGTCATCGCCTCCACCAAGTGGCTCGGTCCGCTGGTCTTCCACGCCGCCGCCAAGGACGCGACGCTCTGCCCGGGCGCCGACATCCGCGGCGTGCTCGACACGTCGTTCACCCGCGTGCCGGCCGACGCGCCCGGCAAGGTGCCCACGGGGTACGGCTTCTGGTGCAACGCCTGGCCGGAGAACCCGGCTTGGAAGTTCGTCGCGGTCGGGCTCGGCAACGACGTCCCCTTCTGGACCGAGTTCCTGCGCGCCCTCGCCGAGATCGACCCGCACATGGCCGTCAACATCGAGCACGAGGACGCCGCCTACTCGCAGACGGAAGGGCTTGCCCTGGCCGCCAAGAACCTGCACAGCGCCGCGGCGGCCCTCTGAACGTCCGCTGATGGGACGTCCCGCGCCCACCGATCGACGGGGGCGGGCTTCCTGAAGTCATCGGTGCTGCAGCCGGGCTTGGCGCGGGACGGTGCCGAACCTGCCGGTGTGGAAGTCGCGGAACGCCTGGTCTATCACGGCCCGGGTGTTCATGACCATGGGCCCGCCCATCGCGACGGGCTGTCGGATGGGTGGGCCGCTGAAGGTCAGGACCTCGCTGGTGACGGCGACGCCCGAGAAGGGGATGGCGGGCAGGCGCCGGGCCCGTCGCCGGGGATTGCACGGGCCGGCGCCCGCCTTCAGCTGGATTCGCGCACGACCAGCCGGCACGGCACGGTGTGCGCGCCAGGCCGGGGCTCGGTGTCGATGGCCCGCAACAGTTCCAGGGCCGCGATCCGGCCGATCTCGGAGAGGTTCATGTCGATGGTGGTGAGGGGCGGGCGACTGGCCAGGGCCATGGTGTCCCAGTTGTCATAGCCGACGACGGCCATGTCTCCCGGCACCGCCACCCCGCGCTCACGCAGGGCGTCCGTCACGCCCCGGGCGATCTGGTCGTTGCCGCAGAAGAAGGCGTCCGTGTCCGGCGCTGTGCGCAGCACCGCCTCGGTGGCCCGGCGGCCCCACGCCTCGCTCCACTCGCCGTGATGGATTCGCCCGGTGGACGGTTCCAGCGCGGCGGCCTGCAGCTGTTCCACCGCGTGCCGGGCCCGCTCGCGGGCGGCGGCGTGGTGCTGCGGGCCGGTGACGTGAGCGATCCGGGTACGTCCGGTGGCCACGAGATGCTCGACCGCCAGGCGTGCGCCGCCGCGGTCGTCGGTGACGACAGAGGTGTCGGTCGGGTCGGTGGAGGGGGACAGGGCGTAGACGACCGGGATGCCCTCCACGCCGGGCAACGGCGGCCGGGGATCGGTGCGACGGCCGGTGACGATGATTCCGTCCACCCGGCGGTCCATGAGGTTCTGCAGATGGTGCTGCTCCCGGATGGCGTCGCCCCGCGTGTCGCACAGCAGGACGGAGATCTTCCCCGCCCCGAGCGCGTCCTCGGCGCCCAGCAGCACCGGGGTGCTGAAGCGGCCGATGCCGTCCGTGGTCATGAGGCCGACCGTCCAGCTGCGGCCGCTGTGCAGGCTCTGGGCGTGCTGGTTGGGGCTGAATCCGAGCTGCGCGACCGCGTCCAGCACTCGTTGCCGGGTCTCGGTCCGCATGCGTCCGGCGCCGTTGAGCGCCTTGGACGCCGTTCCGACGCTGACGCCGGCGAGGGCGGCGACGTCGGCGAGCCGGGCCCGCCCGGCCGGAGGAGAGTCTGGAGCAGCAGGAGTCACGGGCAAACCTTTTCCTGGATGAGTCAGACGCCGACATCGTGACAGGCGCAGGGGCGTTGCGCCAGTCCGGGGAAAAGGTGAGAAAAGTCCTGGCGTAAGTCTTGACCTGTCAGGTGGTCTGCCCTCTACATTCTCGGCGAGAAAACGATTGCTCAAAACGGGTTCCAGGTAGTCGGTCACCCGCCTTCGATGCTCCTCGTGCACGGGGAGCGGGCCTTGGCGAAGGCCGCCCGTCACGGCCGTACGCCGGTCTCGTCCCACCACTCACCACCGGAGAGCCATGCCCCGCACACGCTCCGACCTGCCCGCGACGGGACCGGTCCGACTCGGCCCGGACAGCCGGGCCGCACTGCGCCCCGCCGCTGTCGGCATCGATACGGGGTTCTGGCAGGCCCGCCGTGCGAGCAACGCGCATGTCTCCATCCCGCAGGGACCGGCACTGCTGGAGGCCGCCGGAAACCTGCACAACCTGAGGCTGGCGGCCGGCACGGCCGCGGGCGAGTTCCAGGGCGCCTATCCCTTCGTGGACACGGACGTCTACAAGTGGCTGGAGGCGGCCGCCTGGCAGCTCGCCCAGGCCCCGGACGGAGACCTGGCCTCGGACGGAGACCAGGCCCCGGACGATGACCTCGCCGCCGAGGTCGGCCGGATCGTCGCCCTGGTCGCCGGCGCCCAGCAGCCCGACGGCTACCTCAACACCTGGTTCCAGCTGGTCAAGGGCGGCGAGCGCTACAAGGACCTGCGCTGGGGCCATGAGCTGTACTGCGCGGGCCACCTCATCCAGGCGGCCGTGGCCCACCACCGGGCCACCGGCAGCGGCGAACTCCTCGACGTGGCACGGAAGTTCGCGGACCACGTCGACTCCGTCTTCGGGCCGCCCGGCAGCGGCAAGCCCATCGACGGCATCGACGGCCACCCCGAGGTCGAGACCGCCCTGGTCGAGCTGTACCGGGAGACCGGCGAGCGCCGTTACCTCGACCTGGCCGCTTACTTCGTCGACCGCTACGGCCACGGGCTGCTCGGCGGCGAGGCCTACTGCCAGGACCGGGTCCCGCTGCGCGAGGCGACGAACGTCGAGGGCCACGCCGTACGACAGCTCTACCTGCTGGCCGCCGCGGCCGACCTGGCCACCGAGAACGGCGACGCCGAACTCCGCACCGCCGCCGAGCGGTTGTGGCAGGCCATGACCACCACCAAGACCCACCTCACCGGCGGCCTCGGCGCCCACCACGAGGAGGAGGACTTCGGCGACCCGTACGAACTGCCCAACGAACGCGCCTACTGCGAGACCTGTGCCGCCATCGCCTCGATCCAGTGGAGCTGGCGCATGGCCCTGCTCACCGGCGAGGCCCGCTACTCCGACCTGATCGAACGCACCCTCTACAACGGCTTCCTCGCCGGGGTGTCGCTGGACGGCGAGCGCTGGCTGTACGTCAACCCGCTCCAGGTCCGCGACGGCCACACCGACCCCGGTGGCGACCAGTCGGCCCGCCGCACCCGCTGGTTCCGCTGCGCCTGCTGCCCGCCCAACGTCATGCGCCTCCTGGCGAGCCTGGAGCACTACCTGGCCAGCAGCGACGACAACGGCCTGCAGATCCACCAGTACGTCTCCGGGCGCTACGCCAGCGACCTGGCCGTCATCAGGGCCGAGACCGACTACCCCTGGCACGGCACGATCGCCCTCACCGTCGAGGAGACTCCGGCGGAGCCCTGGACGCTCTCCCTGCGTATCCCGCAGTGGTGCCGGGAGTTCCGGGTGCGGTGCGGGCAGGAGACGTACGAGGGTTCCGTGGCCGACGGCTGGCTGCGGCTCGAGCGGACCTGGTCGCCCGGAGACCAGGTCGTCCTCGAACTCCCCCTGGAGCCGCGCCTCACCGCCGCAGACCCCCGCGTGGACGCCGTACGCGGCTGCGTGGCCATCGAACGCGGACCCCTCGTCTACTGCCTGGAAGGGGTCGACCACCCCGGCGGCGGCCTGGACGACATCGTCGTCGACACCACCCGCCCACTCGCCGTGAAGCACCGCCCGGACCTGCTCGGCGGCGTCACCACGGTCGTGGCGGCGGGCAGCCGGCGGCACCTCCCGGACGTGGGCTGGTGGCCGTACGCCCCAGTCGACGAGTCGCCCGACTCCTCCCAACAGGACGGCGAGCCCGTCGAGTTGACCGCCGTCCCCTACTACGCCTGGGCCAACCGCGAGGACGGCAGCATGCGCGTCTGGCTGCCCACCTCCTGAAGCCCCTTGCCTTCCCCTCTTCCACGACAACGAGGTCACCCCGTGATACCCACCCGCCGCACACTCCTGGCCGCGCTCGCCGCCGTCGGCACCCTCGCCTCCCTCACCGCCTGCTCAGGCGGCTCCGACGACGGGTCGGGCTCCACCGACGCGTCCGGAGGGACGTACACCTTCTGGGACCCGTACCCGCAGTTCGACGCCTCCTCCCCGTGGGGCAAGCTCGTCACCGACTGCGGGACGAAGGCCGGGGTGACCGTCAAGCGCACCGGGTACGACACCACAGACCTGGGCAACAAGGCGCTGCTGGCGGCCCAGCAGGGCAACGCGCCCGACGTGATGCTGGTGGACAACCCGGTCGTCTCCACGCTCGTCGAGGCGGGGATCCTCAACAAGACGAGCGACCTGGGCCTCGACACCAAGTCGATCCAGAAGAACATCATCGGCGCGGGCACGATCGACGACGCCTCCTACGGCGTCCCGATCGGCGCCAACACGCTCGCCCTTTACTACAACAAGAAGGTCCTGACGGCGGCGGGCGTAGACCCGGCCTCCATCAAGGACTGGAAGACCCTCACCGCGGCCCTGAACAAGGTCAAGGCGGCCGGCAAGAAGGGCATCACCTTCTCCGCGATCAACACGGAGGAGGGCAGCTTCCAGTTCCTGCCCTGGTTCTGGGGGGCGGGCGGCGATCTGACAAAGCTCAACTCCGACAAGGGAGTTGCCGCGCTCTCGCTGTGGAAGGGATGGGTGGACGACGGACTGGCCCCCAAGGACGTCCTCCAGAACACCCAGACCACCAGCTGGCAGGAGTTCGCCACCGGCGACTACGCGTTCGGCGAGAACGGCACCTGGCAGCTCGGCAACGCCGACAAGGCCGGCTTCGACTACGGCGTCATCAACATCCCCGCGCAGAACGGCGGTTCGGCGCCGGTGCCCACGGGCGGCGAGTTCGTCACCGTCCCCGTGCAGAAGGACACCGCCCGCTACGACATCAGCAAGAAGATCGTCGAGTGTCTGACCAACGACACCAACCTGCTGGCCACGGACACGACCCTGACGTACATCGCCCCGACGGCGGCCGTGCAGGCCAAGCAGGTGGCGGCGAACCCGAAGCTCGAGCCGTGGGTGAGCGCGGTCGCCGCGGCCCGTGGCCGCACCAGCGGCGGTCTCGGTTCGAAGTACCCGACCATCTCGCAGCCGATGTGGACCGCCGTCCAGTCGGCCCTGTCCGGCGGCAAGAGCCCCAAGGACGCCCTGGACACGGCCCAGTCGAGCGCCGAGAAGGGCTAGGCCTCCGCCATGACCATCGCCCGAGTCGACCGCCCGCGGCGGGCCGGGACCGTGTCGAAGGCGAGCGGTACGGGTGGCACCGGCTCCCTGCCGCTCCGGCGCCGACAGCGGCGCCGGAGCCGGCTGACCGCCCTCGCCTTCGTCACCCCGCTGCTCGCCTACCTCGCCGCGTTCTACGTCTATCCCCTCTACCGCAACCTCGACCTGAGCCTGCGCGACTACACCGTCCGGTCGTTCGTGTCGGGGGACGCGCCGTTCTCCGGCTGGGACAACTTCCAGAAGGTGCTGGACGACCCGACGTTCGGCCCGGCGATGCGCCACACCATGATCTTCACCTTCGTGTCGATCGCCTTCCAATACGCCATCGGCCTCGCCCTCGCGGTCTTCTTCAACCGGCACTTCCGCCTGGCCCCGACCCTCCGCGCCCTGTTCCTCATCCCCTGGCTGCTGCCACTGATCGTGTCGGCGTCCTCGTGGTCGTGGATGCTCAACAGCGAGTCGGGCGTGGTGAACTACTTCCTCCACTTCTTCGGCGTGGACCCGGTGGGCTGGCTCACCTCGCCGGACTGGGCGCTCACCTCGGTGATCATCGCCAACATCTGGATCGGCATCCCGTTCAACCTGGTCATCCTCTACAGCGGACTGCAGAACATCCCCGGCGAGCTGTACGAGGCCGCGTCCCTCGACGGGGCGAGTGCCTGGCAGCAGTTCCGCCGGATCACCTTCCCGCTGCTGCGGCCGGTGTCGGCGATCACCCTGCTCCTCGGTCTCGTGTACACCCTCAAGGTGTTCGACCTGATCTGGATCATGACCAAGGGCGGCCCGGGTGACGCCTCCTCCACCCTGGCGACCTGGTCGTACCAGCTGGGCTTCGGCTCCCTGCTGCCCAAGTTCGGGCCGGGGGCGGCGGTCGGCAACATCCTCATCCTCATCGCCCTCGTGTTCGGCCTGCTGTACATCCGCGTCCAGTCCGGCCAGAGGAGGCAGGAGACGTGAAGTCACCTACCGGTTCCCGCCGTTACACCCTCATCGGGCTCCTGCTGACGGCCCTGATGCTGTTCCCGGTGTACTGGATGCTCAACGTGTCCCTCACCCCGCAGCAGGACATGCGCAAGACCCCGCCCGACCTTTTCCCGCTGCACCCCACCTTCGAGGGCTACCGGGCCGTCCTCGACGATCAGATGCCCTACCTCGGTACCAGCCTGCTCATCGGCCTCGGCACGGTCGCCCTCACCCTCGTCCTGGCCGCCCCGGCCGGCTACGCGCTGGCGAAACTCCGCCCGTTCGGCGGAGGCGCCCTCGGCCTGGTCCTGCTGATCGCGCAGATGATCCCCGGCATCGTCATGGCGATGGGCTTCTACGGCATCTTCCTCGATCTCGGGCTGCTCAACTCCTGGTGGGGCCTGATCGTCGCGGACTCCACCATCGCCGTGCCCTTCGGCGTCATGATCTTCACCGCGTTCATGTCGGGCATCCCCGGCGAGCTCATCGCCGCCTCCCGCATCGACGGCGCCGGGACCTTCCGCACCTTCTGGTCGATCGTTTTGCCGGTGAGCCGCAACGCCCTCGTCACCGTCTCGCTCTTCAGCTTCCTGTGGGCCTGGTCCGACTTCGTCTTCGCCAACACCCTGGACGGCGGAGGCGACTGGAGGCCGATCACCCTCGGCATCTACAAGTACATCGGCAACAACAACCAGGAGTGGAACGCGATCATGGCCACCGCCGTCGTCGCCTCCGTCCCCGCAGCGGTCCTGCTGGTCCTCGCTCAGCGCTACGTGGCCGCGGGTGTGACCGCGGGCGCGGTGAAGGACTGAACCGCGCAGACCTCCAATCCCATCCCCTCCGTTGAGGAGAACCCCTGTCATGAGCCGCACAAGACCCCCCACGCCCGGTCGTCTGACCGCCGCCCTCGGCGCCGCCGCACTGACCGTCACGGCACTCGCCCTCACCGTGCCGTCCGCCGAGGCGGTCCCCACCTCCGCCACCACCCTGGTCGTCAACGCCAACCAGACCCTGCGCCCGGTCACCCACGTCGCTACCGGCAGCCTCTACGGCCTCGCCGACGGGACCACCCCCGCCGACAGCGTGGTCCAGGCGCTCAAGCCGAACACCTTCGTGCAAATGGCCCCGGGCGGCAGCCAGCTGCCCAACGGCGAGCCGAAGCCCGCCGGCGACGCGCTCGTCGTAGCGCCCAAGGCGGCACGCGCGGGCGCCAAGGTGGTCGTCCGCATGCCGGACTGGTATCCGAACTTCCCCTACAAGTGGGTGAGTTGGGCCGACTGGCTGTCCGCCGTCGACAAGCAGGTCGCCTCCGTGCAGTCCTCCGGCGCCACCAACATCAGCGCGTACGAGCTCTGGAACGAGCCCGACTGGACCTGGGACACCACCAACGCGGGAACCTTCAACGCGGGTTGGGCACGCACGTACAAGGAGGTCCGCGCCAAGGACACCACGACCCCCATCCAGGGCCCGAGCTACTCGGCGTGGAACCAGTCCTGGATGAGCTCGTTCCTCACCGACGCCAAGGCGAGCGGCACCGTCCCCGACGTGATCGCCTGGCATGAGCTCCAGGGCAGCCGGGACATCGCCGCGCACGTCTCCGCGTACCGCGCGATGGAGAGCAGCCTCGGCATCAGCGCGCGGCCGATCTCCATCGAGGAGTACGGCACGCCCGCCGAGATGGGCAACTCCGGCGCCCTCATCGGCTATGCCGCCAAGTTCGAGCGGACCGGTGTCCGGGACGCCGAACTCGCCTTCTGGAACCACTACGGTACCCTCGGCGACACCCTGACCGACACCGGCGGCTCGCCGAACGGCTCGTACTGGACATACAAGTGGTACGGCGACATGTCGGGGAACATGCTCGTCACCACGCCTCCCGCACAGACCGGCATCGACGGCATCGCCTCCCGCAACAGCGCGGGCAACCAGATCAGCGTCGTCGCCGGCGGCTGCACGGGATCCTGCGCCGTGACGGTCAACGGCCTCTCGTCCCTGTCGGCCTTCGGGAGCACGGTCCACGTCAAGGTGGAGTACAGCCCGGGCACCGGTCGCACCACGGCGTCCCCGGGCCCGATCACCATCTCGGACGCCGACTACACGGTGTCCGGCGGCTCCGTCACCGTACCGGTGACGATGAACGCCACCGACGGCTACCACGTGGTCGTCACCCCCAGCGGCACCAACACCTCACTCGCCGGGCGCTACCAGATCACCAACAAGAACAGCGGTCTCGCCCTGGACACCCTGAACGCGGGCACCGCTCAGGGCACTTCGGTCGTCCAGGCCACATCCACCACCGGCACCGACCAGAACTGGACGCTGGTGGCGGCCGGTTCGGGCCTCTACAAGATCGTGAACCAGAAGAGCGGGCTGGTACTGGGCATCAACACCATGAGCACGGCCGACGGCGGCACGGCCCTGATCTGGGGTGACAACGGCACCGCCGACCACCTCTGGCAGGTCATCCCGGCCCGCGACGGCTACTACAAGATCGCCAACTACAACAGCGGCCTGCTCCTCGGCGTGCAGGACATGAACACGTCCTCCGGCGCCCAGGTCCTCCAGTGGACCGACAACGGCACCGCGGACCACCTCTGGAAACTGACCGCGCGCTGACCCACGGACGTCCGCGTCCCTGGCCGATGTCGGCGGCCGGGGACGCAGGCACGGGGCCACGGAACTCCGTGACCGGGTCAGTCCTTGCGGTCGGGGCGATGCGCCCAGGGCGGCAAATCCGCCGACCCCGACCACGGCGAGGGGGTAACGGCAGGACGAGGACCACCGGAACTGGTCACTCGGCACCCTTGCGGCCGGCGGCTGAGCCGGAAGTGACCACACCCGGCTGGACGGAAAAGTCACAGTGGTCCCTGCCGGGCCGCGCAGCCGCAGCGCTGGACGCCATCCGAGCGACAGCGCCCGGAGCTGGCGACTGGTCCTTGCGCAACGGCTCGTCCTGCAGCGGGGCCGGACGCTACTGGCGGGCCCCGGGTGGGAAGACGATCACTCTCCGGAGTGGGTGCGCCGTGACGGGCACTTCGGCAGCGCATTGACATCTGCGTTGTTGACGTCGCCCCGTCACTCAGAAGTGATCGTCATGGCGCGAGCGTTGACGGTCACGCCGATCAGCCGGCCAATTTTACGGCGAGCGACGCCTGTTGGAAGACCTGACCAGTCGTGACCGGTGTCTCGGCCGGAGTGGCGATTCCCGACGCCGTCAACCGCGGCGGCTACAGCCGTCGCCCCGAGCGAGGCCATCGCTGGGGTGCCCTCCGACTTGCACCCCCGCGGTGATCCGCCCCACACTCCCGCTGGTCGCACGCTCGCGACCACGGACGAGGTGCTGGACTGCTCGAGCGGCCCCGGTGTACGTGCGTCACGCCAGGGCGATCGAGTCCCCGCTCACGGTGATCTGCTCCGCGGGCAGCGCCTTGGTCGCGGGACCCTTCTTCACGCTTCCGTCCGCCACCGAGAACTCGCTCTTATGGCACGGACAGACGATGACGCCGTTGGCGATGCTGGCCACCGCACAGCCCTGGTGTGTGCACTTGGACGAGAACGCCTTGTAGGTGCCCGCCGTCGGCTGGGTGACCACCACGCCCTGGTCCTTGAAAATCTTGCCGCCGCCCTCCGGGATGTCGGAGGTCTTGGCGAAGGCCGTGCCGCCGGAGCCGGACGAGGCGCTGCTGCTCGCATCGCCGCCGCTCGCATTGGCGCCGGCCTGAGTGTTCGAGGAGGAGGAGTCGGAGGACCCGTCGTCCGATCCGCACGCGGTCAGCGCGACGGCGAGCCCCGCTGCTCCGACCGCCGCCACGATGGTACGGCGGGCCGGTGCTCCGGTGGGCTGAAGTGATTCGCTGGTCATGCTGAGGTTCCCTTCGCTGGCACATTTCGTAGATCTGTCCATGGGGCACAGGCGCCGATCGCCTGTGGTTCAGACCGTGTCGAGATCTTGACCTGTTCAAGTCCAGGGGTGAGTAAAAGCGCGCTGTCGCCTTGCTGTCGATTTGGATGTCGGCATCCGTTCCCCGGGGTGTTGTCTGCGCCCACCAACACCCCAGCAACTGGGGCGATGCTCAAGGAAGTCACCGCGACCCGCCGGGCGGCTCGCTGCCGGGGCTCGTGGAGAGCGACGACGGGCATGCTGCCCATCACCTCGGCAAGGCCGTGGGCGCGGAGGCGGGCTGCGGTGAGCTTGTCGATCTCGGCGATCTCCTTGCTCAGCTCCAACACTTCCTTCGCCAGGGTGTGGACCACCCGCGCGCTGACCGTGTCCCCGGGCAGGGCGGTGTGCTGACGTTCGGTCGCCCCGAGCGCGGCTGCGGCCAAGGCGTCGCGGCAGCGGACCTTGCGGTTGCGCAGCCATGCTTCCAGCCGCCTGGGGCCGATTCCGACGCAGCGCGACCGGGGTCAGGTAGCCGCTCAGCAAGACAGTGGGACGAGATTGCCCAGATCCAGGGCACGCTCCAAGACTGGGAGGATGCCGGCGGGTTGCCCGCCCCTACGGTTGATCTTCCGGATGCGGTCGGTGACGAGATCGGCCCGGCGATTGGTGAGCACCCGCAGCGGAGTACCGACGTGGCCGCACCGGGCAGGGGGCGGGCGACGAGGCGCCGTTCGAACAGGGCTGGCAGGACAAGGCGGGCGACACCCTTCGTCACATCCGAATGTGAGACGGGGCCGTCGGCTGGACAGACCCCAGACTCGCGTCGCGGCGGCGACCGCCTCCGCCGGGCTGTCGGCCGCGGCGGCCCGGTGAAATAAGGCTGGTGATGCGGGTGGTGGAGCATGGCAAGATCCTTGGCATGTGAGCGGTTGACGGCCTCCAGGGACGGCGTGTCCCATCGCCCCCAATAGGCGACTCACCGCGCCGTCGGCACCTCGGGGATGAGCCGGAACCGGAGCTCAGGATCGTTGGGGCGGGTCATCAGCGGCGCCTTGCCGGTCGCCGTACTTCTCGGCGAGTCCGCGGAAGCGCCAGATGGCGGCGGCGCAGAGCCAGGAGGCCGCGAAGATGGCGACCACGATGTAGCCGAGCAGTTCGAAGTGGTCGGCGAGGGAGGCGTAGGCGGTGACGAGTGTCCCGGCTCCGGTGGCGTCGGCGACGAGCCCCGCGACGTAGACGCTGGCGATGAACGCGGCCACGGCCACGGTCATGCCGGTGGTGGCGATGTTGTAGTAGAGCCTTCGTGCGGGGCTGCGGTACGCCCACGAGTACAGGCGGGTCATCAGCATGCTGTCGGCGGTGTCGAAGGCGCTCATTCCCGCGGCGAAGAGCAGCGGGAGGGAGAGGACGGCGAGGGTCGGCAGGCCGGACCCGTGGGCGGCGGCGCTGGCGGACAGGGCGAGCAGGGTGATCTCGCTGGCGGTTTCCAGACCGAGGCCGAAGAGAATGCCGACCGGGTACATGTGCCATGACGAACGGATCAGTCCGCGGGCGCGGTGGCCGAGGAGACGATTCATCAGGCCTCGGTTGAGCAGCTGCTGCTCGAGCTCGTTCGGGTCGAGCCCACCCTGCGTCATACGCCGCCACAGGGCAACGATGCCGGTCAGCACCATGAGGTTGAGCACGGCGACGAGCAGCAGGAACACCATGGCCACGATCTGCGAGACCAGGCCTCCGACGTGGCGGAAGGTGTCGATGCCCGTACCGGCGGCGCCTGCGGCGAGGGCGACGACGAAGGCGAGGGCGAGGACCACGGTCGAGTGGCCCATGGCGAAGAAGAAGCCCACGCCGACGGGTCTGCGTCCGCGTTGCATCATCAGTCGGGTGGTGTCGTCGATTGCTGCGATGTGGTCGGCGTCGAAGGCGTGCCGCATGCCGAGTGTGTAGGCGAGGGTTCCGGCTCCGGCGAACGCCCCGGCGCCGGCCGGGCCGCGGGCGTAGAAGAGGTACAGGCTCCATCCGATGACGTGCAGGGCGGCGATGACGCCGACGATGCCCGTGATGCGCAGCCGCTCGGCGCGGGTCCATCGGCCGGCGGTGATGGTCGTTGTGGTCACACACACATCCTTGGCAGGGGCACCGCGCGGTGCCGTCGTCAGCAGTGAGAGGGGGCGGGGCCGGCCGCACCCGCCGGTCGTGAGCCATTGGCGGGTGCGGCTCTGGCGGACGGCCGGAACGGACGTTCTGGGTGGTCCGGGCCTTGATGCGGGTTACGCCCCGAGCAGGGCACGCATCTCGTCGTCGGCGACCAGGTCGTGATCGACCAGTACGCCTTCGAGCGCCGCGAGCCAGTGCTCGTAGTACTGCCAACTGCCCTGCTCGGTCGCTGAGGTGGCCTCCCATGCACCGATGGCGGCGATGAGTCGCTGCTGGAACGCGTCCCAGGGGTAGTGGCCGAACTCCGACAGGGCGACGGCGACGCCGAACGCCCTGCGCTGCCAGTCGGCGTCGAAGGTGGGCGCGTTCATGTCGGTGACGCAGGTGTCGTGCAGGGGCGGAGTGGGCGTGGTGGTGGCGGTGGCCTCCATGGGATTCCCTTTTCTGTGGTGTCCGGGTGCGGCTCAGGCGGCGGGTGAGGGAACCGCGGCGATGCCGATCATCGATTCGGTGGTGACCAGGGCGGCGAGTTCCTCCTCGGTCATGTCGTCGGTTCCGGAGGGCCGCTGCGGAACGACGAACCAGCGGGAATGACCGCTGCTGTCCCACACCCGCAGTTCGACGGACGGGTCGAGGTCCAGGCCGGTCTCCTTGAGCACCACACGGGGCTCCCGGGCCGCGCGGGCACGGAAGGTCGGGTCCTTGTACCAGTACGGCGGGAGGCCGAGCACGGGCCAGGGGAAACAGGAGCACAGGGTGCAGATGACCAGGTTGTGCACGCCGGGGGTGTTGGCCACGGCCTGCAGGTGTTCGCCTTCGGCGCCGTCCATGCCGATGGGGAGGTCGAGTTCCGCGACGGCAGCCGGTGTGTCCTTGACGAGTCGTTCCGCGAACTCCGGGTCGGTCCAGGCACGGGCGACGATCTTGGCTCCGTTGAGCGGCGTCATGTCGGTCTCGAAGTAGCCGAGGACTTTGTCGACCGTGGCGTCGGTGATCACGCCCTTTTCGATGAGCAGGGCTTCCAGCGCCCGCACGCGGGCGGCGCTGCGGGCTTCGCGGTCCTCGGGGTAGTCGAACTGCACGGTCACTGCTGTTCCTCCGTCGCGTGGGTGAGGTAGACCTGGTAGAGCTCGCCGTAGAGCACGGCGCCGGGTTCGGCGAGTTCTCCCCAGAGGTCGGTCGGTTCGAAGCGGACGGCGTAGACGGGCATCGGCGCTCCGATGCCGTCGGGGCCGGTGGAGCAGAAGTAGCCGTAGTTGCCGTCGAAGACGCGCTCCACGGTGCCGGTGCGGCCGCGCAGGTTGCCCGGCAGCCGGGTGTGTTCGGTGGGCGGCACGTCCGTGACGGTCACCCGGTCGCCGACGGCGAAAGCCGGGGACTCGGCCGGACCCTGGCGGGGGGAGTCGCCCTCGCGCAGGTAGCGGATGACCTGGTCGTCGATGCGTTCGTCCCCGCCCTCGGGCAGGTCGAGTCCCGGCTCCTGGAGGTACTCCGCGGCCTTCGCGTCCAGCTCCTCCGCGGTGATGTAGCCCTGGGAGACGAAGAACCCGCCGATGCCGCCGAGCCACTTCTCGTAGTAGCGGTACTGGAAGTAGGCGAAGGGGTGCATGGCCTCGGCGCCCTTGCGCAGGTCCGCCCAGGTCCAGACGGAGGAGAAGGCGGTGGGCACGTCGTCGATCGGGTACTGGGGCACAGCGTCGCCGAGGTGGGCGCTCAGTCCCATCATCGCGACGTGGATGCCGAAGATGCGCTGCTCCCAGTCCTCGACGAAGACGCGGGGCTCGTAGGCGACGGGGCCGAGGTTTTCCAGGCCTCCGAGATGGTGCTGAAGTTTCATGACTGCCCTTCCGGGGTCGGCTCGGCGGCCGGGCGTGCGGTCATCGCGGCTCCCCAGTACTCCGAGGCGATGCCGAACACCGAGCCCAGCACCATGGACAGCGCCGCGACGAGCGCCGGGTTGCTGATGGACGCGGTGGTGATGTCGTGGCCGGTGGCGGCCACGGTGCCGACCGTGGAGGCGAATCCCCACACGATGGCCGGGAGTTTCGAGAGCAGGGGGATCTTCGACGCCTGCACCATGGCGGCGCTGCCGACACCCACGGCGATGGCTGCGATGGCGGTGCCACCGCCCAGCGCGTGGATGACCAACAGCGTGAGCGAGGCGATGACAATGCCGGTCAGGTTCGAGGCGATCGACCTCGCCATGCCGTCGGTGCCGGCTCCGAGAATGAAGAAGGAGGCCCAGGCAATGAAGATGACCCAGACCGGAACGGTCAGGACGGTTGCGGTCATCAGCGTGGCGACTCCGCCGAGTACGCCGATGCTGATCGACAAAGCATTTAGCTGGCGCATGGCCAAACCACTCCTCTGGCGCCGGGGTTCTCACGGCCGGCGGAATTCGTGCCCGAACACGGGCAGGTGATAATTGGCCCGTTGAGGGGCAGAAGAGAATGGGAATCCAAGGCGCGGAAATTTCGCGCGCAGGCTTGGTTGCTGGTGCCGAATCCGGTACTTCGCGTTATTCGATTCGGACGTGGACAGGTGTACTTCTTCGGCTTCTGCTGCCGAATATGTCCTGGCAGGGAGCCCCTCGGTGAGACATCAATAGGTTCCGGCTACCGTGTTTCACGCAAGTTAACGGTGGCTGAATAAATGATGTCCTGAATTGACAGCGGTGGCTTTACCGTGTGAACGCATGAAAAGCCGCCCAGGCCTGTCGGTGAGGCCATGGGAGGCTGCGAAGTCGATATGAGCACTGGACCAATCAGGTCTCTGTGCGGTTAGTATTCCCCACCCGGTATTTCCGGGAACCCGGATACCCGGCCAGGTGATTTGCTTGGCTTCTACGTTCCCGCCTGGAGGGGGCAGGGGCCAAGGGCTGCAACGGACACACGAGCCACGATTTCGGACACGAGGGCAAGCCTCGCTCCACTGAGGAGGTCGGAGTATGAACCGGAGTATCGCGGCCGCGGACCACGGCGCCGAGCGGACCATGGTCTTCGTCCTGTACGACAAGGTGACGCTGCAGGACGTGGCGGCGCCGCTGGAGATCTTCGCCCGGGCCAACGACTTCGGGGCCCGCTACCGGGTGCTGCTGATCTCGCCCACGGGGCAACCGGTCGGGACCACCGCCTTCACCCGGCTGAGCGCGGACATTCCCATGACCGACGCTCCCGACTCCATTGACACCCTCCTGGTGCCGGGAGGTGTACCGGCCGACTTCACGTTCGCTTCGGGCACGCACGACATTCCGGAGGAGCTGACCCCGGACACGGTCCCCGAGGCACTGACGATGGTCCAGGAGCTGGCGCCCCGGGCATCGCGGATCGCCTCCGTCTGTACCGGGGCCTTCGTGCTGGCTGCCCTCGGGCTGTTGGACGGACGCCGAGCGACGACCCACTGGGCGCACTGCGCGCGACTCGCTCGGGAGTACCCCCGTATCAAGGTGGATCTGGACGCCCTCTTCGTCCAGGACGGCCCCTTCGTCACCGGTGCCGGCATCAGCGCGGGCACCGACATGGCCCTGGCCATCGTCGAGAACGACTACGGCACCGACGTCGCCCGCAGGGTCGCCCGGTGGATGGTTGTCTTCCTGCAACGCCCGGGCGGCCAGGCCCAGTTCAGTGTCTGGTCCGAGGCGGGCGCCCCGACCACGCGCGGCCTGCGCAAGGTCCTGGACGCAGTGGTCCTCGACCCGGCCGCAGACCATTCGACTGCCGCGATGGCCGCCCGCGTCGCGGTGAGCGAACGTCACCTGGGGCGGATGTTCCGCGACGAGGTGGGCATGACGCCGGCCCGCTACGTGGAGCAGACCCGGCTCGAGGCGGCCAAGCTTCTCCTGGTGAGCGGCGATGAGAGCCAGGAGTCCGTCGCACGGCGCGCCGGCTTCGGCTCCCCGGAGACGATGAGACGGATCTTCCGCCGCAACCTCGGAGTCTCGCCGGGCGGCTACCGCAGCCGGTTCCGTACCACCGGCATCGACCGCCAGGAGACAGAGCCCGACGAGGATGACTGATCCGGTGATGTCCTTCCCCCCCGCGTGCTCCGGCAACGGCGTCGACCTTCCCGGAAGCGCGCCGCTTCACGGAATCCGGGAGGCCATGAGCTGCGAACCGGACCGGGCTGCCGCTCTTGAGCCGGGGGCGTTCGGGATCGCCGTGGCTCGGGCGGGCGGTCGAGGGGCTGTAGCCGGAGCCGGGCAGCTGACCAGGCCGTGAAGACGGTCCGTTGAGTTGTGACAGGAACGGCGTCGGGTCGGAGTGCAGATTGATGCGGTGGTCGCGGACGACCAGGAGCTGGTGCAGGCCGGGTCCGCCTGATCCCGGACGCGTGGCGTTTGATCCGGTGGGCGTGCGACAGCAGGAGACCACCACGAGCCTTGATCGTCTGCCGCGGGTGATCGACGGGCACTCGCACGACACACGCGAGGCGGTGCGTCTCCTCCTGGAAGCGCAGGATTTCACGGCTGCCACGGACATCTCCGCGCTGCCCCGGCGCGAAGTCTTCCGGCTGCGCTGCGGCTCGGCCAAGTTTGACGCGCACCGGATGCGCGCCCGGTCAGTTGCCAGGCCATGTCGTTGTGGAGCATGTACAGGATGCCTTGCAGGCACAGCCGGTCCGCCACCTGCCGTGGCTCCGGCGACCGCTCCGGCCAGGGCGGCAGCGCAGCGTTCGTGGGAGGCCGAAAACCGGCGACGTGTGTACCGATTTGCCTGACCTGCCTGATCAATTCAAGCCGTTGGCTTGAGGCTTGCATGACAAGAACGCGTCCGCGGTGTCACTCTGCTCCGGGAATTCACAGCTCCCTTACAGGTTCATCACGCGGCTCAGCCGTGCTTCCTCCACCCCCCACCTCCTTCCACCCGCATGCCGTGCAGCGCTCCGGACCGGCCCACCCCGCCGATCCGTCTCGTCCACGGCCCCCACCACGGGTCGGCCGTCGTACCGAAGGAGAACCCCCCTTGCCCCTGCGACAGAACGCCCTCGTGCGCCCCAGACGCCTCACCGCCCTCGCTCTGGCGGCCGTGGGCTCCCTGCTCGCCCTGGCCGTCCCGGACTCCGCCACCGCGGCACCGGCGCACCCGGCACGCGCGAAGATCGCCGCCACGCCTCGGGCCGACGCCGCCCAGACCCCGCTGTCCCCCGCTCGCCGCACCGCCCTGATCAGAAGCGCCCAGTCCGAGGCGGCCGGTACCGCGCAGCGCATCGGCCTCGGCGCCAAGGAGAAGCTCGTCGTCAAGGACGTCATCAGGGACGCCGACGGCACCACGCACACCCGCTACGAGCGCACCTATGCCGGGTTGCCCGTCCTGGGCGGCGACTTGGTCGTACACGACGACAGCGGCCGTACGACCGTCACCAAGGCCAACGCGGCGCAGCTGTCGGTGCCCTCGCTCAGCCCGAAGATCACAACCGCAGGCGCCACCGCCAAGGCCCTTACCGCCTCGAAGCAGGATCAAGTCAGGGGCGCCAAGGTGGCCGACGCCTCCCGTCTGGTCGTCTGGGCCGGAACCGGCAAGCCCGTGCTGGCCTGGGAAACCGTCGTGGAAGGCGTCCAGCGGGACGGCACGCCCAGCGAGCTCCAGGTCGTCACCGACGCCGCCACCGGCAAGCAACTCCTGGCTGCCGAGAAGGTGCACACCGGCACCGGCACCGGCCAGTACGTGGGCACGGTCCCGCTCGGCACCACCCCGTCCGGGCCGACGTACCAGCTCGCAGACCCCGACCGCGCCGGGCACCGGACGTACGACCTGGGCCAGGGCACCTCGGGCACCGGCACCCTGTTCACAGACGACAACGATGTCTGGGGCGACGGTCTGCCGTCCAACCGCCAGACCGCAGGTGTCGACGTGGCCTTCGGCGCCGCGGCCACCTGGGACTTCTACAAGGAGGCCTACGGCCGCAACGGGATCCGCAACGACGGCGTCGCCGCCTACAGCCGCGCTCACTACGGCAGCAACTACGTCAACGCCTTCTGGCAGGACTCCTGCTTCTGCATGACGTACGGCGACGGCTCGGGCAACACCCACCCCCTGACAGCGCTCGACGTCGCCGCCCACGAGATGAGCCACGGCGTCACCGCCGCCACCGCTGGCCTGGTCTACTCGGGCGAGTCCGGCGGCCTGAACGAGGCGACCTCCGACATCTTCGCGGCGGCCGTCGAGTTCCACGCGAACCTCGCAGCCGACCCCGGTGACTACCTCGTCGGCGAGAAGATCGACATCAACGGCGACGGCACCCCCCTGCGTTACATGGACAAACCCTCCAAGGACGGCTCCTCCCGCGACAGTTGGAGCTCCACCCTGGGCAGTGTCGACGTCCACTACTCCTCCGGTCCGGCGAACCACTTCTTCTACCTGCTCTCCGAGGGCAGCGGCGCCAAGACCGTCAACGGTGTCTCGTACGACAGCCCGACCTACGACGGTCAGGCCGTCAGCGGCATCGGCATCGAGAACGCGGCCGCGATCTGGTACCGGGCGCTGACGACGTACATGACCTCGACAACGAACTATTCCGGCGCCCGCACCGCCACCCTGGCGGCCGCCGCCGACCTGTTCGGCGCCTACAGCCCGACCTACCTCGCCGTGGCCGACGCCTGGGCCGCGATCAACGTCGGCAACCGCATCGCCCTCGGCGTGAACGTCGCCCCGGTGGCCGACCAGATCAGCGGCGTCAACCAGGTCGTCAGCCTGCAGTTGGACGCCTACACCACCAACACCGGAGCCTCGCTGACCTACGAGGCCACCGGCCTGCCGGACGGTCTGACCATCAGCCCGGACGGTCTGATCAGCGGCACCCCGACCACGCTCGGCACGGGCGACATCACGATCAAGGTGACCGACAGCACGGGAGCGACCGCCTCGGTCACCTTCAGCTGGCAGATCGCCTACGTCTACGCCAACGCCTCCCGCGTGGACATCCCCGACAACGGGGCCGCCGTGGAGTCCCCGGTGACCATCACAGGCCGCGACGGCAACGCCTCCGCGACCACCAAGGTCTACGTCAACATCGTCCACACCTACCGCGGTGACCTGACCGTCGACCTCGTCGGCCCCGACGGCACCGTCTACTCCCTGCTCAACCGCAGCGGAGGCTCCGCCGACAACGTCGACCAGACCTTCACGGTCGACGCCTCCACGCAACCGCTCAACGGCACATGGAAGCTGCGCGTACAGGACCGGGCGTCCATCGACGTCGGATACATCGCCCGCTGGCAGCTGACACCCTGACCCGGCGCCCTCGCCGCCCGGGCCCCTCGGGACCCGGGCGGCGAGGGCGGAACACCAGCACGAGCGAGGCGGCGTCGAACGGTTCCCGCGCGTTTGTCAGGGCTCCGAGCGGAGGATCATCCCTCCGTCGACAGGAATGTTCAGAACATCTGCGACAGAGTGCAGGGCGGCTCCCAGCGGGAGGCTGACCCGGGAATGGGCGAGCTGGTCACCGCGGGTGGGATCCCGGTTGATGATGAGGACGCGCTTGCCCGCCTGAGCGGCTTGGCGGACGAACCTGAGCCCGGACATCACCGTGAGCGAGGAGCCCAGAACCAGCAGCGTGTTCGCCTCACGGACCAACTGGCGGCAGTACTCGATCCGTTGCGCGGGCACGGTCTCGCCGAAAAACACCACATCGGGCTTGAGTATGCCGCCACAGTCCGTACAGGGCAGGACACGAAAGTCGGCGACCTGTTCATCGGACAGGTCGGCGTCACCGTCGGGGTTGATTCCCGCGGCCACCGGCTCGAAGGCCGCATTGGCCTCTTCCAGCCGTACGGAGAGGTCCTGGCGTGAGGTGATGGCGTCGCAGTCCAGACACCGAACTCTTGCCAGGCCCCCATGCAGCTCCACGACCCCCTCGGTGCCGGCGGCCTGATGGAGACCGTCGACGTTCTGGGTGATCACTCCCGAGAGCAGACCGTGCTGAACGAACGCGGCGACGGCCTGGTGCCCCGCATTGGGACGAGCCCGGCCGAAGGTACGCCACCCGAGATGACTGCGTGCCCAGTATCTTCGCCGTGCCTGGGCGGAGGCCGTGAAGTCCTGGTACGTCATCGGCGTGTGCCGACTCAGACTTCCGCCTTCGCCCCGGTAGGCGGGAATGCCCGACTCCGTGGACATGCCCGCCCCGCTGAGCACCAGCACCCTGCCGGCACTCAGCGCATCGACCACCGGCTGGAGGTCGGAGGTACCCGGCGGCAGGTCCGGGGGAGGGGACCAGTGAAGTGTGGGACGCGTCCGCATGCGTGCAAGGGTACGAAACCGGGCCCGCTTGGCCCCGAACTTTGCAGGTCGCTGACTCGGATGACCTGGCCACTACCCCACAGCTCACCTGCCGGCGGGGACAGAGCCCGCATCGCCGTGACGACTTGCCTGACCGCGGCCTCGCCGCCACCGAAGACACCGGCATGGACGAGGATGCCACCGTCGGCCGACACCGCGAGCCCGGCATGGGCCTGCCGCAGGTCGAATCGCCGGTCCGTCAGGCCCGTAGCCGATGAGCGGGTATTGCTCGTCCTGGTCCTGCTCTGGGTGGGCGCCATGAACCGGCACGGCTGCCCGAAGTTCGAGTGCTGGGCATCGACGAGACCCGGCGCGGTGGCAACTGCCGGGAGCGGAATCTCGACAAGGGGAAGTGCAGCCGGCACGGGACCGCTGGCACGCCGGATTCGTCGACGCACACGGCACCGGTGTGCTCGGCCAGGTCGAGGGCCGCACCGTCGCCGATGTCCTGCCCCTGGTCGCGGCAGGCGGCGGCCACCTCGTCCAGGTGCCAGGCCATCTCGCCGACGACAGTGCGGCGCGGGCCGCGGGCCGCGGGCCTCGGCGGTCCCGTCCAGTTTTCCGAACGCCACAGTGTCCGGAATGATCCTGAGCTGCATGTTCGCGTGGCGGCCACATACGGATGGACGAGTAACGAGGGCCGGAGACCGGAAACGGCCGCAGGCCGGACCGGCGAGACGCCGGCCCGGTCCGCGTCGGCCCTCTCAGAGGCCGCTGCCGCTGTCCATAATCACCGAGACCTCACCCTTGACCCGCTCGATGAGTTTGTCCAGGAACCGCAGGATCCCCACTCGCGCGCAGTCAGGTCGATGTTCGGGGGCTGTGTCAGACGGGCAGCTGGTTGAGTTTGCGGATCTGCTGGTCGAAGACGCGGGCGGGGACGAGGCGACGGGCTTTGCTGACGCGTGAGGCCACGGGGCCGGCGGTGTAGCGCAGGTTCGGCTTCTTGTCGGTGGCTGCCTCGACGATCACCTTGGCGACGACGGCGGGGTCGTCGCCGTTCTCTATTCCCGCCGCGATGCTCTCGTCGAAGACGCGCCGCCGCCGCTCCGCGTACAGAGGCAGCGGGGTGTCGGGCTGGGAGACGTTGGTGTCGAAGCCCGTCTTGGTGAAGGCGGGCTGGACGAGGAGGACCCGGACGCCGTGCTCGCGGACCTCGTGGTCCAGCGATTCGGAGTAGCCCTCGATCGCGTGCTTCGTCGCGACGTAAAGGGCCATGAAGGGCTGGGGGGTGACCCCGAGGATGGACGAGATGTTGACGACCCGTCCGCTTCCCTGGGCGCGCATGTGCGGCAGGACGGCCCTGGTCATACGGAAGACGCCGAAGACATTGACGTTGAAGATGCTTTGGGCCTGGGCGAGGGAGTTCTCCTCGACGGCACCGGCCGAACCCATACCGGCGTTGTTGACGAGGACGTCGATCCGCCCGAACCGGTCGATCACCTCTCCGACCGCAGCGGTGGCCGACTCGTCACTGGCCACGTCGAGATCGAGGTACGTCACCCCGGCGGGCGGGGTGAGCCCGGAGGTCTTGCGGCCGGTGCCGATCACTTCGAAACCCGCCGTGACGAAGGCGCGGGCCGCCTCCTTGCCGATCCCCGATGAGGCGCCTGTCACGAGCGCCACCGGCCGAGTTGTTGCCATCATGAACTCCTTGAAGCATTGGATTGCGACCGTTTGTCTTGCTGCTGTAGGGCATTGGGGGAGGGCGGCGAATGGCAAGTGGTCGACTTGATCCGCCGGACTGCCCCTAGACGTGGAAGGCGTGCCGGGAACAGCAGGGTTCGCGGCGCAATTCTCGGCTGACGGTGAGCCAGTCGGTGTGGTCTGCGGTGCGTTGTTCAGCCGACTTCGTGGCGAACGCGCCGACCAGGTCGTCCTGGCGGTGCACAACGCCGTCGCGCATGACCCACGACGTACGGATCAGGTCGTCGAAGTCCTGGAAGGGGTTGCCGTCGATCGCCACGAGATCGGCGAGCTTGCCCGGTTCCAGGGTTCCGAGGTCGTCGCTGACCCCGAAGAGTTGCGCGGGGACGGAGGTGGCCGTGCGCAGCGCTTGCGCGGCGGACAGGCCGACGTTGTCGTGCAGGGCGCGGAGGCCGAGATGGAGGTGGAGGCCGATGGGGGTCAGGGGGGCGTCGGTGCCCAGGGCGAGTGTGCCGCCGTCGGCGACGATCTTCCGGAAGACAGCCGCGTCCTGCTGGAGGGCGCGGGTGGCGGCATCGCTGAGCGGGGTCGCCGCGATTCCGTTGACGAAGGCGGTGTCCCACGGGGGCATGAGCGTGGTGACGCGTGGGTCCTTGGCCAGGGAGGGGTCTGACATGAGCAGCGCCAGAGCGATGAACGGCGTGACAATGATTTTGAAGTCGTCGCCTGCGTACATCTCGTGGACGTCCTGGTAGGCGTGCCCGGTTGGGGAGAGGGAGTGTCCGTACTCGGCACGCTCGGTGGCCTGCAGATGAGAGGTGAGGTCCTGGCCGACGGCTGCGCCTGGCGACAGGAAGTGGCTTCCCGAGAGGACTCCGAGTTTCTCGTGAGCGGTTCGGACGGCCTCCCGCATGATCCAGGTAGGGGCGCGTACGTAGGTCTTGACGAAGTCGTAGTCGAGGTCGACCGCCCGTTCCAGTGATCGCCTGACGCCGTCCTGGGTCCGGTGCGCCCTGCCCATGCTGTAGGCCACCCGGCTGCCGTCGATCAGCTCACCGGTGGCGAACAGCCGAGGTCCGTTCATGCTGCCTGCGGCCACGGACTCGCGGATGCGCACCGCCTCGTGAGCGAAACCGCCCAGCGAGACGTTGCTCGTGATGCCGTAGGCGAGCATGAGGCTGTTCTGCCGGCCGCCGTAGGTGTACTGCCACGGGTGCGTGTGGGAGTCCCACAGTCCCGGGATGACCGTGGAGCCGGACGCGTCGATCAGCTTCTCGCCCGCCGCTGTCCGTGCGCGGTGGGGTTCGACGGCGGCGATGCGGTTGCCGCGGACGACGATGTCGACATCCTCTCGGACCGTCTCGCCGGTCCCGTCCCACAGGCGTCCGATGTGCACTCTGGTGACGTCGGAACGGGAGGGCAGGCAGCGGCGGTACCGCAGCGGTACGGGGATGGTGCGTCGGCCGGTGCCGTCGCGGTCGATGAGCCTGAGCCGACCGCTCGATTCGTAGAGCAGGCTGTTGGAGTCGCCCGACCAGGAGGGGTGGTCGGCCGCCTCGTCGGTGAGGCGCGATGGATCACCGGCGGGTGTGCCGTCGGGGTGCACCGGCATGACCCACAGCGCGGACTCCATGATGAACGCCATGGCCGAGCCGTCCGGCGACCACGCCGGCCCGCCGTGACCACGGTCGGACAGGGAGGCGTGCGGTGCGGGCTGATGGGCGGTCCACTGCCCGGTAGCGGTGTCGACGACGCGGATGACGTTGTATCCCTCGCGGAACCGGGCGTTGAGCTGGTTGCGGTCGCAGAACGCGATGTACTTGCCGTCGGGCGACCAACTCGGGGGACCGGGCAGGCCGTTGGCGCCGAGCGGCGCGACGAGCGTCTCCTCGCTTCCCGTGGCCAGGTCACGGATGAGGAGGTTGCCCGTGGAGTCGTGGCAGGCGAGTCGCGAGCCGTCGGGGGAGAGCACGGGGTGCAGGCGGCCGCCGGTTGCCAGCACATCGGCGCGATCGCTGCCCAGCCAGTGACGGTGGACGCTGATCAGGCTGCTGCCGTCCGGGTCTCCTTCACAGGAGAACAGGACGCTCTCTCCGTCCGGTGCCCAGGACGGCATCTGCACATAGGCGGACGCGTGCGCCTGCACCAGCTTCCGGGGACGACCGCCGATCGGCATCACCCACAGGGCATTGAGTGCGGCGAAGGCAACGGATTTCCCGTCGGGGGAGAGCACCGGAAGGTGGATTCCCCGCACCTCGCGGTCGGCCAACGAGTCGAAGTCGTAGCGCTTTTGGCGGTACTCCGGCCGGGAGAGGCTCAGTGACGCTGTGAAGGGGATCTGTTCCGGCGCGGAGTGTGCGGTGCCCGGACGCCGGACCTTCACCTGCCCGTCGCCGACATAGAAGAGCTGACCGTCCGGGGACCAGCAGGGCGGGAACGGAGAGACGTCCTCACCGTCGGTCAGGGCCTTGCCGTCCACCATGAGGACGGAACTCGCCGCATTGAAGGGGGCGGCGAAATCGCCCACGTGGACGTAGGCCACCCTGCCGTCCATGGCGACCGCCGGACCGACCAGTGTGCCCGCGTCCACCGTACGTTCCACCGACACCTCCCCGCCCCCGGCCGGGACAGAGGCCAGGGTCCGTCCGCCCTTGGCCCCGGCTCTGACGAACACCAGCCGGGTGCCGTCCGGGTGCCAGGCCGGGTCGTAGTCCTCCACCTCCGCATCGTCGGTGAGCTGCGCCAACTCGCCCGAGCGCACATCCACCGTCCAGATGCCGTAAGAACTTCCGGCTACCGGATCCCCGCCGCGCTCGGACGAGAACGCGATCCGCGAACCGTCGGGCGACCAGGACACACCCCGGTCGTCCCAGGGGCCGGATGTCAGCTGACGTAGACCGGAACCGTCCGCCGCCATCGTCCACACATGGAACCCGCCCCCCTGATACGCGCAGACGGCGACCCGCGAACCGTCGGGCGACCAGGACACACGGGCCGGTTCCAGGTCCGCCGAGGTCAGCGCCGTCGCCGTCCCGCCCGCACGTGGAACCGACCACAACACACCCTGCACCGCGGCGATCAGCCGGCCGTCGGCGGGCGAAGCGGACACGAACGCATTGGTGCCGGCGGTGAACTCATAAGTCCTGGCCGGTGCCGAAGGCGCAGCCGCACCGTTGGCAGAGGAGGAAACAGAAGAGGAGGAATCGGGGGAGGAGGAGTCAGAAGTGGGGGAAACAGAAGATGCCGAGGCTTGTCCTGAAGGCAGCGAAACGGCTGCGCCTGCCAGCCCGCCCAACCCGGCCCTCAGAGCGCGTCGACGAGACAGTTCATCGTGCTGGTCCATCAATCCTCGCAAGTAATCAGTGCATCGGCAGGGGCCCGGTAGACGGGATTCGGGCGTGGCTGGCCACTCGTTCTCCGTCGGCCGGACACCTGCCGACGCCTCTTGGTTTCTTCGGAAGTACCGTGCGGTGACCGGGCCCGGCGGCCGCTGCTGGGACAGGGAATCGGCCGCCGGGCCCGGTCCAGCGCGCCAATCCCCGTCCCCACGGGTCGGCACGCGTCGGGGCCGTCCTCCTCCGCTCTGGGATACGGCCCCTGTCTTTTCGCGATGGCTTGGCGCCGGTATGCCGAGCTACCGGTATGCGCATCGCATCCCGTTGACACGGGTCATCGCGTGGCTTGCGCCGACTTGAGCGGCCAGAGCAGCGCCGACCGGGTCGGCGCCGCTGCGCTTGCCGCGCGGGAGGCGTCGTCGAGGAGCGCGGCCGCTGTCCGGCCGGCGCTCCCGGCCTCGGCGATCGCAATCGCCACGTCATCCTCCTGCGGTGGGGCGCGATGGGAGTGATCACGTCCCACGCTATGGAGGGCGGCCCGGAAGTGGATCTGTCACCGTATCCGTCAGCGCGTCACCAGATCGGGATGAACCGGGCCATCGCGAGTGGCTCCGGCGGCAGCAGACCCCTAGTCACAGCGGCCTGGGGCGAAAAAACCGAAAGTGCCTTCCGAGCTTGGACGATGAACCTTGTCGAGAGGTTCTGTCGGTCCAAACGGAAGGCACTTTCTACGCGCAGGGCATCGGTTCTCGTCCCAAGCTCCCGATCTACGTGTCGAGGTGATCGACGCTCAGGAGCTGATCGGCATGGACAGCCTGCTGCGAGAGCTCGAGAGTGTGCAGCCCCGGAGCGACCTCCGCCGCCGGCTCCATCTGCCGGGCGGCCGCACCGTCGCCGTGAACTGGCCCACGTCCTGCTCGGCCACGAGGCACGTGAAGGCAACAGACCGGCGGGCACCCGTGGTATGCCCCGGTTCTGATGCCGGGCTGCTGGACGATTGACGATCCGGCAGCCTTCGGAGGTGACGGTCGGCAGCTGTCCGCCCGAGTTCCGCCGCAAGGTCCTCGACCTCGGCGCATCCGGAAGGAAGGTCGCCGAGGTCGCTCGGCTCCTCGGCATCAGCGACCGGACGATCTATGCCTGGTGACGCCAACTGATCATCGATACGGGGCAATTGACCGGAAGGACCAGCGCCGACCAGTCGGAACTCGCTGAGGCCCGCAAACGTATCGCCGAGCCGGCGACCGAGTTGGCCATCCATCGCCGTGCCGCCGAACCGGCGGGCGAGGCGGCCGCAGGCAACGCACCATGGCTCCTCGAGGAGATTTATTGACACGATGAGGCTCTGGCAGCTGGCGGGACGTGCCGCGGCCGGGCAGACGGCACCGCCCCGGACCGTGGGCACGATGCGGGACGGAAAGTGGCGTCGACGCCAGGATCTGCGGCTCAGGCCAGAGGTACGGCGGGCTGGACGACGCGGGAGGCGGAACCGCCCTGGACGGCGTCTCGGGCAGCGGCGGTCGCCTCGTGGGGCACGCCGAGGGGGATCGCGCTGACCTCGGACAGACGCGCGAACTGCTCCGGAGCGAGTCGGACGTCCAGGGCGCCCAGGTAGTCGTCGAGCTGGGTGAGGTTGCGCGGGCCGATGATCGGGACGAACGAGGTGGACGCCTGGGCGGCACGCTCGCGGAGCCAGGCCACCGACACCTGGGCGGGCGTCGCGCCGCTCTCCTCGGCGACGGCCAGGACGGTGTCGACGACGGCGGTCTTCTGGTCGGTGCTCTCGGTGTGCACGAGCGTCTTGAAATCGCTCAGCCGTCCCTCGGCGCTGCGGCGGTACTTGCCGGTGAGAAGTCCGCCGCCGAGCGGGGACCACAGGGCGGCGCCCAGGCCCAGGCTCTCGGCCATCGGCAGCAGCTCGCGCTCGGGGGTCCTCTCGACGAGGCTGTACTCGATCTGGATGCCCGTGACCGGTGCCCAGTTCTTCAGGTCCGCGAGGGTGGCGGCGCGGGAGACGCGCCATGCGGGGAAGTTGGACAGGGCGGCGTGGAGGATCTTGCCGGAGCTGACCAGGTCGTCCAGCCCGCGCAGGATCTCCTCCATGGGAGTGAGATCGTCGGGGAAGTGGACCCAGTACAGGTCGAGGTAGTCGGTGCCGAGGCGCTTCAGGCTCGCCTCCAGTGAAGCGACCATGTTCTTACGGCTGTTGCCCGTCCTGGAGATGCCGGGCTGCGGGCTGGCTCCGTTGGTGAACTTGGAGGCCAGGACGAAGTGGTCCCGGTCGGCGGCGACAAACCTGCCCACCAGTTCTTCGGACTCGCCGAACTGGTAGCCGTCCGCAGTGTCGAGAAATGTTCCGCCGGCCTCGGCGAACCTGTCGAACATCCGGCGCGCTTCGTCCGGCTCGGCACCGGCACCCCAGCCGGTGCCGAAGTTCCCCGTGCCGAGTGCGTACTCGGAAACGCGCAGTCCGGTCCGTCGTCCGAAGGTCGTGTAACGCATCAGGTCTCCTTGGTGCTGATTTCGCATCGGTGGTCGGGGCGGGTGGCGGCGGTCGGATGCCGGTCCGGACGTTGACCCGGTCAGGCGTGAAAGGAGCGCGGAGCGCGCCCTGAACGGGTGCGGTGCCGACGAACGGCCCGTCTGCGTGCAGCGATGCCGACGTGGCTAAGTAAGAAGATCGGTCTACTTAAGTCTCCACCGTAGCTGGCCCACCGGCCTATGTAAAACGATCGGTATGCTTAAGGATGTGACCGAACCTTCACCCGTACGTCGGCGTCGCGGGCGTGGCGCCCGGGAACGGATCCTCAAAGCGGCGACCCAGCTGTTCACAGCGCAGGGGATCAACGCGACCGGGATGGACCAGCTGTCGACCGTCGCCGAAGTGTCGAAACGCACCCTCTACACGCACTTCCCCAGCAAGGACGAGCTCGTCGGGGCATACCTCCAGTCCTTGGTGGACGATCTCCTGCCCAACCCCCCGTCGCCCGCCCAGCCGACACCGAGCCCGCGTGAGCAACTCCTCGCCGTCTTCGACCGGAAGCCGCCGGAAACCACCGCTCCGTTCCGGGGATGCCCGTTCCTGAACGTCAGCGTCGAAGTGCCAGACCCCGGGCATTCCGCCCATCAGCTGGCCGCGGCATACAAGAGGGAGTTCGCCCGCCGCCTCACGGACATCGCACGGCAGGCCGGGGTCGCAGACCCGGAAACCCTCGGTGAGCAACTGGCACTGCTCTTTGACGGCGCGGCCGCACGCGGCATCGCACTCAACAGCAGCCACACCCGCGCGTGCGCGCGATCCATCGCAGAGTCGTTGGTCGATGCCGCCCTCGCCGATGCCGGCCCTGCGTCCCTGGGGTGAGGTGAGGGGCGTTGAGGTCGCTCTGATCCTTGCCTGGTGAGTTTGCGCGGAGCTTTCCGTTCGGAGTGCGGGTGGCTGCCTTGGCGATTTTCGTTGCGGAGTGGGGTTCGGCGCGCCCCTCGAGCGGCGAGGAGCACATATCCCGCTAGTTACGGTTTGTACTCATAGTGCGACTCCGTTGGTACGCCAGCCGTAGATCGTTACGGTCGTGGCGGCGTGCGGCAGTTACGCATTGCCAGGCCCGTCCTATTCAGGTGGGGCGGGTCTTCCCAACCACGGCCTTAGGCCCCGCTGCGCGACCCGCAGCACGTCATCAGGCGGCAGTCCATCGGCTGGTTCGATCACAACGAGTCCCCAGTTCTTCCGGCCGACGGTGTCGAGCGTCACCGCACGCTCGCGGAGCAGGTACTTCACCGCCGACGCGACGTCAGCCACCGGAGGGCTTACCTCGGAGCGGGCGAGCTTCTCGACATACCAGTCCAGCCAGTGCTCCCCTTCTCTGCTGGCGGCTCGGGACAATGCGGCTTCGGCGTTCCCATCGAGAAAGACCATGACCGGGCAGATCGGCGCGAGCACCTCTGTGAGGTCAGTCATGAATGCATCGATCGTCTCTTCGCCGTGCCCCATGGCCAGCAGTGTCGGCACGAACGGCATCAGGGCGTCCGCGATCACCACGTCATCGCCGGTCGCCAGAACCGAGTCAACGAACTCGGCAGTTGTTGCGATCAACGTCCCCAGGTCAACGGCGCCGGTCGCCTTGAACTCCTCAGCCACCGGGGCAAACTGCGGCCTGGTCAAGATCTCTTCCTCGCGGAAGTGGTCCACCCGCAGTCCCGCATCGGCCAGCCATCGGGACAGGCCGGCGCATAGCGTCGACTTGCCCACTCCGGGAGATGCTCCCCACACGGTGATCAGAACCGTCATGGCAGCCGAGCCTAGAAACGGCAGTCATCGCTGCCAACCCCGCCGCGTCTCTGCCACAGGTCCTGCCCTTCATGCCGGAGCGGATCGGCGCTGGTGGTGGCTGGTCCGGGATCGGGCCTGATGGCGGCGGCGCCAGCCGGACCAGATGAGCCGATGGGCGATGTCGGGGGCGGGCCGGACGACGAGCGTAATGAACAAGCGCTGGATCTCGTTGCAGGTGAACTGTATGAGGCCGTCCGGTGTGGGGCTGCGGGCGTGTTCGTCCCCGCGGACGACGGCCAGGAAGGCACGCGCGAGCATGGCGAGGGTGACCCAGCGGGACCAGGATGCGTAGCGACCACAGCGCCTGACCCCAAAAGTGCCCACGCCGGACTCACCCTGTACCAGGTCCTCGACACCCTCCAGAACACCCTGAAGTCCTGGACCGGCACCTGCACCACCTGCCAACAGCCCCTGCCCGCCAGGTCCTACACCACACCAAGATCGAGACAGACCCGACGGAGTCCTGCCAGGGCGTGTATCGGAAGTACGCGGGGCGCCCCGGATCTGGCGTCTCGCGTGGCGGTGACATCCTTGGTCGGTGTTCTCATCCGATCATGCGGGCGCCGTGTTCTTCGATGTCGACGGCACTCTCGTCCCACGCACGAGTTCGTCGGTCTTTCTTGCTGGCTTCCTTGGCCATCGGGACGCGTTGGCCAAGGCCGAGGACGCCTACGCCTCCGGCGACCTGGACAATCGACAAGTCTCCGAGCTGGATGCCAAGGGCTGGGCGGGTGTGTCCGAAGAACAAGTCTCTGGCTGGCTCGATGGGCTTCCCTTGGTCTCGGGCATCACGGAGACCGTGGGCTGGTGCCGGCGGAACGGGCTGGTGCCCGTGCTGGCAACTCTCGCCTGGTCGCCGGTCGGCAGTTACCTGACCGACCGCTTCGGCTTCCACGCGTTCAGCGGACCTCGGCTGGAGACCATCGACAGCCGGTTCACGGGCCGCGTCGCCTGCCACTTCGACGAGTACGACAAACGAGATTTCGCCCTCGCGCGAGCCCGAGAACTGGGGTTGGCTCCCCACTCGTGCGGGGCCATCGGAGACAGCCGTTCCGACCTGCCCTTGTTCGCTTCCGTCGGGCTGAGCGTGGCGTTCAATGCCTCGACAGGAGCACGGGCGGCGGCGACCGTCACGATGGATGGCGGCGACCTACGATGCGTGCTCCCCGTCTTGAGCCGCTTGGTCACAGCCACTCGTTGATGGCCGCGACGAGGACGGTTGCCTCGTAGCGGAACGCGAGCTTGATGCCCCTATGGATATCAAGCAGCTGCTCTTGGCTTGTCCATATTCGGTCGGAGCGTGACGATCGCCTGGTCCATCTCGGTGGCCGCCCGGCCTTCTTGCCCGTCGGCGACAGCAGCTCCAGCGCGGCCCATTGCTCGTCCGTCAGATCTCCCCGCGCCACGAATCAAGATCACCTCATGTCCAAGATCCACTTTCGACGCACGCCCTAGACGCCCTTCAGAACACGATCGAGTGCCGCCCGGCCTGCAGGTCCCCAGTGCGGCTTCCCGCCGGGAAGACCCCGATCTCCGTTCTGCCCCATGAGCATCAGGAAGAGGCTCTTCATCGCGGCCAGCCCGCGGGCGCGCCGGATGGCTCCCTCGTCTGCATGCGCGTACGTGTCGAAGAACCGTGAAGCGGTGCCCGCAGGTAGCAGCACCCATGCGGCGGCAAGGTCCCATGCCGGATCGCCGGCGAACATGTCACCGAAGTCGACGATGCCGGAGAGCGTCCCGTCCGAGACGACGACGTTCGCGGGATGGAGGTCGCCGTGCACCCACACCGGCGGTCCCTGCCACGCAGGTGCCGCAACGGCGTCGTCCCAGACGGCCCGGACGTCGGCAACGATGTCGTCGAGGGTCACGGCCTGGAGGAAGTTCTCGAAGCCGTCCGTGCAGTTCCTCGGATGGGCGCCGCGGTCGGCAGCGATCGGCGCGTCGGCGGGCGCCTCCACATGGAGCGCCTGTAGGAAGCCCGCCAGCGTGTCGGCCGCGTGGTCGCCGCGGCTGATCGACCCGTGGTCCAGCGGCTCGCCGGCAACCCACGTCATCACGGTCCAGTGCTTGGGGAAGCGCTCCGACGGTTCACCGAACCGCACCGGGAGGGGCACCGGGAGCGGCAGGCGCGGGGCCAGCACCGGGAGCCACTGCCGCTCCTTGAGCTGGAGTTCCGGGGTGGGGTCCATGCGCTGCATGCGCACGGCCAACTCGTCCCCGAGGCGCCACATTTGGTTGCCCCAGCCGCCCGCCACCTCGCGGATGGCCAGCCCCGCAAGGTCTGGATGCTGCTCCTGCAGCAGGTCGCGCACCAGGTCTGCGGTGATCTCGATCTCGGTGTCGGTCATGCGACGTCACAGTACTGAGGCGGCAGGCGGAGCGGCTCTCGCTCTCCGAACATCTCACTGTGATCCTTCCGGCATCACCAATTCGGTTTCTGAGAGCTGCAGATCAGGAGATGGCGCCGCTCCGGATGGTTCGGGGCATGGCGCAAGCTCCGCAGTACACCCGACCCCTCTCAGCCTGAAAGCCGCACCCACCCCGGCTCCCCGCCGAACACCGGGCCGCATCACCAGTCTCACCGGGCTGGCTGGCGCATGCTCCGCCGCTCGTCAGGGACATGTGCCCTCTCGGCCGTAGGTCCGCTGCCGGAGCGGGTTCCAGGAGGCCAAGGTGGATCCGGCCGGTGGCGAGGTCCTCAGGGGTGTCGCCATGGCTATCTGTGAGCACGCTGCCCATCTGCGACCTTGAGCTTCCGGGGGGATCGGGGTGGCCTCTCCAGGGCCGCCTGCACGCTCAGAGCGCCAGAGCGGGCGATGGACATGACGCTGTCGTTGCCTGGATGCCCATGCGCGCACTTGCGCGCGGAAACCGATCGGTTTACGATGATGGAACCGATCGGTTTCCCATCGCGGAGGAGTAATGACGGCGTCCTGCTGCCGGTGCCCCGCGCCTGCCTAGAGCCGCGAACACCAGTTTCCTGAGACCGGAGAGGGTATTGGTAATGAGTGCGAATCCACAGAAGAAGAAGTTCTACGCCCTGAATATGTTTGACGTGGTCGACTTGGAGAAGTATCTCGCGTACTTCAGCCGTTTGCCCGAAGAGGCTCCACAATATGGCGGTCGAATGGTGGCGTTTGGCCGTTTTCGAGACAACGTAGCCGGCGACCTCACGCCGCGACAGGTTCTGTTTCTCGTTGAATGGGAATCCGAGGAGGCGTTCAGCAGCTTCCGGGACGATCCGGACTTGGCCGACTTGCATCCGCTGCGGGAGAGCGGGACGGCGTCCTATGTCTGGCAGACCTTTGATGGCCCCGATATGAGTGACCCCGCCGACGTTTCGCTCGACGATGTACTGGCGGTGCTCAAGCCTTAAATCCCGCATCGCTACGGAGCCGGATGAGCCAGCTGACGAGTCGTCGGGTGGCGAAGGACGCCTCCGGCAAGCGCGGACTCCATCGGAGGCTCGGCGGTCCAGTTGGTATTCCAGCAGAGTTTCGCAATCTGGCCAGGGTCAGGAGGCATCGCCCGGAGTGTAGTCGGCTGATGGCGTGTCAGGAGGTCTTGGCGGACCGCCCCTCCAAGGAGTGGATCCAGAAGGCTCGCCAGGCGAGGACGATGGCTGTCCTACTCGGTCGGCATGGTGATCACCGAAGCGAACCACGAACACGTGCTGAAATTCCCCGCCTCAGCCTGGACCCCGACAGCCGAGGCCGACGGTGAGGCCCGTGTTGACGGGGCCTGGGCCGCCGAGCTCACCGGCAAGCTCTTGGACGGCTGGCTACAGGCATGCGACTGATCCTCCGAAAGGAACGGCCTCATTTTGGCGCCCAGTTGAGGATCACGGACGCGGGCGGCATGCGCATCCCGTGTTTCGCGGCCCACACCCCTGACCGGCCGATCGCCGAGTCGGAGCTCCGTCACCGGCTGCGGGCCCGGGCCGAGGACCGGATCCGGGTCGCCCGGCCACCGGCCTGCGCCGCCTGCCCCTCCCGCACGCCGGGGGAACCTCGCACCGCACGCAGCCCAGGGTCTGGCTGGAGATCGTCCAGATCGCCCTCGACATGCTGGCCTGGATGCCCGTGCCTACCCTCACCGGCAGGGCCCGACGCTGGGAACGCCGCCGCCTGCGATTCCGCCTGTTTTCCGCGGCCCCCAACTCGTTACCACCTGTCGGCGCAGGATTCTCCGCCTCACCCAACACTGGCCCTGGCCCGGCGAGACCACCACTGCCCTCGAACGACTCGCGCTGCTGCCCACCCACGGCCGACCAGCAACTTACCGTCCCGACGACAACATCACCTGACCCGGGCAGTGGAACCCGACGCGACAACCGGCCGCCGGCCTGCCCACCACACCATCAGTTCCGGATAGCGAAAGGGTCCAGCGACACCGTAGGCAGTCCCTCAAGAGAGTCATCCGGACCTCTGGCGACGACACCCTGGAGTCGTGAAAATCGGGGTGGGCGACCGCCCGGCTGACGTCTTTCGATCTTGGGGCCGATTCGAGCCTGTACGAAAGTCTGGCTCTGAGGACGTGGCGCAGGCACCCCGAAGTGTTGCCGCGAGCACGCGGAGCAGATTCTTCCCTCCTGCCGGATCCTCGCCCGGCGGTCGTTCGCTGCGACGCGTCGGACGGTGCGAGAGGGAGAAACCAGCATGGATCTTGTCCATGAAGGCTGCGCGGGCATCGACATCGGCAAGACCGGCATGCGCATCACGTGCTTCGGTCGGAATGGAGGCAACTGGGTCCTACTGGAAGCCCGTGTTTTTGTCCGCCAGCAGGTCCCTGATACGTGCGTCAACCTCCTGGCGGTCATAGCCCCGTCCCACGATCTGGAACGGAGGCGGGCCGACCGGCGAGTCGGCTTCGGACAGGGCCTTGAGATAGCGGTCGACCTGGTGGCGGTTGTAGCCCCGCCACACCAAATTGAAGCCACGGAACTCAGACGATTGCGGCACTGCGAGTACCACTCCAACCCGGTAGGGAGACGGGTGCGGCCACCATCGATCATCGGTGTGTGAAGACTGAAGATCATGTTGTGGCCGTGGGGCAGCCGGCTCACACCTCCAGCACCAACCGTTCTCCTTCCGGTGCACGGGAGACGCAGGGCAGCATGGCGCCGGCCGCACGTTCGGTGGCGGTGAGCCGGTGGTCACGGTGATCGACATGGCCATGGGACACCCGTACCCGGCAGGTGCCGCAAAACCCCTGGCGGCAGGAGAACGGCAGGTCCGGCAGGGCCTCGTGGAGAACATCCAGGGCGGAGCGGTCGTACGGCACTGGCAGAACCCGTCCGGTGTCGCCCAGTTGGAGTTCGAAGGGACGGCCGTCCGTGATCGGGGCCGGGGCGAAACGCTCGAAGTGCAGGGCTGCCGCGCGGCTACCACCGAAGGCGCGCCGAACGCCGTCGATCATGGGCGCGGGCCCGCAGCAGTACACCGCACCCGCCGCCGGGATCGAGCTCAGCAGATCGGCCGCTTCGGGCACGCCGGACTCGTCGTCAGGACGGATGGAGACCCGGCCAGGGGCTGCGGCCGCGAGTTCGGCCAGCTCTGCCGCGAAGGGCATCGAGCCGCGGCTGCGGCCGGTGTGTACGAGCCTCCAGTCCAGCCCGCGTCGGGAGGCTTCCCGAGCCATCGGCAGGATCGGGGTGATTCCGATGCCGCCCGCGATGAGCAGGATGGATGCTTCGGCGGCGAAGGGGAAGGCGTTCCGGGGCCCGGTGATGGCGACCCGCATTCCGTCTGAGAGGGCGTCGTGTACCTCGGCCGAACCGCCTCCGCCGTCGGCGATGCGGCGCACCGCGATGCGGTACCGGTGCCGGTCGGCAGGATCGCCGCACAGGGAGTACTGCCGCTTGCGGCCGGAGGGCAGGTGCAGTTCGATGTGGGCGCCGGGCTGCCAGGGCGGGAGTGTTCCCCCGTCGGGTGCTGCCAGCCGCAGGGAGACGACATCCTCGGCCTCCTGGTGCTTGGCGGCGACCACCAGTTCCCGGATCACGGCCATCTCGGTGGCCCGCGGGCGCCTGGGAGGAGTGCTGCGCCGTGTGAGGCGCGTGACCGCGTTGTCGCTGAAAGCCGCCAGCTTCTGCATGAAGGAGTCGCTGCGCGGCCTGCCGTACAGGTCCGGCGGCCGAGTGACGGGTGTGCTGGTGCCCATGGGATGCCTTGCTGGTTGCCGGGTCATTGGGCAGCCGCTCGGGCGGCGGGGGACGCCGCCAGGTAGGCGACCGCCTGCTGGGTCGAGCCCTCCTGGGTCGGGTGGTAGCCGGGGCGGAAGTAGCGCAGCACCGAGCGTGCGAACGCGCCCGGCCGGGGCAGCAGGTCCTTGCGGGCCGCGGCCAGGTAGTCGCGGAAGCGGGCCTTGACCCGGTCGTCGAGTTCGGGGTCGGCGCTCATCAGGAAGCGGACTCCGCGGATCCACAGCCGGGTCAGCACCGGAGCGGTGACGAGCATGCCGCCCACTCGGCGCCGGTACCGGGGATCGAGGTGCACCAGCAGGTCGAACGCGACCGAACGGTGTTCGACCTCCTCCGCACCGTGCCAGCGGAACAGATCGAGCATCGCGGGGTCCGCGCCGGCCTGGTCCAGGTGCCCGTTGCTGAGAATCCAGTGACCCATGTACGCGGTGAAGTGCTCGAAGGCCGAGATCAGGGCGAGCCGTTGGAGGAGGTGCGCGTGTGCGGCGGCCGGCGTCAGCTCCGGCCGGTCTCCGAGCACCCTTCGGAAGATCCATTCGGACTGCAGGGTGTACGGAGCCGGGTCCAGCCCCTTGGTGAGCAGGTGCTCCAGGACCTCCTGGTGCGCCTCGGCGTGCATCGCTTCCTGGCCGATGAAGCCGCGTACGTCCTCGCGCAGCCGGTCGTCGGTGATCAGTGGCAGTGCCTGCTCGAAGGTGCGCACGAACCAGCGTTCGAGCTCGGGGAGCATGAGGTGGAGCACATCGAAGGTGTGGGTCGCGAAGGGCTCACCCGGCAGCCAGTGCAGCGGGGTGGCGCCCCAGTCGAAGGTGACGTCCCGGGGTTGCAGCACCAGGTCGTGATGGTCGATGGGCTCGGACGGACGTTCCGGGTGGGCATGTGCGGCTCGGAACATGACAGGTTCCTCCATCAGCGATGGGTGTGGGGGAGGGGCGGTCAGACAGTCGTCCAGTACTGCTGGTCCGTCAGATCGGGTGCGCGGTGCGGTCCGGATCCCTGCGGGAGCCGTCTTCGATGCGGTGCGCGAATTCCGCGATCCGGGACGCGACCTCCTCGGGGTGGCTGAGCTGTACCCAGTGCCCGGCGTCGATCGGGCGCCGTTGTATCCGGTGCGTCCAGTGCTCCACTCCGTACGACAGCACCGGGGTGACGCAGAAGTCGCGCGTGGGGATGATGAGTTGCACCGGGACGGTGGTCGGTCGGTCCCGGGGACGCAGCAGGCGGGGCAGCATGTTGGCGCGGTACAGCGCGGTGCCGGACACGGCGTCGCGGGCCAGCGTCGGCGCGGGGTAGGGGGTGTGCCCGGGTACGCCTTGGGAGCCGGTGAGGAAGGCGCGCCAGCGGTGGCCCAGTGCTCGCCAGGTCAGGGCGGGCAGGAGCGGGAGATGGAAGTAGGCGATGTACCAGGACCGTGCGGCCTGCCGCAGCATCTTCGGCAGATCCGGATGCCGCGGCCGGAGGCGGGCACGGATCATGTGGCCGACGTGGTCCAGGCAGGGTCCGGAGATGGACGTGAACGAGGCGATCCGCCCGGCCAGGCGGGTGCCGGTGACCGACTCCCAGGAGTGGATCGATCCCCAGTCGTGTCCGACCAGGTGCACCGGGCGGTCGGGGCTCACGGCGTCGAGAACCGCCTCCAGGTCGGCTTCCAGGCGGGACATCCGGTAGGCGCGGAGACCCCTGGGCCGGTGGGATGCACCGGCTCCCCGCACGTCGAAGGCAGTGACGTGGAAGCGGTCGGCCAGGCGCTCGGCGACCGGGCGCCACACGGCGCTGGTATCTGGATAGCCGTGGACCAGCACCACCGGAGGATCCGTGGACGCTCCCCATTGGTAGGCGGCCAACTCCACGCCGTCCGCAGCGATCCGGCGCGGCCGGCGCGCGGCCGGGGCGGTCATCGGCGACCACCGGCAGGGGTCAGTTCGCCGTAGTTCAGACCACCGTGGAAGAAGCTGGGCAGCACCGGCCACTGCCGCTTGAAGGGCGCCAGCTCCGAGGAGGGCAGGATCTGCAGCCAGCGCGGATCGCGCCGGCTGGGGTCGGCGAGGGTCTTCTCCTTGACCATGGAGTCGTACTGGTCGAGGGAGTCCTCCAGGGTGTTGGCGTTGGGCACCACTTCATGGCCGTAGAAGGCGGCGTGGCGGCGTACCCCGGGGATGCGGGAGAGCTCGGGCTGCCAGTTGTCGGCCGAGATGCCGTTCTCGGAGGAGACCCACACCCCGTCGGGGGTGTTCAGCACCAGGGAGTGGTTGCCGTCCGTATGGCCGGGGGTCCACAACAGGCTGACGCCGACACCGAGTTCGACATCGCCGTCGAAGGCGGTGACGCGCTCGTCCGGTACCCCGTCCATGCCTCCGTCGACGTACCAGGCCCACTGCATCGGATGCACCGATTCGAAGGTGCCCAGCTCCCTGCGGTGCACCAACAACCGGGCACGCGGGAACAGCGCTTCGCGGGGCGCCCGTTCGCCGGGAATCGTGCTGGTACTTCCCATGATCATGCGCACGTCCTGGACGTGCAGATGGTCGAAGCTGACGAAGTCCACGTCCTCGGGTCGCAGACCGCAGGAGGGCAGGACGGTGTTCGGGTCCTGGTAAAAGCGGGCGAAGACGTGGTCGGTGAGAAAGTCCCCCGCCAGCCGCTTGAGCTGGGCGTAGAACGGCGCTTGAGCCGTTCCGGCGGCGACGGTCGGCTCCCACACCAGTGTTTTCGGCTCACCGTCGAAGCCGTCGAACTGCACGACGAGCATCCGGTTGACGATGCTCACGAACGGGTTGACGGCGAGCGCGGCGCCGTGGAATCCGAACCGGGTCGGGTACGGGGCGGCGGCGATGTCGAAACTGCGGACGGCGTGGATGCGGCCCTGCTGGACGAACCGCTCACGGTAGGTGGCCGCGGCGCTGCGTACGGCGCGCAGCCGGTCACCTCGGGGCCATACGTCGTGGACACCCTCGAATTCGGGGATGGGACGCGGAGCGGCGAGGTCCTCAGCCCTCTTCGCGCTGGGCACCGGCTTGGGCGTGGTGGTCACGGGCTCATCCTTCGGGCAGGCGGGCAGTCCGGGTGCGCTGTTCGTAGGCCGCGCGGACCGTCCGGTCGGACAGGGCGGCGAGCTGGTCGGGGACAAGGAGGCGATGCAGGGCGTCGCGGGCACGGCCCGGAAGCACCGCGGCCAACCGGGTCAGGGCGGCCACCTGGCGTGGAACGAAGACCTCGAACCGCGGGCGCAGCACGACGTCGAGCACCGCGTCGGCCACCTGATCCGTCGTCAGGCGTCGGGTGGGGCCGGTCGCGGTGCCCACGGCCAGCTCGGTGTCCACGACGCCGGGCATCACCAGGGACACGTGCACGCCGGTGCCGCGCAGTTCGGCGCGGACGGCCGTGCTGTAGCCGTGGACGGCGTGCTTGGTCGCCGCGTAGGTCGCCTCGCCGGCCGGGGCGACCTTGCTGGCGGCGGAGGCGATGTTCACCACGTGGCCGCGACCGCGTTTCCGCATCCCCGGGATCACGAGTTTCATCCCGCGCAGTGCGCCGTGGACGTTGACGTCGAACTGGCGAAGGGCGGCTTCCTCCGGTTCCTCCGCGAAGGGGCCCACCCACATGATTCCGGCGTTGTTGATCAGTACGTCGATCGGCCCCAGCCGGGTCTCGACGGTGCGCAGGAAGTCATCGAAGGAATGTGTGTCGGTGACGTCGAGAGACAGCCCGAGCAGTCGGCCACCGGGATGCGCGCCGAGGGCGCCGATGGCACCGGCCGCCTCCGTGGCGAGCGCCGCGTCGAGATCGCCGATCGCCACGGCGGCTCCGGCCGCGGCGAGCCGGGCTGCGACGGCCCGCCCGATTCCGCGGCCCGCCCCGGTGACCGCGATCACTCGGCCGGTCAGCGGTTGTGTGCGGGGGAGCCTGTCGCGGCCTCTTCGGCTGAACCTGTACGGGTGCCTGGGCGGTGCTGCCACGGTCGAGCCCCTTCCTTGCCCTGAGCATGAGCGGAACGCCGAGCGGCGAGCGACCCTGCGTTTCTGACATGAAGCCATGTCAGATGAACTGACAAGCTAGAGTGTCAGTTCAGAGCACACCGGTGTCAACACCTCTGCGAAGGGGAAAAATGACCGGCACACAGACAGCCGGGCGGCGCTACGGCGGACGCGATGCGGCGCAACGACAGCAGGAGCGCCGCACCCGCCTCATCCAGGCAGGCCTCGACCTGTTCGGCACGGCCGGATACGCCTCGGTCTCCGTCAAGCAGGTGTGCTCGCAGGCCGGACTGACCGAGCGCTACTTCTACGAGTCGTTCCGCGACCGCGAAGACCTACTCGCCGGCGTCTACAACGAGCTGATCGCTACGATCACAGCCGAAACCGCGCAGGCCGCAGCCGCTGCCGCACCCGACGTCGACGCCCAACTGCGCGCCGGCCTCGAGGTGTTCATCCGCACACTGACCGGCGACGCCCGCAAGGCGCGCCTGGTGCTCATCGAGGTCGTGGGCGCCAGCCCCCGCCTCGAAGTGCGCCGCCGCGAGGTCCTGCACGAATTCGCCGCGATGGTGGCCGCCGTCGTCGCATCGCCCACTGGCCCGGAAGCCTCTTCCAGCCGGCTCACCATGACCGCGATGAGCCTGGTCGGCGGAGTCAACGAACTCCTCGTGGACTGGACGCTCGGCCACCAGAACGCCACCGTCGAAGAACTGATCGACCTGTGCCACACCCTGTACATCGCGGCCTACCGAGCCATCAGCGATCAGCCCTGATCACGCGGCCCGGACTCCTTCAGGAGCCCTTCTGCACCTGCACCGGACGGCAACCCACGACCTCAACCCACGACCTCTGTTCAACTGCCCGGCGCACCTGTCGGCCATCGACTGTCGGACGAGTCCCATCATCCATTCGGAAGCGACGCAAGGCGATCGGGCTGAGGGGCTGCGAACCATGGCGGGCCTGTTGCGTCGTGGGAGCTGCTGAACGACGGGGGATCACCCATCGCCTGTGCCCCCGCTGGCGCGCGCCCCGGGACCTGGCCCGCGCCGGACCCGACCCTGCCGTAGTCGCTGGGCGCCTGCGCATGCCCAGGCCCGCCAAGTGCCCTGTGTCTCCTGACCGCGGTCACTTTCGGTGTTCGCGTGGGGACGCATTCAGCAGAATTGAGTACTGCGCGTCGCCATGACCTAAGGGACGACTCCGGGACCTGGAGGCTTGGCGGGTGGATGGCCCGGGCCGGAGGCGGATGCGGCCGTCCGGCCGGGACCTGCCCCGGGGCTACCAGGAGGCCAGTGAGCCGTCCGTGTTGCGCCAGACCGGGTTGCGCCAGCGGTGGCCGCGTTCGGCGGCGGCGCGGACCGCGTCCTCGTCGATGGTGATGCCCAGACCGGGCGCGGTCGGACGGTCGATGTAGCCGTCGCGGAACGTGAAGGGCGTGATGTCGGCGAGGTAGTCCAGCAGTCCGCTGCTGTCGCCGTAGCCGATGCCCAGTGCCTGTTCCTGGATGAGGAAGTTGGGGATCGCGAAGTCGAGTTGCAGGCTGGCCGCGAGGGCGATCGGGCCGAGCGGGCAGTGCGGGGCCACCATGACGTCGTACGCCTCGGCCATCGCGGCGATCCGGCGGGACTCGGAGATTCCTCCGGCGTGGCTGATGTCCGGCTGGGCCACGGCGATGCCGTCGGAGAGGACCGAGCGGAAGTCCCAGCGGGAGTACAGCCGTTCGCCGGTGGCGATGGGGATGGAGGTGGAGCGCACTACGGCGCCGAGGTCCCGGGAGAACTCCGGCAGTACGGGCTCTTCGACGAAGAGTGGCAGGAGCGGCTCCAGGAGCGGCAGGACGCGGCGGGACATCGCCCCGCTGAACCGGCCGTGGAAGTCCAGTGCCAGGTCGCGTTCCGGTCCGATGGCCTCGCGGACGGCGGCCACCCCGTCCACGATGGCGTTGATGGCGGCAGGTGTGGCGAGGGGTTCCAGCTGGCCGCAGGGGTTCAGCTTGACGGCCGTCATGCCCTTGGCCACCTGCTCGGCCGCCGACTCGGCCAGTTCCTCGGGGGTTTCGCCACCGACCCAGCCGTAGACGCGCACCCGGTCGCGCACGTGGCCGCCGAGGAGTTGGTGGACCGGGACGCCGTGGGTCTTGCCCGCGATGTCCCACAGGGCCTGGTCGATTCCGGCCAGGGCGCTGTTCAGGACGACGCCGCCGCGGTAGAAGCCGCTCTTGGCAAGGACCTGCCAGTGCTCCTCGATCCGGGCCGGGTCCTGGCCGAGCAGGTAGTCGAACATCTCCTCGACGCAGCGGGCGACGGTGTGGGCCTTGCCCTCGACTATGGGCTCGCCCCATCCGGAGACGCCCTCGTCGGTGTCGATGCGGAGGAAGAGCCAGCGCGGTTCGACGAGGAAGAGCTCGTATCCAGTGATCTTCATGGGGTGGTTCTCCGGGTTCTGTGTTCTGTGCTGTGTACGGCCCCGAGCCCGACGGCTCCCCGCGCGGAGGGGGGAAGGGTGGGTCCGAGGAAGGGTTGCGGGCGTCCGTGCGGCGGGAGCCGTCCGCCGGGGTGGCGGCGGTGTCGGACGGAGAGGGCGGTCGGCCGCCCGGAACGGGAGAGGCCCGGCGGCCTACTCCTGGGAGCTGATGCTGCGGCCGCCGTCCGCGAGCAGGTTCTGTCCGGTGATGAAGGAGGCGTCCTCGGAGGCGAGGAAGGCCACGGCGGCGGCGATGTCCTCGGGAGTGCCCAGCCTGCCCACGGGTGTGCGCGCGGCGGTCTGTGCCTTGTACTCCTCGGATGCCTCGGCCCACAGGGCGGTGACCACCGCTCCGGGCAGGACGGCGTTGAACCTGATCTGTCCGCCGTACTCGACGGCCAACTGGCGCACGAGGGCGTCGATTCCGCCCTTGGCCGCCGCGTATGCCGGGAAGCCCTTGAAGCCGACGGCCGCGTGGACGGACGAGGTGATCACCACCGCGCCCCTGGCCGTCCTGAGCAGCGGCACCGCGGCCCGGACGCCGTAGAACACCGAGTCGAGAGAGAGCCGCAGCTGGTCGTGCCAGGCGGCGTCGTCGAGTTCGTGTGCCGCTCCCGGCAGGTTGCGACCGGCGTTGAGGTGGAGCACGTCGAGGCGTCCGGTCCAGGACTCGGCCTCGGCGACGGCCGCCGCCCACTGGGTCGGCGAGGTGACGTCCAAAGGCAGGTCGCGTGCCTGCCTGCCCTCGGCGCGGATCTCATCGGCGACGCGATGGGCGCCCTTGACGTCCACGTCGGTGACGAGAACGGACGCTCCCTCCGCCGCCAGCCGGCGGGCGGTGGCCGCCCCGATGCCGGAGGCGGCCGCGGTGAGCAGGGCCGTACGGCCGGTGAAACGTGCCGGTGCGGCGGCGACGGTCATGGCGCTTCTCCTGGTCGTGCTGGTCTGGCCGTGGAGCCGCGCAGCACCAGCCGCGGCTCGGTCGGTACGACGACATCTCCCGCCGGCTTGCCCTCAATGGTGGCCACCAGTGCGTCCACCGCGGCGGTACCCAGCTCGTGCAGGGGCATCGCGACGGTGGTCAGCGGGGGATGGAGGTGCGCGGCCACGGGCAGGTCGTCGTTGCCGACCACGGAGATGTCCTCCGGGATCCTGAGGCCGAGGTCCCTGATCGCCGCCATGGCGCCTATCGCCTGGGCGAGCGAGCTGGTGTAGAGGGCGGTGACCGGTGGCCGTCCGTCGCCGTCGGCGGGGCACAGCAGGGTCCGCGCCGCGGACGCGCCGCCGTCCTCGGTGAAGTCCCCGGACGCGACCGGAGCCGCGTCCAGACCGAGTGTGTCGGCGTGCCGCAGGAACGCCTCCTTGCGGATCTCGCTGGGTGTGATCCCGGGAGGGCCCGCGATGTGTCCGACCACTCGGTGGCCGAGGCCGTGCAGGTGGTCGAGCGCGGTCACGCTGGAGCGGGCGACGTCCATGGTGATGTTGCGGCCGGAGCCCTCGACCGAGCGGTTGAGGAAGACGTGCGGGATCGCGCTGCGGCTCAGCGCGTCCAGCAGGGGGTGGCCGGGGCGGGCCGAGGCGATGAGCAGCCCGTCGACCCTGCCCTCCTGTACCAGGTCGTGGAAGGACTCGTCTGCTTCCTGCCCGTCGAAGTCCTCGGCCAGCAGGGAGAGATAGCCCAGTTCGCGGGCCCGCTGGTAGGCGCCGCGGGCGATGGTGACGTACGTGGGGTTGGCGAGGGCGGGGATCAGCAGGGCCAGCGCGTGGGTGCTCGCGCCGGCCAGGGCCCGGGCCCCGGAGTGCGGCCGGTAGCCGAGTGCCTCGGCGGCCTCATGGACGCGCTGACGGGTCTCCGGCCGTACGGACAGGTCCTGTCGGCCGTTGAGCACCTTGGACACGGTGGCCTTGGAGACCCCGGCCGCATGCGCCACATCCACGAGCCTGGCCCGGGCGGGCTGTTCCGGCACGTGCTCCCCCTCTCCGGTGGGCGTTGCCCGGTCCGCGCTGCGGACACAGGTGACGCGTTTTTGCCTCTTGACACCTTCTGGCGACGCAACCTAACGTTCGCGAAAGTTTCAGTCAACCGGTTTCCTCAGACGGAAATAAGCGACAAGTCTGAGCAGGGCCCTAGAAACAGGTCATACCGAAACAGCAAGATGTCGGCCAGAGTTGACCTCAAGTCAACTGGGCCGGGGAGTCGCCCTCGGGCTCACCGCACACGCGACCACCGTCGCACCAGCGGTCCCCAGTCATCGGTGTGCGCACCCGTCCACGCAGACGGATGTGCTCGGTCCCGGGTACCTCGCACCACCGCCGAGCGAGCCGGCGTTCCGCCGCCGCCGCGCACCCCCGTTCGCTTCCCGCGGCAGCCCCTCCTGCCGCCATGACCCCCGTCGCACGTCCCCGCAGCCGCCGTACGTCTCCCACTCGCGAACGTCCCGCACGAAAGGCTTTTAAGCATGCCCATGTCAACGACGACATCCCTCGACAGGCGACGCTTCCTCGCCGTCTCCGCCGGAACCGCGCTCGCCGCGACCGGTCTGTCCGCCTGCGCCGGCACCGCCGGCAACAGCACGGGCGGATCGGGGAGCGGTAAGACGACGCTCACCGTGATGACGGTGCAGAACGAGTGGGACAAGAAGGCCCTCAAGGCCGCCGAAGAGGCGCTGGGGATGAACCTCAACGTCATCATCTGGGACCCCACCAAGCTCAACGCCATGCTGGCCGCCAAGAACCCGCCGGACGTGGTCCGCGGCTTCGGCGCGACCGAGACCCCGTACTTCGCCGCCCGCGGCCTGATGACCGACCTGGACTCGTACTTCGCCAAGAGCTCGGTGCTGAAGGCCTCCGACCTCGACCCGGTCAACGACGTGTGGCGCTACGACGGCAAGAAGCAGGGCGCCGGCCCGCGCTACGGCATGGCCAAGGACTACTCCCAGGACTCCATGTTCTGGTACCGCACCGACCTGTTCGAGGCCGCCAAGCTGGACCTGCCGAGCGCGACCGAACCGATCTCCTACGACGAGTGGCTCGACCTGGGCAAGAGTCTGGTCAAGCGTCGTCTGGGCAAGGTCAAGGTGTATGGCCTGAATGCCACGGGCATGGGTGTCTTCCCGCAGCTCATGGGCATGACCGCCTCGGCCGGCGGCAGCCTGTTCGCCGAGGACCTGGCCACGGTGGACTTCTCCTCCCCGGAGGCGCTGAAGGCGCTGCAGTGGTACCTGGACTACGCCAAGGCCGACATAGGCCCGAGCGTCACCAACCCCAACCCGGACGGCTGGGACGGCCCCACCTACCAGGCCAACCGCATGGCGATGAGCTGCAACGGCTACTGGTTCGGCGGACTCATCGGCGGTGACCCCAAGCTCGCGGCAGTCTCCCGCTTCGCGCCCGCCCCGCAGCTCGGCAGCCATCGCGTCAGTTCCTGCTTCGGCGCCACCGGCTTCTGGATCCCGAGGGACGCCAAGAACAAGGAAGCGTCCTGGAAGTTCTTCGAGTGGTACTTCGGCGGCAAGCCCGCCCAGGAGCGCGCGGCGAGCGGCTGGGGCATCCCCTCCCTGACCTCGCTGCGCTCGAAGATGCCGCAGACCAGCGCCTTCCAGAAGCAGGCCTTCCAGGTGCAGGAGCAGGAGCTGCCGCACTTCTCGGTGCTCAGCTTCACCCCGTACGCCCAGCAGGCCGCCCTGGAGGGCGTGCTGACCAAGGTCCTGCCGGGTGCGCTGAAGTCCGGAACCTCGGCGGGCAAGGTCGCCGACACGCTCAACTCCCGGATGAACGAGCAGCTCGCCCAGGGCAAGGAGCTCGTGGGGTGAGCACCGAACAGATCACCGCGCCGGGCGCGCCGTCCCCCTCCGGGGCGACGGCCGCCCGGCCCGGGCCCGGCACCGGCGCGCCCACCGGCCGCAGGCGCAGCTCGCTGACCACCCGCCGCGCCTTCTCCTTCTACGTGTTCGCCGGACCCTGGGTGCTGGGCTTCCTCGCCCTGACGGCCTTCCCGCTCGGCTACGCGCTGTGGCTGAGCCTGACCAACTCCGACGGGTTGTCGAACAACTCCCGCTTCGTGGGCCTGGCCAACTACCGGGAGGTCCTCACCGATCCGGAGACGCTGGCCTCGCTGGCCCGCACCGGCGTGTTCACCGCGATCTCCGTGCCGCTGACACTCGCCGCGGGACTGCTGCTGGCGGTGCTGGTCAACCAGCCGATCCGGGCCCGAGGGCTGTTCCGCACCCTGCTGTACCTGCCCGCGGTCGTCCCGCCGGTCGGCGCCGCCCTCACCTTCAAGCTGATCTTCGACCGGGACTCGGGCGCCGCCAACGGATTCCTGGACGCCCTGAACATCGACGGCGTGAGCTGGCTGATGGACCCCTACGCCCGCTGGGTCCTGATCACCTTGACCCTCTGGGGCGCCGGCAACGCCATGATCGTCTCGCTGGCGGGCTTGCAGGACGTCCCCAAAGAGCTGTACGAGGCCGCCCGCATCGACGGGGCCAACACCTGGCAGACCTTCACCCGGATCACCCTGCCACTGCTCTCCCCGGTGCTGTTCTTCCAGGTCATCACCGGCATCATCGCCGCCGTGCAGAGCTTCCTGCCGCTGCTGATCTCCCTCGACCCCACCCCCAGAGGCGTCACGGCCGTACCCGAGGGCAACTACCTGTTCATGATCCACGTGTTCGCCCAGTACTTCGCCAACGGCCGCTACGGATACGCCTCCGCGATGCTCTGGGTGCTGTTCCTGATCATCATCATGATCACCTACCTGGTCTTCAAACTCAGCAAAGGCGCGGTCTTCTACGCCGTCGACCCGGAGCCGGACAAGCCGTCCCGGCCGCGCACGCTCGGAGGCAAGTGATGGTGTTCCGCCGCAGAAGTGCCGTCTACATGCTGCTGGTCGGCGCCCTCGTCCTCTTCCTGGGCCCGTTCGCCTGGCTGCTGGACACCGCGCTGAAGGCCCCCGACGAGCTGCGCGCGTTGCCCGTCCACTGGTGGCCGCACCACCCCAGCCTGAACAACTTCCGGGACGCGCTGACCCAGATCGACTACTTCGGCTACGCCCGCAACTCCCTGACGATCGCCACCCTTTACGCCGTCCTGGTCACCCTGGCCTCGGCATGGGCGGGCTACGGATTCGCCCGCCTCAACGCGCCCGGCAAGCGGCTCATCTTCAACGTGCTGCTGTCGACGATGATGCTGCCGCAGATCCTCACCCTCATCCCGACCTACCTGCTGTTCGCCAAGCTGCACCTCACCAACACCTATGTGCCGTGGGTGCTGTGGGGCCTGTGCGGCGCCCCGTACCTGATCTTCCTGTTCCGGCAGTTCTTCTCGAACATGCCCAAGGAACTGGAGGAGGCCGCGATCATCGACGGCTGCGGGCAGTTCCGCATCTTCTGGCGCATCTTCCTGCCGCAGTCCTGGCCGGTCATCGCCACCAGCCTGATCCTTTCCTTCAGCTGGACCTGGGGCGACTACATCGCGCCCGCCCTGCTGCTGGACGACGCCCACACCACGCTCGCGGTCAAGCTCGCGTACGGCTACGTCAACGAGCACGGCTCACCGCTGGGGAACCTGGTCGCCGCGGGCGCGGTGATGTACGTCGTCCCGGTGCTGGCCCTGTTCCTGATCGTGCAGCGGGGCTTCGTCGCCGGCGTCGCCACCTCCGGCCTCAAGTGACCCACGTCTGACTCACGTTCACCAACGCACCTCGCTGCAAAGGAACTTCCATGACCGACACCCAGGCAACCGCCAAGTCCCCTGCGGCGGTGGGGGCATGACAGCGCGTCCCGCCCTCACCCCGCAACTCGGCCGGACCCGGGTCATGGCCATCCTCAGGTCGGCGGACGCCTCCGGGCTGCCCGCGGTGGCCCGGGCACTCGCGGTCGGCGGCGTCACCTGCCTGGAGGTCACCCTCACCACCACCGGAGCGCTCGACGCGCTGACCCGCATCCGGGCGGAACTCGGCCCCGACGTCGCGATCGGCGCCGGCACCGTGATCACCGGCGGCCAGGCCCGGGACGCCCTGGCGGCGGGAGCGGAGTTCCTGGTCGCCCCCGTAGTGGACACCGCCGTCATCCGGCACGCGGCGGACCGTGGCATCCCGTGCTACCCGGGCGCCTGGACTCCGACCGAGGTGTGCCAGGCGTGGCAGGCGGGCGCCGCCGCCGTCAAGCTCTTCCCCGCGAGCACGGGCGGACCCGCCCATCTGCGCCAACTGCGGGCGCCGCTGCCCGACATCCCGCTCCTCGCCGTCGGCGGCGTAGGCATCGACGAGGCGCGCGACTACCTGGACGCGGGCGCCTGTGCGGTCGGTATCGGTTCCCCGCTGCTGCGCGGGGCGGACCAGGATCCGACTCCGGAGGCACTGGACGCCCTCACCAGGAGGGCACGCACCCTGCTGGACGCAGTAGGGGCCACCGCACGGGCCGGGGAGACGACCTCATGAGCAGATCCTCACCCCCGCCCGGCGAGCCCTACCTCGTGACCCTCGGCGACGTGCTCGCGGTCATGGCGGCCAACCGGGATCCCGGCCCGTTCACGCTCGGCACGACACTGCGCCTGGGAATCGCCGGCGCCGAGTCCAACGTCGCCGTCGGCGTCAGCCGTCTCGGCGGATCCGCCACCTGGATCGGCCGGGTGAGTGACGACGAACTCGGCGACCTCGTCCTGCGGGAGCTACGGGCCGAAGGGGTCACCACCGTCGCCGCGCGCGACCCCGCACCCACGTCCCTGCTGCTGAAGGAACGCCGCACCTCCACGCACAGTCGTACGCGCTACTACCGCACCCACACGGCCGGCGCCCGGCTGACCGCCGACGACATCCCCGAGGACCTCGTCGCCGGAGCCGCGGTCCTGCACATCACGGGCATCACCCCGGCACTCGGAGAGGGACCCGCCGCGGCCGTGACCCGGGCCGTGGACATCGCCGCTGCCGCCGGAGTCACCATCTCCCTGGACGTCAACTTCCGATCACTGCTGTGGAGCGAGGCCGAGGCCCGCTCGATCCTGCGGCCCCTGCTGTGCAGGAGCGACCTGGTCTTCGCCGGACCGCACGAGGCCGCCCTCGTGGTGCCCGGGGCGGCCGACGGACCGGAGGAACTCGCCAAGGGCATCTGCGACCTCGGACCCGCCGGAGCGGTGATCAAGCTGGGCGAGGAAGGCGCGTACGCCCTCCTCGACGGACAGCCCCACCGGCAGCCCGCCGTACCGGTCCGCGTCCACGACACAGTGGGTGCGGGAGACGCGTTCGCCGCCGGGTACCTCGCCGAACTGCTCGCGGGGGAGCCCCCGGAGCGGCGGCTGCGGACCGCCGCCCTGCTCGGCGCTTTCGCGGTGAGCACCGCCGGCGACTGGGAGGGCCTTCCCCGGCGCTCCGAACTGGGACTGCTGGACCACCACGACGACATCGTCCGCTGAAACCTCTCCTCCTACTGCCCCGCTCGACCAACTTCCAGGACCCCCCATGCCCTCAAGTCCCGCCACCGGCGCGATCCCCGTCCTCACCGGCTCCTACACCACGGACTCCGGCGGCGACGGCCCCGGCATCGCCGCACTCCTGCTCGATCCCGCGACCGGCCGCCTGGCCTACGACGACGAGGTGAAGCCGCTGGCCGTCAGCGGGGCCTCCTTCCTGGCGGCGCACCCGTCACTCGACGTCGTCTACAGCACGAACGAGACCGAGACGGGAACCGTCAGCGCCGTCGCCCGCGTCGGCGACGGCACCCTGTCCCCGCTGGGCGACCCGGCGAGCAGCGGCGGGGCGAACCCGTGCCACCTCACCGTCCACCCGAGTGGGGAGTGGCTGCTGACCGCGAACTACGGCAGCGACATCGCGCCCGGCACCGTCGCGGTGCACCGGCTCGGCGCGGACGGACACCTGCTGGAGCCGACCGACCTCGTCGTTCACCAGGGGTCGGGCCCGGTCACCGGGCGGCAGGAGGGCAGCCACGCCCACCAGGTCCTCCTCGACCCCGCGGGCCGTTTCGTGCTGGCCACCGACCTGGGGGCGGACGCCGTTCTCACCTACCGGCTCGACACCGTCACCGGAACCCTGGAGCAGGCCGCGGTGAACCGTATGCGCACGGGATCCGGCCCCCGCCACCTCGCCTTCGCGCCCGGCGGCGAACTGGTGCTCAGCGCCGACGAGCTGTCCTCTACCGTCACCTGCCACCGCTACGACGCCACCGACGGCACCCTGACGGCTCTCTCCTCCGCTCCCGCCACGACAGCGAAGGACATCGTCAACCAGCCCGGCGGAATCGTCGCGTCGCCCTGCGGACGCTTCGTGTGGGTGACCAACCGCGGTGCGGACACCATCGCCGCGTTCCGCCTCGTCGGCACCGCCCTGGAACCGCTGGGCGAGGTTCCCGCAGGCGGCACATGGCCCCGCGGCCTCGCTCTGGTGGACGGTCATCTGCTCGTCGCCAACCAGCACAGCGGCACGCTCGCCACCCTGCGGGTCCTGCAGGACGGAACCCTCGACCGGCCCCACCAGCCGATCTCCGCCCCTTCGGTGGTCTGCGCCCTGGCGCTCTGACCGCCCTCCGCTCCCTATGTCCTCCTTCCACATCCGAAATTGACGTCCGAAGTGACGTCCGAAAGGCAGTCATGTCCGAGCCCGGCACCACCACCCCGGCCGCCCGCTTCACCCTCGACTCGGCCTTCGCGGTCGGCAGCGTGAACCCCCGTCTGTACGGATCGTTCGTCGAGCACATGGGCCGCTGCGTCTACACAGGCATCTACGAGCCCGGGCACCCAGCCGCCGACGCGGAAGGCCTGCGCCAGGACGTCCTGGAGCTGGTCCGTGAGCTCGGTGTCACCACCGTCCGCTACCCCGGCGGCAACTTCGTCTCCGGCTACCGCTGGGAGGACAGCGTGGGCCCGCGCGAGGAGCGGCCGGCCCGGCTGGACCTGGCCTGGAAGTCCACCGAGACCAACGAGTTCGGCCTGGGCGAGTTCATGGACTTCTGCGGCAAGACCGGCATGGAGCCCATGATGGCCGTCAACCTCGGCACCCGCGGCGTCGAGGACGCCGTACGACTGCTGGAGTACTCCAACCACCCCGGCGGTACCGAGCTGTCCGAACTCCGCGCCGCCCACGGCGACAAGGAGCCGTACGGCATCCGCATGTGGTGCCTGGGCAACGAGATGGACGGCCCCTGGCAGACCGGGCACAAGACACCCGAGGAGTACGGTCGCCTCGCCGCCGAGACCGCCCGTGCCATGCGGCAGGTCGACCCCGGTCTGGAGCTGGTCGCCTGCGGCAGTTCCAGCTCCTCCATGCCGACGTTCGCCTCCTGGGAGGCGACCGTCCTCCAGGCCACTTACGACCTCGTGGACTACGTCTCCCTGCACGCCTACTACGAGGAGATCGACGGCGACCGGGACTCCTTCCTGGCCTCCGCCGTCGACATGGAGCACTTCATCGAGTCGGTCGTCGCCACCTGCGACCACGTGCGGGCCCGCCTCAAGGCGAAGAAGCACATCAACCTCTCCTTCGACGAGTGGAACGTCTGGTACCAGAAGCGGCCCAACCCGCACGCCGTGGAGGAGTGGCAGCAGGCGCCGCGCCTGCTGGAGGACGTCTACACCGTCACCGACGCCGTGGTCTTCGGCTCGCTGCTCATCGCGCTGCTGCGGCACGCCGACCGGGTCACCTCGGCCTCCCTCGCACAGCTCGTCAACGTCATCGCGCCGATCATGACCGAGCCGGGCGGCCCGGCATGGCGCCAGACCACGTTCTACCCCTTCGCCCAGGCGTCGGCGTACGGACGCGGCACGGTGCTGCGCGTCGAGGTGGACAGCCCGACGTACGCCACCGCCCGCTTCGGTGACGTACCACTACTGCACGCCACCGCGGTGACCGACGACGAGAACGGCGACATCACCGTCTTCGCGGTCAACCGCAGCCAGACCGACGCGCTGCCGCTGGAGATCGACCTGCGTGGGGTCGACGCCGGCGTCGTGGTCGAGCACCTGGTCCTGGCCGACGGCGACCCGGAGGCCACCAACACCGCGGACCGGACCGACCGTGTCACCCCGCACGCAGCCACCGGCACCACCCTCACGGAGGGCGTCCTGCACGCCGAACTCGAACCACTCTCCTGGAACATGATCCGCCTGACAGGCCGGCAGAACTGACGACGAGGTACTGACCGCCCACGGGTCGATGCCACCGCCGTCCTCAACGCGATCGACGGGCACACCCTGACCGCGCCACCGCAACCGGTGAAACGGGACACCGCCAACACTCACGCCTGGGATGAACCGATGACAACCGTTGCCCGACCTCTGTTCCGAGACCCCATGCACGACGGCGCGGCCGACCCCACCGTCATCTGGAACCGGCACGCCGGCGAGTGGTGGATGTTCTACACGAGCCGACGCGCCGACGCGCCACCGATGAGCGACGTGAGCTGGGTGCACGGGACCGACATCGGGATCGCGTCCTCCTCGGACGGCGGAGCCACCTGGCTGTACCGGGGAATTGCCCAAGGGCTGGACATCGAGCCCGGGCGGCACACCTACTGGGCCCCCGAGATCGTCGACGACGGAACCGAATACCACATGTTCGTCAGCGTGATCCGCGGTGTTCCGACCCAGTGGGCGGGCCACGCACGCGTGATCCGTCACTACACGAGCCGCGACCTCTTCTCGTGGACCTACCGTTCCACTCTGCCGCTCTCGTCCGAGACAGTGATCGACGCCTGCGTCCTGCGGCTTCCCACCGGCGGCTACCGCATGTGGTACAAGGACGAGGCCGATCACGCGCACACCTACGCGGCGGACAGCGACGATCTGGTGCGGTGGACCGTCCGAGGACCTGCCGTCGAGTGCTCGGAGCACGAGGGCCCGAACGTCTTCGAGTTCGGCGGCAGCTACTGGATGCTCGTCGACGAATGGCACGGCCTGCGGGTTCTTCACTCGCGGGATCTGGAGACCTGGGAACCGCGAGGACTCGTTCTCGACCGGCCGGGGCAGGGCCCGGACGACGCGTCATATGGATTCCACGCCGATGTCGTCACCAGTGAACTCGGTGCCTTCGTCTTCTATTTCACGCATCCCGGGCGATCCGACGTGGGTGCTGTGCACCACAGCACCCACAACGACCGCAGAAGCTCGATCCAGGTCGCGCGCCTGCGGGTGAACGGAGACACCCTCGTGTGCGACCGCGACGAAGCCCTTGAGGCCCCCGTCCTGCCTCTCGAAGGGCCGGTCCGGTGAGGCGGGAGTCGTTTATCCCCAACCGGTCCCGCCTCACAAGGATGATCCCGTTCGTCGCCGCGCTCCTCCTCGTCACCGCATGCCGCGCCGAAGTGCCGGCCGGCTCCGGCTCCGGTGTGACCCTGCTCGACGGGGACCGGATCTCCGTCTCGGGCCCGACCGTCGTCTCGGCCATTCCCATCGACGACCAGGGTGATGTCGACGCGGCGGCCGCTCGAAGCCAGATCCCCTCGCTCAAGAGCGTGGCGCTGCAGTATCCCGGTGTCCGGGTTCTCATCACCGACGCGGACGGCCGTACGACCGACGCCGCGTTGCAGAACTTCGCGGCGAACTGGGCGATCCGGCCCGCACTCGTGGTCGCCGCCGACTCGGCCTCCGCCGGCACCCAGCTGTCCAGGGACGGACAGCTCCACACACTGCTGATCGGCGCCGACGGACACGTGGCCGCCGATTGGTCGAACCGTCCTGCCCCCACGCAGGCGATCGTCGCCGCGCTCCGCAAGGCCGCGGTGAGTCCCACCACCCATTCCGACAACGTCGTACGGAAAGAAGCATCATGAGACACCCCACAGAGATAAGACGTGCCTTCACAGTCGCCGTCGTCACGCTGCTGATGGCCTGCGCCGCTGTCGTGCTGACACCGGCCGTGCGGGCTCACGCGGCGGGCTCGACCTACTACGTGGACTGCTCGGCGGCATCCAACGGGACCGGCACCTCCGGCTCGCCGTGGAACTCGCCGGCGGGCCCGAACGCGACGACCTTCGCCCCAGGGGACCAGTTGCTGTTCAAGCGGGGCACGACCTGCTCAGGACTCCTGCACCCGCTGGGCTCGGGCAGCGCGACAGGCGGGTCGATCACCATGAGCGCCTACGGCACCGGCGCCCTGCCGATCATCGCCGGGGGCGGCGGCACGGACACGATCTACCTCTACAACCAGGAGTACTGGGAGATCTCCGACCTGGAGGTGACGAACACCGGCGCGGTGAAGGGCGCGAACGAGCGACGCGGTGTCTACGTGGTCCTCGAGAACTACGGGACAGGGCACCACTACAAGGTCAGCAACCTCACCGTCCATGACGTGAACGGAACCCAGTCGAAGGCCGTCGACGGCAGCTCCGGCATCCAGTTCTCCGTCATCGGGACCACGACGCCCAGCGCCTTCGACGACATCGTCATCGACGGCAACACGGTGTCCAACGTCGCCCGCAGCGGTATCAACATGGGAAGCCTGTGGGGATGCCGGCCGTCCATCGGCTGCAACAACCCGGTCTGGACCCCCTGGACCGACGTCGTCGTGCAGAACAACACCGTCCACGACACGGACGGCGACGGCATCGTCGTGCAGAACTCGCAAGGCGCCGTCATGCAGCACAACGTCGTCTACAACGCCGCGAAGGGAAACACGGCGAACGCGGGCATCTGGGCCTGGGACTCCGACAACACCGTGATCCAGTACAACGAGGCGTACGGAACGCAGAAGAACTCCGGAAACTCCGACGGCCAGGGCTTCGACGTCGACTACGGGCAGGACGGCACCGTCGTCCAGTACAACTACAGCCACGACAACGCGGGAGGATTCATCCTCTTCTGCGGCTGCGGCGGGGGATCACACCTCGCCAGCAACGCGGTGGTCCGCTACAACGTCAGCGAGGACGACCGGCTGCGCGCCATCACCATGGACGGGTCGCAGGACTCCAAGCTCTACAACAACACGATCTACCTCCCGTCCGGATCCACCGCGAACGTCCTAGAGGTCACGGGCGCCTGGAACGACCTCACGCTCGCCAACAACATCATCTACAACCTGGGCAGCGGCGGCTACGTCTACACGTCCGGCCAGCCTGCCTCGAACTTCGCCTGGCGGAACAACCTCTTCTACGGCAACCACCCGGCCAGTGAGCCCTCCGACCCCGGAAAGATCACGGCGGATCCGCTGCTGAGCTCGCCCGGCACGGGCGGCACCGGCATCGGCAGTGTCACGGGCTACCAGCTCACCGCGTCCTCTCCGGCCATCGGCGCGGGAGTCGTCATCCCCGACAACGGCGGCCAGGACTACTGGGGATCGACCGTTCCCTCGGTCTGCGCGCCCGACATCGGCGCCGACCAGTACAGCTCGCCGAACGACGCGACCTGCCTGGCGAACGAGAACCTCGGCTTCGAGAAGGGGACGACCACCGGGTGGAGCAAGTGGAACTCGGCCTCGGTGGTGAACACGACCTCCCACACCGGAACCTGGGCGGCCAAGATCTCGTCGTCGCCCGCCTCCCTCGAACAGTCCGTCCCTGTCGCGCCCCGGACGACGTACCGTGTCTCGGGCTGGGTGAAGTCGGATGTCGCCGGTGAGGTCATGAACGTCGGCGTCAAGAACACCGGCGGCCTGGAAACAGTGGTGAACTCCAGCGGCACCTCGTGGACGTTCGTCTCCGCCGACTTCACCACCGGGGCGACCAACAACACCGTAAGGCTGTACTGCTACAAGAGTTCGGGTACGGGCAACGGCTATTGCGACGACATGACCGTCACGCCCGTCAGGAACTACGCGATCAACGGCAACCTCGAGTCCGGCCACACCGTGCCCTGGCGCAACGGCGACTTCTCGCTCACGAGCACGGCGTCCAACGGCAACGCCGCCGCTCTGACGAACGCGTCCCTGAGCGGGAGCACCCTGTTCCAGATCATCACCGGCCTCACGCCGAACACCACGTACCGGCTGACCGGCTCCCTCGCGAGCCAGACCGCCGGCACCACGACGGCACTGGAGGCCAAGCTCTACAACGGCACCGCTGTCACGAGCGCCTCGACCACGTCGAGCACCTACTCGAAGCAGTCGACGACCTTCACCACGGGCGCAGGCGTGACCACCGCTCGCATCTACTGCCACCTTGTCTCCGGAAGCGGTGACGGCTACTGCGACGAAGTCACCCTGACCCAGCAGTGACCGACATTTCTCCTTCGGCGGCGACCACACCGGCGGCATCCGCCGGCCCACCGGCCATTGCTGTCTGCATGAGGGTGTCGACGTCCTAGTGGTTCACCAGAAACCCAAAGCCCCGGTGGAAGCACAAGTTGCTGCCTGTGCCGAACGGTGCGCCGTTGGTGGGTTCGGCCTTCGAGCCCGGCAGTGTCTCGGGCGCCATCGGGGGCCGTACCCGCGCACTGCGACGAACTCGTGCAGAAATGGCGCGCCCTGCAGCGCGTGATGCTGAGTCTGGGCGGAGCCCAGGCACAGTCCGCGGCACCCGCCGTCTCTGGAGCATGTCCTTATCTGTGGGATAGGTGTCTCGATCGTCATGGCGCAGCAAGACCCGCCGACGTCAGGCTGGAGGCGGCGCCGCCGAGTGGACGGCGAGCGCACACAGGGAAGGCAGACACCATGGGAATCCAGAGCGCCGGGACGGCCGACGTCGACGTGCCGGACACGAAGCTGGTCCGGGAGGCGACAGAGCTGATCCGGGACACCACGAGCGAACTCATCTACCACCACTCCCGCCGGGTGTACTTCTTCGGCAGCCTGCAGGGCCGCAACCGCGATCTGAGCTTCGACCCGGAACTCCTCTACCTCGGCGCCATGTTCCATGACGTGGGCCTGAACGACACCTTCCACAGCAGCGGCCGCCGCTTCGAAGTGGACAGCGCCGAGGAAGCGAAGCGGTTCCTGCAGGCGCACGGGGTTGCGGACGACAGCATCCGCCGGGTCTGGACGGCGATCGCCCTGCACACCACGCCCGGGATCCCGGAGTTCATGGAGCCGGAGGTGGCCCTGGTCACCGCTGGGGTGGAGTACGACGTACTGGGCATCGGGTACGGTGCGATCCCGGAGGCGGACCGGGCCGAGATCGTGGCCCTGCACCCTCGCCCGGACTTCAAGCGCCGGATCCTTGAGGCATTCACCGACGGTATCCGGCCCAAGCCGGAGACGACGTTCGGCAACGTGAAGGCCGACGTGCTGGAGCACTTCGTTCCCGGTTTCCAGCGCGGTGACTTCGTTCGTACGATCCTCGAGTCCCCGTGGAAGGAGTAGGTCCGCCGGTGTCCCACCGCCGCCACACGGTCGCCGTCGTCGCCTTCGACGCGGTGCAGCTTCTCGACGTCACCGGCCCGGTCGAGGTCTTCACGACCGCCAATCGCTACGGTGCGCACTACGACGTGCGGGTCGTCTCGCCCACCGGCGCGAACGTCGTCACCTCCTCGGGACTGGCCCTCGGCGTCAACGGCCCGCTCTCCTCGCTGCCGCGCAGGATCGGCACCCTGGTGGTGCCCGGGAGGCGGGACTGGCGGGCCGCTGTCGGCGACACGGACCTGGTGGAGTCGGTAGCGGACCTGGCCGGCCGGGCCGTGCGCGTGAGTTCCGTATGCGCGGGAGCGTTCGTTCTGGCCGCGACCGGCCTGCTGGACGGCCGGCGTGCCGCAACGCACTGGGAGCTCGCGCCCGACCTTGCGGTCGCCTTCCCGGAAGTACGGGTGGAGAGCGATCCGGTGTTCGTCCGGGACGGCCACGTCGTCACCTCGGCCGGGGTGACGGCGGGTATCGACCTCGCGCTGTCCCTGGTCGAGGAGGACTGCGGGGCCGAGGCGGCGCGCAGCGTGGCCCGGCAACTGGTCGTCTTCATGGCCAGACCCGGCGGGCAGGCGCAGTTCAGCGCCCGCATGGTTCCCGGCCGGCCTCGGCACTCGGCGGTGCGACACGTGATGGACCACGTGGGCAGCGACCCCTCGGCCGCGCACACCCTCGATTCACTGGCAGCCGTCGGCGGTGTCAGCGTCCGGCACCTGGCACGGCTCTTCCGCAGCGAGATCGGCATGTCGCCCGGGCAGTACGTCGACTCCATCAGGACCGAGGCCGCCCAGGCTCTCCTGGAGAACGGCGACGGCACTGTGGAGGAAGTGGCACAGCAGGCGGGGTTCGGTTCCTCGGAGTCGCTGCGCCGGGTCTTCCAGCACACCCTCGGCGTCTCTCCGACCGAGTATCGCGCCCGCTTCCGCAGCACCGCCGTAAGTCGCCGTATCGTCGCTGCCTGAGAGAAGAGCCACCCGTAAGCGAAGAGTCCGCCTCAAGACCCAGGCCCGCCTTGTTTCAGTTTGGCCTCCAAACCGAATTGCGTGGCAGTATGGAGGCATGGTTGTCCGACGTGATCCCCTGACCCTGGCCGGCCGGCCGTGCGCCATCGCGGCGTCCGTGCAACTGATCGGTGACCGCTGGTCGATGCTGGTGATCCGCGAAGTGATCTTCGGTAATCACCAGTTCAGCCAGATCGCCCGCAATACGGGTGCCCCGCGTGACCGGCTGACAGCGAGGCTGCGCAGCCTCGTCGAGGCAGGGGTGCTCGAACGCCGCCCCGTCAGCGAGGGCGCCCGCCACGAGGGCTACTACCTCACGGAGGCCGGCGAGGACCTTCGCCCCGTCCTGCGGGCCCTGCTCGCCTGGGGCGACAAGTGGGCCGTGACAGCTCCTCCGCTGAGCCTGGCCCACCACGATCACCCGCTGGAGCTGGAGAGTCGCTGCGCCACCTGCGGCGAGAAGGTCGACGACGCCGATCTCGCCGAGGAAATGCTTACGCCCGGCTGGGACATGCGAGGGCGGCTGGACGAGGTGGTCGCCGAGGAGTGAGGGCCAGGCCGTCGCAGGCGCGGGTACGGCGGCCTTCCCCTTCGACCGGGCGGCTCTCACGATCCGCCGCGTGCCGCGACGAGTGCCGGTGACACTTGGGAGCCTGTCCGGCCGTGCACAGCGGATCTGTCGCCCCTGCGCGTCAGACCGGCCGGAAAGAGCCCGGCAGACCCTAACGCCGGGCCGACCGCACCGTGACCTCCTCGGCTTTCACCTCATGCCCCGCGGCACACACCAGCCGCGCGGCCACCGGCTCTTCGCAGGCCGTGTGGTGCAGAGTCAGCGGGGGCCCGGAAGGCCGGGCCAGGTGCTGGTCCCCCCATTGCATGAGCGCGACGAGGGCCGGCTGCAGGTCCACGCCGGCCGGGGTCAGGACGTATTCATGACGGGTGCGCTGTCCGGGTTCCTGGTAGGGGCGGCGCTCGAGGAGACCTGCGGCCACCAGTTCCCGCAGGCGCGCCGCGGCGACGGCCTCCGTGATGCCGACATGGCGTACGAAGTCGTCGTACCGGGTCGTCCCGTAGTGCGCCTCCCGCATGATCAGCATGGCGGACCGAGTGCCCAGAACGCGCATGGTTCCGTCGATGGAGCAGTCCTCGGCAGTCCACTGTGACCGGTCGGCCAGTTCACCCGCCAAAGTCATGTGCGTCGATTCCATGACCACCTCCCTCTGGCTGTGATTTTACATAGCCAGCAGAGGTTGGGTACGGTTCCTGACTATGGCATCCTCAAGTCAGGTGGCTGTGGAGTCGACACCCGGTCGCGTGCAGCGGCGGCCGGGTGTCGTACTGACCGTGCTGAGTGCATCCGGCTTCATGGCGGGCCTGGACGTGTTCGTCGTGAACGTGGCTCTGGACGACATCGGCCATGACTTCCCCGGCGCCTTGCTTGCGGACATGAGCTGGATACTGAACGCCTATGCCATCGTCTACGCCGCGCTGCTGGTGCCGCTGGTCAGCCTGGCCGACCGCTACGGCAGCACGCGCGGCTTCCTCCTGGGCCTGACGGTGTTCACCTCGGCCAGCGCCGCGAGTGCAGCCAGCCCGGACTGTGGGCCCTGGTCGTCTTCCGTGGACTGCAGGCGGCGGGAGCGGCGGCGCTGACCCCGGCCAGCCTGGGCCTGCTGCTCGCGGCCACGGCTCCCGAGCGGCGCACCAGGGCGGTGCGGATCTGGTCCGCTTCCGCAGCCCTGGCCGCGGCCGCCGGTCCAGGGCTGGGCGGACTGCTGGTGCAGTCGTCCTGGCGGTGGATCTTCCTGGTCAACGTGCCCGTGGGCGCAGTGGCACTCGTTGCCGGCGCCCGCCTCCTCCCCGACGTCCGCAGGGCCGGGACGGGCCGGATCCCGGACGTCTTCGGCGCGCGAAGATGACCTTTCTCGACCGCAGGTCCAGGGGGCTCTACGCGGACTGGCGCGAGCACGCACGGGAAAACGCCGGCCTTGCGCCTGGAGGCCGGACGTTGCCTGTCCAGGCCGGCGCCGCGGTCGCGTCGCTGCCCGACCACAGATCCGGGACCGGTTCCGCGGTGAGCCAGAGTTTTCCGGCAACTGGGTGCCGTGCTCGGCATCAGTCTGTTCGTCGCAGTCGTCGGGAATCCCGGGCCGGCGCAGGCCGTCCGTGCCTTCCAGCACATATGGTAGGCGTTCGGCGTGATCGGACTGGTCAGCGGGCTGATGGTCTGGCTCCCGGTGCAGACCCGCAAGGGCGGTGGGTCATCCGGCAACGCGACGCCGGCCGGGACCGCCGGCGCATCGGCCGGTCGCTCGCGCTGAGCCGTGCTGAGCCGTCCCGAGCCGCACCAAGCATCTGCGCAAGGTCGGCCGTCCGCGGGGGCCCCGCGGGTGCCCTCCGCGGGGAAGGGGAATTCGGGCGGGTGGGCGGTGGCTGCCGAGCCCGGCCACCCGCCCGGATCCTGTCACTGCCGCGGTCCCTGGAGCAGCGGTTGCATGCATACCTGGTGCCCGCTGCTCACGAAGGGACGTTGTCCGACCGCAGGTCGGCTGTGCTGGAGCCCTGCGCCTCACCTCCGCTCGTGGCAAGGGGACAAGGACGTCGCTCAGAGGCCCAGCGTGCGGCGCACCCAGTTGGTGCGGGCCTCGCGGGACGCGACCGCGATGGCCGTGTCCGCGGCGACGAGCTCGTAGAGGTGGAAACCGCCCGCCCAGACGTGCAGTTCGGCCGAACCGCCGGCCGCCCAGATCGCCGAGGCGTACGCGGCGCTCTCGTCACGGACAAGGTCCACGCTGCCGACCTCGATGTAGGCGGGCGGCAGGCCGGAGAGGTCGGTAGCCCGGCTCGGGGACTCGTAGGGGGAGACGTCGGCGGTGCCGCGACGGTCGCCGAGGGCGGCGTTCCAGCCGGTGAAGTTGCTGGTGCGGTCCCAGACGCCGATGCCGTCGATCTGGTGGCTGGAGACCGTGTCGTTGCGGTCGTCGAGCATCGGGTAGGTGAGCAGCTGGCCGGCGAGATCGGGGCCGTCGTTGTCCCGGGCCTTGAGCGCGACCGCGGCCGCCAGGCCGGCGCCCGCGCTCATGCCGGCCGCGATCAGCTTGTCCGGGGCGAAGCCGAGCTCCTCGGCGTGCTCCGCGGTCCACTTCAGGGCGGCGTAGGAGTCCTCGACCTGAGCGGGCGCCGGGTTCTCCGGGGCCAGCCGGTATTCCGCCGTGACGACGACGGCGTCCAGCTGCTCGACGTAGTCGACGATCGGGGCGATGCCGACAAAGCGGTCGCCGAAGATCAGGCCGCCGACGTGGGTGAAGAAGAAGCCCGGCCCGGGGGTGACGTGGTCGGTGCGGCGGAAGACGGAGACCAGCAGGTCCGGAGCGCCCTCGGGGCCGGGGATCGTGCGCTCGAAGTGCTCGATCGGACGGCCCTTGATGAGCTCCTCGACGCCGGGGGTGAAGCCGCCGGACCGCAGCGCCGGGATGTCCTCGGGGTACAGCGAGGAGTTGAACGACTGCAGAACGACGTCGAGGACGGGCTTGAGCTCGCGGTCGAACGGCGGGGCGGGGTACTTCGCGTTGGGCATGGTGACCTCAGGGATACAGGCCGCACGAGAGGCGGCTACGACGCCTGCTGACTTGCAGGTTGTGAAGTCAGCCTAACAGTGACTGACCGCCAGTCATTCGCTGGTCCGGAAAGCGCGCTGTGATGCGCGTCACCCCGCAGGTGAGGTGCCGAATACGTCCCTGGTGCCGGGGCGGGCGGTTACCCGCGCCCGGTTTCCTTAAGTCCGAACACCGCACGGGTCATGTGCCCCGAGGCCGTCACCACTTCCTCGTGGGAGAGGGGGGCGTAGCCGGTGATCGCGTCCGTGACGGCTCCACAGAACCCGTGGAAAAGTGCACGGGCCATCATGTCCGGCTGCTCGCAGATGACGTCGCCGCTTTTGACGCCCTCCTGTGCGGCAGTCGCGATCATGCCGATCAGGCGTTCGTTGGCGGCCGCGTGCACCTCCTGGGCGCCCGCGCCGTCGTACAGGACCCGGTGCAGGTCGGCGTGCTCGAGTGCGAAGCGGCAGAGCGATTCCAGGACGTCCACGAGCCGCCGGGCCAGGGGCACTTCCGCATTGCCGAGGATCTTCTCGCCGACGCCGGCGAAGTTGTCCATGTGGCGCTCCCACAGGGCCGCCGCCGCCTCGTCCTTGGTCTTGAAGTAGAGGTAGAACGTCCCCTTGGAGACCTCGGCGAGGGTCGTGATCTCCTCGATCCTGGCGTCGGCGATGCCCTTGCGGGTGAACACTTCGGCCGCGGCGTCGAGGATGTCCTTGCGGCGCTCCTCCGGCGGTTTGGCGACCCGTTTCCGCTTGGCGGTGGCGGGTGTTCCCATCGGCGCTCCTTTTGTCGTCGCGCCCTGTTTGCACGACCGAATGACTGACTGCTAGTCAATCGTACGCTCCTGGCGGAAACGCCGGTCTTGAGGCCGTGCGGAGGCCCGGGCCACGCGTCGGCTGCCCGCACCGGCAGCAGTCAGGCCGCCTTGTGCTGGCCGCCGTCGACCAGGTAGTCGGCACCCGTGATGCTGGCCGCGGCGTCGGACAGGAGGAAGGCGATGGCGGACGCGATCTCCTCGGGCTCGACGAACCGGCCGGTGGTGATGCCCAGCGCTCCGGGTGCCTGCTGGAGGAAGGTGGGGATGTCCATGCCGAAGGCCGCCGCGATCTGGCCGCCGAACTTCTCCGGGCCGTCGTAGATGGAGCTGCGGACGAACCCGGGGGAGAGGGTGTTCACGCGGACGCCCTGCGGGCCGAACTCCTCCGCGAGGGCCTTGCCGAGCGCGGTGACCGCGGCCTTGGCGGTGGCATAGGCCACCGGGCCGAGGCCTGGCAGGCGAGCGGCGACCGTCGACACGTTCACGATGGCGCCCTTGTGCTCCACGAGGCTGGGCAGGGCGGCCCGGGTGACCCGGACCGTGCTGAGCAGGTTGATGTCGAGGATGGCCGTCCACTTCTCGTCATCGGTGTCGAGGAAGCCCTGGACGGCCAGGTCGTCACCGCCGCCGACATTGTTGACGAGCAGATCGATTCCGCCCAGCTCGGCCAGAGCCTGCTCGACCAGGGTGTGCGCACCCTCCGCGGTGGAGAGGTCGGCGGCCACCCCGATGGCGCCCGTCTCCTTCAGCTCAGTGGTGATCGTGCGGGAGGCGCCGACGACCCGGACTCCCTCGGCGACGAGTGCCTTGACGGTGGCCAGTCCGATACCGCGGCTGGCGCCGGTGACGACGGCGGTCTTGGAGGCGAGCTTCAGATCCATGAGGCATCCTTTTCTTGAACTCTAGGTACAAAATGTGGGTACGGACGCACCCCGCCCTGGCCGCACGTCGCGGAGGTGCGGTCAGAGCAGGTCGATGGTGGTGTCGATCACCCTGACGAGCCGGTCGGTCCCCGGTTCGACCCGGCCCATGAGCCGCATGCCGGTCACCGTGTTGAGCAGCAGGCTGGCCAGCGCTTTCGCGTCACGCCCGGTGCTGATCTCGCCCGCGCGCTGGCCTTCTTCCAGCAGGGCCTGGAAGGCGTCCTCCGTGCGGTCGAGCATGCCCCGGACCTGGGTCGTCACGGACTCGTCCGTGACGCCGAACTCGGCGGCGCTGTTCATCGCGAGGCAGCCGCGGCGCCCGGGGTCGGCGAGGTCCGTCTCGGCGAGGACGTGCAGCGCCCTGCGCAGGCGCTCCTTCACCGGACCGGAGTCCTCCAGGAGTTCTTTCACGGTCGAGGCCTGGATCTCCAGGTAGCGGCGCATCGCCAGGTCGAACAACTGGCGCTTGCCGCCGAAGGCGTTGTAGAGACTGCCCTTGCCGATGCCCAGAGTGTCGGCAAGACACTGAGGCGTCGTGGCGCCGTATCCCTGACGCCAGAACACCCGCATCGCCTGCTCGACGGCCGTGTCCGGGTCGAACTCCTTGGGCCTTCCCATGGCGGGACCTTAACAGGATTTAGGACCTGGAGGTCAAATACCCTTGAGAACCAGTCGGCCGGCCGCCGGCCGCACAAGACTGGGCCGTCGTTGAGGTGACGAGCGAGGGCCCTTGGGTCTGTGACGTGCCGCTTTCTGTAAGCGGCAGTTTCTCCCCGGCTGGCTATGGCAGACTAAAGTCAGAGGGGATGGGTGCTGCTGACACCGCCGGGATGAGTCCGCAAGGCCCTGACCCTGTCCGAGGCAATCAGTTGAAGGGCACGCCAGTCATGGCACTTGAGGTCCGCCCCCCTTCGAGGCGACGGCAGATCCGACCGGGACGATCTTTCTGTCCATCGCATCGGCTGCGGAGCGATGCACGGTCGTCAGCGTCTTGCGCCGGGCTGTTGGCCTGAGTGTCGACTCCACCGGCACGGCGGACCTACGGCCCGTTAGTGAGTGAGTGGTTGGGATTTTGTTCCTGAGACGCGAGTCCCAAGCCGTGTGCGTCGATGGCGAGTTCGTCGATGGGGGAGAGCTCCAGGACGAGGCCGCCCGTGAGCAAAGCCTTGGCGGACTGCCCATGTTCGGAGATGTGTTCCCTGAGGAGCGCCGAAGACCGGACGGGGCCCCCGGCTAATCCCCAAGTGTGTCCGCGCCGTGCTGAACGCAGGATCAATCGGCCAGCCGGACCCTACGTGAGAGAGAAGAGGAGCGTGCCGTGCGGTACGGCAAAGAGCACAAGCAGGCGACGCGACGGCGGATCATCGAGAGGGCCGGCCGCCGCTTCAAACGGGACGGCTTCGACGGTTCGGGGATGTCAACGCTCATGGCGGACGCGGGGCTGACCACGGGTGCCTTCTACGGCCACTTCGCATCCAAGGACGACCTGGTGGCCGCCGTGGTCGCCGACCAGCTGGGCAAGCAGAGTGAGAGCTTCCACTCGCGGGCACCTGGCCGCGCCGGACTTGAGCAGCTTGTGCGTGAGTACCTGTCCGTGCAGCAGCGTGACAACCGTGAGGACGGCTGCCCTTCCGCAGCCCTGCTCGACGAGATCGGGCGCTGCACGGACACCGCCAAGCAGGCATACACCGACGGCATGCTGGCCGGCATCGAAAACATCGCTGCCCGCTTGGCGCCGCACGATCCGCCGTCGGCTCGCATCAAGGCACTCACCGTCTTCGCCATGATGGTCGGGACGCTGCAGCTCTCCCGGGCCTTGACCGACCCACGGCTTGCAGCCGACATCCTCGAGCAGGGCATTGACAACGCCCTCACGCTGTTCGGCGCCGACGAGCATCAGAGGTGATGCGCCGCGGTCATGCCTGCTCGCGGCCGGAGACCCGGCCCCGGCTCTCCGGCCGCTCGATGCGGAAGGTGAGCGCGGGCCAGAGCACGAGCGGCCGGGGCAGGTGCCCGCCCACGGAGCCCTGTACGTGAATCGACTGAGCCCGGCGCCGGCTGTCGAGACCGCCGTGAGCATCGAGTGCGTGGTCCAGGAGATCGGACATGTCGCGATTCCTCTCGTGTTCATGGTGCCCATGGAGGCGAGACGCCGGCTTCGGCTCAGGAACTGGCCCTACAGAGTCGGTTCGAGAATCAAACCAGATTTCCTTGACTCGGATCCCCGCGCGTGCCTACTGTTCTAAGTAGACAGAACGTTCTCCCTCTTGGAGTCGACATGACGTTCAACGATGCCCACGACGCCCCGGCGGTGGTGCTCATCCACGGGTTGTGGGTGACTCCTCGCAGCTGGGAGCACTGGGTCGCGCACTACACCGCCCAGGGGTTCCGGGTGCTGGCTCCGGCCTGGCCCGGAGTGGAGGGGGAGGTCGAGGACTTGAGGCTGGACCCCTCCTCCATGGCCGGCATCGGCCTGGAGGAGGTGGTGAACCACTACGAGGCCATCGTGCGGAACCTGGACCGGCCCACCGTCCTGGTCGGTCATTCCTTCGGCGGGACCATCGTCCAGCTCCTCCTCGACCGCGGCCTGGGCGCCGCGGGCGTGGCCATCGACTCGGCGGCGGTCAAGGGGGTCCTTCCCCTGCCGCTGTCCACCCTTCGCTCCACCTGGCCGGTGCTACGCAGTCCGGCCAACAGGGGCAAGGCGATAGGGCTTTCCCCCCGGCAGTTCCACTACGCGTTCGCCAACACCCTCAGCGAAGAGGAGTCACTGGCCGCCTACGACCGCTACCACGTGCCCGGTTCGGCCCGGGTGCTGTTCCAGGGCGCCTTCGCGAACTTCAATCCGCGGGCGGTCACCCGTGTCGACTTCCGCAACGACAGGCGCGCACCGCTGCTGTTCATCGCGGGGGGTGCGGACCACATCGTGCCGCCCAAGGTGAACAGGGCCAACGCACGCCTGTATCGGAAGTCCGCGGCGCTCACCGACTACCAGGAGTTCGCCGGCCGGTCCCACCTCACGATCGGTCAGGACGGCTGGCAGGAGGTCGCCGACTACGCCATGGGCTGGGCCCTCAACCGCGCTCTGCTCCTGGATAAGCCGCTCACCTGATGCCCGGCGTCCCCCAGAACAGAGGCCGGAATTGCCCGGCCTCTGCCATCAAGCGACACAAGGAAGTACTCACCTCATGAATCGTCGTTCCTTCTCGATCGCGGCGGCCGCGACTGCGGCAGCGGGCCTCGCGGCCACTGGAGTGCTCACCCAGACGGCCGACGCCACCACCCCGCAGACGCCCAAGCCCACGGTGGTCCTCGTGCACGGCGCCTGGGCCGACGCCTCCAGCTGGAAGGGCGTGGCCGAGCGGCTGCAGCACGACGGCTACCCGGTCGTCGCTCCCGCGGTCCCGCTGCGCGGTCTGTCGAGCGACGCCGCCTACCTCGCCGACTACCTGAAGACCGTCAGCGGCCCGATTGTGCTCGCCGGCCACTCCTACGGCGGCTCGGTGATCACCCAGGCCGCCGCCGGCAACTCGCACGTCACCGCCCTCGTCTACCTGGCGGCCTTCGCCCCCGACAAGGACGAGACGGCTTCCGCGCTGACCGCGCAGTTCCCCGGCAGCCACATCAGCGACGACCCCAACGCCTCCATCCCGACGGCCCTGAGTCCGGTGCCCTTCACCCAGAACGGCACCACGAACGTCGACCTCTACATCAAGCCGGACAAGTTCCGCGACGTCTTCCTCAGCAACCGCCGCAGTGCCCAGGAGGCCGCCGTGCTCGCCGCGGCCCAGCGGCCTGTCACGCCCCAGGCACTCGGCGAGCCCTCCGGGACTCCCGCGTGGAAGACCATCCCCTCCTGGTACCTCGTAGCCGGTGACGACCAGCTGATCCCGCCGGCCGCGGAGCGCTTCATGGCCCAGCGCGCCCACTCCCGCACGAGCGAGGTCAACGCGCCGCACGACGTACTGCTCACCAACCCCGGCACCGTCACCCACGTGATCGAGGACGCGGCGCACACCACCGCCCACTGATCACCGAGCCCGTCACGGCCTCCCGGCCGCCCATCACCGGGCAGCGCCCCGGGAGGCCGTGACGGGGCGAGTATCGCCGCCGGTGACCTGGCGGTCGCCCGCGACTGAAGGAGGGCCCATACGATATGAGCGTGCCAGCCGAACGCGATCACCAGAAAACCCCCCAGCGGTCCGCAGCGCGCGACCGCCTGCTCTCCACGGCCGCCCGGCTGTTCTACGCCGAGGGCATCCGGGCCGTGGGAGTCGACCGGGTCATCGAAGAGGCACAGGTGACGCGGGCCACCTTCTACCGCCACTTCCCCAGCAAGGAGGACCTGGTCTGCTCCTATCTGCAGGCCGAGGACCAGCGCATCCGGGACAGGGTGCAGAACGGTATGACACACGCCGGTGCTCACGCGGACGCGATGGGTCTGCTGGTCGACGGCATCGGCCAGGAAATCTGCGCTCCTGGGTTCCGCGGCTGCCCCTTCATCAACGCCGCAGCGGAATACCCGGACAAGCGGAGCCCGGTGCACCAGGCCGTGCTGACGCACCGGACCTGGTTCCACGGCGCCATCGCGGAAGCACTGCGAACCAGGGGCCACCCGGAACCGGATCACACGGCGGATGTGCTGGTGGCCCTCCGCGACGGAGCCATGGTGGCCGGCTATCTCGGCGACAGCGACACGGCCGTGGCCTCGTTCAGCCGGGCCGCCCGCTCGCTGATCCCCGCCTGACGGGCTCGTACAAGGCCGGCGGCGGTGCCTCGGCCTGCCGTTGAGCGACCCCACCCGCCGACGCATCGACTCCTGGCCTGTCCCGGCCAGCTCTGACGGTGCGCCCCGCGAGCACAAATGCGCGTACGCACACAGACCTTCAGGAATTGGCGGGCTGACCGTCAGCCAGTTGCCACAGAGAAACAAGCCCCGCATTCTGCCAGCGACAAATGCCACACCGCTCCAGCGGTGCAGGCGGCGGAGCCGCGCCCGGGCACGGGACGCGGCTCCATTGAGCACAGGGTGCCCGCGAAGTTGATCGCTGCCGGCGTCCCGCAGCCACTGGTCTGACGGGCCCGACTCGTTCCGTGAGGCCGTTCTCGCTGTTCCTCACCCGCTGCCGCAAGCAGAGAAGTAATCGAATCGATCCGGTGCGGAGAGATGTCATGGATGAACTGACGCATCCCAAAGTCATTGCCCAGCAGCTTGCCAACGCACGTGAGTTCTGGCTCGGTTATGGAGCTGAAGGAAGACGGCGCAGCGGCCTCTTCATGTACCGAAGCGGCGTCGCCGACGCCCAGTTGAACGGCGTCGTCACCTTTTCCGGCGGCAGTTTCAAAAGTGCCCTGGAAGAGGCGGAAACGGCCTTCTCTGGTCTGCCGTGGCTCTGGTGGGTCGGACCTGACAGCCGACCGGGCGTCGTCGGGGATCTGGAGTCCCACCGGTTCTCGCACGTCGGCTCGATGCCGGTCATGGCGATCCGCCTGGACCGCGTCCGCCGACCGTCCCCCACGCCCAGCCTGGAGGTCAACGTTGTCGAGGACGCAGCCGAGTTGGCGGAATGGGTGCGCTGCTGGACCTGGGCGTTCGGCATGGACACCGACCTGACCGCGAAGATACTGCGGATCGAGGCGGCGCGGCCCGAGAGTCCTGGCAGGCTGACCCGGTTCGCCGCCCGGCTCGACGGCCGGATCGTCGGCACCGCGGCGCTCTACAGCAGCCAGGGCGTGGCCGGTGTCTACGTGGTCAGCACGCTCAAGGAACACCGTGGCCGGGGGATAGGGATGCAGCTCACGGCGGCCGCTCTGCAGGCGGGACACGAGCAGGGGCTGAGTATCGGCACGTTGCAGGCCAGCAGTCTGGGCCTGCGGGTCTACGAACGGATGGGTTTCGCGGAGGTCTCCCGCTACCGGCTCTTCGCCGCACGGAATGCGGAGCCGGCGAGGACGCCGAACGCGCCGCGCTCAGTTGGGCCGAGGCTGTGACCGGGCTGGCTGCTGCCACGCCCGGTGGCCACTGGCGACTTGGGGACGGGGGATCCGTACTGGCCTGCACCGGGGCCCCTGTGGCCGGGCCGAACGGCGTGCTCAACGTGGCTGCCCTTCCCTCCGCCGACGGCATCGAGGAACTGGCCGCCCTGGCGGCCAGGGAAATGGCCACAGTCACTGGAGCATTCGGGGCTGACCGTGAGGTCTCAGCAGCGTTCATGCTCAGATCACTCAGAAACGACGACCCATCCCCACATATATGGTTTGAAAGTCAAACCGAACCGTGATTGACTTCACTCAGGCCCGGAGAACAGGCCGTCGAGGTCTGACCGCCCACACAAGGGTGCTGCTCTCCGCGTGCCTCACCATCGTCCCCGGCCGGCCACCCCCCGGGCCGGCCGGGGACCGATCGCCGACGGCGTCCCACCGCCCAGTTGCTGATGGGCGTGGGTCCGCGGTGCCCATCGTCTCGGCCACTGCCAGGAATCCGTCGAACCTAGTCCCGAGGAGATGGGACCTCATGAGTACCAGCCGTCTGCTTGCGCGGCCCTCTGCTGACACGGGCTCGCCGTCAGCCATCTGCGTGATGGCTGCCACCGATGCCGCGGTGCCGGCTCTGCGTGCGTTCACCAGAAGAACGGTGCACGCCTGGCACCCCGGAGAGCGGACGGCGACGGAAGCCCTCGCGCTCATCGTCACCGAGCTTGTGACGAACGCCTGCCAGCACAGCGGAAGCCCGCAGGTGAGCGTGCATCTGTTCGCCCACGACCGGACGCTGGGAGTGGAGGTCTGCGACAACGGCGCCTGGAAAAGGCCGGCCGGCGACGCGGGCCCCGCCGAAGAGGCCGTGAGCGGCCGTGGACTGCAATTGGTCGAGGCGTACGCCGACACGGTCCGCATACGGCGGAGTGGCGATGGCACCAGTGTGGTGGCCACCGTGGGTATCGAGACGGATGGCAGCGGCACCGATGAGAACCCTGGAAGGTAATCGGATGCCCGACTGGACCGACGCGCAAGCAGTCGCGGAGCTGCTCCACCGGCTGGCCCACGACGTACACGCCGCATCTGAGCTCATCGCGGAACTGGACGTCGCGCAACTGCGGGCCGTGTCCGACGCCGCACTGCTCCTGCATGAGGCCGTCGAAGACCACCTGATGTGACTGTTTTCCTGCCTGAGGGAGGGGAAGGGCCCGTGGGCGGCACCCTTTCATACTGCCAACTGGTCCTGCCATGCCGCTACTTCGTACCATCCGACGGCCAGAAGCCGTAGGCAAGGCCGTACGGTTGCGGCGCGCGGAGCGGCCTGCGGCCGCAGGGGCGCGGGACACCACTGGATGCCCCGTCTGTTCGAAGGACCAGGAGCGTGGCCTGTGTGTGCTTGGCCCACTTGCGGGTGGTGTACTGGCGCCGCCGCCACCTTCTGGTGCCGCTTGACGGCCCCCGGCTCCTTCGCCGCCCGGAACCCCTTCGGTGCGGCCTGCCCTTCGCCGGCAGGCTTTTGGCGGGCCGTCATCCGTTGGTAGTGGGCCGGTCTCGCGGCGCTCTTGGCCAGGTCGCACCACTCGCGACAGCAAGTGCAGTGCCTGGGCCGGCGCACGGCTGAAACACCGCGCATGCGCTGGGCTTCGTGCAACCTGTCCCTTCTTCCGCGTCACGGCATTTCGGCACACCGGTCGCCGGGGCCGGAAGGCACATTCGTCGAAGGCCTCCGATCCCGGACCGGTTCCCGACTGGCCCCTTTCAGGCCTGGAAGAAGTCCTGAAGGCCAGGCCCGAAAAGGCGGCCGGTTCAGTTCTTCTTGGCGGGAACGAAGTGCGAGCCGCTCTGCGCGAAGGCGTCCTTGCGGCTGGTGACGAACTCCTCGACGGTCAGGGGAGTGCGGTTGCCGATGACCTCGATGAGGTTGTTCGTGCCTTGGAAGATCCCGTTGCGGTAGTCGATCGCGATGTTGCTCAGGTGCTGGATCAGGTGAGCCCGCTTGCCCAGGGAGGTCAGGCCCTCCGCGAACTCCTCCACCTCGGTGGGCTCGTAGGTGACCGGGATGCCCAGAGCGCGGGACATCGCCCCGGCGATCTCGTGGTGGTCCATCTCCACCGGCCCGTGCAGGGGGTACGCCTGCCGGTCATGCGGCGCGGGGTTCTCGAGGACGGCGGCGATGACATACGCCTGGTCCACGCCGGCGACGGGGGCGTGCCGGCCGGCGCCGAGCGGAAGCCTCAGCACGCCCTCGTCGTCCTGCCGTCCCCACCACCAGCTGATCCACTCGGCGAAAAGGGTCGGCCGCAGGTGCGTGGTGAGCAGCGGGGTGCGGTCGAGCAGGCGCTCTGCCAGCCAGTGCTGGCGTGCCGCGTTGCTGGCGGCTTCGCGGCGGGCAGAGATCTGGGACATGTTGACCACGGACGTGACGCCGGCCTCGGTGGCGGCCTGGGCGAAGACGACGGTGGCGTCCAGCAGCCCGGCGGCGATCGGGTAGCAGAAGTAGGCTCCGCCGACCCCGCGCATCGCTGCGCTCACATCGTGGAAGTCGAGCAGATCACCTATGACGATCTCGGCGCCCGCGGCCGCGAGCATGCGCGAGCGGTCATCCTCTCGATGTACGAGGGCGCGCACACGGTGCCCCCTTTCCAGCAGCAGCCGCACGGTTTCGGCTCCGGTCGTACCGGTGGCCCCGGTGATGAGGAAGAGTCGGTCGTCCTTGGTGGTCATAGCGATGTCCCTTCTGAGGGTCATTGGCTCTCGCGATCGCGCGCGGGAATGCGAAAGTGGCGGATCGGGAGGCGGGGCGCCGCCGAGAGCCTGAGGCGAGACCTCGGGGATCAGCGGGCGGGCGGGGGATGCGGCTGCGGCTTCTGGTGTCCGGCGCAGTTGGACGCGAAGACGTCGCTGTCCTTGCCCTTCACCTAACTTCCCTTTCCTGTAGTCAGCAATGTACATGGCGAGCCTGGCTGGGTAAAACCATAGTCAGGTGGGCTAAGGTGTCTCGGGAAGCGACGGCGACAAACGCGCGGGTCCGGCCTGTCCGCAGGAGGTCGCACCCGCCCGTGCGGACGGCTCGTCCGAAAGGGAAAATCGATCATGATATTCGCGGATTCGCGCCCCGCTGACGCCGCAGGGGTCCTGCGGCTCGGAAGGGATCTCCCTGTCAACCGGCTCGGCTTCGGCGCCATGCAGTTGACCGGACCCGGGGTGTGGGGGCTCGGACCCCCAGGAAGCCGTCCGTGCGTTGCGTCGAGCGGTCGGTCTGGGTGTCAACTTCATCGACACCGCGGACTCCTGTGGCCCGTGTGCCAGTGAGCAGTTGATCCGCACGGCACTTCACCCCCACCCCGAGCGTCTGGTCATCGCGACCAAGGCCGGCCTGAGCCGATCGGGCCGCTGGAACATCACTTCACTCGCGGCTGCCTCTTCGGCAACTTCGGGAGTGAGATGGCAGACCACGGTGAGGTGCTGCGCAACGGCGTCGAACACTGCCTGGGACGATGCGAGCGGCAGTGACCGGGGTCCTCGCCGAAGCGGTCAGCAGCGAATCGGTGAGCGCGGGGTTCGATCCCGGGCGGACCGCTCTCTTCATCCTGTGCCCTGGGAGGGCGCTGTCACCGCCGCCCGTTGCGGTCGCTCGGGCGAGGCGCTCACCGCGTTCTTCCGCATGGTCTTCGGCAGTGTGCTCCAGCCCGGGCAGGCCGGCACTCCGTTCTGAGCCTTCACGAGGCGACCCGCCGATCCCGCGTCTCCGGTGGCGGAGGGGCTCCGTCTCAGTGCCGGATACCCGACGGCTCCTGGGTGCGCTGGCGGGCGCGGTAGGCGCGCAGGTTGGCGGGGTGACCGCACTTGCGTACGTCGTGCCAGACGCCGCTGTTGTTCCGTGACCGGTCGAAGAACGTCACTCGGCACCGCTCGCTGCGGCAGACCTTCAGCCGCCGCCAGGTGTCGGCCCGTTGGGCGTGGAGCATCTCGATCAGGATCAGTGACACCATGCCTCGCCAGCCGCTGCCGGCCGGTTCCACGTGGACGGTGCCGTCAGGGTCGAGCCGCAGGGCCGCGTCGAACGGCACGTGCGGGAGTGCACCGCGCTCGCCGGCCGGCTCTTCCTCGGCCTTGATGAGCTGGTCGCGCAGTCCGTCGCGGAAGGCGCGCAGGTGCTGCACATCGTCGCCGTCGAGTTGGATCGGCGGCTGGTCCTGCGCCGGGTTGCGGTCGCGCCAGATGGCATTCAGCCAGGCCTGGGCATCGTCCCGGTCGAGCAGGAGATCTGTCTCCCGGGGTTTGCCGGCCGACAGGGTGTTGAGCAGGTCCTGGACCAGGGCCAGCCCGTCGGGGGCGGGCTCGGTGTCGTATCGGTCGGTGGCGGGCCATGTCATGAGGAAAACGACTCCAGCAGCGACTGAACCAACGGGCGGAAATAGGCGTAGAGCTATCACATATTACCTCATCGCGTCGGTGGGCCCGGTGGGGCGATGTGGCCGGCCTTGCGTGGAGGCATGCACACCAGTAAAAAGTAATAAGCAAAAGCGTTTTGCCTATAACGTTCTCGTTTGATCATCTGGCGCTCTTCGCCGCCTGACCTCCTTCCCAGCCCTGACCGAACAAGGGAGCTCTCATGCCACAGAGTCAACTCACGTACGAGGTCTTCGTCGCCCCGGGAATCCCCACGACGGTCACGGATCTGCCGCCCGACCTGGACCGCCGGATGTGGTCGCCGATCTCCTCGACCCTCATCCAGGGGGAGAGGGACGCCGTCCTCGTCGACCCGCTCATGACGGTCGCCCAGGCCGATGCGCTGAGCGAGTGGGTGGCCGCCCGGGGCAAGCGCCTCACGGCGGTGTACATCACTCACGCTCACGGTGACCACTGGTTCGGACTCGCGAAGATCCTTCGGGACTTCCCGAAGGCCCGTGCGCTGGCCCTTCCGCATGTGGTGGAACGCATGCAGGCGCAATCGAGCCCGGACTTCGTGAAGTCCTTCTGGAACGCCCGTTTCCCCGGCCAGATCCCCGAGGACCTCGTGCCGGCACAGCCCATGGACGAGCCGTTCATCGAGCTCGAGGGGCACCGGCTCGAAGCCATCCCGCTCGGGCACACGGACACCGACGACACCACGTGTCTGCACGTGCCTTCCCTGCAGCTGGTGGTGGCCGGGGACGCCGTGTACAACAACGTCCACCTGTACCTCGCCGAGTCTTCCCAGAAGGGCAGGCAGGAGTGGCTCGCGGCGCTCGACCGCATCGAAACCCTCACACCACGGCTGGTCGTGGCCGGCCACAAGGACCCTCAGGCGCCGGACACGGCGGCCGCCATCGAGGAAACGCGGGCCTACATACATGACTTCGCGCGCCTGGAGCAGGACGCGACCTCAGCCCTGGAGCTCTACGAGGCGATGCTCAAGATCCACCCCGACCGGATCAACCGCGGGGCGCTGTGGGGGTCGGCGCGGGTCGCTCTGGGATGACCGGCGAATGCGCGTGAGGAGCACTGAACGCCGGGGACTGCTCCGGCAGTGCTGAGGGGTTCCTGAAGAGCCCGGCCCACCGCGGGCCGGGCCTTCGGCGCGTCCGCGCCGTGCACACCAGTGGACGGCACAAGGGCCGTACCGCTGCGCGGAGACGATGCCGTCAGGAGCTCCTGCGACAGCGTGGGCGGAGCGAACCCCCGGGGCGGTTAGCTCCCCCCACGCCGTGGTGCTGGATGGGCTCATGGCGCGGTGGTGCCAGATGCCGGCCGGGGGAGAGGACGCCGTCAGCCGGCGGTACTCGTCAGTCCAGGGCGACGGCCCGGACCTCTTCGGGGCTGACCGCGACGAGCGTCTCCTGCGCCGTCGCGCGACGCGCGGACAGGGCCATGAATCCGAGAGCGAGGACGCAGGCGACCGCGCTCGCGACGGTTCCCAGCGCCGCGGAACTGCGGACGCCGACGGCGTTGACCGCGACGCCGCTCAGCAGCGAACCGCTCGCGACGGCCACCTGCACCACGGCCGTGAACGTCGCGTTGACGGCCTCGGTGGAGAACCTGTCCTGCCCGTAGGTGTAGAGCCAGTGCTGCAGGGCCACCGGCGCGTTGCCCCACGCCAGCCCCCACAGGGCGAGCCCCACGCAGACGGAAGCCGTCACCGTGCCGCCCGCGCTCAGTGCCAGGAGGCCGCCGGCGCCGAAGACGAGAGTGGCGATCACGGTGCCACGGATGCTGCGCCCCAGGAGAGCGCCGCCGCCGAAGTTGCCGACGATGGTCAGCGCGCCGTACCCCAGCAGCAGACCGCTGGCCAGTCCGGCGGCGAGGCCGGTGACGTCGTGGAGGTAGGGCACGACGAAGGTGTAGGCGCTGAACTGTGCGAACACGACGAGGAAGACGACGGCGAGGATGACGTTCGCGGGCACCGAGCGCAGCAGCGGACGGAAATGCGCCATCGTCACGCGGTCCGCGGTCGGTATCTTCGGGATCGCCAGCGCCTGGACGAGGGCGGCGATGACCGCGACCGCGGCGGCCGCGAGAAACGTCGTCCGCCAGCTGGTGTGGGTGGCGATGAGGCTGCTGCTGGGCACACTGACCACGGATCCCACCGCGATGGCGCCGAAGACGACCGACGACGCGGTGTGCACGATCCGTGCGGGGACGAGCCGGGCCGCGGCGGAGACGGAAGTGGCCCAGACGCCCCCGATGCTGATGCCGAGGATCAGCCGGGAGACGAGCATCATCGTGAAGCCGGTCGTCGCGGCGGACAGGACGCACGACACGGCGATCAGTGCCGTGAGCCCGATGATGGCCAGTCGCCGGTCGAGGCGTCGCATGAGGACGGTCGCGGCGGGTGCGGCGAGGGCGCCGGAGAGGGCGGGCAGGGTCACGAGCAGGCCGGCGGTGCCTTCGGTGACCCCCAGTCCCTCGCTGATCTGGGGCAGCGCGCCGACCGGAACGAACTCCGAGACGACCACGGCGAAGGAGCCCAGGGCGATGGCCACCACCGGTACCAGCGGATGCCTGGAGCGCGGACGGGCGTGGGTGGCGGAGGGCGGTGAGGACATGACGGTGTTGCCTTTCTCGGGGAAACGATCTTTTGAGACCGATCGGTGCGGAATTAGGGTGTGCGAAAGACGGGACGGACAGGACTGGTAGAAAGCGGAGAGTCAGCGCACGGACGACAGCAGATCGTCCGCGGCCGCGTCGAGCTCCGGCTCCGACGCCCCCAGACGTGCCTGCACGCGCAGGCCGAGCCAGCCGTTGTGGACCGCCTGTGCGGCCCGGTCGAGCTGCTGCGGCCGGACGGTCGCCCACCGCTCCTCCTGGCGCAGGAGCCAGGCGATCCGCTCGGCGGAACGAGTGAAGTATCCGCAGACGGCGGCGTGAACGTCCGGGTCGTCCGGCCGCTCCGTCGCCGCGTTCACCGCGAAGCAGCCCGCAGGACAGCCGGGCAGGGCCACGTGCGACCGCAGCAGCGCGCGTACGCCGACGAGTCCTTTGCCCGGTGCGGCCTCGACCGCCTGTGCGTGGGACTCCTCCGCGTGCTCGATGTAGGTCGTGAGCGTGCGCAGGTAGAGGTCGTGCTTGCTGCCGAAGGTGTCGTACAGGCTGCGCTTGCCGATTCCCATGGCAGCCATGAGGACGTCGGTGGAGGTGCGCTCGTAACCGTTCCGCCAGAACTCGAACAGCGCCTTCCGCAGTGCGTAAGCCGGTTCGAAGCTCTTGGTCCGTGCCATGAGGGCCCTCCTGACGAGAACAGTAGGTAATGAGACCGGTCGGTGCAATATGTTGCGGGGAGACGGACGCCACACTTCGCCACCGGCCCGGCAGGCGTGGAGCCACTCCCGCCGCACCGCGGTCACCACTCGATGGCGACCTTGCCCAGGTGTGCACCGGAGGCGAAGTAGCGCAGCGCTTCGCTCAGGTCTTCCAAGGGGAAGGTCCGGTCGATCACGGGCCGCAGTCCGGAGTCCTCTACCGCGCGGACCAGGTCGCGCTGCTGCTCGTGGTTGCCGACGAGGACGCCGTTCAGCCGGATCTGCTTCATGTTGATGGCGCCGGTCGGGATGTCCCCGGACAGCCCGGTCAGGACGCCGATCACGCTGATGCGGCCGCCGACGCGGACCGCCTGGATGGACTGGGGCAGGGTCGACGGACCGCCCACGTCCAGTATGAGATCCGCACCGTTGTCGTCCGTCAGTTCGCGGACCCGGCCCCCCCACTCGGGCTGGGACCGGTAGTTGACGACGTGGTCTGCTCCGAGCGCCTTTGCGCGGTCGAGCTTCTCGTCGGAGGAGGACGTGACGATCGCAGTGGCACCGGAGAGCTTCGCGAGCTGCAGGGCGAAGACGGAGACACCGCCGGTGCCCTGTAGCACGACCGTGTCGCCGGGCCTGATACCGCCGTTCTCGTGCAGGGCAGTCCATGCCGTGAGACCGGCCACGGTCAGGGTGGCGGCTTCGGCGTGGGAGTAGCCGTGCGGGGCTCGCTCGAACTGGGCGGCGGGCGCGACGACGATCTCACGCGCGTAGCCCGGCACACCTATGCCGGGAGTGGTGCCGAAGTGGTCGATCACCGCCCTGCCCGCCCGCCATCCGGGGAAGAAGCGCGCGAAGACCGCGTCGCCGACGGCCAGTTCGGTGACTCCTTCACCCACGGCCTCGACCACTCCCGCTCCGTCCGCGAGGGGGACATGGCCGACCGGAGTGTCCGTGCTGCCCATGACGATGGTGTCGTGATAGTTCAGGGCGCTCGCGTGGACGCGTACCCGCACCTCACCTGGTCCGGGGCGGCCCGGATCCGGGAGGTCGGTGACCTCCAGGACGTCCATTTCCCCGGGATGCCTGACGATGACGGCCTTCATGGCGCTTCTCCTTCACATGACGACGGGTGGGTCGCCGGAACGCATGGCATTGGCACGCCCCGACGGCCGAGAAAAATAGATTACATACAAAATCTATTTTGAATGCGAGGGTCCGGAGGGGGGCGAACTGCCGTGCGGTCGGTGGAAGCGTCAGCGGTCCGGCGTCGCGACTGCCGTGCGGGCCGCGGCCAACAGGCGCTCCGACAGGGGGGATCCGGCCGTCGCGCGGGCCAGTACCAGCGCTCCGACCATGGTGCAGAGCGTCGTGAGGGCATCGTCGGACACCGGCGAATCGTCGGGCTCGTCCGCGCGCGGGTGTGCCGCCGTGTCAGGCGCCGTACCGGTGAGCCAGCCGGCCAGCTCGCGGACTCCGCGGACGTACCCCTCCTTGGCCGGTGAGCCCGGCGGCTGTCGGGCGACGTCCGTGCTGAGGGCGGAGGCGGGGCACCCGGTTGCCGCGCCGTCGCGGTGCTCTGGCGAGAGGTAGTGGTCGATCAGCGCCTCACGGGCCGCGGTACGGTCGCCGCCGCCCGCCGCCTCGAACCCGGCCAGGAGTGTCCGCAGCTGCTCGAAGGCGTGCTCCGTGGCCTCACCTCGAAGGGCGTCCTTGGAAGGGAACTGCCGGTAGAAACCGCCGGGCGTCAGGCCCACCGCGCCGGTCAGCGCCGCGAGGCTGACCTCGAAGCCCTGTTCCCGGAACATCCTCGAAGCGGTGGCGACGATCTGCTCCCGGTGCTCGGCCGCCTGTGCGCGTGATGCCCGGCCCATGGTGCCCACCCCTTCCCGTCGGCCTTCGATCCTACGGCCGCCGTATCCGGCGCCCAGCCTTGCGCGAAATAGGCATAGCCCATACAGTTATTTCACTCTGTGGGTGACGGCGACGTTCCCCGTCGGTCCCCCCCGCGGCGGCGTCGGCAGACGCTACGGCTGCCGCAGCGCGCAGGCCGAGGACGCGGACCACGTACACCCCGGAGATTCCGCCCGGCAGTCAGGACCGGGCGGGAATCAGCGTGAAAGGTGCACAGATGTTCGTCGATGCCGCAGATCTGGACGCCAAGTCGGCCTACAAACTCCTCATCGGGGGGATCATTCCTCGCGCGATCGCCTGGGTGAGCACGGAGTCCGTCGACGGCGTGGGAAACCTCGCACCGGTGTCCTTCTTCACGGCTGTGGGCCGCAAGCCGCCCATGCTGTCGATCTCCCTGCAGCCCCGGGCGGACGGCGTCACACTCAAGGACACGTTCATCAACATCCGCGACACGGGTGAGTTCGTGGTCAACACGGCGACGCTTCCCCTAGCCGGCCACCTGCACCGCTCGGCCTTCGAGTTCGAGAGCGACGTCGACGAGTTCAGCGCGCTGGAGCTGGAGACCGAGGCCTCGCAGGTGGTACGTCCGCGCCGGGTGAAGGACACGCCCATCGCCTTCGAATGCCGGCTGCGGCGCATCCTGCCCATCGAGGGCAGCCTCGACCATGTGGTCTGGGGCGAAGTGGTGCGCTTCTACGTCAGGGACGACCTCTACCTGCCGGGCGGGCGCATCGACACGGCCGCCATTCCTTCCGTCGGCCGCCTGGCGGCGGAGTACACGTTGGTGAACACAGTCTTCACCACACCGCTCGACGACGACCTCGTCGCCCGGCATGCGCAGACACGCATGCACCGTCTCGACGAACACGCCTCGGACTGGTCGCCCATCGACACCGACGCGTGGTCTGCGTCCGGCTCCACCATCACCGAAGGGCCCAAGTCATGACCCAGACAGCTGGTTTGACGAGAACGGAGCGGGTGGCGGACACCGACATCCGGTTCAGACGGCGAGGCACCGGAGACACGGCTCTCGTGTTCGTCCACGGCTTCCTGGACGACCAGTACGTCTGGGACGGGGTGATCGACGCCCTGACCGTCCCGGGCTTCGAATACGTCCAGCTCGACCTGGCCGGCAGCGGCGACCGCACCGAGTCCGGCGGACCGTTCCACCTGACCCGCTTCGCGAACGACGTCGGCGCCGTCGTGGAGGCACTGGACAAGCCGTTCGTCCTCGTGGGCCAGAGCATGGGAACCCTCGTCGCCGAACTGGTCGCGGCAGGCCACGCCTCCCGTGCGCTCGGCCTGGTGCTGCTCTCGCCCGTACCCCTGGCCGGTGTCGGCCTACCCGTCGAGGCGGCCGAGCAGTTCCGCTCACTGGGCGGCGACGCCGACAGCCAGCGGGCGGTGCGCCGGCAGCTGTCCGTCGCTCTGCCGGAGGCGGAACTCGACCGGCTGGTCGTGACCGGCACCCGGATCCCCGAATCCGTGGTCCGTGATCTGGTCGGCTGCTGGAACGACGGGGACCCGCGCGGGCAGACGCCGAGTGAGTATCAGGGACCGGTCCTGGTGGGCCGTGGCGCCGCCGACGGCTTCGTCACCGACGCGCTGGTGAAAGCCCACGTGCTGTCCCGGTTCCGGACACCGGAGTCCTTCGCGGTCCAGGGCGCGGGTCACTGGGCCCATGTGGAGGCGCCCGCGGAGGTCGCCGCGCGGATCGAGGCATTCGTCACCGGCCTTCCCGCAGCGGCCGGCAGTACGCCGCAGGCGCCCGGCCGGGGCTGGCGGGACGCCTTCGCCAGCAAGACCGACGCCGCCTTCGCCGCCGCGTTCGCCGAGGACATCGTCCTGGAGGCGAGCGTGCTGGCCATCCCCGTCCATGGACGCGACCAGGTCAAGGCCACGATGAGCGCGGCGAGCCGGATCTACGAGTCCCTGGAGTTCGTCCGGGAGACCACCGAGGGCCCGCGCACCTACCTGGAGTGGGAGGCGACCGCCTTCGGCGGTCACGAGATCCTCGGCGTCACGGTCCTCACCAAGGACGACGCGGACCGCATCGCCCACGTGGCCATCCACCACCGGCCCCTGGAGGCGGCCTTGAGGTTCTCCGCCGAACTGGGCGAGCGCCTCGCCGGCACCGTCGACCCCGGCCACTTCTACAACCCCCACTGACGACCCTCGGAACGGAAAGTACGCCCATGGCCACACGCGAAGACGTGGAGTTCGAGGCAGAGCCCGGACTGACCCTGCGCGGATGGATCTACCTGCCCGACTCACCGGGCCCTCATCCGGCGATCACGATGGCGCACGGCTTCGCCGGCGTCAAGGAACAGCGCCTGGCGCAGTTCGCCGAGGTGTTCGCGCAGGCCGGTTTCGCCGTCCTGGTCCACGACCACCGCAACTTCGGCGCCAGCGACGGCACCCCGCGCCACGACATCGACCCCTGGCAGCAGATCAAGGACTGGCGCCGGGCCATCTCCTACCTGGAGAGCCGCCCGGAGGTCGACCCGCAGCGCATCGGCGTGTGGGGCACCAGTTACTCCGGCGGTCACGCCCTGGTCCTGGGCGCCACCGACCGGCGCCTGCGCTGCGTGGTCGCTCAGGTGCCCACCATCAGCGGATACCAGCAGGGGCTGCGCCGGGTGGCTCCGGACGCCGTCGCGCAGCTGAACGAGGTCTTCGCCGCCGACGAACGCGCCCAGTTCCGCGGCGAGGAGCCCCGCACCCAGGCGATCGTCAGCTCCGACCCGTCGGTGCCGGCCTCCTACCGGGCTCCCGACGCCGTCGACTTCTACCTGAGCACGGCCCCGGACGGCTGGGAGAACAAGATCACTCTCCGGTCCAACGCGGCGGCCCGCATGTACGAGCCCGGGGCATGGATCTCCCGGATCTCGCCGACGCCACTGCTGCTGATCGTCGCGAAGAACGATCCGATCACCCTCACGGATCTGATGCTCTCCGCCTACGAGCGCGCCCTCGAACCCAAGCGACTTCAGCTCGTCGAGGGCGGCCACTTCGCGTCCTACCTCTCCCAATTCCCCACGACGAGCACCGCCGCCCGCGACTGGTTCGCCCTCCACCTGGGCTGACACACCGGCCGGTTATTCCGCTTCCGCATCCCCTCCGCACGCCCGGCCGCCGACAGCCGGCTCATTCCCCGAGAAGGACCTCATGCCCCGTCTCACGTACACGATCGACGACCGTCTGGCGACCGTGGTGCTGCAAAACCCGCCCCAGAACCGCCTGGACAAGCCCCTCGTGGAGGAACTCGCCGAAGCGCTCGCCGCCATAGCGTCCAGTGACGCCCGAGCCGTCCTCCTGCGCGCCGACGGACCCGACTTCAGCTTCGGCGGAGACATCATGGACTGGCCCGACATGAACGTACGCGAGCTGCGCACCCTGTTCGAGCGGTACATGAACGTCTTCAACGAGTTCGAACGGCTGCCCATCCCCGTCGTCGCCGCCGTGCAGGGCCTGTGCGCCGGCGGCGGATTCGAACTCGCGCTGCGTGCTGATGTCATCTTCGCCGCCCAGAGCGCGCGGTTCGGCCACCCCGAGCAGTCGCTCGGACTCGTCACCCTGCTCGGGGGGATCTACCGGGCCGCCGAGCGGGCCGGACAGGCACGCGCCTCCGAGTGGGCGCTGACGTCGGAGCAGATCTCCGCCACGTCCATGGCCGAGGCGGGCGTGGTGAACCGGGTCCTGGCCGACTCCGCCCTGGACAAGGAGGCGACGGCGTTCGCACGCCGGCTCACCAGCGGCCCCACCCGGGCCTACGCCGCGCACAAAGCACTGCTGCGGGCCTGGCGCGTGGGCGGAACCGCGGCGGCCGACGAGGCGATGTTCGACATCGCCCTGCCCCTGTTCGAGACCGAGGATGCCCAGGCCGGTCTGACATCGGCCGTGAACGCCCTCAGGGCCGGGCAGCCGCGCCCGGTGCTGGACTTCAGCGGGCGCTGACCCGGCCGCCGGGAGGACGAAACGGCGGACGGCGGGGCGGCGGGCAGCAGGTCCCACCGCCCCGGGACCGACCGCCTGGTGGGGCGGCGGTCAGGCCTGGCCCGCGCCCGGCACGGCGAGATCCGACTGGTGCACATCGCGGTCCGCCGTGATGACGGACGAGGGACCCAGAACCTCGCCACACGCCGCACAGTGGGTCTCCGGGTGCAGTACGGCACCGCAGCTGTGGCGGAAGGTGACGATGTTCTCGGGGTCCGTCCGGGCGTACCTGTCACCCCAGTCGCGGATGGTGTGCAGGATCGTGATCAGCTGGTCACCCGCCTCGGAGAGGCCGTACTCGTAGCGGGCGGGGCTGCTCTCGTACTGCTGTCTGGTGATGACCCCGGCGGCCTCGAGGGACTTGAGTCGACTGGCGAGGATGTTCCGGGCGGCACCGGTGTTGAAGACGATGTCGTCGAAGCGGCGGACGCCGAACGCGATCTCGCGCAGGGCCAGCAGGGCCCACTTCTCGCCCAGGATGCGCATCGCCGCGTCGATGGAACACACGCGGGGGTCTGGAGTCCTGGCTCTTCTCACGCGACGAGGATAGCCGCACCTTTGTGGATTGTCCAATGCTACTCAGCAGGTCACCGGCTTGACGAAAGGAGTCGGCCGGTCTTAACTGAAGTGGATAGCAAAACGAAACCCACTAGGGAGGGCCTTCATGGCCTACATCTCCGACACCGCGGACACCCGCCACGTGAAGGGCCGTCTGGCCCGTTACGCCTACCGGGACTTCGGCAAGGACGCCCCGGTACCCCCGCTGGTCCTGCTGCAGCGCTTCCGCGGCACCCTCGACCACTGGGACCCCGCCTTCCTCGAAGTCCTCGCCCAGGACCGGCGGATCATCATCTTCGACAACGCCGGCGTCAGCGAGAGCACCGGCGACGTCCCGACGACCATGGAGGGCATGGCAGAGTCGGCGTTCGACTTCCTGACGGCTCTGGGCCTCGGCGAGGTCGATCTGCTCGGCTGGTCGGTCGGCGGGTTCGTGGCGCAGCTGGTGACGCTCGACCACCCCGGTCTGGTCCGCAAGCTGATCGTGGCCGGAAGCGGTCCCGGCGGCGTGCCCGGCACCCCCGAGCTGGAGCAGCGCGTCGTGGAATACATGACCTCACCGGTGCCCTCGGAGGAGGCCTTCCTCTACCTCTTCTTCGGGCTCGCCGACGAGGGCGTGCGGCTCGGCAAGGAGTCGCTCGCCCGTCTCGAAACCCGTCTTCAGCACTCCAAGGCGGACGTCCCGCCCGAGCAGTGGACCAACCAGCTCCAGGCCATCCAGCGCTGGAGCAGCGGTACGGGCTCGGCCTGGTCGCGGCTTGCGGAGCTGAAGCTGCCGGTTCTGGTGGCCAACGGCTCGCACGACGTCATGGTCGACTCCGGCAACTCCTTCGCCATGGCCCAGAAGCTTCCGAACGCCAGAACCGTGTTCTACAGCGGCGCCGGCCATGCCTTCCTCTTCCAGCACCCCGAGGAGTTCGGCGGTGTGGTGCTGGACTTCCTCAACCGACAGGAGAAGTGACCATGCCTGCATACGGATTCTTCGTGGAGTTCGAAGCCAAGCCGGGCAAGGAAGACGACGTGGCTCAGTTCCTCGTCGACGCCAAGACACTGGTCGACGCGGAGCCGGGCACCCTGGCCTGGTTCTCCTTCCCGCTCGGCCCCAGCTCCTTCCGCATCTTCGACGCCTTCGAGACCGAGGACGACCGCGAGGTGCACCTGCAGGGCAAGGTGCGCGAGCAGATCGAGGCCCGTGCCGACGAGCTGTTCAGCGCCTTCCCCACGATCACCCCGGTGAACCTGCTCGCCGCCAAGCTCCCCGGCCAGGCGGCCGAGTAAGGGATCGGACGGCGGCCGGCTCGGCCAGGGAGAACCACAGGCCGGTGGGCCCATCCGGTCCACCGGCCTGCGGCTGTCCAGCCGGCCCGGACTGCCGCACGGCTTCAGCCGCGGCAGGGACAGGTGAGGAAGCGGTCGTAGGGGGCCCGGCTGCGGTCGACGCGACCGCGCATGGCTGCGCCCTCCCACGCCTGGATGACCGTGGATGCCAGCTCGCCGGCCTGGGCGTTTCGGTCATGCCCGCCCTGGTTCCTGGCTTCCGTGAGGCAGGACGTGACGAGGACCGACCATCGGGCCATGATGGAGGCCAACTCCTTGCGCGCCTCTTCGTGTTCGGCGGACAGGTCGAGGGCGAGGTCGCCGATCAGGCAGCCCAGCGCGAACCCCTGCTGGGCGTGGTCCTGGGTCAGGGCCTCGAGAATCGGACGAGTTCTGCCGGGGGGAGGGACGCGTCGCTCAGTATGGCGCCGTGAGTGTGGACGATGCCGGTCCAGTAGCGGCCGAGGACGGCGGAGGCGAAGGCGTTCTTGCTGTCGTACTAGCTGTAGAACGACCCCTTGGGCAGGCCCGCCGTGTCCGTCCTCTCCTTGATGCCCACCGCGTTGAATCCCTGTGCGTGGAAAAGGGCCAGTCCCGCGTTGAGGAGGTTCTCGCGGACCAGGGGGTTGGCGGGTCGGGGCACGTCATGGGTTACCCAACGCCGTGCGAGGCGGGCCCGGCCCGCACGCGGCGAGCGCAGAGCTTGTAAGTGTTCGCCGGTCTCGCGCCGGCGTTGACAACCGTTCTGACCAGGCCAGCTGCCCTCACCACCTACGCTGTATCAAGGGGCCCTGTTAGTGGGTTGGGCGGCGGCGGATGGTGCCGTGTGCCCGAAAGGGGCGAGCCGCCGCTGCGACGTGATGGATGAGAGGGCAAGTGGACATGTCTGATGGTGCCGCTCAGGCTGATGGCCTGGTGTCCCAGTACATCGCTCGGGTGGAACAGGACCTGGCACACAATGCCGAGGAACAGGAGCGCGTCGGGCGGGAGATGGAGGCGCTGCAGCAGCGCTTGGATGCCCTGCAACAAGATCGCGGTGTGCTGCTGGGTGTGAGGCAGGCGCTGGGCGGCCAGGGTACGGATCAGGCCCTGCCCTCCACGCCGGCCGCGGCGTCAGAGGAAACGGCCCACCGGGAGCAGGCTGATGCTTCGGGCAAGCCGGGAACCCCACAGACGCACCAGGCACGCAAGAGCTCCAAGCTCACCTTGGTGGACCTGGTGTACCGCCACCTGGCCGGTCAGTCCGAACCCCGCTCGGCCGCCGAGGTCTCCACGGACATCGCCGGGGCTCACCCTGACCGGCGAGTCAAGGCCACCGTGGTGCGTTCCACCCTGGAGGCGCTCGTGGCGCAGGGCCGGGCCAGACGGACGAAGCAGGGCCGGTCGGTCTTCTACAGTTCCTCCGCTCCGGCCAAGGCGACCCGCTCCTCCAGCTGAACTCGCCAGCCGATGTCCGCAGGTGGCGTCCGGCCCTTCGAGACGTTGTGCACATGACGCTCCACGTGCAGAGGCAGAACGCTCCCGCTGCGGAGGGTCGTATGCCCCGCACGGTGCGGAGGCCGAGCACCGGCAGGCCGACTCGATCGCTCGCGGCCGTAAGGTTCGAGCACCCTCGGTATGAGTATCGAACTGGTGTCGGTCCGGCGGCATCTCACCCACAGCTGTGTGAGGCATAGGCGTCCCGGGTCAACGTACTGGCCTTCCCCGGGGTCTTCGCCGGCGCGCTCCAGGTCCGGGCTTCCGCGATCGCCGAGGCAATGAAGCTCGCCGCCGACCGGGTCGTCCCCTCCCCGTTCGACCCCCGAGTCGCCCCCGAGTCGTCCCCACCGTCACCGCCGCCGCGCGGGCGGACGGCGTGGCGCGTCTGTGACGCAGCTGCGGGTGCCGGGCCTGGCGGTCGCCGGTCCGGCAGTCGGACCTTGTGTGCAATAGCCGTAATGGGTACGGTTATATCGACCTGGTTGTCATCGAGGAAGGAAATGACAGTGGCGCTGCAACTGGGAGACACCGCCCCCGATTTCACGGCCCCGACCGCCAGTGGTGAGATCCGCTTCCACGACTGGCTGGGCGACAGCTGGGGGGTCCTCTTCTCGCACCCCGCCGACTTCACCCCCGTGTGCACGACGGAACTCGGCACCGTCGCCTCGCTCACCGACGAGTTCGCGCGGCGCGACACACGCGTGGCGGCGGTTTCCGTCGACAGCGCCGAAGACCACAGGACCTGGTCCGAGGACATCGCCGAGACCCAGGGCCACAGCGTCGACTTCCCGATGATCGCGGACGTGGACCGCACGGTCTCCGAGCTGTACGGGATGATCCACCCCAACGCCTCCGAGACCGCCACCGTGCGGTCAGTGTTCGTCATCGGCCCGGACAAGCGGATCAAGCTGACGCTCACGTACCCGGCCAGCACGGGACGGAACTTCGCCGAGATCCTCCGCGTCATCGACTCCCTCCAGCTCACGGCGGAGCACAAGGTCGCCACGCCCGCGGACTGGCAGGACGGCGAGGACGTCATCATCACGCCGGCCGTCAGCGACGCCGACGCCGCCGAACGCTTCCCCGGGTACCGCACCGTCAAGCCCTACCTGCGCTACACCGCGCAGCCGGGCCGCACCTGACCGGCCGACGCGGCCCGGTCACCGGCCCCGATCGGGTGGAGGCGGGCCGTGGCCAGTAGGTCGAGTCCCATGTAGCGGCGGGTCTCGGTCCATTCGTCGTTCTGCTCGGCCAGTGCCGCGCCGACCAGACGGATCAAAGCGGTGCGGTCGGGGACGATGCCGACCACGTCGGTGCGACGCGCGATCTCCTTGTTCAGCCGCTCCTGCGGGTTGTTGGACCAGATCTGCCGTCAGATCTCGCGCGGGAACGCAGTGAACGCCAGGAGATCGTGCTGGGCGGTGTCCAAGTGGGCTGCGGTTTGGGGAACTTGGCCGCCGGCACGTCCAGGACGTGCCGCATCTGGGCCTGGACAGCCGTCGTGTCGGGTTGTTCGAAGACGGTGCGCAGGAGCGTGGCCACCCACGGCTGGGCCGACTTGGGCACCTGGCTCAGCAACGCGCGGGCGTAGTGAGTGCGGCTGCGTTGCCACGAAGCGCCGGGCAGCACTGCTCCGATCGCGTTGACCAGACCGGCATGGGCGTCGGAGACGACCAGCTGGGCGCCGGACAGATCACACGCGACCAGGGAACGCGGGAAGGCGAGCCAGCCGGCGCCGTCTTCGCTGGGCCACCTCTCGGATGGCAAGCCCCGCAAGATCTGGATGTTGTTCCTGCAGCAGATCGCGCACCAGCTCTGCGGGTGATCTCGATCTCGGTGTCGGTCATGCAAAGTCACAGTGCCGGCGGCAGGTGAAGTGGCTTTCGTTCTCCGGAACATCTCGCTGTGATTCCTCCGGCGCCACCAATTCGGTTTCAGAGAGCTGCGGATCAGGAGATGGCGCCGCTCCAGATGGTTTGGGGCATGGCACAAACTCCGCAGTACACCCGAGCCCTCTCAGCCTGAGAGCCGCACCCAACCCCGGCACCCCGCAGAAGACCGGGTGGCATCACCAGCCTCAAACGCTGCAGGGGCAGTCCCGGGGCCGGTCCGGCTTCAGTCTTTCTCTCCTCTGCGCCAAGCCCGCCCCTGTCACCTCCAATGAAGTGGCCAATCTCATCCTATGGCGGAGCAAAGAATTCCTTGCGGTACTGCCGGTTCGCCCGCCTCGGATTTACGTTCCTCTCGCACCCTGTCATGTCACGTTCATTGGGCATTTCGGGTCAGTTGAGTGTCATGCTCATGGCTGCGCGGTTTCGCCGCCGCTACGCGCGTCACGGGCCTGCCAATCCAGTGCGCATCCCCTCGTCAACGGAGGCAGAACCCCATGCGTGAGTCACGTCTGAGCAAGCGGAGACGGAGTCTGCGAAGACTCCTCGCCGTCTCCCTCCCGGCCCTCGCCCTCACCGTCGCCGGACTCGTCGCGGCACCGACGGTTGGCGCCCAGCCCGCCGCAGCCCACCTGCACAACACCAAGGTCACGCAGAACAACAAGGCGCTGACCGACCCCGCGCATCAGACCTTCCACTCCACCGGCAAGGCGGGCCAGAAGGTACCCACTACTCACCTGTGCGCCACCGCCGAGCCGGGCCACGCGTCCTGCTTCGCCCAGCGCCGCACCGACATCAAGCAGCGCCTCGCCTCGGCGCTCGCCGCGGCCCCCTCCGGCCTCTCCCCGGCCAACCTGCACAGCGCCTACAACCTGCCCACCACCGGCGGCAGCGGCCTGACGGTCGCCGTGGTCGACGCCTACAACGACCCCAACGCCGAGTCGGACCTCGCCACTTACCGCTCCACGTACGGTCTGTCCGCCTGCACCAAGGCCAACGGCTGCTTCAAGCAGGTCAGTCAGACCGGTTCGACCACCTCGCTGCCGACCAACGACAGCGGCTGGGCCGGCGAGGAGGCCCTCGACATCGACATGGTCAGCGCCGTCTGCCCGAACTGCAACATCATCCTCGTCGAGGCCACCTCCGCCAACGACAGCGACCTCGGCATCGCCGAGAACGAGGCGGTCTCGCTCGGCGCCAAGTTCGTCTCCAACAGCTGGGGCGGCGACGAGGCCTCCTCCCAGACCAGCGAGGACACCTCGTACTTCAAGCACCCGGGTGTCGCGATCACCGTCTCCTCCGGTGACTCCGCCTACGGTGCCGAGTACCCGGCGACCTCCCAGTACGTGACCGCAGTCGGCGGCACCGCCCTGTCCACGTCCACCAACTCCCGCGGCTGGACCGAGTCCGTCTGGAAGACCAGCTCCACCGAGGGCGCCGGCTCCGGCTGCTCGGCCTACGACCCGAAGCCGAGCTGGCAGACCGACACCGGGTGCACCAAGCGGATGGAAGCCGACGTCTCCGCGGTCGCCGACCCTGCGACCGGTGTGGCCGTGTACGACACCTACGGCGGCTCCGGCTGGGCGGTCTACGGCGGCACCAGCGCCTCCGCCCCGATCGTCGCCGGCGTCTACGCCCTCGCAGGCACCCCGGGCTCCAGCGACTACCCGGCGAAGTACCCGTACACCCACACCTCCAACCTGTACGACGTGACCAGCGGCAACAACGGCTCCTGCTCCCCGTCGTACTTCTGCACCGCGACCACCGGCTACGACGGCCCGACCGGCTGGGGCACCCCCAACGGCACCACCGCCTTCGCCTCCGGCAGCACCTCCGGCAACACGGTCACCGTCACCAACCCGGGCAGCCAGTCGACGACGACCGGCGGCTCGGCCAGCCTGCAGATCAGCGCGAGCGACAGCGCGGGCGCGACCCTCACCTACAGCGCCAGCGGGCTGCCGACCGGCCTGTCCATAAGCAGCTCGACCGGCAAGATCACGGGAACGGTGTCCACCGCGGGCACCTACCAGGTCACCGTCACCGCGAGTGACTCGACCGGCGCCTCCGGCTCGACGTCCTTCACCTGGACCGTCGGCTCCGGCAGTGGTACCTGCACCTCGACCCAGCTGCTCGGCAACGCCGGGTTCGAGTCGGGCAACACCACCTGGACCGCCTCCAGCGGGGTCATCACCAACTCCACCAGCGAGGCGGCACACGCCGGTTCCTACTACGCCTGGCTGGACGGCTACGGCTCCGCGCACACCGACACGCTCTCCCAGTCGGTGACCGTGCCGAGCGGCTGCAAGGCCACCTTCACCTTCTACCTGCACATCGACACCGCGGAGACCTCGACCAGCAGCGCGTACGACAAGCTGACGGTCACCGCGGGCTCGACGACCCTGGCCACCTACTCCAACCTCAATAAGGCCTCCGGGTACGCCCAGAAGTCCTTCGACCTGTCCTCGTACGCCGGCTCCACCGTCACCCTGAAGTTCAACGGAGTGGAGGACTCCTCCCTCCAGACCAGCTTCGTCGTGGACGACACCGCCCTTACGACCAGCTGACCCTCCTAGGGGAGAACCGGATCCCGCACGCGGAGACCGTCCGCGTGCGGGACACCCGTTATTTATCGCGCTGATGGCCCAGCCCGACGGGGACCGGGCGGCGACGATCCGGACGACCACTCGATCGGGGGCGCGCCGGCGAACACCGTCGGTGTTAGGAACCATGCCCGTGGGCTTCGTGGTCATGGACATATCGAGGCGGTCGTCTGCCTCCAACGCCAGATACACGGCGCTGAACGAACAAGCCAACCGCCAACGTCAGCACCAGGCGCAGGAACTGCACCGAGCTTTGTCCACGACAGCCACACCGGCTCTCGCCTACTGGCTCATCCACCAGCCCCTAGCCGCCGACCAGAACACCATCGAAGCCCTGAGCCGGCTGTCACGAGAAATCACCACCTATGCCTCGCGCCCTGTTTGGGTTCAAGTCGCCCACCTGATCCAGACCTTCGTGCAGGACCTCGATTCAACAGCCTCGCCCAGGCTGCGTTCCTGAAACGGTGACGGGGAAGGCGGGGACAGGCCGCAAGGATGCGCCGACCACGGGTGGCCACAGGGCGAGCGTGCTGCGTGATGAACCACGGCCTACTCCACGGTGTATGCGAAAGCCGCTGCTCGGCGCCCGGCGCCGAAGACCGCCAGGCGCTCGCCCCTCTGTGTGACGCTCGCCACCAGGCACGTGCGGCGCGGGCCTGTGCGGCCGGGCTGCGGGCCGGGTTCGACCAGGTCAGCGTCCAGGTCCAGGTCTGCGGGCCGTAGATCCGGCCTCGGTCGGAGATGCCGTGCGCCGTGACGAAGCCGTCCGTGCTGCCACGCGGTGTCGACTTCCAGCTCGGCCACCATGTCCGGAGCGAACCGGAGTGTGCTCGAAGCCGAGGCACCCCGGCCAGAACTCGACGCCACCAAAAGTGGCGGACAAGCGGTCCGGGGCTGCCTGGGGGAGGGCTTCCCGTGTCCCGATCAGATGACGTTGACGGTGTCGAGGAAGCGGGCGGCGAGTTCGGTGTCGCCGGTGACCGTCACGTCGCTGTCGCGCCAGGACGACCGCTGCGTGCCCCAGTCGGGGAAGGTCAGCGCGGGGGCGGTGACGTGCGCCGCGACCGCGCCGTCGGACGGAGCCAGGCCGCCTGCCTCATCGAACCACCAGGTCCCGCCGCCGGGGCCGGTGAGTGTCAGTGCGACGCGGGCGTCGAGCCCGGCGACCGGCGCCTTCGCGACCTGATTGCTCAGTACGGCAATCATCCACGTCAGGACCGCGCGCATGCGGTCCGCGTCGGTGGACGGCACGGGCCGGCCGAGCGCTGGGGCCATGTCGTGGCGCAGGTGGGTGTGGTGGTCGAAGACGAGTGCGCCGCCGATCATCAGACCCAGGGGGTGGCGGCCGAGGTCGGCCAACTGTGCCCGTACTCGCGTGGCGGGTGTGCGTCGGACGACGTCGAGGAGCGTGGTGGCTCGCCGGCCGGCGCGCTGGTACTCGGCCATGACCTTGGCACGGCTCCAGTCTCGCCGTCGGTCGACGGGGTCTTCGTTCGCCTGTTCGAGGCTGGCGGCGAAGCTCGTGCGCAGCCCGGCGGGTGTGTACAGGCTCCGCGCCGTCGCACCGATGTGGGCGACGACGTCGGCGATGCGCCATCCGGCTGCGGCGCTTGGCGCGGTCCATTCGTCGTCGGTGAGGCTGCTGGTGAAGTTCAGCATCTCGGCGCGTTCGGCGCGCAGGGCGGCGGCCATGTTGTGCAGGTCGGCGGGGGGCAGGCGCTTGCTCATGTCGTTGTCTTCTCTGGTGGTGAGGCGGGGCGGCGGATGGCCTGTACGGCCGTGTCGTAGAGATCGAAGATCTCGGCCTGTCCGCCCAGGCGCATCCACTCTTCTGTGGCTGCCTGGAGGCAGGTGATCGCCGCGGCCGCGATCGCGCGCGCCTGCAGGGTGCGGTGGTCACAGTCGGGCAGTCGCGGCTCGATCAGCGGTGCGAACAGGTCCTGCCAGCGGGCCTGCTTCTCGGCGTGGCCGGCGCGCAGGGATTCGTTGCCGAACAGCAGCGTGGTCATCTCGAGTCGGCGCTCGGCCGTGAGGTCCATCTCCTCGAGCACCTGGAACGCCGCACGCAGCGACGTCCACGGGTCTTCGTCGGCCGGGCGCTCGGCGAGCCGCGCTGCTATCAATTCCCCTTGCTCGGACAGGCCGTTGAGGGCGAGGTCCTCCTTGTTGCGGAAGTAGTTGAACAGGGTCCGTTTGGAGACACCCGCCGCGGCGGCGATCTCATCGAGGGTCGTGTCGTCGTACCCCTTGGTCGCGAACAGTTCGATCGCGGTTTTGGTGAGGAGCGCGCGAACCACCGAGCGGGTCTGTTCTCGGATGGGCGTCGGTTTCTGAGCCATGCACCGATGGTACATCCCTTCGCTAGGTGCAACCACTTGCACTCAGTGCAAGCAAGTGCGTAGAGTGCAGGCATGAGCAAAATCGACTATCGCCGCCAGACCGTCATCGTCACCGGAGCCAGCTCCGGGCTCGGCGCGGAATTCGCCCGCCAACTGGCCCGTCGCGGCGCGGATCTCGTACTCGTCGCCCGCCGCGCGGACCGGCTCAAGGACCTGGCCGACGAACTCACCCGCGCCCACGGCGTCACCGTGACCGTCGTCGCCCGCGACCTCGGGCAGCCCGACGCCGGCCGCACGCTGCGCGCCGAACTCGAATCCCGTGGCATCTACGCCACCGGACTGGTCAACAACGCCGGCTTCGGCACCCACAACGCCCTCACCGATGAGGACCCGGACCGCCTGCAGAGCATGATCGCGCTGAACGTCAGCGCGCTGGTCGACCTCAGCCGCGCCTACATCGACCCGCTGAACTCCGCCGACACCGGCATCCTGATCAACGTCGCCAGCCTGCTGGGCTTCCAGCCGACCCCGTACCTGAGCGTCTACGGCGCCACCAAGGCCTTCGTCCTCAGCTTCACCGAATCGCTGTGGGAAGAAAACCGTGGCACCGGCCTACGCGTCCTCGCCGTGTGCCCCGGCGCCACGAAGACCGAGTTCTACGACGCCGCCGGCAGCGAGACGGCCGACTACGGCGCGAAGCGAGTCACCCCCGACTACGTCGTCAAGACGGCCCTCGACACGCTCGACCGCCGCTCCGCGCCCCCGTCGGTGATCACCAACGGCCGCCCGATCGCCCTCGCCGGCAAGATCCTCCCGCGCCGCCTGATCGTCCGGTTCATGGGCCGCACGGCCCGCCCCTGACCGGAGGTCGCCGCTCTCGGCGACCCGCTCCACATCCCAGGCGGCACTGCTCCTCCGTCGTCCCCACCAACAGCAAAGGACCATCATCGTGACCATCACAGAAGTCACCCCACAGCCCACGGACGCGGAGCGCTTCGGCCACATCCTCGCCGTTCAGCGCGCTGCCTACCGCCGCGACGGAGCGCCCTCACTGGCGGCGCGGCGCAGCGATCTGAGCAGGTTCAAGGCGGCACTGATCGCCCGGCGGAGCACCATCGAGGAGGCGATCAACACCGATTTCGGAAATCGCTCGCGCCACGAGACCGCGATGATGGAGCTCGGCGGCGTCGTCCAGGGCATCGACTACCTGGAGCGCAATCTGCGGCGGTTCATGCGCCCGACCGGCCGCCACACCGCCTTGCACATGCGTTGGGGCACCAACCGCATCGAGTACCAGCCGCTCGGCGTGGTCGGGGTCATCTCACCGTGGAACTATCCCGTCATCCTGTCGCTGATGCCGGTCGTCACCGCGATCGCCGCCGGCAACCGCGTCATGCTCAAACCGTCGAAGTTCACCCCGGCGACGAACACCGTGCTCGCGTCGATACTGGGCGAGCTCTTCCCACCGGAGCAGGTCACGATCGTCAGCGGTGACGGTGCCGCGTTCTCCTCCCTGCCCTTCGACCATCTCGTCTTCACCGGCAGCACCGAAGTCGGACGAGCCGTGATGAAGGCGGCGAGCGAGAACCTCGTCCCCGTCACGCTGGAACTGGGCGGCAAGTCTCCGACCATCGTCGCCAGGGGACACGTACAAGACCGGACCGTGTCCGACATCGTCTTCGGCAAACTCCTCAGCGGCGGGCAGACCTGCATAGCCCCCGACTACGCCCTGGTGCACGATTCCGAGATCGACACCTTCGTCGACAGCTACGACAGGCTGGTGAAGGCCGCCTACCCCGGTGGTCCGACGAGCAAGGACTACACCTCGATCATCAACGACAAGCAGTACGCGATCCTCACCGACCTGATCGAAGACGCCCGTAGCCGTGGGGCACGGATCATCGAGGTTGGTCACCGGCCGGGCGAGGCCGCCCAACGCCCGCACACCCTCGCACCGACCGTCGTTCTCGGCGTCACCGACGAGATGCGGATAGCCCACGAGGAGATCTTCGGCCCCATCCTGCCGATCTTCCCCTACCGCGACATCGACGAGGCCATCGACTACGTCAACGCACGACCACGACCGCTCGCGCTCTACTACTTCGGCAGCAACGACGCGGACCGGCGCAAGGTCCTCGACCGCACGACCTCCGGCAACGTCACCGTCAACGGCACCGTCATGCACGTCGGGCAGGACGACCTTCCCTTCGGCGGCGTCGGCGCCAGCGGGATGGGTCAGTACCACGGGATCGAGGGGTTCCGGACGCTCAGCCACCCCAAGGGCATCTACGTGCAAGGCCGCTTCAACGCCGTCCGCCTCCTGTATGCCCCCTTCGGCAAGCGCACCGACGCTCTCCTCAACTTCTTCCTTCGATAACCGGTGGCTCCCGCCGCCGAAGCCTCACCCGCGTCGAAGCACGGGCCCGCGAGTAATCCGCAGCCAGGCGGTGCCGGCGTCCCAGGACGCCTGTGGCCTGCTTTTCCCGCCAGTTGTTCGCGGAGGACGGCGTTCTCGGCGAGGAGGGCGACAAGGACGGTCGCTGTGGCATCATCCTGCTGCTGAAGTCGTTGGCGCTCTTGCCGGTCGCCCCTCAGCTGTCGGCGGAGGCGGGTGAGCTCCTCCTGCTGATTTTGGTCGCGCACGCCGACGCGGTTGTCCTACCCCCCTCGCCAGAAGGTGCTCTTGGTCGGGGCGGGTGCAGCGAATGGCACAAGGGCCGGCCGTGCCGTTGGAGCGGTCGACCTCGGCCAGGGTGGGCGGGGGCCCAACACGGAACCGTCCGGGCCCACCGTGTCAGCTTCGCCGGAGTCCGCGCTGCCTCCCTCGGCGTCGGTCGCAGAGAAGAGACGGGCCAGATGAAGCTACGCCGCCTGGCACCTGCAGTTTTGGATCTTGGTCTCCAGCCGGCACCCGCCGCTACTGAGCCGCGAGCGCCAAGGTCTGAACCATCTCTTCGAGACTATACATCTCGTATAGTTACTGCTAGCTTTCTCGTTGAGGACGAAGGAGTCTCTCGAGGGCCTGCCTTGCTTGCCCGCGATGGTCTGGGAAGGAGAACTGCGTGCCCTGATCTCCTGCGCGGTGTCCCGCCCAGGGCTCGTGGCTCGTTTTGCGGTACCCAGGACATGCGGAAGAGGTCCCCTCCGTAGGACTTTCGAAATGGACTTCTCTACTTGATCTGCAACTACCGTTGCCGGGTGGTTGAGCAGTACAACGGGATTGTTCGCGTCATCGCACTCATGGAGCCGAGGTCAAGCTTGGCGGTTTGGCCGAGTTGCTGAAGGGATCGCTAAGTTGTACATCGACGCCGAGAATCTCACCGCTGAATCAGCGTACAAGTTGCTGATCGGCAGCGTCATCCCGCGGCCCATCGCCTGGGTCAGCACCCTGTCGACCGACGGGGTTGGAAATTTGGCGCCGATCTCGTTCTTTACTGTGGTGGGACGCAAGCCGCCTATGGTCTCATTGTCCATCCAGCCTCGGTCCGATGGCGTCACGCTCAAGGACAGCTTTGTCAATATGCGCGACACCGGGGAATTCGTGACTCACCTGGCCACGCTGCCGCAGGCGCTGCCTCTGCATCTCAGCGCGAATGAGTTCCAACCCGACGAGGACGAGTTCGACATGGTTGGGCTGGAGAAGGTGCCGAGCGCTGCCGTGAAGCCGCCGCGTATTGCGGGTGCGCCGATCGCATTCGAGTGCGCGGTCGAGATGATCGTCCCCTCGCCGGACGGGCTCAACCACCTTGTGGTCGGGCGGGTCGTGCAGTTCTACGTCCGCGACGACCTCTACCTGTCACGCGGACGGATCGACACCGGTGCGATTGCTCCCATCGGTCGGCTGGCCGCCGAGTACACGGTGGTGGACAACGCGTTCGTTCCACCGCTGGACAGGGAAACTCTTGAGCGTTTCGAAGGACGTCGGATGGAGCGGCTCGACAAGCGACCTGACGACTACTCGATGATCGAAACCTCGGAGTGGTCGCCGTCCGGATCCATCATGCGCGCGGAAGACGACGCCGGCTGATCGACTTTCGATGGCCGCTCGCCCCGAGTGAGCGGTCCCCCCAGGTTCCGTGGGTGTCGCCTTGATGATTTCAGGCGGGCGGCACGGACTCGGCACCGCGCGCCGGATTGCCGACCGCAAGGGCCGGGTGCTCTACGCGCTGCTTCCCGCGATCCTCCATGAGGACAAGGACGGCTGCGCTGCGCCGCCCGATTGTCTACATCCTGCTCAACGTCGGCACCTGCGCCGGGAGTTGGGCGCGGAGGCCTGTCGCGATGACTCCATGCGGTGCCGGCCTGCTGCCGTAACGGCCGGGCACAAGACCGTGGCCCGCCCGGTGTCCGTCAATCGTCGAACGGACCCCTGAACCCGTTGCGAGATGGGCAAGGGCCGATTGGCCACATACACCGCACTCCGGTTTCTGACGAAATGATCGCCTGCCGCCGGGACCGCTCATGTCGGCTTGCCTGCTATGGCGCGCATGGCTTCCTCGGTACCCCGCTTTCCGCAGTGACCGCGGACGAACCAGACTGAGCGAGAGACAAGAGGCAGCACATGGCACACCCCTTGCCCGGCAGATCCTCCGACCGAGACGGATCGACGAACGCGAGTAACAGCGGTGCGCCCGACGGCGAGATGGCAGCCGATTACGACGTGATCGTGGTCGGGTCGGGCTTCGGGGGCAGCGTCGCGGCCCTCCGTCTCACGGAGAAAGGCTATCGGGTCGCCGTGATCGAGGCGGGGCGTCGGTTCGCCGACGACGAGTTCGCCAAGACGTCGTGGGATCTCAAAAGCTTTCTATGGGCGCCCGCGCTCGGCTGCTTCGGCATTCAGCGCGTCCACCCGCTCAAGGACGTCATAGTGGCGGCGGGTGCTGGTGTCGGTGGTGGTTCGCTCGTGTACGCCAACGTGATGTACCGGCCGCCCAAGCCGTTCTACATGGATCGGCAGTGGGCGCACATCACCGACTGGGAGTCGGAACTGGCGCCTTACTACGACCAGGCCAGCCGCATGCTGGGCGTGGTCACCAACCCGACCGTGACGGCCTGCGACAAGGTGATGCGTGCGGTCGCGACTGACATGGGTGTGGCGGACTCCTACCAACCGGCACCGGTGGCGGTGTACTTCGGCGAGCCCGGCAAGGCCGCCGACGATCCGTTCTTCGGCGGCGCCGGGCCGCGGCGCACCGGCTGCACCGAGTGCGGCTCCTGCATGACCGGGTGCCGGGTCGGCGCGAAGAACACCCTCGTCAAGAACTACCTGTACATCGCGGAGCGCGCCGGCGCGGAGGTCATCCCGCTGACCACGGTGGACGCGGTGCGACCGAGGCCGGACGGGTCGTTCGTGGTGGACGTTCACAGGACGGGCAAGCGGTCGCGTCGCTCCCGGCGGAGCCTGACGGCAGCCCGGGTTGTGCTGGCTGCCGGCACCTGGGGTACGCAACGGCTGCTGCACCGCATGCGGGACAACGGCGTGCTGCCGGAACTCTCGCCGCGGTTGGGGGAACTGACGCGCACGAACTCGGAGGCGATCATCGGTGCGAGCCGGGCCGTGGCCGACCCCGAGCGTGACTTCACCCGCGGTGTGTCGATCACCTCGTCGATTCACCCGGACGAGAACACGCACATCCAGGCGCTGCGCAACGGCAAGGGCAGCAACGGGATGAGCCTGATGCAGACCATCGCCACGGACGGCTCGCTGCCCACGCCGCGGTGGCTGCAAATGCTGCTGACGATCCTTCGAGAGCCGGTCAAGTCGATGACGTTGTTCAACGGCTACCGGTGGAGCGAGCGGACGATGATGCTGCTGGTGATGCAGAGCCTGGACAACTCGCTCACCACGTACACCAGGCGAGGCCTGTTCGGGCGCCGCAGATTCACTTCGAGGCAGGGACGCGGCGAGCCGAACCCGACGTTCATCCCAGTCGGGCACGAGGCGAACCTGCGCACCGCCGAGCACATCGGCGGTGTCCCGGGCGGGATGTGGGGCGAGATCTTCAACAGGCCGATGACCGCTCATTTCTTCGGTGGAGCGCCCATCGGGACCTCGTCGAAGGACGGCGTGATCGACCCGTACCACCGGGTGTTCAACTACCCGGGACTGTCCATCGTGGACGGAACAGCGCTGACCGCGAACCTCGGGGTGAACCCGTCGCTGACCATCACGGCCAAGGCGGAGCGTGCCTTCTCGTTCTGGCCCAACAAGGGTGAGGCCGATCCACGCCCTGCTCAGTCGCAGCCGTACCGCCGGCTGGACCCGGTTGCTCCGGTCAACCCTGCTGTTCCCGCGGAGGCCCCGGCCGCACTGCGGCTGCCCATCGTGGGCTGAGCCGCCGCGCACTGCTGACACCGAGCGTAGGACGAAGAAGCTCCCGGCCGACTGGTTGTCGGTCGGGAGCTTCGTACTTCGGGTGTCGTGCTGCACAGCCACGCCCGCCGTCAGTGACCGGACATACCGCCGTCGACGGCGAGCGTGATGCCGGTGATGTAGGACGAGGCGGGGCTCGCGAGGAAGACGACCGCGGCGTCAAGTTCGCGCTGCAGCCCCACTCTGCCCAGCGGGCTGGTCTGCTGGATGAACGCCATGACCTGGTCTTGGGGGATCTCGGAGGTCATCTCGCTGGCGAAGTATCCCGGGGCGATGGCATTGACCCGGATGCCCCGGCGCCCTGTCCACTGCTGGGCGAGATCACGGGTGAGGCCGATGAGGCCGGCCTTGCTGGCTGCGTAAGCCGCCTGTGGGGCGTACGACTTGATCAGACCGAGCACGCTGGCGATGTTGACGATGCTGGAGCCGGGCTCCATGACGCGGGCGCATGCCTGTGCCGCCCAGTAGGCGCCGTTGAGGTTGATGTCGATGACGCGGCGGAACTCTTCCGGACTCTCCTTCAGGGCCGGAACCGCGGTGCCTATGCCGGCGTTGTTGATCAGAATATCGACGCGGCCGAACTCGCCGACTGCCGACCGGGCCAACGCCTCGCACTGCTCCGGATCGGCGACGTCGGTGGGCACCGTGAGGGCGCGGCGGCCGGTGTCGTGCACCTGCTTCGCGACATCTGCCAGCCGGTCGGCGCGGCGAGCGGCAAGGACGATGTCGGCGCCCGCTTCGGCGAGCGCCTGGGCGAACCCGGCGCCGAGACCGGAACTCGCCCCGGTCACCACGGCAACCTTGCCGTCGAGTCGGAAGAGGTCAAGGACGTTGCTCATAGCCGCTCCTGGTGCGACAGAGCTCGAAGTCCGGCGGCGGTCAGTGGCGCGACGGCCTGCCCTACCGTGTCGAATCCGGTGCCGCGGGTCAGCCCCTGCTGGAAGCGGGCGTGGATCCCCTCGGCGATGACGGCGATCTTGAAGTAGCCCAAAGAGAGATAGAAGCCGAGCTCGCCGAGATCCCGCCCACTGGCCTCGGCGTAGCGCTGGGCGAGGTCGGCCGCTGCGGGAAGCCGTCCGCTGGTCGACGCGGCCGATCCGCTGAGCACGGGAGCGAAGGACGGGTCGGCGTAGACAAGGTGCAGACCGAGATCGGCGAGAGGGTCACCGAGGGTGGCCATCTCCCAGTCGACCACCGCACGAATGGTGCCCGGGTCGGCGGGGTCGAGGATGGTGTTGTCGATGCGATAGTCGCCGTGCACGATGGACGCGCCGCTTTCCGCCGGGCAAGCGGTGGCGAGTCGCTTGTGCAGCAGCTCCATGTCGCCGAGCTCCCGGGTCCGAACGCGTTGCCACTGGTCGTACCAGCGCTGGACCTGGCGCGCCAGATATCCCTGCGGGCGTCCGAACCCGGTCAGCCCCACCGCGTCCGGATCGACGGCGTGCAGGCGCGCGAGTACGTCGACCAGACCGTGGGCGCAGCGGGTGATATCGCTGTCCCGCAGTGCGTGCAGCTGCTCGACCGTCCGGATCACCGTCCCGTCGACGTACTCGACCACCGCGAAGGGCACGCCGAGCACATCGGCGTCCGCGAAGGTCACCGCACGTGCCACGGGGACGCCACTGTCGGCGAGTGCGGCCACCATCCGGTACTCGCGCCGCATGTCGTGCGCGGAGGGGGTGAGCCCGCCCAGCGGAGGACGGCGAAGAACCCACCGCGTCCGTCCGTCGGTGACCGTGTAGGTCAGGTTCGACCGGCCGCCCTGCAACGGCTCGGCGGTGAGCCGGCCCCGGAACTCCGGCACGTACTCGTCGAAGTACCGCTCGAGTGCGGCCAGGTCGAGACCGTCCACTGCGGTGTGACCGGCGGCGCTCACTGTGCCGCCGCCTCGGTGTGGCGGCGCATGACGCGGCGGGCGATGGCCCAGCGGTGGGTTTCGGATGGCCCGTCGTAGATGCGGAAGGGCCGGACCTCCCGCAGGAACCGGCCGAGCAGGATGTCGCCGGACACACCGAGCGAGCCGCAGATCTGCAGCGCGCGGTCCACCACCCGCCACACCGCTTCGGCGCAGAAGGTCTTGGCGATCGAGGTGGACTGCGAGGCCGAACGCCCCTGATCCAACTCCCAGGACGCCTGAAGGATCAGTCCCCGGGCGGCGGCGATATCGATTTCGTTGTCCGCGATCATCTGCTGCACCATGCCGAGATCGCCGAGCCGTGAGCCGAACAGCCGGCGGTCGCCGGCACGGCCGACGGCGATGTCCTGCGCGCGTCGGGCGATGCCCAGCCATCGCATGCAGTGCGTCATCCGCGCGGGGCCCAGCCGTACCTGTGCGTAGCGGAAGCCCTGGTCGACTTCGCCGAGCACCGCCTCGTCCGGTACGACGCAGTTCTCGAAGAGCAGCTCGACGTGCCCGCCGTAGAGGCTCTCGTCGAGCGTCTCGATGTGCCGGACCGTCTTCATGCCGGGGTTGTCGGCGTCGACCAGGAACATGGTCGCGCCGCCCTGGTCCCCGGGTTCACCCGACGTCCTGGCCATGCAGATGGCGAACCCCGCGCCGTCGGCACCGGTGATGAACCATTTGTGCCCGTCGATGCGCCAGCCGCCCCGAACACGTGCGGCGCGCGTCGCCAGCGCACTGGGGTCGGAACCCGCGCCCGGCGCCGGCTCTGTCATCGCGAAGCACGACCGTATGGCCCCAGCCGCGAGCGGGCGCAGATACCGGTCCTTCTGCTCGGCGGTGGCGATGGCTTCGAGCATGTGCATGTTGCCCTCGTCGGGTGCGGCGATGTTCAGCGCAAGCGGGCCCAGCAGGGAGTACCCCGCCTCCTCGAAGACGGCAGCCCTGCCCCGCATGTCCAGCCCGTGCCCGCCGAACTCCTCGCCGACGTGCGGCGCGAACACGCCGGCATCCTTCGCGGCCCGCTGCAGCCCGAGCCGCACGTTCTCGGTGCGCGCGACGCCACGGTGCTGTTCCTCGGCCGGGATCACCACCTCGCGGACGAAGTCGGCAGTGCGGCGCGCGAGGTCCGCGACGACGGGATCCTGGGCGAGGTCGACTGTCATGGCGCATCCCATCCGGCTACTGAGTATTAGCCAGAACCCTAAGCGAGCGCTTGGCAACCCGCAATCCCCCATGGTGCAGCTCACAGTTACCACCAGATTCAGCTATCATCCGTTAGCTCTGCAGGTGGAGGCGAAGATGGGCCGATCCGACGACATCCGTGCCGCGGCGCTGGAGCTGTTCACGCGCCTCGGCTGCGAGGCGACCACGATGGCCGACATCGGGGCCGCCCTTCACTGCTGGCGACGGCCGCACGGTGAGCGCTGAGGAGGTCTTCCATCGTGGCGGTCATGATCCGGGCGAGCAGGTGTTCGGTGGCACGCCTTCGCCGCGCCACCGAGGCGCACGTTCGGTACCACGCCCGGCACCGGTTCTAGGCCTTCGTCGGCAATCGCGAGATCCGCAGCCTCGTCGAGCCGCATCGCGGTCGCGTGCTGGCCTTGCGCGCGGAGTACGAAGCCGGCTTTCGCCACATCGTCAACGCAGGCGTAGCCGAGGGGTGCTTCAAGGTGGCCTCGGCGCGGCTGGTTTCCTACGCCATCCTCGACCTCGGCATGGGAGTCGCGGCGTGGTATCGCGAAGACGGCGAGCTTGCAGAGGATGCCATCGTCTGGCAGTACAGCGACTTCGCCCTGCGCCTTGCCGGCGCGAGCCCTGAGGGCTAGGTCGCCACGAAGCCCGCCCAGCAGGCCGTGGGTGACGACTGGTGATCTCACTTTCGGCGGCAGGCTCGAGGCGGGTGTCCGGGTCGCTGACATCTCGTAAGGTCTTGACGCTATACAAGTCGTATAGTCGCTGCTAGCGTCCTCGGTCATGACGAAGGAGTCGCTCGGTGAACTGCGGTTCCGATCGCCGCTGCCGCCTCAGTCCTGGCGCAGCGAGTGATCGAGAGACCGCCGGGCGTCGGCTACTGAACGGCGGGCTGCCGCCGAGGGTCGACCGGCCAGGGCGCGTGAAGAGGGTCCCCCCTCGATTTCGAATTCATCACCGCTGAAATCCTTCTCGGAAGGAATCTGCCGTAATGTCCAATGATCAAATCGCTGCCACTCGGGCCGAGGTGACCGAATGGTTCTTCGAGGACTATCTGCCGCGATGGGTGGCCGTGGCTGCGGGCACGTCAGACGAGGGCCCTGAGTTCATTCATGACTACTGGGGCACTCCGTTGCACGTCACGGGACTGGAGCAGTCCTTCTGGTGTCTCGATGACGAGAGCGTGCGCGGCTTCCTGGACCTCAATTACGCGCCGCTGCGCGAGTCCGGATACAGCCACACCGTGGTGCCCGACCGGCGTGTGCTTGTCTACAACTCCGTTGGTGCCGCCATTGAGGTGATCTGGTCGCGACGCCGCGCCGACGAGACCGAGATCCAGCGCTGGGCGGTGCAGTTCAGCGTCGCCAAGTCCGATCGGGGCTGGCGTGTGGTCGGCATCCACTCGGCGGCGACGGACAAGGACAGGCTCGCTGAGGTCTGGCCCGCCGAATCGGCCCTGGAGGAGGCGAGCCGTGGCTGAAAAGGTCTATCCGCCGCTGGTCATGCCCGACGGGGTCGGCCGGCAACAGGTCACTGTGTGGAGCAATGGCATCGCGCTCGACGCGGACGTGTACCGACCGACGACCGTGGACCCCGACGCCGCCCTGCCCGCTGTGGTGTTGTGTCACGGGTGGGGTGGCAGCAAGCTCACCGCCGAACGCTACGCGGCGCTCTTCGCCGCAGCAGGCATGATCACCCTGACGTTCACCCAGAGCAGCTGGTTCGGCTCCGGTTCTCCGCTGCAGTTGGTCGGAGACACCCCCGACCTCGATGACGGCAATGAGGCACTCACCCGGGTGCGGTTCATCCGGGAGCTCGTGGATCCGTTCGCATGGACGGCGAACCTACGCTCGGCCCTGGACTACATCGAAGGTGAGCCCAACGTCGATCCCGCCCGGATCGGGCTGTGGGCCACCAGCTTCGGCGGCGGCGTCGCCGTGCATCTGGCCGCCAACGACGACCGGGTCAAGGCGCTGGCGGTGCAGGTGGCCGCCATCGCCCCACTGAGTGGACCAGTGGCAGACTTTGCCCGCAAGCGTGCGATCGACACCGCGCGCGGCGACGCGCCCGCGATTCCCCAGGGCGTCGATCCCTGGCCGAACATGGCGGGCACCCCGTACATGGCCATGTTGGCGCACTTCGACCCGCTCGCCCAGGTCGAGCGACTGCGGATCCCCACCCTGATCATCGATGCCGGTGACGAAGACCTGTTCCCCATCGCCGACAACGGCGGCCGCGCGGCGAAAGTACTGGAGACCATTCCGGGCAGCGTCGTCGACTATCAGGTCATCCCCGGCATCGACCACTACGGCATCTATTTCGACGGCTATGAGCCGGGCAGTCGTGCTGCCCTCGCCTGGTGGGGACGTTACTTGTGACGACGCCGACCTCCCGCAGCCTTTTCGTGCCGACCACGCTGGGCCGACTCCACGTCCAGGACGCCGGACCCGCCGACGGCCCTGTGGCGCTGTTGTGGCCGAGTGTGTTCATGGACGGTGAGACCAGCTGGGGCGCACAGCTTGCCGACCTGCACGCTCAGGGCCGACGGACCCTGCTGGTCGATCCACCCGGTACTGGCCGCAGCGAATCGGTGTCGCGGTTGTTCACCATGGAAGAGTGCGGCGCCGCCGCCGTTCAGACGCTCGACGCTGCCGGCGTCGACCGGGCGGCCTTTCTCGGGCTGTCGTGGGGCGGCATCGTCGCGCTGCGGGTCGCGATCACCGCTCCGGACCGGGTCACCGCGCTGGTTCTGTCCAACACCACTGCGCGCAGCGTGGTCCTCCGCGAACGTCTGGCAGTCCGCCTGAACGCCCTTCTCATACGTTCCGGGATCGCCCCGGGCGGACTGGGCCGGCTGGTCGTGTCCGGAATGCTCAGCAAGCAATCCCGCAACCAGAACCCCGAGTTCACCACGCACCTCGCCCAAGCAGTCGACGCCCTCGACAAGGCAGGACTGGCGCGCGTCGTACGGTCGGTGCTGGCCGGTCGCAGCAGCGTGGTCGATGCCCTCGGGAGAATCACCGCGCCCACCCTGGTGATCGGTGGCGCCGAGGACCGGGCGTTGCCGCCAGAACCCCATTCCGGCGAACTGGCCGAGCGCATCGCCGGCGCACATCTCGAGGTGTTGCCGCGTGTCGCACACCTGGCTCCCCGCGAAGCGCCCACCGAGGTGGCGGTTTTGATCAGGAAGTTTCTCGCGCCGCTCGGTTAGCCGTGCTCCTGGCGATCGGCCCTGCCGGCGAGGCGTTCGCGGCGTCCCCGGTGATCCGACGGCGCGCCGTCTGCTTGTGCCGCTGCCGGCTGGGCCATGCGCTCGTACGGCATATCAACTCGAACTACCAAGAGGGAGACGAAAAGTATGGCTGAGCTGAGCTACGACGTGTACGTGTGCGACGGGGTCCCGCGCAGCCGACCCGAGAGGTTGCCCGACGGCAGCGGCATCGTGTCGTCTCCGCTTGCCTCGACGCTGATCACCGGTGAACGGGAGGCCGTGCTGGTCGACCCGCCGTTCACCCGCGAACACACGCAGCATGTCGGCGACTGGGTGGAGCGCTCCGGCAAGCGTCTGGCCTACATCTATGCGACGCATGGCCACGGCGACCACTGGTTCGGCACCGGCCAGCTCCTGGAGCGCTTTCCCGACGCCGTCCCGTACGCCACGGAAGGCACCATCGGGATCATGCACCGCAACGTCGAAGGGCGCGAGAAGTTCTGGGACGCGGACTTCCCCGGCATGATTCCCGACACCCCACTTGTCTACCGGCCGATCCCCGTCGGCGGGTTCGAGCTGGAGGGGCACCAGATCACGGCGGTCGAGGTCGGGCACACCGACACCGACGACACGACCGTGCTCCACGTCCCCTCGATCGGCCTGATCGTCGGAGGCGACGTCGTCTACAACGGCGTGCACCAGATGCTGCTGGAGACCCCTGGCGGCGGATTCGAGTCATGGCTTGCGGCGCTCGACGTCCTCGAGTCCCTCAACCCCCGTGCCGTGGTGGCCGGGCACAAGAACCGTGACCTGCCCGACGACCCGGCGATCATCGACCAGACCCGCCAATACCTTCGCGACGCGCGGCGGTTGCTCGCCGAGAAGCCCACACCGCAGCAGTTCTTCGACGAGATCACCACCCGCTATCCCGACCGGCTCAACGTCGGCCCCGTCTGGTACGGCGCACACGGTCTCCTGGGAGTGCCGATGCCCGTCCCGCCCGCGGGCCAACATGATTACGCGAACGAGTAGGCCGGCACATGGCACAGCACACAACTGATGCAACCGCTGACCCGGGCGGAGCCCTGATGTCAGGTTCCGACGTGTTCCAAAGCGCGTTCGTGGCGGCTGTAGGTCTGCGTTTCACCGAGGTCACGTCCACGCGGGTGCGAGGGGAGATACAGCTGGGCCCTGGGCACCACACCCCCTGGGGAGTGGTGCACGGCGGGGTCTACGCCACCGCCGTGGAATCCGCTGCCAGCGTCGGCGCGTCGGCCGCGGTAGCCGATCGCGACCAGGTCGCCGTGGGGGTGGCCAACAGTACGGACTTCCTCCGACCGATCACCTCCGGGACGGTGGAGGTGGTGGCCGAACCTGTCCAGCAAGGGCGCAGCCACCAGTTGTGGCAGGTCACCGTCACCAGCATCAGCAGCGACAAGCTCATCGCCCGCGGCCAGGTGCGCCTGGCCAATGTGCCCGCCACCGGCCTCCCGAGCACCTTGGGGCAGCAACTATGACCACCTCCACTTCTCCTGCAGCCGGCCAAGGCCGAAGCGCAGCGGGCTTGGACGTGTCGGCAGCGTTCGCGACCACGCTGGAAACACCGCAGCACGTCCAGATCGCCGAGGAACTCGGCTTCCGGCGTGCGTGGTTGTACGACACACCGCAACAGAGCCCCGACGTGTGGATGACACTGGCGCTGGCCGCCGAACGCACCCACTCCATCGGGCTCGGTCCCGGCGTTCTCGTCCCGGCGCTGCGCCACCCGATGGTCAGTGCGAGCGGGGCGGCGGCCCTCGAGCGTTTGGCCCCCGGACGGGTCGCGGTGGCCTTCGGCACGGGTTACACCAGCCGACGGGCCATGGGGCAGACGCCCGCCTCGTGGACGTACATGACGCGCTACATCACGGTGTTCCGCGCGCTGCTCAGAGGTGAAACGGTCGAATGGGAGGGCAGCTGGCTGCGGATGCTGCACCCCGATGAGTCGCTGCCGAGTGCACCGGACGCCATTCCGGTCTACATCGGAGCGATCGGTCCCAAGGGCATGGAGATAGCCGCATCGCTGGGGGACGGCCTGTTCATGGCCGGAGCGCCCGTGCCCGAACAGGCCAAAGAGTTCTCACACGTCTCCTACCTGGCCCTCGGGACCGTGCTCGATGACGGTGAAGCTCTCGACAGCGACCGGCTCCGCACAGCCGCGGGCCCCGGACTGGCACAAGCCTTCCACGTCTCCTACGAACTCGGCGGCGAGGAAGCGGTCAAGGCGCTGCCCGGAGGGCCGGAGTGGCTGGCCGTCCTGCAGAACACACCGGAGGGCCAACGTCACCTCGCCGTGCACAACGGACACCTGCTGCATCTGAACGAGGCCGACACGGCTGCCTGGAACGCCGGGGCCCACACGCTGGTCGAGCACGTCACGCTCACCGGCACTGCCGACGAGGTCCTGGCCAAGGTCCAGCAGCTGGCGGCGAGCGGTGTCACCGAGATCATGTACCAGCCCGCCGGCGACATCCGCCGTGAGCTCGAAGCGTTCGCCGGCGCGGTGGGATTACGACGATGAGCACGACGTGCATGCGCACGGCGGCAGCCCAGCTGTCCATGTCGGGCACGGGCGGAGTGTACAAAGCGTATAGCGAGAAGTTATAGAGCCGTACAGTAGATCCATGACAACCGCAAGAACATACGGCCAGATGTGTCCGCTCGCCCGCTCCATGGACCTTCTCGGCGAGCGATGGACGATTTTGATCGTGCGCGAGCTGTGCCTTGGGCCCAAGCGATTCAAGGACCTCCTCGACGTACTCCCGGCCATCGGACCGAACCGCCTGACTGCCCGCCTTCGCAGCCTTGAGGCCGCGGGGGTCGTTCGCCGGAGCACGCTTCCGCCTCCCGCGGGTGTGGCTGTCTATGAGCTCACCGAGCGAGGCGAGGGACTCCGTGCCCCACTCATCGAGCTTGGACGATGGGGCCTTGGGCTCCCGCCGTCGGAGGAAATCGATCCGGCGACCACCCGCGCGGACCTGATCGCCCTCAGCGTTTCCACCTTTGCAGCGCCGGACAAGCTCGTCGGCCTCAAGGAGATCTACGAGCTGCACGTGGGCAGGGAGACGTTTCATGTCGAGATCGCCGAGGGTCGAATGTGGACCAAGAGCGGTCCGGCGCCAGTTCGCCCCGACCTTGCAGTGACCTGCCGTTTGCGCACGTTCCTCGCTGTGGTCTTCGGCCACACCCAGGCGATCGACGCAGTCGAGTCGGGCGACCTGACGGTGACTGTCGGATCCAGCGAACTGGCCGAGCGTGCGTTTGACCTTTTGTCCGGTTCCGATCTTGGTTATCCGGTGTACCTGGGGGTGTAGCGCGAGAGCGCTCCTGCCGCCGGAACGTGAAGGAGAGATGCCATGAGCTTCAATCTGGCGGCGATGTTCGTTGAGGCAACGCGCGCACAACCGCTGAGCCCTGTCCTCTGGGCGGGTGATGACAGATGGGACTATCAGCGGCTCGACACGGAGTCGATCCGCTTCGCGAACGGACTCCTGGAGAGCGGCTGGTCAAGGGGCGATGTGGTGGCGGTTCAGTCGCCCAACGTCCCGGAGTTCCTGGTCGCCTACTTCGGGACGCTCCGCGCCGGCATGGTCCTGCTGCCCCTCAATCCCCTGCTGACCGCGACGGAGACCGCGTTCCTCCTGGGCGACGCCCGTGCGGTGGTGCTGTTCGCGCACGAACTCGCCGTCGGTGCCGTCCTCGGGGCCAAGGAAGCCGGCATTCCACTCGTGACGGTTCCCGCAGGGATACGTCACGACGGTGACGACGGCAGGCTCTTCTCGGACTTCCTGTCGGATCGCGACCATGGGGGAGCGGACGTTGCCGCCACGGCACCCGAGGACACCGCGGTCCTGCTCTACACGAGCGGCACCACAGGGAAACCGAAGGGAGCCGAACTCACTCACTTCCAGCTGTTCATGAACTGCACTGCCAGTGCTGACGTGTTCGAAGCGAGACAGGATGACGTCATCCTTCTCGCCTTGCCGCTGTTCCACGTTTTCGGTCTCTCCTCGCTCGCGAACTCCGCGATCCGGCGCGGTGCCTCACTCGCACTCGTGCCCCGTTTCGAAGCCTCTGCCGTACTCGACGTCATCGAACGGAAACGCGTCTCGATCGTGGCCGGTGTGCCCACCATGCTGCACGCCCTGCTGGAGACCCCCGACCGTGACCGTGATCTCAGCAGCATGCGTATGGCGCTGAGTGGAGGTTCACCGATCGCCCCGGATGTCGTCACCCGGTTCGAGGAGAGATTCGCCATCCCGGTGCTGGAAGGTTACGGGCTGACCGAGACGGCCAGCGCTGTGACGTTCAACAGAGCGGCCGGACGCAAGCCCATGTCCGTGGGCCGGCCTCTCTGGGGGACCGAGATGCGCGTGGTGGACAGCGAGGGCAACCAGCTTGCGCCGGGTGCCGACCATGTCGGCGAACTCCTCGTCCGCGGCCACTCGGTGATGAAGGGCTACTTGCGTCGCCCTGCCGAAACCGCCGAAGTCATCCAGGACGGCTGGTTCCGCACGGGAGACCTGGGCTACGTGGACGACGACGGCTACTACTTCGTCGTCGACCGGATCAAAGACCTGATCATCCGCGGCGGATACAACGTGTACCCGCGCGAGATAGAGGACGTGCTCTACGGGCATCCCGACATCCGAGAGGCCGCCGTCATCGGATCCCCCGACGACCGGCTCGGGGAGGAAGTCGTCGCGGTGGTCGCCCTGCGCGAGGGGAGCGAGATCAGCGCCGAAGACGTCATCGGCTACTGCAGGCAGCGCCTCGCCGCCTACAAATACCCGAGGGTCGTGCGATTCGTCGAGACGCTTCCGAAAGGCCCCACGAACAAGATCCTCAAGAGCGAGCTGCGCTGATTCCCTCTGGAACTGCTACGCGCCCCGGGCCAGATCGTCGGTCCCCAAAGGCAAGGCATCGGGTGCGGCCGAGCCCTTGCTCATGATCCCGCCGACCAACCGAACGGAGCAGGCCGTGAATCCCGCCCTGTCATTCGAGCCATTGAGCCCCGTGTCCTTCCTGGACCGGTCGGCCGCGGTGTTTCCCGAGCGTACGGCGGTGATCGACGGGGACCGGCGTTTCACGTACGCACAGCTGCACGACCGGTGCCGTCGGCTCGCCGGCGTTCTGGCCCCGCTCGCGAACGGTGACCCGGTCGCGGTCCTGGCTCCCAATACGCACATCATGCTCGAGGCCCACTACGGAGCCCCGTGGGCCGGTGCGCCCCTGGTCACGATCAACACCAGACTCTCCGCCCCCGAGGTGCGTTACATCCTCGAGCACTCGGAGAGCGCAGTGCTCCTGCACGACCCGCAGTTCGACGACCTCGTGGCCAAGGCGATCGACGGGATGCCGCATCCGCCCCTGATCGTGCGCGCAGGCCCCGGCGACGACGGCGCCTACGAACAACTCCTCGCCGCCGCCGCACCGACGGCCGTCCCCTTGCCCGATGAGGGCGCGCTGCTGTCCATCAACTACACCTCCGGAACGACTGGTCGTCCCAAGGGCGTCATGTACCAACACCGTGGCGCCTATCTCCAGGCACTCGCGATGGTCACGCACACTCAGCTGAGCACAGCGTCCGCCTACCTCTGGACTCTGCCCATGTTCCACTGCAACGGCTGGTGCTTCCCATGGGCGGTGACCGCCGCCGGCGGCACACACGTGTGCCTGCCGAAGGTGGAGGCTTCCGAGATCTGGCGGCTCATTCACGACGAACACGTCACACATCTCTGTGGTGCCCCTGCCGTGCTCTCCATGGTGGTGGACGCCCCGGAGGCCAAGCGCGACACGGACGAGGTCATCCGGTTCCTGACCGGCGGGGCGCCACCGAGCCCCACCCTGCTCGCCGCCGCGGATGAACTGCGTTTCGACGTCACGCATCTGTACGGGCTCACCGAAACGTACGGGCCGTCGGTGCTCTGCGACTGGCACCCCGAATGGAATGGCCTCGCCCCCGAGGAACAGTCCCGGCTTCGCGCCCGGCAGGGCGTGTCCAACATCGTCGGCCTCACCGCCCGCGTGGTGGCCAACGGAGTGGACGTACCCGCGGACGGCACCACGATCGGTGAGATCAGGTTGCGCGGCAACAACCTCATGCTGGGCTACCTCAAGGACGCCACCGCCACGGCCGCGGCCGCACCGGACGGCTGGTTCCGGACCGGCGACCTCGGTGTTCGCCACCCCGACGGATACATCGAGCTCAGGGATCGCAGCAAGGACGTCATCATCTCCGGTGGAGAGAACATCACCTCGATCGAGGTCGAGCAGGCCATCGCCAGCCATCCGGCGGTCCTCGAAGTCGCCGTGGTCGGTGCCCCGGACGACCGCTGGGGCGAGGTGCCGGTCGCGTACACAGTCCTGCGCCCGGATGCGGTCGCCACCGAGCGGGAGATCATCGACCACGTCAAAGACCGCATCGCACGATTCAAGGCGCCCAAGCGGGTCGTCTTCGGGGAACTGCCCCGAACCTCCACCGGGAAGATCCAGAAGTACCTGCTCCGCGAAAACGAGCGGGCTGCCGGCTCACTGGCTCCCCTTGCCTCCGATGGCACGGAGGAGGAGGGGCAGTAGGCGGTCGGCCGTCTCCGCCGCCGAGCCTGCGTCCACTTCGTCCGGCGGCAGCGGGGTGAGGAAGAACCTGCTCATCATGGGACCGATGACCAGGTCGCCGAGCAGATCGGCGTGCTCGACAGGCGCGATGTCACCCCGGTCCACCGCACGTTGCACGATCTCCTCCATACGTAGGCGAACGGGCAGCACGAACGCCTTCGTGAGGGCGTCCGCCAGGGCGGCGTTGTGCCCACCCTCGGCGATCAGGGACCGCAACACCCCTCCCTCCTTCCCGGTCATCGAGGCCGCCTTGTCCCGGAGCAGGGCACGCAGGTCCCCTTCGAGGGTGCCGGTGTCGGCAACTGCCGTGAGCTCCTGGGAGTAGGCCGCGGCAGCGTCGACGACCAGGAACTCCTTGGACGGCCAGCGGCGGTAGAGGGTGGCCGTGGACACTCCGGCGCGGGCCGCCACGGCGGCGGTGGTCAAGCCGCCGTAGCCGCTCTCGCCCAGGACGGCCGGAGTCGCATCCAGCAAAGCACGGTCCCGGTTGGCATCACGGGGGCGGCCCCTGCGTGCCGCCGACTCGGTCATCGGTCATCCCCCGAGTCGGAGCGCCGGAGGGGTCGTTCGAAGGATTCAGGAAGCGTGGGAGGGGTCACACCAGAAAGCGGCGCCACCTTCAACACCGGACGCACCAAGCCCCTCTCGTGACGGAGGCAGCAGCTGCACGCGCTGCGGCAGATGCTGGCCGAACATCAGGACGTGTTCGCAGACGCGCTGTACACCGACCTCGGCAAGAACGCGACCGAGTCGCACGTCATGGAGATCGGCTTCCTCATCAAGGAGATCGACCACACCCTGAGCCACCTCGACCGGTGGACTCGTCCGAGCAAGGTCTCCGTACCTCTGGTGCTCGCGCCGGCCCGGGCCTGGACCGTCCGCGAGCCGCTGGGCACAGTGCTGATCATCAGCCCCTGGAACTACCCGCTGAATCTGGCGCTGGCGCCCCTTGTCGGCGCACTGGCCGCCGGTAACTGCGTCATCCTCAAGCCCAGTGAAGTCGCCCCCGCGACCTCGGCCGCGCTCGCCCACTGGCTGCCCCGGTTCCTGGATCCGCAGGCCGTGGCCGTCGTCGAGGGGGGCGTACCGGAGACGACCGCCCTGCTGGAACAGCGCTTCGACCACATCTTCTACACCGGCAACGGCACGGTGGGACGCATCGTGATGGCTGCCGCGGCCCGCCATCTCACCCCGGTCACCCTGGAGTTGGGCGGCAAGAGTCCCGCCGTCGTCGAACCCGGTGCCGACCTCGCGACGGCCGCCCGTCGCATCGTCTGGGCCAAGTTCATGAACGCCGGCCAGACCTGCGTCGCGCCCGACTACGTGCTCGCTGTCGGACAGGCGGGCGCCGACATCGAGTCGCACCTGACCGCAGCCATCCGGGAGATGTACGGCACCGATCCGGCCCGGAGCGCCGACTACGGCAACATCATCAACGAGCGCCACTTCGACCGGCTTGCCGGTCTGCTCAACGATGGCCGGACCGTTGTCGGCGGCGACCACGACCGTCCCACCCGTTACATCGCCCCCACCGTTCTCGCGGACGTCGACCCCGACTCGGCCGTGATGCGTGACGAGATCTTCGGGCCCATCCTGCCCATCGTCCGCGTCCCCGACCTGGACGCGGCGATCACTTTCATCAGCGGTCGGGACAAGCCACTGGCTCTCTACGCCTTCACCGCATCCAAGCGCTCCAAGCAGCGGCTGATCGCGGAGACGTCCTCCGGCGGCTTGGGCCCCCCAGACCTCTATGTCGGACACCAGCCGCAAAGTGGTTGTGCGTGACGTGGCTGGGCGAGGTGAAGCAGGGCCGCACCCAACACGATCGTGCGGCGCATCACCGGGTTCACCGTTAACCGCGCTTTTCGCCGGGGGCCGAGGTGCCCGAAGAGGCGAGGGTGGCGGTCCGGGCTCAGCCGGCGGAGGTGTGGGCCGGGGAGGGCATGCCGGCGAGGTGGGGCTCGGAGGCTGGCTCGGGATGGTCCGAGGGCGCCGACTCCGGTCGGGTGTCCGCGGACTCCAGGCGGAGCATGGCCGTCTCGTCCGGGGTGCCGGGGGCTGCCTGGTAGACCACCATGCGCTGGCCGCCCGTCCGGGCCAGTCGCATGACCTCGTAGGTCAGGGTCATCGGGCCGGCCTTCGGATGCTGGAAGCACTTCTGCCCGCCGCCGCGTTCGCAGACGTCGTACCGCTCCCAGAGCTGCGCGAACTTCGCTGACTTCAGCATCAGTTCGCCGACGAGCGCGGTCAGCTCCGGATCGTCCGGGTCGGCCCCGGCGACCGCCCGCAGATGCGCCACCGAGAGGGCGACGGTTTCCTCCCACGGCTCGTAGAGCGTCCGGCCGACCGGGTGGAGGAAGAGATAGCGGGTCAGGTTGCGCTGGTCCTCCGGCCAGTCCCAGAGTCCGGGCATCAGCCGTCGGCCGGGCGGGTTCGCGGCCAGTACGCGGTTGTAGCGGCTCACCACATAGGCGGGCAGCGGGCGCACCGACTCCAGCATCCGCAGCACTGAGTCGCGGACGGTGTGGTCCGAGCAGGCAGGCAGTTCGGAGGGCCGGCCTGAGGCCATTTCCGCGAGTTCGTGCAAGCGTTCGTAACCGTCGCCACGCAGCCGCAGGGCGCGGCCGAGAGCGTCCACGACGGCGGGGGAGGGGTTGGTCTCCCGGCCGCGCTCCAGGCGGATGTAGTAGTCGACGCTCACTCCGGCCAGCGCGGCCAGCTCCTCCCGGCGCAGTCCGGGAGTGCGGCGCAGGCCCGCACCGGCCGGGAGACCGACATCCTCCGGGCGTACCTGCGCCCTGCGGGCCTTCAGGTATCGGCCGAGCTCCGTGCCCCTCGTATCCGCTGCTGCTGCCATTCGGCCATTGTCGCAGGCGGTGAAAGAGCGTGGGGGGCCGTGTCAGGGCCTGGAACGCCGCACCCCGGGCACAGCGCGGTCTTCCGGGCGGCCGCGCGCGGGCGGAGAGTTGATCCGCCGGAGCGGGCGGCCCGTCCGCCGGGGCCCAGGGGGTGCGAGACACCGGTCCGCGGCCCCGGCGGGCTGCGGCCGCCCGCCCGGTCATCTCTGATGAGCCGTCCCTTGCAGTCGCCCAGGAGTTCACCATGCCTGCCACCCCTGCCCCGTCCCCGTCGACCGCCTCCACCCCCGGGCACGACTCGGAACCGTCGGCGCCCGAGCTGCGGCGACGACAGCCGGGCCGAGCCCGGCCAACCGCGCCGCCTGCCGAGGCACCCGCCGTGTCGCGGCGGAGCGGCGTCGCGCTGGTCGCTTCGCTTCTCGGCTTCACCGTGATCACCATCGACGTCTCGGCCGTGAACATCGCGCTGCCCGCGATCCGGGACTCCCTCAGTGGCGGGATGGCCGGGCTGCAGTGGGTGGTTGACGCGTACACCCTGATGTTCGCGGCCCTGATGCTCTCCGCGGGAGCCCTCGCCGACCGCACCGGCGCCCGCCGCGCCTACGCATGGGGCGTCGCCTTGTTCACCCTCGCCTCGCTCGGCTGCGCGCTCGCGCCCGGCATCGGCGTGCTGGTGGGCGCACGCGTGGCGCAGGGCGCCGCCGCCGCGGTCGTGATGCCGGCCTCGCTGGCGCTGATCCGGCAGGCCTACGAGGACCCCCGGGCGCGTGCCCGCGCCATCGCGCTGTGGACGGTCGGCGGCTCGGTGGCGATGGCCGCGGGTCCGGTGCTGGGCGGGCTGCTCACCGACTCGGCCGGCTGGCGAGCGGTCTTCCTGCTCAACCTCCCCGTGGGCGCGGTGATCCTGGGCCTGCTGGTCCGGGTGCCGCGCTCCCCGCGCCGGCCCGCGGCACTGGACGGCGGCGGCCAGCTCGCCGCCGTACTGGCCCTGGCCGGGCTGGCCTTCGCGGTGATCGAGGGCGGCCACCTGGGCTGGACCAGCGGCCCCGTGCTGGCCGCTGCCGCGATCGCCCTCGCCTCCGGGTGCGCCTTCCGCATGGTGGAGGCCCGGCACCGCCAGCCCATGGTTCCGCTGGGCATGCTGACGGACCGCCGGGTGGCCGTCCCGCTCGCGGTCGGTTTCGCCGTCAACGCCGCCTTCTACGGCGGAATCTTCCTGCTCGGGCTGTACTACCAGCAGCTGCGTGGGATGTCGGCCATCGCGGCCGGGCTCATGTTCGTCCCGATGTCGGCGGTGGTGACGGCGACCAACCTGGTCTCGCCGCGGCTGGCGGAGCGGATCGGACGGCGGCCGGTGATCGTCGCCGGGCAGCTGGTCTTCACCGGAGCGATGCTGGCCATGCTGCCGCTGGCCGCGCACACCCCGGTATGGCTGGTACTCGTCCTGCTGCTGCCGCTGAGTGTCGGCGGGGCGCTCGCGGTGCCCGCCCTGACAGCGCTGATGATGGACGCCGTCCCGCAGGAACGCGCGGGGACCGCGTCCGGGCTGCTCAACTCCCTCCGCCAAACCGGCGGTGCGCTCGCCGTCGCCCTCTTCGGCAGCGTGCTCTCCGGCCCGGGCGGGGACTTCTCCCTGCCGGGCATGCGCATCGGCCTCCTCACCGTTGCCGCCCTCCTCCTCGCCACCGCCGCCCTGTCCCGCCTCCTCCTGCCCCGTGGCTGACCCCGTCGATCGGCGCCACGCGCCCGCCTACAGCCGCTCCAGGTCCACGAGCACGACCCCGTCGCGCCGCCAGTGGGGTTCGGCGGCGCGCTGAAGTCGATAGTGCGCTGAGGGGCAACGGCGGCGGAGTGGACGGCGTTCGGCTGATGTCCGGCCGCTGTCCTGCCTACGACCGCGGCCGCGAGGTCGATGGCTCAGGGCCGGAGGCGGGCGCCGCTTCCCAGCCGTGCGGTGACGTCGCGGGGGGTGAGGGCGGAGTGGTCCGCGGAGCATTCGACGACGACGCGGACCGGGGCGTCGCAGTCGGTGTGGGTGACGTCCAGGACAGGCCCCTCGGGGCCGAGGGTGTATGTCTCGCCCCACTGGGTCAGGGCCATCAGGACGGGCCACAGGTCCCAGCCCTTGCGGGTCAGGCGGTATTCGTTGCGGGGGCGGCTGCCGGGCTCCCGGTAGGGGACGGTCTTCAGGATGCCGGCCGAGGTCAGCTTGCGGAGTGCTGGGTTACGAAGCCGCCCATGGACCATCCGAGCAGATCGACCTGCGTCAGGCCGAGGGCCTCGATGAACTCGATGGCGCCGTCGGCGAATCCTTCGATCGATTCGCGCGCTTCACCGGTCGTGTAACCGATCCCGACGTTGTCGAAAGGGATCACGTCGTGGTCGGCGGCCAGGAGATCCAGGAACTCCGGGTCCCAAGAGTCGATGGTCCCGCGGAAGCCGCTCACCAGGACCAGGGGGACGCCGCCCGGGGGCCCAATCCGCCGGTAGGTGAACGTCGCGGAAGCGCCTTCCTCGGTCAGGTCCTCGGCCTTGTCCGTCAGATAGGTACTCATGATGTTGTTCTCCTCTGTGCCCGATGTGCCCGATGTGCCTGTGAAATCTGGTCTGTTGGGGCGTGTGTCAGTCGGCCGTCTTTTTGGTTTGCGGATCTCGTGCCGAAGGCCCGGTTGTGGAAGGGCGGGGCGCCTTGTGCGAACGCGTGAGGCCCACGGGTCGACGGTCGGCGCGGTCACGGCTTGGGGCCTGGCGACGGTTGAGTGGTCCTCGGCTCCTGCCGCGCCGCTGCCCTCGCGTCGATGGCGCGACGGCGCGGGCGTGGGGCACCGAGCATCGGCATCGACGGGGATGCCTTCGGCGGTGAGGGCGAGTGAGGCGCGCTGTGTGTGGTGGCCGATGTTCGCCTCGTCGGCAGGACTTCGGGGTGCCTACCTTGTGTCTTGGATGCAGTCGGCAGTCGGTGTGATCAACGTAGGGCTGAAGGTCGATTAGATTACGTGCGTAATGTAAGTGGTCGATCCGTGGATGGCAAGTAGGCCATCATCTCCGGGGTCCATCGTTGCCGTCGGCGGACTCAGTCCATCAACAAGCGTGGCCGGGTAGCAGGGCTGTCGCCTTTGAGGCCTCGCGGCAGCGGGCTATGGCCAGGCATGTGTGCGGTGTGGGTTCAAGCGGTGCGCCGTTTCATCGCCGCGCTCGCGGATCGGCACGTGTAGTGGCGCTCAGTGCGTGGGGGACAGGGCGCCGCGGAAGGTGCGCCGGTAGGCGAGCGGGGAGACGCCGATGGCGGCGTGCAGGTGCTCCCGTAGCGATGTGCCGCCGGCGAAGCCGACTTGGCCGGCGATCTCGTCCACCGGCAGATCGGTGGTCTCCAGGAGGTGCCGTGCCCGGTCGACGCGCTGCTGGATCAGCCAGCGTCCCGGGCTCATGCCCACCTCCTCGGTGAAGCGGCGGGCGAAGGTGCGCAGGCTCATATGGGAGTGCTCGGCGAGGTCCGCCAGGGCCATCGGCTCGTGGAGGTTCTCCAGGGCCCACTGGCGGGCGGCGGCCGTTCCGCTGGCCGTGGTTGTGGGTGCCGGGTGCTGGATGTATTGCGCCTGCCCTCCGTCGCGCCATGGAGGGGCGATGCACATGCGGGCCACCTGGTTGGCGACTTCGCTGCCGTGGTCCTTGCGGATGAGGTGCAGGCAGACGTCGAGCCCGGAGGCGGCGCCTGCTGAGGTCAGGATGTCCCCGTCGTCGATGAACAGGGCGTCCGGGTCGAGTGCGACCTGGGGGAACCACGAGCGGAAGAGGTCCGCGACCACCCAGTGGGTGGTGGCCGGCCGGCCGTCGAGGAGACCGGCCGCGGCGAGAACGAAGGCGCCGGTGCAGATCGATACGAGGCGACTGCCCGGGGCCGCCGACACGAGCGCCTTCGTCACGGCTTCCGATACTTCGCGGGTCACTGATGTGGAGGTGAAAGGGGGGATGACGACGGTGTCGGCGGTGCGCAGTACATCCGGGCCATGCTCGACGGTGATCGAGAAGTCGGAGTTGGTGCGGACCGGGCGGCCGTCGACGGTGCAGGTGAGGACCTCATAGAGGCCGTCTGTGGCTCCGAAGACCCGGCTGGGGATGCCCAGTTCGAAGGGGTACACCCCGTCGATGGCCAGAACTACGACTCGGTGAAGCTGCGCCATGGCGTGATCCCGTCGAAAGTTGGCATTCGTGCCATTGTAGCGTGCGGCGGGTGGCGGCCAGGCTCGGCACATGACGAACACCGCCACCAGGCGGCCCACCGATCAACTCATCTACGAGCCCCCGAGTCCGGAGAAGAGAGCCCCCGTGAACACCACCGCATTCGCCCGCCGCCGTACCCTTGCCGCCGCACTCATGGCTGTCGCTCTCACGGGTGCCGCTGCCGTGCCCGCCGTCGCTTCCGCCGCACATCGCGAAGCTCCCGGCCGCGATCGAGCCGCGGAAATCTCCAGCGCCGGATATGGCGACAGCGCCCGGCTCGGCTACCAGAAGGCGGTCGCCGTCCAGCTTCTCAAGGGTGTCTTCGAGCGGGGCGACACATCCGTCGTCGACCGTTTCGTACGGCCGGACTACATCCAGCACAACCCGCTGGCCCCCGACGGCGCCGAGGCCCTCAAGTATTTCGGTGCCCTCCAGCGGCAGCAGTACCCGGACCTGCGGTACGACATCAAGCGGGTCATTTCGGAGGGCGACCTGGTGCTCGTGCACTCGAACATCGTCCTGACCCCTGGCACCCGCGGGGTGGCCGCGTTCGACATCTTCCGTTTCCAGGGCGGGAAGATCGCCGAGCACTGGGACGTGCTGCAGGCGGTGCCGGCGACCACGGCCAACGGCAACGACATGTTCTCCACGGTCAGTCGGCCGCGGACCGAGGCGCCGGGTCCCGCGTGGCGCACCGCGTACAACAGGAAGCTGGTCACCGCGTTCTTCGACCGGCTCCTGGTGAAGAAGGACCCGTCCGCCGTCGACGCGTACGTGGGCCCCGAGTACGACCAGCACAGCCCGAACGTCCCCGACGGCGTGGCCGGCCTGAAGGCCGGAGCCGCCGCGTTCGGCGCCCAGTTCCCGCAACTGAGGGTCACCCGTAAGCGGATCATCGCCGAGGGTGACCTGGTGGCCGTCCACAGCAACTACGTCCTCACACCGGGCACGCGCGGCCAGGCCGTGGTCGACCTCTTCCGGGTGCGGGGCGGAAGGATCGTCGAGCACTGGGACGCCGTGCAGGACGTCCCGGAGACCTCCGCCAACGACAACACCATGTTCTGACGACGGCGTGCGCGGGGTTCCGGACAGGCGCCGGAACCCTGCGCCCGGCTTTTCACGCGTCACAAGGACTTCACCAGACCGAAGGCGTTCCCGCGGCTGGGGTTGCGCTGGAACAGCGGTTCCAGACGCCGTATGGAGTCCGGGCACAGAGGTCCGCGTTAAGCATCGCCCGGTGGAGTGGACCGGCAGTCGCCGAACGTGGCGAGCCTGGGCGTGGATGACACCGAATCGACGACCTACGTTGTGGCATGATCCCGTTGAAAATTGGCATTCATGCCATGGTGCCTGGGGGGCGCGGGCCGCGACGCTGGATGCATGACGAATCCCAGTACCGCCACGATGCGTGCCATCCGCCAGGACTCCCACGGTTCCCCCGAGGTGCTCAAGGAGGTCGAACTGCCCCGGCCCGAACCGGGGTTGAGTGAGATCCTGATCGCCGTCCGCGCTGCCGGCGTCAACCCGACGGACTGGTGGAACCGCGCCCAGCCCATGACCGCCAGCGGGCTGCCCCTCATCCTGGGCTGGGACGTCTCCGGAGTCGTCGAGGCCGTCGGTACCGGCGTCACCGTGTTCAAGCCGGGTGACGAGGTCTTCGGCATGCTGCCCTACCCGCACGGCGTCGGCTCCCACGCCGAGTACGTGACCGGCCCCGCCCGCGCCTTCATCCACAAGCCCGCCGGTATCGACCACGTCCAGGCCGGCGCTCTGCCGCTCGCCGCCCTGACCGCCTACCAGGCCCTCGTCGACACGGCCGACATCCAGCCCGGGCAGCGCGTCTTCATCCACGCGGCCGCCGGCGGCGTCGGCCATCTCGCGGTCCAGATCGCCAAGTCCCGTGGCGCCTACGTCATCGGCACCGCCAGTGCCGCCAAGCACGACTTCCTGCGTTCTCTGGGAGTGGACGAGGCCATCGACTACCACGCGGTCGACTTCACCGAGGCCGTCAAGGACATAGACGTGGTCCTCGACTCCGTCTCGCTGGACACCGCGGCCCGCGCCCGCTCTCTCGCCGTGCTGCGCCCGGGCGGCACCCTCGTCTCGATCCTGCCGGTACCCGTCGACCCCGACGAGCTGGCCGGCATCGCCGAACGGGGCATCCGCTACGAGGCCCTCCTCGTCGAGGCCGACCGCGCCGGCATGCAGGCCATCGCCGACCTGGTCGAAACCGGCGCCCTGCGCGCCCACATCGAGGCCACCTTCCCACTCGCCGAGGCGGCCAAGGCCCACGCCCTCGGCGAGACCGGCCGCACCACCGGCAAGATCGTGCTGACCGTGGAAGGGACGGTGAAGACGCAGATCGCCGCCCAAGTCCTCAGGACCGTGTTCGACGGGGGCGACACGACCGTCGTCGAGCGCCACGTGCGGCCGGACTACATCCAGCACAACCCGCTTGCCCCTGACGGCCCCGAGGCCATGAAGGCCTTCGGCGCCGGCATGCGAGAGCAGTTCCCGGACGCCACGTTCGACGTGTTGCGAGTCATCTCCGAGGGCGACCTGGTGCTCCTGCACTCCCGCGGCGTCCTGGTTCCCGGCACCCCCGGGATGGCCGTCTTTGACATCTTCCGCTTCCAGGACGGGAAGATCGCCGAGCACTGGGACATCCTCCAGGAGGTGCCGGCGACCACGGCCAACGGCAACGACATGTTCTCGACCCTCTCCCGGCCGCAGGTCGAGGGGCCAGGGGAGCGGTGGTTCACCGCCTACAACAAGAAGCTGGTCACTGCCTTCGTCGACCAGCTCCTGGTCCGAAAGGACCTGACCGCCATCGACACCTACGTGGGCCCCGAATACCACCAGCACAGCCCGAACTTCCCCGACGGCGTGGCCGGTGTGAAGGCCGGAGCGGGCGCGTACTTCGAGCAGTTCCCGCAGCTGACGATCGCCCCGAAGCGGATCATCGCCGAGGGCGACCTGGTGGCCGTCCACAGCCACTACGTCGAGACCCCGGGCGAGCGCGGCCGAGCGGTCATCGACCTCTTCCGGGTCAGGGACGGAAAGATCGTCGAGCACTGGGACGCCGTGCAGGACGTGCCGGAGACCGCCGCCAACGACAACACGATGTTCTGACGGCCTCAGGGGTCGTAGCGGTCGCGCTACGGCCCCTGGCCGGCGCCTGACCGGATCGCATCACCCCGAGACATACCGAGACAGGTAAGCCCGCCATGAATTTCGCTTCCCTGCCCGACCGCCGCGCCGAACTCGACCCCCATGGAGCCGCGGTCTCCGACGGGCACCAGTCCCTCACCAACACGCAACTGCTGAGCCGGGTCCGCATGGCAGCGCGTCAGCTCCAGGACCTCGGGATCGGTCCCGGTGACGTCGTCGCCCTCCAGCTGACGAACCGCGTCGAGTTCGTGGTCCTGCTGTTCGCCTCCTGGCGGCTCGTTGCCACCGTCACGCCGGTCAACCCGAGCATGACCGACGTCGAAGTGGTCCGACAGCTCCAGGACTCCGGTGCGCGCCTGCTGGTGGTCGAGGACGGTACGGCCGTCATGGCGCACGAGGTCGCCGTACTCGCGGTCGGCGAACTGTACGAAGGAACAACAGAGCCGGATCAAGCACCGCTTCTGGACCCGGCCACGCTGGCCCTGCTCATCTACACCAGTGGTACGACCGGAGTGCCCAAGGGCGTGATGCTCGACCACGCCAACATCGACGCCATGGTGGAGATGGGGCGCCGGGCGCTGGAGGTCGGGCCGGCCGACCGGTGCCTGCTGATCCTGCCGCTCTTCCATGTCAACGGCATCGTGGTCAGCGTCCTTCTGCCGCTGCTCGTGGGCGCGAGCGTCGTCATCGCGGGCCGCTTCGCCCCCCGCATCTTCTTCGAACTCGTCGAGCAGGAGCGCCCCACCTTCTTCAGCGCGGTGCCGACGATCTACAGCATGCTCGCGGCGCTCCCGGACGACGTCCGGCCCGACACCTCGTCGCTGCGGTTCGGAGTCTGCGGCGCCGCACCCGCCTCCGCCGAGTTGCTGACCCGGTTCGAGGCCCGGTACGGGTTCCCGCTCGTCGAGGGGTACGGCCTGTCCGAAGGAGGAATTCGGATGCCGTTGGAACGGGCCTGACATTCGTTGTACTGATGCCCGGACCAGAGGCACGAGGGGATCTCCGGCCGATCTGACGCGCCTCCGCAGCGTCTGGTAACTCCGGCATCTGCTGGTAAAGCCCCGCCAGTTGCCGCGTTTCACTGCCGTGCCGTGAGCAGGGAAGACGCCGCCTGCCGCCTTCCCCGCCGTGCACAGGCCGGTTTTGGCGGTCAGGTGCCGAACAGTTGAAGGGCGCTGAGCCAGATTGCCCACGGGTTCACACGCTCGGGATAGCGCTGCTTCATCGCGTCGAAGTATTCCGCGGGGGCCGTGGCCTGCTTGAGGACGACGGCGCCGGCGTCGAGATAGCGCCGCGTTTCTTCGATGTCCGATGCGGGATTTCCGCGTTGGGTGTCCTTGTGACTGGCCACCACGAAACGTGGCTTCAAGGCGGCGACCTTGTCGAGGGCCCGGTGCCACGCGTCCAGTCCGCCGTCTCGGCCTTCTCCGAGGTACTGGTGCACGTTGTTGTAGACGACATCACCGGCTATGACCAGGTCCAGTGAGGGCACGTGCAGCACGCTGGTGTCGTCGGTGTCGGAGTGGCCGACCTCGTGCGCGACGAGCTCGTGCCCGTCGAGGAGCAGCCCGCCGGCGGGGAACACGGAACCCTGGACAGTCAACGGAGGCTCGGGAAGGGCGTCGCCGAAGATATCCCTGTACACGCCGGCCAGCACTCCGCCAGGTGTCTGGCGAGCGATGCCCGCGAGCACCGCGTCGCTCGCGACGACCGTCACGTCGGGGAACCGGCGCAGCAGGTAATTCGTGGTCGCGAAGTGGTCGAAGTGAGCGTGGGTCACATAGATGTAGCGCAGAGCCACATCGTGGCTTTCCACCCATTTGATGAGCGTGTCGGCCTGCCCGCGTGTGACCGGCGGGTCGGTCAGCAGCGCCTCGGTCTTCCCGTAGATGAGCGTGTGGGACATCGATGACCACAGCGACGGCCCGCCGTCCGGCCGTGGCGGAGCCGCAACCGTAACCGGCACCATGTCCGAGACGAAGACCTCATAGCGAAGATCGGTGCTGCTCATCGGGCTTCCGCCTGTCCGCCGGCCGCAGCGAGATTCTCCCGCCGCGGGACATGCTTCTGGTAGTCGGTGCCGGCGAAGTGCGTCGCGGCCCAGTCCTCGACCATGCCGCTCGCTGCGGATGCGGGCGCATTGTCCGTCCGCCGTAGGCCGGGGTTCCCTCTGTCCGGATAGGTGATCACAGTCGATCCTTTCCGTCGTGGTGACATAACCGTATGGCTTTTGCTTGCGTCATTACAAGGCTTGGGTGTCCGCATCTTCGCGTCGTGTGCGCCGACGTGGCACATACAAAGCGTGTACGCTTCTGTCATGGAGAAAGGCGGGCAAGGAGATGCAGACGTCGGTGCCACGCATGCGGGCACCGACGGCAACGACCGGTTTGGCGTCGCGATGGCGCCTGGTGAGCTGCGGATCGTTCAGGACCTGCTGAACACCGCTTCCATCCCGAAGGCCGGTGGCGATGTTCCGGACCTTCTGGACGCGCCGGATACCGCGGCGCGGTGGCTGGGCGCCTACGGGATCGCGGGCGACAGCCCAGGCGTGGGTGATCTCCGGGCGCTGCGTGACGCCATACGGCGGTCGTTGGTCGAGCGCGACCACGACCTGGATCACGACGAGGGCACCAGGCCGGCAGCCGTCGAAGCAGCCGTCAGGGTTCGATTCGAAGCCGACGGGACCGTGAGATTCGTACCGGGCTCAGTGGGCATTCCCGCTCTCGGTCAACGGGTACTTCTGGCGATCTACGACGCCCAACTCGCTGGAACGTGGCGCCGCTTGAAGCTGTGCCGTAATCCGCTGTGCGCGGTGGCCTTCTGGGACAACTCCCGCAACACCAGTGGTGTGTGGCACGACGTGCGCACCTGCGGCAACGTCGCCAACCTGCGGAAGTCGCGTGCGCGGCGCGGGCGACCGGGCCGGAACCTCCCGACAAGTTGACCGACCAGCTGTCCGGCCGGATTACGGCTGGAGCCGTAAGCGGACCGACGCGGCGGTCACCGTGCCGTGGAAGACGTAAGCTCTCTTGTCGTAGCGTCTGTTGGCCGAGGTTGCGCCTTCGCATGTCTGCAAGCCGGCGCCGAGGTCGTCCAGGAGCCGACCGTGCAGCCCTACGGCGTTCGCGACTGCGCCGTCCTTGATCCGCCGGCAACTTGACCCGCATCCAGGAGCTGCGCTGAGCCGTCGAGAGTTCGCAGCCATGACCATGCACAGACGGCATCGGGACGGCACCCGAGCATGACGCCGGTGGCTGTCGCGGCCCGCTCCGCGCTGCACGCGCACCGGGTTTCACCCCGTGTCGACGACGAGGACTTCCACGCCGCTGGCCTGCAGTGTGTCGAGCTCTGACGCCGAGATGCCGGCGTCGACGATGACGAGGTCGAACGCGGTGACGGGTGCGAGCTGGTAGAGGCCGCGGCGTTGGAACTTGGTGTGGTCGACCAGAAGGATTTTGCGGTCGCAGGCTTCCATCAGGGCTCGTTTCACTCCCACCGTCTCCTGGGACTGGTGGTAGCAGTGGCCGCGGGTGATGGCGGTCGTCGAGGCGAACAGCGTGTCGGCACGCAGGGTGTTCGCCGCGTCGATGGTCCGTATGCCGAGGAATGCGTCGTAGGCGGGGTAGTACGCGCCGCCAAGTGAGATGAGCTCGATTCCCGGACTGCCGGCGAGAACCTGGATGACGGGTACGAAGTTGGTGATGATCGTCAGTGGTGCGCGCTGCGAGAGCAGTCCGGCAAGCGCGAGGGCCGTGGTGCTGTCATCGACGATGAGGGACTGACCGGGCTTGACGAGGCCTAGTGCGGCATGGGCGAGCGCGTTTTTCGTCGGCGCCATGGATTGGGTGCGGTGCCGTATGTCGCCGTGGAAGGCCGTCGACGGTTGTGCGGTCGCCCCGCCGCGGACTTTCCTCAGCCAGCCCTTGCCCTGCAGGTAGTCGAGATCCCGGCGGATGGTCATCGGCGTCACGCCCAGCTCGTCGGCGAGCCGCTCAATGCGGACGAAGCCTTCGTCGACGACACGGCTCTTGATCCGCTCGCGCCTCTCGCGCGGCCCTCGCCCGCCCTCGCCGGTGGCCGGATCTTTACCTTCCTTCATGAAAGTCCCTCTGTTCCCTTTCTGTTAACAGAACACATACGCGTTGTGTCGGGTTTTCATCTCGTCAGCTGCGCGCTCTCACCTGCAACGAGCGTGTTACAGCAGGGTTTGTGGCGCGCTCCCCGAAGGAGCATGGCACACCGATGTTCCCCCATGCCAGGAGAACGAACAGTCAGGTTGAGCAAAGGATCAAACATCGGTGTTCAGTTCTCAGGATGTGTTGACACCCGCAGGAGCCACGCGTTTCTTGTGCGTTACGTCGTAGCGACCAACCGGCGGCTACACGGTTCTGGATCAAGGAGTCGAACATGAGAAAACTGGCCATTGGTGCTCTCGCCGGCATTCTCGCCCTCAGCGCTCTCACCGCATGCGCTCAGGAACCGAGTGGCGGGAACTCCGGGTCCGCCAAGGCGGACGGAAAGTCGGGCAAGGTCGCATTCCTCATGCCCGACTTGGCCTCAACCCGCTACGAGCAGTACGACGCTCCGCTGTTCAAGAAGCGTATGGCCAAGCTGTGCCCGGACTGCGGGGTTATCTACCAGAACGCCAATGGTGACGCCTCGCTGCAGCAGCAGCAGGCGAATTCCGCGATGGCCCAGGGTGCCAAGGTGATCGTGATCGACCCGGTGGACTCGGCCGGGGCAGCCACGATCGTGCAGACGGCGCAGTCCCAGGGCGTCAAGGTGGTCGCCTACGACCGTCCCATCCCGGACAAGCCCGCGGACTTCTATGTGTCGTTCGACAACGAGGCGATCGGCGAGTCCATCGCCCAGTCGCTGGTCGATCACCTGAAGGAGACCAAGGCCGAGGGCGGTGTGCTCGAGATCAACGGGTCTCCCACCGACGCTGCTGCCGGGCTGATCAAGAAGGGTGTTCACAACGCCGTCGACAGCAGCGGATTCAAGCTGCTCGCCGAATACGACACACCGGGATGGGCGCCGGAGAAGGCCCAGCAGTGGGCGAGCGGGCAGATCTCCCAGTACCGCGGCAAGATCGCCGGCGTGGTGGCGGCCAACGACGGCACCGGCGGCGGAGCGATCGCGGCCTTCAAGGCCGCCGATGTGAAGGTCCCGCCGATCACCGGCAACGACGCGGAGCTGGCAGCGATCCAGCGCATCATCGCGGGAGATCAGTACAACACCATCTCCAAGCCGATCAAGATCGTCGCCGAGGCGGCCGCAGACGTGGCCGAACAGTTGCTGCAGGGCAAGGAGCCCAAGGCGGACACCAAGCTGTTCAACACCCCGTCGCAGCTGTTCAAGCCGACCGTCGTGACACAGAAGAACCTCAAGGAAGTCATCTTCGGCTCCGGTGCAGTGCTCAAGGTGAAGGACGTGTGCACCGCGCAGTACGCCGCCGCCTGCGGACGCCTGGGCATCCAGTAGCGGTCTGAAGTCTCTGAGGAAAAGAGGGTCACGATGACAGGCACCGCGGTCACCGGTGCGGGCACGGACACCGTGTTGTCGCTGAGCGGAATCTGCAAGAACTTCGGCGCGGTCGCCGCGCTGACCGATATCGAGCTCGACGTCGCGGCCGGTGAGGTGGTCGCCGTCGTCGGGGACAACGGCGCCGGCAAGTCCACCCTGGTGAAGATCCTCTCCGGGGTGTACACCCCGGACGTGGGGGAGATCTTCGTACACGGCAAGAAGGTGTCCCTCGGCTCACCGGCCCTTGCTCATGCGATGGGCATAGCCACCGTTTTCCAGGACCTGGCCCTGTGCGAGAACCTCGACGTCAAGGCGAACCTGTTCCTGGGCCAGGAACTTCGGCCCTGGATGCTGGACGACGTCGCCATGGAGAAGCGCTCCTGGGAGTTGCTGCGACAGCTGTCGGCGAAGATCCCCACACTCAGTGTCCCGGTGGCCGCCCTCTCGGGCGGCCAGCGGCAGACGGTCGCGATCGCCCGATCCCTGCTGAGCAACCCGAAGATCGTCCTGCTCGACGAGCCGACGGCCGCCCTGGGCGTCGCGCAGACAGCCGAGGTCCTCAACCTGGTCGAACGGCTCAAGGACAACGGACTCGGCGTGGTGATGATCAGTCACAACATGGAGGACGTCCGCGCGGTGGCCGACCGCGTCGCGGTGCTGAGGCTGGGCCGCAACAACGGTGTGTACGACGCCAAGGACGTCTCCTCCGAAGAGATCATCGCCGCGATCACCGGCGCGACCGACAACGTGGTCTCGCGGCGAGCCGCAGGCCGACCGACTTCCCCGCAGGAAAAGCAGGAAAAGCAGGAAGAGAAGGAAGAGCTGTGACCATCACCGAAAACTCGGTGGCATCGGCCACTGACCTACAGGATGAGCGTCTTGTAACGCCGCAAGGCATCACCGACAGCATCAGGGCCACGATCCGCCGCGTTCGGGGTGGAGACCTGGGCATGCTGCCAGTCGTCGGCGGCATCGTGGTGATCTGGACGATCTTCCAGATCCTCAATCCGACTTTCCTGTCCAGCACCAATCTGGTGAACCTGTCCTTCGACATGGTGCCAGTGGGCGTTCTCGCGCTGGGGATCGTGTGCGTCCTCCTGGTCGGCCAGATCGACCTCTCCGTGGGATCGGTGAGCGGTGTGTCGGCCGCGATCACGGCCGTCGTCATGGTCAAGAACGACCAGCCGATGTGGCTGGCGGTCCTCGCGGCCGTAGCCGGCGGCTGCCTGATCGGCTGGCTCTACGGCCAGGTGCTCAATCGCGTGGGCGTGCCCAGCTTTGTGGTCACCCTGGGCGGGCTGCTGGCTTTCCTCGGCGTACAGCTGTGGCTGCTTCGAGACCAGAACGCGATCAACCTGCCCTACGACTCCACCCTGGTGAAGTTCGCCCAGCTGTGGTTCGTCCCCGTCTGGTTGGCCTACTCACTGGCGGTGGCGGCCGCGGCTGGATTCCTGGCCACCGGGTGGGTGCGTGCCCGGACCCGCCGCAACGCCGGGCTGTCCTCCTCGTCGCTGCAGTGGCTTGTCATGCAGTCGCTTCTGCTGCTGGCCGGGCTGCTGCTCGTGGTCTTCTACCTGAACCGCACCCGCGGCGTCGCCTGGATGTTCGTGTTCTTCGTCGCCCTGGTGCTGGTGATGAACTACGTGCTGACCCGCACCAAGTTCGGACGATCGATCTACGCGGTCGGCGGCAATGCCGAGGCGTCCCGCAGGGCCGGCATCAACGTGCGGCGGATATACACCTCGGCGTTCGTCATGTGTTCCGCGCTGGCCGCGGTCGGCGGCATCCTGGCCGCCTCGCGACTGGCCGCGGCGAACCAGAGCACCGGTACCGGAGACGTCAACCTCAACGCCATCGCCGCTGCGGTGATCGGCGGGACCAGCCTGTTCGGCGGTCGCGGCTCGGCCATCGCCGCCCTGCTCGGAGTCCTGGTCATCCAGTCGATCTCCAGCGGTCTGACACTGCTGAACCTCGACTCCTCCTACCGGTTCATCATCACCGGCGTGGTCCTGCTCATCGCCGTAGGCCTGGACTCCGTCGCCCGGCGCTCGCGCCAGGCCCACGGTCGGGGGTGAAGCGAGTGACTGCGATCGCCATGGACGCGGGCACCACCACCATCAAGGTGGTCGGATACTCCGACGACGGGAAGGAGTTGGCGGTCAGCCGACGGCCGACCCAGGTGTTGCGGCCCCGCACCGGGTGGGCCGAGCAGGACATGTCCGAGGTCTGGGCCGCGGTTGCCGACGCCGTACGGGAAGTCGTCGCCGCGCTCCCCGACGTACCCGACATGGTCGCCGTCACCGCACAGGGCGACGGCGCCTGGCTGGTCGACGGTCAGGGGCGTCCCACCGGGCCGGCCGTGTTGTGGAACGACGGACGGGCCACCGCCCAGATCACCGCGTGGGAGCGCGACGGGGTGGCGCGGGAGGCGTTCCGGACCAGCGGGTCGCGGATGTCCACCGGCATGCCCAACGCCGTACTGGCCTGGCTGCGCGAGAACGACCCCGACCGGGTAGCCCGATCGAGTCACCTGCTGACCTGCGGTGGCTGGCTTCACCTGAAGCTGACGGGTGAGCCTTCCGTCGACGAGTCGGACGCATCGGCACCGTTCATGGACATCAGGCGGCGCGACTGGTCCGACCGTCTGTTCGAGCTCTACGGCCTTCAGTGGGCGCGGCGACTCCTGCCCGAGCTTCGCGACGACGACCACCGGGTCACCACGATCAGCGTCTCGGCAGCCGCGGAGACCGGCCTGCCCGCAGGAATCCCGGTGGTGATGGCGCCGTACGACATCTGCGCCACCGCCATCGGCACTGGCGCGGTGGCCTCAGGCCAGGCGTGCTGCATCCTCGGCACCACCCTGTCCACGGAGGTCATCACGGACACGGTGGTCACCGACGAGCCGGTGGGCATCACCGTGACGCTCGGGGTGCCCGGGCGCTATCTTCGCGCCTTCCCCACCATGAGCGGCGGCGATGTCCTGGACTGGGGCGCAGGGCTGCTCGGACTGACCTCGGTCACCGATCTGATGGCTCTGGCAGCGCAGGGCAGACGCTACACAGCCGGGGTGCGGTTCATCCCCTACCTCTCACCTGCCGGCGAGCGGGCCCCGTTCTTCGACACCACGGCGCGAGGCTCCCTGTCCGGCCTGTCCCTGGAAGCCGGCCGCGAAGACGTGGCCCGTGCGCTGGTGGAGGGAGTCACGATGACCATCCGCGACTGCCTGGCCGCGGCCCCGGGTTCCCCGGACAGACTTGCGCTCTGCGGCGGCGGCACCAGAAGCGACTTCTGGATGCGGCTGATCGCCGATGTGACCGGCCTTCCAGTGACGATTCCCGCCTCCGCGGAGGTCGGGGCCCGCGGCGCCTGGCTGACCGGCCTGGTCGCCACCGGCCGCGAGCCGGACCTCCCGACCGCCGCCGCCAAGTACGTGGAGGTTGCCGCCACCTACCAGCCCGATCTGGAGGCGTTCGACGACTTCAGCGACCGGTACACCGACTTCCTGCAGCTGCGGGAACTGAACCAGCCGCTGTGGGCACACGGCCGCGGACAGACACGTCCGACCCCGACCGGTGGAGTCGGCGCATGACCGCCGGCGGAAGCGATGCGTGGCTGGGCATCGACCTGGGGACTCAGGGCGTACGTGTGGTCGTCGCCGCGTCCGACGGCAGTGTGCTGGGCGAGGGCTCCTGCCCACTGACCAGCAGCCGGGAGGACGATCGCCACGAGCAGCACCCCGAGCAGTGGTGGCGCGCGATCCTCACGGCGATCGACCTGGCACGGGCCGCGGGTGCCGACCTGCGCCGGGTCCAGGGAGTGGCCGTCGACGCGACCTCCGGCACCATCACCATGCTGGACCGCCGTGGCCTCTGTGTGACACCAGCACTCATGTACGACGACGGGCGCGCCGCGGCGGAGGCAGAACAGGTCAACGCCGCCGGGGAGCAGCAGTGGGCCAAGTCCGGCTACCAGCGGATGCAGCGCTCCTGGGCTCTGCCCAAGCTCCGATGGCTGCTCAACCACTACCCCCACGCCGCTGAGAACGGCTGGCGACTGGCGCATCAGAACGACGTCATCAACCGCAAGCTCGTCGGGCACGAAGTACCCACCGACACCAGCAATGCGCTCAAGACCGGCGCCGACGCCGCACAGGTGACATGGCCCGAACCCGTTCTCGCCGCGTTGGAGATCCCCCGCGCGATGCTGCCCGACCTGGTGCTGCCCGGCACGGTCATCGGTCAGGTCTGCGCCGCGGCCGCTGCCGAGACCGGGCTCAGCGAAGGCACCGCCGTCGTCGCCGGGATGACCGACGGCTGCGCGGCACAACTGGGCTCCGGCGCAACGGCAGTCGGCAGTTGGAACTCGGTCATGGGCACCACCCTGGTCCTCAAAGGCGTCACCAAAGACCTCGTCCATGATCCGCACGGGGTCGTCTACTCCCACCGATCACCCTCCGGCCACTGGCTGCCCGGTGGAGCCTCGAGTGTCGGAGCCGGCCTGGTCGCACGCGAATTCGCGGACGCCGACCTGGACACGCTCACCCGCGAGGCCGCGGCGCTGCTGCCCACCGACCTGTTGCGCTATCCGCTGGTCTCCCCGGGAGAACGCTTCCCCTTCGTCGCTGCGGACGCCCGCGCGTTCGGCAGCCGCGAGCCGGCCACCCGGGCCGAGTCCTTCGCCGCACTGCTGCAGGGCGCCGCCTACGTCGAACGGCTCTGCTTCGACTACGTGGACCTGCTCGGCGCCCCGACCGACGGAGCGATCGTCCTCACCGGCGGGGCCACTCGCAACCCCCTATGGAACCAGTTGCGCGCCGATGTACTGCAACGCCCGGTGAGCCTTCCGCACAACGCGCAACCCGCGCTCGGCATGGCTGTGCTGGCAGCATCGAGCCGTGACGCTCTGGACAGCGTCGCCGCCGCGATGGTGCGACTCGACCGGACCCTCGAACCACGCCAATCAGAGAAAAACCCTCACGACGAGGGGTACTTCCGGCTGCTCGATCTGCTTGTCCAACGCGGCTGGCTCCCCGGCGCCGTCGCGACCCACGCACGAGAAAGGACGGCGCATTGAGCCTCCATGTCATCTTCGTCCGACACGGGGAGACCCTGTGGCACGCCGAGAACCGGTATGCCGGCAGCACCGACATCGCGCTCACCGAGCGCGGCCACGCACAATCACGCGCGCTCGCGGACTGGGCGGAGCAGGCGGAGCTGACCGCGGTCTTCGCCTCCCCACTCACGCGATCGCAAGAAACCGCACGCGACAGCGCGGTGAGCACCGGGCTGCCACTGAGCGTGGACGAACGGCTGCGCGAACTCGACTTCGGTATCGCCGAGGGCCTCACGCGCGCGGAGATGCAACAGCGATTTCCCGACCACCTCTCAGCCTTCAAGAGCGACCCGGTGACGAACCACTTCCCCAAGGGAGAGGACCCCCTGGCCGCCAGCGACCGCTATCTGGAGTTCCTCACCGACCTCCAGGTCGATCACCGCGAAGGCCGCGTCCTCGTCGTGGGCCACTCCACCGCGATCCGGCTCGCGCTCTGCCGCATTCTCGGCCTGCCGCTGCGCCAGTACCGCCGCACCTTCCCGTTCCTGGCCAACTGCGCCCTGAACGAAGTCGTGCTCGACGACGGCGTGCCGTCGTTGCTGACGCTGAACCGCCCCGTGACCCCAGGAGCACTCAAGTGACCACCATCCTCGCCGCCGGTGACCACTTCGTCCTTAACTCCCTGCTCATCGACAGGCTCCGGCCGGCCGCACCAGGCGCGACCTTCCGCGAACTCACCCTGCCCTGGCCGGTCGAGCCCTTCGGGGAGGTGGCCGAGGTACGGGAGGCATCGGGCACCGAGGACGAGCTCATCGAGGCCCTCGACGGAGTCGACATCTGCGTCACCCAGATGGCACCGCTCACCGAACGGATCCTCAAAGCCAGCCCCGATCTGCGCCTGTTCTGCGTCAGCCGCGGCGGCCCCGTCAACGCCAACCTCGAAGCAGCCACCCGGCACGGCGTCGCGGTCTCCTTCGCCCCCGGCCGCAACGCCACCGCCACCGCCGAGCACACGGTCGCCCTCATGATGGCCGCGGCCCGACGAGTCCCCGCCACCCACGCGGACCTCGCCGCAGGCACCTGGCGAGGTGACTACTACATGTTCGACAAGGTCGGGCCCGAGCTCGAGGGCAGCACCGTCGGCATCGTCGGATACGGCGCCATCGGCTCCCGGGTCGCCCGCATCCTGCGCGGCTTCGGCGCCCATGTGCTCGTCGCCGACCCCTTTGTCCGTCCGGACGACGTGTCACCGGCCGAGGTCACCGACCTGGCGGACCTCATGCGGCGCTCCACGTTCGTCACCGTCCACGCCCGCGCGACTCCGGAAACCGAGGGCTTGCTCTCCCGGCAGATGATCGACCTGATGCCCGCGGGCGGCGTGCTGGTCAACTGTGCCCGCGGGTCCCTCGTCGACTACGACGCCGTATGCGACGCCCTGGACGCCGGAAAGCTCTTCGGCGCGGCCTTCGACGTCTTCCCCCGCGAGCCGATCCCCGCGGGCTCACGCCTGCTGACGACCCCCAACATCGTCATGACGCCCCATTTGGCCGGCGCCAGCAAGCAGACCGCTTTCAACGCCGCCTCCATCGTGGCCTCGGAAGTAGAAAGATTCCTGCAAGGCCAGCCACTCGCGCACTGCGCAAATCCCGACGTTCTCGCCCGACTTCACTGAGCACGTAGGGAACCGTGTCGAGATAGGCGGCCCTACGTCCTGGGGAACTCCTGGGCGAACACCTGCTGATAGACCAGGCGATCAGCGGTGGCAAGGTCGAGGCCACCGGTGCGGCTGCGGGCGAAGGCGTTCGACCCCGACGGCACCAAACTCACTGCCGCGACCATGCTGAAGACTCAAGCAGGAGGTCATCCGCTCCGCCGGGACCTACATGAAGGCGGACTCCGCCAACACCGTCCCGGTCTCGCCTTCGTCGCCACCCAGGCCAAGCTCAAGACGACGCCCGCCTTCGACGCCGTGGGCGTCATGAACTACACCGAGTAGAGCTGGAACCACAACGCCGTGGCCGGCGACGCAGCGGTCTCGACGACACCGGCCTCACACCGGACGAGTACATCAAGAAGTCGAGCACGACCGTCGACGACCAGCTCCACCTGATCAACCCGATGGACTTCGTCAGCACGAAGGCCGACACCGCACCGAACTGGTACGTGCACAACGGCACCCGTGACAGGGACACCTCGTTCATCGTCTTGATCAACCTCGATCGCTGGCGATTCTTGGAGAACGGCTCTGTCCGCAGTTTCACGACATGGGCGGCGGCGGTCAGCCATGGCCGCGAAGTTGAGCAGGAAGGTTGCAGACTGGCTGCTCGACGGCACCCGGATGAGCCGGACGGACCTGCCGTTGCCCCACGAGCAGGGCGCCGTGGTAGAACCGTGTGCCCTGCGAGCCGCCAGGCCAGTCACCGGCCTTTTTTGTTGAACCATCCGAGCGACTGGACGACGGACGCGCCGACAACGAGGATGCCGAGAGGAACGATCGTGAACCAGGTGGCATCGGCTTTCATGGCCGCGAGCAGGGCGACGGCGGCGAGGGCCAGCGCCAGGAGCACGAGCATGCCCAGTAGGACACGAATCTTGGAAACCAACGGAGGACTCTCCAATGTTCAGCCGGGTTCTAATGGCCAGACAGCGTTCGCTACCCGTTGGACAGTTGGCGACGGTTGCCCAGTAGGGAGGCAGCAAGCTCCCCGGCGTGACCCCACGGCTCCGTCAGGCAGCTCATGGGGCGAGTCTCCCAACGCTGCCTTCCCGAGGCGCCAGTAGAACTACGTAATCGCATACGTAGGTTCAGCGGCTGAGGCGGGGCGGGGCAGCTGCCAGTCGTACAGTGAGCCGTTGTCAATCTCACCTGTCGGATGGGCAGTTGGCCTGTGCTTGTCTACCCGTCCGGCGTCGACGTGTCCAGCTCGACCCTGCGCTTCCTCACTGCCCGCCTGAGGGAACACCGTCGTCTTCTCGGCACCCGATGGCGGCGCCTGAGCGCGGGTCGGCAGGCCCTGCTCACCCTCGTCCACCTCCGCAACGGCCAGCCGTATGCCCAGCTTGCGGCTGGTTCCGGGATCGGCACCATCACCGTCTACTGCTGCGTCACCGGCCCTGGCCGGTCCCGTCCAGGGCGGAAAGGCCGCGCTCGCGCTGAACGGGCTTCTGCTTCCCGGTGTAGTCGGCGGCCTCCTCGCTCTGGGAGGACGTCCATTGACCTGGCCCGTGCCGCTGGGCGCAGCGGTCAGGCGGTCGGCGGTGACGTGATCAGGGCAGGTAGTCGGCGACGAGCAGTGCGAATTCGTCGGGTGCGGCGAGGCGGATCCCGAGGGTTTCCGCCTTGGCAAGCTTGGAGCCCGCGCCTTCGCCGGCGACCACGAGGGAGGTCTTTTTCGAGACGCTGGAGGAGGACTTGCCGCCGGCCCGCTCGATGAGCTCGTTCATCTGGTTGCGGCTGAGGTTTTCCAGGGGCCCGGTCATCGCGCCGGTGACCACGACCGTCATGCCCGTAAGCGGGCGGTCGTCCGGGGTGTCGGCCGGTGCTGCCAAGTCGTCTGCCGCGGCCGGGGGAGTGGCGCCGGGTTCGGTCATGTTCACCCCGGCCGCGGCGAGTCTGTCGATCAGCTCGGTGAGCTCGGCGAGTTCGGCGACGATGGAGGGGGCCTTCTCCGGGCCGATGCCCTCGACCTGTTGCAGGGCCTCGGCGTCGGCGGCACGGATGTTGTCCATGGTGGCGAAGTGCCGGGCGATGCGGCGGGACATGGATCGGCCGGTGCCGCGCACGCCGAGCGCGCACAGCACCCGCGACAGCGGCCGGGTCCGGGCCGTGGCGAGGGCGGCGAGCAGGTTGTCGGTGCTCGTCTCGCCCATCCTCTCCAGCGTCAGAAGCTGTTCACGGGTCAGGGCGAACAGGTCGGCCAGATCCGCGACCAGGCCGGCCTCGACGAGCTGGACCACGCGGGTGGCGCCCAGGCCCTCGATGTCGAGCTGGTCGCGGCCGGCGGCGTAGGAGAGGGAGGCCACCAGATGGCAGTTACGGCCCTGCTCGCACCGCCAGCGCTCCTGGCTGGTGTCGATGGCGGAGCCGCACCGCGGGCACATCTCGGGGAACACGATGGGCTGTTCGTCGCCGGTGCGCAGGTGTGCGACCGGCGCCTCGATGCGCGGGATGACGTCGCCGGCGCGGTGGACCATGACGTGATCGCCCATCCGCAGGTCACGGCGGGTGATGTCGGCCGGGTTGTGCAGCGTCGCGTAGGTGATGGTGGCGCCCTCGATCTCCACCGGCTCCAGGACGCCGCGCGGGGCGATGATCCCGGTGCGGCCCACGTTCCACTCCACCGCCACCAGGCGGGTGATCTTCTCCACGGCGGGGAGCTTGTAGGCGATCGCCCAGCGGGGCGCGCGCGACCCGGAACCGGCGGCTCGCTGGTCGGCGGCCAGGTCGGCCTTGATGACGATGCCGTCGATCCCGAAGGGCAGCTCGGCGCGGAGTGCGGCGATCTCCCGTACGCGCTCCATGACCTCGTCCACGGTCGTGGCCGTGACGGTGGGCACCGCGGTGGCGTTGGTGGTGTGGACTCCCAGCCGGGCGGCCAGAGTCATCAGCTCGCTGTGGGCGAGCCCGTCCAGCTGCTCGGCGAGCTCGGCGTCGGTGTCCGGCAGGGGCAGCAGGCCGTAGCCGAAGAACGTCATCGGTACCGTGTATGCCCGGTCCTTGGCCCGCAGCGTGCCCGCGGACGCGCCGCGCGGGTTGGCGAACGGCTGCCCGCCGTGCGCGGTGCGCACCTCGTTGGCGTGCTCGAACTGGGCCGTCGTCATGAGGACTTCGCCGCGCACCTCCACGGTGACCGTCTGGTCCAGCTTCTCCGGCAGCCCTACGAGGGTGCCGATCGCGTGCGAGACGTCCTCCCCGGCGATCCCGTCGCCGCGGGTGATCAGCCGGGTCAGGCGACCTTCGGTGTAGCGGGCCGCGACGGCGAGACCGTCGAGCTTGGCCTCCACGCTGAAGCGTTCCGCCTCGTGGCCGATCCGGCGGGCCAGCGAGGCCGTCCACGCGGTGAACTGCTCGGGCGAGAACACGTTGTCCAGGCTCAGCATCGCCACCGTGTGCGGCACATCGCCCTCGACCGCGCCGCCGGCGACTTTGCCCGTGGGGGAGTGGGGCAGCACCTGGTCGGGGTGAGCGGCCTCCCACACGGCGATGCCGCGCACCAACTGGTCGTAGGCGTCGTCGTCGAGCGGAGAAGTGCCGTCCGCGTAGTAGGCGGCCGCGGCCGCCACGACGTCCTCGACGGCCTGCGCGTAGGCAGCGGCGTCCACGATCTGCGCAACTGGTGTGGTCATGCCGACATCCTGCCTCCCACCACTGACAATGCCACTGGCCAAGACCGTGTCCTATGTGGTGAGGCGAACGAGTCGCTTGTAGCAGCACAGGGCCGCGGCGAGTCCGAGAAAGGCCAGGTAGTTGCGGGGGTGACGTTCGTAGCGAGGGCTGAGTCTGCGGTAACCCGACAGCCAGGACATGGTCCGCTCGATCACCCACCTCCGACGCCCTAGACGTTCGCTGGACTCGATCCCTTTGCGGGCGATGCGCACGCCGATGTGCTTGCCCCACAGCCATTTCCGCAGGTGGGGAACGTCGTACGCCTTGTCCGCGTGCAGCCGCTGCGGCTTGAAGTACCGGCCGCGGTAGGGGTCGTGTTGCATTTGGTGGCCCTCGACCATGGGCTTCAGCCCTTCGCTGTCGTGGACGTTGCCGGCCGAGACACCGACGACGAGGGGCAGGCCGTTCGCGTCCGACAGGATGTGCATCCTGGAACCCGGCTTGCCCCGGTCCACGGGGCTCGGACCTGTGTGTTCGCCCCCCCTTTTTTGGCGCGGACGTGCGCGGTGTCCAGGACGACTCGGGTGACATCGACGAGGCCGGCGTCGTCCAGTCGGTGCAGTACGGCCTCGTGCAGTCGGCCCCAGACACCGGCTCTGGACCAGATCAGGAACCGTCGGTGAGCCGTCGACTTCGATATCCCGAAACACGGCGGCAAGGCACGCTAGGCGCACCCGCTCACCAGAACGTAGACGATCGCCGCAAACAGCGTCTCATCAGGCGTGTCCTGCGTTCCGCCGCCCTGCGACCGCACCCTGGACGGAGGGATCAACGGCTTCGCGATCTCCCACAGCCCGTCCGGAACGATCCAACTCCAGGTTCCGCGCCCCATGTTGAGGCCAACGACCGCCTCACCACACTAGGACACGGTCTAAGTCAAACGGGTGTGGCTCCTTTGGAGGGACGAGCCCGGGTGCGTTCCGCTGGCGGCGGGCTCCGCCCTGGGCCTGGCGGTCAGTGATAGTAGGGCTCGACCGCAGCCCGTACCTCGTCGAGCAGCGCGGGGCCGTCCTGCGGCACGGGCGGTCGGCTGCTGCCCGGCCTGATGTCCAGGAGCTGTTCGTTGGACAGGGCGAACACCACTCGCCGCAGTCCTGCCCATTGGATGACGGCCTCGCACATCCCGCACGGCTGGCAGCTGGTGTACATCGTGATGCCTGACGCCGTTTGCGCGTCGAGTTCTCTTGCGGCCCACCTCGCCAATTTGAGTTCCGGGTGTGCGGTGACGTCGTTGTCGGTGAGGGTGGTGTTGTGCTCCTCGGCCAGGATCGTCCCGTCCGGTCCTGCCAACAGAGATCCAAAGGGCGGGTTGCCGCTCGCGCGTGCCTTGGCCGCGAGAGAGATGGCCTGTCGGAGAAGGGTGTGGTCGTCAGGTGTGGTCACGACTGCTCCATCGTGGTGCGGGGTGGGGTGCTGGGCGGGAGAAGGCGCGCGGCCACGGTGGCGAGGGCCTGCCAGGCCGCCTGCGGGTGACATGTCGCGTGGGGGTCGCCCGGGTAGGTGTCGAGGACGACGGACTTGGCGCCCAGCAGCCGCAGTTGGTCGAGATCGCCCATGATCTGGTCGATGGTGCCCTCACCGGCGAGCCGTCCCGCTCCGTCGACCGGTTCCTTGGTGAGGCGCAGGGCGATGCGGGGAGCCAGGTCGGGCACGGGCAAGCGTTGCTCGTCCGCGTACGTCTCCAGCCTGCCTACGGCTTCGCGCAGCCACGGCACGGTGGGGCGCAGCGGATGCCATGCGTCTCCGAGTCGTACGGCCCGGCGCAGCCCCGCGTCGCTGTTGCCGCCGACCCACACCGGGATCCGACGGTCTCCGTATGAGGCGGTGTCCTTCCAGGCGGCCCGGATGTCCCGCAGGTGGCCGTCGGTCAGCTGTCCGCGCTGTGAGAACGGGATGTCGAGGGCGGTGAACTCCTGCCGCGCCCACCCCACTCCCACGCCGAGGACCAGCCGGCCGCCGCTCAGCTCATTCAGATTGGCCGCCATTCGGGCGGTGAGCAGCGGGTGCCGGTAGGGAGCGATGAGTACCGTCGTGCCGAGCTGGATACCGGTGGTGAGGCCGGCCAGCCAGGACAAGGTGGTGAAGGGCTCGTAGAAGGGTGCCGGATAGCGCTCGGCGACATCCGGCGTAATGGCTATGTGGTCCGAGATCATCAGTAAGTCGAAGCCGAGGCCCTCCACGGTCTGGGCCCAGCTTCGCAACACTCCGGGGTCAGTGCCCGGGCCGAAATTGGGGACGTTCACTCCGATCTTCATAGGGCCCAACCCTAGGCAGGACGTATGGATCGCCAGAAGGGATTCCCGCCTGTTCAGAGGCCGTTCAGCCGTGGATCCGCCGGTAGAATGGGCGTATGACCGAGAGTCTCGACGTGACGGACTGGGCGATCCTGACCGAAGTCCAACAGGACGGCCGGATCCCGTTCACCGAGCTGGCACGGCGGGTGAACCTGAGCGCGTCGGCGACGAAGGAGCGGGTGCGCCGGCTCGAGGAGGCCGAGGTGATCACGGGGTACCGTGCGGAGGTGAACCCGGAGCGGACCGGTTACCCAGTGATGGCGGTGGTCCGGCTCAAGTACCCGGGCCCGGGAACCCGGCACCTGCCGCTGCGCCGGCTGCTGGAGGAGCGCCCGGAGATCCTGGAGTGCCTGCGCACCACCGGAGACGACTGCTACGTCATGAAGGTGGCGGCCACGTCGATGGCCCACCTGGAGGAGATCGTCGACGAGCTGGCCGAGTTCGGGAGCACCACCACCAACCTCGTCCTCAGCAGGACGCTCCCGTTGCGCGGCCCCGGGGTACCTCGGGTGAACACCGTCCGGTAGGCGCGGACGCCACTCCATCGCCGGGGCCCGGCCTGGCGCCCGGCAGCGGCGACCATCAACTGCCCGTCATCCGCTGTCACATGGAGATGGGGCCGAGGTCGGCGGCGGTCTGGGCCAGTGCGCGGAGGGTGGGGTTGTCGGCGGTGGATCGCCACGCGAGGGCCCAGTGGAGGGTGGGGGCGTCGGGAACGGGGAGGAAGACGATGCCGGGGGGACGGTTGTAGCGGGCGGCGATCTCGCCCAGCGGGTGGACACACTGTCCGGAGGCGACCAGGGAGAGAACCTCGTGGAACGTCCGCGCGGCGGGCCCGCGCGGGATACGGCGACCGAGCGGCGTACGGGTGGGGACCATGGCCGCGATCCAGTACTCGGGGGCGTCGGGGCCGAAGTCGACGACATGGTTGTCGCCGAGGTCTTCCAGCGACGTGGTGCCGCGCCCACCGGCGCGATGTCGAGCACCGCTGGCAGAATCAGGCCGACCGCAGCCGTCTTGGGGGTGAAGGCATCGACGAACATGGAGGAGCACACGACGGACGCGCGATTGAACTACTTCGCCAACCCGGCCGCCGGTAAGGCCCTCAAGTACTTCATGTCGGCTGGCCGGGAGCTGAAGGAATCGCCGCTGCCGGCCACGACGCAGGAGTTGGTGGCGCTGCGCGTGAGCCAGATCAATGGCTGCGCGGTCTGCATCGACATGCACACCAAGGAAGCCGCCGCGGCCGGCGAGACCCCGGTGCGGCTGAACCTGATCGCGACCTGGCGGGAAGCGACGGTCTTCACCGCGGCCGAGCGCGCCGCACTGGAGCTGGCGGAGCAGGGAACCCGGGTCGCGGACGCAGCCACCGGGGTCAGCGACGACGTGTGGGCCCGCGCCGCTGCTGGACGATCCGTACCAGGACCCGGCCCGCGCGGCGGAGCTGGCCGACTCGGTGTCAATGGCGGCGCTGCTGCTCCTGGAGCGGCTCAGTCCGCTGGAGCGGTCGGTGTTCGTGCTGCGGGAGGTCTTCGCCTGAAGGGTTGCGCCCGCGGTCAGTAGACCGAGGACGGTGAGGGCGGTGGTGAACCTGCGGGGGGGGGTAGCGGTACCGAGGCCGAGCATCGCGTGAACCTCCGCGCGTGGGGGGCGAGTTGGGAGTACGGAACACCGGTGCGGGGGCCGGTTCTTCGCGCGTAGAGCAGTGAACGGATCATTGACATGTCCACCACTCAACACGGCCGGGACGCTACACAGAAGATCGCCGGGGTCGGCAGGGACGCCGGTGGGTTCACGTAGATCCCTTACTCGCAGACACCCTCGCCGGGCCGGAGGTGAACGGTGTGACGGCCGATCCCTGGAGATCGGCCGTCACACCGCCGGGCACGTACAGCGAAGCGCCCGTCGCCAGCCAGTACTGAAGGTCTCGCAGCCTCGCGACTTCCCGATGGGCCCGATTTCAGGCGGAGGTACCAGTGACCGCGGTGCCGGACCTGGTCAGTGTGTACGTCAGTCGCGTCCCGCTCCAGAAGTAGAAGGTGAGGGTCACGGCGGCGCCGTCGGTGACATCGCCGAAGAACGCGGTCGGCAAGGTGATCGTGCCCGCGGTGTAGTCCGGCGTGAAGGCCACGTTGAACTGCTTGTACGTCGTCCAGGACTGCGGACCGGCGGGGCTGCCGTCGGCATATACGGCTTCCATGGTCGCCAGCTTGTCCCCGTTGAACGCGGTGGGTATCACCAGCGAGGCCGTCGTACCCGTCGCGCTCGTCAGTACCGGCTTGTCATAGGTGATGACGTTGACGGCCCAAGGAGTTCCGTCCGTGAACCGGAGGGACAGGACGGTATTCGTGCCGTGCTCCTGCGACGCGGTCAGCCGGCCGAGCGTCGCCGCCGCGATCGTCAGCGTGCTGCCGCTGACGGTGTAGTCCACGCCCCGGATCAGATGACGGGTGCCGACATCGATCCTCGTCAGCCTGGTGCCGTTGAGGTTCAGCGTGATCGTCGCGTCCGCCGGGGTCCTGCCCTTGGGCACGAAGAGCTGATCGGTGGAGGCGGTGCCGGAGCGCCCGGTCCAGCTCGAACGTATCTGCGCATAGAGGCTCGGGTCGTTCCATTGCATGGTGCGGCGGTTGAAGCGACTGCCGTTGTCCCACAGCATCGTGGTCAAGCCCCGGTATCGCGCGTAGTGGCCGAGATACTCGAGGTACTTGAGCGTCTCTCCCTCTTCGACCGTGCCGGGGCCGGAGTCCCAGCCGAGCAGCCCGTACTCACCGACGACGGCCGGGATCCCGTTGGCCACGAAGGCCTTGTGGACCAGGTCGAACGTGTCGGTCAGGTCCTGCTGGGTGGCCGCGTTGAAGGTCGTGTAGCCGGCGAGGTTCACGCTGAAGGGCCAGAAACTGTAGTAGTGGACCGAGGCCACGAGATTCGGGTCGTCGAGCGCGGCGAAGGTGGCGAGCAGGCTGTCGATCTTGGCCTGATCCGGGGTGTCCCCCAAAGTCGGCATGACAAGCAGCCGGTCGGCATTGCCTCCGCCGGTCGCGCGCACAACGGAGTGGAAGGTCGTGTTGAGCTCGTTCATCAGAACGGCGTTCTGCTCGTCGCCTGAACTGCCGGTGAAGAAGGGCTCGTTGACGCTCTCGAAAAGCAGTCGGCGCGACTCGTCCCGGAAGGTGGCCGCGATCTGCTGCCAGGTTGCCGTGTACTGGGCCAGGACCGCGTCATGCTGGGCCGGCATGTTCAGCACCCACTGCCACGCGTCACCGTGCATGTTGATCAGAACGTGGAAACCATCGGCCAAGGCCCAGTCGACCACCTCCTTGATCCTGGCCAGGAACATCGGGTCGAGGGTGTGGTCCGGAGCCGGGCCCTCGTGCTGGCCCCAGGTCACCGGGATCCGGATGCTCCTGAAGCCCTGCGCCTTCAGCCTGCGGAAGAACGCCCGGGTCACCCGCGGGTTGCCCCACGCCGTCTCGTCGGCGCCGATGGCCTCGAAGGTGTTGCCCAGATTCCAGCCCGGCTGCATGTCTGCGACCACGTCCAGCGCGGACGCCGACGTGGCGGAACCTGCGGACCGGGCAGCGGCCTGGGCGGCCGATGGGGTGGACAACGCCGCGACGGCGAGGGCCGCGGAGGTCGTCATGGCCTGGCGGCGAGTGAAACCGGCTGAACTCGGCATAGAGCTCTCCATTGAGTCGAAAGGCCTGCCCTCATGTCGGCGGCGTCAACTCAACGTCGAAGCGCTTCGACACGCTGCGGGAGCCTAGCGCAGCCTGGCGACGGAGAGAATGGGCTGATCCGCATGGATGCTGCATCGAGTTCGAAAGACCTTGCGTCGAAGCGCTTCCCTGCAGTGGGTCAGGCCGGGGAGAGCTCACGCCTCCACTGCACCCCGCCCGCGAGCAACGGACCGGAACGTCCCGGCAAGCCACGGGCCATCGAGACGCTCGGGCTCTGCCCTGGTCCGGGGCAGTGGGTGCGGTGACGCCTGGATATCAGCGAAGTCTGGTAGTGGTCGTCCATCGCGTAGCCGATCAGGGCTTGATCAAGTTCCGTGGGTGTCCGGGGCGTTGCTGATGCCCAGGACGGCGAGGGCTCGTCCGGGCTCGTCACGGATCGCCCGGGTGGTTTTGGCGATGTTGCGGCCCCCTTTTGAGTGCTCCGGCGGCGTGCTGGTGGGCCCGGACGACGGTGGAGTCGACCGACACGGTCCGAGACCCGCGAGTCCTACCACGCCGCCGTCACCATCGCCTCAATCCTGCTATGAGCTCGTAGCACGATCTTGTTGAAGTCCCCTGCTCCAGCGTGACCGATGTGACGATTCGGCCGTTCGGGAGGGTGTGAGTACTCGGCCGTGGATCGTGGACGACGAGTTGTGGGCACTGATCGGGCCGCTGCTGCCGCCCTGGCCGGAGAAGGCGCCGGGCCCGCTGCCGGTAGCGGACCGGCTGTGTCTGCAGGGCATCCTGTACGTGCTCCACAACGACATAGCCTGGCAACTCCTGCCCCCAGAGCTGGGTTTCGGCTCCGGACAGACCTGCTGGCGACGCCTGGATCGCTGGCAGCAGGCCGGTGTCTTCGAGCGGCTGCACTGCATCCTGCTCGCCGAACTCAACGCGGCCGGCGAACTCGACTGGTCCCGCGCGTGCGTGGACGGCTCCCACATCCGCGCGAAAAAGGGGGCCCCGACACCGGGCCGTCGCCGGTCGACCGGCGGAAGACGGGCAGTAAACACCATCTGATCTGCGACGGACGCGGCACCCCGCTCAAAGTCATCACCACTGCGGCCAACGTCAACGACGTCACCCAGACCCTCGCCCTCGTCGACGGCATTCTGCTCGTGGCCGGAAGGATGGGCCGTCCGCGGCGCCGCCCCGACTCACTTCTCGGTGACAAGGGCTACGACTCCAACCCCAACCGGCGTGAGCTGCGCAAGCGGCGGATCCTGCCGGTCATCTCCCGCAAGGGCTGCCCGAACATCAAGGGACTGGGCAAACTCCGCTACGTCGTCGAGCAGACCTTCGCTCTGCTCCACCAGTTCAAGCGCCTCGCCGTCCGCTGGGAACGCCGAACCGAACTGCACGACGCCTTCGTCTCGTTGGCTTCCAGCCTCATCTGCTGGCGACGACTCAAGAAAGCCCACGCGTGATCCTTTTACGCGTTCCTGGACTGCTATGCCTGGAAGGCTGCGACCTGGTGCGGCACCGAGAAGTCTGAAGCACAGTCGGGACACGTCGTGGAGCCAAACAGGTGGGTCAGATGCTCTGCGGTTGCTGGCTGGCCGGCCCTGACGGCCACACCGTGCAGCCGAGACGCCAGTGGCGGCAGGTCCACGGGGGCCGCCGGGCGGATCCCGTGGACTATGGGTCCCTCACGGCCGACAACCCGAAAGCGTGCGTTCGGGTCCCGACGGCGAGTGCCTGGCCCCTTGTAGGAAAGGTCGATCTCCAAGCTCAGTGCGCAGGAGGGGCACACCACGGGATGCGCCTCACGGCGCAGGCTGCGCCTCCATACGGGCACCCCCTCATATGCCAGGAGGTGCTCCAGCCAGTACAGAAAGTCGTCTACATCGCCCTCGAAGGGCCTTGTCACCACGACGTTCTGGGTCAGCTGGTGCAGCTCGTTGATCGCAGCCGGGTAGTGCGTCTGGACGTAACCGGGCTCGTGAAGCTGTTGCTCCTCGACGACGATGCGGCCGGCCAATCCAAGGGCCAGCCAGCGACCGCCCGGTTTGCGGCCGGCAGCGATGTCTGTCAGAACGGGCAGGGCGGCAAAGCTGGCTGTGTACACCGACCCCTGGTGGTAGAGAGAAGCCCACAGCCGCTCCCACGTCTCGTCAGCCAGGTCGGGGTCATCGATCTCGTCAAAGAGCCGTGGTAGGTCGGATGCGGAGCCATAGGCGTGCTCCAGACGGGACCAGTCCAGTGTCATGTCCGCAATCATCCCAGCCACATCCGACCGGCACCCCTTACCTCACCAATGCCACCGACAAGATCGTGTTACGAGCTCTATGGAACTGACCTTTGAAGAGATCTCTGGGGCCGGTCGTTGGTAACAGGCCCTAGCCGCACGCGTTAACGCAGGTCACAGGGTTGTTTGCGGCCTGGCGAGGGGCTTGAGCAACAACTGTGGCAGCTCCAGGATCGGGTCACCCCAGTCCCTCCCCGAGGGGCCGGAGCGCACCGGCGACACCCGCACCGCCGCGACCGCTGACCCACACATCCTCCCAAGGAGCTCATCAGTGCTGACCTGGTTCAGTGGGCGCCCATTCCAACGGGTGCCGATACGGACGCTACGGACGCTGCTCATCGCCGTGCTGGTCGCCGCCGTGGCCGCCACGATCCTCGACGCGAGGGCACCGGCCCTCAGGGCCGCCCAGCCCAAGATCTCGGCCACGCAGTTCTGCGATGACTCGGTCAACGCGATCGAGGCCGCGTACGGCAAGCCGCCCCGCACGGTGACGACCGAGCCGGTCGTCACCGTGCAGGCCGCCTCGTACTCGCTCGACGTCCAGCAGACGAAGATCGTGGCCGTCAAGGCGAAGGAGGCCGCCGCCGACTGCGTGAGCAAGCTGCACAAGGCGACGACGGCCGGCTGGTCCTATCTGACCGCACGGGCGGTCGAGATCGCCGTGGACGCGGTGGTCACGATCCTCGCCTCCACGTTGATCTGCTCGCTCACCGGACCGGTCGGCTGCAAGTGGGGCGTGCGTATCGCGTCGTTCACCGGCGGCTTCGTAGGCGCCCTGGCCTTCCAGTACCTGACCGACGGCTACCTCAACTGGAAGAGCGTCGGAGGCGCCTTCTTCGACGCCACGGTCTCCATGCTGGCCTTCTCCGGCCTCGACAAGCTGGACGAGAAGTACGTCGGCCAGGGCGTCAGGGCCACGTTCAAGGAGCTCGGCAACCTGCTCAAGACGGTGGGCAACCGCATCGGCAGTGCCGGACCGGCCATGGTCGGCAGCATCCAGAACGCGGTGAACTACGTCATGGGCCACAACTTCGGTGCCTTCCCGATCGCCTACACCGGCGGCGGGTCCGTCGAGCCGGTCATCGCCGAGAAGCGGGGCCAGCCGATCGCCGACGGCCTGCAGTTCCGCATCCCCCACAACGCCTCCGGCTCCCCCGTGCCCGACAACCTCTGGTCGGGCGTACACACCCACCCGTACTACAACTGGGACGTCGCCGAGACGCCGCACACCAACAAGGACGGCGCGGTGGGCTACCTGATCGGCCAGGGCAACAGCTGCCTCGGCTACACCGGCGGTTACGCGGTCCTCAAGACCTGCAACTACAACGACCACACCCAGTGGTGGTTCGTCGACGGCGACGAACTGATGGCGGACAACGGCAAGTGCATGGGCGAGGTGGAGAACGCCCAGTCGCGCCAGATGGGCAGCTGTGACGGACTGAACGTCCGGGCGAACCCCCAGAACTTCGACGACCAGTTCATCGTGACCCCGCCCGGCGGCACCTACATCCCGGACACGGTCTTCAACTGGAAGAGCCACATTTCCTACTACGAGCACGCGTGACAGCACCACGCCGCCGAGTGCGGTGAAGCACCAGGCCCGGGCCGGTGACCAAGGTCACCGGCCCGGGCGTTGTCCTATGCCGTTCGGCTCCGCCATAGTCCAAAAGCACTGTCTTGAGATGCTTTTGGGGAGCTTCGATTGGGTCGTCCCGAGCGCCCGGTGGACCCGGACGCCGGTCCGGTTCAGCGATTCGCCCACGAACTGCGGCTGCTGCGCCAGAAGGCGGGCAGCCCGTCGTACCGCGAGATGTCCCAGCACACCGGTGTGTCGGTGACGACGCTGTCCCGGGCCGCGGCGGGGGAGCGGCTCCCGTCGGCGGCGGTGACGCGGGCCTACGCGGTGGCGTGCGACGTGGACCCGGACGAATGGGAGGCGCGCTGGAAGGAGGCCGCGGCGGAGGCCGCCGGGGTCCAGGCGGCGGCCCGTGACGTCACGGGCACCGCCGAGGACGACGCGAAGTCGCCGTACCGGGGGCTGGCCCGCTTCGAGCCGGGTGACCGGGAGCTGTTCTTCGGCCGTGACCGTCCGGTGGCCGAGCTGCTGGAGCTGGTGCGGGAGCACCGGTTCGCCGCCGTGTTCGGGGCCTCCGGCAGCGGCAAGTCCTCGCTGTTGCGCGCCGGGCTGATCCCGGCCGTCCAGGAGGCCACGCATGGCCTGGGACGTCCGGCCGCGCTGCGGATCCTCACTCCGGGAGAGCGCCCGGCGGCCACGTACGGCCATCTGCTGGCGCCGAAGTACGATGAATCGGACACCTGGCTGATCGTCGACCAGTTCGAGGAGGTGTTCACCCTCTGCCGGGACCGGGCCGAGCGCACCCGCTTCATCGACCTGCTGCTCGCGGCCAGGGCCCCGGACTCCCGGCTGCGTACGGTGATCGCGATGCGCGCCGACTTCTACGGGCGGTGCGCCGAGCACCCGGAACTCACCGAGGCACTGCGGCGCTGCGGCCTCCTGGTGGGGCCGATGAGCCCGGCGGAACTGCGGGAGGCGGTCACCGGCCCGGCCACCGCGGCCGGCCTCGTGGTCGAACGCGAGCTGACCTCGCGTCTCGTCGAGGAGGTCGTCGACCAGCCCGGCGCGCTCCCGATGCTCTCGCACGCGCTGCTGGAGACCTGGCGCCGCCGCCGCGGCCGCATCCTCACCCTCGCCGCGTACGAGGCGGCGGGCGGTGTCCATGGCGCGATCGCGGCCACCGCGGAACGCGCGTACGGCACGTTGACGCCCGCCCAGGAGGGCGCCGCACGCCGGCTGCTGCTGCGGTTGATCGCCCCGGGCGAGGGCACCCCCGACACGCGCCGCTCGGCCACCCGCGCGGAACTGGACGAGTGGTCCGACCCCGAACTGCCGGTGGTCGTCGAGCGGCTGGCCGCCGCCCGGCTGCTCACCCTCGACGGCGACACCGTGGAACTCGCCCACGAGGCGCTGATCAGCAGCTGGCCGCGGCTGAGTCGATGGATCGACGAGGACCGCGTCCGGTTGGTCGCCCACCGCAGGCTGGCCGAGGACGCCCGAGCCTGGCAGGAACTGGGCCGCGACCCTGGAGCCCTGTACCGAGGGGTGCGCCTGGACCGCGCCGCGGAACTCTTCGCGCCGGGTGCGCAGCCGCCGTGCGAGCGGTCCCAGGGCGAGCCACCGCCGGCTGAGCGGTCCACGGGTGCGCCGTCCCCGGGCGAACGGTCCCCGGGCGAGCCGTCGCCTGACGCCCGGCAGGAGCACCTCACCTCGACCGAGCGCGCGTTCCTGATCGCGGCCCTCGACGCACGCGACGCGGAGCGGCACGCCGTCGCCCGTACCAGGCGGCGGACCAGGCGCCTGGCCGCCACGCTCTCCGGCCTGCTCGCCGTGGCGCTGGCGATCAGCCTGGTCGCCTGGCAGCAGCACCGCACCGAGGTGCGGGACGACGAGGACACCGCGGCCCGGCGGGTCGCCGCGGTGTCCGACACCATGCGGACCACGGACCCGCGGACCGCGATGCTGCTGAGCCTGGCCGCCTGGCGGATCGCGCCCCTGCCGGAGACACGTGCGGCCCTTCTGGACGCCCTGGCCCAGCCCGAGCGGGACGCGTTCACCGATCCCGCGCAGAGCGACACGTCCGCCCGCTTCCTCGTCGGCTCCGGCCGCGTCCTGCTGACCGTCGACGGGCGGACCTGGCGAACCTGGAACACCGTCACCCACCGGGCCCTCGCCTCCGGGCGGTTGCCGACGGGAACCTCGAGAGCCTTCGCGGCCGACCGCGACGGCAGGCTCCTCGAACTCGACGGCGCCTGGGGCGAGCGGCTGTGGGACCTCTCCTCGGGCCGCTGGGCCGGCCCGGCGCCGGTTTCGTCGCAGTACCTCCTCTCCTTCGACGCCGACCCCCGGAGCTATCTGGTCAGCGCCATCGAGCAGCCGCGGCAGCAACTACATGCCGTCTCGGACGGTCGGCTGCTGTTCGAGGCCCGGGCGGACAGCGAGACGAACGTGGCCGCCACGGCGGACGGCCGGCTGGTGGCGGTCTGCCCCGTCAGCGGCCCCCTCCAGGTCCGCGACCTGGCCTCGCACCGAGACCTGGCGGGTGCCTGGACGAGCGCGGGCGCGAACACCTGTGGCGACGACAACTCCCGCGTGGAGTTCGATCCCCGCGGCCACCTGCTCGCGGCGGTCTCCGATACGGACGTACACGTCTGGGACACGGCATCGGGACAGCAGGTCGCGGACATCGCCTACCCGGAAGCCGCCTCCGTGTCCTTCAGCGAGGACGGCGGTTTCCTGGCGGCCTCCGGCCCCGCCGAGCTCGCCGTATGGCGGCTCTCCGCGCCCGATGCTCCCGTCTTCCGCCACTCCCTCAACGACCAGCGGCCGAACGGCGCCATCGCCTGGGACCCCGACCGGCCCGAGGTGCGGTACCTCGAAGGGGGCACGGTGCACACGCTCGCCGTGGGTCCGGCGACCACCTCCGCGTGGCGTGGCACCCCGCTGAACGCCGCGCTGCTGAGCCCGGACGGCCGTACGCTCGCCACCGCCGAGCAGTCCGACAGCGGATACGCGTTCCGGCTGCGGGACACGGGTGACGGCCGCCTGCTCCGTACGCTGCCCGCCGCCCCGCTCCCCGCCGCCGACCACCGAGCCGGGCCGGTGGCGGCGACGGACGCCGTGCTGCTGCCGCTGATGTCCTTCAGCCCGGACGGCACCGCCTTCGCGTACGGCGTCTCCGCGCCGGGCGGGGTCGCCTCGGCGCAGTCGCTGGCCCTCTGGGACATCGCGCGTGGTCGCATCCGCACGACGCTTGCCCTGGCGCCGTCACCGGCCGCAGCAGCGGAGTTCATCGCCCTCGGCCCCGGCGGACGGCTGCTGGTGACCGTCCGCGATCAGTCCGAGGGCCAGATCGGCGAGACCTGGGACACCACGACCGGCCGCAGGACCGCCGTACTCGGCGACATGAACCCCGCAGCGGCGGCGCTGCGGCCGGACGGCCGCCTGCTCGTCGACGGCGACCGCCTCACCACTCTGCCCTCCGGGGCCGGCACGACTCGGACCCTGGGCCTGGGCCTGGGAGAGGAGATCGTGGCGATGGCCTTCAGCCCGGACGGCTCCCGGGCCGCGGTCGGTGACGCGTCGGGGCGGGTCGCCCTGTGGGACGGCAGCCTCACCCACCGGCTCGGTGTGCTGCCCAGCGTCTTCCCCGTCCCCCCGGCGAACGGCTCCCCGGAGGCCGTCGGCACCCTCGCGTTCAGCCCGGACGGCGGCACCCTCGCCGTCGCCGGCGACTCCGGCTCGCTCCAGCTGTGGAACACCGCCGACCAGCAACCCCTCGGCAGCGGCCTCACCACCCCCGGCGAGGGCATCACCTCCCTCGCCTTCACCCCGGACGGCGCCACCCTCCACGCCACCAGCCTCCACGTCCCCCTCCAGCGCTACCCCGTCAGCCCCTCGTACGCGGCCGACCAGATCTGCGCCCGCGCCGGAACGACGCTGTCCCGGGCCCAGTGGCGCACCTACATCCCCGACGCCTCCTACCGCGGCGTGTGCCCGGCGAGCGGTTGAGCGCGGGCCCCAGTGACGGACCCCCGCCCGAACACAGGGGCTGGGTTCTGTCTCCTTGGTCAGCGTCCTGTCCAGATGAGGATGGCGGCGAGGTGGAGTGCGGCGTGGTAGGCGATGGCGAGTTTGTCGGTTCGTGTGGCCAGGCCGCACCACTGTTTGAGGCGGTTGATGCACCGCTCCGGTGTTGCGCTGCCTGTAGGCCTCTGCACCCGGTCGTCGCGTTCGATCTGTTGCGGCTGTCCGGGACGGACACGACCTCTTGGCCGTATCGGCGGCGCAGGGCCGCGCGGGAGTCCGTGTTACAAGGTCCGCGAGACGAGCGAGGTGATCGTCGGCGCGCTCACCGGCTCTCTGGCCGATCCCCGCACGCTGCTGCTCGGCAGGTACGACACCGAAGGCCGCTTGCGGTACGTCGGCCGCACGCCCACCCTCGCCCAGGCGGCAGGTGCGGCGGTCGCCGGCCTGCTCGCTGCGGGGCGGCGCGGTCATCCGTGGACACGCTGGTCGTTCTCTGCCGGGTGGGGCAGCCGGGAGAAGCTGAACGTCACGCTGGTGGAACCCGAGCTGGTGGTAGAAGTCGGCGTCGACGTCGCCCGCGACGCCTCCGGCCGGTGGCGCCACCCCGCACGCCGGCACCGCGCCCGCCCCGACCTCTCTCCCACCGACATCGCCCCCCTGTAGCGCGCCGCTTCTCATCAGGCCGTCAGTGACGGCGGGGGCCGAGGGCGAGCGCTGGCTGCTACTGGGGGCGGCGTCCGACGTCCCCGCCCGGGTCGTCGGGCAGGGCGATGCGAGCGGTGACGCGTTTACCGACCGGCTGCCGCTGAACCTCGCAACGAGGCAACGGCAGACCTGGCGAGACGGAACAGCCGCCGAGCTTGTGCGCTCACTGCCGGAACGCCCGGTCGTAGAGGCTCCGCAGCTTCGGGGTGGCCTCGGCATCGCCGTAGCACACCGGGACCTTGCCGTCCTTGGCGTAGACGAGGTAGGTCTGGCCGACAGCGAACTCCTGGCCGAATGACTCCAGTTGTCCTTCGTGCGTGTTGTCGAGCCGGACGGTGGAGGCGTCTTCGCCCCGGTACCAGTGGTCCACTCGGAGAGTGATCTGGTCGCCGTCGATGGAGGTCGCAGTGCCCTCGAAGGCGGTCGTGTACTGGCGCAGGGTGGTGACGTCGAGTTCGGCGCACGCTGTGGCCGGGCCGCCGCCTGTGTCCTGCTGGACGGTCAGGGCCAGCGGGGCGGCCACAGCGGGAGGAGTGTCGCGGGTCGCCGTGACTCCCCAGGTGATGCCGGCTCCCACCGTGAGCACAGCGGCTGCTGCTGCGGCCATCAGCAGGGGGCGGCGGGGGCGGTCCGATGTGCGGGGGGAGGTGCGGACTGTGGTGTCGGCGGTCATGGTGGCCTCCAGGAGACGGTTGATGTCGGGCTGGGGAGCATCAGAGGTCCGCGCCGGGTCGATGGCCCTCATCCGGGCCAGCAGTTCTTCGTCGTTCACCGGTTGCTCCTTCCTTCACCCGTCTCATGTCCGGCCTTGTCGTCATTCTTTCGGTCAAGCAGAGCGGCGAGTTTCTTCTTTGCCCTGTGCAGGCGGATGCTGACGGCGTTGGCGGTCAGTCCGGTCACTTCCGCGATCTCGCGCGGTGTCAGCCCCTCCCATGCCCAGAGCAGCACCACCTCACGGTCCAGGGCGCCGAGTGTGCCGAGTGCGGCCTGCAGTTCGGGGTGGTCGGCTTCCCCGGGCTTTGGCGGCGGTGCGGTACGGGTCAGCCGCTCCACCAGCCGGAGCCGGCGCCCGTCCGCCCGGCGGGCGTTGGACAGGCAGCCGCGTGCGACGCCGTAACACCAGGGCAGCACGCCGTCGGGGTCGGTCACGGGGCCCTGCCCGAGCCCGGGCACGTCCTCGATGCGGCGCCAGAGCACGAGCATCGTCTCCGCGAGGATGTCGTCTACCGCGTCGGCGTCCGCCCGGCGCAGCAGATACCGGTGCAGCGGCTTTGCCACCGCGCGCGCCAGCGCATCGAAGCGGGCTTCTCGGGCCCGGGCACGTTCCTGCTCCAGCATGGATTCCACACCGTTCCTAAAGACTGAGCGGGAGTGAGTCCTGTTGCCAGGACCTGTGCTCAGCCGGGTGTCCCGAACGGTGGTGGGCACCCTGGTCGCCCGCTTTCGCTCCACTGCCGGGCGGCGCGCATCCGGTGCGCGGGCCGGGAATGTGGGGGCGGGTTTCCTCACGCCTGCGGGTGTCCGGTCGGGCCTGGACGGTCCGATGCCCCGCACCATCACTCCGGTGGGGCGGGGGCGGTGTCGTCCGTCGCCGGATCGGGTGGCCGAGGGCGCGTCGCCCGATCGCGATGCTTGCCGCATCGTGCCGGGAAATCTTGCGGGTTGTCGTGGTGAGCGGCTGCTGCCAGTGCTGCGCGCCCCAGCGGCTGGTGTAGGCAGGGTCGACCGCCACGATCGCGATGTCTTGTTCGGCGGCCATCGAGACGAGGCGGGCTTTGAGTTTTGCGGTGGGGAAGCGGGAGATGAGGCGGCGGAAGCGTTTGTTGCGGCCGTGCTTCTCGCGGCTGGTGCCGTCGGTGAAGTCGAGGTCCTCGATGGCGATCGCGGCGGCCCCGCAGTGCCGCGTGTGGTGCAGCAGCCTTGTCAGGGCGTGCCGGATCTGCGCGTCCCGGTGCTCCGTGCTGCCGGTCAGGTCGTAGAAGAAGCGCTGCGGTTCGCCGACCGGGTTGCCGTGCGCATCCAACTGCCAGGCGGCGAGGTGGTCGTCGTTCATGTCCACCCCCACCACCCCCCGCGCCAGCGCCGCCTGAAGCGGCAGGGCAGGAGCGGCGGCGCGCTGCCAGGAGGCGGTGACATACCAGCGGCCGCGTACCGGGTCGTGGTGGATGCGGTAGGCCACCGCCCGGTTCGCGGTGACCCGATCACGCCACTCCTGCCCCCGGTGTGGGAACCGTACGGTGGCGTCGAGGAGGTAGCGGCCGTGCGGGGCGTTGGCCAGGTGAGCCAGCGGAGCCGGGAGCTTGACCGAGAGTCGGCCGGTGTCGGTGACGCGGATCGTCTCGTTGCCGAAGCGTTTGCCCGACTCCCCGTCGGCGGCCAGGAACATCCGCTCCGCGCGCCAGCGCTCCCGCCACGCCTGCTCGTCCAGTCCGGCCGCCGCAAGGTGGTGGCGGGTGTTCGCGAGGCGTTTGCCGCCGCGCACCACCCGCACCCGGCCCGCCGCCCGGTCCGCCTCCATCCCCGCCAGCCGGGCCTTCAGCGTCTGCAGACGGCGGGACTTGGCATGCCACTCACCCCGCGAGGCATAACCGCGCACCAGCCCCGCGCGCTTGTCGGCCTTGGCGCCCAGCGGCCGGGCCAGCCGCGCCTCGATGGAGGCGATCTGCTTCCGCAGCCAGGCCATGTGGGCGGTCTGCCCGCGCCTCGCCAGCGCCCACTGGTCATGGCTGGCCTTGGTGATACTGCCCGCCCAGCGCGCCGACGACCTCCCCGTGAGCTCCCGCTTGCGCACCGCCCAGGACGCCGCGTCATGCGCCAGCCCCTGCCGTGACCGCTCCGCGAGATCACCGGCCGCCAGCGACCCCAAGTAGACGCCGACCTCGGTGAGCACCGCCGCGTCCGCATCCGACACCCGCAGCCGGTCCCGGATCGCCACTCCGGCCGGGCCGGGCACCACGAACGACGCCGCCAACTCCCGCAGCCCGCCCACTCGTACACCCCCGCCCTGCCGAAGACCCCCGTCCACGGCAGTCAACGAGCAGCATCCGCAAAGGTCACCCATTCGACCCACGAACTTGCGTTCCCTCCCGAAACCGCGGGCAGCACAACCCGCCGACAGAGCCTCTTGGCGTGCAGATGAACCACCGCATCCAGTACAGGCGCTCACCCACGATCACCAGAAGTTACTTCTGCCAAGTCCATCGGCAGCAGTTCCCAACCCCCCACCTGTCCGGCCGGGACCTGTTCCTTTCATCGCCACGGGCACTGTACTTACCCACCCCAGGGGAGGTCCGTCGCGCCGGCCGAGGCGACGGCCGCTTCCCGACTGTCCCGGCCTGCCAGGTCCGGCACGGGCAGGTCGGCCACGACCCTTCGCGCGCGTCCTCCCAGAGTTCGAAGCCGCTGCGGCAGAGATCCTCTGCAACGCCGCCCAGCGGGCGCGGGCCTGACCAGGGGCCGCACCGCGTCCCCGCCCGGACGAAGCCGAGAAGACCGCCGGCCCGGCGTAGCGGAACCGTACTCATGCGCCCGCTCGGCCCGTGGGGGGGCGCGAGATCGCCCCGGTAATGCGCTGTAAACCGATCGGTTTTCATTTTCTCCACATCGAGTTAACCTCGCGGTATGACCACCGAAGTGAAGCCAAGTACCAGAGAGCGGCTGCTGGAGGCGGCGGCCACGCTCACCTACCGAGACGGTGTCGGCATCGGCGTCGAGGCGCTGTGCAAGGCGGCGGGGGTGTCCAAGCGCTCCCTGTACCAGCTGTTCGAGAGCAAGGACGAACTGCTGGCGGCGAGCCTGGGGGAGCGCGCCTCTGCCTTCGCGGCCGGGCTCCTGCCGGCGGCGGACGACGGCCGTTCACCCCGCGAGCGGATCCTGCACGTCTTCGACCAGCTGGAGGAGCAGGCGGGTGCGCCCGACTTCCAAGGCTGTCGGTACCTGGCTGCTCAGGTCGAGCTCAAAGACCAGAGCCACCCTGCGAGCCAGGTGGCCCACCGGGTCAAAGAGAATCTGACCGCCTTCTTCCGTGCCGAGGCCGAACGGGGCGGGGTGAGCCATCCCGACCTGCTGGCCCGGCAGCTCAGCCTGGTCTTTGACGGCGCCAGCGCCCGCGCGGGGATCGGAGCCGACAATCTGACAGGGCTCGTCACGCCCGCCGTGGCCACCCTGCTCGATGCGGCAGGCATGCACTGACGCATCCCCTTTCGAGCAGGTGCCGTGACAGTGCCCTCCCCAGGCCGATGGCTCCCGCCCCTGATTCCCCGCAATCGAGGGGAGCCCGGTGGCTGCAAGGGTGTTGACGGGCGTGCCGCGTGCCGGGAAGGCCGTCGTCTCGTCGGCATCAGCGCCCCACAGTGGGTACGCGGTTTCCCAGGGTCTCATCCAGTCGGCCTGGACCACTTGGCCGCATCACCCTCGGCCTCGACGGCCGGCCACGGTGGCGTAGCCCTACATCTGCAGCTGGAGCGTTCAGGTGTGCCGTAGTAGCCCTTGAGCGCGGAATCGGCGACCGCTGTGCGGATGACACTCTCGCGTCTCTTCTGTGCGCTGACCCTGTTGCTGCGGATGGCAACCTCGGCCTTGCGCTTGGAAACCGATCGGTTTACGATGATGGAAACCGGTCGGTTTCTCGATGAATCCAAGGGCTGGTCCGTGGTCACGCCCCCTTCGGGCGGGCCCTGTCCGAATCACCCGTCCGCAGCAGTTCGCGCAAAGGGAAACTGACGAGATGCCCAGCTCAGAGCCACGTCCCACGATTCACATCCCGGGAACCACCAGCCACACCATCGCCCCGCGCGCAGGAGACCGCAGCGACGAGGGGACCCTGCGCTACCTCAGAGCGGGCGCCGGCGCTCCCGTGGTCCTGCTGCACACCGTGCGCACCCAGGCCGAGCACTTCCGCTCCCTCATCCCCCTGATCTCGGACCAGTACACCGTGTATGCCCTCGATCTGCCGGGGATGGGCTACTCCGAGGTCGTGCCCGGGGCGTCGTACGACGAGCCGGCCATGCGCGCGGGCGTCAAGCGGCTCCTGACCGAACTCGACCTCCACGACGTGACCCTGGTCGGGGAGTCCATGGGGGCGGTGCTCGCCCTGACCACTGCGGCCGACCTGCCCGAGCGGGTCCGGCGCGTCGTCGCGGTGAACACGTACGACTTCCGCGATGGTATCGCCCGGTCCAGTCTTCTCGCCCGTGTGGTGGTCACCGGTGTTCTCACTCCGGGGGTGGGCCCGGTGGTCGCCGGGGTGGAGCCCAAGGCCGTCGTCCGCAGGATCCTGCAGGGCGGGCTGGGTGACAAGACCGCGCTGCGGGAGGACTACCTGGACGAACTCCTCCAGGTGGGCCGCCGCCCCGGCTACTCGACCGTCGCCAGGGCCGTGTACCAGAGCCTGCCCAGTCTCATCGCCGCCCGCTCGCGCTACCCCGAGGTCAAGGCACCCGTCCACCTCGTCTACGGGGAGAAGGACTGGTCCCGGCCAGCGGACCGGCAAGCCGACAAGGAGCTGCTGCCGGCCGCCGATTTCACGCAGGTGCCGGGAGCAGGCCACTTCATCGCCTTGGAACGGCCCGACCTGCTGGCCGACCTGCTGAACGCGGTGGCATGACGGCCCCGAGAGCGCTGTGAACACCCTCGTTCGGGGGTAGTGCGTGAGAGGGCCAGCTTCGACCATGTCACGTGAGAGTGTCGTGGCGCGAAGGAGCAGTACATGGCGGCGATCCAGATCGAGTTCGACGTTCCGGCTCAGATGCGTGACGGTACGGTGCTGCGCGCCGATGTCTACCGGCCCGGCGGTACGGGACCGTGGCCGGTACTGCTGAGCCGGCTGCCGTACGGCAAGCAGACGCCTCTGGCGGGCATCGTCCTCGACCCCCTCGCGGCGGCCAGGCGCGGCTTCATGGTGGTCATCCAGGACACCCGTGGCCGGTTCGCCTCCGAGGGGCAGTGGGAGCCGTGGACGTATGAGGAGAGCGACGGATACGACACCGTGCGGTGGGCCGCTGCTCTGCCGGGCGCGAGCGGCTCAGTCGGCATGATCGGCGCCAGCTATTTCGGCAACACTCAGTGGATGGCGGCGTTGTCGAAGCCGCCGGAGCTGAAGGCGATCGCGCCGATGGTCACGTGGTCCGATCCGGACGACGGGCTGTGGACGCGCGGCGGTGCGATCGAGCTCGGGATCACCGCGCCGTGGACTCTCATGATGGGTACAGACGCGCTGATGCGCCGGCACAGCACCGACCCCGCCGCGCTCGTGGGCAGTCTCGGCAGGCTCGTGCAGGATCTCGACGGTCTGGCAGACGGCGGCTACGGGGAACTGCCCGCTGGGCGGTTCCCCGCGTTCGCCCGACACGACTTGCCCGAGGTGGGTTACGAGCGGTCCCGCCGGGAGCCCGGCTGGGCGACGTCCTGCCGGGTCGCAGGCCGGCACGACGAGGTGGACCTGCCCACCTTCCAGGTCGGCGGCTGGTACGACATCTTCGCCCAGGGCACGCTCGACAACTTCGCCGCCATGCGCAGCGCCGGCCGGTCCGCCACGCTGATCATGGGCCCGTGGAGCCACGCCAACCAGCAGCACGTGGTCGGCGACGTCAACTTCGGGTTCGCCGCGAACTCCGCCTTCATGGGCATGCGCGGACGCCTGCACGACCTGCAACTCGACTGGTGCCAGCGCACGATCGGCGATGGCGAGGCTCTGGAGCCGGACACCGGCAAGGTGCTGCTGTTCGTCATGGGCATCAACCAGTGGCGCGAGGAGACGGAATGGCCCCTGTCGCGGGCCGTGGACACCCACTTCCACCTGCGCGCGGACGGACGCCTGACCCCTGAGCCGCCGTCCATCGCCGAGCAGCCCGACGAGTTCACCTACGACCCCATGAACCCGGTACCCACCACCGGCGGAGCGCTCCTGCTGTCTGACGAGTTCCGTCCCGGGCCGCTCGACCAGACGGCCGTGGAGGCGCGCGAGGACGTGCTGGTCTTCACCACCGAACCGCTCACCGAGGACGTCGAGGTGACCGGCCGCGTCCGGGCTGTGCTCTTCACCGCCACGGGCGGTCCTTCGACCGACTGGGTGGCACGACTGTGCGACGTCGACGAGAACGGTGTCTCCCGCAATGTGACCGACGGCATCGTGAGGGTGCGCGCGGCGAAACCGGGCGAGGCGGCCGAGCACGTCGTGGACCTGTGGTCGACCAGCATCGTCTTCCGGGCGGGGCGCCGGATACGGGTCCAGGTCACCTCCAGCAACTTCCCCCGCTGGGACCGGAATCTCAACACGGGCGAACCCGAGGAAACCGCGACCACGGGCCGGGTGGCCCGCCAGCAGGTCTTCCACGACCCCGCACGCCCCTCCCGCATCGTCCTGCCCGTGGTGCCTCCAGCCTGACCGGGCGCGATGGGAGAGCCCGCCGATCCGTTGCTCCGGTGGGCAAGGGCGCCGAAGTTGCCATGTCGGCTCGGTCGAAGGGCGGCAGGCATCCTGCGGCGGAGGCGATGACCTCTCACGGGCACCTGCCCCTCGGCAAACGCCGCGGTGAAGATTCCTCGGTCAGCAGACCGTCCAGGTTCCGCTCGACCGTCCTGCGATGACGCGGCCGGATCCGGAGGGGGCGGCCATCCGGTCGAGTACGGCACCGAGGTCCTGGGCCAAGAGCGCATGAGTGGCCCGCCTGCTCGATCTGCAGCCAGGGTTGGCCACCGAACTCCAGCTGCTGGTCAAGGCCCGCTACGCCGCCCACGATCCACTTCATCGACGCCCTGCCCGCGACCCCCAGCGGCAAGACCCAGCGCTACCTGCTGCGCAACCGCCGGCGCACCGAACTCGCCGCGGAGCCACGTTGACCGGCATGGAACCTCTGCTCGTCGAGCAACGCGGCACCGTCCGGTGGCTGCTGCTCAACCGCCCCGAGCGGCGCAACGCCCTCGAGCAGAGGCGGCGGACGGGCAGCCGTCCTCGACGTCCGTGTGCGGGTGCGGCGCTTGGTGTGTCCCACGCGCGACTGCCGGCAGCCCTTCCGCGAGCAGATGCCCGGAGTGTTTGAGCGTCACCAGCGACGCACGGCCCGTCTGACCAGGTAAGTCAAGGCTGTGGTGAAGGAGTTGGCGGGCCAGGCGGGATCTCGTTTGCTGGCGATACCCGCGGCGGGCCTGCTCGCCACACGGCCCTGCGCGCCTTGCTGCGCATCCCGTTGCCCACCGGGCGGACGCCCCGCGTGATCGGCGTCGACGACTTCGCTCTGCGCCGGCCGCACCGCTATGCCACCGTGGTGATCGACGCCGAGACCTATGAGCGGATCGACATGCTGCCCGACCGCACCGCCGACACGCTGGAAGCTTGGCTGCGCGAGCATCCGGGCGTCGAGGTCGTGTGCCGTGACGGCTCCGACACGTCCCTGGCGAGCGTGAAGAAACGCTCGACGCGGGCGCGGTTGCCGGGGAAGGCGTCCTCCAGGGCGTCCACGGCGCCGGCCCAGTCGGCGGGCTGGGTCACATCGTGTCGACCGGGTACCACGGCGCGATACAGATCGTGCTCCTGGACGAACTACAGCGAGTCAGCGACGCCCCGCTTCTCGAACAGCCCGCGCAGCATGTACGGCTGGACTTCCAGGCCGACTCCGGACAGCTGGTGCAGCGCCGTCTCGAACTCGAAGCGGCCTCGTCGAAAGGAGGTGGCGCAGCCGCCGGGGACGTTGTGGCGCTCCGCCAGGAGGGTGCGCAGTCCCTGCGTTGGAGGGTGGCGGCGGTCAGTCCGGCGTTGCCCCGCGCCGATGACCACCGCGTCGAAGTCCGTCGTCGTGGTTACTGTTCGGCGGCCTCTCGGGCGATCTGCTCGAACTGGGCGCCCATGGCCTCGCCGAGCGCCTGGGCGGCGGAGAGCGGGCGCACCATCACTGTGAACTCGTCGATCTTCCCGTCGTCGTCGAAGTGCAGGAAGTCGCATCCCTGGAGCTGTTTGCCGGCGACAGTGGCGGTGAAGACGAAGGCGTGATCGCGGCCGTCGGGATTGGCGATCTCACGGACGTAGGTGAAGTCCTCGAAGACCCGGAGCACGCCGCGCAGGATCGCCGCGGTGATCGCCTTGCCCGGGTACGGCTTGAAGGTGACAGGGCTGGTGAAGACGACGTCGTCGGCCAGCAGAGCGGCCACGGCGTCCAGGTCGCGGCTCTCGACGGCCTTGCGGAAGGGATGCATGAGCCCACCTCTGATACTCAAAAATGTGAATAGGTGTGGTAGAGAATAGAGGGCCCGTTAGGGCGTGTCTACAGGGGAGAGGTGACTATTAGTCACGTTGTTGATTAATCTGTTAGCGTGCATCCATGGCTTTGCGGAACGCGGTGATGGCCGCGCTGTTGGAGGGCGAGGCGTCCGGGTACGACCTCGCGAAGGCGTTCGATGCGACGGTCGCCAACTTCTGGATGTCGACGCCTCAGCAGCTCTACCGGGAGCTGGATCGCATGGAGGCCGAAGGACTCGTCACGGCCCGCGTCGTCGAGCAGAAGCGCCGCCCCAACAAGCGACTGTTCTCCTTGACGGAGGCCGGGCGGATGGCCGTCCACGCCTACACCGCCGAACCCTTGGGTAAGCCGGCGGTGATCCGGGACGAGTTGCTTGTCAAGGTGCAGTGCCTGGACGCGGGCGACGTGGAAGCGGTCCGGACCGCCATCGCCGAGCGCATGGAGTGGGCCACCGCCAAGCTGGCCCGCTACGAGCGGCTCCGGCAGCGCCTGCTCGACGGGCGCTCCGAGGAGGCGTACTTCGCCGAGGCCGAGCGCATCGGCCCGTATCTCACCCTGCTGCGCGGGATGTCGTTCGAGCGGGAGAACCTCCAGTGGGGGGACATGGCGCTGCGCAGGCTCGAGCAGCGCACAGCGGCACTGCGGGCCGACGGCTGACCGCGACGATCCCACCTGCACGATCGGTCACGAAAGCGGGGGTGGGGCGATCGTGTTCGACTCCACCCCTCACCGGTCGTCGGACTATGCCCGGGCGAGGAGCGGCTGCGGTTCCTCGTCGGCGGGAATGCGATGGAGTCCCTTGCGGTCGTAGAACCGGGTCACGCCGAAGCCGAAGAGGCAGGCGACCGCGAGTCCCACGCCCAGCATCACCCAGCCCCGGGTCAGACCCGCGTCGGCCTGGGCGTCGTAGTAGAGGATCGAGCGGACGGCGCCCGTGACCTGGCGCAGGGGCTCGAACTCGCCGAGGGCGCGGTAGAAACCGGGGAGGGCTTGGAGAGGGACCGTGGCGCCGGACGTCGGTACCGCCATGGCGATGTAGAAGATCGTGATGAACAGCATCCCCGGCGTGCCGAACACAGCGAGCAGTCCGAGCCCGCCGATGCCGACAACCGCGATCGTGCACACGGAGAAGAGCCACAGCAGGGGCAGGTGAGAGGCGTCCATGCCCATGATGCCCACCGCACCGGCCAGGGTCAGGCTGCCCATGAGCAGGGACAGACCGATCATGAGCGTGCTACTGATGGCCAGGGTCTGGACGCGAGTCGCGCGCAGCAGCGGGTTGTGGACCCGCAGCGGGCCCATGTCGCTGTGGGTGTAGCCGAGGGCGTGGTCCACCTGGCCGCTGATGACGTTGGCGGCGAGCATGCCGCAGACGACGAGGACGAGGGAGTAGTAGAAGGCACTCAGACCGAGGCCGCTGTGCGAGTCGAGCGGATGCCCGTCCTCGATCTGCACCACGGCCGGGTCGGCCAGCAGCAGGCGCGCGGCAGCGGGCAGCTGGGCCTGCGCGGCCTCGGCTTGAGCGGTCAGCTGTTCACCCACCTGTGCGGAGGCCGACTGCGCGGCCGCCGTCGTGGCCTGCCGCGCCATGCTCGACCCCACGCTGCCGGCGGACTGGTTGGTCAGCACGGTGAGTGTCGGGCGGACGGGCTTGCCGGCCACCATCCCGGGGCCGGTGAGGGCGGCGACAGTGGCGGTGAAGTCGCGGGGCACGACGAGCGCGCCGAACAGCTTGCCCTTGCCCAGTTCCTCCTTCATCTCCTCCTCGTCCATCAGCTTCCAGTCGATCCTGTCTCCGCCCTGGGACGACTTCTTGATCGACTGGGTGATCTGTGCACCGAGGTCGGTCTGCTTGCCACCGACCTTCGACCCCTCATCGGCGCTGACCAGGCCGACGGGCAGCTTGTGCAGGTGACCGGCAGGGTCGATGTTGGCGCCGACGTAGAACACCGTGAACAGCAGTGCCACGAAGCCCACGATGACGCCGTTGACGGTCCACAGACGCTTCGCGCGCAGGACGCGGAAGGGGTGGGCGTTACTCATTTCCAGCTCCGGTACGAGGAAGAGAGAAGCGCAGCAGGAGGAGCCGCCGGCGTCGTCGCGGGCGGAGCCTCATACGGCTGAGGAGGTGTCCCCGGTGGACGCGGCCACCGGAAGCAGGGCCGGCCGCTTGGCCTGGCGGCCGTCGCCGGAGGAGCGGCCGCGCAGGCGGCGGCCGACCCAGGGGCCGAGGAAGGTGCCGGCCCAGCGCACTTCGGCACCCACGGTCCTCCAGACAGAGATGTCTGTCCCCTCGGCCGGAAGGGGAAGGGTCCACTTGTCGTCGCTGCCCGGCAGACCGAGCGCCTGGGCCACGGCAGCCGCGATGCGCGTGTGTCCCAGCGGGCCGGCGTGCAGCCGGTCAGCACTCCACAACCGCGGATCGGTCGCAGCCGCGTGCGCGGCCGTCTCCGCCACCACCACGCCGTGGCGGTCGGCGGCCTCCCGGATGCGCGCGTTGAGTGCGAGAACACGGTGACCGATCGGGCGGGCCAACGGCGTGATACGCCCGACATCGGGAAACATGAGGGTCGCGACGGTGGCGCCCTGCGCGGTGAGGGCGGCGAACATCGCCTCGACATGGCCGGCCACCTCGTCGAGGTCGCAGCCCGGGCGCAACACGTCGTTGACCCCAGCCACCACGGTGGCGAGGTCGGGCCGCATCGCGAGAGCCGGAGCCAGTTGCTCGGCGCGCACCTGACCGGCCTTACGGCCGCGCACCGCGAGGTTGGCGTAGAGCAGGCCGGGGCTGTGGCGGGCGACCTGCTCGGCGAGCCGGTCCGCCCAGCCCCGAAGACCACGGACGTCGTCGCCGTCCCCGAGCCCCTCGGTGTGACTGTCGCCCAGGGCGACATAGCGCAGATACCCACTGCTCGACACGGGGCCGACCGCCTCTCGTCAACGCTGCTGGTGGAAGTGGCACGCGGCCATCGCTACACAACTAGGCACCTAGTCGCATTGTTGAATATGAGGATAGCTGGGGGCTCACCTTCCTGCAAAGTGACGCCGCTCAGGCAGGAGCTGAGGCCGTCGAGGGTGGTCCACCGCCGCAGTCCACCGCCTTGGTCCCGCGCCGACCTCACCACCCATTCCTTCTTCAGGCCTGAGTACCGACCACGGTCTGCGCCGGCATCTGAGCGCCCGGGTCGTCAACGGCATGCCAGGGGCGTCGCTTCCCGGCTGAGAGCGCGACTTCGATACTCGGCACCCGCTCCACGAAGAAGGCCCAGGTCAGTGACCTGGGCCTTCTTGCTGCATGTGATGATCACTTGTAAGGCAAGCTCCAGGTGAAGAAGGCGGTCGTCGAACGGCCTGCGCGGTGATGTGCTGTGTGCGCTCGGGGTGTTCAAGGTCGCGACCACCGACCGGATACAGCGGCCGGCCTCGACGCACCTGACCTTGCGGCACACTCTGCGATCGCATCTGCGGGGCAAGGCGCGGCGGTTCCTCGACGGAACATCCGCAGGCGAGGCATAGGGTCAGCCGATGCGCAAGACGTCCAGCGCCATCAGGGCCACGTGCAATGCGGTGCGCTGTTCGCCGGATTCGAGGTCGCAGTCGAGCAGGCGCTCGATCGTGCGCAGGCGTTGGTAGAACGTCTCGCGCGACAGGCCGCCGCGGCGGGCGGCGCTGGTTTTGTTGCCGGCCACGTCGAGGTAGTGGCGGAGGGTCGTCAGCAGGTCGGTGCCGTGTCGGGCGTCGTGATCGAGGAGGCGGCCGAGTCGTCGTTCGGCGTATTCCTGAATCCGGGTGTCCTCGCGGAGCGCGTACAGCAGGCGGCGCAGGTCGACATCACGGAGTTCGTGGAAGGAGCGGCCCGGGGGGAGAGGCTGGTCGGGCGGGGTGGCCTCGGCCACGCGGCTCGCCTGACGAAAGGAACGGGGAGTGTCAGTGAGGTGGTCGACCTCCAAGCCGACGCTCACGACGGCCCTCGGGGACAGGTCGCGCGCCACGTGGCTCAGCCGTTCGACCGCGGGTTGCCAGGGGTGTGAGGGGCTCAGGGCGAGCAGTACTCCCAGGCGGCCGGGGGTCAGTTCGCCGATCAGCGCCGGGATTCCCGTGGCGTGCAGGACTTGGGAGAGGCGGGCCTCGGCTTGCGTTGTGGTGTCTTTCGCGGGGAGGTCCACCACGACCGTGAGGAAGCGGCTGTTCTCGGTGGGCAGGCCCAGTGCGGCCAGCCGGGCGCAGGCGTCCGCTGCGGAGCGGTGGCGCTGCTCGACGAGGTCGCGCAGAGCGTTGCGGTGCGCTGTGCTTTCCCAGGGGGTTGGGTGGGTGAGGCGCGCGACGGTCAGGGCCATCGCCGTCCTTTCCAGGACGGTGATGTGCTCCGGTCCGAAGGCCGGTTCGGTGGTGGGGGCGGGCAGCATGGCCACGCGGCCCCAACGTTCACCTTGATACTCGACCGATGCCGTGAGCCAGCCTTCCGGGCCGCGTCGGCTCGTGCGGTCGCCGGGCGGGGTCGCTCTGGAGCGTTGCTCCCAGTCGGTGAGCGCTTCCTCCAGGCTGGCGCCGGAGGGTTCGCAGATCAGTGCCTGGTGGACCAGATTTTCCAGGACGACCGTGCGGCCGGTCATCTCGGCTGCCGCGCGCATGACGTCCTCGGGTCCGGCGCCGCGCAGGGTCAGCGTCGTGAACGCCTCGTGGACGCGCTGGGTGCGGCGCATCGCCTCGGCCTGGTTGCCGAGGATGAGGCCGTGGACGACCTGGGTGACCTCGAGGAAGTTGACGTCCTTGGCGAGGGTGATCAGGGGCAGCCCGCGGGTGCGGCAGGCGTGGACGAGGGCGTCGGGCGGGCGGTGGTAGCGCCGTACGAGTTCGATGACCAGGGCCGCCGCCCCGATGCGGGCGAGTTCGTCGACGTAGCGTTGGATGCCTGCGGACTCCTCGGGCAGGGGCATGCCGGTGGTCAGGACGAGTTCGCCGCCCTTGAGGAAGGACGCGGGATCCGTCAGCTCGGTGATGTGGACCCAGCGGACCGGCCGGTCGAGTTCGGTTACGCCGGTGACGACCTGGGGCCGGCCGGCGGCCAGTACGGGCAGGGCCAGGACGTCGGCGAGGGTGAGGGCGCGGCCGGGCGCGGTGCTGTCCGGGCCGTCCATGTCCGGCGGTCGTGCCGTCGAACGGCTGTCGTTCACGGTGTCTCCATGGGGGTGCCCCGCCCGAGCGAAGCTGAGAGGGGGAGTGCCCGGCCACTGTGACAAGCCTTGCTGACCTGCGCAAGGGCAGCCCTGCCTCGGTGGATGAGGCAGTGAGCGCCGCATTTCCGGCCCGTGCTTGACACAACGTCCGAACAGCGGGCCCGTACCGGACAGATCGCGCGTTGGCTCGCCGCCGGGCGGCGGAGATGCTCGGCAGAGCGCACCAGTCCGACGACCCACGCCGGGAGACGACCATGACCGCACTGTCGCCGCACCTTCGCCAGGCCACGCCCGTCGTGGCGGCCCGGGGCGAGGGCGTCCACCTCTTCGACCAGGACGGCCGCCGCTACCTCGACTTCACCGCGGGTATCGGCGTCACCAGCACCGGGCACTGCCACCCCAAGGTAGTGGCGGCGGCGCAGGAACAGGTAGGCACGCTGATCCACGGCCAGTACACGACGGTCATGCACCAGCCCCTGCGCCGCCTCGTCGACAAGCTCGGCGAGGTACTGCCGACCGGTCTGGACAGCCTGTTCTTCACCAACTCCGGCAGCGAGGCCGTCGAGGCCGCGCTGCGCCTGGCTCGCCAGGCCACCGGCCGGCCGAACGTCATCGTTTGCCACGGCGGCTTCCACGGCCGTACGGTCGCCGCCGCCTCCATGACCACCTCCGGCACCCGCTTCCGCTCCGGGTTCTCGCCGCTGATGAGCGGGGTGGTCGTCACCCCGTTCCCGTCGGCCTACCGCTACGGCTGGGACGAGGAGACCGCCACCCGCTTCGCCCTGCAGGAGCTCGACTACACGCTCCAGACGATCTCCTCGCCCGCCGACACGGCCGCGATCATCGTCGAGCCGGTGCTCGGCGAAGGTGGGTACGTGCCTGCCAACCGGGTCTTCATGGAGGGGCTGCGGGAGCGCGCGGACCGCCACGGGTTCCTCCTGATCCTCGATGAGGTGCAGACCGGCGTCGGCCGCACCGGCCGCTTCTGGGGGCATGACCACTTCGGTGTCACGCCCGACATCCTCGTCACTGCCAAGGGTCTGGCCAGCGGCTTCCCGCTGTCCGGGATCGCCGCGTCCGAGGAGCTGATGGCCAAGGCGTGGCCGGGCTCGCAGGGTGGCACGTACGGCGCCAACGCGGTGGCGTGCGCGGCGGCCTGCGCCACGCTCGACGTCGTACGGGACGAGAAGCTCGTCGAGAACGCCGAGGCGATGGGAGCGCGGCTGCGGCACGGTCTGGAGGCGGTCGCCGACCGGACACAGGCCATCGGCGACGTGCGGGGACTCGGGCTGATGCTGGCCAGCGAGTTCGTCACCGAGGACGGCAGCCCCGACCCCGAGACCGCCGCCCGCGTACAGCGCGCCGCCATCGACGAGGGCCTGCTCCTGCTGCTGTGCGGCGCCTGGAACCAGGTTGTACGGATGATCCCGGCGCTCGTGATCGACGAGGCGGCCGTGGACGAGGGACTCCAGGCGTGGGCGACCGCGGTGGAAGCCGGTACCTCAGGAGCATCGCCGCGATGAGCGACAGCGTGGCGCGGCTGACGGCCCGCCTCACCGAGACGGCTCCCGGCCTGCGGGTGGAATCCGGCCCGGGCGCCCTCGGCCCGTACGCCTACGACGCCTCCAACTACCGTGTCCCCCCGCAGGCCGTGGCCTTCCCCCGCAGCGCCGACGACGTGGTCGCGGTGCTGCGGGCCTGCAAAGAGACGGGCGTCCCCATCACCGCGCGCGGCGGCGGGACCAGCATGGCCGGCAACGCGGTCGGGCCGGGCGTCGTCCTGGACTTCTCCCGGTACATGAACCGGATCCTGGACATCGACCCGGCCGGCGGGACCGCGCGTGTCGAGGCCGGAGTCGTCCTCGACGCGCTGCAGAGCGCGACCGCCCTGCACGGGCTCTCCTTCGGCCCCGACCCCTCCTCGCACAGCCGCTGCACCATCGGCGGGATGATCGGCAACGACGCGTGCGGCAACCGGTCCGTGCGGCACGGACGGACCAGCAGCCACATCGAGGCGCTGGAGATCGTGACGGCCGACGGTGTGCGGGCCGTCGCCGACCGTACCGGCCTGCACCCGACCGACCCACGCGACACCGACCACGTCACCCGCCTCGAAGCGGACGTACGAAGCCTGATCGGCGACAACCTGGGGCCGATCAGGACCGAGCTGGGCCGGATCCCCCGTCAGGTCTCCGGCTACCAGCTGCACCACCTGCTGCCCGAGCGCGGCTTCGACATGGCCCGCGCGTTGGTCGGCACCGAGGGCTCCTGTGCGGTCGTCACCGCCGCGACCGTCCGCCTGGTGGCGACCGCACAGGCTTCCGCACTGCTGACCCTCGGCTACGACGACGTCGTCGACGCGGCCGAGGACGTGCCGGAGATCCTGCGGTGGAATCCGACCGCCGTCGAGGGCATGGACGAGGCGATCGTCGCCACCATGCGCGCCCGCCGCGGCCCCGACTCCGTCACCGGACTGCCCGAGGGGCGCGCCTGGCTGTACGTCGAACTCGACGGCGACGACCAGGCCACGGTCAACACGCGCGCGGCCGAGCTCCTCGACGTGCTCAAGGCACAGGGTCGGATGACCGGCGGGCGGGTCGTGGAGAGCGCGGCCGAGCGGCGCTCCCTGTGGCGGGTCCGCGAGGACGGAGCCGGCCTGGCCGCCCGCCTCGTCGACGGCGGAGAGTCGTGGCCGGGCTGGGAGGACTCGGCGGTCGCACCGGAGAACCTCGCCGGCTATCTGCGGGACCTCCGCAAGCTGCTGGCCGACCACGGGCTGACGGGCGTGATGTACGGGCACTTCGGCGCGGGCTGCGTCCACGTGCGCATCGACTTCGACCTCGCCACGGACGAGGGCCGCACCGCCGCCCGCCGCTTCCTGCACGAGGCGGCCGCCCTGGTCGTCGCGCACGGCGGCACGCTGTCCGGCGAGCACGGGGACGGACGGGCCCGCGGTGAGCTGCTGGAGGTCATGTACAGCCACCGGATGATCCAGGCGTTTGCCGCCTTCAAGCATGTCTTTGATCCCGAGAGGCTGCTGAACCCCGGCGTCATCGTGGCTCCCGCCCCGCTCGACGCCGATCTCGCGCTGCACCAGATCCAGCCCCTGGCCACGGAGTTCACCTTCCCGCACGACGAGGACGGCTTCGCGGGCGCGGCCCGCCGCTGCGTCGGCGTCGGCCGGTGCCGTAGCGACGCGGGCGGTGTGATGTGTCCGAGCTACCGGGCCACGGGGGAGGAGAACGACTCCACCCGGGGCCGGGCCCGACTGCTCCAGGAGATGGTGCGCGGCGAGACCGTCCAGGACGGCTGGCGCTCGACGGAGGTCCGCGACGCCCTCGACCTGTGCCTGTCCTGCAAGGCGTGCTCCAGCGACTGCCCCGTAGGCGTCGACATGGCAACCTACAAGGCGGAGTTCCTCCACCAGCACTACAAGGGCAGGCTCCGGCCCCGCTCCCACTACTCGCTGGGCTGGCTGCCCCTGACCTCCGCCCTCGCCGGATACGCCGCCCGCCCGCTCAACGCGTTGCTCCGCGGACCGCTCGGCCGATTCCTCGCCCGCCTCGGAGGCGTCACCACGCAGCGCAGGATCCCCGCCTTCGCCTCACGGCACGCCCTGCGCAGGGTCCTGCGCACCGCGAAGACCGGCGAACCGGCGAAAGCCCTGCTCTTCGTCGACAGCTTCACCCGTGCCTTCCGCCCCGAGGTAGCGGGCGCCGCGAGCCGTGTCCTCGCCGACGCGGGAATCCCCTGCACCGCGGAGGACGGTCTGTGCTGCGGGCTGACCTGGGTCAGCACAGGCCAACTGTCCGTGGCCCGCAGGATCATGACCCGTACCGTCGCCCACCTCGACAACGGCGACGAGCGGCCCATCATCGTGGCCGAGCCCAGCTGCGCCGCGGCCCTCAAGCGCGACGTGCCCGAGCTCCTCGGGACGGACGCCGCCCGTCGGGTCGCGGACCGCGTCCACACCTTCACCGGCGCCCTGACCGACCTGGCCGCCGCAGACTGGATGCCTCCCGAGCTGCCGGACGACGTCGTCCTGCAGACCCACTGTCACGAGTACGCCACCTTCAAGGGCAGCCGCCCCGCCGACCTGCTGCGCCGACTGGGTGTGGGCAAGGTCGACGAGGCCGAGGGCTGCTGCGGACTCGCCGGCAACTTCGGCTTCGAGGAGCAGCACTACGACACCTCGATGGCCGTCGCCGACCTGGCCCTGAGGCCACGCCTCGACGGCATCGGCCAGGACACGCCGACCGTCGTCGTGGCCGACGGCTTCAGCTGCGCCACCCAGATCGACCATCTCGCCGGTGACCGGGGCCTCCGGGCCCTGCACCTCGCGGAACTCCTCGACCCCGCTGCCGACCAACCAGGAGAGACGTCATGACCGACACACCCACGCAGTTGTTCATCGGTGGGTCCTGGCTGGACGCCGCGGACGGCGGCACCATGCCCGTGGACGACCCCGCGACCGGCGAGATCATCGCCCGTGTCGCCGACGCGGGCGCCAAGGACGCCAAACTCGCGGAGGAAGCTGCGGTCCAGGCGCAGGAGGAGTGGGCCCGTACGGCACCGCGGGCCCGCAGTGAGATCCTGCGCCGCGCCTACGAGATCATCCTCGAGCGCACCGACGAGCTGGCCCACCTGATGACGGCCGAGATGGGCAAGCCGCTGGCCGAGGCCAGGGGAGAGGTGGCGTACGCGGCGGAGTTCTTCCGTTGGTTCTCGGAGGAGGCCGTCCGTATCGACGGCGGCGGAGGCATCCTGCCGGATGGCCGCAACCGCATGCTGCTGTCCCGCCGCCCGGTCGGCCCCTGTCTGCTGATCACCCCGTGGAACTTCCCCCTGGCCATGGGCACCCGCAAGATCGGCCCGGCGATCGCGGCCGGTTGCACGATGGTGCTCAAGCCGGCCCCGCAGACCCCGCTGTCGAGCCTGGCCCTCGCCGCGATCCTCCAGGAGGCCGGGCTGCCGGACGGCGTGCTGAACGTCGTCACCACCTCCCGTGCGGGAGAGGTGTGCGAACCGCTCCTGCGCGGCGGGCGGATCCGCAAGCTGTCCTTCACCGGCTCCACCAATGTCGGGCGGCTGCTGCTCGCGCAGTGCGCCGACGCCGTCGTACGCACCTCGATGGAGCTGGGCGGCAACGCGCCGTTCATCGTCTTCGAGGACGCCGACCTGGGCAAGGCCGTCGACGGCGCCATGCTCGCCAAGATGCGCAACATGGGCGAGGCCTGCACCGCCGCCAACCGCTTCTTCGTACACCACTCGGTGGCGGAGGAGTTCGGACGTCGTCTGGCCGAGCGCATGGGCGCGCTCGTGGTCGGTCCCGGTACCCGGGACGGCGTCGACGTCGGACCGCTGATCGACAGGGCCGGGCGGGCCAAGGTCGAGGAACTGGTCGCCGACGCGGTGGAGCGCGGCGCGCAGGTGCTCGTCGGCGGCCGCGCGCCCGAAGGGCCGGGCTGCTTCTACCCGCCGACCGTCCTCACCGACGTCGACTCCGGCAGCCTGCTGATGGACACGGAGATCTTCGGCCCCGTGGCGGCGATCCTCACCTTCGGTGACGAGGACGAGGTGATCCGCCGGGCCAACGACACCCCCTGGGGCCTCGTCGGCTACGTCTTCACCGAGGGCCTGGACCGCGCCCTGCGCGTCAGTGAACGCCTGGAGGTGGGCATGGTCGGTCTGAACACCGGCCTCGTCTCCAACCCTGCTGCCCCCTTCGGCGGCGTCAAGCAGTCCGGACTCGGGCGCGAGGGCGGCCGGGTCGGGATCGACGAGTTCCTGGAGTACCAGTACCTCGCGGTGCCCGTGCGATGACGGCGGTCATGCCCTGACTCCTCCGCCTCGCGCACCGCGACGGGCCGCCCCCGTGCCCGGTTTCCACACCACCGGGCACGGGGGCAGACGGCCTTCAGCGACACCGGGCGGTGTCCCTTTGGCGTCACCGACTGGCATCCCGGACTGGTGCCACCCGGTGTCGGCCAGGGCGTTGGCGATGGCCCTCACAGGCTGCCGAGTGCGGCGTCCAGGCGGAACGAGCGTGAGCTCTTGGGTGTCCGGCTTGTCGTGGAGGCAGGCACCGGTTTCTCGGCTCCACCTCGATGCGGAACAAAGCGCGGCACCTGCGCGGCACCCGCCCCTGTTCCGACCAGGGGCGCGCAGGGGAGCGGCTGTCAACCCAGGCGGCGAGCGGTGATCTCCGCTGCGGTGTCGGCGACCAGCCGGCCCAGCTCGGGCAGCCGGTCCGGCGAGAAGCGGGAGTCGGGAAGGGAGACAGCCACGGCGGCCAGCGGGCTGCCGTCGCCGTCCAGGACGGGCGCGGCGATGGCGCAGACGCCGGCCAGGTACTGGTTGCGGTTGACGGCGTAACCGTTCTTGCGGACGCGCCGCAGTTCGGCGCGCAGTTCCGCGGGGTCGGTGGGGGTGGAGTCGCTGTAGCTCTCCAGTCCGCGGGTGACGATCTCGTCGATGTCCGCCTCCGGCAGATGGGCGAGGACGGCGTGTCCGGTGGCGGTGGCGTGCAGGGGCGAGGTGTCGCCGATGGCGTGGTAGGTCCGTACGGCATGGTCGCAGTCGACGCGGTCGACGACGACCATGCACTGGGGTGCGTCCGGTACGCAGAGGTGGATGGTCTCGTTCACTGTGTCGCGGAGGCGGACCATGGGGTCGCGTGCGGCGGCGTAGAGGCTGGATCCCTGGAGGGCGGCGGGGCGTACGGCGAGGACGCGGGCGCCGATCTCCCAGCGGGTGGTGTCCTTGCGGTTGGCGCGCAGCCAGCCGGCTTCCGCCAGGGAGACCAGGGTGCGCTGCACGGTCGACTTGGGCAGCCCGAACAGCTTGGTGAGTTCCCCCACGGTCACCGGTTGATGTTGGGCGACCGCCTCCAGCATGCGCAACGACCTGGTCACGCTCTTCATTTCCATCTGGTTTCCCCCCGTTGGTCCTCGAAATTTTCGGACGACACCCTCTTGACTCCCTCCCGGGTGACTGCCATTCTCGTGCCAGATTTCAGCATAACATGCCACTATGTGGCACGACGAGGCTCGGGGGTGAGGGAGCCGGCCTCGCTCACTGAGAAGTTCCGCGGCGCCTTGTACCTCGCGATGCCGCTGCGAGGACGGCGGTCACGCCCTGACCGCGCCGTCTCGCGCATCGCGCGGGGCCGTCCCGCGCCCAGGCCTTCCCCCGGGGTCGGGCGCGGGGCTGCGGCTTCCTCGGCGGCCCTGTCACAATGTTCAAGACCATGGAGGTGCCCTCGTGGGCAGCACTGATACCGCTGGTGACGACTTCTGGGAACACGTCCGTGCGGCCTACCCGGAGCAACTGCCGTTGCTGAACCTGAACAACGCGGCCGTGAGCCCGCCGCCGTTGGTCGTGGAGCAGGCGACGATCGACGCCTACCGGCTGGTCAGCAGGAATCCCGACGTCAATATGTGGCAGAAGCTCGATCCCGCGCTCCCCGACGTCAAGGCACAGTTGGCGCAGCTGATCGACTGCGAGCCGGACGAGATCGCGCTCAACCGCAACTCCACCGAAGGGCTGTGCACGGCGATCTTCGGGATTCCGATGTCGGCGGGCGACCAGGTGGTGGTGTCGGCGTGGGACTACCCGAGCGTGCTCGCCGCCTGGCGGCAGCGGCAGGAACGCGAGGGCATCGAGGTGGTGACGGCCGACTTCGATCTGATGGACAGCGACGACGACGTCGTGGCGGCGTACACCGCGGCCCTCACCTCGCGCACGCGGGTGCTGCAGCTGACCCACATGTACCACTGGACGGGTCGGGTCGTGCCGGCTGAGAGGCTGTGCCGTCTGGCGAGGGAGAACGGCACCCTCACGGTCGTCGACGGTGCTCAGATCTTCGCGCAGCAGCCGGTCAGCTTCCGCGAGATCGGCTGCGACTACTACGTGACCAGCCTGCACAAATGGATGGGCGCGCCGGTGGGCAACGGCATGCTCGTGGTCAGGCGGGACCGGATCGACGACACCTGGCCCCTGCTCGCCCCCTTCGACCCGCCGCCGCTGCGCGTCGACAAGTTCGACCACTGGAACCTCGGCACCTACAACTCGGCCCTTCAAGCGGGGATCGCGCCGGCCGCCCGGCTGCACCGGGAGATCGGCGTCCAGAGGATTCACCAGCGGCTGCGGGAGCTGACCCGCTACTGGGTGGATCTCGCCCGGGACATCCCCGGATTCCAGCTGCACACGCCGCTGGACGCCGAGAACCTGGGAGCCGTCACCCTGTTCTCGATCGACCACCTCGACAACAGAGCCGTGGAGCGGGAGCTGAGAGGCGCCCACCAGGTCCATACGAAATACCGCGAGGTACGGCATCTGCGGGGGCTCCGCGTGTCACCGCACATCTACATGCGCAAGGACGAGCTCGACCGCTTCGTCGCGGCGCTCTCAGAGGTGGTCCAGAAGGAGTACTCGGCGCGCGGGCTCAGCTGACCTCCGGATCGGCTGATGGTTCGCCGCCCGGCGGGTCGCTCCGCCTGCGCGGCTGCCTGGCCGCGTGCCGGGGCCAGGCAGCCGTCCCTTCTCAGCCGCCCAGGCGGCGCGCCGCGATTTCCGTCGCCGTGTCAGCGACGAGGCGGCCCCACTTGGGCAGCCGGTCCGGCTCGAACCGGGAAGCGGGCATCGAAATCGCCACCGCCGCGAGCGGCGTAGCGTCCGTGTCCAGGATGGCTGCGGCCACCGCGCACACGTCCGGCCGGTACTGGTTGAGATTCACCGAGTAACCGTCCCCCCGCACGCGGTCCAGCTCCGCCCGCAGTCCGGCGGCATCGGTCGGCGTGGAGTTGTTGAAGCGTTCCAGTCCACGCTCGACGAGTTCCTCGACGTCCGCCCTCGGCAGGTGCGCGAGGATCGCCCGCCCGGTGGCGGTGGCATGCAGCGGCGAGGTGTCGCCGATGTTGATGAACGTCCGTACCGCCTGGTCACAGTCCACGCGGTCGACGACGACCATGCACTGCAACGCGTCCGGCACAGAGAGGTGGATGGTCTCGTTCACTGTGTCGCGGAGGCGGACCATGGGGTCGCGTGCGGCGGCGTAGAGGCTGGATCCCTGGAGGGCGGCGGGGCGTACGGCGAGGACGCGGGCGCCGATCTCCCAGCGGGTGGTGTCCTTGCGGTTGGCGCGCAGCCAGCCGGCTTCGGCCAGGGTGACCAGGGTGCGCTGCACGGTCGACTTGGGCAGTCCGAAGATCTTGGTCAGTTCGCCGACGGTCACAGGCTGGTGCTGCGCGACCGCTTCCAGGACGCGCAGAGACCTGATCACGCTCTTCATTTCCATCCGGTTTCCCCCTGTTAATCCTCGAAATATCTGGTCGACACCCTCTTGACTCCCTCAGGAGCGGCTGCCATTCTCGTGCCAGATCCTAGCACATCGTTCCACAATGTGGCACGAGCTAGCAGGGGGCAATTACGAAGTCCCCTTCCCCGGACAGTGCAGACGTGGTCATCGACCCGGCGCCGCGGTCCATCCGGAATCCAAGAGTCCGCAACCGGGCGTTCAGCATCCACGCCCCGGGAGACGAAAGGAACCCCTTGTGTCTGCCAAGAAGCGCGTCGCCGTCGTAGGCGTCGGAACGATGGGTAGCCAGGCCGCCTGGCGACTGGCCGCCCGCGGAGCCGAGGTCGTCGGGTACGACCGCTTCGCCCCGGGCCACGACCGCAGCGCCGCCGGCGGCGAGACCCGGATCTTCCGCAGCGCGCACTTCGAGGACTCCCGGTACGTCCCGCTGCTCAAGCACGCCGACGCCCTGTGGGAGCAGCTCCAGCAGGACACCGGCCGCGAACTGCGCCGGCTGACCGGATGCCTGCTGATGGGGCCGACGGAGCACCAGCAGATGGCCACGGTCCTCGAGTCCATCGCCGAGCACGGCCTGGACCACGAGGTTCTGAACGCCGAGGCGCTCGCCAAGCGCTTCCCGCAGTTCCGGATCGAGGACGGCGACGCGGCCGTACTCGACCGCCGGGCGGGCTTCATCCGGCCCGAGCTGACGATCCAGACCGCCGCTAACCGCGCCGAAGAGCTCGGCGCCCGCATCCACCGCTACGCCACGGTCCGCGAGATCGTGCCCGTCGCGAACGGTGTCGAGATCCGCACCGACGAGGGCAGCGAGCACTTCGACACCGCCGTCGTCACCCCCGGCCCGTGGGTGAACGACCTGCTCCCGGACCTGCCGTGGGAAGTGGACATCCGCCGGCTGATCAGCGCCTGGTACGTGCCCACCACGGGCGCCTGGTTCGGCGAGGAGCGCCCGGCCTTCATCCGTACGGCACCCACCCACTGCTACGGCCTGCCCTCCCCGGACGGCATCTCCGTCAAGCTCGGCCTCTCCCGCGCCCTGCACCGCCCTGCCGGCGACCCTAACCAGCTGGACCGGACCGTGCAGCCGGAAGAGCTGGAGATCTTCACCGAGCTCATCGGCCGGTACGTGCCGGACCTGAACCCCGACCCGACCCGGCTCTCCGTCTACATGGAGGGCTACACCGAGAGCAGCCGTCCGCTGGTCGGACCGCTGCCCGGCGGGCAAGGGAATGAGCATATTGTCCTTCTTGCCGGGTTCTCCGGTCACGGTTTCAAGCTCTCGCCTGCCTTCGGCGACATCGCGGCCGACCTGGCGCTCGACGGCGCCTCGCCGCAGCCCATCGACTTCATCTCGACCCTCGACCGGACGGAAGCGTAAGGACGATGACCACGAACACGCCCCTCCTCGTCGGCACGCTCAGCGCCGAGCCCGGCAGCAAGACCCGCGGCACCCTGCCCGTAGACCTCGGCACGCTCACCGCCGACGTCCCGCTCACCCTCGTCAACGGCACCCACCCCGGCCCCCGCGTCCTCATCACGGCCGGTGTGCATGGCGGCGAGTTCAGCGGCATCGACGCGGCCACCCGGCTCGCCGCCCTGCTGGAGCCCGGCGAGGTGCACGGCCAGGTCGTCATCTGCCCCGTCGCCAACCCCCCGGCCGTCTACGAGGGACGCCTCGGCGTCTCCCCGGTCGACGGTGTGAACATCAACCGCGTCTTCCCGGGCGACCCGGAGGGCGGCCCCACCGAGCGTCTCGCGGCGTGGCTGTTCGCCAACCTGGTGGACGGCGCCGACGCCTACGTCGACCTGCACTCCGGCGGCATCGACGAGGTCCTGAAGAACTTCGTCGGCTACCGCCTCACCGGCGACCCGGAACTGGACGCGAAGACCGCGGACATGGCTGGCGCCCTCGGCATCGAGGACGTCATCCTCGGACTGAACACCGACGGCGGCAACAGTCACGCGGCCGCCGCCCGCCAGGGCGTCCCGGCGATCCTTGTGGAGACCGGTCAGCTCGGCGAACGCGACGCGGACACCGCCAGTCGTCTCGTCGACGGTCTGTACGGGGTACTGGGCCGGCTCGGCGTCCTGGAGACCAAGCCCCAGGACGACCCGGCCGTCCGCGCCTGGGTCTGGGCCGCCGGCGTCGTCTCCGAGGCGACGGGCCTGTGGTACCCGGAGTTCGGCGTCGGCGACGACGTGACGGAGGGCCGGCTCCTCGGCCGGGTCATCGACCCGGCCGACGGCACCGAGCACAAGGTCCACGCCCCGGCCGCCGGGCGGATCTTCTACGGCATGCGCGGCCTGACCGTCGCCCCCGGCGCCGAACTGGCCGCCATCGCCGCCCCCGCGCCGCGGGATCCCGGTCGCTGAACCATCACCCCAAACCCCCCGCACCGGCAAGAACCGCACCGCACCCCCCGCGCACATCCCCTCCTTTCTCCCCTCGTACCGCACCCTCAGGAGTCCCCGGTGAAAGATGTTCGGATAGACCGCAGAGTGTTCCTTCGCGGAGTCGGCGGCGTCGCCGCAGGCATCGCCGCGACCTCGCTCACCGCATGCGGCACCGGCAGCAGCCGCTCCGTCGGCAGCGGCGGCAAGAGCTCCAAGACGCTCGTCGTCCGCGACAGCGGCGGCACCTACGGCGAGGCCAACCAGAAGGCGATCTACGAGCCGTTCACCAAGGAGACCGGCATCCAGGTCAAAGTGGTCAACATCGCCTACGCGCAGATGCTCGCCCAGATCAAGCAGGGCCGTCCGCAGTTCGACGTGATCGACGACTCGATGGCCGACTACGTCCTGTTCAAGAAGGAGGACGCCACCGAGGAGCTGGACTTCGACCGGCTGAAGAACTTCAAGAACGCCGGCATCGCCAAGTCCCTCGTGACCTCCAACGCGGTCGGCAAGAACTACTGGGCCAGCGTGATGGCGTACCGAACGGACGCATTTGGGGGGAAGAAACCTTCCTCCTGGGCCGACTTCTGGGACACCGGATCGTTCAAGGGCAACCGTGCCCTCCAGGCGCTGGACGCCGACTACCCGGAGCTGGAGTTCGCCCTCCTCGCCGACGGCGTGGCGCCGGACCAGCTCTACCCGCTCGACGTGGACCGGGCCTTCAGGGTCCTCGACGAGATCAAGGGCTCCGTCCGGAAGTTCTGGGACACCGGCGCGCTGCCCGGCGTGCTGCTGGGCCGCAAGGAGGTCGTCGCCTCCAGTGTGTGGCACGGCCGCCTCGACGCGCTGATCAAGGGCGGCGCCCCGCTCGCCTACCAGTGGAACGGCGCCCGCCGGCAGAGCAACGCATGGGGCATCCCCAAGGGCGCCTCCAACCTCGACGCCGCCTACCAGCTCATCGACTTTTCGCTGCGGCCCGAGGTGCAGGCGGCCTACGCCGAGCTCTACCCGATGGCCCCCACGGTGCCGGCCGCCTACAAGAAGCTCTCCACGACCGCCGCCGAGAACCTGGCCAGCTCGCCCGGGCACCTGGAGTCCGGCTTCGACCTTGACGTCGAGTGGTGGATAAAGAACCAGGACGCCGTGTCCAAGCGCTGGCAGGAGTGGACGCATGCCTGACATCGACCTGATGCCCTCACGTACCACGCCGGCGCCGGCGACCGGTACCGGAAAGCCCTTGTCAGTGAAGGCACTGCGCAAGACCTACAGCGGCGTCACCGCCGTCGACGAGGTCTCCATGGAGATCGCCGCCGGCGAGTTCGTCACCTTCCTGGGTTCCTCCGGCTCCGGCAAGACCACCACCCTGATGATGATCGCCGGGTTCTGCGAGCCCGACTCCGGCAGCATCGTCGTCGGCGGCCGGGACGTGACCCGCCTGGCCCCGCAGAAGCGCGGCCTGGGCTTCGTCTTCCAGCAGTACCTGCTCTTCCCGCACATGACGGTGTGGGAGAACGTCGCCTTCCCGCTGCAACTGCGCGACATCCCGAAGGCGGAGCTGCGCCGGCGGGTCGGCGAGACCCTGGAGATGGCCGGACTGTCGGCCATGGCGCGCAGGCGACCGCGCGAGCTCTCCGGCGGCCAGCAGCAGCGCGTCGCCCTGTGCCGGGCACTGGTCTACCGGCCCCCGGTGATCCTCATGGACGAACCGCTCGGCGCCCTCGACAAGAAGCTGCGCGACCAGCTCCAGACCGAGATCAAGCGCATCCAGCAGGAACTCGGCCTGACCGTCATCTACGTCACGCACGACCAGGAAGAGGCACTCGTCCTCTCCGACCGCATCGCGGTCATGCGGGACGGGCTGATCGACCAGTTCGACACCCCGCAGGAACTCTTCGAGCGCCCCCGCACCCCGTTCGTCGCCGACTTCCTCGGCGCGGCCAACTTCCTCCCCGGCCGCCTCCAGCAGCAGACGTCCGAACACACCCTCGTACGGCTCGACACGGGAGGACTGCTCAAGGCCCGCCCGCAGTCGGCGATGGAGGGAACTCGGGTACGGGCCGCGGTTCAGCCCGGCCGACTCGCGCTGTGTCCGCCGGGCGACGGGTTCTGTACCGGGACCGTCGAGACGGTCACCTACGTCGGCACCCTCGTCCGTGTCACCGTCCGCCCCGTCGGCGGCGCGGCCACCGAACTCGTACGGCTAGAGCTGCCCGCCGGACGCGCCCCCGCACTCGGCGAAAACGTCGGCCTGACCGCGGACCCCGCCAACGTCAGTGTCTTCCCCGACGTGCTCCCCGACCCGGAAAGCGGGGGGTGACAACCATGGCCGTGCTGGCTCCCGCACCGAGCTCCATCGCCCCTGTGCCCCACAAGAAGCGACGCACGCGCGCTTCGCTGTCCGACCGGCGCACCCGCTTCGGACTGCTCAACGCCACACCCGTCGTCGTCTACCTCCTGATCCTCTTCGTCTATCCGATCTTCAGCACCCTGATGCTGAGCCTCAAGGGCGACAACGGCGGCTTCACCCTGCACTGGTACGCCGACGCCTTCGCCGGCGCCAACCTGGAGATCCTGCTCACCACCCTGCGGATCTCGGCCGAGACCTCCCTGCTCGCCCTGGTCGTCGGCTTCGCACTGGCCTCCGCGATCTCCCGGCTCAAGCCGCTGTGGGCCGGCCTCGCAATGATCGTCGTGGTCGTCCCGCACTTCATCAGCGCCCTGGTGCGCACCTACGGCTGGATCATCCTGCTGGGTGACAACGGCGTCGTGAACAACACCCTGACGGATCTTCACTTCCCGGGCGCGCCCTTCGAGTTGCTCTACAACGAGATCGGCGTCGTCATCGGCACCACCGCCGTGATGCTCCCGTACACGGTCCTGCTGCTCTACGCCGTGATGAAGGGCATCGACCGGCGGCTGCTCGCCGCGGCAGCCAGCATGGGCGCCGGACGGATCACCATCTTCCGTCGCGTCTACGTCCCCCTGGTGGCCCCCGGCCTGGTCAACGCGGGCGTCCTGTCCTTCATCCTGTGCCTCGGCTACTACCTCACCCCCGCCCTGATGGGCGGCGAGAAGCAGACGATGGTCGCCTCGCTCATCGACGAGCAGGTCATGAAGCAGAACCAGTGGAACGGCGCCTCCGCACTCGGCATCATCCTGCTGCTCCTCACCTTCGCCGGACTGCTGCTGCTCAGGCTGCTGAAGTCGGCCGGCGAGGCCCTTCGGAACCGGGGTACGGCGTCATGATCGAGCTCCGCTCCACCCTGGCCGGCCGCATCACCCTGGCCGTGCTGGCCACCCTGATCCTGGTGTTCCTGGCCCTGCCGATCATCGTCATCGTCGTCACTTCCTTCGGCAAGGACGCCTTCGGCAACTTCCCGCCGGCCGCCTGGACGTTCGGCTGGTACAAGCAGCTGTTCGTCGAGGGCAGCAAGTGGCCGGCCGCGCTCTCCCTGAGCGCCCTGATCGCCGCCATGACCACGGTCTTCTCGCTCGTCCTCGGCATGACCGCGGCCACCGCGCTGGTCCGCAGCGAACTGCCGCTGCGGACGGCGGTCTACGGCCTGGTCCTCGCTCCGCTGGTGATCCCCCAAGTGGTCATCGCTCTCGGCCTGTTCCTGCTCTTCGAGCCGGTCTCGATGCTCGGCAGCCCGGTCGCCATCGCCCTCGGTCACACCGTGCTCGCCTCACCGATCGCGGTGATGATCCTCATGGCCACGCTCAAGGGCATCGACGAACGGCTGGAGGACGCGGCCGCCAGCATGGGCGCCGGCCGGCTGACCGTCTGGCGCAGGATCACCCTGCCGTTGGCCATGCCCGGCATGGTCGCCGCCGGCATCTTTGCCTTCATCACCAGCTTCGACGAGTTCTTCATCTCGCAGTTCCTGTCCTCCGTGGACACCGTGACGTTGCCCGTCCAGGTGTTCAACGTCCTCCAGTACAACGTCGATCCGTCGGTGACCGCCGTCAGCGCGATCCTCATCGCGGTCGCCGTCGTCGCCCTCGGCCTCGTCGGCGTGGTGCGCAAGCTCAGCGGCTTGGGCAAACAGGGCGGCCTGCTGCCCACCGAGCCCTCCGTGGGCCTTGCCGCCGGAAGTGAGACATCATGAGCACGAGCACGAGCACCCGCACCCCGGCTGGTGAACTGTCCGCCACGGCGGCCAGACATCTGCTGCTGAACATGACCCCCAACGGCTCGCTGGGCCCCGAGGGAGAGAACCTCTTCGTCGTCCGGCGCGGCGAAGGGCCGTACGTGATCGACGCCGACGGCAGGCGCTACATCGACGGCCTCTCCGGCCTGTACTGCTGCCAACTCGGCTACTCCTACGGTCCCGAGTTCGCCGAGGCGGCGGACAAGCAGCTGCGCGAGCTGTGCTTCAGCCCGCTGTGGTCCTCCTCCGCGCACCCGACGGCCATCGAGCTCGCCGAACGCCTGTCCCTGATCGCCCCCGTCGACATGGAGCACACCTTCTTCTCCGGCGGCGGCGCCGAAGCCGTCGAGACCGCCTGGAAGATGGCCCGCCGCTACCACTCCCTGCGCGGCGAGCCGGGCCGGGTCAAGGCGATCGCCCGGCGCGGCGCCTACCACGGCCTGACCGTCGGCGCCCTCTCCCTCACCGACGACCCCGGCCTGACGGACCCGTACGGACCGCCGGCCATCGACACTCGGTTCGTGTCCAACACCAACCGCTTCGGCCTGGCCCCCGAGTTCGCCGACGACAGGGCGTACACCGCGCACCTGCTCGGCGAGCTGGAGGCCGAGATCCTGGCCGAGGGCCCGGAGACCATCGCCATGCTGATCGCCGAACCGGTGCAGAACCGGGGCGGGTGCATCACACCTCCGGTGGGCTACTGGGAGGGCCTGCGCCGACTGGCCGACCGGTTCGGCTTCCTTCTGGTCGCCGACGAGGTGATCACCGCCTTCGGACGGCTGGGGGAGTGGTTCGGCGGGGACCGCTACGGCGCCCGCCCTGACATGGTCACCGTCGCCAAGGGCATCACCGCCGGATACGCCCCCATGGGGGCGACCCTGGTCAGCGGCCGCGTGGTCGAGGTCATCAACCGGCCCGGTGCGGTCCTCAACCACGGCTACACCTTCGCCGGCCACCCGCTGAGCGCGGCAATCGCGCTGCGCAGCCTGGAGATCATGGAACGGGACCGGATCCTGGACAACGTCCGAGGGCTCCAGGACCACCTCGCGGGACGGATGGCGTCCCTCGCCGACCTGCCCATCGTCGGCGACGTCCGCGGCGCCGGATTCTTCTACGCCTGCGAACTCGTCGGAGATCTCGACGGTGGCGGCTTCAGCGACCGCGCCCGGGCCGACCTGGTCGCCGACCTGATCCCGCGCCGCCTGCGCGAGGCCGGTCTCCTGGCCCGCGTCTACAACCGGTCGGCGCCGCTGGTCCAGATCGCGCCCCCGCTGATCAGCGACCGCCCACTCCTCGACCGGATCGCCGACATCCTCACCGACACCCTCGTCGAGGCGTCCGCCCGCCTGTGACCCACCCGTTTTCGAAAGGAACGACATGTACTCCATCGGTCCGCTGACCGTTTCCCCCGGCGAACGCGCCGAGGGCCTCATCCCGGTCGGCACCAGCAGCTACGGCGTCGAGCTGGGCATCCCGCTCATCGTCGTCAACGGCGCCCAGGACGGCCCCGTGCTGTGCGTGGACGCGGGTGTGCACGGCGACGAGTACGACGGCCAGGAGGCCATCCGCCGCGTCCTCGCCGACATCGACCCGGCCACCCTGCGCGGCACCCTCGTCGGCATCCCCTGCATGAACACCCCCGCCTTCGAGGCCGCCGCCCGCACCAGCGGCCTGGACTACCTGAACCTCAACCGGATCTTCCCGGGCGACGCGGACGGCTCGTACTCCCTGCGGCTGGCCGCCACCTTCGTCGAGCAGGTCGTCCCCGCCATCGACGCGCTCGTGGACCTGCACACCGGCGGCACGTTCGGCGAGATCGCCCCGCTCGTCATCCTCCAGGGCGGCTACGAGGAGCTCGCCACGGACCTGGCTCTCGCGGCCGGTCACGAGCTGGTCTGGAAGGGCGGCAAGTGGGGCGGCACGGTCCGCCACCCCACCCTCGCGGCGGGCAAGCCCGCCATCACCATCGAGGCGGGCGGCGGCACCTACCGCGAGGCCAACGTCGAGCTGCACGTCGACTCGATCCACAACATCATGCGGCAGCTGAAGATGATCGACGGCGAGGCGAAGCTGCGCGACAGCTACACCGCCACCTCCGGCACCTTCGCCCGTTCCGCGGCCGGCGGATTCTTCCTCGGACACGCCGAGCCGGGGGAGACCTGCAAGGAGGGCGACCTGATCGCCCACATCGTCGACCACTACGGCAACACGCTGGAAGAGGTGATCGCCCCGCAGGACGGCATCGTGCTCTGGGTGCGCCGGATCCGGACCGTCCGTCCGGGCGACGAGGTCGTCATCTTCGGTGAGGTGCAGGGGGAGATACGGCCATGAGCGGCGACACCCAGTTGCTCCTCGTCGACGGCAAGCAGATACCCGCCGCCGATGGCCGCACCTTCACCGTCCTCGACCCGTCCGACGGCACGGCCATCACCACGGTGGCGCTGGCCGGCAAGGCGGACGTGGACCAGGCCGTGGCCGCGGCCAGGGCAGCGTTCACGGCGCCCGAATGGGCACGGATGCGGGCAGCCGACCGTGGCCGGCTCCTGTACCGGATCGCCGAGGCCATTCGCTACCAGGGCGAACGGCTGGCGCGGTTGGAGAGCCAGGACACCGGCAAGCCGCTCAGCCAGGCGAAGGCCGACGTCGAGGCCGCCGCCCGCTACTTCGAGTTCTACGCGGGCTTCGCCGACAAGCTGGGCGGTTCCACGATCCCGCTGGGCCCGGGGCTGCTCGACTACACCGTGCGCGAGCCGATCGGTGTCTCCGGCCAGATCATCCCGTTCAACTACCCGCTCCAGAACACCGCGAGAGGCTCCGCCCCAGCGCTGGCCGCGGGCTGCACGGTAGTACTCAAGCCCTCTCCCGAGGCGCCGCTGACCCCGCTGGAGATCGGCAGGATCGCCCTGGAGTGCGGCCTGCCACCCGGCGTCCTCAACGTCGTCCCCGGCGACGGCGAGACCGGCGCGGCCCTCGCCGGACACCCTGGCATCGACCAGGTCACCTTCACCGGCTCGGTTCCCACCGGCATCAAGGTCGCCCAGGCGGCCGCCGCCAACGTGGTGCCGTCGGTCACCGAGCTGGGCGGCAAGTCGCCGTTCGTCGTCTTCGCCGACGCCGACTTCGACCTGGCGCTGACCGCGATCCTGGGCGCCTCGTTCAGCAACGCGGGACAGATGTGCTCGGCCGGGACGCGCCTGCTTCTTCAGCGTGGCGCGGAGGAGTTCCTGGACCGGCTGGTGGAGAAGATCGCCACCCTGCGCGTCGGCCCCGGCCGGTCCGACCCGGACATCGGCCCGCTGGTCGCCGCCCGCCAGCGCGACCGGGTACTGGGCTACCTCGACCTGGCGCGCGAGGAGGGCGCGACGGTCCGTGTCGGTGGCGGCGCACCGTCCGACCCGGCTCTGGCCGACGGCTACTACATCGAGCCGACCGTCCTCACCGGCCTGACCAACCAGGCCCGTTGCGCCCGCGAGGAGATCTTCGGCCCCGTCGTCACCGTCATCGACTTCGACGACGCCGACCAGGCCCTGGACATCGCCAACGACAGCCCGTACGGCCTCTCCTCCTACGTCTGGACCCGCGACATCGACAAGGCGATGCGCCTCGCGGAGGGCATCCGGGCCGGCCAGGTCTCCGTCAACGCCACCGGCGTCGGCACCGGCGTCGAGTTGCCCTTCGGCGGCTACAAGCACAGCGGCTGGGGCCGGGAGAAGGGCCTCGAAGCCCTGGCGAGCTACACGCAGACGAAGAACGTCTGCATCGGGTTCGGGAGCCGGTCATGAGGTACCGCACGCTGGGCGAACGCGGTCCGGCCGTCTCCGTGGTCGGAGTCGGCGGCAACAACTTCGGCTCCCGCCTGGACGAGGACGGCACGAAGGCCGTCGTCCACGCGGCCCTCGACGCCGGGGTCACCCTGTTCGACACCGCCGACATGTACGGCGGGTTCGGCGAACAGGGCGGTGCGCGCGGCGACGGCGAACGGCTGCTCGGTGCAGCCCTCAAGGGACACCGCGACGACGTCGTTCTGGCAACGAAGTTCGGCATGGAGATGGGGCCGGAGGCCGATCAGTACGGTCGGCGAGGTGCCCGCGCCTATGTCCGGTACGCCGTCGAAGCCTCGCTCCGCCGTCTCGGCACCGACCGCATCGACTTGTACCAGTACCACGAGCCGGACGGCGTCACCCCGCTCGGCGAGACGATCGCCGCCCTGAGCGAACTCGTCGACGAGGGCAAGATCGGGTACCTGGGCTGCTCCGCTCTCCCGGCCGAGGACCTGAGCGATGCCTTCGTGAGCACCCAGGCCCGCTACCACCTGCTCGACCGCAGCGTGGAGGAGGACCTGATCCCGGCCTGTCTGCGCCACGGCATCGGACTGCTGCCGTACTACCCGCTGGCCAACGGCCTGCTCAGCGGTAAGTACCGGCGCGGCGAGCAGCCCCCGCCCGGCAGCCGGCTGTCCTGGCGGCAGGGCTGGCTCACCGACGCCGCCCTCGACCGGGTCGAGGCGCTCACCGCGTACGGCGCCGAACGCGGCCTGAGCCTCCTCCAGGTCGCCGTGGGCGGACTGGCCGCCCTGCCCGCCGTCGGCTCCGTGATCTGCGGCGCCATGAACCCCGGACAGGTCACCGCCAACGCGGCGGCGGCCGACTGGATCCCCGACGCGGCCGACCTGGCCGCACTGGACGCGATCGTCACCCCCGGCGAACAAGTCGTCTGAAATCCCCGTGTTTCTCCACAGCACAGAGAATCGAGGCTGAACACCATGCGAGAGATCGTCACCTTCGACGCCTACGGCACCCTGGTCGACTTCCAGCTCGGCCCCACCACCCTCAAGGTCCTCTCCGACCGACTGGACCTGGACAACCTGGATGTCGACGAGTTCCTCGACGACTTCCGCGTCATGCGTTTCCAGGCCGTCCTGGAGGCCTACCGCCCCTACCACGAGATCCTGCACTCCAGCCTGCAGATGGCCATGCGCCTGCACGGCCTGGAGTACCGCACCTCCGACGGCGACGCCCTCGTCGAGGCCGTCCCCACCTTCGGCCCCTTCCCGGAGGTCCCGGACGCCCTGCGCGCGCTGAAGACCAAGTACGAGATCGCCATCATCACCAACAGCGATGACAACCTGATCGCGCGCAACGTCGAGAACATCGGCGTCGAGTTCGACTACGTCATCACCGCCGAGCAGGCCGGCGCCTACAAGCCGGACCGGCAGACCTTCGAGCACGCCTTCAAGACCATGGGCGTCGAGCCGTCCCAGGTCATCCACACCGCCCAGGGCTGGGAGTACGACCACATCCCGACCCGTGACCTCGGCCTGAAGCGCCGTGTGTGGATCAACCGCTTCGGCCGCCCCGGCAGCGCCGACTACCAGCCCTACGACGAGCTGACCGACCTGTCGGGCCTGCCGAAGCTGCTCGGCTGCTGACAACACGGCTACACGGCGACACAGGACAGAGAACACAGAGGACGCACGCCATGAAGCAGATCCCCTACTGGCTCGACACCGCCCCCGCCCTGCCCGACCGGTCCGGAAAGGACCTGCCCGACGAGGCGGACGTGGTGGTCATCGGCGGCGGCCTCACCGGCCTGTCCACCGCTTACCATGCCGCCCGCAAGGGCGCCCGGGTCGTCCTCGTCGAGAAGGACAAGGTCGGCTCGGGCGCCTCCGGACGCAATGGCAGCATGTGCACGCAGGGCATCACCATCGGTGTCGGCGAGGCCCGCAAGCGCTTCGGCCAGGAGCGCGCCCGCGAGCTGTACGACGCTTTCCGCGAGGCCGTCGACGTCGTCGAGGAACTCACGCACACCGAGAAGATCGACTGCGACTTCAACCGCGCCGGACGCCTCGGAGTCGCGTTCAAGCCCCAGCACTTCGAGTCGATGAAGGCCACCCAGCGCGACCTGGCCGACAACTTCGACCACGAGACCCAGCTCCTCACCCGGAGCGAGCTGAAGTCGGAGCTGGGCTCGGACTACTACCACGGCGCCCTGCTCGACCCGCTCAGCGCCGCCCTGCACGTCGGCAAGTACGTCCACGGCCTGGCCGAGGCCGCTGAACGCGCCGGCGCGGAGATCCACGAACGCAACGCGGCCACCGGCCTCACCCGCCTCCCCGGCGGCGGCTTCCTCGTCGAGACCCTGCACGGCACCATCCGTGCCAAGCAGGTCATGGCCGCCACCGACGCCTACACCGACAAGGCCCTGCCCTGGTTCCGCAAGCGGCTGATCAACGTCGGCAGCTTCATCATCGTCACCGAGCCGCTCGGCGAGGCGCGTGCCAAGGAACTGATCCCCAACGCCCGCCTGGTGGTCGACTCCAAGAACGTCGGCCACTACCTCCGCCTCACCCCCGACAACCGTCTCGCCTTCGGCGGCCGGGCCCGCTTCGCTCCCTCCAACCCCGCCTCCGACGTCAAGAGCGGCGACATCCTGAAGCAGGAGATGACGGAGATCTTCCCGCAGCTGGCGGGCGTCCGCGTCGACTACGTGTGGGGCGGCATGGTCGGCTTCTCCTGGGACCGCCTCCCGCACGCAGGGGAGGAGAACGGCCTGTACTACTCAATGGGTTACTGCGGTCACGGTGTCCAGATGGCCACCTACATGGGCCGGGCGGTCGCCGAGATGATGGACGGCAAGCCGGAGGCCAACCCCCTGCGCGGCCTGGGCTTCCCCAAGGTCCCCGTCCCCTTCTACAACGGCACGCCCTGGTTCCTGCCGTTCGGCGGCGCCTACTACAAGGCCAAGGACCGCCTGCGCTGAGCCGCTGCCGACCTCGGTGACACCGCGGGGGCTTTCCGCGAAGTGGTCGTGGGAAGCCCCCCGCCGTTACGGGACACCGCGTCCCCCCTTGAGACGTTCGTGTGGCGGCTGACGCCCCGATGACTGCGGTGCACCCCGTTCGCCATGCCTGAAACCGCTCCAAGAGAAGGTCCGCACAGCCATGACCGCCGCCACCCGCAGAGAACACGACCTGCTCGGAGACCGGGGCGTCCCCGCCGACGCCTACTGGGGCATTCACACCCTGCGCGCCACGGAGAACTTCTCCATCACCGGGACGCCGATCTCCACCCACCCGCACCTCATCGACGCCCTCGCCGCCGTCAAGGAGGCCGCCGCCCTCGCCAACGAGGAGCTCGGTCTGCTGGCGCCGGACAAGGCGGCCGCCATCGTCGCCGCCTGCCGTGAGATCCGCGCCGGGAAGCTGCGCGAGCAGTTCGTCGTCGACGTCGTCCAGGGCGGCGCCGGCACCTCGACCAACATGAACGCCAACGAGGTGATCGCCAACCGGGCGCTGGAGTTGCTGGGCCACGCCAAGGGCCAGTACCGGCACCTGCACCCCAACGAGGACGTCAACCTCGGGCAGTCGACCAACGACGTCTACCCGACGGCCGTCAAGGTCGCGACCGTCTTCGCCGTGCGCGGGCTGCTCAAGGCGATGGCCGTCCTCCAGGACGCCTTCGGCCGCAAGGCCGTCGAGTTCCGGGACGTGCTCAAAATGGGCCGCACCCAGCTTCAGGACGCAGTGCCGATGACCCTCGGTCAGGAGTTCTCCGCATACGCCGTCATGATCGACGAGGACCGCAGCAGGCTCGCCGAGGCCGTCGAACTGGTCCATGAGATCAACCTGGGGGCCACGGCCATCGGCACCGGCCTCAACGCCCCTGCCGGGTACGCCGAGTCGGCCCGCCGCCACCTCGCCGAGATCACCGGGCTGCCTCTGGTCACCGCCGCCAACCTCGTCGAGGCCACCCAGGACTGCGGCGCGTTCGTCCAGATGTCCGGAGTGCTGAAGCGCGTCGCGGTCAAGCTCTCCAAGAGCTGCAACGATCTGCGGCTGCTGTCCTCCGGGCCGCGCGCGGGCCTCGGTGAGATCAACCTGCCGCCGGTGCAGGCGGGTTCGTCGATCATGCCGGGGAAGGTCAACCCGGTGATCCCCGAGGTCGTCAACCAGGTCGCCTTCGAGGTGATCGGCAACGACGTCACCATCACCATGGCTGCCGAGGCCGGACAGCTCCAGCTGAACGCCTTCGAGCCGATCATCCTGCATTCCCTGTCGGAGTCCATCACCCATCTGCGCGCGGCCTGCCTGACTCTCGCTGAGCGCTGTGTGGACGGCATCACCGCCAACACCGAGGTGCTGCGCGCGAGTGTCGAGAACTCCATCGGTCTGGTCACCGCCCTCAACCCGCACATCGGCTACACGGCGGCCACCGACATCGCCAAGGAGGCCCTCGCCACCGGCCGCGGCGTCGCCGAACTCGTCCTGGAACGACGCCTGTTGCCAGCCGAGATGCTCGCCGACCTGCTCCGCCCCGAGGTCGTGGCCGGTAGAGGCCAAGCCCTGGCCTGACATGCCCGGCGCACCGGCGTACCGACTCGGCGGGCAAACGGACGCGCCGAGGCGGCTTGGTCGGGTCGGGCCGTGCAGCGTGTGTGGCGAAGGCGTCCCGGTAGCACCGACCCCGCCGCCATCGCCCCCAGCAACCCCAGGTACGCATCGGTGACCAGTCGTGAGGACGCCACAAGAACCGGCAAGCCCTATCGGGACACGCCTGCCGTTCCAATGGCCCGCCTTCGACTTGAGGTTGACGTACGACGGCGGCATGGTTCCAGTCGAGGTCAGGGGGCGTCGGATGCCGGAGGTCGCCGCCCGCCCGGGGCAGGTCCAGATGGGCGTTACTGGGCCACCGCGGGCGTTGTGCGCTCGCCGAGGACCCGGCCGACGCCGGGGCGGCGAAAAGGTTGGTGTGCGGGGCCGAAGGAACCGGGTAACGTCTTTGTCATGTTCTTCCCGACGCCGATTTACGAGTGAGAGCGTGATGGGTCCTTGCTGACGCCCTTCGACGTCGCGGCGCCCGTCCTCCACCGATGAATCCGTAGATCACTTCACATCATTACCGGGAGAACCCGTGAGCAAGAACATCAACAACCCCGTGGGTATGGGCGGCGGCCAGCGCAAGAAGCTGTCCCGCGCCGAACGGCAGAACAACGGTCCGCACCGCAACCTGGACCGCCAGGGTGCCGCCGACCTGAAGGCGGAGCTGGTGCGCAAGATGCGCGAGAAGGCAGGCGCAGCCGAGGGCGCCGGGCAGACGAGCGACAACACCGCCCAGAGCTGACACGCCACCGCAGGGCGGCACCGCATGGGGCCGGGTCCTCCGGACCGCGACGCGCGGTCCGGACCCGGCTTCCCTTCTTCGTCTGCTGCTGGCACACGGTCCCGACTGCTCCTGGCCTGCGAAAATGACTGAAATCGCAGGAGGGGAGGCGGGGTTGGTCCGTTCCTGGTCCGGATCTTGGTGAGCGGGAGCTGCCCTCGTGGATGGAGGCTGTGGTTCGAGGTGTCCAGGCGATCCGCGCACGCGGTAGGGGCTGTCACTCCTCGGCTGAGTGGAGGGGAGGCCTAGGGTGTGCGCATGGACAGCTCCGGTCTCGCGCGGAGCCGACGACGCCGACATACCCTTAACTTGAGGCGCACTGGGGCATCTCCGAGCGAGCGGAGATGCCCCGCGGCAGGGGGGCGTGTCCTGTCGGCCGACGACGAGTGCTGAGTGATGTTCCGACTGCCATGAACACTTCAGCCAAGCACCTGAATGGACCCGTTCCAACTCACGCCCACCTGCCCAGCTGGCCGACGGCCGGACCTGCTCCACGGTCTGGCCGTGCGTGGAGGCCGCCGACCACCTGACCTCCAACCGCTGCACGTGCGGCCAGATCGTCTACAGGAAGGAGAGTCGTTCGAGGAACTGGCGCCTGGGGGGCGCTGCTACGCCGAGAAGGGCGTCGTCTGGTGGCAGGCGCCAGGGGTCTGCCGGAGTGGCCGGCTCGGAGCGGGTGACGGGAAGAAGATTCGGGGCAGGATCCAGCGGCCGTCGACGGTGTGCTCCCATCGGCGCTATCGGGGCCGACGTCACCGGGCCTGCTCGCTTAATCGTTCAAGACGGTTTGAATGTCGGTGAGGGGACGCGACGGCTACGACCACAGCCGCGCCCACAAGGTCGGCACCCCGGCGATCTTCGGCCTGAATTTGCAGTCGGTCTCTACCGCTCAGAAGCTGCCCGCCTCCGACGGCCTCCAAGGCGGCTACACCGCCAAGAGCGTGCCCGGACCGCTGCTCACGAAGAACCTGGACTTCGTCAACGCGCAGATAGGCGCGCTGACTTCTGAGATCGCCGAGCGGCACCTGGCCGACAGCACCACGATCATCCTTTCCGCCAAGCACGGCCAGTCGCCCACCGACCCCGCCGCGCTCACCCGGATCGACAACGGCCCGCTGCTGGACGGCCTCAACGCCGCCTGGAAGAAGCTCCATCCCGCCGCCGGCAATCTGGTCGCGCACTCCGTGGACGACGACGCGATGCTGCTCTGGCTGACCGACCGCTCGCAGGCCGCCACCGAGTTCGCCAAGAGGTACCTGCTCGGGTAGAGCGGCACCGGTACCGACATCAATGCCGCACCCAAGGCCTTCACGCGCAGCGGGCTCAGCAAGGTCTACGCCGGGAGGGCCGCGGCCCGTTACTTCCACGTCGAAGCCGGCGACGCCCGTATCCCGGACGTCTTCGGCCTCGCGCAGTACGGCGTCGTCTACAACGGTGGCACCAAGAAGATCGCCGAGCACGGAGGCGCCCACTCCGACGACCTCGACGTCCCGTTGGTCGTGTCCGGCGCCTCGGTTCCGGACGGCGTGCGCGACTCCGCGAGCGTGCAGACCAAGCAGATCGCACCGACGATCCTGAGCCTGCTCGGTCTCAACCCCCGGTCCCTGCAGGCCGTGCGCGAGGAACACACCACCGTGCTGCCGGTCCGCTGACCAGTCCGGTGCGCCCCGACCTGACGCGGGCGGGGCGCAACGGCCGACTGCCGCACCAGGTGATGACCGGTGCCGTCGATGAGGTTGTTACGCACATCAGCTGACCCCCGTCCGGCATCGTCCGGCCTGTACTCAGATCTCCTGGCTTGCGGCAATGGTGTCGCGCCGCTGTTGAAAGGAACCGACGGGCATGGCGATGCCCGGCCTCGATGCGGGAGGACGCGGCGTCATCCGTGGTCGCGCAACCGGCCGACCTCGTAGCCGTGTTGCTCGCAGGTGTCGAGGATGAGGGGAAGGGCGCCCAGAGCTGCGCGCCACGCACCCGGGGCCGAGGTGCAGTCGGAGTCGTGGAGCAGGATGGTGCCGCCTCCGTCCAGGTCGGTCGTCACCGTGCGGTGGACGGACGCGGGTGTGGCACGGGATGTCCAGTCCTCGCCCCAGCAGGTCCACAGCACCGGGGTGAGACCGAGCCGGTGGGCGGCCAGATGAGCGGCGGTCGACATCACGCCGTACGGGGGCCGGAAGAGTGTGGGCCGGGCTCCTGTGATGTCGGCGACGGTGTCGCGGGCGCGGGCGAAGTCGTCGTAGGTCGCGCCCGGGCCGCGCAGGAGCAGGGGGCGATGCAGCCAGCCGTGGATGCCGATCTCGTGTCCGGCTGCGGCGATCTCGCCGACCAGGCCGGGTGAGCGGTGCGCCTCGCGTCCCAGCAGGAAGAAGGTTGCCCGTACCTGGCGTTCGGCGAGGAGGCGCAGGAACTGCGGCGTGGACAGTGGGTCGGGTCCGTCGTCGAAGGTGAGGGCGACGTGATCCGGGCGGCCCCGGCCTGAGAGGCGGGGCATGAAGCGGTTGCGCAGCGGTCCGAAGGTCGAGACGACCGGCGCGGTGTGGGCGGCCAAGAGTGCAGGAAAGGCGGCGAGGGCGGCCTTGCGGATCAGGTGGGTGGCGGTCACGAGTGGTGTCCGTGCGGTCCGGTGACGTGGACGGGGGCCGGGTCGTCCAGGTCGAGGCTGTGTCCGATGGTGTGCAGTACGCCCGGGCCGTCGTACGCCATCGCGATCCCCGTGCCGACGGCGCAGGCCCACACGGCGCACGCCGCCGCGGCGGTGACGGCGAGCTTGCGCGTCGCGGGGTGACGCGGTGGCGCGACGGGCTGCGGAGTCGGGAACGGTAGCCCCAAGCGGTGGACGCGCGTTATCTCGGCGGCTGGGCCATCGCCCGGCTCGCGGGTGAACAGGGCCAGTCCGGACGTGAGTTGACGCAGTCCGAGCGAGCCGTCGATCAGATCGCACAGAACGGTCTTGAGGCTGCCGGGGTCCTGGATCCAGACGGCGACACCGGCCTCGTCGAGGGCGGCGGCGTTGGTCAGACCGTGGCCGGGTATGCAGCGGTAGCTGGCGACCGGCAGGCCGGTGGCGAACGCTTCCAGGGAGCTGAGTCCGCCGGCGTTCTGGACCAGGACGTCGGCGGCATGCATGAGGGCGGGCATGTCATCGACCCAGCCATAGGCGTGTTCGATGCCGTCGGCGCGCAACTGTTCGGCCAGCGCCTCGTTGCGGCCGCAGACGACGACCGGAACGGCGGCACCGCAATCGCGCAGCTCCAGGGCGACCTGCCGGACCGGTCCGACGCCCCACGATCCCGCGACCAGCAGTGCCAGCGGGGACTTCTCCGGGAGCCCGAAGCGAGCCCGGGCCGCGCCGCGCTCCCGCACACCGCCAGGACGGAACCGCGGATCCACGACCGGACCGCACACCCGGACAACCCGCGCCCCGGCGGCCCGGGCCTGCGCGGCCGGCACCGCGTGCGCGGCGAGGTGGACGTCGACGCCGTCGGCCACCCACAGCGGGTGAACGGAGAAGTCGGTGAGGTAGGTGAGGACGGGTGCGGCCAGCCGTCCGCTGAGCCTCAGGCTGCCCAGGACACGGCTGGCTCCCGGATAGGTGGAGACGACCGCCCCGGTGCCGGGGTGCAGAGCGCGCAGCATGCGGTCCTCTGCGGCGCGCAGCAACGCCCTGGCCAACGGCCCGCCGCCGCCCGCGCGTTCGGTACTGCGGTAGACCCGTTGGTAGGCCCACGGGGCCTGGACCAGCATGCGGTGATAGCCGTCCCGGACGAGCCGTCCGATCCCGGCGGGCAACAGGTCCAGAAGGTCGAACCGGTCGACGGTGAGGCCGTGGTCCGTGAGCCGGCGGGACAGCTCGGCGGCGGCGCCGTCGTGGCCGGCGCCGATGCTCGCCGAGACGATCGCGACACGCTCGACGCGTGCCGTCGGCGGCACCGGCTCCGGGCGCAGAGCGGCGGCCGCCAGGGCGCGCAGATGCACCGTACTTCCGAGGTAGGGCATGGGGACGTTCCTCCGCGAGTGGAGTGGGCGGCCGAACTCTACAACATGTAGTAGGTGAACTCGTACAAGATGTAGTAGTTGCCGGAAGGTGGAGGTCCCGGCCACTTCTACAAGCCGTAGTAGTTCCCTAGTAGGCTGGACCGTCGAGCGGAAGGCGGTGAACGGTGCGCAACCCGAACAGCGAGGAAAGCGGTGGGGCGACCGGTAGGCGGGCGCGCGGGGAACTGGAGAGCGGCGTCCTCGCCGCTTTGTGGGCCGCGGACGAGCCGCTGACCGCACGGCATGTCCGGGAACGGCTGCCCGGAGACCTCGCCTACACGACGGTGCTGACGATCCTGTCGCGACTGCACGACAAGGGCATGCTCGTACGGCACCCCGCGGGCCGTGGATACGCCTACGCGCCCGTCCGGGACGAGGCCTCCGACACCGCCGTACGGATGCACAGCCTGCTGGAGCGCGGCTCGGACCGGGAGGCGGTGCTCACCCGCTTCGTGTCCGAACTGTCGCAGGAGGACGAGCAGTTGCTGCACCGCCTGCTGGGCGAGCAGGACGCCGGACCCAGCGACGACGGGCAGTGAACCGGTGACGATCAGCGTCTACATCCCTCTCCTCGTCACCGTGGTCCTGGCGGTGCTCGCCCCTCGGGCGGCTCTGCGAGCGGCACCGCGGCCCGCGGCCTGGTCGCTGGCGTGTGCGGCGCTCGTGACGGCGACCGGCTGGATCGGCTCGCTGGCCCTGCTGGCGTTCACCGGGTTCGCGCAGATTCCCGACGTCGCGGAGGAGGGCCACTGGTCGGTGGCCGCGCTGCGTACGCAGGATCCGGTGTACCTGGCCGTCGCGGCCGTCAGCGCCTTGACCCTGGCGGCAGGGCTCGTATCGCTGAGTGTGGCGACCGTACGGCAGGTCCGTCATCTCCTGTGGGCCCGGCGGGAATGTGGACGGGTGCTGGGAGACACCGAACTGGCGGTGCTCGACGACGACGTCCCGCGGGCGTTCGCGCTGCCCGGTGCGCCCGGACGGATCGTGGTGTCCCGGGGGATGCTGCGCTGCCTCGGCGACCAGGAACGCGAGGCCCTCCTGGCGCACGAACGGGCCCATCTCCGCGACCGCCACCACCTCTTCCAGACCGTGTGGCGGCTCACGGCAGCCGTCAACCCGCTGCTGCGACCGCTGGCCGAGGCGGGTGGGTTCGTACTGGAGCGATGGGCCGACGAGGAGGCCGCGGCTCACATCGGCAGCCGTAAGGTCGTCGCGCGCGCCGTCGGGCGGGCGGCTCTCGCCTCCGCCGACGCGTCACGCACCGTCGCCCTGGCCGCGACCGGCGGGGCGGTGCCCCAGCGGGTACAGGCCCTGCTGGCCCCGCCCCCCGCGCGACGCACCCTGCCCTTCGTGGCGGGCGCCCTCCTGCTCACCCTGTGCTGCACCAGCCTGGCCAACGCCGCATCGGACAGCGAGAGCCTGGTCGACAGCGCGGAGCAGGCCCAGTGTGCGGCCGACGCCGGTGCGTCGGGCGCAGCGCGGGCGGACGTGCCGCAGCGACCGGACGCCTGCTGCGACCACCATGAAGCAGGCGAACACGGAAGGCATCGCAGGTAGCCCTGCGGAACAGCGGCATCACGTGCCGGGGACAAGTCGTGGCCTTCGCTTGCGACTCGATCCCGCTCGGACCGACACCGGCTGAGCCGAGGACCGGTCGGCCGGGCAGGCTGCTTTCCCGGCTGCCGTGACACGCCGTAAGGCCCCCGATATCACTGCTCGCACAGCGCTGACCAGCCCATACGCGTCGGCGTTCAGGTTGCGGTCAGGTCCGGAGGGGCCTTGGGAAACTCACGCACCAGAAGCGCAAAAGCTCTGGCAAAGGGGTCTGGGGCAACGACCGGGTGTCATGCCATCGTGCCTGCCATGTCGACTGATCACCTCACTCACAACCAACCCCCCGCGGGCCACATGCGTCACGCGGCGAGCAAGGTGCCGGAGGTGACCGTCTACTTCTGGATCATCAAAGTGCTGACCACCGGGATGGGTGAGACGGCCTCCGACTTCCTGGCCCACTGGCTCGGCCCGATCCCCGCCGTCGGCCTCGGCGGCATCGCCCTGGTGGCCGCCCTGGCGATGCAGTTCACGGCCCGCCGGTACGTGGCCTGGATCTACTGGACCGCGATCGTCGTGGTCAGCGTGTTCGGCACCATGGCCGCCGACGTGCTGCATGTCGGCCTCGGCGTGCCGTACACGGTCTCGACCCCGTTCTTCACGGCCGCGCTGGCCGCCGTCTTCGTCCTCTGGTACCGCAGCGAACGCACTTTGTCGATCCACAGCATCCACACCCGCCGCCGCGAGACCTTCTACTGGGCAGCCGTCCTGGCCACCTTCGCCCTGGGCACCGCCGCCGGGGATCTCACGGCCACGATCGGCCTGGGCTACCTCGGTTCCGCCGTCGTCTACGCCGCCGCGATTGCCGTCCCGGCCGTCGCCCACCGTTGGGGCAGCCTGAACGCGGTGACGGCCTTCTGGGCCGCGTACGTCATCACACGTCCCCTCGGCGCCTCGATCGCCGACTGGATGGCCGTCGGCCACAGCCGGGGCGGACTGAACCTCGGCCTCGGACCGGTCACCCTGTCCTGGACCGTGGCCATCCTCGGCTTCGTCGGCTACCTGGCTGTCTCCCGGAGGGATGTCCAGAGCGCTTCCGTGTTCTAGCGGCACACTGATTCCGAGGTGTGCTGCGCGGCCTGTCAGAGTTCCAGGCGGTAGCCGTGGCCCCGCAGTGTGGCGATGCGGGGCAGGCGGGCTCCGCCGGACATCGTCCTGGTCAGGCCGGAGTTCGGGGTGCCGAACAGCCACGGCCAGGGCTGTCCGTTAGATGGGCCGGCCGTGCAGGATCTGGCGTGCGGCCTGCTCGGTCAGCACGTCCTCGTCGGTGCCGATGTGGTTCAGGCAGTAACCGCAGACCACCAGGGCCACCGCGAGGACGAGCACTGCGCCGTCCACCCGGACCAGCGACCGGCGACTGCGCACGACCAGCGCGAGCACCCCGCACACAAGGATCCCGGCCCAGCAGACGGAGACGGCCCCGGCGACGGGCGGATGGTCGAGCATCGCCTGGGTCCAGGCCAAGCGGGTGCCGATGGCCCGGAGCCGCCCAGCCGACTGGGCTTGGGCGGCTCCGTGAGCGGTGCGTGCGGCTCAGCCGTTCGGTCCTGCCGGGGTCGTGGTGGTCTTGAAGCCCTCGGTCTTGTTGGCCTGGATGGCGAAGTCATTGGTGAACGTCTTGCTGAGGTCCACCGACGATTTCACGTTGCCGACCAGCTTCTCCGTCGCCAAAGAGGTCTTCGGACCGCCGGCCGGCATGAGGCCGTCGGGGAGGAACTGACCCTTGTCCTCGGTCAAGGCCGAGATGTAGTCGGCCTTGGTCACCAACTGGTTCGACACATACGACGCCGGCAGCTTGTTCGCGATGTCGGCCGCGCTGTGGGTGTTGATCCAGTGCATGGTGGCGACGAGCGCGTCGACGACCTTCTGCACCGTGTCCTTGTGTGAGTTCACCCAGTCGGTGCGGGCGAGCACACTGGCGGCGGGATAGGCGCCGCCCATCGCCGCCGTGGCGCCGTTCGTGGTGGCCAGGTCGATGGCGGAGGCACCGACGCCCTTCTTCTGGATCGCGGCGACCGTCGGCTGCGTCGTCATGACGCAGTCGACCTTGCCGTTCTGCAGCGCCGCGATGGCGGTGGAGCCCGCACCGACCCCGATCCGGTGGTAGTCGCTGGTCTTGACGCCCTTCTTGGCGGCCAGGAACTGGGTGAGGGTGTCGGTGCCCGACCCCAGGTCGGTGACGCCGAGGGTCTTTCCCTTGAAGTCGGCGCCCGAGTGGACGCCCGACTTCTTGGTGCACATCTCGCGCTCGCCCGGTGCGCCGGAGAGCTGGACGACGTCCTCGACCGCCTTGCCCTTCGCCTGGAACTCGATGGTGTGGTTGTACCAGGCGCCCGCCATGTCCACCTGCCCCGAGGCCATGGCTTCCTCGGCGCCGACGCCGCCGTCCTGCTCGGTGCTCAGCTCGACGTTGACGCCGTACTTCTTGTAGTAGCCGAGCTGCTGAGCGAGCTGGTACGGCAGGTAGATCTGCTTGTCGAGGCCGCCGGCCATGAGCTTGACGGTCGGCGTGGAGCCCGAACTGCCGGTCGAGGCCGAGGAGTTGCCGGAACAGGCGCTGACTGCGCCGAGGGCGAGAACGGTGAGGACGGACGCGGCGACGGCGGCGGGTCGTCTGGACATGGCTGATCACATTCCTTTGTTAAGGGTGTTGAGTGAAGGAGGGGGGGAAGGGCGGGGGTGTCAGATGGTGTTGGCGGCCTCGGACGGGGCCGGCGGGCGCCAGGACAGCAGCCGGTGCTCGAGCTTGCCGATCAGCCACTCGGCGCCGAGCACGATGACCGAGATGACGAGCATCGTGGCGAACACGCCGTTGGGGTCGAAGTTGTTCTGCGCGGTCTTGATGACCAGGCCGAGACCGCTCTGCGCGCCCAGCACCTCGCCGACCAGCGCGCCGACGATCGCGAAGCCGAAGGCGCTGTGCAGGCTGGCGATGATCCAGGTGAGCGCGGAGGGCACGGTGACGTGGCGGATGATCTGCAACTGCGAGGCGCCGAGGACCTTGGTGTTGGCGAGGATGTTGCGGTCGACCTCGCGGACGCCCTGGAAGGCGTTGAAGAAGACGATGAAGAACACCAGCACGGCGGCGAGCAGGATCTTCGGCAGCACACCGATGCCGAATGCGACGATGAAGATCGAGCCGAGGACGATACGCGGAATCGCGTTGACCATCTTGATGTAGGGGCCGAGCACGTCGGCGAGGAACCGGCTCTGGCCGAGCGCGACGCCGAAGACCACTCCCGTGACGGCCCCGAGGGCGAAGCCGGCGAGCGCCTCCTGGATCGTGGTCCAGATGTTGGCGTAGAAGGACCCGAACTCGGTGCCCTGCCGGAAGAGGTCGACCAGCCGTTGGGCGATGCCGGACGGCTGCCCGAAGAAGAACTTGTCGACGATCCCCCAGGCGGTGAACGCCTGCCAGCCACCGAGGACGAAGACCGCGAGACCGATGCGCCCCGCCCACACCAGTGCGGTGCGCCGCCGGACGGCGCTCCTGGCGGCGGCCGCGGCCGAGATGGGTGAGCCGTCCTTGACCGGGGCGGTGGAGACGGTGGATGTCGTACTCATGCCGTACCTCCTGCGGTGCGTGCGTAGGCGCGCTCCACCTCCTCGCGCAGCGAGTCCCAGATCTGGTGCTGAAGTTCGATGAAGCGGGGCTGGAAGCGGATCTCCTGGACCGAGCCGCGCGGGCGCGGCAGGTCGATGTCGAAGACCGCCTTGACCGAGCCGGGGCCGGATGTCATGACGACGACCCGGTCGGCGAGCGCCACGGCCTCGTCGAGGTCGTGGGTGATGAAGATGACCGACGGGCGTATCTGCTCCCACAGGCCGAGCAGTTCGGTCGACATGATCGCCTTGGTCTGCACGTCCAGGGCGCCGAACGGCTCGTCCATGATCAGGATCTTGGGTTCGTTGATCAGCGCCGCGGCCATCGCCACGCGCTTGCGCATGCCGCCGGAGAGCTGGTGCGGGTAGCGGTCCTCGAAACCTGTCAGGCCCACCCGGCGCAGCCAGTCGCGTGCCGATGCCTGGGCCTGCTGCTTGGGCACCTTGCGGAAGACCGGGCCCATCAGGACGTTGCCGAGGACCGTCTTCCAGGGCAGCAGCGCGTCGCTCTGGAACATGAAGCTGACGCCGTCGGTGACGCCGTCCACCTCGCGGCCTCCGACTTTGACGGAGCCCTCGCTGGGCCGGTCGAGCCCGGACACCATGCTCAGCGTCGTCGACTTGCCGCAGCCGGTCGGACCCACCACCGCGCAGAACTGGCCCGGCTCCACGGTGAACGAAACGTTCTGCAGTGCCGTGAACACCTCACCCGCGGGAGTCAGAAACCGTTTGGTGAGGCCTGAAATCTCGACTCGTGCGTTGTCCCGGTCGCTCTTCTCGGCGCCGGGGCTCGTCGCAACATCGTTTCGCGTAGCCATCTGAGGCTGTCTCCTTCCTGACCTCGGAGGTCGAGGAAGGCAGACGCTAAAGGCCGCCAGGAGTTACGTCGCTGTTTCAGACGTATCTCGCGTTAGTCGTGTTAACGGGGGTTCTGCGCGTTCTGCTCAGCCGGCCGGGGGGTGGGCAGAGTGGCCTCGGTGGGACACAATCACGCCACCACGGGTACGGCGAAGGGGTCGGGCCCGGCAGCACGACAAGGGCGTAGGCACCTGTGATGCCCATCCGTATCCGGATCGGCCGCGGCGGGAACGGGAGGCTCTCCGCGCGGATCCTGGCCAGCCAACTGGCCATTCTGGCCCTCACCGGAGCCATCGGCTTCGTACTGTTCACGTTCGCCCAGCGGGGCGAGATCGACCGTGCCTACGAGCAGCGGGCCCTGGACATCGCGCAGACCACAGCGGCCGAGCCGCAGATCCAGCAGGCCGTAGAGCACGGCGGTGGCGGCGATGTCGTGCAGACCGTGGCCGAACGGATCCGGAAGGCGTCGGGAGCCTCGTACGTGGTCGTGATCGACCTGCACGGCATCCGCCACTCGCACCCTGACCCGGCGCTGATCGGTGAGCCGGTGGGCGATCCGATCGTCGTGCTGGACGGCCGCCCTCACGTGGGCTCCGACCAGGGCGCGACCGGGCGGTCCGCCAACGGCAAGGCTCCGCTGTACGGACCCACGGGCAAGCTGGTCGGCGAGGTGTCGGCCGGCATCCCGGAACGGGATGTGCTCGGTGAGCTGTGGCGGGAGCTGCCCACCTTCGGCCTGTACGCCGCGATCGCCGTCGCGCTCGGCTCGGCGGCTGCGTTCCTGCTGGCCCGGCGTCTGAAGCGGTCGACCTTCGGGCTGGAGCTGGAAGAGATCGCCGGGCTGCTCCAGGATCGCGAGGCCATGCTCCACGGCATCCGGGAGGGCGTGATCGCCTTCGATCCCGACGGCCGGATCACCGTGGTCAACGACGAGGCCCGCCACCTGCTCGGCTTCGGCACCGCGCTCGGCAGCAGGCTCGAGGAGGTGCTGCCCGACGGGCGGCTGCGCCGCGCCCTGGACGGCACCCTGACCGGCACCGACCTCAACGTGCTGACCGACGACCACTGCCTGGTGGTGAACCGGATGCCGGTGACGCTGCACGGCCGTGAACTCGGCGCGGTGGTCACCGTACGCGACCGCACCGAACTGATCGGGCTGCTGCGCGAACTGGACTCGGTGCGCGGGCTGACCGACGCCTTGCGCGCCCAGCAGCACGAGTTCACCAACCGCATGCACACCGTGGCCGGGCTGCTGGACATCGGCGACCACGATGCCGCCTACGAGTACGCCGTCGAGTCGGCCGGAGCCGACCAGGCGCTGACCGAGTCCGTACGCGAACGGATCGGCAACGCGCTGCTCGTGGGGCTGATCGTCGCCAAGACCACGGTGGCCGCGGAACGCGGGGTACGGATGGTGCTCAGTGAGGACTCCGCGCTCGGTGAAGACCCGCCGCATCTGCGCGGGCTGCTGACCATCGTCGGCAACCTGCTGGACAACGCGATCGACGCGGCGGCCGGCGGACCGCTTTCGGCGGTTGGCCGCGAGGTGGAGCTCTCGCTGGTCGAGGCTGTCGACCTGGTGATGGTGCGGGTCGCGGACAGCGGCCCGGGGATTCCGCCGGGCGCCGCAGAGTCGATCTTCGAGGACGGCTGGTCGACCCGGCCCGACCGTGGCACCGCCCGGCGCGGGCTGGGGTTGGCCCTAGTCCACCGGCTGACACAGCTGCACGGCGGGACGATCACGGTCAGCGACGGGCCGGGCGCGGTCTTCACCGTCATGCTGCCACTGCCGGACGCCACTCCCGTACTGCGAGACGCGCAGTTCACCACGGCCTCGCTGACAAGAGGTGCTCACGGATGATCCGAACCCTGGTCGTGGAAGACGACTTCCGCGTCAGCCACATCCACTGCGACTACGCGTCCCGCGTTGAGGGTTTCGAGGTGGTCGGACGGGCGGCGACCGTGTCCGAGACGCTCGACGCGGTGCGCACCCTCCACCCCGATCTGCTGCTCCTCGATGTCTTCCTGCCGGACGGCAGCGGACTCGACGTGCTGCGGCAGCTCAGCGGGGACAAGGGAGGCGCCCGCCCCGACGCGATCATGATCACCGCCGACAGGGACATCACCTCGGTGCGGACCGCCATGAAGCTCGGCGCGGTGGGCTACGTGGTCAAGCCGTTCGGCTCCGCCGATCTGGCCGAGCGGCTCACCGCCTACCGTGAACTCCAGCACCGTGTGGACGCCCTTGGCCAAGCCCCTCGAACCGATCAGGCCGACGTGGACGCACTCTTCAGCGCCGCCCGGCCACCGGCCGTTCCCCGAGTCCCGGCCAAGGGGCACTCCGCCCCGACCCTCGCCCTCCTGCACCAGGTCCTCCGCACCAACCACGATGCCTTGTCCGCAGCCCAGGCCGCCGAACTCACCGGCGTCTCCCGCGCCACGGCCCAGCGGTACCTCTCGTACCTCGTACGGGAGGGCATGGTCCGGCTCGAACTTCGGTACGGGGCCACCGGCCGTCCTGAACACCGCTACCGGATGAAGTCCCCCTGAAACAAGCAGGGTTGGCCAAATCCGTAAGGTGCCGTCTTGGCGTCCATTGATCACCTCACCGCCATGACCGCGCCCCGAGGCGCAAGCGGCCAACAGCGGTACGTTGGCCCTCGGTCCTGTGGGCGGGTGCTGCTCGCGTCGGCGCTGCAGCAAGCGGTAAGTCATCGGGCTGACCGGTCTGGAGTCCGTGGCGAAGAGGCGGGCCGGGGCCTTTTCCCTTGGTATGGGCCAGCGACCGGGCGTCGCCGCGGCGCTGCTGGGCGATCCGCCTCCCTGATGCTGGACGAACCGGTCAACGGGCTTGACCCGGAAGGCGTGTTGTGGATCCGCAACCTGCTCATCCGGCTCGCCTCGGAGGGCCGTACCGTCTTCGTCTCCTCGCACCTGATGAGCGAGATGGCGCTGGTCGCTGGCTGAGCATGATGCGAGGTTTGCTGAATTCAGCAATCCATGTACTGTCGTTGGCGTGCTGACTCTCGCTGCTGACATCGAGGTGCTGGCGCGGTTCGGCCGCGCCCTCGCCGACCCGATCCGTTGCCGGATCCTCCTTGCCCTGCGCGAGGCCCCGGCCCATCCCGCGGACCTCGCCGACGCCCTGGAGGTCTCCAGAACCCGGTTGTCGAACCATCTGGCGTGCCTGCGCGATTGCGGCCTGGTTGTCGCGGTGCCGGTGGGCCGTCGCACTCGCTATGAGCTCGCCGATGAACGACTCGGGCATGCGCTGGACGACCTGCGCACCGCCGTGGTGGCGGTCGAGGCGGACAAGACTTGTGTGGACGCGGATGAGAAGGGCTGCTGTTGAGATGACTGCCGAGATATCCATCGGCACAGGCCCGTCCACTGCCCGCCAGGATGTACTGGCCCGCCGGATACGTCTGCTGGTCGCGGCGACCATCACCTATAACGTCATCGAAGCGGTCGTCGCGATCACCGCGGGGACGATCGCCTCCTCCACCGCGCTGATCGGCTTCGGCCTGGACTCGGTCATCGAGGTCTCCTCCGCGGCCGCCGTGGCCTGGCAGTTCTCCGCCCGCGAGCACGCGGTGCGTGAGGCGCGGGAGAAGCGCACGCTGCGGATCATCGCGGTGTCGTTCTTCGCGCTCGCTGCGTATGTCGGCATCGACGCCGCCCGCGCGCTGGCCGGCACCGGCGAGGCCGAACGTTCCATCCCCGGCGTCGTCATCGCCGCGCTGTCGCTCGCGGTGATGCCGTTCCTGTCGGCTGCCCAGCGCAAGGCCGGCCGCGAGCTCGGCTCCGCCAGCGCGGTCGCCGATTCCAAACAGACCCTGCTGTGCACGTACCTGTCCGCCGTTCTTCTGGTCGGCCTGGTCCTGAACGCCACGCTCGGCTGGTCCTGGGCCGACCCGATCGCCGCTCTGGTCATCGCCGCCATCGCGGTCAAGGAGGGCCGCGACGCCTGGCAGGGCAAGGGCTGCTGCGCGGCACCGGCCGCCGCCGTGACGGTGTCGTCCCACGGCCCCGAAACCGATGCCTGCGGTTGTCGGCCTGGATGCGACTGCTGCAACTGACCAGCCTGCTCACGTAGGGCAGGCAGCTTGCGTGAACGGGGGCGGAGTGACGGGCAGGCGGGCCAGGCCGAGGCGCTCGTAGGCGCGGGCGTGTCGGCGCGCGTGCATCATCCAGGCCACGCGTCTTTGGGGCGGCTGACGGGCTTGATGGTGAGGATGAGGTGCTGTTTGCCCAGTCCACGAGCTTCCCGGCATAGGCGGAGTCGGCCCAGACGATGGTGACTTCGGGGTGCATGAGGCGGAGGTGGAAGAGGACTTCCTCAGCGGCCTGGCTGTCAATTTTCACTCGGTGGGATGAGGGCAGCACGGCAGTGTCCTGCAGGAGTCAGTGGCGGGGGAGCTCGCCCTGGGCGATCTCCACGCCTCGGTGCACCGAGGCGGCCCCGGCCAGGGCTGAGGCACCGGCCAGGCCGATCAGGACCACGAACGCCAGCAGTACAGGGGCCAGGCGCCGAGCCGGCGCGTGGGCGAGAAGGGCCTTCACTCGGGCAGGGACAGGCCCGGTGACCGCACTTGGAGCAATGGAGGGCAGAACGGCGCGCGGGCGGGTGGTGGCCAGCGCCGCGTGGCCGACGGCGGTCGCTGCCAGTGTCCGGTCGCCGGTCGCGAGCGCTGCGGCCTCGTCCGCGGCGCGCTCGGCTGCGAACGAAACGTGCGGTGCGACGGCTGCGAGCGCGGGGTGGCACCAGCCGGCCAGCTGGGCGGCGGCCAGAAACAGGTGGTGTCGCCCGGCGAGGTGGGCGCGCTCATGAGCGAGGAGGACCTCGCGCTCGTCCGGGGTCAGCGCGCGCAGCATGCCGGTCGTCACCACGACCCGGCTCGGGCTACGGCGGCCGCCGGGGAGGGCATAGGCGTCGGGATGGGTGTCGTCGACGACACAGAGCCCGCCGGCGTCCGGGAGGCCGGCGATGTCGACGTGGGCCGCGCGCAGCCGCCGCACTTCCGACAGCGTTCTGCGTACGGCAGTGATGCACGTGACTGCCAGGGCCCCGCCGGCGAAGACGGAGACAGCCATGACCAGGGTGGTGGGTCCGGCCTCAAGGGGCTGGATGAGATGGGCGAGGTCGGCGACCACCGGAACGGAGAGCGCGACGGGAAGCAGCAGGACGCCCAGGCACGCTACGACGCCCACCGCCAGGGCCACCGAGGCCGAGGTGAGCACCCACAGCGCTGCCTCAGGCCGCACCCGGTCGACCACTCGCCGGGCCAGCGGGGGCAGTGCGAAGGGCAGCACCAGCGGAACGAGTAGCAGGGCGATCATTGCCCACCTCCCTCCAGCAGACGCCGAAGCTCCGCTTCGTCGTCCGGACCGAGCCCCTCGACGAACCGGGCCAGCACGGTGCTCCGGTCGTGGTCCTGGTCGAGCTCTTGGTGCATCCGCCGTGCGGTCAGGCCGTGAGAGTCCGCGACGGGAAAGTAGAGGAAACCGCGGGCGGCCGGGCTGCGACCCACCACGCCCTTCTCGTGAAGGCGGATCAGCAACGTCGCCACCGTTGTCCGGGCCAGCGGCTGCGGAATCGCCGCTCTCACCTGCGCCGCCGACATCGGATTCCCCGCAGACCACAGAGCTGCCAGCACACTGGCTTCCAGCTCGCCCGCCGGCCTGCGCTCGCCGTCGGATTCCGTCATGGAACCTTCCCTTCCCCGAGATCGCCAGCAGCAGCATGAGGCGACTGCCAGGAACGTAGACGCTCACCCCAGCATCCATTATCGAACAGAAGCGAGCCCCGCAGGTCTTCGATGACCTCCCGGTAAGGGCGCACGGGTCAGGGCACTGGGCATGGTGGCCGCCGCGGGCGAGTCATCCGTACCACCCTGTTCGCCGCCGTCTTCTGGAACAGCCCGTACGCGAGGACCGGCAGCAGTAGGTGCGGCTTGTCGGGCAGAGTCGTGGTGATCAGGACCGCGCTCGCGCTGCTGTTGTTCATCCCGCAGGCGAGGGTGAGGGAGGAAGCGGCCGGGGCGTCCAGACGCAGGACGCGCGCCGCGAGGCGGCCCACGGCGAAGGACAGGGCGCAGACGGCTGCTGCGACCACCGGTGCCGCGATCAGCAGCAGCGGGCGGGGGTGGGCCAGAACGGCTCCCAGGGCGCCGCTCGCGTTCGTGTACGTCAGGACCAGCGAGCCCGCCAGCGCCACAGGCGTGACCCAGTGCAACGCATCGCCGAGTCCACGCACCGACAGGGCGGGACGGCAGGCGAGACCCGCCGCGCACGGCAGCACCACTTGTGTGAGCGCGAAACCGCTGTTCACCGTGTGCCCGGCCGTGCCGAGCGCGTCCGTGTAGCCGCCGCTGAGCAGCGGAGCCAGTGCGCCGACCGTCGCGGGGATCGTGAGGGGGCTGACCAGAGTGGAAGCGAGCACGAGGCCGACCATGGTCGGTTGGTCGCCGTCTCTCTTGCCCGTCCAGACCGTTGCCCCGGCCGCAACCGGCATCGCGACGATCAGGATCATCGCTGTGACCAGGCCGCTGCCGCCATCGGTATCGGGGGAGCGGCGCAGCAGGAACGCCACCAGCGGGATGATCAGCAGTGGCGTCCCGAGATGCAGCAACAGCCCCGCCAGCAGGGCACGAGGCCGCCGCAGCAGTTGTCCCAGCGCGCGCACGGGGACCTGGAGTCCGGCCGAGAACAGCACCAGGGAAAGCAGCAACGGGGCTGTGTGCAGGGGCAGTTCAGTGTGGGGCAGGGAATGCGCGTGACGCAGCCACTGGCCTGGGCCCGGGAGGAGCAGCGCCGCGAGACAGGCGAGCGCCACGGTTCGTCCGAGGCGTCGCCGCAGCCAGTGGGTCACCCTGTCGGCGCGGATGGATGAATGGGGGCTGGGCGGGATGATCATGGCGGCGCGCTTCCGTCGTTGGGGCTGGGCCGGGACGGAGCGCCGGTATGACCGGTTGGGCCATGTCGCTGTGCATGGCAGTCATGGTCCACGCGCGGGCCGGCAGCGGCGGGTGGTGCCGCGCAGCAGTCAGGATGCGTTCAGGTTTCCGGTGGCACGGTCGGGCCTCATGACATCTGAGACTTCTGAGCCGATGGCGGTCCACGGTTCCGCCGCGACCGCCCGCGGTCATCGCCTTCGCTGGAACAAGGTGCCCGAAGTCACCGTGTACTTCTGGGTGATCAAGGTGCTGTGCACCACGGTCGGTGAGACCGCGGCCGACCTGCTCAACGAGAAGGCCGGACTGGGCCTGACCGGTGTGTCCCTGCTGATGAGCGGGCTGCTCGCGGTGGTGCTCGTCGTTCAGTTCCGCACCACCGCCTACCGCGCCGGTGTGTACTGGCTCGCCGTCGCCCTGATCAGCGTGGTCGGCACCCTGATCAGCGACAACCTCACCGACAACATGGGCGTACCGCTCACGACGAGCACCACGGTGTTCGCCGTCGTCCTCGCGATCGTGTTCGCCGCCTGGTACCGCAGCGAGCGGACGCTCTCCATCCACAGCATCGACACCCTGCGCCGCGAGTCCTTCTACTGGCTGGCGGTGCTGTTCACCTTCGCGCTGGGCACCGCGGCCGGTGACCTGGTCGCCGAGCGTATGGCGTTGGGCTACTGGGTCTCCGCGGTGCTGTTCGCCCTCGCCATCGCCGCGGTGGCGGTGGCGCGCTTCACGCTCGGGGCGAACGCGGTGTGGAGCTTCTGGATCGCCTACGTCCTCACCCGCCCGCTCGGCGCCTCGATGGGCGACTATCTCTCGCAGCCGACCGGTGACGGCGGCGTGGGCCTGGGCACAGTGGTGACCAGTGTGTTGTTCCTCGCGGTCATCCTCGGTCTGGTGGTGTTCCTCGTGGTGACGCGCAAGGACGTCACCGAGCCGGAGCAGACCGCGCCTACGGCGTAGGTGGCCGGGCGGCCCCGATTTCGGTACGGCGGGTTCGCCGGCGGGTTCGCCGGCGACGCCTGGTGGGTCTGATCACGTATGCCCAGGGGCAGGAGCGCCGGACCGCTGCCTCCCGGCAGGGGGCGATCGAGCGGGAGGCGGTCAGCCGGCGGGCAGTCTGACCGTGAACCGGGCTCCGGGCGTGTGCCCGGGGTCGTACGTCACCTCGCCCTCGGCGGAGCGGGCCAGGCGCCGCGCGAGCGGCAGCCCGAGCCCCGCTCCGCCGTGTCCGTCGCCGGGATCGGCCCGTCGGCCGGGCTGGAAAAGCTGCGCCGCGAACGACTCGGGTACCCCGGGACCGTCGTCGACGATGTCGATGCGTACGCCGTCCGACTCCCGGCGCACGGTGACGGTGACGCGGGAGGTGGCGTACCGGACGGCGTTGGTGAGCAGCGGACTGACGATGCGTTCGAGGAGGGCGGCCTGGACTCCGGCCTCCGGCGGGCAGCCCTCGTCGCGTACGTCGACCGTCACGTGGACCGGTGCCTCCAGGCGTGCGGCGAGTCGGTGCAGTGCCGGCAGGATCTCGGCCGTGCCGGGAGCGGTGGGCGTGCCCTCGCGGGCGTCGTTCAGCAGGGTGTCGCAGATGGTGCGCATGGACCGGGCGGCGTCGGCTATCACCTCGTGCGTGGCTTCGGTTTCGGCGGTCGAGCGTGGGCGGGCCTGCCACCAGTCGAGTTCGGCGACGATCCGGCTGAGCGGGGTGCGCAGCTCGTGCGACAACTCGCCGGTCAACTGCTGCTCATGACGCAGGACGGCTCGAATGCGGTCCAGCAGCGCGTCCAACGACGCGCCCAGACGGGCGAGTTCGGCCGGACGCCGTAGAGCACTGAAACGTTCCGCGGAGGCGACGGCGCTCCACTGGGTGGCCTGGTCGGTCATGGTGCCCACGGGACGCAACGCGCGTCCGACAGCGAGGCGCGTCAGAAGGTAGGTGCAGGCGAGCATCACCGCGTCGAGCACCAGAGACGCCAGGAGCAGGGTGTCGGCCGAGCTCCGGTAGGGGGAGAGGTCCAGCGCGGTGACGACGGTCGCCCTGCTCCGGCCGCCGGACACGGACTGGCTGCACAGCCGGGCGGGGTCCGGTCCGTCGGCGGTCAGGCAGTGTGTCCCGCCCTGTCGCACGAGCCTGTCGGCGGCGCGAGCCAGTGCGCTGTGGGTTGTGGTGGCTGGTGGCTGTTCGAGCAGCCGTGTGCCGGTGTAGATCCACACGTTCGTGTCGAGAAGGCGGTCGTTGGAGGTCTCCAGGACACGCACCTTGCGGCCGTGCGTGTCGATGGTGGTGGCGACGGCGGCGGCCCGGGTGCGCAACTCGTCGTCGGCCTGGTGCTGCAGGCGGTGGCGGATGACGGTGTTGAAGGCGACGGTGAGGATCACCATCAGGAGGGTGGCGGTGGTCAGGGCCACCAGGGAGAGGCGGCCGCGCAGGGTGCGCGGCGCCAGCCTGAAGAACACGGAGCTCATCGGGTCTGTCCTTTGTGGATAGCCCGGCCCTTGGGCAGGGGAGGAAACGAAGCTCCTTCGGGGCAGGGCAGGGGAAGCCGTTTCGCCGTCAGGGCGGACCGGCGTGCGCCGTCCACCGGCCGACACTCGCCGCTCACATGGAGGTTGATACGGTGTGAGGTAGGGCGGAGCAGGTCAAGCGGGCGTTCAAGTACCGCTTTTACCCCACGAGCGAGCAGGCGGCTGAGCTGTCGCGTACGTTCGGCTGTGTTCGCCTCGTCTACAACAAGGCGCTGGGGGAGCGCACCCGGGCCTGGTACGGCGAGCAGCGCCGCATCTCCTACGTGCAGTCCTCCGCCGCGCTGACGCAGTGGAAGAAGACCGAGGAGCTGGCCTTCCTGGCGGAGGTGTCCTCGGTCCCGCTGCAGCAGGCGCTGCGTCATCTTCAGACGGCGTTCGGGAACTTCTTCGCCAAGCGCGCGAAGTACCCGCGCTACAAGAGCCGGAAGAAGTCGCGGGCGTCGGCGGAGTACACGCGTAGCGCCTTCACATGGCGCGACGGGCAGCTCACGCTCGCAAAGGTGGCGAGGCCCCTGGATATCCGCTGGTCCCGTCCTCTGCCCGAAGGGGCGGAGCCGACCACGGCGACGGTGTCCCGCGACCCGGCAGGTCGCTGGTTTGTGTCCCTGCTGTGCGAGGACACCATCGTCCCGGCCGCCGCCACCACAGCGGCTGTCGGCCTGGACGCCGGGATCACCTCTCTCGTGACGCTGTCCACCGGGGAGAAGGTCGCCAACCCGAAGCATGAGAGGCGGGATCGCGCGCGGCTGGCCCGCGCGCAGCGAGAGCTGTCGCGCAAGGCGAAGGGCTCGGCGAACCGGGACAAAGCCCGTCGTCGCGTCGCCAAGGTCCACGCGCGGATCGCCGACCGGCGCCGCGACTTCCTGCACAAGCTGTCGACTCGTCTCGTCCGTGAGAACCAAACGGTCGTGATCGAGGACCTGACCGTCCACAACTTGCTGAAGAACGGCACGCTCGCGCGCGCCATTTCCGATGCTTCGTGGACGCAACTGCGCTCCCTGCTGGAGTACAAGTGCGCCTGGTACGGGCGTGAGCTCGTCGTGATCGACCGCTTCTTTCCCAGCAGCAAGCTGTGCGGGAACTGCGGCATGGTCGCGGCGAAGCTGCCGCTGAACGTCCGGGAATGGGCGTGCGCCTGCGGCACCGTGCATGACCGCGACGTGAACGCGGCGCGTAACATCATGGCCGCCGGGCTGGCGGCGTCTGCCTGTGGAGACGGTGTAAGACCTCAACGGGAGTCCTCCCGGACGGGGCGGCCGTCGGTGAAGCAGGAACCCCAGCGGGCGACCGCTGGAATCCCCCGCCTTTAAGCGGGGGAGGAAGTCAAGACAGGCGGTGGCCGATCCCGCGGGCGGTGGTGATGGTCAGATCGCTGCCCGCCTTGCGCAGCTTGCGGCGCAGCCGGGTCAGGTACTGGTCGAGGGTGTTGTCGCTGACCTGGGCCCCTTCGGGCCACCCTGCTCTGAGCAGCTCTCGCCGGCGTACGACACCTCCGGCGCCGGTCATGAGCGCCGCCAGCAGGCGGAACTCCGTCGGTGTGAGGTCGACCTGGGTGCCGCGCACGCTGACGCTGTGCCGGACGGCGTCCAGGAGCAGATCACCGGCCGTGGCCGCAGGGAGCGGTGCCGCGCGTTTGACCGCCGCCCGTAGTCTGGCGGCGAGTTCGGACAGGTGGAAGGGCTTGGGCAGATAGTCGTCGCCCCCGGCGGAGAACCCGGACAGCCGGTCGGTGAGCCGGTGATGGGCGGTCAGGAAGATGACGGGGGAGAGGAATCCGTTCGCCCGCATTGCCTGGCACACGTCTCGGCCGTCCGCGTCGGGCAACCCGACGTCCAGGACGGCCGCTGCGATGTCATCACCGGCCAGCCGCAGGGCGGATGCTCCGTCCGGGGCGGGCACGGTGTCGAAGTCCTCGTCGCGCAGGCCGCGAAGCAGGACGTCACGCAGGGCGTGATCGTCCTCGACGACCAGGATTTTGTGGCGCATGGTCCTCCGTGGGCTTGTGGTCGGTGTCCGGCGTACCTGTGATGAACCCCTCGGGCAGCCGCCAGGCTGCGGCACAGAGGCACAGGCCCAGCCAGCCGAGGGCGAACAGCCAGCCGCCGACGACGTCGGTGAACCAGTGCACCCTGAGGTAGACGCGGGTCAGGCCGACCAGGGCGCCCCAGCAGCCGATGACGAGGGCGAGCGGGGTCCTGCCGTGTGGGGCGCGCACGTACACGGCGATGACGAGCAGTCCGGCGGTGAGCGCGGCCGTCGTGGTGTGGCCGGACGGGAAGGCCCAACCCGAGGCGTGCGTCGCCCAGTCCGTTTGGTCGGGGCGGGGCCGGGCGACGAGGGCCATCACGCCGTACCGTGCCGCCTGTCCCGCTCCGAGGCAGATGAGACAGAGCGCGGCGGCGATGGCGCGTCGGCGCAGGGTGCGCCCCGCGATGATCCCCGCCAGTGCGGCGAGGGCGTACGGTATGGCGCCGGTTCCGGTGGCGGTCAGACCACGGGCCAGCGCCTCCGCCACGTTCGGGCGGTGAGCGACGGACCAGGACAACAGGTCCTCGTCGCCGTACAGCGGCTTCCCGTCGCCGATCACAAGCATGGTCAGTACGCCGAATGCCGTCCACGCGCCCAGGCCGACGCTGCCGGCCAGCTCGCGCACGTCAGCGCGCTTCATGACGCCGCCAGCAGCGGGCGCAGCCGCGTGCCGGTGATCCACCCGGCCGGCGAATCGGGGTGACGGCGCAGCACCGCCATCGGGCCCACCGCCACGAGGGCTCCCACGACCACTCCTGCCGCGACATCGTGCGGATAGTGCGCACCGACCCAGACCCGGGAGACCGCCATCGCGCAGGCGGCCACGGCCGCGACGGCACCGAGCCGGCGGGAGACGAACCAGAGGGCGACCGCGGCCGCGGCGGCGATGGCCGCGTGGTTGCTGGGGAAGGACCAGTCGCCCGGTGCCGGGCATGCTTCCAGGGTGGCCACATGCAGGCTCTGACAGGGCCGGGTCTCGCGCACGACCAGTTTCAGAGCGGCGTCCACCCCGTACCCCGCGACCACCACCAAAGGAACGCCCAGCGCGATCACCGCCGCTGTGGCACTCACTCGTCGCGCCCGCCACCAGGCAACGGCCATCAGCACGGCGAACACCGCCAGTCCGTACGTCGACCAGGCCGACACCATGTCGTCCAGCCACCCGGGCGAGCGGTCAGCAAGATCCACCACATCTGTGTAGGCAGAGCCGTCGACCGACGAGCCGTCGAAAGCGAGGATCATCCGCGCACCTCCTTCGCCTTGGCGGCCCGGCGGGAGCGGTACCACTCAGCAGCGAGCGGAAGCAGCGACACGGCCACGATCACGGCGACCATGGGCAGCAGGTAGCGGTCCACATTGGGGATGGAGGAGCCCAGCGCGTAACCGCCCAGGGTCAGTCCCAGGCTCCACACGAGCCCGCCGGCCACCTGCCAGACGGTGAACGTCCGCGCCGGAACACCGAGCGCGCCCGCCATCGGATTCAGGACCGTCCGCACCACCGGTACGAACCGGGCCAGCACGATTGCCTTCGCGTACCCGTACCGCTCCAACAACTCCTCGGCCCGGTGCGCCCCTTCGCGCAGGCGGACCGAGCGGCTGCGCGCCAGGAGGGCCCCGCCCGCCTTGCGGCCGAGCAGATAGCCGCACTGCGCGCCGGCTAGCGCGCCTATGGCCGCGGCCAGCAGCAGCGGGGGGAGGGACAGCTTCACACCATGCTGGCCGCTCCCCGTGCACAGCAGGCCTGCGGTGAACAGCAGGGAGTCGCCGGGCAGGAAGAAGCCGATCAGCAGACCCGTCTCGGCGAACATCACCACGCCGACACCCAGCACGCCGAAGGCGGCCAGCAAGGACTGGGCGCTCAGGACATTCACAGCGAGCTGTGAGGCCGTGAACAAAGCGGTCATGGATGCGGGCCCTCTCGTAAGGGGACGGGCGGGCTCGCGAAGGCGACAACCCGGTGGACTACAATTCTGTAGACGGTCTACTGAACTGTAGACGATGATGGTGTGAGGTTCGTTCCCATGAGCAACGCGAAGGACGAAAGACGGCCTGCGGGTGAGCTCGAAGCGGCCGTCATGGCTGCTCTCTGGGTAGCCGAGGTCCCGCTCACGCCCGGGCGGGTCCAGACCGAAATCGCCTCCGGGCTGGCCCGTACGACGGTGTCGACGATCCTGTCCCGTCTGCACGACAAGGGCATCGTCGGCCGGCGCCCGCAGGGGCGCGGCTACGCCTACTACCCCGTGCAGGACGCCGCAGGTCTCACCGCCCGGCGCATGCACACCGAACTCGACCGCGACCGCAACAGTGACCGCGGGACCGTCCTCGCCCGCTTCGTCGCCCAGCTCAAGCGGGACGATGAACAGCTTCTGCGTCACCTGCTGGAGGCCGACGAGCGATGACCGCCCTGCTGCTGATTCCGCTCCTGCTGCCCTTCGTGGTGCCGCTGCTCGCCCGGCGGGCCCTCGCCCGGCTGGCCCCCAACACCGCACTGTGGGCGCTCACCGGTGCTGCCCTGGTGCTGGCCGGTGCCGTCGTGGCCGCCCTCGGTTGCCTCGTGCTGACCGGGCTGCTCAAGGTTCCCGCCTTCGCGGCCCTCGGCGAACTCGTCCACCCCCTGCGCACCCCGTCGGACTATGCGGTCCTCCCGGCGGCCGCGATCGCCACCGGCCTGCTCACCATCGGCGCCTGGACCCTCGGCCGCTCGGCCCTGCGCCAGACGCGCGCCTTCCGCACGGCCCGAGCCGAGGCCGACCGGCGGCCCGTCGCGGGCGACCTGTGTGTGATCGACGCGCCGCACCCGGATGCCTACGCCCTGCCCGGGCGCCCGCACCGCATCGTTGTCACCACGCCATGCTGCGCAGCCTCGGCCCGGACGAGCGCGACGCCCTCTTTGCCCACGAACGCGCCCACAACCGGGGCGGCCACCATTACTTCCTGGCCGCCGCCGAACTCGCCGCCCACTGCCACCCCGCACTGCGGTCCGCCCGCGCCGTCATCCGGCTGGCCGCCGAACGCGCCGCCGACGAATCTGCGGCCGCAGTTGTGGGAGATCGCCGCCTGCTGGCCCGTGCCATCGCTCGCGCCGCGCTCGCCGGGCAGGCCGCGTCCTCCACTCGTCCGGACTTCGCTCCCGCAGCGACCGCCGGCCCCGTCCCCCAGCGCGTCGCGGCCCTCCTCGCCACCCCCGCGCGGCGCACTCGCCGGTCGGTGTGCTGGGCAGCCCTCCTCCTCGCCGCGTCACCGGCCCTGTCCGCCACCGCCGTGGCCACCGGCGCCATCACCTTCCACCATGAGGTCGAGATCGCACAGGGCGAGGAGCCCCGCTGACCGCTTCCCTCCTTCGAGCCCCTCCCTCAGTCCGATCAGAAAACTCGGGAGGACGTCGTTGTTGCCGGGGTCGGGGTCGGGGGCGTAGGCGGGGACGTGCTCGGTCTGCGGCGCGGTGGGGGCATTGCCGGGCGCGGGGGCCAGGCTGGTGCAGGCGTGGGCGTTCAGGCGTTCTCGGTGTCGGTCATGGGGGGGGGCGGGGCCGGGGCGTACGGCGGTTCCGTGCGTGCGGTCGAAGGTGTCGGCGATCTGCCGCAGGTGGTTCTCGCCGTGCAGGTAGACGCTCCTGCCGGTGTCGCGTTAGGTCCTGACGGCCACGGTGGTGTAGCCGTCGTCGGCGTGGGCGTGGATGACGAGGCGCCCCAGGCAGATGTCGTGACGGCTCGCGGGGTGATGTTCTCCGGTGCCAATTGGTCCGCGACTGGTCCGGATGGAACTCCGCGGGACGCCATAGAGTGACGGCAAGAATCCAACTCGTTACATCGGGTAGCTAGGGTGTCGGGTTGCCTGGAGCGCAACGATGCCTTCAGGTAACCGACTTCAGGCTCTAGAAGAACCCACGTTTCTTCGGGCTGTATGAAACCAAAACGTTCTTCGTCTCTTGGTGGTACATGAGCAGTACCCGCGCTGACCTGCGGTGACGGTGCGCTGTCGGCGGGCGGCTGGCAACGTGGTCCGGGAATGGCCCGGATCTTGGTCTCGGACATGCGACCCGGACCACCCCTCGGCCTCCTCCGTGCGAGACATTCACCGACGCAGCTGCCGCTGGTCGTCATGCTTCGGCGGGGCGCAGCAAAGACATCGTTCGGTCCAGGAGCGGGCTTCCGGACGTCGTCGGCGGCCGATGGGAGGCGAGGGAGCGAACCTCGTCGTTGAGTCGAGCAGCGGACTCATAATCCGTCGGCCGTGGGTTCGAGTCCCACCCGCCCCACCTGTGCAGGCTTCTGACCTGCGGAAACGTCCATTTTTGGGTGTCGGATCGTCAACCTTGCCTGAACGGACTGAATCCGCTGCTCGTGGGTTTGGAGTCCGGCGGCGGTCAGGGGAGCTCCAACCCATCTGACCTGCGGTGGAGTAGGTGAGCGAGGTTGTCGCTCGGTGTCCGGGCGGCTGCCCTGAGGGCCGATGCCAAGACCCAGGGGCCGTACAGGGGCCGGGACGGCGCAGACGTGTCCAGGCCGACGGTGTCTCGGGGGCGATTCGGTGTCCCATTTGATGGTGGCGCTGCTGGGGCAGCCATCCACGGGGCGGCCGGTTGAGCACCGGGCCGGTGGTGGAGGCAGTGCTGATACCGGCGGGGCGCGGCGGGTGCGCGGACGCGGGTAGGGCGCCGTCGGCTGGTGTCTGCGCTGTGGAAGCCTGTCGCTGCTGAGGAGTGTCCCGGCGACGGCCGAGGGCAAGGAAACGGCCCGAAGAGGAAACGGCCCCGGTGGGGTTACTCGACCCTCTCTCGTATGGCCGCCCCCTCGCCCGGGCGGCGGGACCGGCATGCGGGCCCCGTCACGGGTGCTGCGCCATGCCCAGCTCGTCGGTGTACCGGCCGAGGCCGTCCTCGGCGGTGGGGGCGGGGCCGAACCGCTGCTCCTGGCGGCGGGGGTCGGTGACGTAGCGGCTGCTGTCGAACCAGCTGAACATCGAGTCCCTGTCGGCGTACGTCGACGTCTTCGCCGGTCATCGAGGTCTTCGAGGACCACAGCCAGACCGCTTCGGGGCACGGTCGCCGGGCAGGCGATCGACCTTCAGCCGGACCAACGTGCCGTGGATCAGCGGAGTTCGCCGCAGTGCTCGAGCCAGGGGCCGTGCGCCGTCAGGCGCGGGTGCATCCGGTGCTGGGACACGCCGTCCATGGACGGTCCTGTGTCCGAGACCTACTCGTCCGCGATCACGACGATGTCGAGCGTTCGCGGTCCGTGCACGCCCTCCACCCGCTCCAGTTCGATGTCGCTGGTGGCTGAGGGACCGGAGATCAGGGTCAGCGGCCGGCGCGGGTGGAGCAGGTTCAACACCTCGGGCACATCAGCGGTGATCTGGCTGGCCCTGACCACGCAGACATGTTGATCCGGGAGCAAGGTCAGCGCACGGCGTCCTTGTCCCGGTCCGCTGTCGAGGACGACGGTGCCGGTGAGGGCGATCGCTGCGGCGACGGTGGTGAGCACGGCGTCCGCCGCGTCGAGCTGTCGGACCGTGAGCGGTAGTACGTCCTCCAACCGGGACCAGGGTCCTTCGGGTACGAGGTCGTCGGGGAAACCCGGGGGCAGCACAACTGACCTTGCTCCGGTGCGGGCCAGCGCGCGGCCTACGGCGGCGACGGCGTCGGACGGCGGAACGCGGACGACGGTGGCGCGGTAGTCGGCGGCGCGTTCGATGAACAGCTCGACGACGTCCAGCCCCGCCTGCTGGGAGCGCGGATCGTGCGGGACGGGGTCGTCGTCGGGGGCCTCGGCGCCTGGTACGTCGGCCAGTGCGCTCCGGATGTCGCGCAGTACGGTGTCGCGGCCGCTCATCGGTCCTTCCCTTCGGTCGTCGTACGGCCTGCCTCCCTCGTCCGTCGCCACCAGGCGCGCAGGGACTCGCGCGCCGGCGAGGGGGTGTCACGGGTGCCGGACCAGCGGGCGAAAGGGCCGGGCAGGACTCCGATCCGGCCGTCGCGGGACACCAGCCGGGCGCCCAGTGCGGCGAGTCGCTGAACCGCCGCCAGCCGCCTCGGGGAGGACAGCACCGCGCCTGCGGCCTTCATGGCGAGCGCCTCGGGGGTGGGCAGCAGCCGGTCCCGCCGCTTGGCCTCCACGGCCTTCGCCCGCAGATGGAAGAGCACCTCCGGAATGTCGATCTTGACCGGGCAGGCGTCGTAGCAGGCGCCGCACAGGGTGGAGGCGAAGGGCAGGGGGGCCGCGTTCTCCACGCCGACGAGCTGTGGGGTGAGCACGGCGCCGATCGGGCCGGGGTACACCGAGCCGTAGGCGTGGCCGCCGGTGCGCTCGTACACCGGGCAGACGTTCAGGCAGGCCGAGCAGCGGATGCAGGACAGCGCCTGGCGGCCCACCTCGTCGGCCAGGGTCGCGGTGCGGCCGTTGTCGAGGAGGACTAGATGGAAGTCCTGCGGCCCGTCTCCCTCGGTGACGCCGGTCCACAGTGAGGTGTAGGGGTTCATGCGCTCGCCCGTGGACGAGCGGGGCAGCAGCTGGAGGAAGACGTCCAGGTCGGAGAAGGAGGGCAGGACCTTCTCGATGCCCATGACGGTGATCAGGGTCTCCGGCAGGGTCAGGCACATCCGCCCGTTGCCCTCGGACTCCACGACCACGACCGTTCCGGTGTCGGCGGCGGCGAAGTTGGCTCCGGAGACGGCCACCTTGGCCCGCAGGAACTTCTCCCGCAGATGGAGCCGGGCCGCTTCGGCCAGGTCGCGTGGGTCGTCGGTGAGTCCCTCGGGGGCCGGCCGGCCCCACTTCCCCATCTGCTGCCGGAAGATCTCGCGGATCTCGGAGCGGCCCCGGTGGATAGCCGGTACAAGGATGTGCGAGGGCCGGTCACCGCCAAGCTGCACGATCAGTTCGGCGAGATCGGTCTCGTAGGCGCGGACGCCCGCTTCGGCCAGCGCCTCGTTGAGGCCGATCTCCTGGGTCGCCATCGACTTGACCTTGACGATCTCGCTCGCGCCGGTCGCCAGCACCAGCCGCGTGACGATGCGGTTCGCCTCGGCCGCGTCCGCCGCCCAGTGGACCGTGCCGCCGGCGGCGATCACCGTCTCCTCCAGCCGCAGGAGATGGCGGTCGAGGTGACGCAGGGTGCGGCGCTTGACGGCCGACGCCCTGTCCCGCAGGTCCTCCCAGTCGTCGAGTTCGGCGGTGACCGCCAGCCTCCGGTCCCGGATGGTGCCCGTGGCCCGGCGCAGGTTCGCGCGCAGCCGGGTGTCGGCGAGCGCGGCGCGTGCTGCCTCGGGGAAGGGCGGGGTGCCCAGCCATATGACGTTGTCGGCGCCGCTCACCGTATGTCTCCTTCTGTGGAGGCCAGGATCTCGGCCAGGTGCATCGTGCCGACGCCGGTGCGCAGCCGGGACAGGCCGCCGCCGATGTGCGTCAGGCAGGAGTTGTCGCCCGCGCACAGGTACTCGGCGCCGGTGTCCAGGACATGGCGCATCTTGTCGGCGAGCATCGCGTTGGAAACGTCCGCGTTCTTCAGCGCGAAGGTGCCGCCGAAGCCGCAGCAGGACTCCGCGTCGGGCAGTTCGACCAGGTCGATGCCCTTCACCGCGCGCAGCAGCCTGAGCGGCCGGTCGCCGACACGCAGCATGCGCAGCGAGTGGCAGGTCGGGTGATAGGTGACCCGGTGCGGGAAGTGGGCGCCGACGTCGGTGACGCCGAGGACGTCGACGAGGAGTTCCGACAGCTCGTACACCGTCGGCACCACCCGCTCGACCGCCTCGGTGAGCGCGGAGTCCTCCAACTGGCCGGCCACCACCCGGTGGTGGTCGCGCACCATGCCCGCGCAGGACCCGGAAGGGGTGACCACGGCGTCGTAGCCCGCGAAGACCTCCGCGAAACGGCGCACCATGGGCAGGGTCTCGGGGCGGTAGCCGGTGTTGAAGTGCATCTGGCCGCAGCAGGTCTGGCCCTGCGGGAACTCCACGGTGTGGCCGAGCCGTTCCAGCAATTCGGTCACCGCACGACCGGTGCGAGGGAACATCATGTCGTTGAAACAGGTGATGAACAGAGCTATGCGCATGGTGCGTCCTGAGCGGCCGGAGAGCCGGTGACGGTCAGGCCGTAGGTCCGCAGGGCCGTTCCGGTGAAGACCTCGTGGCGTTCGGCAGGATGGAGGGCGGCCGTCAACTCCCGTGCGGCGGCGACGACTTCGGCGTAGGAGGCGGCCAGTCGGCAGACCGGCCAGTCGGAGCCGAACATCAGCCGCCGCGGGCCGAAGGCGTCCAGCACCGTGTCCGCATACGGCCGTAGGTCCTCGACGCTCCACCGGTCCCAGTCGGCCTCGGTCACCATGCCGGAGAGCTTGCAGACAGTGTTGGGCAACGAGGCCAGCAGGCGCACCGCGTCCGCCCATGGCCGCAGCTCGCCCGAGGCGATGGGGGGCTTGCCCGCGTGATCGAGTACGAAGGTGAGGCCGGGAAACAGTCGGGCGGTCTCATGGGCGGCCGCGAGCTGATGCGGCTTGACGACCAGGTCGTACACGAGCCCCGCTTCGGCCACCGCGGCGAGCCCACGTAGTACGTCCGGCCGCATCAGCCAGCGAGGGTCGGATTCGCCCTGCACCTGGTGTCGGATGCCCACCAGGTACTCGCCGCCCGGTCCCTCCCGCAGCACCGCGAGCGCGCGGGCGACATCCGAGGAGGTCAGGTCGATCCAGCCCGCGACGCCGGCCACCAGGTCGCTGTCCAGGGCCAACGCCAGGAACTCGGGCGTCTCCTCCGGAACGTCGATCGTCTGGACCAGGACCGTCGCGGTGACGTCGGCCGTCCGGGCCTCGGGCTCGAGGTCGGCGAGCAGGAAGTCGCGGCGCAGCGGGGCGAGTTCCGGTCCGGTGATCCAGTCCTGGTCGCGGACGGAGAGGTCCCACACGTGGTGGTGCGCGTCGATGACGCCCTCAGCGGTGTTCCCCTCCACGGCGGTCACCCCCACGACTCCTCGACTCGTCCTGCGGCCGATCGGCTTCGTCGACCGGTGCGGCGGCGATGGCGACAGGGACGTGTGGGGGCAGCAGCCCCTCGGCGCGTAGTCCGTCCCAGATCGCGGCCGGTACCGTTCGCCGCAGCTGGTCCACCGTGTCGCGGACCTCCTCGGCGGAACGCGCACCGGATAGCACGCTCGCGACCGCCGGATGGCCGAGCGGGAAGCGCAGAGCGGCTGCGCGCAGCGGTACGCCGTGGCGTTCGGTGACCGCCTTCATGCACAGGGCCCGGTCGAGCACATGTGGTGGGGTGGGCGCGTAGTCGTACATGGACCCGGGTTTCGGGTCGGTGAGCAGACCTGAGTTGAACACCCCTCCGACGATGACACTCCTGCCTCGGGCGGCTGCCTCGGGCAGTACCTCCGCCAGCCCTTCCTGTTCCAGCAGGGTGTAGCGGCCGGCGAGCAGCACCACGTCGATGTCGGTCTCGCGCAGGAAGCGGGCGGGGAGCGCGCACTGGTTCGCTCCGATGCCGATCGCCTTGACGACGCCTTCGCCGCGCAGCCGTTCCAGCGCCGGGTACGCCTCGGTGAGGGCCTGCTCGGCGTGGTGGTCCGGGTCGTGCAGCAGGGCGATGTCCACCCGGTCCAGGCCGAGGCGGTCCAGGCTCGCTTCCAGGGAGCGCAGGACGCCGTCGGAGCTGAAGTCCCAGACACGGCGGTGGGTGTCGGGCACGGCGAAGCCGTGTGTGAGGTCGTCGCCGCGGCCGCCGTCCGGGTCAGGTTCGAGTAGCCGCCCGACCTTGGTGGAGACGGTGTACGTGTCGCGGTCCCGGCCGCGCAGCGCGGCGCCCAAGCGTCGCTCGGACACCCCGAGTCCGTAGTGCGGGGCGGTGTCGAAGGTGCGTACGCCGGCGTCCCAGGCGGCCTCCACCGCGGCGGACGCGGCCTCGTCGGTGACCGGGCTGAAGAGGTTTCCGATGCCGGCGGCCCCGAAGGACAGCTCGGTGACCCTGACGTCGGTGGTGCCCAGCGTGGTCGTTCTCATGAGCCGGCCGCCGGGCGCAGCCGGAGTCCCTGCATGCCACCGTCGACGGCGAGGGCGATGCCGGTGACGGAGGCCGCTGCGGGGCTCGCCAGATAGACCACGGCCGCCGCCACCTCGTCCGCGGTGACCAGGCGGCCCAGGGGCTGGCGTGCGTCGAGGGCGGCGCGTTCCGCCTCCGGGTCGTCGGCGGCGTCGAGGAGTCGGGTCACCCAGGGGGTGTCGGTGGTGCCGGGGTTGACGCAGTTGACGCGGATGCCCTCACGGACGTGGTCGGCGGCCATCGCCAGGGTCAGCGACAGCACCGCGCCCTTGCCGGCGGAGTACAGGGCGCGCTGGGGGAGGCCCGCGGTGGCCGCGATGGAACAGGTGTTGACGATCGCCGCGTGCGACGAGCGCCGCAGATACGGGAGGGCGGCCCGGGTGGTGCGCACCGTCCCGAGGACGTTGACGTCGAGGACGCGGTGCCACTCCTCGTCGGGGTTGTCCTCGACGGTGCCGATGGCGCCGATGCCCGCGTTGTTGACCAGGATGTCCAGGCTACCGAGTCGCTCGGCAGCGGCGTCCACGGCGATACGTACCGAGGCGTCGTCGCCGAGGTCGGCCTTGATGGCGATCAGCGGCTCGGGGGCGCCGGAGGGGTCGAGGTCGAGGACGGCCACCGTGGCGCCGTGCTCCGCCAGCATCCGGGACGTGGCCAGCCCGATCCCGGACGCGCCGCCGGTGACGACGGCCTTGAGCCCTGACAGGCCGCTCAAGCTGCTCAACTGACTCGACTTGCTCAAGGGGGCGCCTTTCACGCTTGGCCGAAAGTCTGGCGCTGGGCGCCGAGGCCGCCGGCGGAGAGTTCGACGGTGTCGCCGGGGCGCAGATAGGGGGTGCCGGGGAGGCCGAGGGCCACGCCCGCCGGCGTACCGGTGTTGATCACGTCGCCCGGTTCCAGGACCATGTACTGGCTCAGGTACGACACGATGTGGTCGACCGGGAAGATCATGTCGCTGGTGTGCCCGTCCTGCCGCTTCACGCCGTTGACGCTCAGGTGCAGCCCGAGGTCCTGCGGATCGCCGACCTCGTCGGCGGTCACCAGCCACGGTCCGAGTGGGTTGAACGTCTCGCAGGACTTGCCCAGGTCCCATTGCGAGGAGTACTCCAGCTGGAACTCCCGCTCCGACACGTCATGGCTGATCGCGTACCCCGCGATCACGGCCCGCGCGGCTTCCGGACCGTCGAGGTAGCGGGCCCGCCGTCCGATGACGACCGCCAGCTCGACCTCCCAGTCGGTCTTCACGGAGCCGCGGGGGATCAGCACCTCGTCGTACGGGCCGACGACCGTGCCCGGGTCCTTCATGAAGACCACCGGACGTGTGGGGATCGCCGCACCGGTCTCGGCGGCGTGGTCGCGGTAGTTCAGCCCGACGCAGACGATCTTGCCGGGACGGGCTACGGGTGCTCCGATGCGCAGCCCGACCGGGTCCAGCTCGGGCAGTTCAGCCGCCGTGACGGCCACCCGGGCCCGGTCGACTCCGCCTGAAGCCAGGAAGACGCCGTCGATGTCCGGCGTCACGGACGACAGGTCAAGCAGCCGGCCGTCGTCGGTGCGGACGGCGGGCCGCTCCTCGCCGGGCGCGCCGACTCGTAGAAGTCTCACTGGCTTCTCCTTGCCATGAGTGGTGGTCAGTCGGATGTCGCCGGGGGAGTCAGATGCCAGATCTCGGTCAGGTCCGACCAGCTGCCCCCGGTACCGGTATCGGCCCAGGGCTCCTGGCAGGGGCCGGTGAGCTCCCACCAGGCGCGGGTGGCCGTGTCGGCGCCGATAGCGGCCATATCCGCCTCGAAGTCGTCGCCGTGGTACTCGAAGTAGCCGAACAGCGTGTCCTCGCGCAGAAAGATGCTGTAGTTGCGGATGTTCGCGGCCCGCAGCGCGGCCTCGACCCCCGGCCAGACCGCGGAGTGCAGGCGCAGATACAGGTCACGGTGCTCGGGCCGCAGGCGGATCGTCTGGGCAACCCGTTTCATCGGGGTCCTTCCGGCGAGTGTGGGAGGCGTCGCCAACACGGCGGCTCAGCCACTACGGAGCGGCGCCAAGAGTGCGGCTGCTGCCTCACTCCTTGGTCGCGCCGGCGAGCATGCCGGTCACCAGAGCACGTTGGGAGAAGAGGAAGACGATCAGGACCGGCACGATGGTCACCAGGGTGGCCAGCGCCAGTTCGGGTCGCATGATCTGGTTGCCCGCGCCGCTGGAGGTGTTGAACAGCGGCGAGGCGGCGAGCAGATTGTTCAGCCCCACCTGCGCCGGATACTGGGAGCTGTCGGGCAGCATCACGAACGGCAGGAAGAAGTTGTTCCAGTTGCCGACGAAGTTGAAGAAGCCGACCAGGGCGATCACGGGCTTGGCCAGCGGCATCGCGACGAGACGGAAGACCTGCCACTCCGAGCACCCATCGATCCGTGCTGCGGACAGCAGGTCGGAGGGAACATTGGAGGAGAAGTAGATGTAGGTGAGGTAGACCCCGAACGGGAAGAAAGAGAACGGCAGGATCACCGACCAGATCGTGCCGTCCAGGTGCACGGCGTTCATCCCCAGGTACAGGGGAAGCACCATCGCGGCTGTCGGCATGAGCATCACCAGCATGGTGATGGTCAGCAGCATCCGGCGCCCGATGAACTGAGTGAGAGCCAGCGCGTACCCGGCGGGGACCGATGTCACGAGGGTGATGGCCAGTGCGCCGAAGGTGTAGAGCGCCGAGTTCTTCAGCCAGGTGAGGATGGCGCCTTGCTGGAAGGCGTAGAGGTGGTGCCAGGCGTCGGCGATCGCGGTGAGGGAGCCGAAGGAGAACGGGTTGTCCCGCACGATCTGGCCGTCGGTCTTGGTCGTGGCCAGCAGCAGCCACACCACCGGCACACAGAAGAACAGCACGGCCAGGCCCATGGCGATGAGCCAGGTCAGCCGGGCGGCCAGTGAGCTTGGGCGGCGCTTCCGGCGCATGGGCTTCCTCGGGCTGGTGCGGGCGCCGGCGGTACGGGGCGGCGGGTTTCGGCGGGCTGCGGTCGTGGGAGCTGTGGTCATCCTTCGTCCCTCTCGAACAGGCCGGTACGGAAGACGACGAGCGCCGCGCAGGCGAGGCCCAGGATGAGAAGGTCGACGGAGAGCGCCGCCGCGCCGTTGAAGTCGCCAGCCTGGAAGGCGTACTGGTAGGAGAGCTGGTTCGGTGACCAGCTGTCGGGGATCATGCCCCAGCTGGCGAGGGAGACCAGTTGCGGCTCGACGAAGAGCTGCGTGCCGGCCGCGAAGGCCAGGATCAGCATGTACGCGATCCACTTGGTGATCATCGGGATCTGGATGCGAAGGGCGATCTGGAGCGTGCCGGCGCCGTCGATGCGGGCGGCCTCCAGGATTTCGCCGGGGATGCTGTTGAGCGCGCCGTACATGACCACGATCCACCCGCCGGCCCCGGTCCAGAAGGCGATGACGGTGAAGAGAACCGGCAGGTGGCCGGGGGCGTTGACCTGGGCGAGGGTGTTCCAGCCGAAGCCCTTCAGCAGCCAGCCGACGGGACTGGCCGCCGGGTCGAGGAGGATGAGGAAGAGCAGTACGCTCGCCACCCCGGCGAGGGCCCCCGGCAGGTAGAACAGGAACCTCAGGGTGGTGGAGGCCCTGCGCATGCGGCCGTGCAGCATCAGGGAGAGCAGCACCACCAGGATCATCAGGCCGGCCAGCCAGACCACCAGGTACAGGCCGATGTGGAGGAAGGCCGGTCCGAAGCGGTAGTCGGTGAACGTCCGGGTGAAGTTGCCGAGTCCGACGAGTTGGTTGCGGGAGTTGGACAGCGCCAGCCACACCGCGTAACAGGTGGGCAGGACGCCGAAGGCGAGCAGGAGGAGGACATAGCCGGAGACGAAGACGTAGCCGGCGCGTCCGACCGGGTTGCGGGCCGAGGGGCCGCCGCGGCGGCCGCTCCGCTCCGTTGCGAGGTGGGTGGTCATCGGTCCGCTTCGCTAGTTGACGGTGTATCCGAGGGACTTGGCCTTGTCGGTGATGGCCGTCTGCCAGGTGCCCAGGGTGTCCGTGAGGGTCTTGCCCGAGTTCAGGGCGGGGATCACGGTGGAGGAGTAGATCGCCTCCTGGCTGTACTGGGTGGCGGACCAGCCGGGCCAGATGAGTTCCGCTGCCTCCTGGAAGACCGGGCCGACGTCCTCGGCGAAGTAGCCGGTCTTCTTCTGGCCGGCGAGCCAGGCGACGGCTGCCTTCTTGTACGCGGGGTAGGTGCCCGCGGTGCCCTGGTAGGCGTCGGAGGTTGTCATCCAGGTGACCAGGTCGGCGGCCGCCTTGAGGTTCTTGCTGTGGGAGGAGACGAACCACAGTCCGCCGCCGACGTTGCCGGTGTAGTTCTTGGCGTCGCCCTCGAACTTCAGCGGGGAGGCGGCGGCGATCTGCCCCTTGGGGATCTTGAAGGTGGAGTTGAAGAGCACCTGACCGAACCAGGAGGGGCCGGGGAGCATCAGGACCTTGCTCGCCTGGTTCTTGATGAAGCCGGCACTGAAGACGGTGTCCTTGGCGACCGATCCCTTGGCGATCAGACCGTCGAGCAGCTTGGCCATCCGGGTGCACTTGGGGTCGTGCAGGTCCACGGTGACCTTCTTGGCGCCGGTCGTGGTGCTGGCGGTGCACTGACTCGCCCAGAAGTACACCTCAGGAGTCCAGGCGTCCCCGGCCGTTCCGACCAGGTATCCGGGGTGTTCCCTGGCCACCTTCTCGCCGAGAGCCTGGTACTCCTCCCAGGTGGTCGGGACGGAGTAGCCCCACTTGCCCATGAGCTCCTTGTTGTACCAGAGCACGTTCTGGGCCAGGTCGTTGCGCAGACAGTAGGTGCCGCCGTTGAACTTGCAGGGGTTCAGTGCGCCGTGCGCGAAGCCGTTCAGGGTCGACGGCTGGATCAGGCCCTTGTCGACGGGCGCGGCATAGGGCGTCTTGCCCTGGGCGGCCCAGCTGCCGTCGTTGACGTTGGCGCTGAAGGCGACATCGGGCCAGCCGCTGCCGGTCCGGTCGAACAGCTGCACCTTGGTCTGCAGGTCGTTGGCCCCGTTGGCGTCGCCGCTGTACGTGACGATCTTCAGCTTCACGCCGGGGTGCGCCTTCTGGTATGCCTGCACGCCGGGCACACGGGCGGCGTCCGCCCAGACCGTGATCTCGCTGCCTTCCTGCTGCGCGACAGGCTTGAAGGCAGCGGGGGAGGAAGTCGCCGGGGGCGTGGGGTCCGCGCTGCCGCAGGCAGCGAGCGCGAGCAGGGAGACGGTGCCCAGGACGGCGACTGCCGCGTGTCTGAGCTGGCGGCGGGAGGAAACCGGAACGTCGTCGTTCATGACTGACCTCAGATCTTGGGAAAAGGCGCACAACAGGGAGAGGCGCCGCGTTCGGGGTGTTCGAGTCAGGCGGTCGGGCCTGCGGTCCGGTCATCAGGCCCGGGGCGGAGTGACGGTCTCCTTGTCGACAAATCCCTGAAGGACGGGAGGATAATCCAAGCCCGCAGGAAGGGCGACGCCCGGACCGGTGGGGGCATGAACGAGGCCGTGGGCGTCGATGCCGCTCTCGCGACTGATGGGGTTGCCCATGACCAGCGACTCGTAGTACGTGGTGTTCGAGATGGCCATGCACAGATGCCTGTTGGGGATCTCCGGCCCGTGCACCTCGGCGCGCAGCCGGTAGGCGTCGGCGAGGTGGGCGGTGCGCATCGCGCCGGTGAAGCCGCCGCGCAGTTGGGTGGAGGCGCGGACTCCGAAGGTGGCGGCGCCGGCCTGGATGAAATCGGCCGAGTTCATATGCGCCCCGTCGGAGGTCTCGGCCACGAGGAGGGGGACGGCCACCGCGTCGGCGAGGCGCTTGTACGCGGTGACACTGAACTCCCTCATCGGCTCCTCGTACCAGAGGTAGTCGGCGTCCGAGAGAGCGTGCCCGAGATGGATCGCGTCGGGGAGGTCGAAGCCCGCCGAGCCGTCGAACATCAGCGGGACGTCGTCCCCCACATGCTCGCGCAATGCCACCGACAGGCGGGCGTCGCGGCGGGCGTCACCCCAGGCGTGGAGCTTGATGGCGGGGTAGCCGAGCTCCAGGGCCTGGTCGGCGATGTCCAGGTACTCCTCGATCGAGGAGTAGGTGACAGTGGAGGCATACGCGGGTATCGAGGTGCGGTAGCCGCCGAGCATCTGCCAGGTGGGCCGGTCGGAGAGTCGTCCGGCCAGATCCCACAGCGCGGTATCGACCAGCCCCAGCAGATAGAGGGGCAGCTCCTCCGTGCGGTCCAGCTCCCACATGCGGTGCCAGAGCCATTCCCGCTGCAGGGGGTCCTGTCCCACCAACTCCTTGCGCAGCACACGGTCCAGCAGGTCCGCCAGGATGACCCCGCTGCCCCGCCGAGGGGACATGGCCACACCCTCGGCCCCTTCGTCCGTGCGGATGCGCAGCACCGCGGCCTCGCCCTCGGACGGGCTGCCCAGGAGTCCGTCCCGCCAGACGAAGGGCGGACTGACTCCCGGCACCCGGACCGGATGGCACTCGACTTCGGTAACGCGCACGGCTTGCACCCCTTGGACCGGGAAGTAATGCTGCGAAATTTTCGTGTAACGTAAGTCGTCATACGAATGCTGTCAAGAAGTCCTGCGCAGTAGAATCGCCGTCATCCGCACCAGCAAGGGGGACACACATGGCCCAGGACAGCGCCGGCAGTGCAGGAGAGTCGCCCGTTCTCAAGCCCTGGCCCAAGCGTCCGGCCCGACTGGCGCAGGCCGTCATGGAGAGCCTGACCGACACGATCGTGTCGGGCGCCATTCCTCCAGGATCGACCCTGCCGGTCGAACCCGAGCTCTGCGAGACGTTCGGCGTCAGCCGCATCACCATCCGCGAGGCGGTCAAGTCCCTGGAGGCCAAGGGGCTGGTCCTCGCCCGGCAGGGCTACGGCACCACCGTCACCCCGCCAGAGGAATGGAACCTCCTCGACCCTGTCGTGCTCGCCGCGACCGTCCAGCACGACGACCAGCTCGTCGTCCTCGACCAGTTGGTCGACATCCGGTCGACGCTGGAGGCTCAGATGACGGCTCAGGCCGCGAAGCTGGCCACCGACGACGACCTGCGAGACATCGAGCGGCTGCTCGCCCGGCTAGACGAGGAGACCGCCGTCCCAGCACGCTTCATCGAGACCGATGTGGCCTTCCACGACCGAATCCTGCAGGCATCCCACAACAGGCTCGGCCGTTCCATCATCCGCATCCTCCATGCCCAGGCGCGCACGACGTACCTGTACAACGGCACACCGGACGCGATCGCGTGCGAGCGGGCCAACGCGGAGCACCGCGCAGTCGCCGAGCGGCTGCTGGCCCGGGACTCCGAGGGGGCCGCGCAGGCCATGGCGGCACACATCCAGACCGCCTGGAGCCGCCGCCGCCTGCCGAACGTGAGCTCCCCCGCCTCCTGAGCCCCCCGGCCTCCCGAGAGCACCCGCGCCGAACTTGCCCCCGAGCCGACAGGCCGGGGGCGTTCGCGTGCCCGGGCCGACCGCGGCCAACTCCGACCGAGTGGGCGTGCGGGATCTATTGACGAAATTCATATGACGTCTAATGTTACAGCCCTATTTCCCTTCCCCTTCTGTGCCTCTGGGCTCTCTCCTGCCCTCCAAGGGCACCGCAGGCCCCTCTGAACCACCCGGAAGGTGTCACGTGCGAACAGCCCGCATCCGTCCCGCGGCTCCCCAACGGCTCAGAACATGGCTGGCCACAGCCGCTGTACTCACGGCCTCGACCGCCGCAGTCCTCGTCCAGGCGAGCCCCGCCTTTGCGGCCGGCACGACGCTCTACGCCTCGCCGAGCGGCTCCGGCACCACCTGCTCCGCGAGCCAGCCGTGCTCCATCACCCAGGCCAAGACCAACGTGCGGGCGCTCAACAGCTCCATGACGGCCGACATCACCGTCGAGCTCGCCGACGGCACCTACCGGCTTTCCGCGCCGCTGGCCTTCACCTCGGCGGACTCAGGCACCGGCGGTCACACGGTGAACTGGAAGGCCACGCTGGGCGCCCACCCCGTCGTCACCGGAGCGCAGAAGGCCAGCGGCTGGACCGTGCAGGACTCGGCCAAGAACATCTGGAAGAGCAACGTCGGCACAGGCTTCGACATGCGTCACCTCTCCGTCGACGGCGTCCTGGCCACCAGGGCCCGCACCGCGGTCACCCGCTCGGACCTCACCGCGACCACCAGCGGCTACACCTTCACCAACAGCTCGCTGAGCTACCTCAACAGCCTCGCGCAGCCCGGCCGGACCGAGATCCACGGCATCGGATCCTTCACCGACCGCTACGCCCCGGTGACCGGCATCAGCAGCGGAACCATCACCATGGCCCAGCCCTCGTGGAACAACAACACGTTCGGCTACGACACCCTGACCAGCCCCTTCCGGGCCGGCCCCCTCTACATCGAGAACGCCTACGAGTTCCTCGACACGGCCGGTGAGTGGTACCTCGAAACCGCTACCGGCACCCTGTACTACAAGCCGCTCCCCGGGCAGGACATGAGCACGGCCGACGTCGAGGTGCCGAAGCTGCAGTCGCTCATCAACGTCGGAGGGACCTACTCCTCACCCGCCACCCACATCGCCTTCTCAGGCCTGCAGTTCTCGGGTACCAGCTGGCTGGACCCCACCACCGGCGGCTACGCCAGCCAGCAGACCGGCGCGTACCTCACCGGCACCTGGGACCGTCCGTCGGACGCGCTGAACTCCTGCCAGAGCGGCTGCCCGCTCTTCGAGGCGACACGCCCGCACTGGGAGCAGATGCCCTCCGCCGTCCAGGTCTCGGCCGCCGACCACATCACGTTCACCGGTGACCGGTTCACCCAGCTCGGACAGAGCGGCCTCGGTGTCGGCAACGACGCCAACGCCCACACCACCGGGGTAGGACTCGGCGCGGACACCATCACCGCGACCGGCAACGTCTTCACCCAGGACGCGGGCGGCGGCATCGTCGTCGGCGGCCTTCAGGCGGACGCGCACCACCCCGGTGACAGCCGGATGACCAACCGGAACATCACGCTGAGCAACAACCTCATCCATGACGTGGCGCTGGAATACCGCGACATGTCGGCCATCCTCGTCACCTATGTGAACGGTGCGACCGTCTCGCACAACGAGGTGTACAACCTGCCCTACTCCGGCCTCACCATCGGCTACGGCTGGGGCACCAACGACATCGGCGGCAGCCAGGACTACGTCAACCGGGGCCTGTACAACTACCAGCCCACCTACACGACCGCGACCACCGCCGCCGACAACCACGTCACCGACAACTACATCCACGACCTCATGCAGCAGATGACAGACGGCGGCTGCATGTACACGCTGTCGGCCTCACCGGGCAGCACCTTCGAACGCAACTACTGCCACACCAACGGCGGTTACTTCGGCTTCTACCACGACGAGGGCTCCCGGAACTTCACGGACAGCAACAACGTCTTCCGCAACACCGGCAGTTGGGGCCACGAGAACAGCAGCTCGACCAACAACACCGGCGCCCTGACCCTCACCGACAACTGGACGAACAACAGTTCCGCGAACATCACCAACACCAACGGCCGCGGTGACGTGGTGAGCGGCACCGTCGTCGTCGGCAACGGCAACTGGCCGTCGGGCGCCAGGACGGTCATGGACAGTGCCGGCATCCAGCCGCTGTACCGTCCGCTGACCACCGACCCGGTCAGCTCGCCCTACAGCGCCTACTCCTCCACTCCGGCCGACACCGGCCAGAGCGGCGGCCGATTCACCATCACCGACGCGGGCGCGGACATCTGGGGTGCCGGCGGACAGACCGACGACGCCTACGGCACCGTCTACCAAGCCGATGCGGCCGTCAACGGTACCTCGGTGACCGCCCGGGTCGACAACGTGGACAACACCAACGGCTGGGCCAAGGCCGGCGTCGTCCTGCGCAACGACCTCACGGGCAGTGGCTCCTCCGCCGGATACGCGGCTGTGGTGGTGACCCTGAACAACGGCGTCAGTTTCCAGCGGGACTCAAGCGCCGACGGCTACCTCGACCAGCTCACGTCCACCGCCGCCACCGTCAAGGCACCGGTCTGGTTGCGGCTCACCCGCACCGCCACCCAGGTGTCCGCCTACTACTCCACCGACGGATCCACCTTCACCCAGGTCGGCTCGACGGTGACCCTGCCGTCCATGGCGACCACCCAGGACGCCGGCGTCATCCACACAGCCCACAGCACCACCGCCGGCAGCGCGACCTTCAGTAACCTGCAGATCGTCACCTCTCCGTACAAGGCCTACAGTTCGACTCCGGCCGCGGTCGACCAGCACGGCGGAGTGACCTCCCTCACCAGCGCGGGCATCGACGTGTGGCGCTCCGGCACGCAGTACGACGACGAGTACGCCGCCGCCTACCGGACGGGGACCGCAGGAACGTCCTCGACCGTCACCGCCCACCTCGACAGCCAGGACAAGACCAACAGCTGGGCCAAAGCCGGTCTGATGCTGCGCAACAACATCGCCTCCGCCGGCTCGTCCACCGGGTACCTCGTCCTCGCCAGCACCCCCGGCAACGGAATCGCCCTGTCGTCGGACTCCAACGGTGACGGCTACCTCGACACCAACACCATCAAGACATCAAGCGCCACCGTCGCCCCGGTCTGGCTCCGACTGGTCCGGAGCGGCACATCGGTCACCGGCTCCTACTCCGCCGACGGCACCACCTGGACCACCGTCGGCACCGCAACACTGACCGGCGCGAACAGCACACTGGACGCGGGCATGTTCTCCACGGCCCACGCCGGAAATATGGGCACCGCGAACTTCAGCCAGTTCTCAGTCAGCTGACGAAGCGGTTCGGGCCACGGTCTCCGGGTGGTGGTGCGGTTTCCGCACCACCACCCGGAGACCCGTCATGTCCGCGCCGAACTCCGCGCGGCAGCGCAACCTCCACGCCCGCGGCATCGGTGGCGCCCCACCCATCCCTGGAGCGCGCAGACCCTTGAGGCCACATCGCCGGCGCAAGCACGTGGCTGGAAAGACTCCGCAGATGCCGCCCGCCTCACCGAGGGCATCCCCGCCGCCGTGCCGGCGTTCGACCACCGGCTGCCGGAACTCTGGGGCGGCGACGCCCGCACGGACACCCCCGCGCCCGCCTCCTCCCCGGCCGCCTGCCGACCACAAGCCCGGTCTGCCGCAGCAGCCGTCGCCCTCACGACCGGGATGACCGGCCTCGATCCCGACGTCCCCACAGGCCGCATCCACTTCCGACCGACAGGCCCACTTCCCGTCGGCGCACTCACCGTCTCGGGAAAACGGCTCGACTTCACCATCAACTCCGGCGGCCGGGTCGAGTCGGTAACAGCCCCTGCGGAACTCATCGTCGAACAACAGGCGGCGCTGCGGTCCTGAAGATCCCGCCATCCGAGCCGTAGGTGATCATTGCTGGCGGCACCTGGACACCTCGCACTGCCGCCGGTGCGACGCACTCACGCCTGGTCGGCCAGCCTCTGCCGCAGCGCGTCGTTGTCGTCGTGGTGGACGACCTCGTCGAAGCGCAGCCGCAGCCCGTGCTCGGCCAGCAGGCCGGCCACGATCGCGTCAAGCTGCTCGCGGTGTTCCTTGGTGCGGGCCTGTACGTACGCCTCGCGCACCTCGGCGGGTTCGTCGGCGAGGACCTCGTCCATGCGCTCGCGGATGTACCGCTTGAGGTTGATGTGTTCCATGAACACCTCGGTGATGCCCGCTTCGACGAGCTGCCCGAAGAGGTGGTCCAGGAGTTCGGGCCGGGTCGCGAAGTGGGGCAGGAGTGGGCCGACGAAGGCGAAGGTGGGGATGCCGGCCTCGCGTAGTTCCGTGAGCGTGCGCAGGCGGCGGGAGGCGAGCGGGGCGCGGACCTCCAGCCAGCGGCTGACCTTGTCGTCCGCGGTGGTCACGGTCATGCCGACCTCGGCGCGGGGCAGGCTGGTGAGCAGGTCGATGTCGCGGGTGACAACCGGCGACTTGGTCAGGATGCGGACCATGCCCGGGTACTCGACCGTCTTCAGCTCGCGCAGGATGCCTCGGGTGAGCCGGTACTTCGTCTCGTGGCCCTGGTAGGGGTCGGTGACCGAGCTGAGCAGCATCGTGCCGAGGCGCTTGTGCTCGGGCATCCTGGCCAGCTCCTTGCGGGCCAGCTCGACGGCGTTCCTCTTCACGTACAGGTAGTCGCCCCACTCCTTGGCCGACCGGCCGAACTGCCGCCCCGCGAAGGAGGCGAAGCAGTACGCGCAGCCCAGTACACAGCCGGTGTAGGGGTTGATCACGTAGTCGTTCGACGGGGTCTTCGACTTCTGGATCAGGGTCTTCGCCTCGATCTCGACCGGTTCCATGACGGGCTTCCTCTCTGCTGTCGGCCGCCCGCGCCCGGGTCGGCCCTGTTCCTGTGCTGTGCGCGGGGCGAGGTGACTGGACACCAAACCTGCATCACATGGAACAATAATCCCAGGAAGTTGATTCCATGGAATCTAAATGGTTTGCTGGACAGGCGGTGGCCGTTCCGGCGGGGCGTGGCAATCACCCTCCGGATCGAGCACGCCCTGGAGGGTCACCTGTGTCCCGATTTCGGACTCGCAAGGAGTGAGTGTCATGACCGTTCCCGCCTTCAACTCGGTCGCCTGGTTCGAGTTCGGCACCGACCAGCCGGAGAAGGTCAAGGAGTTCTACGGCGAGCTTTTCGACTGGAATCACGTCCTCAACACCAACACCCCGGGCGTCACCTATCACTCGGTGGTGCCGCCCGGTGCCCAGCAGCCGGCGGGCGGCGTGTGGGAGTCGGAGGGCAAGTTCCCCAACTATGCGATCTTCTACGTCCTCGTGCAGGACGTCACCGCGACCGTCGAGCGCGCCGGCGAACTGGGCGCCGAGGTACTCATGGAGCCGGTTTCTGACTCCGCCGGCTTCACCTTCGCCCGGCTGCGGGACATGGTCGGCAACCACTTCGGCGTCTTCTCCGTACCCGCCCCCTGAACCGGACGCGCAGGCCGCCGCACGACACCGCCGCACTGCCTGTCCCACAGCGCGGCCGACGGCCCTTCTCCTTCCGCCCCTTCCCCTGCCGGAGCCACCCGAGATCGAGGCCGCGTTGACCGAAGCCGGCCTCGCCGACCGCCTCGACTTCGCCCGACAGCCACCACCCCGCACAAGAACCCAAGGAGCAAACGACATGACCAGTTCGAACATCGACATCGCCCGCACCTACTTCCAGGCTGTCCAGACCGGAGACATGGCTGCTCTCGGCGAACTCCTCGACGCCGACATCGTCTGGCATCAGCCCGGCGCCAACCGGTTCTCCGGCGAGCACAAGGGCCAGGGCGCCGTCTTCCAGATGCTCGGCAGCATGATGGAGGCCAGCCGGGGCACCTTCGCCATCGACAAGATCCACTCCTTCATGGGCAACGGCGACCTGGTCGCCGCCACCATCCACTTCACCGGCAGCCATGACGACGCGTCGATGAGCATGGACGGCGTTGACCTCCTGCGCATCGAGCACGGCAAGATCACTGAGATGTGGCTCTTCTCCGCCGACCCGGCCGCAGAAGACGCCTTCTGGGGCTAGAGCCCGTGGTGTCCGGGGCCGACTCGGCCCCGGATACCCGCGAGTCGATCCGTAGGCACACGAAAGGCACCCACATGCGGAAGATGACCCAGCAGCAGTGGCGGGCGTTCGCCACGTACGGAACCCGTACCGGCAAGCTCTCCACCGTTCGCGCCGACGGCAGCCCCCACGTCACACCGGTCTGGTTCCTCCTCGACGGCGACGACATCGTGCTCACCACCGAGAAGAACGGGGTCAAGGGCCGCAACCTCGCCCGCGACGGACGGTTCGCCCTCTGCGTCGACGAGGACCGGCCCCCGTATGCCTTCGTACTCCTCCAAGGCCGCGCGACGATCTCCGAGGACCCGGAAGGCATGCTGCGCTGGGGAGGTCTCCTCGGTGCCCGCTACATGGGCGACGACCGTATCGAGGAGTACGCCGCACGCAACGGCGGCCCCGGCAACCTCCTCGTCCGGGGCTGCATCGACAAGGTCATCGCCTTCGCGGGTATCGCCGACCGAATCGTGGGCTGACGGGCCGGGGGCTGTGCTCAACCGGCCCCGGCTGATCAACTCACGTGCACTGCCGAGCCGTCGCGGCTCACGATGCCGGTCGGCCGGGCTGTTTCGGCGCCCGCGTGGCCGGCACCGGCGTCTGCGCGGTGACCTTCCGCTCCGCGTCCAGGGCGCGTCCGGCCGCCCGCAGCGTACTGAGGACCGCGGTCACCTCGCGTACGGAATGCTCGGGAATCACCGCCCCGATACGCAGCTCGAGCTCTTCCTCGAACACCTTCAGCGCCCTGTCCACCAGCTTCCGCCCCTCGGGCGTCAACTCGACGATCGAGGAACGGCGGTCGTTCGGATTGGCGCGCCGCCCACACAGGCCGGCCGCCTCCAGGCGATCGACCACCTTGCTCGTGCCGCCCACCGTGATCGAGAACTTTTCCGCGATGTCCTGGATCCGCCGCCCGGGCTGCTGCTGCAGCAGGTGCAGCACCTCGAACGAGGTCAGCGGCAGGTCGTACTCCGCCCTCAATCGCCCCTCAATGCCATCCCACAGCTCGATCTCCAGCGAGACCAGCTCCCGGTACAGCAGCTTCAGGTCGGCGTCAGCCATCACTCATCTTCCGAAGAATTATCTTCCGTGGACAGTTAATTGTAGGCTGCCATTCCAGTCCTGTGGGCGCGGAGCGAGGGCCAGGGAACTCCGCGCACACACGATCGCTTCCGTTTGTCACCGCTGGGGGCTCCCGTAGCGTGGACAGTATGCGGCTGCTGGTTGTCGAGGACGAGGAGCGGTTCGCGGCCGGGCTCAGGGACGGGCTTGAGGCCGAGGGGTTCGCCGTGGACGTGGCGCTCGACGGGGTGGACGGACTGTGGATGGCGCGTGAGAACGCGTACGACGCGATCGTCCTCGACATCATGCTGCCGAAGCTCAACGGCTATCGGGTTTGCAGGTCGCTGCGCGGCGAGGGTGACTGGACGCCGATCCTCATGCTCACCGCCAAGGAGGGCGAGTGGGACGAGATCGAGGGCCTCGACACAGGTGCCGACGACTACCTCACCAAACCCATCTCGTACGCGGTGCTGCTGGCCCGGCTCCGGGCGCTGCTGCGGCGTGAGGCGCGTGAGCGGCCCGCGGTGCTCGCGGTGGGCGACCTGCGACTGGATCCGGCCGCGCGCACGGTGACCCGAGCCGGGCGTCAGGTCGAGGTGACGGCGCGGGAGTTGGCCGTGCTGGAGTTCCTGATGCGGCGGACGGGCGTGCCCGTGAGCAAGCGGACGATCCTCGACCATGTGTGGGGCGACGACTTCGAGGGCGATCCGAACATCGTCGAGGTGTATGTGCGGCGCCTGCGCAACAAGGTTGATCGTCCCTTCGGGCGGGATTCGCTTCGGACGATGCGGGGGCACGGGTATCGGTTGGTGCCCGATGGCGGGTGAGCAGCGGCGCCTTCGGACGGTGCGCATCCGGGCCACGGTGATCGCCGCCCTGGCGGTGGGGCTCGCGCTGGTCGCCGGAGGCGCCGTCCTGGTGATCGGGCTGCGGGTCGAGCTGAGCAACGACGTGCGGGACGCCGCGCGGACCCGCGCCGGGGAGGTGGCCCGGGTGATCGAGGCGGGGCGAGGGGTGCCTGAGGTGAGCGTGACCGATCCTGACGAGGAGTTCCTGCAGGTCGTCGACCAGCATGGGGTGGTCGTCGCGGCGAGCTCGAACGTCGAGGGACGGCCGGCGTTGGCCAGGCTTCGGTCCGGCGGCAGCACCGAGGTCGACACCCCGATAGACGAGGACCCCTTCCTGGTCGTGGCGGTCGGAGCAAGGGACGGCGACCGGCGTCTGACCGTCCTGGACGGCCGTACGCCCGCCGGGGTCGCCGAGGCCACCTCCACGGTCACCCAGCTGCTGTTCATCGGCCTGCCCGTGCTGCTGGTCCTGGCGGCCGCCGCGACCTGGGTGGCCGTGGGGCGGACGCTGCGGCGGGTCGCACGCGCCGAGGCGGCGCAACGGCGCTTCGTCTCGGACGTCTCTCACGAACTCCGCTCACCCGTCGCCACGGTCCGGCAGCACGCCGAGGTGGCCCTCGCCCATCCGGGGCGCGCCAATGCCGGGGCGTTGGCCGGGACAGTCCTGGACGAGGCCGTGCGCATGCAGCGCCTCGTGGACGATCTCCTTCTCCTCGCCCGCGCCGACGAGGACGCGATCCGGCCACCGCGGCGCCCCGTCGACCTGGACGACCTGGTCTTCGAGGAGGCCCGGCGGCTGCGGGAACGGCAGGACGGCCCACGTGTCGACAGCGGCAGGGTCTCGGCCGGGCGGGTCCTGGGCGATGAGGACACCCTGCGCCGCGTGGTCCGCAACCTCGGCGAGAACGCCGCCCGCCACGCCCGCTCCCAGGTCGCCCTGACGCTCGGCGAGGTCGGTGGAACCGTACGGCTGGACGTGGACGACGACGGTCCCGGGGTGCCGGAGGGAGGGAGAGCCCGGATCTTCGACCGCTTCGTACGCCTGGACGAGGCCCGCGCGAGGGGAGAGGGCGGAGCCGGCCTGGGACTCGCGATCGTGGCCGAGCTGGTGGCGGCGCACGGAGGCACGGTGACGGTGGGGACGGCGCCGGAGCTGGGCGGTGCACGCTTCACCGTGAGGCTGCCGGCCACCCACTGAGGGGCGCGGGCGACTTTGTGGCTCCGCCGTGATGCGTCCCTCCCGCTCGAGCGAAGTCGAGAGGGGGGAGCGACCAGCCACCACGAACCCGCAGCCGCCCACGAACCGCATAGAGCCCTGCCCCAGAGCGCCTGACAGCACGTTCAGGTGCGTTCAGAGTCCATTCAGGGGGATGGCGGGACGCTCATCACAGGCCACGACACAAGGAGGCCGCCATGAACACCAACCGCCACGTCCTGCTGACCGGAGTATCCGTAACCGCCGCAGCACTCCTGGCCGGTGCGTGCTCGGGAGCCGCCGACACCGCTGCCGGCCAGACCGGGGCGAATGCCTGCGTGCACGTCATCGACGAGGGCACGGGCAAGAAGGGCGACGCATGCCTGCCCATCGCCCCGGCGAAGGACCGCGTCGACCTCCCCGAACCCCGCTTCACACACCCCACTCGCATCACAAACCCCCTCCACCCCACCAGTGACGTCACCCAGGTCATCATGGGCGGGCAGGTGGACGACAAGGCGTTCCGGACCGAGGTCAGCCTGCTGCCCGGCACGAAGAAGATCACGTACGACGGCCACACGGTCGAGACACGGGTCAGCCAGTACGCCGCCTTCTCCGACGGCCGGATCCACGAACTCGCCCTCGACTGGTACGCCCAGGCCGACGACGGCTCCGTGTGGTACTTCGGCGAGGACGTCTTCAACTACGAGGACGGCGTCGTCGCCGACACCGAAGGCACCTGGCAGGCGGGCCGCGACAAGGCACCGCCAGCGATGATCATGCCCGCCGACCCGGAGAAGGGCGACGTCTACCGTTCCGAGAACCTCCCGGAGAAGGTCTTCGAGGAGGTCACCGTACGAGCCGTGGACCAGACGGTCGACGGGCCGTACGGCGAGGTCGAGGGCGCGATGACCGTCCGTGAACTGCACATGGACGGCTCGACCGAGGACAAGGTGTTCGCGCCGGGGTACGGAGAGTTCTCGACCGGAACCGAGGGTGGCGACCTGGAGGCGGTGGCGCTCGCGGTGCCTACTGACGCGAAGCCCGGGCCGCTGCCGACCCGGCTGGTAGCCCTGGAGCGCGCGGCTGTTGCCGTCCATGAGTCGCCTGGGGTTGCCACCGTCCGCGAGGTCCGCGCCGCGTGGGACGCGTACCGTGCCTCCGACGCTGTGGCGGAGCTGCTGGAGCGGCAGATGGAGCGTGACCTCGTCGCCCTGGAGAAGGCAGGGGACGGTGCGCAGGCGGTGGCTCCCGCCCTGCGCGTCGCCCAGAACGCGACGGACCTGCGACTCCGCTACGAGTCCGCGCCGGCGGTCGAACGGGACCGACTCGCCCTCTGGACACGCCAGTTGACGATCGACACGAAGGCCGGGAACGAAGGTGCCGTCGCCGGCGACGTCACCGCCCTGGAACTCGCGTGGGAGCGAGTGCGGCACGAGGTGCCGAACCCTGTGCCGGTGGACACGGACCTGAGGAAGCTCCGCGCGGCGGCCGATGGCAAGGACATGGCCGAGGTACAGCGCCTCACGCCCGAACTCGCCGACCACATCGCGGGGTTGAAGGGCCTGTAGCCGCATGCGCGGCGAGTGTTGCGCGAGGCCGGCCGCGCGTTGGCGAGGAGCTTGCTGATGACGCGTTCGAGGAGGGCGACGGATCCCGCCCTCCACGTCAGAGATGAACTCGTCCTCGCGCCACCGGAGCTCGACCTGTTGTTCGTCGCCGACGAAGCGCAAGGACGGGGTATCGGACCGCTGCTCGGGCATCAGAGCCTGGCTGTCGTGGGTGTTGGCCAGATCCGACTCGGCGTTCGGGTCGTCGTAGGCGTCGACGATGGCGATGGTCCTGCCGGAGCCGCTGGCGGAGGCGGCGGAGGTCAGGCCGGGCCGACTGCAGGTCGCTGGGGCCGTGGCCGGTGGGGGAGTCCGCGGCGGCGTTCGGCCGTGCCGTCCGCGATGTCGCCGGTGTGGCAGACCAGATCGGCCCGCGCGCTTACGCACGCGCCGGTGGAACACCGGCCATCGCGGGCAGGCGGGTCACATCCAGTGGTCGGGGCCGGGGTTGCGGCCTTCGGCTCGTGCGGCGAGGCGCTCCGCGTAGTGCTTCCAGCCCTCCTCGTGGGCGGCGCACGCCTCGGGCGAGGGCAGGCCGCTGTGGACCAGGCGCAGCAGCGTGCCGTCCGAGGTGGCTTCCAGAGTGATCTCCACGGTGCTAGAGCCGGGTGGTACGGGCATCCCGCCCTCGGCCCAGCCCCAGGTGAACACCAGCCGCTTGGGCGGGTCCACCTCGACGAACCGGCCTTCGGCCACGTTCTCGCCCGTGACATTGGTCCGGTACGGGCCACCGGGCGCGAACACGAACGTGCCCTCCCGGCCCATCCAGGACAGCCACTTGTCCCGGTCGGTGAAGAAGGCGAAGACGGTCTCGGGACGGGCGGCGATGTGCCGCTCGACCGTGATCACGCCACCGCTGTTCGCTTCGCCGCTCACGCTCACGCGTCCGTTCCCTCCGCCCGCTCGGCGGCCTCGGCCAGTTCGGCGAGGGTGTCGAGCTTGGTGGCCCACATGGACTGCAGGTAGTCGGCCAGGGGGCCCATGGCCTCGCGGTCCGCTCGGTAGAACCGCTTCTTGCCGTCCTGGCGCAGCGTAACCAGGCCGGAGTCCCTGAGCACCTTGAGGTGCTGGGAGACCGCGCCGAAGGTGACGTCGAACCGCTCGGCGATCTCACCCGCCGACAGCTCCGCGTCCCAGACCAGCCGCAGAATCTCGCGCCGCCTGGGCTCGGCGACCGCCCGTACCGCATCCATACAGGTCATTTTAGCGCCCACTGCAATTTGCCAATCCACCCCCAGTCATTTTAGTGTGAGCTAAAGCGAAGGGTTCGGCGCTCGCGTCGGATCCCCGAGGAGAAGGACGTTCCATGGCTGAGATCGCCCTGCAGATCCGTATCGCCGCCGAGCCGGAGACCGTGTACCGCGCCGTCTCCACCCCCGAAGGCGTCGCCGGCTGGTTCACCACCGGAGCCGAGATCGGCGAGGGCGTCGGCGCTCTGCACCGGCTGTCGTTCCCTGGTGCGCCGATGGCCTGGGAGTTCCGCATCGATGAGGTCGCGGCGGGCAAGCGCCTGTCGCAGACCGTGGTCGCGGGGCCGCCGCAGTGGATCGACACTGAGATCGTCTACGCGCTGGAGGCCGATTCCGAGGGCGGCACGGTGGTCCGGTTCGACCACACCGGGTTCGCCGAGGTCGACGACATGTTCCGCGAGGTCACGATGGGCTGGGCCGGCATGTTCACCCGCCTGAAGGAATACGTCGAGACCGGCACCCCGGCCCCGTACTTCACCCTCTGAGCCCCATCCCCGCTTGCAGAAGGAGCAGCAATGTCCGAGATCACCTTCCAGGCCGACGTCGACGCCGACCGCGCCAAGGTCCACGAGGCGCTGGACACCCACGACGGCCTCACGGGCTGGTGGACCACCGGCGTGGACCGCGAGGGCGAGGTCCTCCTCTTCGACTTCCCGGAGATTCCCGAGCCCTTCCGGCTCCGCCGGGACCGCGCGGACAAGGAGGAGATCGTGTGGACGTCGATCGGCGCCTTCCCGCCCCACTGGTCCGGGACCGTCATCACCTGGCGGCTGACCGACGCCCCCGACGGGACCGGTACACGAGTGGACTTCCGGCATGCCGGCTTCGCCGCCGACGACGCCGACCTACCGCACACGGCCGAGACCTGGGGCCTGCTGATGGACCGGCTCAAGGGGTACGCCGAGACGGGCACGCCGCGGCCGTTCTTCACCCTCTGATCAGGTATCCGATGACGATCGACGTGATGGCGGAGCGGGTGATCCCGCTCCCGCCCGGCCGGGTGGCGGCGTACGCCATGGACTGGCGCAACGATGCCGAGTGGACCCAGGGCATCCGCGAGGCGGTCCTGACCCGGGAGTCTGACGGCGGCGGGTTCGGCGTCGGTGCGGAGGTGACCCGTACGGCGTACTTCCTCGGCAAGCGCATCGACTACGTGCTCCGCGTCGCCGCCCACGAACCCGGGCGGCTGCTGGACATGGTGTCCGTGGCCGGACCGATGCCGATGCACGTCACCTACACCTTCGGCCCGCACCCGGACGGCACGCTCGCGCGCATCCGCGTTCAGGGCGACCCCAGCCGGTACTACCGCCTCGCCGCGCCCCTCATGGCGAGGAAGGTCCGCTCTTCCCTCGGCAAGGACCTGCGCGACCTCGAGCGCAGGCTGCGGGCCCGGCGATGACCCCGATCCCTTGCCCTCACGATTCGAGGTCTGTGATGGCGTATGACGAAGGACTGGCTGAGCGGATCCGCACCCGGCTGGGTGCCGATCCGGCGATCAGCGAGAAGCGCATGTTCGGCGGCCTGGCGTTTCTGCATGAGGGAAACATGGCCGTGGGAGTGATCGGGGACGAGCTGATGGTGCGGGTCGGGCCCGATGCCACCGACGCTGCTTTGGCCCGGCCCGGGACACGGGCCTTCGACTTCACCGGCCGCCCCATGCGCGGGTGGGTCGTGGTCGCCGCGTTCGCGCTCTCCGAAGACTCCGGCCTCCATGCCTGGACCGATCGGGGGTACGCCTTCGCAGCGGGTCTGCCGCCCAAATGACCTGCAACGATGTGCGGGCCGAGGCCCCTGGTCGCGGACCGGTCGAGCTGAGCCGTTTGCCGGGCGCCACCGCCGACGCGCGCATCCAGGGCCCACCCGACCGTTCGCTCCGCGATCAGCAGCGCGTAGCCGAGGACGGTGTCCGCCACGGCTGTGCGAGCCGAGCTGAAGGCCGGGGCGATCTTGTAGGTGAGAGGTGACTCCACCTGGCGGCTCCGCTGTGGCGGGTTGAGCCTGTGTCGGGTCACCACTGGGTGACGAGCGGCGTGTCCGGTCCGTGCTGTCGCCAGGCTTCGGCGAGGCGGACGAGGCGGGCGGAGGAGGCGATGCCGCGCACGGTTGCGATCTTGCCGCCTGTGATGTCGAACGTCACGGTGCCTACGACCTGGTCTCCGAGCACGAAGAGGATGGCAGGGGCGTCGTTGACGAGCGCGTAGTGGATGGCGGGCGTGCCGCCGACGAGTCGCCGTTTCGCCGGTGTGGGCTTGAACCCGGCCCGTGCGATCGCGGCGATGCGCTCCGGAGTGTCGTACCGCAGCAGCGTCTTGGCCAGGCCGGCGCCGTTGGAGTCGGCGATCGCGATCGCATCGTCGGTGAGCAGCGCCACGAGCCGTTCAATACGGCCGGAGGTGGCAGCGGCGAGGAATTCCTCGACGATGCCGCGGGCGGATGCCGGGTCGACTTCGCCGCCGCGGCGGCGCGCGGCGGTGATGCGGTGCCGGGCCCGGTGGAGGTGCTGCTGGCTTGCGGACTCGGTGATGTCGAGGATCTCGGCGATCTCGGCGTGGCTGTGGGAGAACGCTTCGCGCAGGAGGTAGACGGCCCGCTCGAGGGGTGACAGGCGCTCCATGAGGGTCAGCATGGCCAGGGAGACCGATTCGCGCTGCTCGAACGTGTCGGCGGGGCCGAGCATCGGGTCCCCGTCGAGTAGCGGTTCGGGCAGCCATGCGCCGACGGTGCGTTCGCGGCGGACCTGTGCCGAGCGGAGCCGGTCGAGGCACAGGTTGGTGACCACCTTGGTCAGCCATGCTTCCGGCACCTTGATCAGCTGCCGGTCCGCGGCCTGCCAGTGCAGGAACGCGTCCTGCACGGCGTCTTCGGCGTCGGTGGCGGAACCCAGCAGCCGGTAGGCCAGCGAGGCCAGCCTGTTCCGGCTGGCCTCGAACTGACTGGTGCCGAAGTGATCAATGGCGGTTCTGTCCACGTGGATCACCCTACGAACTAGGCGGCTACGCGACCGCTTTTCGGCGGACGCGCGCGGCGCGGCGGCAAGGGGACGCTTGCGCTTGGGCAGGCCGAAGGTCGGGTGCGAGGTGGTCCAGAGCGACATCTTGAGGATGCCTGTCTTGATCCGCGCGGCTTTCCGGCCGCCCACGTACTTCGGCTTTGCCTGCGCTTCGCCGTCGACCATCTGCAGGATGCCCTCCCGCCGCCCGAGGCTGATGTGGTTGCCAGGTACTCCAGCCTGGTGTTCGCGATCTTGCGGCCGGTGAGGCGTCCCACGATCGCGGCCGTGGCCTGCATGCCGGTGTAGCCGGCCGAGGCGCAGGGCATCGGCAGCGGCCGGCCGTTGTCGCCGACGGCGTAGGCACTGTCGCCGGCGGCGTAGACGTTCGTGTGCGAGACCGACCGCATGGTGCGATCGACGACGATCCGACCGTTCTCGGTGACCTCCACGCCGCCGGCGGCGGCGATGGGGCTGATCGCGAACCCAGCCGTCCACACAGTCGCGTCGGACGCCAGGGCGGTGCCGTCGGTGAACAGCACGCGCGCCGCTTCGACGGCTTCGGCCTCGGTGTGCTCCAGGACTGTGATGCCCAGCCGGCCGCCGGCCTGGCGCAGGTGGCTGCGGGCTTTGAGGGAGAGCTGGGCGCCCAGCTCTCCGCGGGCGACCAGCGTCACCGACAGGCCGGGCCGGGATTCGGCGATCTCGGTGGCGGTCTCGATGCCGGTCAACCCGTCGCCGACGACCAGCACACTCCCACATTCGCCCCGCCTGCTGAGGCTGTCCAGACGCTCGCGCAGGCGCAGCGCGGAGGGCCGGCCGGCGACGTCGAAGGCGTGCTCGGTCACGCCGGGGACGCCGTGGGCGGTGACGCGGCTGCCGAGCGCGTAGAGAAGTGTGTCGTAGCGGAGTTCGCCGCCGCCGTCGGCGTCGGCCACGGCGACGACCTGGCGCTCGGGGTCGATGGCGGTGACACTGGCCAGGCGCAGCCGTATCCCCGTGCCCGCGAAGACGTCGGCGAGCTGAGGAGCCTCGATCTCCTGGCCGGCCGCGAGCTGGTGCAGCCGCAGCCGCTGGACGAAGTCCGGCTCGGCGTTGACCACGGTGATCTCGGTGTCCGCCGGGGACAGCCGACGGGCCAGGGTCCCGGCCACGTAGGCCCCGGCATAGCCGGCGCCGAGGACGACGATGCGGTGCTTCATGTGTAGCTCCTGTCGGGTCGCTTGGCTCTCCGTGACTTGAGCGGAACAGCGCCCCGATTACTGACAGGAACTGCATGTGGCCCGCGTCACATCGCGGTTGTGCGCGGCCTTCCGGCTGAACGACAACCGCAGCGAGAACAGGAACACCTTGGTGGAGACGCCGTCCAGGTCGATCCACACATCCCCGAAGTCGACCTCCGCCTCGTCACCCGGGCGGTGGGTCTGCGGCACGAACGCCTGCGGAGGGCCGCGGCCCTCCGCGACGCGGATCTCCGAGCGCCGCTGGAAGATGTAGGCGCGGAGCATCGAATACGTCACTCCCTGCGCATCGTGCTCGTCGACCGGCCGGTCGAAGACCTGTTTGACGGTCTGCCTGTGCTTGCGTGGCGCCGGCCACACCGACTCCAGTGCCAGCGCCACAGTCCTGCAGCTCACGCCGTATTTGGCAGACAAAGCCCTGCTGGACAGCCCTTCGGCCCGAGCGTCATGGCGTATCGACGCGTACAACTCGACCTTCGAAAGGGCCCTTGAGTCACCCAGGGGTAGCCGATGCACCCCGACACTCCGACCGCAAGGCCCCAAGTGGAGTCAAAACCCACCCACCGTTGGCCTCACAACTGACCTACTGAGCCACCCGTCCCGCTCAGGCGCGGCGCGGAACGGATTCGGTCCTTCTGGTCCCGGCGGCGAGCAGAGCGAAGCCCAGTGCGAAACCGAGCATGGTCCATACGCCGCGGGGCCAGAAGATGTGGCTGTCAGTGAAGGACCAGCCGGCCACCAGGAGAACCACCGTGCCGGGAACAACGCGCACGCCGTGTTTCGGGAAGAGTGCGACCGCCGTGGCCACGACGGCGACGATGAGGGCGTAGGCGCCGACCTCCCCGAGCGACTCACCCGCGTCGTAGAGCGGGTACTTGATCGGCCCTATGTTCGCTGTTCCGGCAGCGTGCTCGACCGCGGTTCCCGCCGCGATACCGGCCACCGCGTCGAGACCGGTGTAGAAGGCCGCGTACGTGAACGCACTCGTCCAGGCCACCGCCGTGGCGAAGCCCGCGAGGTCTGGTCGGGGGCGGTGCCACAGAGGGACGAGGAGGCCGAGCGTAAGCAGCGGAAAGACTGGCAGCAGCGCGATGTGCAACTGTGTCCAGTCCGTGGCCGTCGCCCTGGACAGACCATGCGGGTGCGCGGCGCCCGCCACAGCCAGCACAAGGGGCGCGACAGTGACGAGGGTGATGTTTCGGATGGTCAACACGCTGTGATCGTAGGCGCGTTACATCACTTGAGAGGGCTGCGTAAGGACTTCGTAAGATCTTGCGTGGTGCCGTGGAACGCTGGAAACCCCCGCCGGGGTGATTCCCCTCCGACGCGACACCGGCCTCGCCGATCGGGCGGCGAGGCCGGAGCAGAGGACCTCGTCTGGGCTGACCGCGTTGTAGGAGCGGTGGTGGTGGCGGTGATGTTGGACGCGTGGGCGGCGATGTCAGCGTCGTCGGCTTCGGCGATCTGCCCTTCGTGGACGCACTCCACTCGCCGGCATGACTGTGCGCGCCGCCTGCATTGCCGCTGCTGCTGTCCGGACAGCAACCGGAGACCGCACAGACCGAGGTCACCATCGAACTCGTAGTACGGGACAGCAGCGGGCCTCCGCCGGTGACGGGGCGAGCCATCGAACGCAGTCAGGGGGCGAGGATCGGCTCAGGCGAGGAAGGGCGCGTGCCCCGGGCGCACGCAGTGGCCGACGGGCCGGCCACGGGGGCGGTGACATGGCGCTCATCGGCTGCTCAACCCGCCATGGTGGGCTGGGAGTTCGAGTCCGGTTCACCAGTGCGTTGGTGAAACCGGAGGGAGTGAGGCCCGGTGTCGCCCTGGTACAGGTCCCAAGTGGCGCCGCCGACGTTGAGGGTGACGACCTTGGGCCGACTGGCAGGGCAGGTGTTCTGGCGGGCTGACTGGTCTGTTCCCAACTGGTGCGCTCCAGTCGGCTGGCGCGTCCGGCCCGCATGGTCTGTCGGCTGCAGGATCGGTGACCGGCGTTGAGCACTCCTTGCTGCGTCGGAACGGGTTCGGCGCCCCGGAGAGGAGTCTCCAGGACGCCGGGCCGCGGTGGCAGCTTCTTTACACCGCGGCTATGCCCTCCATGCCGGACTCGGCGAAGGGGGGCAGTCCGGTGGCCGTGGTGACCTTGGTGAGGGAGCCGTTCCTGCCGATGCGGAAGCCGTCGACGGTGCCGGAGGTCCCGTTCTGCACGTACAGGAACTTCTCGTCCTGCGTCACCGCCAGGTCGATGACGCCCTGAGACATGGCTGACGGCGGGGTGGCGATGCCGATCTCGTTGGTGAGCGCGAGCCTGCCGTGCCGGTTGGTGCGGTAGCCGGTGACGGTTGAGTTGCCGGTGTTGCCGCCGTAGAAGAAGTCACCGGCACGCTCCAGCCAGCACAGCGTGTTCTGACCGTTGGCCAGGGGCTTCTGGACGACCTTGAGGCTGCCGTCGGCGAGCACCTTGTACGTGCTGACCGTCGATTTCTCGGCTTCGGCGACCAGCATCCGGCCCGTCTTGTCGAAGGTGATCGCGAATGGCACGCCGCCGGCCGAGTCGTTGACCTTCGCCCGGGGTGCGGGGCGTCCGTCGCGCCTCATCGGGAACACCTCGATGGTGTTGGCCGATTTCGTGGTGATGACCAGCTCACCGCCGCCCGGAGTGAACGCGACCTGGCCGGGCGAGCTGCTGAACAACGGCACCTTGTCGTTCTTCAGCCCCAGGGAGCGATATGAATCGCTTAGCGGTTCGAGTCCGTTGGCCGTGATCTTGAAGCCCTGGACGCTGCCCGCGCCTCCCGCGTTCATGACGTAGGCGAGGTTGCCGGACACCGCGATGGAGGAGGGGAAGTCCCCGCCCGAGCGCACCACCCGCCGGTCCGTCAGTTTCCGTCCCTCGACGCGAAACGAGGTCACGGTGCCGCTGCCCGCGTTGACTGCCAGCAGCAGCTGCGAGCCGCGGTCGTAGACGAGTGAGCCCTGGGAGGCGAGGGAGTCGGTGGGTGCGTCGACCTGATCGCCGCCTTTGCCGCCCGTTGCGTAGGTGCCCGAGGCGGTCAGCTTGCCGTCCTCGCCGCGCTTGAAGACGTGGATGGTGTTTCCGGCGAGCTCGTTGCCCTGTACGAAGACGGCGTGGTCGGCTCCCGCCTTGGCGCTCTTCGTCGTCGCGCCTTGGTGTGTGCGGGGGACTTCCCCCGCCGAGGCGATGGCCACCGTGGTCGCGACCGCCGCCGATGCGAGGATGCCGGCTCCGGCGATGGTCATCCGGACCTGCGACTTCGACCTGCGCCTGGTATGCCTGCTCACGCCTGACTCCTTGTACCTCGCCGCCACCACCGGTCGGTGACGTGCAGAGCCAGAGTTGCCTGCGGGGCGGGTGGGATGAAGATGTTTCGGTCCCGCGTCAGCTTCTCGTAAGAACTTCCGTTCGCCCCGGAGAATTCGGTGGGCGGTCTGGCCTGCGGCTCGACTGCTGCCCTTGCCAGTGTGGTCGCGGCAACGTCGACCCCGGTCTGATCGGGGGCTTCTACGAGAGCGCCTACGGGTCGGCCAAGTTCGCCGTCCGGGGGCCCGGAGCGGTGACTCGCGCCTTTCACGCCGCGGCGCCTCACCGCAGACGTCCGTGACGACTTCTCCCGCAACGCAATCGGAAGCGGAGACGACCTCGGCGACCGTCGACGTGGTGCTCCCTTGTCCGAACGAGGCCGAGGCCCTGCCCTGGGTCCTCGCCCGTATCCCGCGCACCTGGCGCGCGCTGGTGGTGGACAACGGATCCACGGACGGCTCGCCCGAACTGGCCCGCGACCTCGGCGCGACCGTCGTGCGTGAGACGCGCCGCTGCTTCGGCGCCGCCTGTCACGCCGGGCTGACCGCGGCCACCGCGGACATCGTGTGCTTCTGCGACTGCGACGCGCAGGCGGCGTGCCTCATGTTCGAGGCGATCCCGCGCATTCCCGGCAAGCGAGGTGACCCGTCGAGCAGGACGATCGGCATCTACCCGCGATGTGGTTGGACGGAGAATCGAGCCTTGTGCTCGACGCGGTCAAGAGGAAGGGAGGGAAGTGCGGCGATCTCGCCGTCGAGCCGGGGCCGGGGTCGGGCGCCCGCGCAGGGCAGCGGAGGCGCCCGCCTGCGGGTCGCGGTCCGGCGGCCCCGGCCCTCCCTCACATACCGATCCGCGCCGCGATGACCGGTGCCAGCCGGTCCGCGATGACGCGGTGCCCCTGGTCGTTGGGGTGGACCGAGTCCGTCAGGTCGCCCGAACCCAGCCAGCCGGTGGTGTCGACGAAGGAGACCCGGGAGTCGCCACCGTCGACGGCCGCTCTGACCGCAGCCTCGGTCTGCGGGACGTACCGGCCGCGGAAGGTCTCCAGCGCGAAGATCCACGCTTGTGGGTACGCGGCGCGGACCTTGCCCAGCAGACTGGTGTACGCCGCCTGGAACTGCACCGAACTGACACCGTGGCCCACGTCGTTGGTGCCGAGGTTGATGACGACCGCGTTCGCCTGGTACCGGGAGAAGTCCCAGTCGGGGGTGGCCGCGTTCGGGTTGAGCTTGGTGAACTGCCGCTCCAGGCCGACGCATCCGTCCGCCGCGGCGACCAGACAGGCGCCGCCTTGGGCGATCTGGGTGTGCTCGGTGCCGAGCCGTTCCCCGATCAGCCAGCCGTACGCGGTGCGGGCGTTCTGCGACGACGTCGTCCCCACCGTGATCGAGTCGCCGACGAACTCGATCAGCTTGCCGGGCGCCGGCGGTGCGAACGTGGTGGCGCCACTGTCGAGGACCAGCCCCTGAAAGACGGCGTCACCCCGGTAGGAACCGGCGACCACCTGGTAGTTGACCTGGAGTGTGTGGTTGCCGGCGGTCAGCGGGGAGGGAGCCAGGTTCACGTTTCCCTTGACGTCGTCGTAGAACTTCACCGGGCCGTTGTCGATCCTCGCCCAGAAGTCGATCGTCCCGCGCTGCTTGAGCTGGACGGTCCGGCCGGTGAAGCCGACCCGGTAATAGGCGCCCGCCCAGTACGGGGTGTAGGCGGTGGAGGTCCTGGTGTCCCAGCGGCCCACGAACTTGATGTTCGGGTCGCCGGGTTGGCCGGGAGCGGCCGCCAGGGTGGATGTGGGGCTGCCGAGTCGGGAGGCTATGACGGGGGCGAGGCGGTTCGCGAACTTGGTGTGGCCGGCCTCGTTGGGATGCCCGTTGCCGTCCTCGTAGTCGGCGCCGTCGTTCAGCCAGCCCGTGGTGTCGACGTAGTGCACCCTGCTGTCACCGGCGTTGGTGCGGGCCGTGACGGCCGCCCTGGTCTCGGCGACATAGCGCTTCTTGAGCGTCTGCACGGCGAAGAGCTGCGCGTTCGGGTAGGTGGCGCGCAGGTCGGCGAGGAACTTGGTGTACTCCGACTGGAATGCGGCGCCGGTCACGCCGTGGCCGATGTCGTTGGTGCCGAGGTTGATGACGACGGCGTCCGCCCGGTAGCGGGAGAAGTCCCAGTTCTGGCTGCCGGTGCTCGCAGTCCTGAAGAACTGCGTGCTCAGGCCCGTGCATCCGGACTGGGCGACGAGGCAGTAGCCGGATCGGGCGATCTGGGTGTGGCGCGTCCCTAGTTGCTCGCCGGTCTTCCACGCGTACGAGTCCAGTGCGAGCCGGTCCGTGAGCGCACCGGCGGTGATGGAGTCGCCGACGAACTCGACGAGCCGGGACGGGGCGTTCGGCGCGACCGTGCGCGCACCGGGGTCCAGCACCAGGCCCTGGAAGACGGTGTCGCCGGAACGGTACGAAATGCGCAGGGTGTGGGTGCCGGCGGACAACGGCCGGGGCGTGAGGTTCACCGTGCCGCGCACGCCGGGGTGGAAGACGTCGGGGCCGCCGTCGATGCTGGCGTACAGGTTGACCGCGTCTCTCGCCTTGACCTTCACCGTGGTGCCGGTGAAGGCCGTCTGCAGGTAGGCACCGGTCCAGGAGGGCACCGCCGCCGTGCCGGCGCTGGTGTCCCAGCGCCCGACGTAGACGATGTTGGGGTCGGAGACCGAGCCGTCACCCGGCGCGGCCTGGGCGGGGGAGCTCCCCGTCCAGGACAGCAGGCAGGCGACGAGAACGGCCGTGAGGAGCGCAGCAAGGGTACGGGCGAGGTGGCGTAAGGAGGTGACATGGGGGATGGCGTGGGGGGTGGTCTGCACAGGGTCCCTTTCGGCGTGGGGTGGGAGCGCTCCCAGAAGCAGCCTTTCGAGAGAAGCAATGAAACGGTTCAGCGTCAAGGGTTCGCGTGAGGCAGGCAATTCACCGACAGGCAATGGAAGTTGATCGCGCCGTTCTCTGCCGATCGGCGAGTACGGCCCGTACCCCGGACGGTTGTGGGAGCAGTTCGTGGGGGTGATCTGGCGGTTCCGTAGCAGTAGTCAGTGGCGGGACATGCCGGGCGAGTTCGGCCTGTGGTCCACGGTCAACGGTCGCTTCCGGGCCTGGGGGAGGGACGCCGGCGTCTGCACCGCACTGCTGGAAGGCGTGATCGCCGAGGCCGCCCGCCAGAGGAAGACGGACTTGTCCCTGGTCAGTGCGAGCTCCACCACCGCCCGGGCCCATCATGACGCCCCCGGGATGCGCATCGGTGAGGAGGTCATGGAAGCCCTTGAGGACGTCGCCGCCGACCAGGAACAGGCCCGGCAAAAGGGGCGGCCCGCCGGTACAGAACGGCCGGGACCAGAGCGACGCCCCCGAGCGGGAAGCGCGGCGGCGCACCAGGCGACGGCGCAAGGTCCGGAAGCCGGCACAGATGGCGTCGGTCGGCGACATCCTTCAGCAGCTGATGGCTGTGCCGTCAACCGGGCGGCCTTCCGTCAAGGCTGTGACCGTGAGCGGGCTACTCGACGCATGTCGCCGGGAGGCGCCTTGTTCGCCTGGACTTGACGACTTCGTTCCGGCGGATCCTCGTCAGGTTGTGCTTGCGCGGCTCGGTGACAAGGTGTTGCGGCTGGCTCCTGGCCGGGTGGAGAGGCCACTGGCCGACGTCACGCGGTGCAAGACGGTGGCTCAAGCGACGGATTCGGTTCTGGTGCCCGAGCCGGGGTTTGGGATCTCCGAATGCGTAGAGGTGGATTGCGGTACGCCGATCTGGCCATTCGGGCACTGGCTGCATCGTGGCCCGATGGGGACATGACGACACCCTTGTCGCTGGCGACGGCTTCGAGTCCGAGGTTGAAGAGACTCGAATCATGACCCAGCTGCGGCTGTTCGGCGCGGTGCACTGCTCCGGGTCTGATGGCTCCGGACCGTCCCGGACCGGTTCAGCCTTCCTGCACGCGAGCGGCCTCAACTGACCACTCGCCAGCCAAGATCATCCGCTAAATCGTTTCCGTCGGCACGTCCCGCCGGTGCACCGGGTGGCTGACCGGCGAGGTGGTCGGGCTTGGGCCAGCGCCCCGTGCGCGTGGAGGGACGCGCGCGGGGCGTGGATGCCGCTGCAGCGGGTGGCCTGAAGTGATGACTCACCCACCTGGGATCAGGAGAGACTCCACTGCTGGCTCGTCGCTCCGGTGCCCGTCTCCTGGGCCACCGCCGTGCCTTGGGTGGTCGAGGCGCCGGTGATGCCGAGGTTCAGGTCGCTGCCCACCCCGGCGAGCATGTACGTGCTGCCGCTGTAGCTGCCGACCAGGTCGAGGAACCACTGCTGGTTGGTCCCGCCGTTGCAGGTCCACTGCTGCAACTGCACGCCGGTGGTGGTCGACTGGTTCGGCACGTCCAGGCACAGGCCGCTTTTCACGCTCTTCAGCGTGTAGATGTTGTCCGCCACCTTGGTGAGGGTCCACTGCTGGTTGGTCCCGCCGTTGGACGGCCACTGGATGACTTTGGCGCCGTTCGCCGTGGAGCCGCTCGCCACGTCCATGACCATGGAGCTGTTGGGGTTGGTCAGTGTGTGGTTCCCCGCGGTGGGCAGCCCGCTGCCGGCCGTCCAGGTGCCGGCGGTGGCATCGAGGGACCAGGTGGGGTATTGGCCGACGTTCACCGTCGTTCCCTTGATGGTCATCGGCAGCCAGATCAGCTGCGAGGAGCCGAGGTCCGCGGTGTTCCAGCGGTCACCGGCGTAGAGGTAGGAAGTGCCGGAGGGGCCCTGGACGGTGATGACGTTCGCCGTCTGGCTGCCGTAGGTGTGGGTGCCGGGCGCCGCGAAGTTCCGGAACGACGACCAGGGGCCACCCAGTGACGTGGCGGTGGCGTAGATGTTGTCGTTCAGGCTCCAGCCCGTCAGGTGGGAACCGAACACGTAGTACATCCCGTTGACCTTCACCATGGCGGGCGCCTCGACGCTGCTGCTGCCACTGCCGCCCAGGACCGTAACAGCGCTGTCCACGGACAAATAGTCGGCGGACAGCTTGTCGATGCGCAGGCCGTTGTTGCGGTCCTCGCTCAGCAGGTAACCGGTTCCGTCGGTGTCCTGGAACAGGCCGAGGTCACGGCTGAGGTTGCCCAGCGGCCGGAAGCTGCCCCGGTAGGTGTAGGGGCCGCAGGGAGTGCTGCTGGTGGCCACACCGACCTTGGCCTCGGAGTAGTTCGTGCTGTCGATGTGCATGTACATCACGTACGTGCTGGTCGACGCGTTGTAGATGACCTTGGGCCGTTCCACGACCCGACTTGGGCCCAGGTCGCCGCTGCTCTGCCGGGACAACGCCTGAGCCTGGTAGGTCCAGTTGGCGAGGTCGGTCGAGGTGTAGCACGTGATGTCCTGGAACGACGTGTCCGCCGAGGTCTCGCCGGTCTTGTCCTCTCCGAACCCGTACCAGGTGCTTCCCACCTTGATGATGCCGAGGCCGTGCAGTTGCAGCGCGTTGCCGTTCTGGTCGGTCCGTGTGGCACCCGTGGTGAACGACACTGTGGCTGCCTGCGCCGCGGGCGCCGGGATCAGGAACGCCGCAATGCCCGCGAGCAATGTCAGAAAGGCGGCGGCGGCCCTGTGCCATCCGCCGACCGGCCGATGGGGTACTCCCTTGAGCATGATCTTCCCTCTCGTTCAAGGCGCCGGTCGCCGGGTCGTTCGCGTCGATGTGAGGGAATGGACGATTCGCCCCGTACGCGGCTGGTCCGGACGGGGTGAGACGCAGTCGCCCGGCGGAGATCAATGAGAAGGGCAGGCCAGACGGCAGTCAAGGATTGTGATCGTTTTTGTTTATTCTTGACCGATCAAGCCCCGGGGCCTGAGTCGACCGATCCTGTCGGCTGGCTCTCCTCTGACGGCACATAAGGGGCAAATCGTGCCGCCAATCCGTGGCGTTGCCTCGAACGGAGCGATGACCGCCTGTTGGTCTTCCAAGCCGGCCAGCCTTACAACTCCCCTGGCCGCCAAGCTCTGTCACTTCCTGATCGGGCTTGTTGAAACCGGCCCCCCACGGGGGCGGGCAGCGTGACATCCGGGCTACGCATGCACCCCCGACCACAACCTGCGGGAACGCCGGCCCCCATCAGGTGCCACCCCTGGAACGCAACCACCCGCCCCGCCTCGGCGAAAACCAGAGTCCGGAGCCCGCCCGCCAGTCGGCAAGTGCTGACCAACGCCGTCACCGCGACGCGTCACAGGGCGGCGGTCGTACCCTCTCCGGAGGCGCTGCCCGCGAGCCACTGGTCCCATCCCAGGTTGAAGTCGGCGTAGCCGTTGTCGGCCGGGGCCTTGCCGCGGGGTGAGCCGGTGATGGTGATGGGGTCGCCCTGCTTGACCTGACCGTAGAACCACTTGGCGTCCGCCAGGGACAGGTGGACACAGCCGTGAGAGCCGCGGGCGCTGCCGCTGCCCGGGTTCGGGTCGCCGGTCGAGTAGTGGACGTAGGTGCCGGACTGGGTGAGGTGGATGTCCCAGGGAAGGGTCAGGTCGTAGTAGTTGGGGCTGCCCTTGTCGCAGCTGATACCGACGCTGCAGGAAGTCATGTGGACTTTCTCCTGCTTGTCGATGACGGCCATCGTGCCGTCCCACGTCGGATACTCGGCGCTGCCCGCGTTGATCGACAGGGTGCGCACCGGCGCGCCGTCCCGGGTCACCTTCATGGTGTGGCCGGTCACCGAGACATCCGCGCGCACGTCGTCACCGATCTTGAAGGTGTGCGTGTAGCCGTGTACGCCGTAGCGTCCGTTGCCGTTGCTGACACCCTTCATGTCGGCGTCGATCTTCACCGTCGTACCGGAGGGCCAATACGTCTTCGGGCGCCAGTCGGCGCGCTTGTCGCCCATCCAGTGCCAGGCGCCGGCGACGGCCTGGGAGGCGCTCACCTTCATGTGCTTTTCCACTGTGGCCCGCGCCTTGGCCGCCACCGGGTTCGTGAAGATCACCGAGATCGGCATGGCCACGCCGACCGTGGTTCCCGTCTGTGGGGTGATCGTCTCCAGCAGCATCGGCGGGCCCGCGGGTGTCGTCGGCGACGGAGAGGTGCTCGCGCCCGGCTTTCCCGACGCCTTTGCGTCGTCCCCGCTCGCCTTGTCACTGCCGACCCCGCCGCAGGCGCTCGCGCCCACCAGCATTACACCCGTGACCAATGCGATCCCTATGCTGCCCTTGCGCCGTCCCACGAACTGCCCCGGTCTACTCGCTGTTCGGCCCTGACAGGCCCGTCCCCCTGTCAGACAGAGATGGCGCGGGCCGCAGTTGCGTGCGTCGCGCAAAACCTGTCCCAAGATTCGATGCCACCGCAGGACGGGGACGACGGGGGAGGCGGCGCCGCGCAACTCTGTTGCCGTTGTGACTCAGGTCCCATCGCCTACGTGCAGCAAATCCCGGGGTCTCCCCGCCGAGGAGGGGAGACAGGAAGGGAGGCGCGTGTGGATACGAACTTCGACGGCTTCGTCGCCGCCCGGTCGGCAGCGCTGCTCCGGGGCGCCCTCGTCCTGACGGGGATCCGCGACGCCGCCGAGGATCTGGTCCAGGAGACCCTGGAGCGGGCCTGCCGCAAGTGGCGCTCGATATCCGTCAAGGACGCCCCGGAGGCCTATGTGCGGCGGATCATGGTCAACCTGGCCAACGACCGCTGGCGCCGCTTCCGCCGTACGGCATTGCAGGCGGACGGCCCCCACCGGGCCGCCCGCGGCGACGAGTACGGACAGGTCGACAGCAGGGACCAGTTGGTTCGCGCGCTGCAGCAACTGCCCATGCGGACGCGGACGGTGGTGGTACTCCGGTACTTCCACGACCTCTCGGACACCGAGATCGCAGCCGACCTGGGCATCTCGCCGAGCACGCTGCGCTCCCAGCTCGCCCGGGGGATCGAGATGCTCAGAAGCCAGTTGCCCGCACTCTCCGACCTTCACCACGGCAGTACACGGAAGGAATCCGTTGACTTCCTCCCCCGTCTAAAGGCGGGGGATTCCAGCGGTCGCCCGCTGGGATTCCTGCTTCACCGACGACCGCCCCGTCCGGGAGGACTCCCGTTGAGGTCTTACACCGTCTCCACAGGCAGACGCCGCCAGCCCGGCGGCCAGAATGTTGCGCGCCGCGTTCACGTCGCGGTCATGCACCGCGCCGCAGACGCACGTCCACGCGCGGACGTTCAGCGGCAGCTTCCCGCAGACCGTCCCGCAGTTCCCGCACAGCTTGCTGCTGGGGAACCATCGGTCGATCACGACGAGTTCACGCCGTACCAGGCGCACTTGTACTCCAGCAGAGAGCGCAGTTGCGTCCACGAAGCATCGGAGATGGCGCGTGCGAGCTTGCCGTTCTTCAGCAGGTTGCGGACGGTGAGGTCCTCGATCACGACCGTTTGGTTCTCACGGACGAGTCGAGTCGACAGCTTGTGCAGGAAGTCGCGGCGCCGGTCGGCGATCCGTGCGTGGACCTTGGCGACGCGACGGCGGGCTTTCTCGCGGTTCGCCGAGCCCTTCGCCTTGCGCGACAGCTCTCGCTGCGCGCGGGCCAGCCGCGCGCGATCCCGCCGCTCGTGCTTGGGGTTGGCGACCTTTTCCCCGGTGGACAGCGTCACCAGGGAGGTGATCCCGGCGTCCAGGCCGACGGCCGCTGTGGTGGCGGGAGCCGGGGCGATGCTGTCCTCGCACAGCAGGGACACAAACCAGCGACCCGCCGCGTCCCGGGAGACAGTCACCGTGGTCGGCTCCGTCCCCTCGGGCAGCGGACGCGACCAGCGGATGTCCAGGGGCCCCGTCATTTTGGCCAGAGTCAGGTGCCCGTCGCGCCAGGTGAAGGCGCTGCGCGTGTACTCGGCCGACGCCCGGGACTTCTTCTGAGACTTGTAGCGCGGGTACTTCGCGCGCTTGGCGAAGAAGTCCCCGAACGCCGTCTGAAGATGACGCAGCGCCTGCTGCAGCGGAACCGAGGACACCTCCACCAGGAACGCCAGTCCCTCGGTCTTCTTCCACTCCGTGAGCGCAGCCGAGGACTGCACATAGGAGATCCGGCGCTGCTCGCCATACCAGGCCCGTGTGCGCTCCTCCAGCGCCTTGTTGTAGACGAGGCGGACACAGCCGAACGTGCGCGACAACTCAGCCGCCTGCTCGCCGGTGGGGTAAAAGCGGTACTTAAACGCCCGCTTGACCTGCTCCGCCATACCTCACACCGTATCAACCTCCATGTGAGCGGCGGGTGTCGGCCGGTGGACGGCGCACGCCGGCCCGCCCTGACGGCGAACCGGCTTCCCCTGCCCTGCTCTTCAGGAGCTTCGTTTCCTCCCCGGCCTTAGAACTCCTAACAGAATGCTGCTTCTCCCCTTGGAATGTTCGCATTTGATGGTGTGTTAGCCTTCACATGAGGAGGGGTGAGCAGCTGCCGTGGATCGTGTCCGATGAGTTGTGGGCGCGGATCGAGCCGTTGTTGCCGGTCGTGCGCCGCCGCGCGGATCACCCGGGGCGCAGGCGTCTGGACGACCGCAAGGTCCTGTGCGGGATCCTGTTCGTGCTGTACACAGGCATTCCGTGGGAGTTCCTGCCCAAGGAACTGGGCTTCGGCTCCGGCATGACCTGTTGGCGGCGCCTGCGGGACTGGAATGACGCGGGGGTGTGGCAGCGTCTGCATGAATCGCTGCTGGCCGAGCTGCACGCCGCCGGCGCTCTGGACTGGTCCCGGGCGGTGATCGACGGCTCTCATGTGCGGGCCATGAAGGGCGGCCCAAAACTGGACCGAGCCCGGTCGACCGTGCCCGAACAGGCTCCAAGCGCCATCTGATCACCGAAGCGCACGGCATCCCCTTGGCCGCCTCCCTGACCGGCGGCAACCGCAACGACGTCACCCAGCTCATGCCCTTGATCGAGGCCGTTCCGCCAGTACGCGGCCGACGCGGACGACCCCGCCGACGCCCCGACCGCCTCTACGCCGACCGCGGCTACGACCACGACAAGTACCGCAAGCAGGTCCGGGCCGTCGGAATCGCCCCGGTCATCGCCCGCCGCGGCGCCGAACACGGCTCAGGACTGGGCGTCCACCGGTGGGTCGTCGAACAGAGCTTCGCACTCCTGCACTGGTTCCGCCGGTTACGCATCCGCTGGGAGATACGCGACGACATCCACGAAGCCTTCCTCACCCTCGGGTGCGCGCTCATCTGCTGGAGGAGATTGTGCCGTGCGACGGGTTCCTGACGTGGCATGTGGGATTCAGGGCTCAGTGGCGCCTTCCGCCAGAGCCTTGATGGTGTTGAGGCGGTGTTCCCACTGGGTGGCGAGGGTGGCCATCCACCGCGTTGTCTGCTTCACCGGTTGCAGGTCGGCTTCGTAGCGGACCTCGCGGCCGGCCCGGTGGGCGCGGACAAGCCCAGCGCGGTCCAGAACGGCCAAGTGTTTGGCCACCGCCTGGCGGGTGACGGGGAGGCTCGCTGCCAGGGATGTGGATGTGGCGCCGCCTTCGCGGGCAAGGATGGCGAGGACTTCTCGACGAATCGGGTCAGCCAGGGCTACCAGAACGTGCTCGGAGCCGTCATCGTCCTCGGCGGCGCGGGTCATGCCGTGGTCGGCTCGCAGGCCGCGCGCAGTTGGTCGAGCTTGCCGGGCCAGTTCTGGCTGTTGGCGCGGTGACGTTCGGCGGCCTCGGCGGTTGGCAGCCCGAGCCGCGCGAATCCGCTCTCAATCAAGGTGAGTTGGGTACCTCCGGTGGAGTCGTCTTCGGCCAGCGTGAACTCGACCAGGGTGGCATTGGTGTCCTCAGGCTCTTCTCCAGCGGCACCTTGAGACCACCGCCAGGAGAAGAGCCGCGGCGGCTCGACGGTCTCGATGCGGGCGGGAATAACGCCATGGACACCGTGGTCGAAGACGAGGAGACCGCCGGGGCGCAGGTCGATCTTGACTGGCTCTCCGTTGCCGAACCAGCGGCCGAGGAAGGCGGGTTCGGTCAGCACGGACCACACCCGCTGCATGGGGGCGTTGATCGCGATGGTGCGTTCGATCGTGTTGTGAATCATTGCAACCTCATCTCGTCTGGGCCTGCCACCTCAAGGTTGCACACTCGCTACTCGATGCGCAACCAACTGGTTGCGCATCGAGCAGCGAGTCCCCGCGCCAGATCCACACCGTGCATTTCGTTAGGAGTTCTAAAGGCCGGGGTATCCACGAAGGACAGACCCGATGAACCGTTACGCGAACTCCGCCGAGGCGCCCGACTTCGACGCGCCCCAGATCGTGCGCCGCACCCGGCGCAGGCGGGCCGCCGGCATCGGCGCCGTCGCCGTCGTCCTCCTCGCGGCGGGCGGGGGAAGCGCTCTGGCCACCTTGGTCGCGGGTGGCTCGCACTCGGAGGCGAGCAGCACGGCCACCAAGAGCGATGCCACCACCCTGCTGTTCGACAACCACGGCGTGACCATCCCGATGGACTTCTCGCGCTTGGACCTGGTGCTCGCCAAGCAGGCGCTGCTGAAGACGCGGACGAAGCTCGGCACCGTCACCGAGAAGGCCGTCAAAGAATGCAAGCCAGGTCCGGTGGTAGGTGTGGACCCGCACACCCCGAAGATCGTCAAGTCCTGAGACAGCGTCTTTGGCGCGTGGCAGCAGGGCCTCTTGGCAGTTCGGGGTGCGATCCCATCGAGCACCAGGAGGCCCTGTCGTCGCAGTTGCACGGGGAGCGGTCGTACAGCCGGGCCGCCGACTACGGCCAGTCCAACCTGCGCGCGAATCGGCATCGAACTCGTGAAGGAGTCGCCCAGGAGCTGAATCAGACAGCCGGATCCCGTCTCCGGCTTCCACAGCTCCGCCTGGTGACGAGGACGTGCAGTGGAGTGGAGGTAGATGACCGCGGCGCCGAGTGACTTGGCTCTGGCTGGTGCCGCGAACTTGTGGGCGTCAGACAGGGTCCGACGCCAGGGCGCGGTTTGGACGGCGTGGGTGCTGTACAGGTACGGGCTGCAACAGCCCGTGCACGATCGAGAATGTGGCCGCCGGCGCGGCGATCACGTCCGCTCTTCCGGAGTGGTCGTCTCCGTGCCGCCTTGGTCCAGGCGGAACGGTGGGTACGTGTCCGTCATCAGGGTGGCGTAGGCGGTGACGCGCAGGACCCACCGGTTGAGGCCGATGATCAGGTCGAACAGGTCCTTCGGATACTTCTCGGTGAAGGCCAGGATCACGGCCGCGATGACCGTCAGCAGGGCGATCAGGCCACCGGACCACCAGCCGAGGTGGGCGCCGCCGAGGAAGAAGCCGATGACCATGTAGTGCGGGATGGCCAGGAGCCACCACTTCACCAGCACCAGGCCGCGAGAGAGCCGCTCCGGGTAGGCGATGTCCAGCCGTGCCGGGTAGTCCGGTTCCTCGCCCAGGCTGAACGGCGGATACCGGTCGGTGCCCAGGGCGTCGTACGAGTAGTACGAGACCCGCCAACTCCAGCGCAGCACTCCTAGGTTGAAGTCGAACAGGGCACGGGGATAGCGCTCGGTGAACAGGACGGCGAAGAACGCGATCACGGTCACCACGGTGAAAGCGATCCAGAGGAAGAACAGCACCACGTAGTGCGGAATGGCGAGAAGCCACTTCACGAGCCACAGCCATCGGGACAGTGGCGAGTCGATACGCGCGTTCACCTGGACCGGGTGGTCGTGGAATGCAACTGGCGTCGTCATGGTGATCAGCTCCCTCCTCCCGGCGTATGTGGCGCCGGGCGGGCTCATGACCAGCCTGGCTGCTTCCGCCCCAGCTCGCGAGGGCAGACGGGTCCGTTCCAGTGGCCTATCGTCTGGTCGCCGTGCACAAGCGGTAGCCGGGGCCGCCGTAGCCGAGCACGATGAAGCTGCCGTGATGCACGGTGCGGTGGGTCGCTCGGGCCCGAAGGGCCCCACCAGCCCAGGCGATGGGACCGGCCTGCCCCTGCGGACGGCGGCCGTCGGGGGCAGGCTGGAAAGACTAAGACGTCGTTGCGTTGGCGAGGGGAGGGCTGCAGGAGCGTCGCGTTCAGGAGGGGGGCTTCGGTAAGGGGCCAGGCTGTCCAGCTGGCTCGCTCCGCGCTGGGGGCCTCAGGTGGTAGTGAGCGGGAGGCTTGCGAGTATGTATTGCAATGATCGATCCAAAATGGCTAAGCTGGCATCATGGCCCGACCGCGGATGTTCGACGAGGAACGGGCCCTGGACGCGGCGATGCACACGTTCTGGGAGAAGGGCTACGAGGCCACTTCCACCCAGGACCTGTGCGAAGCCACCGGGCTGGGGCGCAGCAGCATCTACAACACGTTCAAGAGCAAGCACGACCTGTTCGAGCGTGCGCTGGCCCACTACATCGACACCATGACAACCGCCCAGCTGGCCGTCCTGGAGGACACGCGGCGCCGTGCCGCCGACCGCATCCGCGGCCTGTTCGCCATGGTCGTCGACGGCGAGACCGAGCACCGGGCCGGCGGCCGCAGCCTGGGCTGCCTGACCGTGAACACCACGGTCGAACTAGCCGCTCGCGACAGCCGGGCGGCGGAACTGCTGGAGCGCGACACGGCCCGCAGGCTCGCGGTGCTGCGCGCGGTGATCGAGGAGGGTCGCCGGGACGGCAGCATCACCTCCCAGCGGGACGCCGGAGCACTGGCCCGCTTCATCAACGCAGCGATCGGCGGCATGCGCATCTCCAGCCAAGGCGGCGCCGACCGCACCGCACTGGAGTCGATCGCCGAAGTCACCCTCGACGCACTGACCCACTGACCCAGGCGCCACCCGGGCGATGCCTACGCATGTCCACGTTTTGAACTGACCAATCCATAACCCTTCATCGCTACGTCACCTGGCCCCTACGCCGGTGGGCGTCGACCCCCCAAGGAGACTCAACGTGCCTCGTGCCGTATACGTCCTGGCACTCGGCATCTTTGCCATGGTGACCAGCGAGTTCGTGGTCGCCGGACTGATGCCGCAGATGGCCGACGGCCTGAATGCCACCATCCCGCAGATCGGATACCTCATCACCGCGTTCGCGGTGGCCATGGCGGCGGGTGGGCCGTTCCTCACCGTGGCGCTCATGAAACTCCCGCCACGGACGGCACTGATGGTGCTCTTCGTCATCTTCCTGGCGGGTAATGCGCTGGCTGCCACCGCGACCGGCTACTCCACGATGATGGCCGCGAGGATCGTCACCGGCATCGCCTCCCAGGCCTTCTTCGGTGTGGGCATCTCGATGTGCGCCCAGATCACCCGCCCCGAGATCCGCGGCCGGGCGATCGCGGTCGCGATGAACGGCCTGATGCTCGGCACCCTGCTCGGACTCCCCATCTCCACCCTGGTCGGCGAACGCTACGGCTGGCGCGCCGCGTTCTGGGCCATCGCCGCGATCACCGTGATCGCCGCCGTGGCCACCTGGTTCGGTGTGCCCCGCATCGAACGCGCCGAAGGCGGCGGCGCCTTCCGCCAGGAGATCGGCGTCTTCAGGAAGCCCAAGCTGTGGCTCGTGCTGTCCACCAGCACACTCATCATCGGCGCCACCTTCTCCGCCTTCAGCTACTTCAACCCCATCCTGACCGACCTCACCGGCTTCTCCACCGGCACCGTCCCCCTCCTGCTGATCGCCTACGGTGCCGCCACCGTCGTCGGCAACAACATCGTCGGCCGCTTCGCCGACCGCCACACCGTCCCTGTCCTTGCCATCGGCCTCGTCCTCAACACCGTGTTCCTGACCGGCTTCGCCCTGCTCGCCGACCTGCCCGCACCGGCCGTCATCTGCATGATGGGCATCGGCCTGGTCGGCGTCACCATGAACCCGGCCATGGCAACCCGCGTCCAGCGCACCGGAAACGCCGGCCCGCTGGTCAACACCGTCCACTCCTCCTTCATCACCCTCGGCATCATCCTCGGCTCCTCCATCGGCGCCGTCGGCATCGACACCTGGGGCCTGCGCGCCCCGCTCTGGCTCGGCTCAGTCATGGCCCTGGCCGGCCTGGCGACCGTCCTGCCCGACCTCGCCCGCCGCTCCACCCCCGCAACGGGCCTTGCCTCCCCTCGCACTGCCGAACAGACAGAACGGGTGTGAGCCATTGCGTCACTCGGCAAAGCAGCGGTAGCAGATCACGGCAACGGCCATGCTGGTGAAGGCAAGGAAGTGCGCGGCCTTGCGCTCGTCACGGCGGTGCAACCGACGGAAACCGCCCAGCCAGCTCACGGTGCGCTCAACAGTCCACCGGTGTCTCCCCAGCCGAGTCGAAGGCTCGACGCCCTTACGGGCGATACGGGGTGTAATACGCCGACTGCGAAGCCACATCCGCAGGTGGTCGTAGTCGTATCCCTTGTCGGCGCGGAGTTTGGAGGGGCAGCGCCGACGAGGGCCGCGGCGGGAACAGATCGATGAGATACCGCGGATCAAAGGCTCAAGCCCCAGGCTGTCGTGGGTGTTGGCAGCAGAAATGCCAACCGAGAAACCTGCGTGTGAAGACCGGTTCCCCGGCCGGTGCACCGAAACGTCCCGTCCCGGCCCCGGTCGACCGCTCGGCTCGAAGAACCACCGCCCAGCCACCCGGCACGAGGTGGGACGTGTCCTCGCACCGGCGAGGCATGCAGCCGTCCCGCACACCACAAGTAGGGGACCAAGCCCCGCCGAACTCAATAGGCGAGCACCAACCGCCCATACGCTGCCACGATGCATGCCATGGACGTCGAGAACCTCAGCGGGCTTCAAGTGGACCGCGCGGATCCATCGGACTGGGCCGCGTTAGCCAAGATCGATTCCGTCACGGCAGCAGGCGATCACACACGACGGGACAGCATCCGGCGGTGGTGCGAACAGGGTGTGGCCCTCATGGCCCGAGATTCATCCGGACCTTTGGGTTACAGCGTGCTGGAGTACACCTTCTTCGAGCAGGGCTTCGTCACCATGCTGATGGTCGCCCCCAGTGCCCGCCGACGAGGTGTGGGCGCACGTCTCCTCACGGCCGTCGAGTCCGTATGCACCACCACGAAGCTGTTCACCTCAACCAACGTCTCCAACCACCCCATGCAGCAACTACTACAACGCGCCGGCTGGCACCCGGTCGGTCTCCTCCACGGCCTCGACGAAGGAGATCCCGAACTCTTCTACCTCTGCCCGAGCACTCGGCTCCGCGACGCCACAGGCACCGGAGGTCAAACAACAAGCTGAGTCGAAAATGGATCCGTGGCAGAAGTGAAGCGATTTACCCGCTGGATCACATAGTGGCGCGCAGGTGGCTCACCGTGACGAAGTGATAGCCGCGGGCGGTCAATGCGCGCAGGATCTCCGGGACCGCGGCCACCGACGTGGGGTGGATGTCGTGCATGAGGACGACGTCGTTGCGCTTCACCTTGCCGATGACGCTCTGGGCGACCTTCGTGGCGTCGGGGTACTTCCAGTCCTCGGTGTCCAGGGTCCACAGCACGGGGGAGAGCGTGGTGGCGTGGCGGACGGTGCCGTTGACGGCGCCGTAGGGCGGGCGGAAGAGGGTCGGGGCCTTGCCGGTCGCGGCCTTGATCGCGGTGCTGGTGCGGTTCAGCTGGTAGGCGATCTGCTCGGAGGTGAGCTTGGTGAGGTCGGGGTGGCTCCAGGAGTGGTTGCCCACCTCGTTGCCGGCGCGGGCCTCGGCGCGGACCAGGTCGGGGTGGGCGGCGACGTTCTGGCCGACCGTGAAGAAGGTGGCCCGGGCGTTGTACCGCGCCAGGTAGGCCAGCAGGGTCGCGGTCTCCGGGGCGGCGGGTCCGTCGTCGAAGGTCAGGGCAACGCACATGACCTTCCCGCAGTCCGTGTCGTCGTCACCGGACGCAGTGTGGGTGGGCACGGCGGGGGTGGGTGTGGCGGCCGCCCCGAGGTCGAGTGAGTCGGACGGCCGTACGGTCTGCCGCTGGACGCGCTTGCCGAAGGCGGACAGCCAGGGGGTGACCGTCGCCCTGGAGAGGGTCACGACGTAGGACCCGGCGGGGGCGGCGCCGACCGTACCCCGGGCGAAGGTCACCCGCAGTCCGCCGTTGGCGGTGAAGGCCATGTCGTTGAGGAGCTCGCCGAGGTTCGACCGGTCGGCGAACGCCCCGTCCACCGTGTCCGCGTCCGTGCCGTCCCGGCCCTTGAGCTGCTTCTTCAGGTCGGCGACGAAGGCGTCCCGGGAGCCGTCGGCGACGAGTCCCAGGGCGGTGCGGTACGCGCCCGCCTGCCCGTCGTACCAGTAGGTGCGCGTGTCCAGCCCGCTCCCCGCCGCGGTGCCGTCCTGCGTGGTGAGCCGGACGCCGAGGACGTCCCCGGAGGCGACCAGGAACTGGTGGCTGATGTTGAGTTCGCCGACGTCACCGGCCTCGCCGTCGTCGCCGCACGTTGAGCGGAAGGTCGCCAGGCGCTGCTCCACGTACCTCTTCATCACGGCCGTCATCGCCTCGGCGCCGGGCACGTCCGGGTAGCTGGTGGCGAAAGGGCAGGAGTTGTCCTCGCTGCTGTCGTTGACGATCCGCAGGCCCTTGATCTTCGAAGGGTCCACCGCACGCACCGGCGCGGTGCCGGAGGACGACCCGGACCGCGCCTCGACGGTCGCCGTGTCCGACGTCCCGGAGGAACCGGACGAGCAGGCAGCCGTCAGCGAGAGCGAGCCGAGAAGGAGGAGGGAGGGGAACAGGAGGTGTGTACGCATGGGACCAGAACCTGGGCTAGGGGGCTTTTCGGAGTCCGATCGTCCAGGTCAGAGGCGTTTTTCAGCGACCGCCCGAGTCACTGTGAACAAAGAAATCCCGCTCAGCGGGTGGTGGGGCATAGCTGCTGGTACGGCGCGTCGGGGACGTACGTCCGCCACTGCGCCCTAGTGAGTCCTCCGCCGGCCCGCTCGCAGAGGATGCGGGCGATGTCGTCCCCGGCGACCGGGTGGCGTTGGAGCAGGACGTCCGGGCCGCCGGCGTGCAGGGTGGCGCCGTCCCGGGTGAAGGCGAGGGTGTGGATCTCGGCGCCGGGCGTGGGCAGGTCGCTGCCGAGGAGTCGTTGCCCGCCGGTGTCCCACAGGCGCAGGGTGCCGTTGTGGCCGCCCACGGCGAGGGTGCCGCCGTCGGGGGAGAAGGCGAGTGCGCCCACGGCCTCGGGCTCGCCGACGGAGGCGGTGTCGGAGGTGCCGGTCAGGATGCCCATACGGTGGCGCAGGTCGCCGTCCCACAGGGTGACGTGCCCTGTGGAGTCGCCGACGGCGAGCCGGGCGCCGTCGGGGCTGAAGGCCAGCGCGGTGACCTGCTGGCCGTCGGCCAGGTCCGCCGCGCTCACGCGACCGGACGGCAGCTCGGCGTACCGGTCGGCGGAACCGGCGAGCAGTCGGCCGTCGGGCCGCACGGCGAGCCTGTCCGCGTTGAGGGCGCTGAGGGTGTCCGTGCGGCGGTGGGCGGTGGTGTCCCAGACCTCGGTCGTGCCGTCGCCGCTGGTGGAGCGCGCGGCCAGCAGCGTCCGGCCGCCGGTGCCGAGGGCGAGGGCGGAGACGATGCGGTCCGCCGCACCGGAGGTCTCGAACGACGTACGGACCCGGTGAGCGGGGACGTCCCAGATGCTGAAGCGCTGCCGCAGGGAGCCGTGCGAGGACACGGTGTCGGCGACGGCGAGCGCCCGGCCGTCCGGACTGAAGGCCAGCGGCGGGACACCTTCGGCGCCGTCGCCCGGCAGGGCACCGAGCGTGGCGCGGGCCAGGACGGCGCTCGTGCGCGTGGAGCGCAGTTCGAAGCGGTAGCCGGAGCCGGACCGGGTGACCGTGGCCAGGACAGCACCGTCCGGGCTGAGCGCGGTCGCGTCGGCCGGAGTGCTCTGCCAGCGGGCGTCGAGGCGGTCGCTCAGGTCATCCGTGCGCACCGTGGCGCCGTCGAGATAGCGCAGCGTCCGGTTCCTGCCCGGGACCCAGGTCAGGCCCCTTACCTCGGCACCGGACAGCGGTGTGTGGAAGACCTGCCCGCCGCCCAGGTCCAGCGACCACGCAGCGATCTCCTCGTCGTCGGCCGTGGCGAGGAACCGCCCGTCCGGGGAGAGAACGGCCTGGGTGAAACCGGTGGTGCCGGCACTCTGGAAATCGGCGACCTCCCGTCCGCCGGAGACGTCCCAGACCGTGGCCGTGTTTCCGGAGATCACGGCCAGACGCCGGCCGTCCCCGCTCAGGCGCAGCAGACGGGAACCGCCGTCCGCCCCCGAGCCCGTGCCGCACACCGTGCCGCCCGCCTTCTCCCAGGAACCCGGCAGCCTCTTGCCGCGGACGGTGTCCCACACCTGGGGTGCGCCGTCGGCGGGACACAGGGCGAGGAGACGGCCGCCCGGGCCGACCGCCGCGGCGGTCAGGGCGCGTGACGTGTCCGTGGTGAACAGAACCTTGCCGTCGCCGGCCCGGTGCACTTCGACCGGACCGGGACCGTCCGTCGGTCCGGTGGAGTAGGTGCTGCCGTCGGGTGCCGCCCAGTAGGCAGCGTCGCCCAGTTCGGCGACGAGTCTGCGGGCGGCGACGTTCCACAGTTCGGTGCTGTCCTGGCCGGTGAGAACGAGGGAGCGGGCATCGGGGCCGGCGTCCGAGGCCTCCATGCCGTCGGGCAGGCGGTAGCGGGCGGTGACACGGCGGTCGGCCACGTCGCGGACGGTCACTTCGGAGCCCGTGACGGTGATGAGGGTGCGGCCTTGACCGGTGAGGAAACGCCGGGTGTTCTCGCCTGTTCCAGGGTCGGCGAAGGCGTCCCGCTCCGGCCGGGCCAGGGCGTCGAGCAGGGCTGAGCGGGACTCGGTCAGCGGGGCGAGCCGCCAGGCCGCGACGGAGAGCAGCGCGGCTGTACGGGGGTCCGCGGAGCGCAGGCTCTCGGCCACCGTGGCCAGGCGGCCGGCGGCCGCCTTGGCCGCCTCCTCGTCACTCGCCCGGTCACGCTGCCAGGCCAGCAGGCCCCCGGCCAGCGCGAGCACGAGGAACACGGAGAGCCCCACGGTGAGCAGACGGGTACGCCGGGCGGCCCGGGCACCGGCCCTCCGCTCGGCATCGCGCGCGGCGCGGGAGGCGTCGAGGAAGGCCCGCTCGAGCTCGGCGAGGTCGTCCCGGGGCCGCCCGGTGAACAACTCCTCGGCCCGGGCCAGCCGCGCCCCCCGGTACAGCGCGCCCGCGTCACGGTCCAGCTGCTGCCAGGCACGGGCCGACTCCCCGAGGAGCCGCTGCGCCCGCAGCTCCTCGCGGCCTTCGTCGAGCCAGGCGGCCAGTCGGGGCCAGCCCGTGATCAGCACCTCGTGGGCCAGCTCGACGGTGTCGCCGTCCAGGGTGACCAGCCGGGCTGCGACGAGGCGTTCCAGCACGTCCTGCGCGTCGGGCCCCAGTTCCTCCCGCGACGCCGGGCGGCGCGCGTCGGCGGCGCCGTCCCCGGGGGCGATCAACCGCAGCAGAATACGGCGGGCGATACGGGCCTGCTCCGGCGAGAGCTCGCCGTGGACCTGCTCGGCGGTCGCTGCGATCGCGCCCCGCACGCCGCCCGCCTCCTCGTACGCGGCCAGAGTGAGGGTGCGGCCGCGGCGGCGGCGCCAGGTTTCCAGCAGGGCGTGCGAAAGCATCGGCAGGGCGCCGGGCTGGTCGGTGACCTCGTCGATGACGCGGGCGGTCAGCGTGCGCTCCACGTTCAGGCCCTCGGCGGTCGCGGGCCGTGTGATCACGTCCCGCAGCTCGTCCGGGCTCATGGGCCCGACCAGCAGGTTCGCGCGGCTGACCGCCTCGGCCAGCTCCTGGTGGGCGCCGCAGTGGCCGTAGAAGTCGCCGCGCACGGCGATCGCCACGCGCAGTCGGCTCTCGGCGACGCGAGCGCGCAGCAGGAGGTCGAGGAAGCGGGCGCGTTCCTCTCGGTCGTGGCAAAGGGTGAACACTTCCTCGAACTGGTCGACGAGCACCCAGGTGGCCAGGTCGCTGTCCTTCGGGAGGAGGGCCTCCTCGTGCGTGCGCGCGGGCTGCTCACCAGGCGTGAGCACGCGGACCACCGCCGGGCGGTCGGCACCCTGCGCCTGCCGCAGCGCAGGAATCAACCCGGCCCGCAGCAGCGACGACTTGCCGCTGCCGGAGGGACCGAATACGGCCGCGAGCCGATGCTCGCGCACCAGGGCAAACAACTCCTCGACCTGCCTGTCCCGGCCGAAGAACAGGTCGCTGTCACCCGGCTCGAACCGGGCCAGCCCGCGGTACGGGGCCCGCTCCTCGACCGAGGACGCCCGCGCCTCCGCGTCAGCCTCCCGCCAACGCCGCTCCCACTCGTCGGGGTCGGCATCCAGCACCTGGACGTACGCCCGCGTCAACGCCAGCGAGGGCAACTGTTCGCCTGCTGCCGCCTGGGACAGGGCGGTCGTCGAGTAGCCCGCGCGCTCCGCCATCTCGCGGTACGGCGGCTTCCCCGCCTTCTCCCGCAGCAGGCGCAACTCGTGCGCCAGCCGCTGCACCGGCCCTGCGTCCGGGTCAAGCGGCTTCTCGCGTCGTCCCACCCGGCCGTACCTTTCGCCCTGCAAACACACCAGTGATCGGCGCCCAACCTACGGTTGGCCGCCGATTCGGGGCAATTCCGGCCCAGTCTGCGGACGCGGGACCGACACGGCAGTGCTACCGACCGGTATGGCCGGAGGCACGGCGTGGGGCTGTCCACGGGCGAAGTACCAGCCGGTGGGACATGGGTCCTGCCGTCCGCCGCCCCCGAAGAGAAGCAGATGGTCAAGTTCCGGGTCGTAGGGCTGTGGCCTGGAGTGCCGCCTGGTCATGCGGTGACTCCGTCCTCATCCGCCGGGAAGCTGCCTTCCGCCGCCGCCCGGGGTGTGGGCACGGGAGCAGGGGTGGAGGGCGTGCGGCAGGTGTAGGCAGCGGCATCGAAGCGATGCAGCGAGCGGGTGAGCCGGGCGGTGGACCAGGGCCAGCAGAAGGTGTTCCGACCGCTGGAGTGGAAGTAGTAGCTGGAGCAGCCGCCCGCGTTGTACACGGTGGTCCGCAGTGCTTCCTGTACCGCGGTGTTGTAGGCGGCCTGGACGGCTGGTCTGACGTCCATGGAGGCGTGGCCTTCGCGGCGCAGGTGCCTGAGTGCGGCAGCTAGGTAGGCGAGCTGGGCTTCGAGGACGCTGATGGCGGAGGTGGAGCCGGAAAGGAGGTTGGGGCCCAGGAGGAGAAAGAGGTTGGGGAACCCGGTGACGCTGGTGCCGAGGTATGCCTGAGGACCATCCCCGGCCCAGGTTTCGTGCAGCGTCCGGCCGTCCGTGCCGTGCAGGCTGCGGGCCAGCGGCAACTCGCCGACGCGGAAGCCGGTGGCGGTGATCACCACGTCGGCCTCGATCGCGGTGCCGTCGGCACCGACGAGGTGCCGGCCGCGTACGGAGGACACAGCGGTGGAGTGGAGATGGACGTGGGGCTGGACCAGCGCCGGGTAGAACGTGCTCGACGTCAGCAGACGCTTGCAGCCCAGGCGATAGTCGGGCGTCAGCGCCCGGCGCAGCTCCGGGTCACGGACCGCGAGACGCAAATGAGCCTGAGCCGCGGCCTGGACAGGGCCTGCCAGCCGTGGGTGGCGGAGAGCCAAGCCGAGGCCCTCTTGCAGGCCGTACTGGCCGGCCCTCAGAGTGCGCCGGACGCCGGGAATGCGGTCCAAACCCCAGTTGATGGCCTCGGGAACCCGCAGGTCGGGCTTGGGCAGCAGCCACTGTGGGGTGCGCTGGAAGAGGTGTACGGCCGCCGCCCGGTCCTCGATGGCCGGGACGAGCTGGACAGCGGAGGCGCCACTGCCGACGACGGCCACACGTCGGGCCGTGAGATCTACGGAGTGGTCCCATTCAGCGGTGTGGAACACCGGCCCGGGGAACTCGTCCAGGCCCGGCACGTCGAGCCGCCGTGGTTCATGCCACGGTCCGGTGGCCAGGACCAGAACCCTGGCGCGGTACTCGCCGTCGGTGGTCTGCACGAGCCAGCGTCCCGTGTTCTGGTCCCACCGGGCCTTGACGACACGGACGCCGCACCGCAGCACCTCACCGACGCCGTAACGGTCCGCGGTCGTGCGCAGGTAGTCATGGATCTCCCGCTGCCCGGCGAAGATCCTGCTCCACCGCGCGTCGGGGGTGAAGTAGTAGGAGTACAGCGAGGACGGGACATCGCAGGCGCACCCCGGGTAGGTGTTCTCCCGCCAGGTTCCCCCGAGCTGCGACGCCTTCTCCAGCACCACAAGGTCACGCCAGCCCTCCTGGCGCAGCCGGATCGCGGCACCGATGCCGGAGAACCCGGCGCCGACCACCACCGCCTGCACATCCCCGCCCCCGCGCGGCCGGGCTTCACGTGCGGGCTCAGGCAGAAGCGACACAGTTCCCCCATGGTGTCGACACCCGCGAGGCCCTCCCCGGGGCCCGGCGGCAGACCCAGTGTGGGGGAAACCGGAAGGACGCCGTCAGGGCGTGAAGCCGGCGCACGAGCGGAGTGGTGAGCGACCCGGAGGGCGTGCGGAAAGGAAACGCTCCGGCCCAGGACACGCTCAAAATGCCAGTCCCAGGTAGCCGCCCAACGCACAGAATTCGTCCGCGATTTCGAGACCGGCGTCTTCTGTCCCGAGACGATCCACGGCCGCGACTGTCTCTTCCCCATGACCAGACCAACGATCCAGCGGGCCGACAGTCACATGATCAACAGCTTTTGTTAGAGCCAGTAAAGGCCGGGGTATCCACGAAGGACAAACCCGATGACCGGGGGCTGCTTCTCAACTATCCCGAGACGATGGCCCTGCTGACCGTTCACGTCTTCGAGGGGGCGCGCGACGGTAACGACGATGTTCGCAGTTGAGGTTGGGACGTGTTGGCCTGGCGGGTTGTGGGGTGGGGGATCAGCGGCGGGCCGCCCGATCGGAGGCCAGGAACGCGACGGCATCGATGGTCTGGTTCAGGTGCTCCCGCTTGCCGTGGTAGCGCTTGAGGACTCTCCAGGTTTTGATCTCGGCGATGGCGTGCTCGACGCAGATACGTTCGGACGACTGATGTCGGCGCGCACGCTGGTAGACGGTGATTTCGTCCGCAGAGGCGGCTTGGCCAGGCTTGGGCGGCGGGACCACGATCCGCTTCGGGCCGAGCTTGGCCAGGCCCTGGTAGCCGGAGCCCAGGGACAGTTCGACTTGGGGTAACTGGCCGAGCAGGTCCTCAATGCCTTCGGTCTAGAGCGCGGTCTGGTCGTGCATCCTGCCTGGCCGGTGGGCGCCGACCCACAGCGGACGGCCCTCGCTGTCGGAAGCGACGGTGCACTCGTGGGTGTTCTGCCGCCGCTTGCCTGAGACGAACCGGCGCTTTCCGGGCCGGCGGGCGGCGGGTCGGCGGACCTGGATTTCGGTGCCGTCCAACCGCAGGCGCACGCCCTCGGCCTGGGCATAGGAGGGTGACCAGGACCCGGTCTACGAAGATCAGCCCGTGCCGGCGGCCCGCACCTGCGGCCCGAAGGCGTTCACCGTGGCGTCGCTCGTGCAATCGGCTCTCGCGTTGAGCTGCCCAAGGCCCGGCCAACTCCTCGATCAAGTTGCCGAGATGTGCACGCGACAGGCCCGTGAAGGCAGAATGAGACAGGGCCCCACGGGCCCATTGAGACGACACATCCAATGAACCCGGCGGCCCTGTTCACGTTACGGCCCGACGCATCGCTGATCGCACGCAACCGACGACGAGCTGGACAGCGCCACCTTTCTTTCCGGGTAGGGTGCCCGGTCCTTTAGGGCCGGGGTGAATGCCCGTTTCCGCGTAGCGGGGCAGGGGAAGCCGAATCGCCTCCCGGGCGACTCGGCGTTTCGGGAGACACGGTGTTGAGGCCGACCTCAAGCAGGTGCAGCAGCTCAGAGTTGAGGGACCGTCGGTCGGCAGTGGCCTGAGCGGTCAGCCGCTCATGGAGGTCCTCAGGGATGCGCAACGTAAACTTGATCACGCCGTCATTGTGCCGCTACCGTGGCGGCATGTCACGTTTCCGGATGTACCCGACGCCCGCGCAGGCGGAGCAGATGCTGCTGCACTGCGCGCACGCCCGGTACGTCTGGAACCTCGCTGTCGAGCAGCACGCGCACTGGAAGCCGGGCCGGAAGTCCGCGCCCGGTTTCGCGGAGCAATGCCGCCAGCTCACCGAAGCCCGGCGGGAAAACGAGTGGCTGGCCGCCGGGAACGCGGACGTACAACAGCAGGCCCTCAACGACTTCGCCAAGGCCAAGAACTCTCGCTTCACTTCCGGCTTCGGTGAGCCGACCTGGCGCAAGAAGTACAAGCACGAGGGCTTCCGCGTCATCGGCACCGACCGTGTACCCGAGTACGAACCAGACGGCAGAGCGAAGCTGAACCACAAGACCGGCAAGCAGGTCCTGGGCCGCTCGGTGGTCGTGCGTCAGCTCAACCGGCGCTGGGCGCAGGTCAAGGTGCCCGGCTGCGGCTGGGTCCGCTTCCGCCTCAGCGCCAGGGGCAAGGGCGCGCAGCTACCCGCCGCGAAGACGTTCCGGGTCACCTGCCGCAACGGTCAGTGGCACGCGGCATTCGCGGTCATCCCCGAGTCGACTCCCGCGCCCGGCACCGGCGAGGTCATCGGAATCGACCGGGGCGTGACCATCACGGCGGCGCTGTCGGACGGGCGGAAGCTGAACTGCCCCCAGCTCACGGTCAAGGAGCGGGCGCAGATCCGCAAGCACGAGCGGCGGGCAGCGCGAGCCCCGAAGGGCAGTGAACAGAAGACCTTCGAGTATGCGAAGGTCGCCAAGCTGAAGGCCCGTGAGGCGAACCGGCGCAAGGACTGGTGCGAGAAGACCAGCACCATGTTCGCCTGCAGATTCGACCTGATCCGGTTCGAGAAGCTGAACATCAAGAGCATGACCCGCTCCGCGAAGGGAACCCTCGAGCAACCTGGCGCCAACGTTCGGCAGAAGGCCGGGCTGAACCGGGGCATCCTCGCCCAGGGCTGGGGCCTGCTGCGCCGGCGGACCGAGCATAAGGCCCCCGGCCGGGTCGAGGACGTTCCCGCGCCCTATACGAGTCTGCGGTGCAGCGCCTGTGGATGGATCGAGAAGAAGTCGCGCAAGAGCCAAGCCGACTTCGTCTGCGTATCCTGCGGGTTCACCTGCAACGCCGACGAGAACGCAAGCATCAACGTCGCGGCAGGACAGGGCGGGATCCCTCGCCCCCGGCGCTCAGCCGGTGCCGGAGGGGTGACAACGGCCACCGGCCGTTCGAGCGCCCGTGAACCTCAACCCACATGGGTTGGAATCCCCCTCTTTTAGGAGGGGGAGGATGTCAATGTGACAGTCCTGAAGATCAGGTCGAGTCGGGGCGCCCCTCAGTCCTCGGGGTCGCGCAGGCCGACGCAGTCAAAGGCCCAAAAGATTTCTGAGTAGACGAAGGTGCCCGTCATCCACGGCTCGTGAGCGGACAACCGGGCAACCTGGAACGCGGCTTCAGGGATACGCAGCGACGGCGAACGGAAGCCCACCGCGCTGGCACCCTCGAAGCCGCGCGTGCCGTAGTAGCGCGGCGAACCCTCCAGGAATACCAACGGCACACCCTGGCTGTCGGCCGCATGGAGGGCGTGGGCGATGAGCTGCGTACCGATGCCCTGACGCTGGAACTCCGGGACCACACCCAGCGGTGACAGGGACAGGACGTCCACGATCCGGCGCGGGGCATCCAACCGCGTCGCGCTCAGCAGGACATGCCCGACGACCCGGTCATCAACGACAGCGACAAAGGACATCGGCGCCAATGCAGCCTCCGCAACGCGAAGTGCCTCCACGAGCCCGGGAACCCGCTCGCTGTCACCGAAGGCGCGCGTATGAACCTCGCGCACATCTCGGTGATCGTCAGCGGTCTCTTGCCGGATCACCAGCCCGGCACCACCGGGTGCGATCCGGGAGCCTTCAGGCGCATCGTGTGACGTCATGGCCGCGAGGGTAGATCGCGGGGCGGCTGATGCGCGAGGCAATTGAGCCCCAGGTCGTTACCTCCACGCGAAACACAGCGCCTCACGGCGCAATTCGAAGCAGAGCCAGGCCCCGACCAGCGCCACAGCGTCGCGTCGCGGGCGTGGGCCATGAGCACGACGCGACCGCCGCCCACGCAGCGTCATGTTCCATGAAGCGATGGGCATCTGACCATCCGTCACTTTCCCCAGATCTTCCGGTACGCCTCCCGGTAGCCCGACGGGTCCCAGGTGGTGGTGCCTTCGCTGTTGTCGGCCGTGGCGATGTGCACCGGCGCCACGTATCCGCTGTGGGGGTGGCCGGAGAAGGCGCGGTTGAACTCGTCGACGATCTGCCAGCCTTGGAGGGACAGCGGCTCGGGCACGGTGGCGGCCTGGTACTGCCTGCTGTTCACGCGCTGGAAGGCGGATGGGTCGCCGTCGCCGGCCCCGATGTTGAAGGGCGGGCCGGAGCCCTTCTCGCCGGCGGCGCGGAAGGCGGGGGCGGCGTCGGCGAAGTACAGGTCGTTGATGGCCACGGAGTGGGTCCAGCGCTTCTGGAAGCGGGACAGCAGGGAGGAGATCGCCTGGGGGGTGCGGCTGCTGGCGTCGGGGATCGGGATGTTCTCCACCGAGAGCAGCTGGACCCCCTGACAGCTGTCCAGGTCCTTGCGGATCAGGTCGGACTTGTTTCGCGCGAAGGGGATCGAGGCGTCGGTGATGAGCACGACCCCGGCGCGGCCGTCGGAGTCGGAGATGATCCACTGCGCACTGATCCGGGCCACGTCCTGGACGCGGGTGGTGACGTTGGTGAAGAGGTCGGGCTGCCGGCTGGGGCCGGGCTCGGGGACCGCGTGCCACCCGACGAGTGGGATGCCCTGTGCGTTGGCCCGGGCGGTCTGCTGGGCCGTCGAGTCGGGGTCGAATCCGCCGATGACGATGCCCGAGGGCCGCAGGGCCACGGCTTCGCTCATGGCCGACTGGATGCCCGCCGGGGTGCCGCCGCCGTCGATCACCCGGACGTTCCAGCCGATGGCCCGCGCGGCGTCCCGCACCCCGTTGGCGGCGCCCGCGACGCCGGGATTGGTCATGGTCTGGGCGACGTAGACGATCGTCCTGCCGGACACCGCCTCGGGGCCGCTGGTGGGCCCTCCCCAAGGCATGTCGTTCTGCTGCGCCCGCGTGACGGCTTCCCGGGCCCGGGTGTGGACGGCGGGGCAGCCGTTCGGGCCCGTCGCGGTCTCCTCCGCGCTGTCGGAGGAGGACCCGCGTTCGCAGCCGACGAGGGCGGCGGCCGTGGCCAGCAGGGCGCAGGAGGCGAGCCGCGCGGTGCGGGCTGCGGGGGCGGCCTTGCGGGTGCGGTGCACGGGAGCTCCAGTGAGGGGATCGACGCGGCGGGCGTGCCGCGGGGTCAGGGCGGTGACGTCGCGCTCTCCGGCGCCGGGGAGGACGGGGGCGGCGCGGCGGGTGTGTCGCGGGCCGCGCCGCCGCGCAGCCGTCGGCGGGCCGCGTAGCCGGCCAGGCCCACGGCGATGAGCAGGGTGCCGCCGTTGAACAGCGGGACCGTCCAGAACTCGGCGCCCAGCTGGCCGATGCCGGTGAGTCCGACGGCGAGGACGGCGACGGCGACGACGGTGCCGAGGGCGTTGGGCCGGCCGGGCTTGATCGCCGTGGAGCCGAGGAGGGCGCCGACGAAGGCGGGCAGCAGGTAGTCCAGGCCCACGCTCGGGTTGCCGATCTGCTGCTGGGCGGCGAGCAGCACGCCGGCGAAGCCGACGATCAGGCCCGTGGCGGCGAATGCGTAGACGGTGTACCTGCGGGTCGGAATGCCCACGAGGTCGGCCGCGCGCGGGTTCGACCCGACGACGTACAGGTACCGGCCGAGCGGCAGCCGCTCCAGCACCAGCCAGAGGACGGCGGCGAGGGCGAGGACGTAGAAGGCGGGGACGGGGAGGCCGAGGAACGAGGAGTCGTAGAGGTCGGTGAACGCGGGCGGCAGGCCCTGTGGGCCGGCAACGATCCGGCCGCCGTCGGTGATCCAGCCCGTCACGGCGTACATCATGCTGCCGGTGCCGAGGGTGGCGATGAAGGAGTCGATCCGGCCGAACTCGACGACGACGCCGTTGAGGACGCCCACGGCCAGTCCTCCGGCCAGCACGGTGAGACAGGCCGGCGGCCAGGGCCAGCCCTCCTCGACGACGAGCCACAGCACCATCACATGGGCCAGGCCGAGGCCGTAGCCGATGGAGAGGTCGAACGCGCCGGTGACGATGGGCATCATGGCGGCGAGCGCGAGGATCGCCGGGATCGACTGGTTGGACAGGATCGAGTCGACGGTGTCCTGCGTGGGGAAGGTGTCCGGCAGGGCGAGGGAGAAGGCCAGGTAGAGCAGGGCGGTGAGGGCGAGCAGGCCGTAGGCGCCGACGAGGTGGCCGCCGGTGCGGTGCCGGGGCCGGGTCGGCGGCGTCATGAGTGCCGGGCCGTGGACGGGGGCAGGGCCGAGGCCGCCCGGGTGAGCTCGGCGACGGTCAGGGCGGGGCCGCTCAGCTCCGCCGTCACGGTCCCGCGCACGAAGACCAGCGTGCGCCGGCAAAGGCTCGCCACCTCGTCGAAGTCGGTGGACAGCAGCAGGACCGCGAGGCCCGCCTCCAGTGCCTCCTGGAGCAGACGGTGGATCGCGGCCTTGGCGCCGACGTCGACGCTCGCGGTCGGCTCCTCCAGGATCAGCAGCCGCAGGTCCGACCGCAGCCAGCGGCCGATCATGACTTTCTGCTGGTTGCCGCCCGACAGGGTGGCGATGGGGGTCTCGGTGTCCCGGGGGCGCACGGCGAACCGTTCGATCAGGGCTGCGGCCCGGGCCCGTTCGCTGCGGGGGCCGATCCAGCGCGGTGCGGGCGGGCGTCCGGCGCCGGGATTGGCCAGGAGGTTCTCCCGTACGGTCAGCTCGGCGAGGCAGCCCTCGCGCAGCCGGTCGCCCGGTACGAGGCCGACCCCGAGGGCGACGGCCTGCGCGACTGTGCGGGGGCGGTACGGCCGCCCGCGCAGCACGGCCCGCCCGTCCAGGAGGGGGCGGGCGCCGGCGAGGGCGCGGCCGAGGTCCATGTGCCCGGCTCCGGAGAGGCCGACCAGTCCGAGGATCTCCCCGGCCCTCAGTTCGAGGCTGACGGGCCCGGTCCCGGCGGTGCGCACGCCGTCGAGGGTCAAGGCGGGGGCGGCGTCGGCCGGGACTCCGGCGGTTCGGCGGGGGGCCGGCTCGGCCACCTCGCCGACGATGTCGTGGACCAGCCGGTCCGGGCTGTGGCCGGCCAGCGGGCCGTGGCTGACGAGACGGCCGTCGCGCAGGACGGCGAATGCGTCGGCGACCCGGTAGACCTCGTCCAGGCGGTGGCTGACGTACAGGATGGCGTGCCCTCGGTCGCGGAGGTCGTGCAGGACGCGGAAGAGCCGGGCGCTGTTCGCGGCGGGCAGGCGGGCGGTCGGCTCGTCGAGGACGATGATCCGTGCTTGTGTCGCCAGTGCCCGGGCGATGGCGACCAGCGAGCGGTCGGCCGGCGCGAGTGCGGAGACCGGGACGCCGGGATCGAGCCGGGCGGAGACGATCCGCAGGGCGTCGGCGCAGCGCGCGCGGGTGCGCCGCCAGGAGATCAGCCCGGACCGTCGCGCGTACCCGGTGGTCAGGGCGAGGTTCTCGGCGACCGTCATCCACTCCACGAGTCCGAGGTCCTGGTGGATGAAGGACAGGCTCCGGGTGGCGGTCGGGCTGCCGAGGGGTTCCCCGGCGACGGTGATCTGTCCCGCGTCGGCGTTGTGGACTCCGGCGAGGATCTTGATGAGGGTTGATTTCCCGGCGCCGTTGGGCCCGAGCAGGGCGAGGACACTGCCGGGGTGGACGTTCAGATCGACCCCGGCCAGCGCGAGGGTGCCGCCGAACCGTTTGCTGAGTCCGCGGATACGGACCAGGGGTTCGGGCCCGAAGGGCGAAGCCGCCTTCGCCGACATGTCGGGAGCGTCGCACACCCGATCAAACTACAGCATTTCAGGCATCATTCGGATCGACGCGACGCCGATGGGGCGCGCCCTCCTGGACGGAAAACTGGACGGCAATAGGGGGGCGACATGGAGCCGGTCGCCCCGTCACGCGGCGTCGAGCCCGCATTCGGCCCAGATGACCTTGCCCTCCGGCAGGTAGCGCGTGCCCCAGCTCTGCGAGAGCTGCGCGACGAGGAACAGACCGCGGCCGCCCTCGTCGGTACTGGCCGCGCGGCGCAGGTGCGGGGCGGTGTTGCTGGCGTCGGAGACCTCGCAGATCAGGGTCCGGCCGTAGAGCAGCCGTACCCGGATGGGCTCGGCGCCGTGCCTGATGGCGTTGGTGATCAGCTCGCTGAGGATCAGCTCCGCGGCGAACGCGGCCTCGTCGAGTCCCCGGTCGGACAGCCACCGCATGGCGGACGCCCGGACCTCGCCGACGAGGGCCGGGTCGGCGGACATCTCCCAGCCGGCGATCCGGTCGGGATCCAGGGCATGGACGCGGGCGACGAGCAGGGCGATGTCGTCGTGCGGGTGCGCGGGTGCGACGGTGTCCAGGACCGCCCGGCAGGTCTCCTCGGGGGCGCGCTCGGGGCGGGCCAGGGCCTCGCGCAGCTGCTCCAGGACCACGTCGACGTCACGGTTCCGGTCCTCGATGAGCCCGTCGGTGTACATGACCAGCTGACTGCCCGCCGGGAGATCGACCTCGGCGGCGTCGAAGGGCAGGCCTCCGAGGCCGAGCGGGGGCCCGGCGGGGAGCTCGGGGTAGGTCACGGTGCCGTCGGGGTGGACGAGCGCGGGCGGTGGGTGCCCGGCGCGGGCCATCAGGCACCGCTGCGTGGTCGGGTCGTAGATGGCGTAGAGACAGGTCGCGCCGATGACGCCGGCGCCGTTGCCGTCCGGGTCCTCCCGGTCCAGGCGGCCCACGAGGTTGTCCAGGTGGGTGAGGACCTCGTCCGGCGGGAAGTCGAGCTCGGCGAAGCTGCGGGTGGCGGTGCGCAGGCGGCCCATGGTGGCCGCGGAGAGCATGCCGTGGCCGACGACGTCGCCGACGAGGAGTCCGACGCGGGACCCGGACAGGGGGATGACGTCGTACCAGTCGCCGCCCACGTCGGACTCGGCGGGCAGGTAGCGATGGGCGACCTCGACGGCGTCCTGGTCGGGCAGGCCCTGTGGGAGGAGCCGGCGCTGCAGTGCCAGGACCATGCTGCGCTCGTGGGTGTAGCGCCGGGCATTGTCGATGGACAGGGCGGCACGCGAGGCGAGTTCCTGGGCCAGGGAGCGGTCGTCGTCCCCGAAGGAGGCGCCGAATCGGTAGAAGCTGGCGATGCCCAGGACGACACCGCGGGCGAGCAGCGGGACCGCGATGAGGGACTGGACGTGGGCCAACAGGCGCGCGGTGTGCTCGGGGTCCTGGGCGAGCCAGCCCGCGGCGGCCTTCAGGTCCGGTTCCAGCACGGCCTCGCCGCTGGTGAGGCAGCGCAGCTGGGGCGCGGTCGGGCCGAAGTCGATGCGCTCGCCGGGCGTGGTGAAGGGCAGGCCCTCACGGATCCCGTGGACGACCGTACGACGCAGGTCGGCGAGGGGATCGGCGGACTCCTCGCCGCGCAGCACGGCGTCGGGCAGGTCGATGGTGACGAAGTCGGCCAGCCCGGGGACCGCGGTCTCGGCCAGTTCCTCGGCCGTGCGGCGCACATCCAGGGTGGTGCCGATGCGGGTACTGGCCTCGGACAGCAGCTCCAGACGCCGGCGCGCGGCCAGGGCGTAGGCCCCGACGTGCGGCTCTCCCAGCATCACCAGCGCCCGGGCCGGGAACGCCGCCTCGGAGTGCTCATCCGCCGGACCCCGCTCTCCACCGGCCGCGAGGGGCGTACCGGGCTCAGAAGCGCTCGGGCCCCCGCGGGCCGTGAGGGCCGCGCCGGGCTCGGCGACGTCCTGGCTTCTGCCGACCGTGCCGGGCTCGGGGGCTCGGTGGTGGCCACTGGGCGCGTCCGGCTCGGCGGAACCGCGGCCGGTGTCGCCCGCGGCCGGGGCGACGGAGCTCCCGTCGTCTGCCGCTGGGAGGGTTGCGGCGGGCTCGGCGACGTCCTGGCTTCTGCCGGCCGTGCCGGGCTCGGGGGCTCGGTGGTGGCCACTGGGCGCGTCCGGCTCGGCGGAACCGCGGCCGGTGTCGCCCGCGGCCGGGCCGACGGAGCGTCCGTCGCCTGCCGCCGAGAGCGTCGCGCCGGGCTCGGCGGTCGCGTGCGGTCCGGCCGGGCCTCCGTCTCCGTCGGCCGTGATGACCGGGCCGGGGACCGCGGCGAGGTGGCCGAGCGGCACGATGATCGCCGGGCGTGCGGCCGAGAGTGGGGCGGTGAGGGCGGACAGCTCGTCCGTCTGGTGGGGTACGGCCAGCGGCTCCCGCACCGGGGCGCCCGGCAGCACGGCCTCGATGGCGATGCCCCGCACCCCGGAGCTGCTCGTCACCGGGCGGCTCACCAGGGTCACCCGCCGGCCGTCGGGAAGGGGCACCTCGACGGCACCCCGCTGCGCGCCGGAGATCAGCTCGGCGGCCTTCTCCTTCAGGATCGCCTCGTCACGGGAACGGAACTCGTTCCCCAGCGCGTCCATCGCCACGCCGCGATGCGGACCGCCGGTTCCGGCCCCGGCGGCCAGATACGTCCGCAGCAGGGCGCCTTCGTGCGCGGAGCTCTGCGCGAGCAGTCGCCGTTCGATGCCCTCCGCCGCCCTGCGGATGGCGACGCCCAGGGCGGGCCGCTCGAAGCCACGCGGATAGCCGAGGCACAGGACGCCCTCGATGCGTCCGCTGAGCGGGTCCCGGACGGGCAGCGCGACGCAGGCGCTCTGCTGCGAGCGCTCCGCGAAGTGCTCGGCGCCGTAGACGCGGATGAGCTGCCGCTCCGCCAGGGCCAGCCCGATGCCGTTGGTGCCGGCCACCTGCTCGGCGAACACGAACCCGGGCACGACCTGGATGGCCGGCAGGCTCCTGACCATCGACGGGTCCCCGAAGCGGCGCAGCAGCACCGTCCCGTTCGCGTCGGCGACGGAGATGTTGACCTGGCTCCCGGCGAACGTGGCCTGCAGCCGGTCGAGCACCGGCACGGCCGCGCGGACGATACGGCCGCCAGGGTCGAAATCCTCCCGGTAGGGCAGGTCGAGAGTGTCCGGCGACAGGCCCAGAGAGCGGCTGCGCTGCCACGAGTTCAGGATGGACGTCCGTACGCCCTCCGCGACCGGCTCGCCCTGGAGGAACAGCTCACGCGGACTGGCGGGCCCCGTGCCGTCCGTCGCACGTCCCGTCGGCTTGGGTTCCTCGCCGGACCGAACCACGCTTCGCCTCACTTGCTGCCGCGACACTCCGCTGCTCGGAAGAGAGCCTGGCATTGATGAGGATACGGGCATTACGGTCAGGCGTCACGGAGTGCCCGTGCCACACGGCCCAATGACCGGCGGACCGCGGCGGGTGGGGCGGCGCTCACCCCAGGAAACTCAGACGCACGTTCCGGTCCAGGTTGTCCCTTTGGTTGTCCGCCTGGCACACAGGCTGCCATATGCCGAGCTCCAGTAGGCCGTCCAGCACCGGCAGGCTCGCGTGGGGCGGGACGAGGGCAGCCAGGACGTGGTCGCGGCCGTGGCCGGGGGTTGCGCCAAAGCGTTTCGGCGGGTGTTGCCCTGAGTGTTGCGGTAGATGTTGCGCGCCTTCACGGGGTCCCGGAGTGCTCCCAGGTCAGCACAGCGTGCAGGTCTGGTCGGGGTGCTGACATCCCCGTTGCGGCCGCTTTGCCAATTCCCTGGGCGGAGTTGAGGAGTGGGGGAGGGTGGGATGGACGGCGCGGACGCTGCCGGGCATTGAGGTGCGCTCGCCGGTATGCACGGCGCAGCGGCCCCGGTCGCCGGGGTCAGAAGTCATCGGGGACGGAGCCGGTGATGTGGTCGATGGCGCGCACGTGGACTCGCGGGCGGCTAAGTCGATGATGTGCAACTGGGTGTCGGGCTGGCAGTGGGTGCAGGCGCGCAGGCCGTCGGCGAGGAGGCGGCGGGCTTCGGCGCGGCTGACGGGGCGGCGGCGGGAGCCGATCATGTGGCAGGTGCCGGCGTGGACCTGGACGGGCGGCTTGCTGGTGCCGATGCCGACTTCGACAACCCACTCCGGCGGCCGCGGCCGGTTCTTGCGGCCGTGTTCGGCTTCCGCCTCGCGGCGTTCCAGCAAGGCGATCTTGCGGTCGATGCGGTTCAGCCACAGGGCATGCCACACCCGCAGGGTGCGCAGTCGTTCCAGGTCGGGCGGCAGATCGTCGAACACATTTTTGATTCTAGGCTCAATGTGACGGTGCACCGTTGTTTGCGAGTGATTGCAGGGAGTGTGCTGGTTGCTGACTTTGGGGAGCGCGATGGTTTGCGAGGGTGGAGCACGACACCAGCCGCAAGGTAGGTCATGGATAGCGGGACGAGTTCCGTTTCCCCGTCTTGGGCGCCGTCGTTACCACGCTGTTCTGGTCGCACGTCAGTCCGTACGGCACCCACCTTCCGCCTGGACCTGGGGCCGGCTGCCGTCCTGCTCCGCCCCCGAACCCCGGCGGCCGCTGACCGGTCCGCCACGGAGACGCGGGGAGGCGGCGTCATCGCCCAGGCTCCCAGAGCTGCCTGGCTGCCTGAGGCCAGCCAGTGTCGAACGGGGCGCGGTCAACGGGTCACCTCGCGGCCGCGGCCGGGCCAGGGGCTCGCTACGGGCGCTCACTCCTTGACAGAGTGCCGATGACCAGGTCGTAGGAGTGCTCGACCACATCGTTGGTCAGCTGCTTCGTGATGCCCCGCCCGGGCCCCAGCGAGATCCAGTGCCTCTTGTCGAGATAGCGGCCCGGAGTGATCGAGGCGTAGCCGCGCTCCAGTGCCCGCGCGTGCTCGGGCTCGCACTTCACCGTGATGATCTGTTCGTCCGGGTCGTCGGTGACGATCAGGAACACCTTGTCCGCGACCTTGTACACGTCGAGTCCGGGGGTGAAGGGGCGGCCGTGGCTGACGCCGGGGAGCGCGAGGGCCGCCTTGCGGGCGGTGTCCTGGAGGCGGTCACCGGCCGCGCTCACCGGGCCGCCCGCGTGCTGGTGCCGTAGGTGTGCGGGTCGACGGGCTGCTCGGCCTTGGGCAGATGGGCGACGACGAGCAGGTAGGAGTCGGTGACGAGTTCCCTGACGAGCTTCTTGTCGACGCCCGTCCCACCCTCCAGCGTGATCCAGTGCTTCTTGTTCATGTGGTAGCCGGGGCTGATGTGGCTGTGGTGTTCCCGCAGAGCCTGGGCCTCGCCGGGGTCCGCCTTGAGGATCACGACGGGCCGCCCAGGCACCTCGGTCATCAGCATGAACACCTTGCCTCGTACCTTGAAGACCTCCCAGTCCGGGCCGAAGGGATGCTCCAGCTGGGCTCCGGGAAGTTCCTCCGCGCACTCGGCGGCGAACGCCTGCAGGGTCAATCCGTTCAAGAGTCTTTCCTTCCTCGGTGGAGGCGGTCAGGGGCCGTCGGCCTAGGACGCGGACGGCGCGCCCTCAACCTTTCCGGCGACGCGGGCAAGACGGGCGGTAAACTGCGGACACGTGATGGTCGGCAAGCGACACCCCAAGCGTTCCCCACGCGTCGGACGCAGCGGGCAGGCCGAGCAGGCCACGGTCCCGCTGTACGGTTTCCAGCCCCCGGTCGGCACTCCGTACGGCCTTGAGGTGAGCACCGTCGAGGACTTCTTCGCCGAGCACGACGACTGGCCGTGGAATCCGCCCCGTCCGGGGCGCGCCACCTTCCACTACCTGATCCTCGTCACCGAGGGTGAGCTGTTCCACGATGTCGACCACGTCACGCGAACCGTCACCCGAGGCCAGTGGCTGTGGGTGCGTCCCGGGCACGCGCAGTGCTGGCATCCTCCGGGCGCCGCCCGCGGCTTGTTCATCCTGTTCGAGCCGGACGTGCTGACGTCCGACGCCGCCCGCCTGCTGGCCCCACTCACCGCGCACAAGGCCCCCGCCGTTCTCAACCCGCACCCCGATGACGCGGCCTGGCTGCGGCAGACGGCGCTCCAACTCCTGGACGAGCACCGCGCACTGGGGCGGCGCCGGCTCGAGGTCCACCACGCCCTGCGGCGCAGCCTGCTCGAATCGCTGCTACTGCGCCTTGCCAACTCCCCGGACGTCACCTCCGACGGCGCATCGGCGGGTGGCACGGGCCGCAGGGATACGTACGCACGGTTTGTGGACGCCCTGGAGCTGCACTTCAGGGAACTGCACCGGGCTGCGGACTATGCCGGGCTGCTCGGCTGTTCGGTTCGCACCCTCAGCCGCGCGGCCCGGGACACCACCGGCAAGGGGGTGCGCGAGGTCATCGACGAGCGGCGGCTGCTCGAAGCCCGGCGCCTGCTGAGAGGTGGCGGTTGGGACGCCCGGGCTGTGGCCGTCCATCTCGGGTTCACCGATCCCGCCAACTTCGGCCGCTTTTTCCGTGGTCACACCGGTCTCACCCCGGCAGCCTTCACGGCCCGCGAAACCAGAACGGGCATGTGAGGCGGGCGCGGCACAAGCAGGTATCCCCACGTCCGGCACGGCCTTGATCGCGTCCGGAGCGGGGGGGCGGGCCGGGACCGACCGCCTCCCTCGTCCGCGCTCACCGGCCGGGGGTGCGTCACCTTGGAACCCCGGTCAGGACGCGATCGCGCCTGTCGCGGTCTGGGCGAACGCCCAGTTGGAGTGCACGATGCGCCACTCGCCGTCGATCAGCCGGTACGCCTCGGTGGCGTTCCAGGCGCGCAGCTGCCGCTCGTTGCCGTTGTCGTCGAGCACGTAGGTGTCCAGGTTGTAGGCCAGGAGGGCGAAGTCACCGCCGTCACTGACGTGCACGACGGGGTTGAGGTACTCGTTGCGCACGATGTGAGGGTTGGAGTAGATCGCCTCGATGTGGGCGACGGTCGCGTCCCGGCCGACGACCAGGTCCTTTCCGATCGGGTCGAAGTAGCTGATCTCCTCGGCGTAGTTGTCGAGGTAGCCGCGGTTGTCGCCGACGCTCCACCGCTCGTTGAAGGACTTCTCCAGTTCCAGGATGGTCTTGCTGATTTCTTCCTTGTTGACGCCCATGGCAGTTCCTTTCTGGCATGCCGCTGCCGGCCGGTTCCGACCGGCGCGGATGGATGTGTTTCTCAGTCGTCGAGCAGCACCACGTGCTTGCCCGGCGTCGTGCCGGCCTCGACGTCGGCCTGGGCATCGCCAATCTGCCCCAGACCGTGGTGGACCTTCGCGACCGGGGCCTTGAGCCGCCCGGCGGCGATGGCTTGGAGGTGCTGCTGGAACACCTGCGCGGGCAGGTCGGTGGCCCCGCCCGCGTAGCTGGTCAGCCGCACCCCGCTGGGGATCATGAACGGGGTGAAGTCGGGGATGTTCCACTGGCCCCCCAGGGCTCCGGTGAAGCAGACGGTGCCGTGGCGGCGGACGGTGCGGAAGGTGTCGGCGAGGACCGAGCAGCCCACCAGTTCCAGTACGGCGTCGACGCCGTTCGGCATCAGCTCGCGCACCTGGTGGGCGATGGTGCCGTTGTCGACCAGTGGATGGTCGACACCGATGGCCCGCAGTTCCCCGGCCCGGTCCGGGCTGCGGGTGGTGGACAGCACGGTGGCTCCGAGGTCCTTCGCGATCGTGGCCGCGCTCAGCCCGACCGTGGAGGTGCCGCCGCGGATCAGCAGCGTCTGTCCCGCCTGCAGGCCGAGGCCCGTGGCGAGGGAGCCGTAGGCGGTCTGGAACATCTCCGGCAGCGCGCCGATCACTTCCCATGGGAGGCCGGTCCCGAACGGGATGACCTGGCTCGCGGGGACGGTCACATACTGCGCGTACGAGCCGTCGAAGGACCGGCCCATGCCGCCCATCATGGTCGCCACCTGCTGCCCCGGGCGCAGCCCGCTGTCCTCGTCGGCCTGATCGACCACGCCGACGCCCTCGATGCCGGGGATCCGCGGGTAGGTGACCTCCGGGTCCGACTCGCCCTTTCGGGTGGTGACTTCGGACTCGTTGACGCCGAATGCCTTCACCTTGATGCGTACCCATCCGGGCTGTGGCTCGGGCATCCGCACGGTGGTGATCTGAAGGGCATCCAGGCCGCCGGGCTGAGTGACGACGACCGCTCGCATCGTCGCAGAGACGGCGCCTGCGGACGCTGCACTGTTGTCCATGCTGGTTCCTTACGTATCGAGTACGCCCCGCAGGGTCGCCACGCTGCAGCCCGCGGCGAGGTGGTCGCCGCAGCACCTCTCGATCTTCTGTCGGCATCCGGTGAATCGCTCAGTCAGTTGCGGACACCTGATCGTCAACGGGGGACACCCGGTGAAGCCCCGTCATCGCAGGGCTTCGGGCCCCTCGTCCGGCAGAGGAGGCCCTGAGCGCGCGCCCCGTCACCCGTTCGGCTCGGCCGGAACGGTTGTGGAGTGGTTCGACCAGGAGGGATAGGCCCGAGGCGTCCTGGTCAGGCTGCCGGGCGGCGAGGGATGGGACGCGCGGCTGTCACCGGTGCTGTGCGCTGCGCAGCTCGTCGGTGTACCGGGCGATGGCGTCCTCGGCTGTGGGGGCGGGGCCGAACAGCTGCTCCTGGCGGCGGGGGTCGGCGACGTAGCGCCCGGTGTCGAACCAGCCGAACATCGCGGCCATGTCCTTGATCACCGGGTTGAAGCGGCCGACGACGGCTCCTGCGGCGCGGACAACGACGGAGGGGACGGCCCACACCTTGATCTTCTTTCCGGCTCGGCTGCCCATCAGGTCGGCCATCTCGCGCATGCTGACCGGACGGTCCCAGCCGATGTCGATGCGCTCACCGTTGGCGGCCTCGGCGTCGACGGCGGCCGCCAGGTAGGCCGCGAGGTCGGAGGTGTGGACGAAGGTCAGCGGGACGGCGGCCTTGGCCATCCAGATCAGGCGGCCCTTGTCGAGCGGGTTGCCCGCCATGGTCGCGATCTGGTCGAAGAACGCGCCCGGGCGAAGTGCGACGAAGGGGACGCCGAGTTGTTCGAGCTTGTCCTCGGCGATCTTCTTGTGCCAGAAATGCGGGACCTGGGGTGTCTGGTCGCTGGTGAGGATGCTGGTCAGGACGAACCGCCGGATGCCGGCGCGGTGGGCGGCCTCGGCGAGGTTGGCGTTGCCGACGGTGTCGATGTCGTGCGCGTTCTTGCCGCCGCGGGTGTAGCCGGCGGCGGTGGTGATGACGGCGTCGGCGCCGTTCATGGCGGCGACGAGTGAGTCGAGGTCGAGCATGTCGCCGCGGGCGATCTCGACGCCCCGCTTTTCGAGCCGGCTGGCGTCGGTGGTCGGCCGGACCAGGGCGCGGACGTTCTTGCCGCGCTTGAGGAGTTCGTCGACGACCTTGCCGCCGAGGGAGCCGGTGGCGCCGACGACGAGGACGGGGAGGGTGGTGGTCATGGGGGTCTCACTTTCCATCAGGTCACTGGTGGGGGGATTGCGTGGGCGGGGCAGGGGTGCTGTCGGCCCGGGTCGTTCAGGAGGCGGGGCTGTGGTGGACGGCTCCGCGGTGGGGGTCACGGCCGGCCAGGAGCTTGCGGAGATCCAAGGTGACCCGGACGCGGGCGATGCGGTCATCCTCGATGTGCGGTCTGGTTGGCGACGGGGAAGGGCTCGACATTTCCGTGGGGGGTGTTGCCCTTCATCGGGCTTTTTCCGAGAGTCGCGGAGCCTGGCTCCGTTCAGCACGGGCCTTCGTGCAGCTGAGTGCGCTGCAGCACTGTCCACTTCGCGAGAACGCCAGAAGCGATTTTGCACTCCAGGCCAGAACCGGGGTGCAAGCCGAGGGGAGTTACTCGGACTCTTCCCGGGGAACAGCGTGGCCGTTGATCGCGTCGGCCATGGCGTAGGCGGTGCGGACGAAGGACTCCGCCTGCTGCGCCGACAGGCCCTGCGCGGAGATCTCCTCCAGGGCGCGCCACATGGCTGCCAGGCGCTCGCGCATCGAACGGCCCTTGTCGGTGAGGTGGACCATCAGGACGCGCCGGTCATGTGCGGCCGGCTCACGCACGAGCAGGCCGGCCTCCTGCATGCGGCGCAGGGACTTGGAGACGGTGGAGTGGTCCAGGCCGACGCTTTCGAGCAGCTCGGACTGGGTCTGGCCATCCCGGTCCAGGAGTTGCATCAGCAGCAGTTCCTGTCCGAGATGCACATCCATCTCGCGGAGCATGGCGGCGGCGTAGGCGCGGTGTGCGCGGGCGAGTTGGAAGATCGCGTAGCTCATCGGTCCTGTGTCGGCCGTCGTGGGGATGCGGGATTCGGGGGTGGACATGGTTCGGTTTCCTCAGCCGGTGTGGGTGGGGTAGTCGGTGTAGCCGGCCGCTCCGCCGCCGTAGAAGGTCGCCGGGCCGGGGGTGTTCAGTGGCGCGCCGACGCGGAGCCTCTCGACCACGTCGGGGTTGGCGAGCGCTTGCGACTCAAGCCGCTCACTGTGCGGGGAGTCAGCCGAAGAACTTTTCCAGTTCGGCTACCAGGGCCTCCGGCTGCTCCTCCGCGACGAAGTGGCCGCTGTCCTCGATGCCGCTGTAGCGGATGTCGTTGGCCTTGCCTTCCATCATCGGCCGCATGAAGTCGGCGCCCTGATTGGCGATAGCCAACGCGGGCATCTCCAGCGGGGGATAGGAGTCGTTGTCAGCCACATCCTGGTGGAAGGTGTGGAATACGCCGAAGCCCGCGGTCAGTGCCTCGGGTGTGTCGTAGGCCTGGGCGTAGATGGCCCGGCTCTCCTCGCTGATCCGTTCGGGGTGGAGCGCGAGGTGTTCGGCCGACCAGTCGATCACGTGCCGAAACCGCCCCGCGAGAAGCTTGGTGGGCAGTCCCTCGACCTGGCTCAACGGGTATATCCACAGGTTCAGATCACCGGGCCTGGGGAACGGCTTGGCGAAGTCCTGGAACATCTGCGAGAAGGGTGCCCCTTCCCACAGGGCGAGCTTCTTGGTGGCCTGCGGATAGTTGGCGGCGAAGCTGTAGGCGACCATTGCGCCGATGTCACCACCGGCAATGTTCACCTGCTCGTGGCCCAGGCTGCGCACCAGTTCGTAGACGTCCTTCGCCATGTTCTTCTTGTCGTAGCCGCCCTCGGGCTTGTCCGACTCTCCCTGACCGCGGTAGTCCACGGCGATGACGCGGAAGTGTTTGGCCAAAGGGGTCATGATCTTGTGGAGGCCGTGCCAGGTGCGCGGAAACCCGTCCATGAGGACCAGCGGCTCGCCTTCGCCGCCGATGACGTAGTGAAGCCGGGTGCCGTTGACGTCGGCATAACGGTCTTCGAATCCTTCAAGCATGTGTGGCTCCTGGTCGGGCTGATCATTTCTGTGGTGAGAGCTCTCGCTGTACGGGGGCGCATACGGGAGGAGGGGTGCCACGGAGTTTGTCGGTGGCGTGTCCGGTCGTGGGGCTGTGTCATTGACTGGTGTGTGACACCTGTAGTCCGGTGGACTGGAGGAGTTCGCGGCGATGTGTTCGAGCCGTTCGCGCGGGCGGATCAGCGTCGGCGGGGCGGGGGTGCACCTGCGGGGCCTACCGTTGGACGGGCAGTGGAAATAGGTGGAGCACCCGCTCGCGGTGTCGTTGACCGGCGGAAAACGCAACGACGTCACGCAGGTGCTGCCGCTGCTGGACAAGGCCCGGGCCGTGTCCGGCGCGGTCGGCCGCCCCGGACACCGGCCTGACGCGCCGATGGCAGACCGGGGCTACGACCACGACAGCCTTTTCCGGCCTCGCCACCTGCCCCATATCGCACCGCCACGTCCCACGCCTGGCTCCGTGAGATGTCTTTGTCAGGACCTCTTAAGCCAGCGCTGCAGCGCCTCGGGCACGTTCGTCGGATGCGAGCTGAAGCTCAATCGGATGTCGGGCTCGAGGTCGATGAGCACGTTGACGATCCGTTCGAACAGGACGGTGTACGCCGGGACATTCTTGATGCCGCCACCGATGAGCACCACCCCGAACGAGTGCCCGTCGAACAGCCGGCGCAGCTCGGCCTCAGCCTCGTCGGGGTCCAGGCTGACATAGCCCTCCTCGCCGTCGATGCCTGTGGCCTGGAGCGCAGCCCAGCTGCGCTTCCTCATGGCGAGCAGCTCCTCGAGCGTCGCAACCCCCGGCGGATAATCGTCCGGCGAAAGCGCATCAGAGGTGATGCCGAGGGTCAGCACGCGTTGGTTGATCGGAGGCTTCACTTGAGAGTTCTTGTGGGACATGGGGTCGCTCCTTCAAGGCAATATGGCCCCCTCTGATGGCACACCCCATGGGGTCTGCTCAGTTCTGCGGGGGAAGTTCAAGAGAAAGTGTGGCTGGCCACATGAATAACGTAGCAGCAATCGTGTGGCTAGCCAAGTATTCGCGGATGCGGATGCGGATGGGGGGGCGGAAATGGCCACCTCGGGCTCGCTTCGGGATGCGGCGACCACTTGCGTGGTCGACCACGTAAACGTAGGCGGCGACCGCCAGGTGCCCGTACAGCAGACCGCCCAGAATCGTGTCATCACCTTGGGCAAGAACAAGGGTCAGAGCCCCTCGGCCGCCGCTCGACTCACTCGCCGAGGCCGCAGGCACGCGAGCGGGGTGCACAGTTCGTGACTACGGCAAGCCTGATCCGCTGCCCAAGTAGCGGCACCGCAGGACTGTCGGGCCGTGCTCAACTACAGCAACGTCCCAAGTCGGAGTTCCCAAGTAACTCACATGCCTACGCGTGCTGCTCAGGACGTGATGGGTCGGGCTACCTGCGGTGCAGGTGCGGGTGGGCGGCGTGGATGCACTTCATGGCGGTGCGGGAGAGAGGCCGAAGAAGCGGATGTGGCGGCGCCAGCCGGCGCGATGGCCAACGGGGTCGGGATGCCTGCCGCCTCTCCCCTCGCCACAATCCAGCTCTGGCTGCGCTGACTTACCACGAGTCAGTCATAAGCCCCGGCGCCAAGAGCACAAACGCTCGCACCGGGACGGCTGGCCTGCGTCATACAGAGAAGATCACCGACCGCCCCTTGACGTCGTCGCAGCCGGAGTCTGCGAAGGCGGTGGCGTTGGTGCGGTGCCGCGGGGGCTGCGGGGTGAAAGCCGACCAGGCATTGCTGACGCGGCCCCGTGCGCGGAAGGCGTACCTCAGGAGCTGGCGCCGCTGACCCCGGGGGCCACGAAGCGCCGGTGCAGGGGGTGGAACTTCGGCTCGGGGTCGCTTTGCACGCCCAGTTCGCCCTTGAGTACGGGGGCGATCCTGGCCTCGATGAACCGGTTGAAGTGGTCCTCCGACTCCCAGATGTCCATCACGTTGAGGCCGCCGTCGACGAACCATGCGGCGTGCAGCACGCACCCGTCCGGTGCGTCCTCTTCCCAGCGCACCTTCTTGCGCACCGCGTCGTACACGTCGGGTGTGATCTCGGGCCAGGAGAAGGTCATCACGACTGCCACGGAGTTCCTTTCGCCGCCTGGACGCGCCGCGGCAGGACGGCCCGCGGCATAGCACTGCGAAGCTAAGCCGCTGGTACCGCCGGTGCACTCCGGGGCGTCCATCCGAGAAGGGTTAGGTGGACGGGATGACGATTCTGCATCTGTCCGATACACACCTCGACCGCGCCGGCGGCCCGGACGCCGATGGGGCCGCTGGCACGGCGGCGCTTCGCCGTATGCTCGCCGACCTGGTCCATTTACTCGGCCTCGATGCACTCGTCGTCGCGGGAGACGTGGCGGACGATGAATCGCGCGAGGGGTACGCGCGGGCGCGTGAGCTCGTGGGCGGCTACGCCCAGGCCGGGCCCACCTGGACTGGCTGGGGGAGGTCTTGGCCGCCCCCGCGGCGCATGGCACGCTCCGAGCCGCCCTGGCGTGGGCGAGCCAGTACCATCCGGTGCCGGTCTCGGTGATGTTGCCACCGAAGGTGAGGCGGTGGACGATGGTCGCGCAGAGCCTGAAGAGCCGTGTCGTGGAGGCCATCGGCCGCCCCCGTGGGGGAGGGGACCAGGATGCACGGTGGCGCGCTGTACGTCGTTCAGCGGGAGCTGCACACAGCGCTCCGGCTTTTCCTGGCTGTTGTTGAGTTCTGTCACCGTGATGTCGTGTGGTGCAGCCAGCGTTGCAGGGTGGTGTTGATGCCGGCGGGCAGGGCGCTGAGCTGGTCGATGGCGTCGCGGTCCTCGGGCCGGGGCGGGATTCCGGCGGCGGTCAGTGCGGCGTGCAGGGCCAGGCGGTGCTGGTCGCGGGGGTCGATGAGGATGCTGAGGCGTTCGGAGGGGTTGGGCGGCGGCAGTAGGTGGTCCATGTCCTGCCCGGGCGCGGCCGGAGGCCAGGCGGGCTCCGCCGGGTCGGCGGCGTAGGGGTCGACGAAGGCCTGCGGCGTGTGGTGTTCAAGGGCGATGGTCACGTTGGTCTCCTCCAGCAGCGGGTGGATGTGCAAGAGGAGAGCCGTCCACGGCCATCTGCGGTTGCGGCTGCCGGGCGATGTCACGCCAACGGCGTCATCGGCGGCTCATCGTCTTCTCCGACCAGCACAGTGGCATCCGGCCACGCGTGAACAGCCGCTCGTAGGCACCGGAACAGAGTCCGAGCACTGTCAGCCGGGCGCCACACCGTTACGGGGTCGGCCACCACCCAGGCCGGGCCCGTCGCCGTCTCCACACCCCTCGTTGTCAGTAGCGGCTGGAATGCTGATGGGATGAACGGAGACGAGCAGCTGCTGAACGGCCGCGTCTACGGCGCTGACCACGACGACCCCAACCCCGGCCCGCTTCCGCACCGGACGTATGCCGAACTGATCGGCGGCCCGCTGGACGGCCTGCTGCTGGACATCCACGGCTGGCGGACCGAGGAAGTCGACGACGGCGTGGCCCTGACGACCGAGCTCTCCCGGTGGCCCGGCGGCCGCGCCCTGTACGACCCGCGCCCCGGCGAACCCCGCACACCCGGCCCGGGAGTGAGCTGCCGTTTCTACTACTCCGGCGACACGCCCTGAGCGGGACGAGCTGCTACACGCGGAACCCGGCGCGGGCGAGCTCCTGCCGGACTTCCCGGTCCAGAGTGGATCGGACCTCAGCGTGGAGCCTCTTTGCCGCCTGCTACGTCTCCGTCGCTGGTACGGCCCCGCCGAAGGGCTTCCGGACACTGTGGCCGACCACCATTTCCAGACGCAGCACGCTGGACGCTAGATGCGCCGCCCCGGTCGCCGCGTGTCCGATCTCGGAGTCCGGGAAGCGCTCGGCTTCGGCGGCGGTCCGGGCGAAGCGCATGTGCAGCGACGTCGCCCAGCCGACACCGTGTACGAGGCTGCTGGCGGCCTCGCATCCGCGAAGGACTTCGTCGACGGAGTCCGGACCGCCGTTGCCCGAGTCGACCAAGGCGGTCTCCGCTGCGGTGAGGAGCGCATCGAGCGGGGCGGGCACGTCCTTCTCTCTGCTGCCGTCGACCGGGCACATGCCTACCGCCGAGGGTCGGTGTGGGGGCGACATGAGCGTCAGGGGTGGCAGACCCAGCGCGTGGAGAAACTCAGCCTCATGCCGCAATGCCTTCTCACTGTCGACGACGAAGGCATTCGCGGGGTGCTCGCCCGGCTACGAGCCGAACCCGCGGCGGCCACCCCACGTTGCGTGCACGCATGAGGAGGGCCCGAGATGCGCGGCGCAAGGAGAGGACAGAGGATACGCCCAGGTGCCGAGGACGCCCACGAACGGTAGAACGTAAGGGTGAGGGACGAGACCAGCCCTGCTGAGGGTGCCCGGCCACATCGTGTGGTGAGGCCGGGGATCGACTACAAGGCGCTGTTCGCGGTCACTCCCAGTCCTTGCATGGTGCTGGGCCCGGACCTGGTGCTCGCCGACGTCAATAAGGCGGCCTGCCGGGTGACCGGCCGCACTCGGGAGGATTTGATCGGGCGGTACCTTTTCGATGCGTTCCCTGACAATCCGGCGGACCCGGATGCTGACGGGGTGCGGAATCTGCACGCTTCCCTGCACTGGGTCCTGCGCTCGAAGGAGCCGGACACGATGGCTCCGATGAAGTACGACATTCCCGTGGCCGACCGGCCCGGCGTGTTCGAGGAGCGGTGGTGGTCCGCGATCAACACACCGGTGCTCGGGCCGGACGGTCAGGTGGAGTGGATCCTCCACCGAGGGGAGGACGTGACCTCGTTCATCCTCTCCCACCCTCGTCGGCGAGTAGGCGGGGCGCTCAGCGACGTGGAGGCGATGGAGGTCGAGTTGTACGCGCGGGCGCGCGAGCTCCATCGCGTGAACGAGAAACTGCGCCAGGCCCACGCCCGGGAACGCCAGGTCGCCGTCACCTTGCAGGAGGCCATGCTCCACTCGCCCCACCTGGCCCGGCACCGGGACACCGCGGTGCGCTACTTGCCCGCCGCCGGGTCACTGAACGTGTGCGGCGACTGGTACGAGGTGGTCGACCTGCCCGAGAACAGATTCGCCGTCGCGGTCGGCGACGTCGTCGGCCATGGCCTGGATGCCGCCGCCGTCATGGGCATGCTGCGCAGCGCGTTGTCCGCCGTCGTCCGGGCCGTAGAAGGGCCCGCGAGGGCCCTGGACGTCCTGGGCCTGTATGCGCGCTATGTGGAGGGTGCGCTGGCCACCACCGTTGTCCAAGCCGTCATCGACACCCGCGCTCGCCGCATTCTGTACAGCAGCGCCGGCCACCCGCCTCCCGTCCTGCTCCACCCGGACGGCACCTGCGATCTTCTCGACCAGGCCACGGACCCTCCGCTGGGGGCCCGCCCCGAACCCGTCCCCCGCCTCCAGGCGGACCTGTCCTACACCCCTGGCGACACCTTCGTGCTCTACACCGACGGTCTCATCGAACGCCGCGGCGAGGACATCGATGCCGGCCTGCAACGCCTCACCGACGCGCTCGCCCGCCATGCCCGCCACAGCCCCGAACGTCTCGCCGACGCGCTGCTCGCGCACCTCGGTGTCAGCAGCGGCGCCCGCGACGACATCGCCCTGATCGTCCTCCGTCTGTGACCCGCGCGCCGCCACCTGAACGCCACAAGTGGCGAAACCCGGCAGTTTGCCTGCCGAACTGAACGTAGCGACCACGGATTTGCCATGTATCGCGAACAGACCTCGCCAAATACGATGAACAGAAGCGTCGTGACCAGCCAGAACGCGCCCGCTCCTCTCCAATTACCGTGAACAGTCACAGTGTCAGGATCCTTTCTCGTGCCTGGGCGTGCGAGGTGAGATCAGAAACTGGGCCCTGCCGGGATGCGAGGCGGTGCGGTGGGCGTGAGGCTAGTGACATGTCGAAGCGCCGCGTGATCGTCTGCCCGCCGTCTGGGACGGGTGGCCGCAGAGTGGGCATCGACGGTCATACGTTCCGCACGGCGTTCACCGCCCATGCCCTCGCCCCGTTCCCGCAGAACGTGGACCTGACCGGCTCGAACGAGCTGGACGTCGTCGAGTCCGGATGGATCGAGTGGGTTGCTGGCGGGCCGGAGGTGTGGAGAGGCTGAATGCGCGCACAGGCCGCCGGGGCGACGAAGGCGATGACGTGGAAGCCGTCCTCGACGAGCTGTACACCACGCCGCCGTCCGACTTCGTTGCCCGGCGGGAGACGCAGGCCGCCGCCGCGAAAACAGCCGGCCGGGTGGACGATGCCCGCCGCATCCGCTCCGCCCGCCGCCCCACCCTCGCGGCCTGGGCGGCCAACCTCCTGCTGCGCTCCCAGCCGGAAGAGAGCCGGCAGTTCCTGGAACTGGGGCGCGCGCTGCGCGAGGCCTACCAGGCCCTGGATGCCGAAAGCCTCAAGGCTCTCTCCACGCAGCGCCGCCGCGTCGTCTCCGCCCTGTCCCGGCAAACCGCCCAGCTCGCCCGTGACGCCGGGCACCGGCTCTCGCAACCGGCCCAGCAGGACCTCGAAGCGACCCTGCGCGCCGTACTCGCAGATCCGGACGCAGCCGATCAGTGGGCGGGCGGCCGCCTGGTCAACGCCCTCACCCCACCCGCGGAATTCGGCCCGGGCACCACACCGTCGACCGAGAGGCCGAGCCCCCGCAGTCGCCCGGCGTCCCCGTCCGCGTCTCCGGGACGGGCGTCCAAGGACGAACTCGCCGAGCGGCGCCGCGCCCGTCAGGAGCAGCTGGCCCGGGCGCGGGAGGCAGCGGAGGCGGCCGAGCAGCGCCTGCGTGAAGAGCGTGCACGGCAGGCGGACGTCGAAGCCGAGCTGCAGCGGCTGCGCGAGCACACCGAACAGGCTCGCCGACGGATGTCCGCCATCGAGGAGCAGCTGAAGCAGGCGCGCGAGGAGTGCCGGCAGGCCGAGAACGAACAGCAGGAAGCCGAGGTACACAGCCGGTCCGCTGCCGAAGTCGTCGCCCAGGCCGAGCGGGCGGCACACGAGACCGCACAGCAGGTACGCCGTATGGCCAGAGGCGCCAACTAGCCGGTCCGGTTCATGGGGTCTGTCCTTCGTGGATGCCCCGGCCTTTAGGCCGGGGAGGAAACGAAGCTCCTGCGGAGCAGGGCAGGGGAAGCCGGTTCGCCGCCAGGGCGGACCGGCGTGCGCCGTCCACCGGCCGACACCCGCTGTGGGTCAGCCGCAGCGAGGAGCCTTCCGCCAGGACGATGTGCGCGTGGTGAAGGAGGACCAACTGTCCGTGGAGCGGGACCCGCCGTGTCCGCCTACAAGGATCTTGCGCTGTCCGCTCTCACGGGGTGGGGCCTCCCGAACGAGTCGCAGTCAATGACGTGTACGCGGGGGAGGGCCGGTTGGGCCTGGGCTGAGGGCCTTGTCCCCACCGCCAGCCGGCGGGGATCATGACCGCGTGCAGCAGGAAGAGAAACTCCACGAACTACTCGCGCGCGCCGGACTCACCGTCGTTGAGGACCTGCGCCCGGGCAGCCTGTTCCCGCCGGAGGCCGGCTGGCGGATCGCGCGGGGGATTGCGGCGCCGCACGGCGTCGTCCGCGAAGCGCTTGGTGCCACGTGGTGGCGCCGCCTTTGCGATGACGACGGCGAGTTCCTGGTTGCCGTTCTCAGGCACCGGATCGGTGGCAACGACGCCTGGTGGACCCGGGTCCGGCTCGCCGGGAGCGGCGTGCCGGAGTTGACCGGCGACCCCGGGTTCGTGGCGCTCTCCCTTGACGGGCAGGTGCTGCTGGCGGAGGTGCCCGTCGAGGGCAGGCCTCGGGTGACGGCCCTCGACCGGCTGCCGGAGAGGCTGGAGGAGGCCGCCGAGGCCTCCGGGCGCGAGACGGAGGTCGAGCGCGCCGAGGTGTGGGCAGCGGTGCCCGGCCGGCGTGCGTGGCCTCTGCACTGGGCGGAGGGGATCGGGTCGAATCCGGCCGCGACGGACGAACTGCTGATCCGGCTGCTGGATGTGGAGGAGGGCTTCCTGGACGGCTGCGACCGGCCCGCCGTACTCGAGGCCGCCGTGGCGCATCCCGATCCGCGGGTGCGCTCGAGGCTTGCGGACACCTTCCGGCCCAAGCTCACGTCCGATCAGTGGGTACGCCTGGTGCGCGCCGAGCCGTCGTCGAGCCGGCGCGTGCTCTGGGCGGAGCGCGCCTATATCTGGGGCGCCGAACTTCCCGGGGATCTGTACGACGACCTTCTCGCCGGCCCGTCCCGCGCGCAGGCGGCCGAACTCCCGGGGCTCCCGGCACAGCGCCTGCCTGGCCTCGCGGCCGACGCCGATCCCCGGGTGCGGGCGGCGGCCTGTGCCCGGTGGGAGGACCTCGCTGCGCCGCTGCGGGAGCGGCTGCTGGCCGACACGGACGACGCGGTGCGTACGGCGGCGCTGCTCGCCCACCACACCGGCGTACCCATGCCTCGCGAGGTTTTCACCGCGCTGCCCGACCCGCGGCGGGCGCTCGAACAGTGCCGTCTCGCACCCGAGATGGAGGCGGAGCTGGTCCGGGACGGGGACGCGGAGGTACGTCGGGCGCTGGCCGCCAACCCGAGCCTGGGCGTGCCCGGCGTCGCCGTGCTCGCGGAGGACCCGCAGGACGACATCCGCTCCGCGGTGGCGCTGCGCCCCGACCTCACCGAGGAGCAACGTGCCGCGGTCCGCCACGACTTCGACCCGACGTCGATGTCGCACACCCTGCCCTGGGTCGTGGACCTGCACGGCGACGCCGACGCGATGCGCCGTCTCGCCGCGTCGTCCCACCCGCTGGTCCGCCGCAGTGTGGCCCGAGCCCGGCACCTCCCGCCGGATGTCGTGGCACGCCTGGCGCGGGATGAGGACCGGGTGGTCCGCCTGTTCCTCGCCGAATCGTGCGAGGACGCGCCGGCCGACCTGCTGTTGGAGGTCTGGCGCTGGTGGGACGGCAGCTTCAGTCACCCCGACCGGCCCCACAGCCACCCCAACTTCCCCCGTACGGGCCTGCTGCGCTACACCGCCGACCCCAGCGGGCGGATGCGCCGCCTGGCCCTGGACGATCCGGAGTCGACACCGGCCGACGTCGCACGCCTGGCCCGGGATCCCGAAGCCGAGGTGCGCCGCCGCGCGGCTGAGGACCCCCGGCTGTCACCGGCCGACGCGGTGCGGCTGCTGAACGACACGGAGGCTTACGTCCGCGGCACCGCGGTGCGCAATCCGCGGTTGCCGGCCCGCGTCCTGGCCGGGCTGCTGCACGACCGCGACACGGCATGCGCAGCGGTCACCAACCCGGCGATCCCGGTCCCCGTCTTGGACCGCATCCTTACCGCGGCCGCGACAGCCGTGGCAGCCCAGCGCTGAACACCAATACCCTGAACGGAGGCCGTGGCGGTCCGACGCTGAACTCCGGCACGCCGAGCCGACCACCTCTGTTCAAACTCCGCGAGCACTCCGCCGTACCCGGTCGTACGCGCGCCTACAGCGCACCCTCGGGGTTGGCCGCGACGTCGTTCGGGTGGCCCCACCCGGGGGGCTGGAAGAGACGGCCTTTCAGTCGTAGAAGAAGAGCTCAAGGTCCTCGATGGACCCCGGCCCGGTGAGGAACCCCTCAGCCTTCGCGACCTCGTCTTCTGGTGGCAGTTCGCCCTTCATGAGCTGCTGCATCCAGATTTCTCCTTGCTCGCCGACCGCGTAGATGCCAGACAGCAACTCGGTCATGCCGGCAGGGTGGGGCGGGTTGCGCCCGGCGACCGGTTGGAGCACCCAGCCGCCTGACCGAGCCGCGAGCCGCAGCACCCCGGCCCAGTTCGCGATCCTCCCAATGCGTACGTGCCACGATTCCTCGGTGAACGGGGCCATCCGCCCACCATGAAGAGGGTTTGTGGCGGCACCGATGTCCTCGATCACTTGCCGTTCCACGGCGTCACGGACCCAGCGCCCGTCCTGCGCTTCTTCCATGGCGGCCTCCCACCACTTCCACCCGCCGTCGAGTCGGTCCGCGAATGTGTCCATGTGGAGAGGCTTCCATGCGCGATGCCCCAAGCATTCAGGGGGCGCCGATCAGTGGATCGACTCATCAAGGAGACAGGCGCTAAAGCGTGTTGCAGAAGGTCGTGTTCGGGCAGGTCAAGCCGGGGCTTCTGCTGTTCTGATCATGCTGCCAAGGCGAGGTTGTGCATGTGGGCGACGGCCTGGACCGCATGGTGGAGGCCGTTGCC